>JADJXW010000006.1:12500-256526 GCA_016720075.1 Pseudomonadota bacterium
AAGATTTAACGGGGCTCAAGCCGAGTACCGAAGCTATGGGTGTGCAGCAATGCACGCGGTAGGGGAGCGTTCTGTAAGCCTGCGAAGGTGTGCTGCGAGGCATGCTGGAGGTATCAGAAGTGCGAATGCTGACATGAGTAACGTTAAAACGGGTGAAAAACCCGTTCGCCGAAAACCCAAGGTTTCCTGAGCTACGTTAATCGGCTCAGGGTGAGTCGGATCCTAAGGCGAGGCCGAAAGGCGTAGTCGATGGACATCAGGTTAATATTCCTGAACCGACTGTTACTGCGATGGGGTGACGGAGAAGGCTAAAGCAGCGGCAGCAGTGCCGTCCAAGCTCGTAGGCGGATCTTCCTGGCAAATCCGGAAGGTCATTCAACGCCGAGAAGTGAGTGCGAGTCGACCCGCAAGGGAAGACGAAGTGTTTGATGCCCCGCTTCCAGGAAAAGCCTCTAAGCTTCAGGTAATAGTTGTCCGTACCGTAAACCGACACTGGTGGGTGAGCAGATGATCTGCTTAGGCGCTTGAGAGAACTCTGGTTAAGGAACTCTGCAAATTGATACCGTAACTTCGGGAGAAGGTATGCCTTTGATGGTCACAGGACTTGCTCCTGGAAGCCCAGAAAGGTCGCAGGTAATCGAGGGCTGCGACTGTTTACCAAAAACACAGGACTCTGCTAACACGAAAGTGGATGTATAGGGTCTGACGCCTGCCCGGTGCCGGAAGGTTAATTGATGGGGTCAGCCGCAAGGCGAAGCTCTTGATCGAAGCCCCGGTAAACGGCGGCCGTAACTATAACGGTCCTAAGGTAGCGAAATTCCTTGTCGGGTAAGTTCCGACCTGCACGAATGGCGTAACGCTGGCCACACTGTCTCGACCCGAGACTCAGTGAAGTTGAAATCGCTGTGAAGATGCGGCGTAGCTGCGGAAAGACGGAAAGACCCCGTGAACCTTTACTACAGCTTTACACTGAACTTTGAACTTGTTTGTGTAGGATAGGTGGGAGCCTTTGAAGCAGGGGCGCTAGCTCTTGTGGAGGCAACCTTGAAATACCACCCTGATAATTTCGAAGTTCTAACCTAGACCCGTTATCCGGGTTGGGAACAATGTATGGTGGGTAGTTTGACTGGGGCGGTCTCCTCCCAAAGAGTAACGGAGGAGTGCAAAGGTACCCTCAGCGTGGTCGGTCATCACGCTTCTGAGTGCAATGGCATAAGGGTGCTTGACTGCGAGACGTACATGTCGAGCAGGTGCGAAAGCAGGTCATAGTGATCCGGTGGTTCTGTATGGAAGGGCCATCGCTCAACGGATAAAAGGTACTCCGGGGATAACAGGCTTATTCCTCCCAAGAGTCCACATCGACGGAGGAGTTTGGCACCTCGATGTCGGCTCATCACATCCTGGGGCTGTAGCAGGTCCCAAGGGTTCGGCTGTTCGCCGATTAAAGTGGTACGCGAGCTGGGTTCAAAACGTCGTGAGACAGTTTGGTCCCTATCTTCCGTAGCCGTTGGAGATTTGAGGGTGAGCTGTCCTTAGTACGAGAGGACCGGGATGGACGCACCTCTGGTGTTCCGGTTGTCACGCCAGTGGCACTGCCGGGTAGCTATGTGCGGACGGGATAACCGCTGAAAGCATCTAAGCGGGAAGCCCCCCCCAAGACCAGATCTCCCTGAGGACTTGATCCTCCTGAAGGGCCCAAGAAGACTACTTGGTTGATAGGCTCGGTGTGTAAGTGCAGTAATGCACTCAGCTAACGAGTACTAATTGCCCGTGAGGCTTGACCATATAACCTCAAGCAGTTTTGCTGTTTGGGGTGGTGCAAGCAATTAATGCATCACAGCGCGAACGCGACAGGCGTCAAAACAAGACATTTGGATTCCCTTTTTGCCTGACGGCAAAAGCGAGCGGGAACCACCCGATCCCATTCCGAACTCGGAAGTGAAAACGCTCTGCGCCGATGGTAGTGTGGCTTGTTGCCATGTGAGAGTAGGTCACTGTCAGGCTCCTATTGAAGAAAAGCCCCGGTCACGAAAGTGATCGGGGCTTTTGCTTTTCCGGATCCTGGCCTGGCCGGTTTCCAGGCTGATAACCATATGCTGCCATTGGCAGTGATATCGGTCCCAATTGTTGTCCCCCTCTGCCATATTCGGCTTGCGAAGGCGGTGGGTTGTTTAGTCAACCGCTGCTGGCGTGCGCATAAACAAAATATTTCAGGGGACACCAATGAGAAGCACCACAGTGAGGCTGGCGGTCATGGCCGCCATTGCCGCGCAATCCACGATGATTTCGCAGGGCGCCCGAGCCGCGGATGGCCCGGCGCTCGAGGAGATCACCGTCACGGCAACGCGCGTTGCGACCGACGTGCAGGACATTCCGCTCGCCATCTCCGCCTTCTCGGCCGAGGGCCTCGAGAAGTTGAACATCACCGAGTTGCAGGACCTGACCGGCAACGTGCCGAACATCCTGATCGCCGGTGACAACGGCGGCACCACGGGCGGCAGCTTCTACATGCGCGGCATCCCGAACGTCGGCGTCTACCTCGACGGCATCTGGCAGGTGTCGAACAACGGCCTGCTGACCCGCGACTTCGCGGAACTGGACCGCATCGAAGTGCTGCGTGGCCCGCAGGGCACCCTGTACGGGCGCGATTCGACCGGCGGTTCGATCCACATCCATTCGAAGAAGCCCTCGAAGGAATTCGGCGTCAACGCCAGCCTCGGAATCGGCAACCTCGACCGGCGTGACGTGATGGTGTCGGCTGATATCCCGCTGGGTCCGTATCTGTCCACCAAGTTCACGATCGCGGACAACGAGCAGGACGGCTGGGTGCGCAGCCTGACCACGGGCGTCAACGATGGCTGGATGAAGAGCCAGGTGCGCCGCGCTGACATCCTGTTCACGCCCACCGACAAGCTGGAATTCCGCTTCATCCACCAGGAAGACGACCAGGTGGGTCGCCAGGCCCGCGTGCAGGCGCGCATCGACTTCAACGTGGCGCACTTCCATGGCTACCAGGTGGGTATTGCCGAGGCGCATGACATTGCCAGCGGCGGCAGGTTCAACCCGAACTACGCCGTGGCGGGCTTTGACGGTGGCCAGCTGGGCCGCTACGAGAGCCGCAGCTCATCCACGCAGCCCAACGAGCAGTACCTGTCGCAGAACACGATTCATGCGGACTGGGATGTCACCGACAACGTGCATGTGAAGTACATGTTCGGCGACAGCAAGGTCGATGCCTCGATCTACAACGACTGGGGCGGCTCGCAGTACAACTTCTTCGTCAACTACGACACTTCGCTGCTGAACCTGAAGAGCCACGAGCTGCAGATCACGGGCGACCTGTTCGAGAAGAAGGTCAGCTACGTGCTGGGCGGTTACAAGTGGAAGCAGAACTTCCGCAACCGCGGCGTTGAATGGTCGATGATGGACTGGCTCGGAGCGGGCGGCGCCGTGAACAACAGCGGCACGATCCAGACCCTGAACTACCAGACCGTGCTGAACAGCGCAGCATGCCAGCGCACACCGGCCCAGGTGGGTCGCAGCTTCATCGGTCAGACGAACTGGCTGGGACAGCCCATCACCAACAACAACACGGTGGCCGGCTGGCCCTTCCCCTGCGACTGGGCCGGTGGCGAGGGCTGGATCGGCGTGTTCAAGGGCGTGGGCAACACCTCCGACCGCCTGAATGGCGCGACGCAGGATGGCACGGCGTTCTTCGGTGAGGGCACCTGGAACGTCACCGATGCCTGGAGCGTCACGGCGGGCTACCGCCATCACAAGCAAGACAATGTGTCGCTGGGCATCTCGAACCTGGCCACGAGCATCTCATCCGGGGCGACCGAGGCTCGCCCGGCGGAGCTGAACACGCTGTTCAAGAGCCGGCGCGACGCGGTGTCGGGCACCTTCAACGTGCGCAACCCGACCAGCTTCAGCGCGGACACGTTCCGCTTCTCGACCAGCTTCCACATCAACGATCAGGTGATGGTCTACGGCGGCTACAGCGAGGGCTTCAACTCGGGTGGCGTGTCGCGGTATGTGGACTCGCAGGGTGAGGTGACGCTGGACTACTCGCCGGAGGAAATCCAGAACTACGAGGTCGGCCTGCGTGCGGACCTGCTGGACCGCTCACTGCGCGTCAATGCCACGGCTTTCCGTACCGACTGGAACGGCATCCAGTACCTATCCACGGTCAGGGACCGCGGCAACGGACAGGAAGTGACCGAACTGGTGCTGCAGAACGCGGCAGACGGCCGTGCCCAGGGCGTGGAACTGGAAACCACCTGGCTGGCCACCGATGCCCTGGCGTTGAATGCCAACCTGGGCTTCCTGAAGACCAAGTACATCAGCTCGCAGAGCACCGCTCTGCCGGTTGATTCGGACTTCGCGCGTGCACCCAGCAAGACGCTGAACTTCGGCGCCACCTACAAGTGGAGCAGTGTGTTCGGCGGCGACCTGACGGCCCGCGTGGTGTCCACCTACTGGGGTTCCTACTGGCGCGCCTCCACGCTGGAGCTGCGGCAGAACTTCCAGGGCCTGCAGAACGAAGCCGAGGCGGGTGACAACTGGATCCACAATGCGAACCTGACCTGGGCTCCCGACAGCGGGAAGTACGAGGTCAGCGCGTGGATCAACAACATCACCGACACCTACAACTACAACTCCGGCTTCATGCACGGCATCTGGCAGTTCGACTTCTCGACTGTCGACCGCCCGCGTGAATATGGCGTGACGTTCAAGGCGAAGTTCTAGAGAAAACGCGGCCTCTGGCCCGCAAGGAAGCCCCGGTCACGCGAGTGACCGGGGCTTTTGCTTTGGTGGCTTGCTCAAGGCCACCCCAACAACACGGGGTCTGTCAGCGTGTTCAGTTCCTGTGCACGGCCCGCACATCGGGGCGGATGCCGAGGTTTGCCAGTTGGCGTCGCGCGCTGGCCAGGGCGGCGCTGCGGCAGGCGTCGACGCCATCCACCACCCGGCGCGTGCGCGGCAGGTCGCGGTTCGGCTGCACGCATACGGCGTAGATGGCCCTGTCGATGCGCTGTTCCAGCGCGCGCTGGCCACCGGGAGTTGCCAGGTCAAGATCTGCGACATGCACGCGCTGCAGCGGAATCCGCGCGGCATGGGCAGGCGTTGAGTTGACCAGCGAGAGCGCGGCGAGCAGCGTAAGGCCTGCGGCGGTGAAAAGGCTGGTGCGTCCGGGAATGATCAGGCGATGCATGGCGGGCTCCTTGGTGATGGAAATCTGTGGCCGTGCGGTGTTCCGCTCGGCATGCCGTCTGGCATTCACATGGGGTTGATACGCGCGCGGCACCCCCGGAGGGTGCAGGCGTATTCGAAAAGACCGTGACGCAGGCGGCGGCGCGACGCGCGATCAGCGCGTGGTCAGCCTCTGGCAGGCATCGCTCTCGATGACCTGGGTGTCGTTGCCCGGCAGCAGGTCCTGGGCGCCGGCGATGTATCGACCCGTCCAGAGCGGCGCACCGGATTCGTAACCCACGACGTGCACTTCCGACCTGCAGGTGCAGATCCGGTCGCTCCCGCAGGCACGCGAGCAGCGCGGCCTGGGTTGTCGCGACATCTTGATTGCTTCGCAAGTGGACAACCAGCTCGCGAGGTTCCGCGAGCACCTGCAATCCCACGTCGTTCCGGGTTGCCGCGAAGAGAATCACAGCCACGACGGCGGCGGTACCTGCGGCCGCCAGCGTGAGCCGCTTCCAGTTCGGCGCACCACCGGGAACATGGGATTCCGCTGCGGGTTCCGCATCCGCAGGTTCTGGGGATTCACGGCTCTGCGCGATCACCGGTGCAACGAAACGGTAACCACGGCCGGGAACCGTCATCACGAACCGGTTGCTGCCGGCGCTCTCGCCCAGCGCCTTGCGGATGGCAAGGATGCACTGGTTGATGTTGTTGTCCTCGACTACTGCCGAAGGCCACACGCCTTCGAGAAGCTGCTTCTTCGTCACCAGGTCGCCGGCATGCGACAGAAGGATGACAAGCGTCTCCATTGCGCGTGAATTCAGCGGCACGACGACACCGCCGCTCGACGACAGTTGGCGTCGCCCCGCATCGAGGCGGAATCCTTCGAAGATGTAGACGATGTGTTCCACGCGGGGTTGCGATGCTCCTGCACGAGATTTCATGAACATTCATGCAATCCCAATGCCACATCACGGGAAACGCGTCAGTGTCCAGTCCACGTCCGTAAGGCCCTCGCGACGGATGTGTACAACCCCCATGGAGCTGACAGGAAGGTATGACATGAAAATCGAAACGGGAATGATGAAAGTGGTGCTGATGGCGTGTGCAACGCTCGGTCTGGGTGCAACGGCGATGGCCAAGGACATCGTCGTCACCAGCACTGAAACCGTGAAATACAGCCGCACGGAAGCGGCCACGCCAGTCGGCGCGGTGAAGCTGTACGGCGCCCTCAAGGTGGCCGCATCGCGGGCCTGCAGTGATCGCTCTGCGCCGCTGTCGGGATTCAGCGACTCGTACATGACGTGCAAGGGGGCGGCCGTGTCGCGCGCCGTTGCCGACGTCCAGATCGATGCGGTGACCGCAGTGTACCTGCAGGACACGCGCTACAGCGCCATGCCGGGCACTGTCACCGTCGCACGCCGCTGAGGCGTGAAGGTGGATCCGGTTCCGGATCCGCGTCGCGGGCAGTCGGCCGTCGGGGGGCGGTCCGGCTGCCCGCACTTTGAGTTAGAAAGCGCGGCCTTACGCTGCGTTGGATCCACGGCGCTTCAAGGCCGGCTGGATGAGGCGCCTCCAGGCCAGTGCGAGTCCCGTATAGACCAGGAAGCACGCGGCCAGCGACGCCAGTCCCGCGATGGTCTGTCCCACGATGCCGTACTGCTCGCCGGTATGTGCGAAGCGGAACCAGGTGCGGGCCTTCTGGCCCGCTGAAACCGGCGCCGGCGCGTTGGCGCCCTGCACCTCGAGCACATTGCCACTGGCCGCGTCCAGCACCACCGTGCGGCGGGGAGGACGTCGTTCCGTCGACTTCAGTTCCAGTGCCACTTCCGCGCGCGGACCGCGCGTAGAGAGTTGCAGTGTGGCCCGCTGCCAGTCGGGAACCTGCGCGACTGCATTGTCGAACAGCTGTTGCAGGCTCGCGCGCGGTTGATCGGGTGAAACCGGATTCGCGCTGGCCGCGTTGCCAGGGCCGCCACCGGGGCCACCTGGGCCAGCCGCACCGCCTGGCGGACCGCCTCGCTGCGGTGGCTGTTCGCCGAATGCCGCATACACCGCGTTGTTGGCCCAGGGGAATGACATCACCACGCCGGACAGCGCGATGATGAACAGCGGCACCAGCATCCAGGCGCCGAATACATGATGCCAGTTGAAATCGCGGACCTTGGCGTTGATGTAGCGGCGCTGGAACAGCAGCACCCCGCGCACGGTGCGCCAGCGCCACACCGCCGGCAACCACAGATACAGGCCGCTGGCCGTGATGAAAAGGAACAGCAGGTTCGCGTAGTCGAGCAGGCCCGCGCGCAGGCTGCGGGGGTCGCCGCCCATCCAGCGATGCCAGTTTTCCATCGTGCGCATGAAGCCGCGTGTTCCGGCCGATGCGTCGGTGAGGGTCGCCCCGGTAACCGGGTTGAGCAGGGCGGCTGTCTCGCGTCCCGTGGAAACAGCCACCGGCGCGGTGGGCTCGGCGCTGATGACCAGCGAGACGCGCTGGGCATTGCCAGCGGCGGTGCGCGCGGCTGCGGCCAGTTCGTCGATGGTCAGGCGCGGGCTGCCGGCGGTGATCGCGACGTGATTGCGGCCCTCGGCGCTGGCAACCATCTGGTGTTCATATGTCAGCAGTACGCCGGTGACCGACATCAACAGGATGAAGACGCCGGCGACCACCCCGCAGGCGAGGTGCATCCAGAAAAGGATGCGTCGGAAAAGTGAACCGGAAACGGCGGCCATGGAATTCCTTATGTTTCTTAAGCTGCGACTGAGCGCCTGCCGTGCGCAGATTAACCCGCCGGGGATACATGCACCACGAGATGCGCAGCGGGTCCTTCAACCCATCGGCAGCCAGTGGTTTTCCATCACCATCGGTGCAGGCCAGGGCAGAAGCACATGCGGACGCGCCGGGTGCCACAGGGCAACGCCCCGCGCAGAGGAAATGAACGCGCCATCAGCAGAACCGTTGACCGAGTGACCGCCAAGCGCGTAGGCCTCGGTGAGCCGCGCGACGAGCGACAGCCGGCCTGGCTGGTCCGGGCGCCACCACAACGCGCTGTTGGTGCGATTGCTGGAAATCAGGAAGCCGCCCAGCGGCGCGGGACAGATGTCGCCGGCGTAGCCGTCGGCGTCCGCGGCGTAAGAGGGAACCGACAGCGTAGCGCCATCCCAGAGTGCCATGACCGGCGCCTGGCTGCGGCGTGCCGGATCATCGTGTTCAGCCTGCAGGCCGATGCCGAGCAGCGGGCGGCCATCAAGTCCCTGGCTCCAGGCCAGGTGTCGCAGTGAAAGGCGTGGATCGCGAAGGCGCCACTGGCCCAGAAGTCTGCCTGTTGCCGTATCCAGGCGCGCGATGGAGGACTCCATGCGGTCAAGGTCGCGCTTGCGATCGCCCGCAGCCCGGCGGATACCGCCGTTGGCGACAAGCAGTGCGCCGGTGGCATCCAGCCGCAGGTCATGCGGCTCGATGCCACCGCTGGGCCACGCCGCGACTTCCTCGAGCGTCGAGGCGTCGCGCACGCCGATGAAGCCGCGATCCTCGCCCGCTTCGGTTTCGCCGGTCAGCAGCAGCCGACCGTCGAGAGACGCGACCGCATGTCCGGTGAAATGTCGTGGCGCGGAGTCCGCGAGTTCCACGCGACGCAGCGGTATTCCTTCCGCCGAGTAGCAGTGGAGCCAGCGCCCGGGGCGCACCGCGACCACTGCCAGCGAGCCATCCGCCAGACGCGTGAGGCCATGGGCCCGACCGGGCAACTGCTGCCGCCAGAGCACCCGCAGCGTGCGGGCAGCGGAATCGAAGCCCAGCATGCCGATGAAGTACGGGTCTGCCTCGCGCGGACCGCGCCAGGTGGCGGCGATACGCAGCATGCCACCGGGAGCCGCAGCCGGATGCATCGCCTCGGCCAGCGTCAGTCCCGGCAGGGCACCGGCAAGCGCCAGCAGCAGCGAGCGACGGTTCATTGCAGGCCTCACTGGAATTCGTATGACGCCGTCACTTCGAAGGTGCGCGGACGACCCGGCACGTAGTGGCCGCGGTACAGCGTCTCGGCGTAGTGTTTGTTCGCGAGGTTGGTCAGGTTGAACTTCAGTGCCAACTGTCCGGCCTCGTATTCCACCATCGCATCGGTGGTGATGTAGCGGGGCGCGCGGATGGGGGAACCGGCGGCGAGGCCTGCCGGCACGTCGCTGCTGCGCGCGTTGATGCCACCGCCGATTCGCCAGTGCTGCGCCAGTTGCCAGGTGGCCCAGATCGTGCCGCTGTGGCGCGGCGTGAGCCCGGGCCGCGAACCCACGACTTCGGTGCCGGGCGCGCCGGATGATTCATCCACTTCGGCTTCGGGGATGAAGGCATAGGAAGCGTAGATCTCCAGCCGCTCGCCGATCCGCCCGGCGAAGTCGATGTCGGCGCCGGCCACGTGCCGCTTGCCAGACAGCACATAGTTGCAGGCGTTCACGGTGTCCGCGTCGCGATTGCGCTCGTTGTACTTGGTGCTGTGGAACACCGAGAAGCGCGAGGCGAAGTGGCCATCGTAGCTGTCGAGCTTGGCGCCGAATTCGAAGTTCCGGCTCGATTCGGGCGCGACGTCGGCGGTGCCGGCATCGTACTGGTAGGTGTCGCCCGAAGTGTTGAACGACGTGCCATAGGACAGGTGCCACGAGGCGACGTGGTTCGGCTGGTACAGCAGGCCCACGCGCTTGCTGAGCAGCGAGTCGGAGCGCGACAGGCGCGTGGCCGGGGTCACGGCGCATACATTGGTTGGCGGCGCGGCGACGGAGATGTTGCGGTAGCTGCCGTCGAAGCGGTCCCAGCGCAGGCCTCCCAGCAGTTTCCAGCGGGAATTGAGCTGCATCAGATCCTGGGCATACACGCCCAGCGCCTGGGCGTGGAAGTTGCGGTTGGCCGCCAGCAGCCGTTGGGATTCGTCGACACGCGCGCCGTCGTCCGGTGTGCCGACACTCGTGCGCGCCTTGGTGAGCACCACGCCCGCTGGCAACGTGGCGCCGAAATTCTCGAACAGTTCGTTGGCGCCGTCGATGCCCGCCAGGATGTTGTGCGCGCGACCGAGCCACTGGTGCGTGCCGCTGTAGTCGCTCTGCACGTACTGGGTATTCATGTTCATGATCTTCAACTGGGTGCCGCGCGTCAGCGCCGTGGCGTTGCTGAAGGTGTCGGTGGTGACCGCCTGGCCATCGGGCTGCAGTGCGGCGGCCGCGAAGCGGATGGCGCTTGCCCGCTGGTCGCGCTCATAGCGCGCCACCCGCACCGCGGTGCGCAGCGTTGCGCCATCGCCCAGCTGCCGCAGGTACACCACGTTGCCCTGGGTGGTTTCGCCTTCGAGCTGGTCGCTCGCCATGCCGTAGTAGTTCTCCGGCGGGGTATCCCACAGGTAGTTGCCGCCGTTGCCCGCGCCAGGGGTGAGCCAGGGCAGGCCGTAGTGGATGCCGTTGTCGTTGTGCAGATGGAAGAGGCTGACCGTGACGTCGTTGTCGCTGCCGATGCCGAACCGCAGCGCGGGCGCCACGCCGTACTTGTCCACGCCATAGCCGTAGCCGTCGGAGTGATTGAACATGCCGTTCAGGCGCAGCGCGATGCTGTCCGTCAGCGCGAAGTTCAGGTCCGAGAGCACTCGGATGTTCTTGCCGCTGCCGCCGGTGAGCGCGAATTCGCGGAAGTTGCGCAGGCTGGGCTGCTTGGTCACCTGGTTCACCGCGCCGCCGGTCGAGCCGCGGCCGAACAGCATCGAGGCCGAGCCTCGCAGCACTTCCAGGCGATCCCAGTTGAAGCTGTCGCGATCGTAGAAGGCCGGATCGCGCATGCCGTCGATGAAGATGTCACCCGAAGCCTGCAGCGAGAAGCCCCGCAGGCGGATGTCTTCCTCACCGCCCTCGGCGGCCAGGAACGCGACACCGCCGGTCTGCTTCAGCGATTCCTTCAGCGTGGTGAGGTTGCGGTCGTCGAGCAGTTTCTCGGTGACCACCGTGATGGACTGGGGTATGTCCCGCAGCTCCTGGACGCCCTTGCCGATGGAGGAGGTGGTGGTGCGCAGGTTGTCCTTGCCTGCGTCCTCCACTTCGCCGGCCACCTGGATGGCGGACATGGACTGCTCCGCCGGCGGCCCGTCGGGACGAGGCTCCTGTGCCAGGGCAGTGGACGCCGCGGCAGATATAAGGAGTGCCACCGTATGCGCGATGCTGCGTTGCGGAAGATTCGTCATGGAGCGCCTCAACTCGACTGGATTGTCCCTTTCGAGCCATCCTAATACGAGTCATTCGCATTCGCAATTGCATCTAGAGAGGCAGTTATCTATCATCCTGCCCATGTACGGCAGGTTGGCGATTCATCGGGGCCCGGCTTTCCGGGCCTCACGCGGCACCGCCCTGGTGGCCATAGGGGTGCTGCACGCAGGGCTGCTGGCGCTGGCCCTCCACCAAAGGGTGCTTCGAGCCGAGGCCCCGCCGGCAATGGTATCCATCAGCCTGCTGACGCCAGAGCGCGCGGCGACGCCGAGGGTTCCATCGACGCCGACCCCGCGGTTCGAGATGCCGACCGATGTCCTGCTGCCGCCGCCCGAGGTCGCATGGGATGACAGCGAAGCGGCGCCCCCGACCGCCATCACCGCTTCATACGAGACGGCCACGCCCCAGATCGCGCCGCAACCCATCGCAGTCGAAACCAGCGCCCCGGTGCAGATCTCCGAGGCGCGATACCTGCGCGCTCCCGTGCTGCGTTACCCGCCGGCAGCGTTGGCGGCGCGCCGCGAGGGGTCAGTGGGGCTGCGTGTGCTGGTGGCGGAGGACGGGCACGTGATCGAGGTGATCGTCGAGCGATCCAGCGGCTTCGCCCCCTTCGACGAAGCGGCGTGCAGTGCCATACGAGCAGCGCTGTTCAAGCCCTACACCGTCAATGGCCAGCCGCGGACCGTGCTGGTCCGCATTCCGATCGACTTCACGCTGAAGCGTCGCGGCTAGGGTCTCTTCCCGACGGTCGACTATTGCCGCAGCGGACAGGTGCGGATGCCGAGCACCGCATACAGCGGGCAATAGCCGATCAGGCCGGTAAGCAGTGGCACCGCGCCCAGCCAGGCCCACGGGCTTTTCGGGCCCACGAACACCATGCTCAGCACCGCGATGCCGACGACGACGCGAATGACCCGATCAACGGTGCCTTCATTGACGATGCTCATGACTGCTTTCTCCTTGGTGGGGGAAGTCCCCGGATGGAAGCAGTGTGCGTCCCGGTGTCCAGCCCGTCAGTGACTGAGTCACCGGGCGCTGGAAAGCCGCTCGAGCTCCACAGGCGCCAGCACTTCGATCTGGCCGCGACCGAGATGCAGCCAGCCCTGCGCCTCGAAGCGCTTCAGGTGCCGCGAGACCACTTCCCGCGCCGTTCCCAGTTCCACGGCCAGATCCTGGTGAGTCATCGAGGCCAGCGCCCCGCGGCGCAATGCTGCCAGCAGGCATGCGGCCAGGCGCGCATCGACGGGCGCGAACATCACTTCGTCCATGCGCCGGATCACGTCGGCAAGACGCTGCGAGAAACTCTGGAAAACGAATCGGCAGAAATCAGGTGACCGCTCCACGGCCGCCTGGAACGCGCCGCGATCAATGGCAAGGGCCGTTACAGGCGTCTCCGTCCAGGCTTCGGCGGGGTAGTCCTCGCCGCTCAGCAGGCAGGCGGTTGTCAGGATGCAGGAATTCCCGCTGATCACCCGATACAGCGTGACTTCGCGGCCGGTGGCGCCGGTGAGCTGCACGCGGATGGATCCGGCCGTTGCGAGCAGGTAGCGACCGCAGGGCGCGCCCGCGCGGAACACCCATGAATCCACCGGCAGCGTGATGCGCTGGGCGCTGGCGAGCATCTGGCGCACGCTGTCATCGCTGCTGTGGGCCAGCGCCGGGAAGCTCTGCCTCCAGTCCTGGCCGGGATCAATCACTTCCTACAGCTCGATGTCCGTGGCCAGCACCATCACGCCATGCGTGGGCATGCGGAAGAACTCCGCGGCCTGCGCGCTGCGCCGCTGCATGTACGCGAACAGCCGGAACCTGAGATCCGTGAGCAGGCCGGGCCGATGCCGTGCCCGCACCAGATGCCATCCCAGGAAGAAGGACACGTCGCGGTCGATGTCCTTGAGGCCCCGCTGGCGCGCGCTGCGCAGCGCTTCCATCACATCGGGGGTTTCCATGAAGCCGAAGCGCGCGCGCACCGCGTAGACGTTCGGCTGCAGTGTTTCAACCCAGGCGCGCGGCCCAACGTAGCGCGGCGTGCGCGTGATCTCCAGGTTCAGCATCACGACCTGCTCGTGGCAGACGTGGTTGTGTTCCAGGTTGCGCAGCAGCGCCGTGGGAACATAGCCCGCGTTGCTCACCAGGAACACCGCGGTGCCGGGCACGCGCGCGGCGCCCTCCAGCAGCTTCGGCAGTTCCTCCAGCTTCACCGCGCGCCGCGCGAGTTCCGCGCGCAGCGTGGTACGGCCGTCGCGCCAGGTGATGAAGATGAAATACATCGCGGCGGCGATGGTCAGCGGCACCCAGCCGCCGTGCGGGATCTTCATGGCATTGCCGGCAACAAACGCCAGGTCGACCAGCAGGAATGCCCCGAACACCAGCGCAATCCGCACCGGCCCCCATTGCCAGTGCACCGCGGCGACCGCTGCGCCAAGCACGGTTGTCAGCAGCATGGTGCCCACCACCGAGGCGCCATACGCTGCCGCCAGTGCCGAGGAAGAGCCGAAGGCCACCACGAACAGCAGCACGGAAACCAGCATGAAGAAATTGACCGCGGGCACGTAGATCTGGCCGCGTGCCTGGGCGGATGTCTGCAGGATCATCAGGCGCGGCAGCAGGTCGAGCTGCACTGCCTGGCGCGCCACCGAGAAGGCGCCCGAGATGGTTGCCTGCGAGGCGATGATGGTGGCGGCGGTCGCCAGCACGATGAGCAGCGGCAAGGCGCCTGCCGGCATCAGGGCATAGAAGGGGTGCTCCACGGGCTGTGTGGAGGTGAGCAGCAGTGCGCCCTGGCCGAAGTAGTTCAGCAGCAGGCCCGGCCAGACCACGGCGAACCAGGCGATCCGCACCGGGCGCCTGCCGAAATGACCCATGTCGGCGTACAGCGCTTCGCCGCCGGTCACCGCCAGGAACACCGAACCCAGGATGGTCAGCGCCAGCAGCGGATGCGTGGTGATGAGCGCCAGGCCGTAGAGCGGATTCGCGGCCATCAACACCTGCGGCGCGATGACGATGTAGCGCACACCCAGCAGGCCGATGGTGAGGAACCACACCAGCATGATGGGCCCGAACATCAGCCCCACCTTGTCGGTGCCACGACGCTGGATGGCGAACAGTCCGATGATGATGCCGATGGTCACCGGCATCACGAACTGGTGAAGTTTCGGCCCGAGCAGTTCCAGGCCCTCGGCCGCGCTCAGCACCGAGATGGCCGGCGTGATCAGCGCATCGCAGAAGAACAGCGCCGTGCCCATCACGCCGATGGCCACCGCACGCCGAGACCACTTGCCCGCCTGCCCGGTCTTCTGCTGGATCAGCGCGACCAGCGACAGGATGCCGCCCTCGCCGGCATTGTCGGCGCGCAGCAGCAGCACCACGTACTTCAGGGAGACCAGGACCAGCAGGCTCCAGAAGATGAGAGACAGCACGCCGAGGATTTCAGGCGCGGATCCGGCGCGACCGCCTGCGGCCGCGAGTGATTCCTTGAATGCGTAGAGTGGACTGGTGCCGATATCGCCGTAGACGATACCCAGGGCGCCGACGATGGTCGGCGCGAGACGCTGATTTTCCTGCACGATTCCTCGACGCGTCACCGCGGGGTTGCACCGGCCAGGTTGCCGGCACCGCAGTGCCACCGCGGCATTATAGCGCCGCGGGATGCCTCAGAAGCCGCGCTCCAGATCCACCACGTTCAGCAGTTGCTCGCCCGCAACATAGCGGCGAAGGTTGTCGACGGCAATGGTCCATCGAGCTTCCCCCGGGAGGTCGGAGCGCGCCGAGATATGCGGCGTGAACAGGATTCGCGGGGATTTCCACAGCGGATGATCCGGCGGCAGTGGCTCGGGCTCGACCACATCGAGTCCGGCGCCCGCGAGCCGACCCTCATTCAGTGCGGCCATCAGTGCATCGGTGACCACGCTGCCGCCGCGCGCGATGTTGATGAAGAACGCGGAGGGCTTGAGCACCGCGAAGAACTTCGCGTCGTACAGGTTGGTGGTTTCCCGGGTCAGCGGCACGGCGCTCACGATCACGTCTGCGGTGCGCGCCAATGCCAGCAATTCGTCCGGTTGTCCCACATGCTCGACGAAAGCCGG
The DNA here is from genome assembly GCA_016720075.1 of Pseudomonadota bacterium. GTDB lineage: Bacteria > Pseudomonadota > Gammaproteobacteria > Steroidobacterales > Steroidobacteraceae > ZC4RG30. The sequence continues at coordinate 28,007 of JADJXW010000006.1, forward strand.
CTTGCCACTGCCGCCGACCCGCGTGGCGACGACGCGCATGCCAAGGCCGTGCGCGCGCCGCGCAACCTCGGTGCCGATGCCACCCAGGCCGGATACCAGCAGCGTCTTGCCTTCCAGCGACTGCATCGGCACGCGCGCCGCGCTCTCGCGGCTCCACACGGCGCGTGAGGTGTCGATGGCGAAACGGTCGAGGCCGTGCGCGAGCGCCAGCATCAGCGCGATCGCATGCTCGGCGATCACCGGTGAATCGATGCCGCGCATGTTGGTCATCATCAGCGTGCGCGCCTTGACGGCCGGCAGTTCCATGCAGTTCTCGACACCTGCAGACAGCGACGCCAACCAGCGCAGTTGCCGTGCGGCATTGATGATGCGGGGATCGCAGATCTCGGGGTTGTAGCCGATTATCACGTCTGCATCGACGACTGCCGTCATCGCTTCAGCGGGACTGTTCGCGATGACCAGCGGCGTGGCGCCGGCGGCGCGCCGGAATTCATCGGGCCGGCTCCAGCGAAGGCCGAACTGCAGCAGCACGATCTTGCGTGGCGCGCGCCATGCCGGATGGTTTCTGGCCGGTTCGGCGCCTTGCTGGATTCCATGCCGCGCAATGGCGGCAGCCACTTCGTCGGCAGCCGGCTGGGCGGCCGGAAGGGCGGGACAGTGGAGGATGGCGGAACCGACCGCCCCGAGCAGGACAAGGCGAAGCGTGTTCATGGTGGCGCGAGTGTAGCGCAGCGCCTCATACGTCAGTACCCTTGCGTTCGGGGCTGGTTCTGCGCTCAACGAAAAACACCTGGCCCACAGACGGGGAAAATCATGAAGTCACGAAATGTCCTGGTCCGTGCCTGCGCGTTCGCTTTGGCGTGTTGCATGGCAACGGCGGTCTTGTCGGCGCAACCGGCCTCCGATGCCGAACGCCTGCTGGTCCGCGCCGAGCGCGCGCTGGATCTGAAGGACATCGAGCGACTGCAGCGCGCCTACGGCTACTACATCGACCACTCCGACTGGGACAACGTAGTCGACCTGCTCACCGAGGACGCCACCGTCGAGTACGGGCAGTCGGGCATCTACGTGGGCAAGGCCTCGATCCGCGCGCTGCTGTACGGCATCGGTTACGGCCAGCGCGGACTGTTGCCGCAGCAGTTGCGTGAACACACCCAATTGCAGCCGGTGGTCACGCTGTCGCCGGATGGCCGGACGGCCAAGGCGCGCTGGCGCGCGATCGTGCTGCTGGGCCAGTACAACCAGTACGGGCGCTGGCAGATCGGTCCCTACGAGAACGAGTACCGCAAGGAAAACGGCCGCTGGAAGATCGCGAGCCTGCACTGGTACGAGACCTTCACCGTGCCTTTCCAGGATGGCTGGAAGGGCCGCATGGAGATGACCAATGTGGCGGATCGCAAGATGCCGCCGCCGGACCGGCCGGTGAGTTTCAAATACGAGTCCTGGCCCGCCGTGCACCTGCCGCCCTATGGATTCGCGCATCCGGTGCGGCAGGCCGCGGCTTCGGCCTCGGCCGTCGAGCCGGCGCTGACGCCGAAGGGCAAGGCGTCGCCGCGGCAACTGGCCGCGCTGCAGCAGCGGGTGATGCGCCTGGAGGATGAGCGCGAGATCGAGATCCTGCAGCGCACGTATGGCTACTACGTGGACAAGAACCTGTGGACCGAGATCCCGCAGCTGTTCACCGAGGATGGCACGCTGGAGATCGGCGGCCGCGGCGTGTTCGTCGGCCGCAAGCGCGTGCAGCAGTACGTGGAGTGGCTGGGTTTCCCGGTGCATGGCCGGCTCTACGACCACACCCAGATGCAGCCCATCGTGCATGTGTCGCCGGATGGCACCCAGGCCAAGGGCCGCTGGCGCGCGCTGATCTACGGCGGCGACTACGGCGCGGTTAGCATGTTCGGCGACGCCATCTACGAGAACGAATACCGCAAGGTGAACGGCAAGTGGATGATCTCGAAGCTGCATGCCTGGTTCGTGTTCTACACCGACCTGGAGAAGGGCTGGGGCGTGCGCGCCTGGCCCAACTCGCGGCCCGAACGCACGCTGCCGCCGGACCGGCCGCCCACGCTGGTCTACGACATGTATCCCGGCACGATCACCGCGCCGAAGCATTACGGGAACCCGGTGACCGGCGCGCCGGTGTATGCGGCCTCTAAGGCCGCGCCGCTCGCGGCCACCGACACGCTCGAAGGCCTCGCGACGCGGCTCGCGAGGATCGAGGATGCGCGCGCCATCGAATACCTGCAGAACGCCTACAGCTACTACGTCGATCGCTGGCAGTGGGATGACGCCGCGGACCTGTTCGCGAACGAGGGCACGATCGAGCTGGCGCAGCGCGGCGTGTATGTGGGCAAGCCGCGCGTGCGGCAGTTCCTGGAACTGTTCGGGCCGCAGGGGCTGCACCAGGGCGAGTTGTTCGACCATGCGCTGTACCAGCCTGTGGTGCATGTGGCGCCGGATGGCCTAACGGCGAAGGCGCGCGTGCGCGAGTTCAGCATGGAAGGGCGCTATGGCGTGGATGCGCAGATCGGCGGCGCCATCTACGAGAACGAATTCGTGAAGGAGGGCGGCGTGTGGAAAATCCGCTCGCTGCACCAGTACACGACGTTCGTGGCGGATCTCACGCGCGGCTGGGCGCAGGGGCCGCGTCCCGCGGCGGGGGCCTCGACGGTGCTGCCGCCGGACCGGCCGCCTTCACTGCGCTACCAGTCGTACCCGATCTACACTCAGACGCCGATCCACTACCCGAATCCGGTCACGGGACTGCCCGTGACGATCCGCGCGGCGCAGGAAGGCGGTCAGCAGGAGGCGCTGACCGGCCTGGACCGCAAGCAGTAGCTAGCGCTTGTTGATCCGCATGCGGGCCTTGCCGGTCACGGGGTCCGCATACTCGCGATTGTCCTCGCAGACGTACTCGTACATCTTGTAGTTCGGCCGGCGCTGGTAGACCCACTTCCACTTCCAGGGGCCGGTGAGGAATTCCGGATCCTCGACCGTCACGTCGTTCTCGAAGTGGTCGGCGTCGATCATGCGCATACGCTCGTGGATGCGCATGGCGGCCGAGTGCGGCGCGTTGCGGAAGCGCACGTGTTCCTTGATGCCGACCGTCTCGACGACGAAGTCGTTGCCTTCCCACTTGCCGGTTGAATGGCCCCAGAACCCCGGCTCCGCATCTTCGACTGCGGGCAGCGTGTCGTTGAGGTAGATGCGGCGCACCTGGTTGTAGGCCTCCTGGATGATGGTGGTCTGGCGCGGCGTCTGCAGCACCTCCATCGGGAACATCGCCATCATCATCGCGGGCATGCCATCAGGGATGCAGTGTGTGTAGCCGGTGGCAATGGGCTCGCCGGCCGCGTTGGCCTCGTTGATCTTCTTCTGCTCGGCATCCCAGGCAGGCATGAATTCGGCCTTCAGGGGCGGCGGCGGGATGGGCTCGGGGCGAGGCACCACGGTGGGATCCTGGCCAGAGTTCTCGGTGGGCAGCGGGTAGCGATCCCAGGTGCCGCTGAAATCCTTCGCGTCGAACGCGGGCTTGGCGGCGGCCGTGGGTTCCGACTGCTTGGGCGCGCAGCCTGCGGTGGCCAGCGCGGTGGCCAGCAGCGCGGTGGCGAGGGCGCGGCTCACAGCTTGGCTCCCGTCAGTTTCTTGCCATCCTCGATGCTGATGTTCGGCGGGCCCGCGGGTCCGCCATTGCCGAACACGCGACCATCGGGCAGCTTGATCTGCTTGAGCAGCGCGCCGGGTTCCTTCGTGCGCAGCGGCGCGACCACGATGGTGATCTGGTCGTTCTTCTTGATCATGTTGAACTTCCATCCCAGGCGATTGAGGATGCCGGGGTTGGCGCATTCGATGCTCCAGTACTGCGGCTTGCCCTTCGGGTCGCGCGGATCCCGGGCCTCCAGCTCGATGTACACATGGGGGTTCTGCCACGTGTATTCGACGACCTTGCCCACCAGGCGGATCTGGTTTTCGCTGTCGAACATCGCGAAGGAATGATGGGCATGGGCGGATGCCGCAACGAATGCGCCGAGCAGCGCGGCCAGCAGGCGTGCTTTCACGAGAACCCCCGGGTTCATGATTGTTGTTGTGATTCTACGGAATCGGTCAGGGCTTGCGGTAGACGCTGCGGACCGTGATGCGCGGCAGGCCCGGGCGGGCGATTACCTGCGTCACGCGCAGTGCGCCATCGCTGCCGGTGGAGTAGGTGGTTTCCTGCTGGTTGCGCCGGTCGTACTTTTCCCGCACCGCCAGCTGCGAGCCGCGCCACCGGGATTCGATGCGGGCCGTGCCGTAGCGATCCACCCGCGAACTGTGCTCGCCAGGAGTGATGCCCATCGAGGAGCTGCCATCGCCGGCGATGCGGATGTCTTCGGCGTTGCCGCTGATGATCAGGCTCCGGGGTTGCCGCAGCGCGAGCTCCAGTTCCTCGCGCAGCTCGCGGCTGCGGGGCCTGGACAGGATCGGACCCAGCGCGTCTTCATCGGCGGCCTTGCGCAGGGCTTCCAGGTTGTCGGTGTTGGGAATGGACTGGCGGCGGGCCTTGGGTTCCTTGAACTGCAGGAAGGCCGCGTCGAGCAGCTGCTCGGGTTTGTCACTGGCGGTCGCATCCAGGCGCCAGTCTCCGCAAAGCGAAGCGCAGGCCGGTGGCGTGGTGGCTGCCCGGGCAAGTCCCGTCAGGGCAAGAAGCAGCATGATCGCTGCCAGCGGCTTCATGGTCATATACTCAAGCTACCAACTTAACGACAGGGGTCGGTCATGCGTGTTCGTCATCGTATCGGGTTGTCGATTCTGTGCCTGGGATTTGCAGGCTCCATGGCGCCGCTCGCGCTGTCGGCGGACGCTCCGCCTGCCGTGATTGCTGCGGCAGTGGCCGATGCGGCCCGCCCGGAAGCCGATCGCGTCAGGGATGCGGACCGCAAGCCCGCCCAGGTTGCGGCGCTGGCCGGCATCAAGGCGGGCAGCAAGATCGCGGAAATGTGGCCGGGTGGCGGCTACTTCACGCGGGTGTTCAGCAAAGCGGTGGGGCCCACCGGCGTGGTCTACGCGATGGCGCCGACGCCCCCGCCGGGCGCGCCTGCCGGTCGTGATCCGTCCGCGGCTATCCGCGCGCTGGCGGCCGATGCCAACTACGCCAACGTGAAGGTGGTGGGGTTTGATCCGGCCGTGGCGCTGCCCGAGCAGGTGGATGTGGTGTGGACTTCACTGAACTACCACGACATGCACAATCGCCCGGGTGACTACATCGCCACGGTCAACAAGGCCGCGCTTGCCGCGCTGAAGCCCGGCGGCGTCTATGTGGTGATCGACCACGCCGCCGAGAAGGGATCTGGCGCGCGCGACACGCAGAAGCTGCATCGCATCGATGAGGACCTGGTGAAGCAGGAAGTCCTGGCGGCGGGTTTCGAAGCCGCCGGCGACAGCGCGCTGCTGCGCCATGCCGACGACGGCCACGACAAGGGTGCACACGCGGTTGCTCGCGGCAAGACCGACCAGTTCGTGCTGCTGTTCCGCAAACCCCGCAAGTAGGCAAGCGGAATCCCTTCCGTTCGGCGCGGGGTGTTACCCGCGCCGGGCCTGAGGTGAACGGGAGCCCGCGTGCGGACGCCCCGCCGGCCGCTGTCCCTGCCGGTGGGCCGGCCGACCCTGCCGCTGCTGGCCACCAGATCCACCCGATCGCCCCTGATCACCGCGATGCGCGCCCTCGCGGCCTGACTGTTCCGCCGGTCCCGAATCACGCATCTCGAACTGCGGCAGCGGCAGCGTAGGAACATCCCGGCCCAGCAGCCTGACGATGTCCTTGAGGAACGGCGACTCGTCGGGCGAGACCAGCGAGATGGCCATGCCGGTGGAGCCCGCTCGGGCCGTGCGGCCGATGCGGTGCACGTAGTCTTCCGGCACGTTCGGCAGCTCGTAGTTCACGACGTAAGGCAGTTCCTTGATGTCGAGGCCGCGCGCGGCCACTTCGGTGGCCACCAGCGCGATGATGCGATTGTTCTTGAAATCCTCGAGCGCGCGCACGCGCGCGTTCTGGCTCTTGTTGCCATGGATGGGCAACGCGGCAATGCCCGCGCGCTGCAGCTGGTCGGCCAGGCGATTGGCGCCATGCTTGGTGCGCGTGAACACCAGCACCTGGTGCCAGTTGCCTTCCTTGATCAGGTGCGCAAGCAGATGCCGCTTGTGCTCCTTGGGCAGGCGGTAGGAAACCTGCTCGACCTTGTCGGCGGTCTTGTTCGGAGGATTCACCTCCACGGCCAGCGGATTGCGCAGCAGGTTCTCGGCCAGGCGGCGGATGTCGTCGGAATAGGTGGCCGAGAACATCAGGTTCTGGCGCTGCGCGGGCAGCATCGCGCGCACGCGCTTGATGGCATGGATGAAACCCATGTCGAGCATGCGGTCGGCTTCATCGAGCACGAACACTTCCACATGAGCCAGCGACAGCGCCTTCTGCTGCGCGAGGTCGAGCAGCCGACCCGGCGTGGCGACCAGGATGTCGCAGCCGGATGCGAGCTGGGAGATCTGCGGTCGCTCACTGACTCCGCCGAAGATCACGGTGGAGCGCAGGCCTGTGTTCCTGCCATAGACGCGCACGCTTTCGGCCACCTGGGCGGCCAGTTCACGCGTGGGCGTGAGGATGAGGGCGCGGGGTCCCTGCGCGGCACGCGCGCCGAGGCGCTGCAGGATGGGCAGCACGAAGCCAGCCGTCTTGCCGGTGCCCGTCTGCGCGCCGGCCAGCACATCGCGGCCCGAGAGCACGGCGGGAATGGCGGCCTTCTGGATGGGGGTGGGCTCGGTATAGCCCTTTTCGGCCACGACAGCAGCCAGCTCGGGCTTCAGCCCGAGATCGGAAAAATTCATTGGATTCCTTGTTGGGGGTTGCCGAGGTTCGCGAACCCTACGGATACCCGGTCTTTTGAGAATGACCGGTCGCGATCCGGCTAGACAGCGCGAATCCTATCAGATCCGACCCCTCTCCGGAGGCCGGGTTGCCTGCACTGTGCAGTAGCTTCTACGGCCCCTGGCGGCGTTCGCGACGGCGTTCACGCAGATCGCGCAGCACCTGCTGGCGCTCGGCGCGGGATTTCTGCTGCCACTGCCTGCGCAGCTCCGCGCGCCGCGTCGCCGACAGGCGCTGGTACTCGCGGTAATCCCGGCGCACACGCTCCTGTTCCGCAGGATTCATGTTCTGGAATTCGCCCCAGCGATCACGAATGAGAGCGCGGCGCTGGTCGCTCAGGTCGCGCCAGCGGCGGAAGCGTTCGGTCGCGCGCGCCTTCTCGTCGGCATTCATGCCTGACCAGCGTGCGGCGCCGCGCGACAGCGCGAACTGGCGCTGCGGCGCCAGATCGTTCCAGCGTGATTCGAACGGCGCGAGCAGCTGCTGCTGCTGGCTGTCGAGGCTTGACCAGGGCACGCCGGCGGAGGGTGTGGCAGCGGTCGTGGATGCAGCCGGCTCATCGGCCGCCAGCACCGGCGCACCCGCGATCAGCAGCACGAGCATCAGCATCAGCTTCTTCACTTGTCTTTCTCCTTGGAAGCCGCCGCAGCGCCGGCAGCGTCCGATGCCTTCACCGGCGTCTTGGGCGCGTCCTTTGTCGTCTTGCCTGCCGCAGCTTTCACGGGGGTGTGTTCCAGAAATTCCTGCCAGTCATCGTCTTCGCCAATCGATCCCAGGAACTCCAGCAGATCCGCATCCACCGGTGCCTGCGCGCCCTGAACGCCCTGCGCGCCGAGGCCGGCGAGCGCGCACAGCAGCAGTGCCGGGGGCCTGCTCATGTGCCGGCGACATCCTGCTCACCCATGGCCGCGGCACACTCGATGAAATCGAGGTCCGTTTCCTGGGAGATCTCGTAGGCATCGGCATCGGCCAGCAGTTCGATGTCGTCGAATGCGCCGGTTTCGCCGGCCGGCCGCTGCATCGGGCCGGTCCACATCAGCACCGCGACGACCGCAGCGGCGGCAACGGCGCCACCGGGCGCCAGCACCCTGAAATCGAGCCATGCCGGCCGCGCCGAGATGCCTTCGAGCGCGGCATGTCGGGCCTGCGTGAGCCTGGAACGCGTGGCTGCGTCGAGCGAGTCGGCGCTGTCGCGCAGCATTTCGCCCGCGCGCCGTTCGAATGGAGTCTGTTGCTGTTCGTTGCTCATGACATGAACTCACCCAGTTGTTCGCGCAGCGCATGCACTGCGCGGGAATAGTGTGTCTTGACGCTGCCTTCGCTGCAGCCCATGGCCGCGGCTGTCTCGGCGACGTCGAGGCCCTCGAGGTTGCGCAGCAGGAAAGCCTCGCGCTGGCGCGCGGGCAGCAGGCTTACCGCGCGCTGCAGCGCCACGCCGATCTCGCCGCCCTCGACCTCGGCGGCGGGGCCGGGCGCCGGATCCGGCGCGCGCTCCACCGGATCGCTGTCGTCCTCGCCTTCCCCGCCCCAGGGCAGGAAGGCCAGCACGCGGCTGCGCACCGCGCGGCGACGCTGCAGGTCGCGGATGCGGTTCTGGAGGATCCGGTAGAAGATCGGGCGCCATTCTTCGCTGGGGCGGCGCGCATAGCGCCGGGCGAGCTGCAGCATGGCGTCCTGAACGGCATCGAGGGCGTCTTCCTCATGGCGCAGGGCGATCTGCGCCATGCGATAGGCCCTGCGTTCGACGCTGGCCAGGAAGGTGTTCAATGCGTGCGCGGTGGGCTCCACCGTCGGCAGCGTAACAGAGGCATATGTGGCAGGGCAGAAGCTCATTGGCATGCATCCTCGATGCCCCTTTCAACGCGGCACACGCCGCCGGGTTGACAGCGGTCAACCGCCGGCGGCCTCATGCGTTGCTGTTTCAAATCATCGGAGAAACCATGCGCGGATTATGGCGAGTCGCCCCCCACCTGAGGGTCGTTGCAGGACTGTGCGCGGCGGCGCTGGGCGCGAGCGCGCCGGCCGGGGCCGAGGGTTCGCTGACGCTGTCGGGCCTGTTCGACAGCGACCAGGGCCGCTCGCTGGATGCGGACGTGCGCTGGTCGCCGCTGCCGGCCTGGTCCGTGGGGGCCGGCGTGGGCAATGGCGAGTCGGGGCTGGAGGATTCAGCCCTTTCCGGCACCAGCATCAGGGCGTCGACCGACCTGTACCTGGGGGGCTTCGATGCCGGGCTGTCACTGCAGCGGTGGGAGGACACCAGCAACCTGAAGACCAGATCGCTGCGGGCGCAGGCAGGCTGGACGTTTGTCAGCGGCGTTGGTGTGCATGCGCTGTTCGATGATCGCAGCCTGGACATCACCTACACGCGGCAGGCGCTGCAGGGAGGGGTGCGGGAATCCACCGTGAGATTCGATGGCACGGGCTTCGGCGCGGAGCTGTCCTTCGCCGGCACGCGCTACAACGCGGCCGCGCATTTCATCGACTATGGCTATGGCCGCAGCATGGCGCGCGTGCGTGGCGCGCTGGAGGCCACGGATACCACGCAGTTTCCGCGCGTGCAGTCGCTGGTGGCCTCGCTGGTGACCCGCGCCGCGGGCGGCCCGGACCGGGAAATCGGCTTCAGCGCGGGCAGGGAGTTCACCCGCACTTCAGTGCAGGGCCAATGGCTGCTGCTGCGCGACGCGCTGACGGGAGAGGAAACCAACAGCCTGACGCTGATCCACTCCTACCGGATCAACCGGCACCTGGAGCTGGACACGACGCTGGGCCTGTAGGAAGGCGCCGCCGATGGCACGCTGGCCTACGGCGGACTGGCGCTCAGGATTCGCTGAAGGGGGCGGTGGGCTTGCGCCTCACGCTGGCGGCGACATCATCCAGAAGCCGACCATCAGCAGGCCAACCAGGCCGATCACGACGTAGCGGAAGTAGGAGCGTTCTTCACCGAACATGGCGGATCCCTCGCGGTTGAAAGGTGGAGGGATAAAGTAGGGCAAGCGCCCCGTCGGACACCGTGGCCGCGATCACGATCACGCGGCCACGGGCTTTCCATAATGGCCTGGCGCGTTATGCCAGCGCCTTCTTGTAGAGCTCGATCTTGCGGGCCCAGGCCTTCTCGGCCTGTTCCTTGTTGTATACCTGCGAGTCGATGGCGCACCAGCCGTGCTGCGCGGCATAGACCTCGATCTCGGCCGGCACCTTGGCGTCGGCGAACGCCTTGCGCAGGATGTCCTTGGAGGTCGGATTGCTCTTGTCGTCGTTCTCGGCGATCGCGATCAGCAGGCTGGCCTTCATCTTCGGGATGAGCAGGTGCGGGCTGTCCGGATTGGCGGTATTGAGTCCGCCGCCATGGAACGATGCGCCGGCCGCAACTCGATCGGGCCGGGCCGCGACCGTGCGCATGACGATCGGTCCGCCCATGCAGTAGCCCTCGGTGCCGATCTTTTTCTTCTTGTCGACCTGGGACTGCGCATCGAGCCAGTTCACGAATGTGTTGGCATCGCTGTTGTGGGTGGTGGCATTCAGGCCACCGGCGAGCTTCATCAGCGCTTCGCGCGTGGCCGGATCGCCGAAGTTGGGATTCGGCGGCGCGGTCGGCGCCTTCTGCGTGCGGTAGAACGGATTCACCGTGAGCACCGAATAGCCGTACTCGGCCAGGCGCTTGCCCATCTGCCGGAAAGGATCGCGCAGGCCGAAGATGTCGGGCCACACCAGCACGGCCGCATGCGCGCCGGTCTTGGGATGCACGAAATGGGCATCGCAGTTGCCGTCAGGCGTCTTGATGGTGACTTCGGATTCCGAAACTTCGGCGGCGTTGGCCGCCCGCGGCAGCAGGGCGATCACGCTGGCTCCTACGCCGAGCGCGCCGAACTGGCGGCGCGAGAGTTCGCCCGCCCGCTGCATGACATCCATTGCATCGTGATCGCACATGATCGAAGACCCCCGCGTTGATGAAGAAAGGCCGTAGCGCCTGGATTCTACGACAGCTTCTCGACATCGCGCAGCGTGGGGAACAGCCGCATCCACAACAGCGCGATGACAATGCTGCCCAGGCCGCCGACGATGACGGCGGGAACAGCGCCCCACCAGGCGGCGGTGACGCCGCTTTCGAACTCTCCGAGCTGGTTCGAGGCGTTGACGAACAGGAAATTTACCGCGCTGACGCGGCCCCGCATGTCATCGGGCGTGGCCAGCTGCACCAGCGACAACCGGATGACCACGCTGATCTGGTCGGCCGCGCCCATGATCCCGAGCGCCGCCAGGGAGATCCACAGGTTGGTGGAGACGCCGAACACCACCGTGGCGATGCCGAAGACGATCACCGCCTGGAACATGCGCATTCCCACGCGCCGCGCGATGGGCGCGCGCGCCAGCACGTAGGTGGTGATGAGGCCGCCGACGGAAGGCGCGGCGCGCAGCAGGCCCAGGCCCAGTTCGTTCGTGTGCAGGATGTCCTTGGCGAAGATGGGCAGCAGCGCCGTGGCGCCGCCCAGCAGCACGGCGAACAGGTCGAGCGAGATCGTGCCGAACAGCGTGGGATTGCGGCGCACGAAGTGCACGCCGGCGAACAGCGAGCGGAACGTGACGGCGCCGCCGCCGCCGGCCTGGTGCTTCAGGCGCAGCAGTCCGTTGCAAAGGCCGGCGCACAGCCAGAAAAACGTGCACAGCAGATAGGCCGAACCGGTGGAGAACGCCATCGCGAAGCCGCCCAGCATCGGCCCAGCCGTGGTGGCGATGTGCATGGCGCCGCTGGAAAGGGCCGTGCCCTGCTGCAGCTGCGCAGTGCTGATCAGGTTCGGCAGCATGGCAGCGGCCGCCGGACGTTCGAACGCCGAGGCGGCGCCGAAGACGGCCGAGGCGATGTAGATGTCGAGCACCGTGATCGAGCCGGAAAGGCTGCCCCAGGCGAGGAACCCTGCGGCCAGGCCCTCGATCCACTGGCAGTACTGCACGATGCGCTTGCGGTTGTAGCGATCCGCGGCGTGGCCGGCGTTGAAGGTGAGGAACAGCGTGGGCAGGAACTGCACCAGGCCCACCATCCCGAGATGAAAGGCGCTGCCGGTGATCTCGTACACCTGCCAGCCCACGGCCACCGCGATGATCTGGCGCGAGAAGTGCGAGAACAGCCGCCCTATGAAATACAGCAGGAAGGGTCGGTTGTGGTACAGCGACGGGTGGGCGTGAGACGGCACGTGCGCGTGATTCTTCTTGGGCGGGGGCGCGGATAGATTACTGGTTCCGCTCGGGGGGAGGGGGGATAATCAGGCGCGAAACGCAGGGGATACCGTGGGCAAGTCGAAGGGCATCGTGGCTGGCATGCAGGTGGTGGTGGCGCTGGCGCTGTCGGCGTGCGCCGTGCCGTGGCCTGCGCCATTTCCGGCGTCGCGGCCCGTGCTGATGGCGGTGGTGAGCAAGGCGTTGCCGGGCGTGACGCTGTTCGATGCCGCTACCGACCGGCAGATCTGCCAGGTGAAGATGGATGTGGCTCCGCACGAGGCGGCTTTCACGCGCGATGGCCGGCTGCTCATCGTGCCCATCTACAGCTCCGCCAACATCGGGCAACCCGGTCCCGATGGGCATGCCATCAATTTCATGCGCACCAGCGACTGCGGCATCGAGCATGTGCTCGACACCGGCGCGATCAAGCGTCCGCATTTCGCCGAGACCGGGACGAGCGGGCTGGTCTATGTCACCGCCGAACAGGACCAGGCCATCCTCATCGTCGATCCGGCGAAGCGGGCCATCGTCGGGCAGTTGCCCACCGGCTCGCGCAACACGCACTTCTTCGCGCTGACCCCGGATGAGAAACGCATCTTCACCAGCAACGTGGGTGATCGCACGCTGTCGGTCATCGATGTGCCGGGGCGCCGGCTGCTGGCCACCGTGGATGCGGGCGCTTCCAACCAGCGCATGACGGTCAGCCCCGACGGGCGCTGGTTCGTCACCAGCCTGTGGCAGTCGCGCAAGGTGGCCTTCTACCGCGTGGCGGATCACCAGCTGGATTTCACCGTTGACATCGATGGCGCGCCATTCGTGGGCCGCTTCAGCCGTGATGGGGAACACCTCTACAACATGGGCATGGAGCCGGATGCACAGCCGGCCGGCATCCGCGTGTGGAAGATCGACCTTGCCGAGCGGCAGCGTGGTGGCGCAAAGCAGCGGGAAGCTGGGCGTGGGCACGGGCGGCATCCAGGTGAATCCGGTGAACGGTCTTCTCTACCTGACGGCGTACAGTGGCCAGGTGTCGGTGCTGGATCCCGACACGCTGCAGTTGCTGCGCCAGTTCCCCGCGGCGGACACGCCCGATGGCATCTTCTTCAGCGCCAACCGCTGATCGACTTTCCCGGAGACTCCCATGAAAGCAGTGAAGATATTCGGCATGGTGATCGGTGGGCTGGTGGCGCTGGTCGCGCTGGGCCTGGTGGCAATATGGCTGTTCTTCGATCCCAACGACTACAAGGATCGCATCACCGCCGCGGTGCGCGAGTCCACCGGGCGCACGCTGTCGCTGCCGGGCAAGCTCAAGCTGTCGGTGTTTCCGTGGGTCGCGGTCGAAACGGGCGAGGCGAGTCTTGGAAATCCGGAAGGGTTTGGCGATGAACCCTTCCTCACGCTCAAGCGCGCCTCGCTGAGCGTCAAGCTGATGCCGCTGCTGCGCAAACAGATCGAAGTCGGCCGCATAGAAATCGATGGCCTCGACCTGAAGCTCCGGCAGAACGCCGAAGGCAAGGGCAACTGGGAATACTGGGGCGAACCCTCCGAGGCCGCAGCGCCTGCCGACGGCGCGCCCACGAGTCTTGACCTGGCGGGCGTGCAGATCGCGGATGCGCGCATCGCATTCGAAGACATGGTTGCGCAGAAGGTGAACCTCGACATCGGGCGCATCGCGCCTGGCGCCGGCATTCCCGTCGAGCTGCAGATGGAACTGGTGAGCGCGCCGCAGGCGCGGCCGATGCCGCTGTCGGCCGAGTTCCTGCTGACTCTCGATCTCGACAAGCAGCAGTACCGGCTGCAGAAGCTGGCGCTGCGGGGCAACCTGCAGCCCGAGGGCGCGCCCAAGGCGCTGGACTGGCAGTTTGAATCTCCGGCGGTGGAGCTGGACCTGTCTGCCCAGACGCTGGCCGACACTTCCTTCGGTGCGCAGTTCGGTGCGGCGAAGCTCACCGGCAAGATCGCCGGCAGCAAGTTGATCGACGCGCCGGCGCTCAGCGGCGGCTTCGAACTGGCCGAACTCGCCCCGCGTGAGTTGATGGCGCAGTTCGGCATCACGCCGCCGGTGACGCGCGACGGCACGGTGCTGGCGCGCTTCGGCGCGAAAGGCGCCTACGCCTGGCAGGGCAGCGTGGCGCGCATGACCGACCTGTCGCTGACGCTGGATGAGTCGAAGCTGGGTGGCCGGTTTGCCTACGACACGGCCAGCAGCGGCATGGACTTCGCGCTGACGCTGGATCGCATCGACCTGGATCGCTACCAGCCGCCGCCCACCGATCCCAACGAGAAGACCGAGCCCATCGAGCTGCCGGTGGACTTCCTGAAGCCGCTGCGGGCCAAGGGCAGCTTCACCGTGGGACAGATCAAGGTGGGCGGGGCGAACCTCACCGATCTTTCGGCCGGCATCGACATCGCGAACGAGCAGGCCCGCTTCGCGCCTCTGGGCGCGAAGCTCTACGGGGGAACCTACCGCGGCGACATCCGGATCGACATGCGTCCCGCGGTGCCGCGCCTGACGATGGACGAGCACATGGCCGGCATCGACATCGCCGCGTTGATGAAGGAATACGCCGACAGCGAGCGCCTGACGGGACGCGGCAACCTCGACGTGAAGCTTGCGGCCAGCGGGCGCAGCGGCGATGCGCTGCTGAAGACGCTCACCGGCACGCTGGGGTTGAACCTGCAGGACGGCGCGGTCGAGGGAATCGATGTCTGGTACGCCATCACGCAGGCGCAGTCGCTGATCCAGAAGCGCCAGCTCGCCGCCGCCACGAACAGCAAGCGCACGGTATTCGAGACCTTCCGCGCCACGGCCGATGTGGTGAACGGCGTGGCGACCACGAAGGACCTGAACATCGCCTCGCAGCTGCTGCAGATCACGGGCAGCGGCAGCACCAACCTCGTGGCGCAGTCACTGGACTACACCATCACCACCACGGTGCTGAAGACCCCGCCGGATGCCGATGCCGGAATCGCCCAGCTGGAACGCGCCCGCATTCCCGTGAAGATCACCGGCACTTTCGTCGACCCGAAGATCCGCCCCGACCTGGCCGGCATGGCCAAGGAGCGGGTGAAGCAGGAGGTCGAGAAGCGCAAGGAAGAGGTGCAGGAGAAGGTGAAGGAAAAGGTGAAGGACAAGCTCAAGGGCCTGTTCGGCCGTTGAGCTTGCTGCGCCTTACAGGTAGCTGATGTTGGCTACCGGATTCAGCGGAATCGAATTCACCAGGAAGCGGCCCCAGGGCGCGCGCGAGGTCAGGTGCGCGATGCGCTCGCGGATGGCGCCCATGATCATCGGGAAACCATTGGACGTGATCAGCAGCTGCTCGGCTGCCTGATCGGCCGCGCCGGTCACGTTCAGCACCGCATATGCCTCGACGGAGAACTGGTAAGGCGGGTTCTTGCTCGTCTCGTTGTTGGTCTTCACCGAGACCATGAGCACGTAGCGGCCGGGCTGGTCTTCCATCTTCTGGATCTGCTGGCCGAACTCGAGCTGCGTTCCGGCGCGGTCGCCGGCCGGGTCATGGCCCTGGTTGCTACGGACTTCCTGCAACGGGAACAGCAATTCCTCGAGCTGCAGCTGCGGCGTGTTTTCCACGTGATACTCCCCAAAAAAATATTGTCAAAAGCCAAAAGAAAGCGCGGGCGGGAAGTTTAGGGGGCCGGCCGCGGAATGTCGCGCCCTAGCGCAGCTGGCTGTCCTTGCTGCCCCGCCGGTTGTAGCCGGCCACGGGTTGCTGTTCCCGGTCGGCGGCTTCCTGGCAGGCCAGACACAGGCGAACGCCTGGCAGCGCGACGCGGCGGGCCTCGGGGATATCGCTGCCGCATTCGGCGCAGTGGAGCAGGCTCGGACCGGTCGGCATCTGGCTCTTGGCGCGCTCGATGGCGTCCTTGACCGTGGCGTCGATCTGCTCCTGCACGGCGCCTTCGTGCGCCCATCCCGTAGCCATGTGTGCTCCCGCGGGTCCGCGATGCCTGCCCTGGACGGATTCTACGATCGGCGCGGGCGATGGGCTAATCTGGACCCCGACATGTCGCCGCGCAGCCGCAAGATTGCCCGCATGCTCGCCCTGAGCCTGGCCCTGGTGGCGGCCGCGGCCTGGGCCGAGCGCGAGTTCCGCGTGTATCGAAGCTTCGAGGCGCAGGCCGACGAATCGCCGCTGCCTGCGGACTGGAACCGGCCCGCCGGCTTCGTGGTCGGGCGCCTGATGTATCCCTCCGGCATGGGCGGATTCCGCGGTTTTCGCGGCTTTGGCGGCGACTGGCGCCAGGGCGGCACCAGCTGGGCCGTCGACTATCCCCGGGGCGATCGCTACTACGCCAAGCTGCTGCGGCGGCTGACCACCATCGATGTGCGCTCGGTGGAGCAGCCGGTGAATCTCGAGGACGGGGATGATGTGTTCGACTGGCCGTACCTGATGGTCGGGCTGGCCGGGTACTGGGACCTGGACGATGACATGGTGGCGAAACTGCGTGAGTACCTGCTGCGCGGCGGATTCCTGTTCGTCGACAGCTTTTACGGTGACAGCCAGTGGGAAGGATTCAGCGAAGGCATGCGGCGGATTTTTCCGGACCGCTCCATCGTGGACCTGCCCGATGACCACGAGATCTTCCACGTGGTGTACGACCTCGACGGCAAGCGCGCGGTGCCGCACTTCGAGGAGTTCAGCGGCCGGGCGGGTTTCCTGAGCGGCGGCAGCACGCCGCATTGGCGCGGCGTGCTGGATGACCAGGGGCGCGTGATGGTCGCCATCGCCTTCAACAGCGATGTCAGTGATTCCTTCCAGTGGTCAGACAATCCCGACTATCCGGCCGACGGCGCCTCCCTCGGGCTGCGCATCGGCGTGAATTTCGCGGTGTACGCGCTGAGTCATTGAGCAGCCGGCGAAACTGCGCTGGCGCGGCCGATTCGCGCACTGCATCGGCAATCGCGAGCGGGCACACTGTCGAGCTCCCGATGAATACCCGAATCACAGCGTCCCAGCTCTACTCCCATCTGGTCTGCCCTCACCGGGTGGCGATGGATGTGGCAGCCGATCCGGCGCTGCGCGGCGAGGCCAGCGCCTTTGTGCAGCTGCTGTGGGAGCGTGGCGTCGCGCATGAGCGCGAGCTCATCGGCAGCCTGCCCGTGCCGTGCCTCGATCTGTCGTCACTGTCGGGCGAGGCGAAGGAAGCCGCGACCCGTGAGGCCATCGCCCGTCGCGAGCCGCTGATCTACAGCGCGCGGCTGTCGGTGCACGAGCTGCTGGGCGAACCCGACCTGCTGCGCTTCGAGTCCGGCGGGTACGTCGCCATCGACATCAAGTCCGGCTCCGGGCGCGAGAGCGCCGATGGCGAGGAGGAGGGTCGACTGCGCAGGCACTACGGCGTGCAGCTGGCGCTGTACACGGACATCCTCGAGCAGATGGGGCTTGCCGCGGGTCGGTACGGCTACATCCTCGACGGGCAGTCCATCGAAACCCGCTATGACCTTTCAGAACCACTGGGGCCGCGATCCCCCTGCCTGTGGGATCACTACCTCAAGGCGCGCGCCGCCGTGCGCGCCACGCTGGCCGCGCCGCAGGCAAGCCTGCCGGCGAACAGCGCGGCCTGCGCGCAATGCGTGTGGCACGAGGCCTGTTTCTCGCGCCTGAAGCGCGAGCAGGACTTAACTCTGCTGCCGGAGCTCGGCCGTGCAGCGCGCGACGCGCTGCGCGAGGAATTTCCCACGCTGCGCCACCTGGCCGGGGCCGACGTCGATGCCTACATCGAGGACGGGCGCACGCCGTTTCCAGGCGTGGGGGCCAAGTCGCTGCGGCGCTTCCAGCGCCGCGCCGCGCTGCTGCTGCAGCCGGAGGCCGGGCCCTGCCTCACGCGGCCGATGGCCTGGCCCCGGGCAGAGGTTGAGCTGTTCTTCGACATCGAGACCGATCCGCTGCGGCAGCTGTGCTACCTGCATGGTTTCGTTATCCGCGAAGGCGGCGACATCGCTACCGAGCGCTTCGAGGGAATCTTCGCCAGGGACATCACCGACGAAGCCGAGCGCGAGGCCTTCGCGAACGCCATGGTCGTGTTCCGCCGGCATGCCGGCGCGCTGGTGGTGCACTACTCGAAATACGAGCGCACGGAATACCGGCGCCTTGCCGCGCGCTATCCGGAAGTGGCCACTCAACAGGAAATCGAAGCGCTGTTCCGGCCGCCGCGCGCGCTGGACCTGTACTTCGATGTGGTCAAGCCGGGCAGCGAATGGCCCACGCACGATTTCTCCATCAAGAGCCTGGCGAAACACTGCGGGTTCGCGTGGCGCGATGCAGATCCCTCCGGGGCTTCGTCCATCGAGTGGTTCGACCGCTGGGCCCGCACACGCGATCCCCGCTTCCGCCAGCGCCTGCTGGCCTACAACGAGGATGACTGCCGGGCCATGCGCGTGGTGATGGACCGGCTGAAGACGCTGCCGGTAAGGTCCGACTGAGGTAAGCCGCCGGCGGCGGCGTCCAGTTCCACAGGCGCACCTCGTGGCGCAGGAACTGGAGCGGATCATGGCAAGTCTGGGTGTAGTGAAGCGGTTGCTGGTCAGCGCAGCGGTGCTGTGCGGATTGGCCGGGTTTTCGGCAGTGGCCGCGTCTGCGCCCGCGGTGTCTGCACCGGCGCCGGAACTGGCTGAATACCGCGGCAAACTGGTCTATGTCGATTTCTGGGCGTCCTGGTGCGTGCCCTGTCGCCAGTCCTTCCCGTGGATGAACAGCATGCACCAGCAATACGGCAGCAAGGGACTGGTGATACTGGCCGTGAACATGGACCAGGTGCGGACCGAAGCCGACGCCTTCCTGAAGCAGTATCCGGCCGATTTCGCGGTTCGCTTCGATCCGCAGGGCCAGCTGGCGCAGCAGTTCAAGGTGCGTGGCATGCCCACCAGCGCGCTGGTGGACCGCGACGGCAAGGTGCTGTGGACGCACGAAGGGTTCCGTTCGAAGGATCCGACCGCGCTCGAGCAGGCGCTGCGCAAGGCGCTGCAGTGAAGTCGCTCCGATACGTTGCCGTCGTTGCGGCGGCTGTGGCGGTCGCGACGTCTGCCGGCTGTACCACCCTTGGCGTGAAGCCCTGGGAGCGCGACATCCTGGCCCGGCCCGAAATGGCGCTGGATGCCAATCCGATCGACAACGCCTTCGACGAGCACATGTATTTCAGCAAGGAATCCACCAGCGGTGGTCGTGGCTTCGGCGGAGGAGGCTGCGGATGCAACTGAACGACCGCGGCGCGGGTGAATCGCTGCGCGCCGGACTCATGGCGGCCACCTGCGCGTTGCTGGCTCCGGTGGCCCGTGCCCAGGCCCCTTCGGACGATCCGACCCAGATTGACACCGGGCTGCTCTATTACCAGGAGGATGGCGGACGCGTGCGCAGCATCGGCGCCATCGTGAAGCTCAATCGCGACCTGGGTGACGAGCGCGTGCTGGGCGCGCAGATCGCGGTGGACAGCCTGACCGGCGGCTCACCCAATGGCGCGGTGGCGCAGAAATCCGTGCAGACCTTCGCCACTCCCTCGGGCAGCTCGCTGACGCAGACGCCGCGGCGTGGTGACGACGATGATCACGAACAGCTCTACACCATCGCTGCGGGAAGGCAGCCGCTGGACACCTCGTTCCATGACCTGCGCGTGGCCGGCGACCTGAGCTGGACACAGCCCGTGGGCATCGGCAACAAGCTGTCCGTGGGGGCGCATTTGTCGAAGGAGTACGACTTCATCTCGGCCTCAGCGAACGGCATGTTCAGCCACGACTTCAACAACAGGAACACCACGCTGGGAGTGGGCGCCAGCGCCGAGTTCGACCAGGTGAAGGCCGTGGGCGGCACGCCGCTGCCTGGCACTTCCTATGCGCTGTTCCGCAAGCAGGATGGCGCCGAGAACAAGCGCGTGTATGGCGCGCAGCTCGGCCTCACGCAGGTAATGGCCCGCAACTGGATCACGCAGCTGAATCTCTCGGTGGACCGTTCCACCGGCTACCTGAACGACCCGTACAAGATCCTGAGCCAGGTCAACGCCGGCGGCGTGACGACGGACTACTGGTTCGAGAACCGCCCCGACACGCATACGCGCCGCAGCGCCTACCTGGGCAACAAGCTGGCCCTGGGTCGGTCAGTGCTCGATGTCGCATACCGTTACGGCACGGACGACTGGGGCATCGACTCGCACACGGTCACGGCGAAGTATCGTCTGCGCGTGGGCGGCTCTGCCTACATCGAACCGCAGCTTCGCTGGTACAGGCAGGGCGCCGCGGATTTCTACAGCCTGTTCCTGACTTCGGCGCCAACGGGGTTCATGTCGGCGGATCCGCGGCTGGCGGCCTTCACCGCGAAGACCGTGGGGTTGAAGCTCGGCCTGCCGCTGGCTGGTTGGGGAGAAGTGGGACTGCGCCTCGAGGGCTACCAGCAGGATCCGAAAGTCCGCAGCAGTTCGCTGGCAGGACTATCGGGCCTTGACCTGAACCCGCGCCTCCGCGCCGTGGTGCTGCAGCTGGACTGGCGCTTCGGCTTCTGACACATGCTGATGCCCGCGAACGCCGTGCGGCTGGAAATCCGCGCAGATGGCGTGGCCGCTGCGACGTTTTCCGCGATGGCATCTCCCTGCGAGGTGCTGCTGGCCACGACGGACGAGGGACTGGCGCGCCAGGTCGGCGAGTCGGTGGCCGCCGAGGCCTGGCGCATCGAGCGCAAGTACAGTCGATATCGCAGTGACAGCGTTGTTCACTCGCTGTGCAACAGTGGCGGCCGACCGATGGGCCTTGATCCGGAGACGCTGCTGCTGCTGCAGTTCGCATCGCGCTGCCATGAGCTTTCGGGTGGCGCCTTCGACATCACCTCAGGTGTGCTGCGCCGCGCCTGGAAGTTCGATGCTTCGGGTCGGTTTCCCGCGGCCGAAGAAGTGGCCGCGCTGCGCGAGAGAATCGGCTTCGGGCGCCTGCAGTTGCAGGGCAATCGGTTGAAGGTGCCGGTGGGCATGGAGCTGGACTTCGGTGGCATCGGCAAGGAATACGCCGTGGACCGCGCGCTGGCGCTGGTGGTGTCGCATTTCGATGGCGCCGCGCTGGTCAACTTCGGTGGCGACATGGCCGCGAACCGGGCGCCTGACTCAGGGCCCTGGCGAGTGGGCGTGGAGCGGCCCGGACAGCAGGGTGAAGCGCGGCTGCTGCTGGACTTCGAGCGCGGCGGGCTTGCCACCAGCGGCGACACGCATCGCTTCATCGAGCATGAGGGTCGGCGCTACAGCCACATCCTGGATGTGCGCACGGGATATCCGGTGGTTGATCCGCCGCACTCGGTGACGGTGGCGGCCAGTTGCTGCCTGGAGGCGGGGATGGTCGCGACGCTGGCGATGCTGAAGGGCCCGACGGCCGAGGATTTCCTTGCAGAGCAGGGCGTGACGCACTGGTGCCTGCGCTAGCGCGCAGAAGACTCAGCCGCCGAGCACCCGCGCCGGCAGCATGAACAGCGCGCGCACCAGCGCGAAGGCGCCATCCACGGCGATGCCCAGCAGTCGGAACGGCAGCAGCACCAGCCAGATCAGCGGATAGAGCACCAGCGCCAGCAGGGCCAGGGGCCAGCACAGCACCAGCAGCACGAGCCAGAGCAGAAATTTCAGCATGCCCTTAGCATACGGGCGTTGGGCGCCTATTCAAGGGCCGCTGAGCTTCCATGCCTAGCATCCTGATTGTCGAGGACGAGATTGCCATTGCAGATACCCTGCTGTTCGCGCTGCAGGGCGAGGGCTTTGGCGTCCAGCGCGTGGCGCTGGCCCAGGAGGCACTGGCCACGCTGCGTGCCATTCCAATCGACCTGGTGATCCTGGACGTGGGCCTGCCAGACATGTCGGGCTTCGAATGCTGCAAGGCGCTGCGGCGCTTTTCCGCTGTCCCGGTGATGTTCCTGACGGCCCGCGCGGAGGAGGTTGACCGCGTGGTCGGCCTCGAGATCGGTGCCGATGACTATGTGGTCAAGCCGTTCTCGCCCCGCGAAGTGGTCGCGCGTGTGCGTGCCATCCTGAAGCGCTCGCGTTCCGGCGTTGCGCTTGCGCCGGGCGAGTTCGACGTGGATCTGTCGCGGCTTGCCATCCGCTACCGCGGCCAGCCACTGAAGCTCACGGCGCTGGAGTTCCGGCTGCTGCAGCAGTTCGCCGGCGCGCCCGAACGCGTGTTCTCGCGCGAGGAACTGCTGGCGTCGGTGGGCGCCGCTACCGACGCTGGCTACGAGCGCAACGTCGACACGCATATCAAGTCGCTGCGCGCCAAGCTGCGCGAAATTGCGCCCGAGGCCGAACCCATCCAGACGCACCGTGGATTTGGCTACAGCTACCAGCCCGCCGCGCGCGGTGCGGTCCGATGAAGCCGTGGTCGCTGACACTGCGGCTGTTTGTCGTCGGTGCGGTGCTGGTGGCGGGATTCGGCTGGTTCGCGCTGCGCCAGGTGCTGGAAGAGATCAAGCCTGCCGTCCGCCAGTCGACTGAAGAGACGCTGGTGGACACAGCCAACCTGCTCGCGGAACTGGTGGCCGGCGATCTGCGCGACGGCACACTCGCGCAGGGTGACCTGGCGCGCGTGATGAGCGCCTACGGGCAAAGACGCCCCGGCGCGGATATCTGGGGTATCCGCAAGGATGGCGTCACGCACCGCATCACCATCACGGATTCAAGGGGCCTGGTGCTGCTTGATTCGGCCGGCCGCGACGTGGGCGCGGACTATTCGCGCTGGAACGATGTAGCCAGGACGCTGCGCGGCCAGTACGGCGCGCGCACCACCGAGGAGATTCCCGGGGATGAGCGCAGCACGGTGATGCACGTGGCGGCACCGGTGCGTGACGGCGAACGCATCATCGGTGTGGTCACCGTAGCCAAGCCGAACCGCAGTGTGCAGCCCTTCATCGAGCGCGCGCAGCAGCGCCTGGGCGTGCTCGCAGGCCTTTTCATCATTGCCGCGCTGGTCATCGGCGCGCTGCTGTCGTACTGGCTCAGCCGCGCCATCCGCAGGCTCACGGTCTATGCGGACGCCGTGGCTGCCGGCGGTCGACCGGAGGTGCCGGGGCTGCCCGGCCGCGAACTGACCCAGCTTGCCAGCGCGCTGGACAGCATGCGCTCGCAACTGGAAGGCAAGGCGTATGTGGAGCGGTATGTGCAGACGCTGACGCATGAGCTCAAGAGTCCGCTGGCCGCCATTCACGGCGCCTCCGAGCTGCTGCGTGGCGAGCTGCCGCCGGCACAGCGGGCAAGGTTGCTCGAGAACATCGAAGTCGAAACGGCAAGGCTGCAATCGATGAGCGAGCGGCTGCTGAATCTTGCACAGGTGGAGCAGCGGCGGGCGCTGGATGAGCAGACGGAAATCGTGCTGCGGCCGCTGGTCGACGAGCTGATCGAGGGCCGCATGCCACAGCTTGAACAGCGCGCGATACAGGCAATCAATGAACTGCCCGCGTCGGCCGTCGTCCGCGGCGAGCGCTTCCTGGTGCGCCAGGCACTGGCCAACCTGCTCGACAACGCCATGGACTTCACGCCCCGGGGCGCGACGATACGCATCGCAACGCAGGGCAACGCGCCGGTCGGCATGATCGCGGTCGATGTTCTCAACCAGGGCGAGCCGATTCCGGACTACGCCCTGCCGCGCGTGACGGAGAGGTTCTATTCGCTGGCGCGGCCGGGCAGTGGTCGCAAGAGCACCGGACTGGGGCTCAACTTCGTGCAGGAAATGGCGCAACTGCATGGCGGCGCGTTTGCCATATCGAACGTCGAGGGTGGGGTTCGCGCCACGCTCACGCTGCCCCGGGCCTGATCGGCCTTCCGAGACTCTCCACGCAATCTCCACACAGGGCGCCCTTCGGCCCGCCGATGCTTCCTCCGCGGCACATGCCGCATCGGGAGGACATCGTGATAGAGCAGTATTACCGGAAGATGCTATGGGCCGGCGCATACCCGCTGCTGCTGGCTGCAATGGCAGGGGCAACATGGGTCGACCGCATCCATGCTCATTCCCTTAGAGTTGCGGCCCCCAATGGAGCAAGCATCGTGGCCATGCAGCAGGTGTCCGACCGGTTGCTGCTGCTCTGCGCGCTGGTGCTGGCGGCCGGATTGCTTTGCGCCTGGCTGCTCTCTGGCGTGGCGCGCTGGCTGGTCGTTGCCAGTGTTGCAGTGTTCTGTCTCGAGTTCCTGATGCCGGTGATTGCGGCCACGCTGCCGGGCGGAAAGATCTACTTCGCCATGCTCGGGCCGGGGCTGCGGATGGGCGTCGTGCTTGTGGCCCTGGCTCTTTCGGTGCTGGCTGCCCGGAAGGCGATCTCATGAGCCGCGCGCTGTTCTTTCGATGCGGCGCGCTGTTCCTGGTGATCGTGCTGCTGATGCTGCCGCTGATGCGCATCGGCGGGCTGATCCGTGAGCGGCAGGCTGCGCGCGATGCGGTGGTGGAAGACATCGCGCGCAGCGCGGCGGGCCCGCAGACGCTGACCGGACCGCTGCTGGTCGTCCCCTATACGCGCACCATCCAGGAAACCCAGCTCGATGCCGCGCGGGTGCCCGTGACGGTGACGCGCGAAGTGGTGGGCGAGTTGCGGCTGCTGCCCGCGCTGGTCGACCTGGGGGCGAAGTTGGCCACCGATGAGCGACGACGCGGCATCTACCGGGCGCGCGTGTTCGATGCCACCGCCCGCCTCACGGGTCGGTTCGACGTGCCTGCGCACTACGGGATCGAGGCCGCGGATCTGCCCGACTACACGTTCGGCCAGCCGCGGCTGGTCATCGGCATCAGCGACATCCGCGGCATCGGCAATGCGCTTTCGCTGCAGGCCAATGGCGCGCGCATTGCCTTCGTGCCGGGCACCGGGCTGCGCATGCTGGGCGCCGGCGTGCAGGCGCCGGTGCAGGTTGCTGACAGCGATGCGCAGCAACCGCTGCAGTTTCAGGTCGATCTCTCGCTGCTCGGCACCAGCGACTTCCAGTTCACGCCGGTGGGCCGCGAGACGCATGTGATGCTCAGCTCCGACTGGCCGCATCCGAGCTTCGTCGGCCAGTTCCTGCCGCGCGAGCGAGAGATAACCAGCGCGGGATTCACCGCCGACTGGCGCACGTCGTTCTTCGCCACCAATCTGGAAGAGGCGTTGATCCGCTGCCCGGCCCAGGCCGATCCGGCTGCGCCGGACTGCGCGGACTTCACGGGGCGTCACTTCGGCGTGAGCTTCGTCGATCCGGTGGACCAGTACCTGAAGAGCGATCGGGCGGTGAAGTATGGCTTTCTCTTCATCCTGCTCACGTTCGCAGGATTCTTCCTGCTCGAGGTGCTGCGACGCTTCAGCGTGCACCCGGTGCAGTACGGCCTGGTGGGCCTGGCGCTGGCGATGTTCTTCCTGCTGCTGCTGTCATTCTCGGAGCACATCGGGTTCGCCGCCGCCTATGCCGCCTCGGCCCTGGCCTGCGTGGGGCTGATCACCTACTACGTGACGCATGTGCTGGGCAGTCGCGCGCATGGCGCGGGATTCGGTGGTGCGCTGGCGGCTCTCTACGGACTGCTGTACGCCATCCTCGGGTCAGAGGACTACGCGCTGCTTACCGGGTCCGTGCTGGTGTTCGGCCTGCTGGCGCTGGTGATGGTTCTCACCCGGCGTGTGAACTGGTCGGGGGTGGGGGCCGCGCCGCAGGCCTGAGTTACTCCGTCGCGTGAGCCGGAAAAGTCGGCGCGCGACGGGCCTTCAGTTTCTGCTCCAGCGCGTAGCCAAGACCCAGCAGTTGCGCTTCGCTCCACGCGCGGCCCATCAGCGTGATGCCCAGCGGCAGGCCGTGGCTCTCTCCGGCGGGGATCGTGAGGCTGGGCGTACCGGCCACCGCGGCTACGCCGTAACCGGCGCCCACGAAGTGATCGCCGAGCACATGATCGGTGAGCCAGGCCGGTGACATGCTGGGCGCCAGTGCGGCGTCCAGGTGTTCCTTCTCGATCACAGCCAGCAGGCCATCCCGGCCGGCGAGGCGACGCGCATCGTCGCGCGCCTTGCGGTAGGTGGCTTCTGTCAGCGGGCCTTTGGCCTCGGCCTGCTCGAACAGTTCCTGCGCGAACAGCGGCATCGCGCGCGCCGCATTGGCCTTGTTCCATTCGATCAGCGCAGCCAGCGATCCGGGCGTGGCATTGGCGGCCTTCAGGTACGCGTTCAGGCCATCCTTGAATTCGTACAGCAGCAGCGTCAGTTCGGCCGAGTCCCACTGGCCCCAGGTGGCGATCTCCACATCGATGACCGTGGCGCCCGCATCGCGCAGCGCCTTGACCGCGCGCTCCGTGGCGGCATCCACATCGGGGTGGTAGCCCATGGCCTGCCGCAGCAGGCCGATGCGCTTGCCCTGGAGCGCATCGGCACGCAGCGCGGCGGTGTAGTCGGTCAGCACATGTCCCTGGGCAGTCTTGCCGGCCGGATCTGACTCATCGACGCCCGCCATCGCCGACAGCAGCAGCGCGGCATCCGTGACCGTGCGTGCCATGGGACCGGCGGTGTCCTGCGATACCGAGATGGGGATGATGCCGCTGCGGCTCACCAGGCCTACCGTGGGCTTCAGTCCCACCAGGCCATTCACGGACGCGGGGCAGATGATGCTGCCATCGGTCTCGGTGCCCACGCCCAGCGCGGCGAGGCTCGCCGCGACGGCTGCGCCGGTGCCGGAACTGGACCCGCAGGGATTGCGATCCAGCGCATAGGGGTTTCGGGTCTGCCCGCCGCGCGAGCTCCAGCCCGAGGAAGATCGTGTGGAGCGGAAGTTCGCCCACTCGCTGAGGTTGGTGCGGCCGAGGATCAGCGCGCCGGCCGCGCGCAGGCGAGCCACCAGGAACGCATCGCGCGCCGGCCGGTTGCTGGCCAATGCGAGGGAGCCGGCGGAATTGACCATGCCCGCCACATCGATGTTGTCCTTCAGCAGCACCGGCAGCCCATGCAGCGGGCCGCGCAGTGTGCCCGCGGCGCGCTCCGCGTCGAGCGCCGCGGCTTGCTCCAGCGCCTGGGGATTCAGATCGACGACGGCGTTGAGCGACGGGCCGGCATCGTCGATGGCCGCGATGCGATCAAGGTAAGCCTGGGTCAGTGCCCGCGATGTGAGCTGGCCGGAGGCCATCGCCTGCAGTGCTTCGGAGGCGGGCAGTTCGACCACATCTACTGCCGGCTTGTCCGGAGCCGGTGGCTTAGGGGGCGCGCAGGCCGCGATGAATGTAAACGCCAGCAACAGGGCCAGGTGTCTGGACTTGGGTTTCATTGAACGGGTCCTGTGGCTGTGGTGCCCCCACTCGGAATCGAACCAAGCTCTGCGGTTTACAAAACCGCTGCATCACCACAATGCTTTGGGGGCCGCGAGGGCGGCGATTATACCCAATGAGCTTTGCCAGCCCCGGAAGCCGGCCTGGCCGGGCGTCCAGGCCTTCAGGCCGGGGCTTCCGCCCTGCCGGGGTGCTTCGCCAGGCTGAACTCAACGAAGCTGCGCCGCATGCGCTCCACATCCACGCGGCGGCCGGTGAAGATCTCGAAGGCCGCTGCTGCCTGGTGCACGGCCATCCCGCCGCCGTCCAGCGTGCGGCAGCCGACGGCCCTGGCCGCCGCCAGCAGCGCGGTCTCCAGCGGGAAATAGACGATGTCGGCTACCCAGAGTCGGGAGTCGAGCAGCGCTACGTCGATCGGGCTGCCCGGATGTGAATGCATGCCCATCGGCGTGGCGTTGACCAGTCCGTCGGCGCCACGCAGCGCTGCCGCCACGTCGGTGCACACTGCAACCCGCTGCGACGAATGCTGCTCGGCAAGCCGCTCGACCAGCGCGGTGGCCCTGCCTGAATCGAAATCGCAGATCAGCAGCTCGCCGACGCCCATATCCAGCAGCGCCTGGGCCGTGGCGGCGCCGGCTCCGCCAGCGCCCATCTGCAATACGCGTCCCATGCCGGCGCCGGGCAAGCCCTGCTGCATGCTCAGCGAAAAGCCCGTGACGTCGGTGTTGTAGCCGATGCGTCCGGCCGGGCAGAACTGGATCGTGTTGACCGCGCCGACGCGCCGAGCGCCGTCGCTCAGGTGATCCAGGTGAGCGATGACCGACTGCTTGTAGGGATACGTGACGTTGACGCCGGCGTAGCCGCGCTGCTGCAGCTGCTCGAGCTTCGATTCCAGGCTCGATTCGTCCTGTCCGGATGCCGCGAAGTCGAAAAGCTCGTAGCTCAGATCGATGCCCTGCGCAGCGCCTTCCCGCTCATGCATCCACGGGGAGCGCGAAGCCCCGATATTCCGGCCAATCAAACCAACCCGAACGCGCTGCATCGCTGTCACCAACTCTTGAAGATCGCGCGGGACGGCCCGCTTGCCCGATGGTACGGATTGTCGCGCAGTCCCCGGGGGTTTGGGGGGGAGGGTCCCCCCGGGGACTGGCGGCCTTGCGGAACCGTCGATCAGAACTTGGCGCGCACACCCAGCGTGATCACGCGGCCAATGGGGCTGGCGTTGATGTTGTCGTAGCCGGCCGAGCCATTGGTGTTGAAGGCGTTGTACTGCGGCGGCGCCTTGTCCGTGAGGTTGGTGGTATCCACGAACAGCTGGGTCTCGCCCAGGCCCGCGAACTCCGTCAGCCGGTAGGACAGGTTCAGGTCGATCGTGCCGAACGACTTCACCGGGTCACCGCCAGAGGTGGGCACGCCATTGGTACGCACCAGGGGGCGGGCTACCGAGCCGCCCCAGTTCTTGTAGCCGCTCAGGTAGTTGTAGAACATCGACGCGCTGAAGCCGCCGCGGGAGTACCCCAGGTTCAGCCGCGCCTCGGCCTTCACCGACGGGAAGGTGGTGTTGAAGCCTGCCGTATGCAGCACGCTGAACACCGTGCCGCTGGCGCCAAAGTACTGGTCGAACTTCAGCTTGCGCGAAGCCGAAGCGGCGACCGTGAACTTGCCCAGTTCGGTATCGAAGCGGTAGGAGGCTGCCGCATCGAGGCCGGTGACATTGAGGTTCAGGACGTTGTTCTGCTGGAAGTTGTAGATGAAGTACGTGTTGGTGTTCAGCGGTCCGGTCTGCGGCAGCCCGGCAGTTGCCGCGCCGATCTGCGTGGCGGTGGCGCCGGCAGGGAACAGCTGCAGCAGGTAGCTCAGGTCAGCCGAGCCCAGCGCCAGCGCAGGCTGCGGAGCAGTGATGCCTCCGCGCAGCTTGTTCGACCAGTACGTGAGACTGGTCGAAAGGCCGGGAATCGACGGCGGCGCGAAGTCGACGCCGAAGCTGAAGGCCTTGCCGCGCTGCGGCTTCAGGTTGCCATTGCCACCCGTGAGGAGCATGCCCGTGATCGCACCAATGGAGCATGACGTGGCCGGTGCGGCAGGGCAGCCTGGGATGGTGGCAGCGGCGGGGAAGCTGGCGTAGCTGATGGTCGGCGCACCGCCGGGCAGCTGCCCGCCGGTGACGCCATTGAAGCCCGACTCGCCCGTGAGGCCCGCGGCGTTCGAGCCACGGCTGGTCAGTGCCGGCGCCACGAACGACTTGGACCAGTTGCCGCGGAACTTCAGGCCATCGATCACCTCGAGGTTGGCCGCGAGCTTCGGGTTCTTCGTGGAGCCCACATCGCTGTAGTCGTCGACGCGGCCGGCAATTATGACATCGAGGCTCTTGACGCCGCGGTCCTTCAGGATCGGCAGGAACACCTCGGCATAGGCCGACTTTACGTCGCGATTGTAGGGAATGTGCTGGAAGGTGGAGCCCACGCTGGCGGCGCCCAGGTTGTTGCCGCGGACGATGTCCTGCTCGAGGCTGTAGTCGAGGTACTCGGCGCCCAGCGCCAGCTTCGCCGCGCCGCCTCCCATCTCGAACAGGTCGCCCGAGACCCTGGCGTAGAGATTCGTGATGCGCTGGTCGCCCATCTGCAGCTGGCGGTTGTCGGTGAGCAGCGCCCTGGCGGCGGCCGACGTGCCGGAGCCGAATACGTCGATCGCGTTGGCCGAGGTCAGCGCCTGGGTTGCCGACTGGGCAACGCCGTTGAGCGTGGTAGAAGTGAAGCCGTTCAGGGCCAGGTTGAACACCGCGGCGTTGAGCTGCCCGGTGTTGACCTGGGCGGCCTCGTCGAGGCCGATCAGGGCGCCGGCGTTGATGCTCCAGGAATCATTCAGCGTGATGTCGGCGTCGAGGCGCCCATAGAAGGTTTCCGCGGATGCCTGGATCGTGGCGCCGGGTCCCAGCAGTTCATCGGCGTTGAAATTGACGGTGTAGGACGTTGGGGCCGTGCCCGTCGTGGCGCCGGTCAGCGCGCGGAAGAAGGGATTCACTGCGCGCCCGGTGGGCAGCGTGGCGCCAGTGCCGTAGATCGTGCCGCTGGCGGAGCCGCGCGTCACGTGCTGGACGTTCTTGCGGTTCGAGTAGATCAGGTCAGTGGTCAGCGTGACCTTGTCGCCTACATCCTGCTGCAGCGAGGCGAAGAAGCTGTGCCGCTTTTCGGACGGGATCAGGTCCCAGTACTTCGAGGGATCGCAGTCGCCGGCGGCTGCGGTGCTCGACGAGGTGTAGCCGGTGTACAGCGTCTGCGCGGCCGTGACCGCCGTGGTGGGGACGAACAGCGCGTTGTACTGCGCGGCACTGAGGCCGATGCTGGCCGGGGAGCAGCGATTGACGGTGGTCTGGAAATTACGGCCGCCGCGCGCCGTCTGGTTGGCTCGCGCGAAGTCGCGATCCGCCGCGGCGAGGTTGTCGCGATCGGAGAAGTTGTAGGACATCAGGAACGAGCCTGAATCCCAGGTCTTGCCGCCGATGGCGCCCACGTTGAACGTGCCGTAGTTGTCGCCGAAGCCCTTCTGCGCGGTGGCCTCGAAGCCATCGACGTTGCGGCGCGTGATGAAGTTGACCACGCCGGCCACGGCGTCGGAGCCATAAACTGACGAGGCGCCGTCCGCGAGCACTTCCACGCGCTCCAGCGCCAGCGGCGCGACGATGTTCGGATCGGCCAGCACATGGTTGATGCCCGAGACGGGCAGACGATGCCCGTTGAGCAGGATCAGCGTGCTGTTGGAGGCCGATGCGCCCAGGCCGTGGATGGTGGGGGCGTTGGTGCCCGCGCCGTCGAAGCTGCCGTAGGAGCCCTGGCCCGCGCTCTGCAGGCCCACGATCGACGGGACGGTCTTGAGGATCTGCTGCACCGTCTGGACGCCGGTTTCCTCGATTTCATCGCGGCCCACGGTCACCAGGTTGGAGCCGACCGGCGCCACGCCCTTGATGCTGGAGCCGGTGACGACGACCTCTTCCAGGTCCGAGTCGGGCTCGGCGGCCTGGGCGAAGGGCATGACCCCGCAGGCCACTCCCAGCGCGGTGAGGATGGACTTGCGTACGGACCAGCTGACAATCGAAGCCATTGCGGAATCCCCTTTTGAGTTTTTCGGGGCAGCCTGCGGGCCGCCTTCTGTACTAACTCGTTATTTACATGTACTAACTAGTACATGTCAATTGCGGGAAGCCGTTGTGCGGCGCGCAAGCGGGGCACCCGGCGGTCATGGTTCAGCGGCTGGCGGGTTCGGCGGGAGGCGGCGCCGTGGCGGCGTCCGCGGGAGCCGCGTCGGTCGCCGCGGGCGGCTCAGGTGGGCAGGCCTCGATGCGCAGGCGTTCGAGTTGCATTCCGGTCTGCGCCAGCCGGCCATCGGCGAGGGTTTCGCGCGCCACGCCGGGAATGTCGAGCCAGGTGACGGTCTGCTGGCTGGTGCGTTCCCTGACCACGGCGTCCAGCCGCAGGCGCTGCACGCGGGAAGCGCGATCCTCGGCGCGGTCCTCTTCACTGAAGATGCCCACGGAGACCTTGAACTCCGGGTCATCAGGCATCGCGAAGGCATCACGCATGCCCGCTGATCGCAGTGCGTTGAGCGTTCTGGACTGGGCGCTGGCGCTGGCGTTGCCCACGTATACCCACCAGCCTTCGCGCACCTCTTCGGTGACCGCTCGCCTGAGGATTCCCCAGCCCGCGGCGGCGAGCGTCTGTTCCGCAGCGGCGGCGTCGACATCGGTGGTGAACGGGCCGAGGGTTGCGCAGGGTGGTGGCGCCGGGGGTGGGGGCGGCGGCGCCTCGGCGGCCGGCTTGCGGGCGGTGGCGGCCACTGCCGTCAGGTCAGGGGCGCCCTGGTCTACCCAGGCGGTCCAGCAGAAGTACAGCAGGTTCGCGGCGACCAGCACGAGTACGGCGATGCGCATCATGGCGGCGAGCCTATCAGCCCCGGCGGCGCACGGGGATGCCAGCGAGCAAAGCGATGCCCCGGAGGACCAGGTCGTCGCGCTGCTTGCAGGCGCTGCGCAGCAGCGGCGCCACGGCTGCCGCGCCGCCACCGGTGAGGAAGACCACCGGCCGGCCCTTCAGTCGCCGCGTGACGTCGGTGACCGTGCGGTCCACCAATGCCGCGGCGGCCGACAGGCAGCCGAGTTCGATGGCCTGGCGGGTGTCGGTGGCCAGCAGGCCCAGGGTGCCGGTGGCGTCCGCGCCGCTCCTGCGCGCCGCGGCGCTGGCTGCGGCGCGCGGCGCGATGCCCGCGGTGTCGCGCAGCAATGACTGCAGCATCAGCGTGGGACCGGGAGCAATGAGCCCGCCACGATGCACGCCGTCGCAGTCGACCACATCGATGGTCAGCGCGGTGCCGACGCTGATCGCGCAGACGGCGCGAAAGCAGCCGGCCAGGTGCCATGCCGACACTGCCCCCACCCAGCGGTCATCGCCGAGTCGCCGGGGTTCGCGGTAACCGCTGCGCACGCCCGCGGCCTGCGCGCTGCTGTGCACGAACTCGGGCGCGGGCGTGCCGGCCGCGCGCAGCAGCCTGCGAAGCGTGCGTTCGGCCTTCGGGCCGGCCACCGAGCAGGCCACCACGCGTTCGAAGTCACCTGCGCGATCGAGCCAGTTCGAGAAAGTGCCGGTGTCGGTCCAGGGCGCGGCGCGCACAGGCGCAAGTCGCCCCGCGCTGGCCACCGTCCACTTCACGCGCGTGTTGCCCGCATCGATCAGCAGGGTCTTCATGTGGATGCCGTCCGCACCGATACCTCCCCGGCAATGATGCGATGAACCTGGCCCTGCCGTTCCACGCGCAGCGCGCCATCCGCATCCACGCCCCGGGCAACGCCATCGTCCACCGGACCGCTACCCTGCAGCCTCACGGGCCGGTCGCGCAAGGCGTCTGCCGCCTGGTATTCATCGAGAAACGGGGCGAACCCGCTGGCCGCGAATTCCCGGACCGCGCCGATGCCTTCCCGGATCAGCGCGGCAGTCAGGTCAGCGCGGGCGGGCGCGGGCGCAGGCGCCGCCAGCCCGGCAAGGTCCGCTGCCGCCGTGCCCATCTGCGCCAGGGTTGCCTGCAGATCGGCGGGCAGCGCCACGTTCACGCCGATGCCGATCACCACATGCACCGGGCCGCCGGATTCGGTGCGCATCTCGATGAGGATGCCACCCAGCTTGCCCTCGCTGGTCACAAGGTCGTTCGGCCACTTCAGTTGCACGCCGTCGATGCCCACGGCCCGCAGCGCGCGCAGCGCCGAGACGCCGATGGCAAGGCTGAGCGCGCCCATCGAAGGAGACAGCGCCTCGAAGCTCCAGCTCCAGGACAGGCACACGGCGCCGCCGGGCGGCGCCAGCCAGCTGCGACCCCGGCGGCCGCGACCGGCGGTCTGGTACTCGGCGGTGAGAAAGTCGAATTGTCCTGGGGGCGGGGCGGGGCGCGCGAGCAGCCGCGCGTTGGTGGAGTCCACCTCGCCTGCGCATTCGCCCTCGCGCAGGGCCGCCTGCAGAGCCGGCGGCAGCAGCGCCCTGACGGTTTCTCCGTCCAGTGGCGTGGTGGGCAGCGCCAGGCGATAGCCGCGATTGGTGACGGCCTCCACGGCCGTACCCATGGCGCGCAGCCGACCGACCGCCTTCCACACCGCACTGCGCGTCACGCCGAACTCCCCGGCCAGCTCCGCGCCAGAAACGAATCCGCCAGGCGCGCTGCGGTGCGCGGCCAGGCGCTGCAGGACCTGCAGCGCGAGATTCATGGCTCGCCTTTGCCAGTGGGCCCGGGCACCTCGGCCAGCATGCAGCGCACGCTGCCGCCGCCCAGGGTTTCGATCACCGGTACCGCGGCGACCACGCTGTGTATTTCCGCGTCGCGCAGCATCGCGTGCTGGTTTTCATCGAGGCAGGCCGCAGCGCTGGCGGACATGGCCAGGTGCGCGCTGCCGCTCGCGTCCGTCAGTTCGAGCATGTTGCCGGCGAAGGCGAGCAGCTGTGGGCCGCGTAGCGCCATGATCCCGCGCTGGCCCGTTGCCAGCCGCGCGCGCAGCGCGGCACGTTGCGCTTCGGGCACCCACTCGAGGCCCGCGCCGGCCACGCGCGCGCCGATCCACAGCACCACATTGGTGTGATAGACCGGCGTTCCATCGGGCGTGGCCGCATCGAACAGCACCGGTTCGTAGTCCATCAGCCGCGCCCATTCGCGCACCAGCGCCGGATCGGTGCGCGGAGATGCCACTGCGTAGGCCATGCGGTTGGCATGGTCCAGCACAAGGCTGCCCGTGCCCTCGAGGAATCGCCCGTGGTTTTCTTCCGCGGTGAGATCAAGCCGCCGCGTCTCGACGAATCCCAGTTGCGCCTTCACGCAGTCGATCACCGCTTCGCGGCGCTCCGCGCGGCGCGAGGGATTGAACATCGGGTACAGCACCACGGTGCCATCGGCATGAAAGCTCACCCAGTTGTTCGGGAATACAGCGTCAGGCTTCGGTGGGTCGATCGTGTCTGCCGCGATGGCCACGCCAATGCCGGCCGCGCGCAGCGCGCTGGCGAGCGCGGCGGATTCCACTCGCGCGGCCGCCGCCGCCTGCGCAGCCGGCAGTCCCGCGTCGCGCTGGAAGCGGTTGCTGCGCGCCGTCTCGGCGTTGAAGCCGAATGCGGCGGGCTCGACCATGCAGACGTTCGTCATGCGAACCGGATTCATGCCGCCATTATGGGCGGTTGCGACCTTTGACAGCAGGCCTCCCAGGTAGCGTAAGCTCGATTCAAACAAGCCGGGCACACCCGGTTCCACTCGAGGGGGTTCCGTGGCGAAGAAGCAGTCGGCGCAGTCATTCCGTTTCTACGACAATCGCCAGAAATACCTGGCCTTCGTGCACACCTGCAACGAGAAGGCCGTGGTGGCTGGCCGCGTCGGGCAGGAACTGGACCTGGTGCGTCCCACGCCGCCGGCGCTCTATTTCTTCGATGCCGGCATGGGCGATGGCACCGTGCTGTCGCGACTGATGCGCCACGCGCACGCCGTGCACCCCACCGTGCCGATGGTGGCCGTGGCCAAGGAGATCAGCCTCGAGGATGTGCGCCTGGGGCTCGAGAAGATGCCCGACCGCTTCACCGAGCATCCCGCCACGGTGCTGGTGATCACGAATCTCAACTACTCCGACGCGCCGCGTCTGCTGCTGCGCGACACGCAGATGGCCGCCGCGCTCAACTGGCAGGAGATCCGCCTCACCGGCCACTCCTCGCATTCCTACGAGGAACAGATCGAGGAGATCTCCAACTCGCTGGCCGACGCGTGGGCCACGCATCCCAGCGAAAAGACCGGCAACCCCGTCTATCGCCGGCCCTCGGTGCTGGTGGTCTACCGCGAGGACCACAAGTTCCTGCTCGACAGCGTCATCCCGCGCCCCGGTCGTCCGCCGCCGCACTACGACCTGATCCTGGCCTCGCAGCCCTGGCGCGCGCGCATGTCGGCGGAGTTCAAGGCCTCGCGGGTGCTCGCGCCGCTGGCGCGATCACTTGCGCCGGGCGGGCGCCTGCTGGCCATCCAGTCCGCGGGCCGGGACCCGGCGCTGGAGATCATCCAGAAGCTGTGGCCGGGCGAGAATCCCTTCCAGGTGGATCGGCACGCACTGCTCGCCGCGCTGAAGACGGAGCTGGGGCGTGATGCGCGCGACTTCGTGCTGACTGCACCGCCCGATGAAAAGGCGCTGTTCCGCTACGAGATGCGCACGTTGCCGTCCGAGCTTTCAGATCGCATCGGAACCTCCACACTGTTCGCGGCGTGGAACGCGGCCGCCTACGTGGCGCAGATGGAAGACGAGAGGCTGGAGCCGGTGATCGCCAGCGGCGCCTACCTGAAGGCGACGCAGGGCGTGCTGCAGAAGTTCGGCGGGCTGTGGTTCAACGACGAGGCCTTCGTCGTTTCGCGCCGCTTCTAGCGCGGCGCCCTGGGCAACGCAGTGCGCGCTCTAGCGTACTGCGTAGGCCTCCATCATCAGGCCCGTGCCGCCACCGGACACGTGGGCGACCACGGCCGTGCGGCGATGCAGCTTGGTGATGGTTCCCAGGTTTATGGCAAATGCCAGCTCCACCTTCTGGCCCTTGCGCAGGCCCAGTCCGGAGGTGCGGATGAACACGCCCGTGGCGCTGAGGTTCACGGCCTTGCACAGCGAGCGGCGCCCGTCCGGCATGATGATGTACACGATCGTGCGAGCACGATGTCTGGTATGTAGCCGCCGTTCCACGATGCTCCTCGACCTGCCCCCGACGCGAACTGCGTCACATTATGCATGGGGCTGGTGCACCGCCAACAGGCTCTGAACTTATTACCTGATTGCACCGGCATTCTTTTTTGCATTAAGCAAAAACCTGACCGGGCAATGATCGGGGAGACGGTAGCGGAGGGCATCGGCTTCGCGGAAGCCTATCCGGCGGAAGCCGCCCGGCACCATCGCGGGCAGCAGTTGGCGAGACACCAGGATGTGGTCGATCGAGCGCGTGAAGCCCGCGCCGATGTGGCAATTGCGGAACGGGACGCCGGCGTTCGCAAAGACGAACGGCGCGGCCGCGGCATCGTCGCCGGAAAGCAGCCGCCAGAAATCGTCGCCGCCCACGTTCGCGTCGCCGCGATTGAAATCTCCCAGCAGGATGAAGCGCGAGTTCGCGCGTGCTGCTATCCACGCGGCCAGCTGAGCGGCCTGTGCCGCGAGCACGCTGCAGGCCGATGATCCGGAATCCAGCGCGCGGTCCGCGCAGCCGGACTTCAGGTGCACGGCAAGCAGTTCCACGGTTTGCGCAGTGCCCGGAAACAGCCGCAGCGATATTCCATTGCGCTGCGTCCCCGCCAGCGAGATCGACTCCACAGGCGACCCGCAGCGGTGAGCAACGCCGGACCGGATGGCAAAGCCCACGTGCTGGACGCCACGGCCCGGCGCGATGCAGATCCGGTAGCCTTCGAAAACACGCGCGGCGATGCCGGCGTCTTCCACTTCCTGGAAGGCGATGACATCGGCATCGAGCCTGCGCGCGTACCACGCCAGGCGCGCCAGATCCGCGGAGTCCCGCGATAGCTCGCGCGCCACATCGCACGGCAGGATGGCGCGATGGCCGCGCCGGCAGGCCAGTCTCGCGCCATGCGCTGTTGCGGGGGATACCAGCCATTCCAGGTTCCAGGTGGCGATGGCGATGGCCGGTCGCGCGGCATCCGGCTGCATGGTTGCGGCCGCCAATGACAGCAGCAGCAGGATCAGCAACAGGATGGGAACCGCCTTGCGCCGCATGGCGGCACAGTGCCAGCACAGCCCGCTGCGCAGCGCCGCAGTTTGTGGCGCGATCGGGCAACAATCCGGCGGCAGGCTTCTTGCATCGCGTACTGCACGATGAATGCCGTCACTCAGAACGCCGATATCCGCTATTTGGGTCGCCTGCTCGGGGATGTGATCCGCGCCTATGGCGGGCAGGCCCTGTTCGACCGCATCGAGACCATCCGCGCCGCCTCCGTGGACCGTCACAGGGGCCTGGCGGCGGCGGATTCGGCGGAGCAGCACCTGCAGGCGCTCGATCTGGACGAGACGCTGTCGTTCGTGCGCGGCTTCATGCTGTTTTCAATGCTGGCGAACCTCGCCGAGGACCGGCAGCGAAACGCCGAAGGCGGCGCGGAGGATCTTGCCGGCGCGCTCGCCAGCCTGGCCGCAGAGGGCGTGCGCGCCGAAGAGGTGTCGCAGCTTCTCGAGCAGAGCCTGATAGCGCCCGTGCTCACGGCGCATCCCACGGAAGTCATGCGCAAGAGCATGCTGGATCACCGCAGCCGCATCGCGGCGCTGATGTCGCTGCGCGATGGTGGCGCGGCCGAAACGCCCGACGGTGATGTGATCGAGCAGGCGCTGCTGCGGCAGATCGCGCTGCTGTGGCAGACGCGCCCGCTGCGACGCGAAAAGATGCAGGTGCGCGACGAAGTGGAGATCACTCTGGCCTACCTGCGTGATGTGTTCATGCCGGTGTTGCCGCAGCTCTACGCGCGCTGGGATCGCCTGCTGCCGCGCCGCGCGGCCACGTTCCTGCGGCTGGGCAGCTGGATCGGCGGCGACCGCGACGGCAATCCGAATGTGGGCGCCGAGAGCCTGCGCTATGCGCTTTCCGCGGCAGCCCGCACGCTGCTGGCCTCGTACCTGCAGCAGTTGCATGCGCTGGGCAAGGAGCTGTCGGTGTCAACGGACCTCGCGCGCGTGAGCGAGCCGGTGCTGGCGCTCGCCGAGGCCAGCGGTGATGACTACGCGGGCCGCGGCGATGAACCCTATCGGCGCGCGCTGCTGGCCGTGCACGCGCGCCTGGCGGCCTCCTACGAGGCAATCACCGGACAGGCGCCGCCCCGCGCGGCGCGCGCGCCCGCGGCAGCCTACGACTCGCCGCAGCAGTTGCGCGCTGACCTCGTGGCGCTGGCGCGCAGCCTGGCCGAGCACGGTGGGAAGCTGCTGTCGACCGGCGGTGCGCTGGGGCGGCTGATACGCCAGGTGGAGGCCTTCGGCTTTCACCTGGCAACCGTCGACCTGCGGCAGAACTCCGACGTGCACGCGCGGGTGGTCGCGGAACTGTTGCGCGTGGCCGGGGCCGAGGCCGACTATGCCGCGCTCGATGAACAAGCCCGGGTGGCGCTGCTGCGCCGCGAGCTGGCAAGCCAGCGGCCGCTGTTTTCCCCCTTTTCGCAGTACTCCGCCGAGACTCAGTCGGAGCTGGCCATCGCGCGCGAGGCTGCCGCCGCGCACGCGCGCTATGGGGCCGCCTGCATCACCGCCTGGATCATCTCCAAGTGCGAGAGCGTGTCGGACATGCTGGAGGTGAACCTGCTGCTGAAGGAGGCCGGCCTCTACAGCGCGGCGGATCCGGCCGCCGCCGCCATCATGGTCGTGCCGCTGTTCGAGACCATTGGCGACCTGGAGCGCGCGCCGCAGATCATGGGCGCCTGGCTCTCGCTGCCCGAAGTGCGGGCGGCCGCGGAGCGGCGCGGGCACCAGGAAGTGATGGTCGGGTATTCGGATTCGAACAAGGATGGCGGCTACCTGACCTCGGTGTGGAGCCTGCACCAGGCCACGCGCGCGCTGGAAGCGGTGTTCGCGCAAGCGGGCATCGGCATGCAGATCTTCCACGGCCGCGGCGGCAGCGTGGGTCGCGGCGGCGGGCCTTCCTTTGCCGCCATTCGCGCCCAGCCCGCCGGCACGGTGCAGGGCCGCATCCGCATCACCGAGCAGGGTGAGGTGATCGCGGCCAAGTACGGCACGCGCGAAGCGGCGCACGCCAACCTGGAGTCCATCGCCAGCGCCACGCTGCTGGCGTCGCTGTCGCGCCGGCGCGCGCCCGATGCAGATACCGAGCGCTTCGCCGCGGCGCTGGAGCAGCTTTCCGCGCAGGCGTTCGGCAGCTATCGGTCGCTGGTCTACGGTGACCCCGGATTTCGCACCTTCTTCCGCCAGATGACGCCGCTGTCGGAAATCGCGACGCTGAACATCGGCTCGCGTCCTGCCTCGCGCACCCGCACTGATCGCATCGAGGATCTGCGCGCCATTCCCTGGGTGTTCTCGTGGGCGCAATCCCGCGTGATGCTGCCCGGCTGGTATGGCACCGGCCAGGCGCTGGGGGCTTTCGCCGACCAGGGCCTGCTGCGCGAGATGGCCAGCGCCTGGCCGTTCTTCCGCGCGCAGCTCGACAACATGGAAATGGTGCTGGCGAAGAGCGACCTGGCGATCGCGCGGCGCTACCTGACTCTGGTCGAGGACCCCGCGCTTGGCAGCCATTACTTCGATCTCATCGAGAGCGGCTGGAAGGCCACGCACGACGCGGTGCTCGCGATCACCGGGCAGTCCAGGTTGCTGGAGAAGAACCCGCAGCTGGATGCCTCGATCCGCCTGCGGCTGCCCTATGTCGAGCCCCTGAACCTGCTGCAGGTGGAGCTGCTGCGGCGGCACCGGGCCGGCGAACAGGACCCGCGCATCGCCGAGGGGATCAAGCTGTCGATCAGCGCGGTGGCTACCGCGCTGCGCAACAGCGGCTAGCGCAGCGTCCGGACCGGCCCTGGACCTGCATCAATGCGGAGCATCGCGCGTGCGGCCTGCGCCAGGACGGTGCGTCCGGCGCCGCG
The DNA here is from genome assembly GCA_016720075.1 of Pseudomonadota bacterium. Classification (GTDB taxonomy): domain Bacteria; phylum Pseudomonadota; class Gammaproteobacteria; order Steroidobacterales; family Steroidobacteraceae; genus ZC4RG30. The sequence continues at coordinate 68,458 of JADJXW010000006.1, forward strand.
CGGGGCGGTTCAGGGGCTGTTCCGCGCAGCACGCTATTTGCAAAGGAATAGCCCAAACGCCAACGCCAGGGTCATAGATGTTCCATTCCGCCGCCGAGTCCACCGCCGTAGCCGCCACTGACGCCGTCGCGCCCTCGCGCGAGGCGTTCAAGCACGCCTTCCTCGACAACCTCTTCTACACCCAGGGCAAGTTCCCGGCCCTGGCCACGCAGAACGACTACTACCAGGCCCTGGCGCACACCGTGCGCGACTACCTGCTGCAGCGGTGGATCAGCACGGCTGCCGCCTACACGCGCAATGGCTCGCGCACCGTGGCTTATCTCTCGGCGGAGTTCCTGATGGGGCCGCACCTGGGCAACAACCTGGTGAATCTCGGCCTGTACGACGAAGTGCGCGCGGCCATCGGCGAGCTGGGCCTGGATTTCGAAGGACTGCTGCAGCTCGAACAGGAGCCTGGCCTCGGCAACGGGGGCCTGGGGCGCCTGGCGGCCTGCTTCATCGATTCGCTGGCCACGCTGGAAGTGCCCGCGCTCGGCTACGGCATCCGCTACGAATTCGGCATCTTCCACCAGGACATCGTCGACGGCTGGCAGCAGGAGCGCACCGACAACTGGCTGCGCTTCGGCAATCCCTGGGAAATCGTGCGGGCCGAATGGGCCGTGGGCGTGAAGCTGCGCGGCTACACCGAGCGCTACCGCGACGAACATGACCGCCTGCGCGTGCGCTGGGTTCCGCACAAGGAAGTGATGGGCGTGCCCTACGACACGCCCATCCTCGGCTACCGCAACAACACGGCCAACACGCTCAGGCTGTGGAGCTCGGTGGCGTCGGAATCCTTCGATTTCTCCACCTTCAATCGCGGCGACCACCACGGCGCGGTCACGCGCAAGGTGGCCTCCGAGAACATTAGCAAGGTGCTGTACCCGAACGACGAGTCGCTGCAGGGCAAGGAGCTGCGCCTCGAGCAGCAGTACTTCTTCGTCACCTGCTCGCTGCAGGACATGTTCCGCATCCTGCGCACGCAGCACCTGCCGGTGGCGCGCTTCCACGAGAAGTTCGCGATCCAGCTCAACGACACGCATCCGGCCATCGCCGTGGCGGAGCTCATGCGCCTGCTGATCGACGAAGAGGTGCTGCCCTGGGACGATGCCTGGGACATCGTCACGCGCACCTTCGCCTACACCAACCACACGCTGCTGCCCGAGGCGCTGGAGTGCTGGCCGCTCGATCTGTTCGCGCGCGTGCTGCCGCGCCACCTGGAGCTGATCTTCGAGATCAACGCGCGCTTCCTGGACCAGGTGCGGATCCGCTTCCTCGGCGACGAGGAGAAGCTGGCGCGGCTGTCGCTGATCGACGAGCGCGGCGAGCGCTATGTGCGCATGGCGCACCTGGCCTGCGTGGGCAGCCATGCGATCAATGGAGTGGCGGCGCTGCACTCCGAGCTGCTGAAGACCGATGTGCTGCGCGATTTCCACGAGCTGTGGCCGGAGAAGTTCCAGAACAAGACCAATGGCGTCACGCCCCGCCGCTGGATGGTGCTGGCCAACCCGCGGCTGGAGCGGCTGATCAGCTCGGCCATCGGCACGGGCTGGACCACCGACCTGAACGAACTCACGCGGCTCGAGCCGCTGGTGGATGACGCGGGCTTTCGCGCCGAATGGCAGGCGATCAAGCAGGCCAACAAGGTGGACTTCGCGGCGCTGGCCCTGGAGCGCACGGGCATCAGCATCGATCCTTCCTCGCTGTTCGACGTGCAGGTCAAGCGCATCCACGAATACAAGCGCCAGCACCTGAACATCCTGCATGTCATCGCGATGTACCTGCGGCTGAAGGCCGATCCGGGCCTTGCCATCGTGCCGCGCACGTTCGTCTTCGGTGGCAAGGCCGCGCCGGGCTACCGCATGGCCAAGCTCATCATCAAGCTGATCAACGCCGTGGGCGACATCGTCAATCGCGATGAGGCCATCCGCGACCAGCTGAAGGTCGTGTACCTGCCGAATTTCAACGTCAGCAATGGCCAGCGAATCTATCCGGCAGCCGACCTTTCCGAGCAGATATCCACCGCCGGCAAGGAGGCCTCGGGCACGGGCAACATGAAGTTCACGATGAACGGCGCGCTGACCATCGGCACGCTGGACGGCGCCAACGTGGAGATCCGCGAGCAGGTGGGCGCCGAGAACTTCTTCCTGTTCGGCATGGACACAGATGGCGTGGCCGGGCTGTGGCAACGCGGCTACCGGCCCCACCTGCAGCTTGCGCGCGATCCGGAGCTGGCCGAGGTGATCGACCTCATCGCCAGCGGCTTCTTCTCGCGCGGTGACACGGAGCTGTTCCGGCCGCTGCTCGACAACCTGCTGCACCACGATCCGTACCTGGTGCTGGCGGATTTCTCGGCGTATCGGGACTGCCAGCGCGAGGTCAGCGACCGCTACGCGGACCAGGATTCCTGGGTGCGCATGGCGATCCTCAATTCAGCGCGGTCGGGGATGTTCTCGTCGGACCGCACGATCCGCGAATACTGCCGCGACATCTGGCACATCAAGCCGGTGCCGGTGCGGCTGCTGAGCGAAGCCGAGGTGAAGGTGGGCTTCCTGCAATAGCGCAGGAAGCCTTGCGTTCAGCCGGCGAGGAAGCCGCGGATGGCGGCGTCGAACCGCGCGATGTCGACCAGGAACGCGTCGTGGCCCTCGATGCTGGGCAGACGCGCGAACGTCGTGGCCACGCCCGCCGCGGAAAGCCGCTCGGCAATGCCCGCCTGTTCCTCGATGGCGAAGAGGAAGTCGGATTCGACGCCGATGACCAGCGCGCTCGACAGGCCCGCGCGCGCCAGCGCCCTGCCCGGATCGCCGTACTCGGCAATGTCGAAGCAATCCATGGCCCGCGACAGATACAGGTAGCAGTTCGGGTCGAACACGCGCACGAACTTCTCGGCCTGCGATTCGAGATAGGTTTCCACCGCGAAGCGCGGACCGAAACCTTCCGGGACCCGCTGCAGCGCGCGCGACACCGACTGCTTGCCCACCGGCGTGAGTCCGCCGCGCGCGAAACGATCGCGCCATTCGTCGGCCGAGCGGTAGGTGATCGTGCCCAGCTTGCGCGCGATGCGCATGCCGGCCTGCGGGCCGCGCTCGTTGTCGGCGTAGTTGCCGCGGCTCCAGGCCGGATCGCTCATCACGGCCTCGCGCTGTACCGAGCGCAGCGCGATGGCGAAGGGCGAGGAAGCCGCGGAACCCGAGATGCTGACCAGCCGGCGCGCGCCATCGGGGATGATGGCCGCGAAGGCCACGACCACCATGCCGCCCAGCGAGCAGCCCATGACCGTGTCGAGCTTCTCGACGCCCAGCGAACGGGCTGCCTCGAAGCCCGCGCGGGCGATGTCCTCGACCGCCAGTTCCGGGAAATCCAGCCGATAGGGCTTGCCGGTTGCCGGATTCACCGATGCCGGGCCGGTGGAGCCGAAGCAGCTGCCCAGCGAGTTCACGCACATCACGAAGAAGCGGTCGGTGTCGATGGCGCGGCCGGGGCCGATCATCTTTTCCCACCAGCCGTCGTCGGGATTCTCCGGCGACGAGGCCGCATGCGCCGAGGGCGACAGGCCCGTGAACAGCAGGATGGCGTTGCTGCGCTCGCGGTTCAGCGTGCCCCAGCATTCATAGGCGACCTGCGCATGGCGCAGCTCGCCGCCGCGCGTCATGCGGAACGGATCGGGCAGCGGGGCGTAGCGAACCGCCGTCACCGGGTCTTCCTTGCGCAGCGCATTGGAGGCTTCAGGGCTCAGGATCGGACCCCTCGTTGATGCCTTCGGCCAGCGCCGTGGACAGATAGCGTTCGCCCGTGTCGGGCAGCATGGCCAGCAGCACGCTGCCGGGCGTCGCCTCGCGCGCCACGGCAAGCGCGGCGGCGAAGGTGGCGCCGCAGGAAATGCCGCAGAAAATGCCTTCCTTCTGCGCAAGCTGGCGCGCGGTGCCCAGCGCGTCGGTGTCGCTGACCGGCACGATGCGATCAGCCACCGACCTGTTGAGCACCTTGGGCACGAAGTCCGGCGTCCAGCCCTGGATCTTGTGCGGCGTGAAGGGCTTGCCCGTCAGCAGCGAGGCGTTCTCGGGTTCGGCCACGATGATCTTCGTGTCCGGACGCGCGAGCTTCAGCATCTCGCCGGCGCCGGTCATCGTGCCGCCGGTGCCCCAGCCCGTCACGAAATAGTCGAGACGCTTGCCGGCGAAGTCGCTGAGGATCTCCGGGCCGGTGGTGTTGCGGTGGTAGGCGGGATTGGCAGGATTCTCGAACTGCCGCGCGAGGAACCAGCCGTGCTTCTGCGCCAGCTCCTCGGCCTTGCGCACCATGCCGCTGCCGCGCTCGGCGGCGGGCGTCAGGATGACCTTCGCGCCGAGCATGCGCATGATCTTGCGCCGCTCGACCGAGAAGGTTTCCACCATGGTGGCGACAAAGGGATAGCCCTTGGCGGCGCAGACCATCGCGAGCGCAATGCCGGTGTTGCCCGAGGTTGCCTCGACCACGGTCTGGCCGGGTTTCAGCGCGCCACTGCGCTCGGCGTCCTCGATGATGGCGATCGCCAGGCGGTCCTTCACCGACGAAGCCGGATTGAAGAACTCGCATTTCACATACATCGTGATGCCGGCCGGTGCCAGCCGATGCACCTTGACGACCGGGGTGCGGCCAATCGTGTCCAGGATGCTGTTGTAGATCATTGGCCCTCCTTCCCCCCGCAGACGTTCGAATGAGCGACTCTAATCCGGCTGGCGGCCGCTGATAGGTCAAAAAGGGACAGGTGAAGGATTGATAACTCTTTGTTATAATGAATAGGCTTCAAAGTCGGGGCAGTCATGAACTTCCATCAACTGCAGTACGCGCTGGCCGTGGCCCGCAACGGCCTGTCGGTGACCAACGCCGCCGCGGCGCTGGGAACCTCCCAGCCCGCCATCTCCCGTGCCCTGAAGGAACTGGAAAAAGAGCTGGGATTCGACCTGTTCGTGCGTGAGGGGCGCAGCTTCGCCCGGGTGACGCCCGAAGGCACCAAAGTGCTGGAATACGCGGCCCGGGCGCTGGCGGAGATCGAAAGCCTGCGCTCGGTGGCGGCGGACCTGAACCAGGACGCGCGCGGCACGCTGTCGATCGCCACCACCCACACCCAGGCCCGCTACGTGCTGCCCCCGGTGGTACAGGCCTTCCGCAAGAAGTACCCGGAAGTGGACCTGCACCTGCACCAGGGCACTTCCGAGCAGATTTCCGAGATGGTGGCCGGTGACCGGGTGCACCTGGCCATTGCCACCGGATCCGAGGCATTGTTTCCAGAATTGGTGCTTCTGCCCGTCTATCGCTGGCATCGGCAGGTGATTGTTCCAAAACACCACCCATTGGCCCGCCCGGGCGCCCCCAAGCTCAGCCTCTCGATCCTGGAGAAGTACCCTCTGGTCACCTATGTATTCAGCTTCTCCGGGCCTTCGTCGCTCGAGACGCTGTTCGCCCGGGAAGGCCTGAAGCCCCGGGTGGCGCTGACAGCGCGGGATTCGGATGTGATCAAGACCTATGTCCGGCTGGGCATGGGCGTGGGCATCGTCGCCAGCGTGGCCATCGAGCCGGAAGTGGATACCGACCTCACGATGATCGATGCCTCGCACCTTTTCCCGATCCACACCACGTGGGTGGGGTTCCGCCGCGGCACGTTGCTGCGCAACTTCGCCTACGACTTCATGCAGCTGTTCGGTCCGCACCTGAGCCGGCGCCTCATCGACCATGCCGTGGAGGCCCGCGAGCCGGAAATCAAGGCGGAGCTGCTGGGCAGGCTGCAGCTGCCGATTCGCTGAAATTACCGGGCCGTGGAGCGCATCCAGAAACTGCTGGCCGCGGCCGGAGTGGGCTCCCGCCGGGGCATCGAGGAATGGCTGCGCGCCGGACGCCTGGCGGTCAACGGCAGCGTGGCCAAACTCGGGGATCGGGCCGGGCCTGGCGATGCCTTCCTGCTGGATGGACAGCCGCTGTTGCTGCAGCAGGCCAGCGCCACTGGAGCCGGGGAGGGGGCCGCCACAGAAGCCGGCGCCACGGTTCTTCTCTATAACAAGCCCACCGGCGAGGTGACCACCCGCCACGACCCGCAGGGCCGCCCCACCGTGTTCGATCGGCTGCCCCCGGCGCCTTCGGGGCGGTGGGTCGTGGTCGGCCGGCTGGATGTGAACACCTCGGGACTGCTGCTGTTCACCAACGACGGCGCGCTGGCCCATCGGCTCATGCACCCGTCGTTCGAAGTGCAGCGCAGTTACCTGGCTCGCGTGCGGGGAACGCCGGGGCCGGATTTGCCTGCAAAACTGCTGCGCGGCGTGATGCTGGAGGATGGCCTGGCGCGGTTCAGCCGGGTGGAAGCCCGTGGCCGCTCCGAGGGGCACACGTGGTTCGAGGTCACGCTGGGCGAGGGACGCAACCGCGAGGTGCGCCGGGCCTTCGAGGCGCTGGGCCATGAAGTCAGCCGCCTGAAGCGGCTTGCCTATGGCCCGTTCCGGCTTCCCGATGAGCTGCCAGCCGGCAAGGCTGTCATCGTCAGTGGCCCTGAATTGGCCCAAGTATTGCGTTGACAGTCAGTGCCCTGGAAATCAGAATACGCGGCTCGTTTTCAGGCGGAGGGGTACCCAAGCGGCCAACGGGAGCAGACTGTAAATCTGCCGGCTTACGCCTTCGAAGGTTCGAATCCTTCCCCCTCCACCAAACTGGGCCCGGCGTAAACGACAGATGCAGGTGAGGTACGGCGGCGTTACTTGGCGGGTGTAGTTCAATGGTAGAACCTCAGCCTTCCAAGCTGATGGCGCGGGTTCGATTCCCGCCACCCGCTCCATGCCGCACATCGCTTCTTTTGTTGATGCCTGGGTGACTTTTCGACTCGTCGCTGGTCCTGCTTAAGGTCGTCGCTCACGTAGCTCAGTTGGTAGAGCACGTCCTTGGTAAGGACGAGGTCACCGGTTCGATCCCGGTCGTGAGCTCCAGCGACGCATGGGGTTTTGGGTACAGATTTTTTTAGAGGAACTCGCCGTGTCCAAAGAGAAATTCGAACGCAGCAAGCCACACGTTAACGTGGGCACGATTGGTCACGTTGACCATGGCAAGACGACGCTGACTGCGGCCCTGACGAAGGTGATGGCCGAGAAGCACGGCGGCGAGTTCAAGGCGTACGACCAGATCGACAAGGCGCCTGAAGAGAAGGCGCGCGGCATCACGATCTCGACGGCGCACGTTGAGTACACGTCGGATGCGCGTCACTACGCGCACGTGGACTGCCCTGGGCATGCCGACTACGTGAAGAACATGATCACGGGCGCGGCGCAGATGGACGGGGCGATTCTGGTGGTGTCGGCGGCCGATGGCCCGATGCCGCAGACGCGCGAGCACATCCTGCTGGCGCGCCAGGTGGGCGTTCCGTACATCGTCGTGTTCATGAACAAGGCGGACATGGTCGACGACAAGGAGCTGCTGGAGCTGGTCGAGATGGAAGTTCGCGAGCTTCTGTCGGTGTACAAGTTCCCCGGCGACGACACGCCGATCGTGATCGGTTCGGCGCTGAAGGCGCTGGAAGGCGACCAGAGCGAGATTGGCGTGCCGGCGGTGGTGAAGCTGGTGGCGGAGATGGACCGTTACATCCCGGTGCCGAAGCGCGAGGTTGAAAAGCCGTTCCTGATGCCTGTGGAGGACGTGTTCTCGATCTCCGGCCGTGGCACGGTGGTGACGGGGCGCATCGAGCGCGGCATCGTGAAGGTGAACGATGAAATCGAGATCATCGGCCTGACGGCGACGCAGAAGACGACGTGCACGGGCGTCGAGATGTTCCGCAAGCTGCTGGACGAAGGCCAGGCTGGCGACAACGTGGGCGTGCTGCTGCGCGGCACGAAGCGTGAAGAGGTGCAGCGTGGGCAGGTGCTGGCGAAGCCCGGCTCGATCACGCCGCACACGAAGTTCGAGGCCGAGGTGTACGTGCTGACGAAGGAGGAGGGCGGCCGACACACGCCGTTCTTCAAGGGCTATCGCCCGCAGTTCTACTTCCGCACGACGGACGTGACCGGCGCGTGCGAGCTGGACGGCGGCGCGGAGATGGTGATGCCGGGCGACAACATCAAGATGACGGTCGAGCTGATCGCCCCCATCGCGATGGATGCCGGCCTGCGCTTTGCCATCCGCGAGGGCGGCAAGACCGTCGGCGCCGGCGTCGTCGCCAAGATCCTCAAGTAAGGGCGTAGATAGGCCAGTAGCTCAATTGGCAGAGCGGCGGTCTCCAAAACCGCAGGTTGGGGGTTCGATTCCCTCCTGGCCTGCCAAGTCGGCAGGCCCTTAAGAGCGGCACGTCCGCGGAAGTTGGTGATGAACGAACAGGTACGCGATCAAGAGACGAGTGGCAGCAGCCTGCCACTGTGGATAGCCATCGCGCTGCTGCTGGCGGGCGTCGCGGGCTACTACGTGCTCGGCACGCAGCCGGCGCTGGTTCGCTGGGGCTGCGTTGTCGCGGGCCTGGTTGCGGGCGGCCTGGTCTTCGGGTTGTCCGCCGGTGGGCGCGACTTCCGGCAGTTCACCGTGGATGCGCGCAACGAGCTGCGCAAGGTGTTCTGGCCGTCGAAGAACGAAACCTGGATCACCACGCTGGCGGTGTTCGTGTTCGCCGTGGTGACTGGCATCGCGTTCTGGCTGCTCGATCTCTTCCTCGCATGGGCGACGAAACTCCTCACGGGGCAAGGCTGATATGGCGCTTAGATGGTATGTAGTGCACGCCTACTCGAATTTCGAGCATCGCGTTGCCGAGTCGCTGAAGGATCGCATCAAGCGCGATGGCCTCGAGGCCAAGTTCGGCGAGATCCTCGTGCCCACGGAAGAAGTGGTGGAGATGCGCGAGGGCCAGAAGCGCCGCAGCGAGCGCAAGTTCTACCCCGGCTACGTGCTGGTGCAGATGGAGATGGACGAGACCACCTGGCATCTGGTGAAGGATGTGCCGAAGGTGCTCGGTTTCATCGGCGGCACGCCCGACAAGCCGGCGCCGATCACGGAGAAGGAAGCCAACCGCATCCTGGACCGTGTGGCCGAAGGCGTCGACAAGCCGCGGCCGAAGGTGCTGTTCGAGCCGGGCCAGGTGGTGCGCGTGACGCACGGCCCGTTCAACGATTTCAACGGCGTGGTCGAGAACGTCAACTACGAGAAGAGCCGGCTGCAGGTGGCCGTGCAGATTCTGGGTCGCTCCACGCCTGTCGAGCTGGATTTTTCTCAGGTGGAGAAAGCCTGAGGTTTGTGTAATCCCCGGCAATAGTGCCGGTAACCAATGGGGAGCCACCCGGAAGGGCGGCGTTTGTACCCAGGAGACGTAAATGGCGAAGAAAGTACAAGGCTACGTGAAGCTGCAGGTGCCTGCGGGCTCTGCCAATCCGTCGCCGCCGATCGGGCCCGCGCTCGGTCAGCAGGGCGTCAACATCATGGAGTTCTGCAAGCAGTTCAATGCGCAGACCCAGAAGCTGGAGAAGGGCCTGCCGATTCCCGTGATCATCACGGTGTACTCGGACCGCAGCTTCACCTTCATCATGAAGACGCCGCCCGCGTCGGTGCTGATCCGCAAGGCGATCGGCATCGAGAAGGGCAGTGGCGTTCCCAACACCCAGAAGGTCGGCAAGATCTCGCGCAAGCAGCTTGAAGAAGTTGCCAAGACGAAGACCCCCGATCTCACCGCGGCCGACCTCGAAGCCGCCGTGCGCACCATCGCGGGCACCGCCCGCTCGATGGGCGTCGACGTGGAAGGCGTGTAAGGGAGCGATGTCATGACTGTTGCCAAGAAAGTAAAGACCTGGAAGTCGAAGCTCGTTCCGGGCAAGGCCTACTCGATCGATGAGGCCCTGGGCCTGGTGAAGGAATTCGCCACGGCGAAGTTCAACGAATCGGTGGATGTCGCGGTGAACCTCGGCATCGACGCGTCGAAGTCCGACCAGCAGGTGCGCGGCTCGACCGTGATGCCGCATGGCACGGGCAAGACCGTGCGCGTGGCGGTGTTCACCTCGGGCAAGAACCAGGAAATCGCGCGGGCGGCCGGTGCCGACCTCGTGGGCCTGGAAGACCTGGCCGAGAAGGTGAAGGCCGGCGAGATCAACTTCGACCGCGTGATCGCGAGCCCCGACGCCATGCGCGTCGTCGGCCAGCTGGGCCAGATCCTCGGCCCCCGCGGCCTGATGCCGAACCCGAAGGTCGGCACGGTGACGCCGGACGTGGCCACCGCCGTGAAGAACGCCAAGTCGGGCCAGGTCACCTACCGCGTCGACAAGGCCGGCGTGATCCACGCCACCATCGGCAAGGCGAAGTTCGAGCCGCTGGCGCTGCGCGAGAACCTGCAGGCGCTGGTGGCAGACCTGCAGAAGGCGAAGCCGGCCAGCTCGAAGGGCATCTACGTGAAGCGCGTCACCCTGTCGTCAACGATGGGCCCTGGCGTGATCGTCGATCATTCGACGCTGGTTTCGTAAGGATTTGAGAGTTTGATGTGGGTCGGCGTCGGGGCAGAAATGCACTGGCGCCGGTCATCGTCGAAGACCGCAGGCGGACGAGGCTGGCAACAGCGCGAGTCCTTAATGGAATGAAGCCTGCGCAGATGGTGTACGCACATCGGGAATCGATGTTGGTCACCGTCGTTTAGATGGTGGGTCGTGGTGGGCAACCGCTGCGATCCGTGTACAGGTGATTCAACTGGAGTTTGGTCAATGCCATTGAACCTGGAAGGCAAGAAGGCCCTGGTCGAGGAAGTCAGCGCGGTCGCGGCGAAAGCCCTGTCCGTGGTGGCGGCCGAGTACCGCGGCCTGACGGTCACCCAGATGACCGATCTGCGGTCGAAGGCTCGTGCCTCCGGCGTGTACATGCGTGTCGTAAAGAACACGCTGGCGCGCAAGGCCCTTGCCGGGACCGCGTTCGAGTCCATGGGTGCCGTGCTGAAAGGACCACTGGTGCTGGCGTTCTCGAAGGACGATCCGGGCGCTGCCGCGCGCGTGATCAAGGACTTCGCGAAGGCCAACGACAAGCTCGTGACCACGAATCTTTCGATCGGGGGCGCCGTGCTCTCCGCGAAGGACCTCGACAAGGTCGCGAGCCTGCCGACGAAGGAACAGGCGCTCTCGCAGCTGCTCGGTGTCATCAAGGCCCCGATCCAGAAGCTGGTCGCCACCATTCAGGCACCGCAGGTCAAGTTCGTCCGCACCGTGGTCGCGATCCGCGACCAGAAACAGGCTGCGGGCTGATCCGATTAACGATTCCCGTAATTAATTTAGTACTGGAGATATAGAAATGGCCGTTTCCCGTGAAGAGATTGTCAACGCCATCGGCAACCTGAGCGTGCTGGAAGTCGTTGAGCTGATTTCGGACCTCGAGAAGAAGTTCGGTGTGACCGCTGCCGCCCCGGTGGCCGCCGTCGCTGTTGCCGCCGGCGCCGCGCCTGCTGCCGCTGTCGAAGAGCAGACCGAATTCAGCGTCACGCTGACCGAGTACCCGGCTGACAAGAAGGTCGGCGTCATCAAGGTCGTGCGCGAACTGACGGGCCTGGGCCTGAAGGAAGCCAAGGACCTCGTCGAGGGCGTGCCCGCCCTGGTCAAGGATGCCGTGGCCAAGGCCGACGTCGATGCGATGAAGAAGAAGCTCGAGGATGCCGGCGCCAAGGTCGTGGTCAAGTAAGACCCCGATGCGGCTTCAAGGGTCCTACGTGGCCCAAAACGTGTTCCGCGGCACCGACCTGAATGGGTCGGTGGCTGCGGCGCGCGTGTCTCTCATGTTCTGAAGGTCAAGGGATCCCCCGCGGGATCAAGGTGAGTCCGATGGCTTATTCCTTCACGGAAAAGAAGCGCATTCGCAAGAATTTCGGCAAGCAGCCGGGAATTCTCGATACTCCATATCTGCTGGCGATCCAGCTGGAGTCGTACCGCACGTTCCTGCAGGAGAACGTCGCCGAGAACGAACGTGCGAGCATCGGCCTGCACGCCGCCTTCCGGACGGTATTCCCGATCACGAGCTACAGCGGCAACGCGACGCTCGAATACGTTTCCTATCGCCTCGGCGAGCCTCCCTTCGACGTGAAGGAGTGCCAGCTGCGTGGCCTCACCTACGCCGCGCCGCTGCGCGTGAAGGTGCGCCTCGTGGTGCTCGACAAGGAAGCCCCCGGCGCCAAGAAGCCCGTCAAGGACGTGCGCGAGCAGGAGGTCTACCTGGGTGATCTGCCGCTGATGACCGACAACGGCACCTTCGTCATCAACGGCACCGAGCGCGTCATCGTTTCGCAGCTGCACCGTTCGCCCGGCGTGTTCTTCGACCACGACCGCGGCAAGAGCCACAGCTCCGGCAAGCTGCTGTTCTCGGCCCGCATCATTCCCTACCGCGGCTCCTGGCTCGACTTCGAGTTCGACCCGAAGGACGCCGTGTTCGCCCGCATCGACCGCCGCCGCAAGCTGCCGGTGACGATCATCCTGCGCGCCCTCGGCATGAACGAAGCCGAGATCCTCGAGGTGTTCTTCGAGAACAACACATTCTTCCTCGGCAAGAACGAGACCTCGCTCGAGCTGGTGCCCCAGCGCCTGCGCGGCGAGACCGCGAGCTTCGAGATCCGCGTCGGTGACAAGGTCATCGTCGAGGAAGGCCGCCGCATCACCGCCCGCCACGTGCGCGAGCTGGAGCAGGCGAACGTCAAGAAGCTGGCCGTGCCGCGCGACTACGTGTACGGCAAGATCGTCTCGCACGACGTCGTGAACACCGACACCGGCGAGATCCTGGTCAAGGCCAACGAGGTGCTGACGGCTGCTTCGGTCGAGAAGCTGATCGAGACCGGCATCAAGCAGGTCAATACGCTGTATGTGAACGACCTGGACCGTGGCGCGTTCATCTCCGACACGCTGCGCATCGATCCGACCAAGACGCGCCTGGAGGCGCTGGTCGAGATCTACCGCATGATGCGTCCGGGCGAGCCGCCCACCAAGGACGCCGCCGAGAACCTGTTCAACAACCTGTTCTTCAACGGCGAACGGTATGACCTCTCGGCCGTGGGCCGCATGAAGTTCAACCGCCGCGTGGGTCGCAAGGAAATCGAAGGCTCCGGCGTGCTGTCGAAGGATGACATCCTCGACGTGCTGAAGGTGCTGATCGACATCCGCAACGGCAACGGCGGCGTCGACGACATCGACCACCTGGGCAACCGCCGCGTGCGTTCGGTGGGCGAGATGGCGGAGAACGCCTTCCGCGTGGGCCTGGTGCGCGTCGAGCGCGCCGTGAAGGAGCGCCTGACGATCGCCGAATCCGAGCCGCTGATGCCGCAGGAGATGATCAACGCGAAGCCGGTGGCGGCCGCGGTGAAGGAATTCTTCGGCTCCTCGCAGCTGTCGCAGTTCATGGACCAGAACAACCCGCTGTCGGAAGTCACGCACAAGCGTCGCGTCTCGGCACTGGGCCCCGGCGGCCTCACCCGTGAGCGCGCCGGCTTCGAGGTGCGCGACGTGCACACCACGCACTATGGCCGCGTGTGCCCGATCGAGACGCCTGAAGGTCCGAATATCGGCCTGATCAATTCGCTGTCGGTGTATGCGCGCACCAACCAGTACGGCTTCCTCGAGACGCCGTACCGCCGCGTGGCCGATGGCCGGGTGACCGACAAGATCGACTTCCTGTCGGCCATCGAGGAAGGCGAGTTCGCCATCGCGCAGGCCAACGCGGCCAAGGATGCCAAGGGCAACCTGACGGACGCGCTGGTGTCCTGCCGGTTCCAGGGTGAATTCACGTTGATGCCGAAGGAACGCATCAACTACATGGACGTGTCGCCGAAGCAGATCGTGTCGGTGGCCGCCTCGCTGATCCCGTTCCTCGAGCACGACGACGCGAACCGCGCGCTGATGGGCTCGAACATGCAGCGCCAGGCCGTGCCGACGCTGCGCGCCGAGGTGCCGCTGGTGGGCACCGGCATGGAGCGCCCCGTGGCCATCGACTCGGGCGTGACCGTGGTCGCCAAGCGTGGCGGCGTGGTCGACTCGGTCGACGCATCGCGCATTGTCGTGCGCGTGAACGATGCCGAAACGACGGCCAGCGAGCCGGGCGTCGACATCTACGGCCTCACGAAGTACACCCGTTCGAACCAGAACACCTGCATCAACCAGAAGCCGCTGGTGCAGACCGGGGATGTGATCGCGCGTGGTGACGTGCTGGCCGACGGCCCGTCGACCGACCTGGGCGAGCTGGCGCTGGGCCAGAACCTGCTGGTCGCCTTCATGCCCTGGAACGGCTACAACTTCGAGGATTCGATCCTCATCTCCGAGCGCGTCGTCCAGGAAGACCGCTTCACGACGATCCACATCGAAGAGCTGACCTGCGTGGCCCGCGACACCAAGCTGGGCCCCGAGGAAATCACCGCCGACATCCCGAACGTGGGCGATGCGGCGCTGACCAAGCTCGATGAAGCGGGCATCGCCTTCATCGGCGCCGAAGTGCGCGCCGGCGACATCCTGGTGGGCAAGGTCACGCCGAAGGGCGAGACCCAGCTCACGCCGGAAGAGAAGCTGCTGCGCGCCATCTTCGGCGAGAAGGCCTCGGATGTTAAGGACACGGGCCTGCGCGTGCCGCCGGGCATGGACGGCACCGTGATCGACGTGCGCGTGTTCACGCGTGACGGCGTCGAGAAGGACAGCCGTGCGCTGTCGATCGAGCGCGCCGAGATCGAGAAGGTGAAGAAGGATCTTCAGGACCAGCAGCGCATCCTCGAGGATGACCTGTTCACGCGCGTGCGCGAGCAGCTGCTGGGCAAGGTCGCGGCGGGCGGACCGCAGAAGCTCAAGAGCGGCACCAAGATCGATGCCACCTACCTTGACGCGCTGCCCCGCGAAACGTGGTTCGAGGTCCGCCTCGAAAGCGATGAGGCCAATGGCCAGCTGGAAGCGGCTTCCGAGCGCCTGAAGGCGCAGAAGAAGTACTTCGAGAAGCGCCTGGAAGAGAAGCGCTCCAAGATCACCGCCGGCGACGACCTCGCCCCTGGCGTGCTGAAGATGGTCAAGGTGTACCTGGCCGTGAAGCGCCGCATCCAGCCGGGCGACAAGATGGCCGGCCGCCACGGCAACAAGGGCGTGATCTCGCACATCACCCCGGTCGAAGACATGCCGTACCTCGAAGACGGCACGCCCGTCGACGTGGTGCTGAACCCGCTGGGCGTGCCCTCGCGCATGAACGTCGGCCAGGTGCTGGAGACGCACCTGGGCTGGGCGGCGAAGGGGCTCGGCCTCAAGATCGGCAAGATGCTCGAGGCGCAGGCCAAGGTCGCGGAAGTCCGCGGCTTCATCGACGAGATCTACAACAGCACCGGTGGCCAGGGCGAGGACATCAAGTCCTTCACCGATGGCGAGATCACCGTGCTGGCGAAGAACCTGTCGAAGGGCGTGCCCATCGCGACCCCGGTGTTCGACGGCGCGGCGGAAAGCGAGATCAAGCACCTGCTGAAGCTCGCCGACCTGCCGACCTCGGGCCAGACCTGGCTCTATGACGGCCGCACGGGCGAACGTTTCGATCGCCAGACCACCGTTGGCTACATGTACATGCTGAAGTTGAACCACCTGGTGGACGACAAGATGCATGCGCGTTCCACCGGACCGTACTCGCTGGTCACGCAGCAGCCGCTGGGCGGCAAGGCCCAGTTCGGCGGCCAGCGCTTCGGCGAAATGGAAGTCTGGGCGCTCGAGGCCTACGGCGCGGCGTACACCCTGCAGGAAATGCTGACGGTCAAGTCGGACGACACGCAGGGCCGCACGCTGATGTACAAGTCCATCGTCGATGGCAACCACGAGATGAAGGCGGGCATGCCCGAATCCTTCAACGTGCTCGTCAAGGAAATCCGCTCGCTCGGCATCAACATTGAACTCGAGCAGGATTAAGGCCGGAGCCAGGAGAAAACCATGAAAGACCTATTGAAGCTCTTCAAGCAGCAGGCTCCGGTCGAGAACTTCGATTCCATCAAGATCGGGCTCGCATCGCCCGACCTGGTGAAGTCGTGGTCCTTCGGCGAAGTAAAGAAGCCGGAGACGATCAACTACCGCACCTTCAAGCCGGAACGCGACGGCCTGTTCTGCGCCAAGATATTCGGGCCCATCAAGGACTACGAGTGCCTGTGCGGCAAGTACAAGCGCCTGAAGCACCGCGGCGTGGTGTGCGAGAAGTGCGGCGTCGAAGTGACGCAGGCCAAGGTGCGCCGCGAGCGCATGGGCCACATCGAGCTGGCCTCGCCGGTCGCGCACATCTGGTTCCTGAAGTCGCTGCCCTCGCGTATCGGGCTCATGCTTGACATGACCCTTCGTGAAATCGAGCGAGTGCTCTACTTTGAAGCGTTTGTGGTCATAGACCCCGGTATGACGGAAATGACCCGCGGCCAGCTGCTGACCGACGAGATGTACCTGGAGGCCATCGAGGCGCACGGCGATGAGTTCGACGCCCGCATGGGCGCCGAGGCCGTGCACGAGCTGCTGTCGAGCATCGACCTGGCCGCCGAGCAGGTGAAGGTGCGCGAGGACATGAGCGCCACTTCGTCCGAGACGAAGCTGAAGCGCCTGTCCAAGCGCCTGAAGCTGCTCGAGTCGTTCCTCGAGTCCGGCAACAAGCCCGAGTGGATGGTGCTGACCGTGCTGCCCGTGCTGCCGCCGGACCTGCGTCCGCTGGTGCCGCTGGATGGCGGCCGCTTCGCCACGTCCGACCTGAATGACCTGTACCGCCGCGTCATCAACCGCAACAACCGCCTGCGTCGCCTGCTCGAGCTCAACGCGCCCGACATCATCGTGCGCAACGAGAAGCGCATGCTGCAGGAGTCGGTCGACGCGCTGCTGGACAACGGCCGCCGCGGCCGCGCCATCACGGGCAGCAACAAGCGCCCGCTGAAGTCGCTGGCCGACATGATCAAGGGCAAGCAGGGCCGGTTCCGCCAGAACCTGCTGGGCAAGCGCGTGGACTACTCCGGTCGCTCGGTGATCGTGGTGGGACCGACGCTGCGCCTGCACCAGTGCGGCCTGCCGAAGAAGATGGCGCTGGAGCTGTTCAAGCCGTTCATCTTCCAGAAGCTGCAGATCCGCGGCGATGCGTCGACCATCAAGGCCGCCAAGCGCCTGGTCGAGCGTGAAGGTCCGGAAGTCTGGGACATCCTCGAAGAGGTGATCCGCGAGCATCCGGTGCTGCTGAACCGCGCGCCGACGCTGCATCGCCTGGGCATCCAGGCCTTCGAGCCGGTGCTGGTGGAAGGCAAGGCCATCAACCTGCATCCGCTCGTCTGCACGGCGTTCAACGCCGACTTCGACGGTGACCAGATGGCCGTGCACGTGCCGCTGTCGCTCGAAGCCCAGCTCGAGGCGCGCGCGCTGATGATGTCGTCGAACAACATCCTCTCGCCCGCCAACGGCGACCCGATCATCGTCCCGTCGCAGGACGTGGTGCTGGGCCTGTACTACCTCACCCGCGAGAAGGCGGGCGTGCAGGGCGAAGGCATGATGTTCTCCGACGTGCACGAGGCGCATCGCGCCTACGAAGGCCGTCAGGTTCACCTGCAGGCCAAGGTCAAGGTGCGCGTCACCGAGTACGCCATCGTCGATGGCAAGGCCGAGGCCAAGAAGCCCCGCACCGTGAACACCACGGTCGGTCGCGCGCTGCTGTCGGAGATCCTGCCGAAGGGCCTGTCCTTCGACCTGGTGAACGCCGACATGACCAAGAAGGCGATCTCGGGCCTGATCAACACCTGCTACCGCGCGCTGGGTCTGAAGGAGACCGTCGTGTTCGCGGACCAGCTGATGTACACGGGTTTCCAGTACGCCACGCGTTCCGGCATGTCGTTCGGCATCGACGACATCGTGATCCCGGACCAGAAGGTCAAGATCGTCTCCACTGCCGATGCCGAAGTGAAGGAGATCCAGGACCAGTACGCGTCCGGCCTCGTCACCAACGGTGAACGCTACAACAAGGTCGTGGATATCTGGTCGCGCGCCAATGACCAGGTCGCCAAGGCGATGATGGAGAAGCTGGGCACGGAAGAAGCCACGGACAGCCGCGGCAAGAAGCTGCGCCAGAAGTCGTTCAATTCGATCTTCATGATGGCCGATTCGGGCGCGCGCGGTTCCGCGGCCCAGATCCGCCAGCTGGCCGGCATGCGCGGCCTGATGGCCAAGCCCGACGGCTCGATCATCGAGACGCCGATCACGACCAACTTCCGCGAAGGCCTGAACGTCCTCCAGTACTTCATCTCGACGCACGGCGCCCGCAAGGGCCTCGCCGACACCGCGCTCAAGACCGCCAACTCGGGGTACCTGACGCGTCGCCTGGTCGACGTGTCGCAGGACCTGGTGGTCACGGAAGTGGATTGCGGCACCGCCGAGGGCATCATGATGGCGCCGCTGGTCGAAGGCGGCGACGTGGTGGAGGGCCTGGGCGAGCGCGTGCTGGGTCGCGTGCTGGCCGCCGACGTGAACAAGCCGGGCACCGAGACCCTGCTGTTCCCGCGTGGCACGCTGATCGACGAAGACTACGTGCGCGTGCTCGAGCAGCAGAGCGTGGACGAGGTGCTGGTGCGTTCGCCCATCACCTGCGCCACCCGCTACGGCGTGTGCTCGAGCTGCTATGGCCGAGACCTTGCGCGTGGCCGCCTGATCAACATCGGCGAGGCCGTGGGCGTGATGGCCGCGCAGTCGATCGGCGAGCCCGGCACGCAGCTGACGATGCGTACCTTCCACATCGGTGGCGCCGCGTCGCGAGCCGCTGCCGCCTCGAGCGTGGAGATCCGCAACGAGGGCACGCTGCGCTTCCACAACATCAAGTCGGTGCTGCACGAGAAGGGCCACCTGGTGGCCGTGTCACGCTCCGGCGAGATCGGCGTGGTGGATTCCTTCGGCCGCGAGCGCGAGCGCTACAAGATCCCGTACGGCGCCGTGATCAACTCGAAGGAAGGCGACAAGGTGAAGGGCGGCCAGGTCGTGGCCACCTGGGATCCGCACACCCATCCGGTGATCACCGAGGTCGCGGGCTTCGTCAAGTTCCAGGACTTCGTCGACGGCCTGACGGTCACCTCGCAGGTCGATGAGGTCACCGGCCTCACCTCGACCGTGGTGCTCGACTCCAAGTCGCAGCGCGGCGGCAAGGAACTGAAGCCGACGATCAAGCTGCTGAACGCCAAGGGCAAGGAAGTGCCCTTCGCGAACACCGAGATCCCGGCGGTGTACAACCTGCCGGCCGGCGCGCTGATCAGCGCCACCGATGGCGCCAAGGTGTCCGTCGGCGACGTGATCGCGCGTATCCCGCAGGAATCCTCGAAGACGCGCGACATCACCGGCGGTCTGCCGCGTGTGGCCGACCTCTTCGAAGCCCGCAAGCCCAAGGACCAGGCCATCCTCGCGGAGAAGTCAGGCACCGTCAGCTTCGGCAAGGAGACCAAGGGCAAGCGCCGCCTGGTCATCACCAGCGAAGGTGAGGAGAAGTACGAGGAGCTGATCCCGAAGTGGCGCACGCTCAACGTGTTCGAGGGCGAGCAGGTGACCCGCGGCGAAGTGATCGCCGACGGCGAGCCGAATCCGCACGACATCCTGCGCCTGCAGGGCGTGGAGTCGCTGGCCAATTACCTGGTGCGCGAGATCCAGGAGGTCTATCGCCTGCAGGGCGTGAAGATCAACGACAAGCACATCGAGGTGATCATCCGCCAGATGCTGCGCAAGACCGAGGTGATGGCCACTGGCGAAACGCAGCTGCTGCGTGGCGAACAGCTGGATCGCTCGCGGGCGCTCGACATCAACGACGCGGCGAAGTCCGACAACAAGGGGGTTGCCACGCTGCAGCCCGTGCTGCTGGGCATCACCAAGGCGTCGCTGGCGACCGAGTCGTTCATCTCGGCAGCCTCGTTCCAGGAGACCACGCGCGTGCTGACCGAAGCCGCGGTACGGGGCCTGAAGGACGACCTGCGCGGCCTGAAGGAAAACGTCATCGTCGGCCGGCTGATTCCGGCGGGCACGGGCTTCGCGGCCCATGAGCACCGTCGCCGGAAGATCAGCGAGACCAATCGCCGCAGCTTCATGGATGTGGGCGGTGGCGTGGATACCGAGGACGCGCCGGTGGGCGAGGAATCGGAAGCCTGAGGTCCGGTACCCGACCTGTCTGAAAAGACCGGGGCGCAGCGGCGAAAGTCGTTGCGCCCTTTTTCTTTGCAACTGCATGTTCGCGCCACAAAGGCCTGCGCGCCCCGTGTCGCCGACAGTGCGACAATGCGCGCGTGGACACCGCCGCCCTGCCACCCCGCGCACTCGACATCCTGCAATCCGTCTTCGGCTACGCCGCCTTCCGCGGCCAGCAGGCCGAGGTGGTGGCGCACGTTGCCGGTGGCGGCAATGCGCTGGTGCTCATGCCCACCGGTGGGGGCAAGTCGCTGTGCTTCCAGATCCCGGCCCTGCTGCGCCAGGGCATAGGCATCGTGGTCTCGCCGCTGATCGCATTGATGCAGGACCAGGTGGCCGCGCTGCAGGAAGCCGGCGTGCGCGCCGAATTCCTCAACTCCACGCTCGAGTGGCCCGCGGTGCAGGACATCGAGAAGCGGGCGAGGGCGGGTGAGCTCGACCTGCTCTATCTCGCCCCGGAGCGGGTGCTGAAGGAGCGCACGCTCGAACTTCTCGACAGCCTGCCCATCGCGCTGTTCGCCTTCGACGAGGCCCACTGCGTCTCGCAGTGGGGCCACGACTTCCGGGTCGAATACCTGCAGCTGGCACAGCTGGCCGAGCGGTATCCGGCCGTGCCCCGCATCGCGCTGACCGCCACGGCCACGCCCGCCACGCGGCTGGAGATCATCGACCGGCTGCGCCTCACCGGGGCGCGCACCTTCCTTTCCGGCTTCGACCGGCCGAACATCCGTTACCGCATCGCCAGCAAGGAATCCCCGCGCAAGCAGCTGCTGCGCTTCATCCGCGAGGAACATGCCGGCCAGAGTGGCATCGTGTATTGCCTGTCGCG
Source organism: Pseudomonadota bacterium (assembly GCA_016720075.1). Lineage (GTDB taxonomy): Bacteria > Pseudomonadota > Gammaproteobacteria > Steroidobacterales > Steroidobacteraceae > ZC4RG30. Next base: position 89,446 of record JADJXW010000006.1, read on the forward strand.
CAAGTCGGTGGAGGAAACCGCCGACCTGCTGGCGGAGAACGGCATCGACGCCATCGCCTATCACGCCGGCTTCAGCGCGGCCGAGCGCGAACAGCGCCAGGACCGGTTCATCGACGAGGACGGCGTCGTGATGGTGGCCACCATCGCCTTCGGCATGGGCATCGACAAGCCGGATGTGCGCTTCGTCGCCCACCTCGACCTGCCGAAGAGCATCGAGGGCTACTACCAGGAAACCGGCCGTGCCGGTCGCGACGGCCTGCCGGCCGAGGCCTGGATGGTCTACGGCCTTGCCGACGTGGTGCAGCAGCGCCGGCTGATCGAACAGTCCGATGCGGCCGAATCCTACAAACGCGTCTCGAACGCCAAGCTCGATGCCATGCTCGGCCTGTGCGAGACCGTGCGCTGCCGGCGCCAGTACCTGCTCGAGTACTTCGACGAGCAGGCCGGGCCCTGCGGTAACTGCGACAACTGCCTCTCGCCGCCGGCGCAGTTCGACGGCACCGAGGCGGCACAGAAGCTGCTCTCGTGCATCTACCGCTGCGAGCGTGCGAGCGGCTACAGCTTTGGCGCGCAGCAGATCATCGACGTGCTGCGCGGCGAACGCACCGACAAGGTCGTGGAGCGCGGTCATGAGGCTGTATCCACCTTTGGCATGGGCGCCGACATGAGCGAGGCGCAGTGGCGCGCCGTGCTGCGGCAGCTGGTGATGCTGCGGCTGGTCACGGTCGACCACGAGCATTACAACGTGCTGCGTCTCACCGAGGACAGTCGCGCGGTGCTGAAGGGGGAGCGGCGCCTGACGCTGCGGCAGGATGCCGCGCCGGCGGCCGGAGCGCGGCGCGGGCGCAAGGCGGCCAGGGGCGCCGCTGCATCGGGCTCCGCGGGCGGCCCTGCCCAGCTCACGCCGCAGCAGGAAGTGGTGTTCCAGGCGCTGCGTGAATGGCGGCGCGGCATTGCGAAGGAGCATGGTGTGCCCGCGTACACGGTGCTGCACGACAGCAGCCTTGCCGAGATCGCGCAGCGGATGCCTGACAGCCAGATGGCGCTGGGCGGCGTGAGTGGCGTGGGTGCCACCAAGCTGGCGCGCTATGGAACAGCGATCATCGACGTGGTGCGGGCCACGCGGCAGCAGGCCGCCTGAAGCGCGCGATGCCCGATGCCGATGCACAGCCTGTCGACGCCGGACCCTTTGGCAAGTGGCTGGCCGCGATGCGCGCTGTCCTGCGCGGCGAACGTGATGCGGATGTTCCCTGCGGCAACTGCATCGGCTGCTGCGTGTCGTCCTATCCCATTCCGCTTCGCCCCGAAGATGTTCGCGCGCGCGCCGAGGTGCCCGAGGCGTTCCTTCTCGGCCGCACGGGTTCGGGTGAGCGCTGGTTGATGGGATTCCGGGAGGATGGCCGCTGCCCGTTCATGAACGAACGCAAGTGCGGCATCTATGCTGACCGCCCGCAGACCTGCCGTGACTACGACTGCCGGATCTATGCGGCCGCGGGCCTGGTGCCGGACGGCGAGCGACCGGTGATCGAGCAGCGCGTGCGCGAGTGGGTATTCACCTTCGAATCGGACGCGCAGCGCGCCGAGGCCGCGGCGGTACGACGCGCCGCGCGGTTCGTTCGCGCGAACGCGGCGCTATTTCCGGCCAGCGTTCGCGCCGGCTCGGCAACGGCCGCCGCCGTGCTCGCGGTGAAGGCGTACCCGGTGTTCATGGCAGAAGTGGCTGCCCCGCCAGAACAGCTGGTGCGGCGCATGCTGGAACTTGTGCGCGAGTTCGACGCCGCCCAATAGCCCGCAGGCTGCGGCGCACATTCGCTATGCCAAAAGAAAGGCCCCTTCCGGGGCCCTTCTTTGATCCACCGTCGAGCGCGCCAGGCGCTCGGGGCGATCAGCCGCCGGAGGCCTTCGCCTTCGCCGCGTCGGCAATGACCACGTCGGCCACGTTCTTCGGCACCGGATCGTAGTGCGAGAACTCCATGGTGTACGACGCACGGCCCGAGCTCATCGCGCGCAGGTTGCCGATGTAGCCGAACATCTCCGACAGCGGCACGGTGGCCACCACGGCGATGTTCGCGCCGCGCTCGAGCTGCTCCTGGATCTGGCCGCGACGGCGGTTCAGGTCGCCGATCACGTCGCCCAGGTAGTCGCCCGGCGTCACCACCTCGACCTTCATCACCGGCTCGAGCAGGATGGGACCGGCCTTCTTGATGGCTTCGCGGAAAGCCGCCTTGGCGGCGATTTCGAAGGTCATCGCGTTGGAGTCGACGTCGTGGTAGCTGCCGTCCACCAGCGTGGCCTTGAAGTCCACGGTGGGGAAGCGGGCGAGCACGCCGTCTTCCTTCTGCACCTTCAGGCCCTTTTCCACCGAGGGCACGAATTCGCGCGGCACCGAGCCGCCGACGGTTTCGTCCTCGAACACGAAGCCCGAACCGCGCTCGAGCGGCTCGAACTTGATCCACACCTCGGCGAACTGGCCCGAACCGCCGGTCTGCTTCTTGTGCGTGTAGTTTTCCTGGATGGGCTTGGTGAAGGTTTCGCGGTAGGCCACCTGCGGCTGGCCCATCACGCCTTCCACGTTGAACTCGGTGCGCATGCGGTCGAGCGTGACGTCGAGGTGCAGCTCGCCCATGCCGCGCAGGATGGTTTCACCCGTCTCGCGGTCGGTCTCGAGCTTCAGCGAGGGATCGGCGCGGACCATCTTGCCCAGCGCGGCGCCGAACTTCTCGAGCTCGGCCTTGTTCTTCGGCTTCACCGACACGCTGATCACGGGCTCGGGGAAGCGCATGCGCTCCAGGATGACCGGATGGGCGGCATCGCAGAGCGAATCGCCAGTGTCGGTTTCCTGCATCGAGACCAGCGCGATGATGTCACCGGCGCGGGCTTCCTCGATGGCGTTGGCTTCCTTGGCGAACATCTCCACCATGCGGCCGATCTTCTCGCGCTTGCCGCGCGTGCTGTTCTGCACCGAGGCGCCGCGGGTGAGCACGCCCGAATACACGCGCACGAAGGTGAGCGCGCCGTAGGCGTCGTTGATCACCTTGAACGCCAGCGCCGAGAACGGCTCGTCGTCCGAGCAGATGCGCTGGCCGTTCGGGTTGCCGTCCTCATCCACCGTCGCGATGGCTTCGACGTCCGTCGGCGCAGGCAGGTAGTCGACGACGGCGTCCAGCATCTGCTGCACGCCCTTGTTCTTGTAGGACGAACCGCACAGCACCACGGTGAATGCGCCGTTGATGGTGCCCTTGCGGATGCAGGCCTTCAGCGTTTCGACCGAGGGCTCGGTGCCGTCGAGGAAGGCTTCCATGGCGGCATCGTCCTGCTCGAGGCAGGTGTCGACCAGTTCGCTGCGGTACTTGGGCACCGAGTCGAGGATGGCGCGATCCGACGGCACGGTGATGCCGAACTTGTCGGCGAGGTTGCCGGTGAGCTCGTGGATGTCCCACTTCGCGTCGCGATCGTCGGAGTCCCAGGTGTAGGCCTTGTTCTCGACCAGGTCGACCATGCCCTTGAAGTTGTCTTCCGAGCCGATCGGCAGGTGGCACACCAGCGGGCGCGCGCCCAGGCGCTTCTTGATCATGTCCACGCAGCGCAGGAAGCCGGCGCCGCTGCGGTCCATCTTGTTCACGTAGCACATGCGCGGGACTTTGTAGTTGTCCGCCAGGCGCCAGTTCGTTTCTGACTGCGGCTCGACGCCCGCCACGCCGTCGAACACCACGACCGCGCCGTCGAGCACGCGCAGCGAGCGGTTCACCTCGATGGTGAAGTCGACGTGCCCCGGGGTGTCGATGATGTTGAGCTTCTTGCCCTTCCAGAACGCCGACACGGCGGCCGACTGGATGGTGATGCCGCGCTTCTGTTCCTGTTCCAGGTAGTCCGTCGTCGTCGAGGACTTCAGATCCTTCGTGTCGTGCACGTCGACGATCGTGTGCTTGCGCCCCGTGTAGTAGAGGATGCGCTCGGTGGTCGTGGTCTTGCCGGCATCGACGTGGGCGATGATGCCGATGTTGCGGATGTCAGCCAGGGGCGTTGTACGGGGCATTGCTACGGTTCCAGAAGCTTCGGGATGGGGGCTTTTTGAGGCGCGCAAGGATACGCGAAATCGGTCGCGTTCGTGCCGTGGCGATGGGTTCATGCTGCATTGCAAAAGCACCTCGTACCCAGACTGGCGTTCAGGGCCGGAATCGCGTTGACACCCCCCTGGCGCGTCCATACACTTCCGCGCCTCTTTGGGGTCGCCTTCGGCTCCGGGACAAACCTGTGGACGCCTTGAGCGGACCACGAGACCACCACCAGATGCCTGGTCGTCGGTCGCCCGCCTGTGTTCTCCAGCGTCCCTGACGCCGGATGTTTTGCAGGCGCCAGCGATCCTTCGTGCCTGCGTCTGGCGTTCGAACTTTCGATGTAGACCAGTATTTACGGAGACCGCATGGCAACGACCAGTCAGCTGATCCGAGCACCCCGCCGGACCGCCGCTGAGAAGACCAAGGTGCCCGCCCTCGGCGCCGCCCCGCAGAAGCGCGGCGTGTGCACGCGCGTGTACACCACCACGCCCAAGAAGCCGAACTCGGCCCTGCGCAAGGTCTGCCGCGTGCGCCTGGTGAACGGCTACGAGGTCACCAGCTACATCGGCGGCGAAGGCCACAACCTGCAGGAGCACTCGGTGGTGCTGATCCGCGGCGGCCGCGTCAAGGATCTCCCCGGCGTGCGCTACCACACCGTTCGCGGCTCGCTCGACTGCTCCGGCGTCAACGACCGCCGCCAGAGCCGTTCCAAGTACGGCGCCAAGCGCCCGAAGAAGTAAGGTTTCAGGAGTCACACCATGTCACGTCGCGCTGCAGCCCCCGCCCGCACGATCCTTCCCGATCCGAAGTTCAACAGCGAAATGCTGGCCAAGTTCATGAACGTGGTCATGCAGGACGGCAAGAAGTCGGCTGCCGAACAGATCCTCTACGGTGCGATCGACCGCATCTCGGAAGACCGGCAAGCAGGGTGGCGATGCCATCGACCTGCTGTCGGTCGCCCTCGACAACGTGAAGCCCGCGGTCGAGGTGAAGTCGCGCCGCGTCGGTGGTGCCACCTACCAGGTGCCCGTTGAAGTGCGCCCGTCGCGTCGCCAGACACTGGCCATGCGCTGGGTCATCGAGGCCGCGCGCGCCCGCACCGAGAAGTCGATGGCCTTCCGCATCGCGCACGAGCTGATGGATGCCGCCGAGAACCGCGGCGGCGCCGTGCGCAAGCGCGAAGACACGCATCGCATGGCCGATGCGAACCGCGCCTTCGCCCACTACCGCTGGTAATTTTTCGGGGGCCGCTCCGCGGACCCCGTTGACCCCCCCGCGAAGCGGTATATATGGCTCGTGTCACGCCCCTGGAGCGTTACCGGAACATCGGCATCTCTGCCCACATCGATGCGGGCAAGACGACGACGACCGAGCGCATCCTTTTCTACACGGGCGTGTCGCACAAGATCGGTGAAGTGCACGACGGCGCGGCCGTCATGGACTACATGGAGCAGGAACAGGAGCGCGGCATCACGATCACCTCCGCCGCCACCACCTGCTTCTGGAAGGGGATGGAAAGCCAGTTCCCCGAGCACCGCATCAACATCATCGACACGCCGGGCCACGTGGACTTCACCATCGAGGTCGAACGCAGCCTGCGCGTGCTCGACAGCGCCGTGGCGCTGTTCGATTCGGTGGCGGGCGTGCAGCCGCAGTCCGAAACGGTGTGGCGGCAGATGAACCGCTACGGCGTGCCGCGCATCGCGTTCGTCAACAAGATGGACCGCGCCGGCGCCGACTTCCTGCGCGTGGTCGAGATGATCCGGCAGCGCCTGCGCGCCAATCCGGTGCCCATCCAGCTGGCCATCGGCGCCGAAGACACCTTCGAGGGCGTGGTCGACCTGATCCGCATGAAGGCCATCTACTGGGACATGGAAACCCAGGGGATGAAGTTCCAGTACAAGGACATCCCGGCGGGCCTGAAGACCCAGGCCGAGGAATACCGCGCGAAGATGATCGAGGCCGCCGCCGAAGGCGACGACGCGCTCACCGAGAAGTTCCTCGAAGGCAAGGAACTGACCGACACCGAGATCAAGCGCGGCCTGAAGGCCCGCTCGCTCAAGAACGAGATCGTGCTGTGCATGTGCGGCACCGCGTTCAAGAACAAGGGGGTCCAGGCCCTGCTCGACGCCGTGATCGACTTCATGCCGTCGCCGATGGAACTGCCCGACACCAAGGGCATCGATGACCGCGGCGAGGCGGCCTCGCGCAAGCCTTCGGACGAGGCGCCGTTCTCGGCGCTGGCGTTCAAGATCCTGAACGACCCGTTCGTGGGCAACCTCACCTTCTTCCGCGTGTATTCCGGCGTGCTGAAGTCCGGCGACCAGGTCTACCTGCCCACCAAGAGCAAGCGCGAGCGCATCGGCCGCCTGCTGCAGATGCACGCCAGCGATCGTACCGAGATCAAGGAAGTGCGCTCGGGCGACATCGCCGCGGCCGTGGGCCTCAAGGATGTGATCACGGGCGACACGCTGTGCAGCGAAGACAAGATCATCACCCTCGAGAAGATGGTGATCCCGGTGCCCGTGATCCAGGTGGCCGTCGAGCCCCGGACCGTGGCCGACCAGGAGAAGATGGGCATGGCGCTGCAGCGACTTGCCCGCGAAGACCCTTCGTTCCGCGTGTCCACCGATGAGGAATCGGGCCAGACGCTGATCGCCGGCATGGGCGAGCTGCACCTGGAGATCATCGTCGACCGCATGAAGCGCGAGTTCAAGGTCGAGGCCAATGTCGGCAAGCCGCAGGTGGCCTACCGCGAGACCATCCGCGCCACCGTGGAATCCGAGGGCAAGCACGTCAAGCAGTCGGGCGGCCGCGGGCAGTTCGGCCATGTGTGGCTGAAGCTCGAGCCGAACGAGGAAGGCAAGGGCGTCGAGTTCATCAACGGCATCGTGGGCGGCACCGTGCCGCGCGAGTTCATCCCCGCCGTGGAGAAGGGCGTCTACGAGGCCATCGAGACCGGCGTGATGGCCGGCTATCCCGTGGTCGACGTGAAGGTGACGCTGTTCGACGGCTCGTACCACGACGTCGATTCCGACGAGATTTCCTTCCGCATGGCCTCGATCTTCGGTTTCAAGGACGGCTTCAGAAAGGCGCGTCCCGTGATCCTCGAGCCCATCATGAAGGTCGAGGTAGTCACCCCCGAGGACTACATGGGCGACGTGATCGGCGACCTGAATCGCCGCCGTGGCCAGATCTTGGGGCTGGAAGACACGCCCGCGGGCAAGACCGTGACAGCGGAAGTGCCGCTGGCCGAGATGTTCGGCTATGCGACGAACGTGCGCTCGATGAGCCAGGGCAGGGCGACGTTCACGATGGAGTTTTCGAAGTACATGGAGGTTCCGGCGAACGTCGCCGAAACCATCATCAACAATTAAGTCCTAACCACCAGGGTACACACACATGTCGAAGGAAAAATTCGAACGCAGCAAGCCACACGTTAACGTGGGCACGATTGGTCACGTTGACCATGGCAAGACGACGCTGACTGCGGCCCTGACGAAGGTGATGGCCGAGAAGCACGGCGGCGAGTTCAAGGCGTACGACCAGATCGACAAGGCGCCTGAAGAGAAGGCGCGCGGCATCACGATCTCGACGGCGCACGTGGAATACACGTCGGATGCGCGTCACTACGCGCACGTGGACTGCCCGGGTCACGCCGACTATGTGAAGAACATGATCACCGGCGCGGCGCAGATGGACGGGGCGATCCTCGTTGTTTCTGCGGCGGACGGTCCGATGCCGCAGACGCGCGAGCACATCCTGCTGGCGCGCCAGGTGGGTGTTCCGTACATCGTGGTGTTCATGAACAAGGCCGACATGGTCGACGACAAGGAGTTGCTGGAGCTCGTCGAGATGGAAGTGCGCGAGCTTCTGACCACGTACAAGTTCCCCGGCGACGACACGCCGATCATCATCGGTTCGGCGCTGAAGGCGCTGGAAGGCGACCAGAGCGAGATTGGCGTGCCGGCGGTGGTGAAGCTGGTGGCGGAGATGGACCGTTACATCCCGGTGCCGAAGCGCGAGGTCGAAAGCCGTTCCTGATGCCTGTCGAGGACGTGTTCTCGATCTCGGGTCGTGGCACGGTGGTCACGGGCCGCATCGAGCGCGGCATCGTGAAGGTGAACGACGAAATCGAGATCATCGGCCTGGCTGCGACGCAGAAGACGACGTGCACGGGCGTGGAGATGTTCCGCAAGCTGCTGGACGAAGGCCGCGCGGGCGACAACGTGGGCGTGCTGCTGCGCGGCACGAAGCGTGAAGAGGTGCAGCGTGGCCAGGTTCTGGCCAAGCCGGGCTCGATCACGCCGCACACGCAGTTCGAGTGCGAGGTGTACGTGCTGACGAAGGAAGAGGGCGGTCGCCACACGCCGTTCTTCAAGGGCTATCGCCCGCAGTTCTACTTCCGCACGACGGACGTGACCGGCGCGTGCGAGCTGGACGGCGGCGCGGAGATGGTGATGCCGGGCGACAACATCAAGATGACGGTCGAGCTGATCGCCCCCATCGCGATGGATGCCGGCCTGCGCTTTGCCATCCGCGAGGGCGGCAAGACCGTCGGCGCCGGCGTCGTCGCCAAGATCCTCAAGTAAGGAAAGATATTCATGGCAAACCAGAACATCCGCATTCGCCTGAAGGCGTTCGATCACCGCCTGATCGACACTTCGGCGAAGGAAATCGTCGAGACCGCCAAGCGCACGGGTGCAACCGTGCGCGGCCCGGTGCCGCTGCCCACCAAGATGGAGAAATTCACCTTGCTGGTCTCGCCCCATGGCGACAAGGACGCGCGTGACCAGTTCGAGCTGCGCACGCACAAGCGCCTGATGGACATCCTCGACCCGACCGACAAGACGGTGGACGCGCTGATGAAGCTCGAACTGCCGGCCGGCGTGGACGTCCAGATCAAGCTGAATTAAGGGGCGCTACGCCCCACGGTGCAATTCAAACTGGCAGATGGCGACCGCCGCTGCCAGGTTGAGTGATTCGATTGCGCCGGTTCCCTCGATGGTGAACGCCCTGGCCTTGATCAAGGCCAGGGCTTCCTTCGGCAGGCCACGAGCCTCGCTGCCATATACAAAGCACTGACGATCCCGGAAGGCCTGCGTGGCGATGGATTCGCCCTGCATGTCGAGCGCGGCTATGCGCCCATAGCGCGCGGGAAGTGATTCGAGCGTGACCTCGGTTTCCACTGGAACGTGCAGGATGGCGCCCATGCTGGCGCGCACCGCCTTGCCGTTGAAGGGCTCGACGCTGTCGGGGCTCAGCAGGCAGCGGTAGTTCCCGAACCACGCCAGCGTTCGCAGGATGGTGCCCAGGTTGCCCGGGTCCTGGATCTGGTGCAGGTAGACCGCCTTTTCGCCTGGCCTGGGCGGCGGCGGCGTCAGCAGCGGTGCCACCGCGACGATGCCCTGTGGCGTGCGCGTCTCGCTGATCTGCTGCATCTGCACCGATTTGACCTGGTGCATGGTGAACGGGCTGCGCCAGTGCTCGTATTCCCGCGTGCAGTAGATCTCGCAGGACAGAAGCTGCGGGTTGCGTGTGGCGGCTTTCTGCAGCTCGAGCACCAGGTGCTCGCCCTCCAGCAGGAACAGCCCGGCTTCCTCGCGGAACTTCTTCTGGTGCAGCTTGCGGATGTCTTCGATCTTCACGTCAGGCTCCGGCCCAAGGCTTCGGCCACCCTTATGCCATCAACGCCCGCCGAAAGGATGCCGCCGGCGTAGCCCGCGCCTTCGCCGCAGGGATAGAGCCCGCGCACATTGAGGCTCTGCAGCGACTCGTCGTGGCGCGTGATGCGCACGGGGGATGAGGTGCGGCTCTCGACGCCGGTGAGCACCGCATCATGGCGATCGAAACCCCGCAGCTGCCTGCCGAACGCCGGCAGCGCCTCGCGGATCGCCTCGATGGCGTAATCGGGCAACGCGGTGGAAAGATCGCCCAGCTTCACGCCGGGCTTGTACGAGGGGATCACGTCGCCGAGTGTCGTCGACGCGTTGCCGCGCAGGAAGTCGCCCACAAGCTGTCCGGGGGCGCAGTAGTTGCTGCCGCCCAGCACATAGGCCTGCGACTCGAGCGATTCCTGCAGCGCGACACCCGCGAGCAACCCGCCCGGATAGTCCGGTTCCGGATGGATGGCGACGACAACGCCGGCGTTGGCGTTGCGCTCGTTGCGCGAGTACTGGCTCATGCCGTTGGTGACCACGCGCTGCGGTTCGGAGGTGGCCGCCACCACGGTCCCGCCGGGACACATGCAGAAGCTGTACACGGCGCGGCCATTGCGCGCGTGGTGCACCAGCTTGTAGTCGGCCGCGCCCAGCAGCGGATTGCCCGCGTGGCGGCCCAGGCGCGCGGCATCGATCATCGACTGCGGATGTTCGATGCGAAAGCCGATGGCGAAGGGCTTGGGATCCAGGTGCACGCCGCGCCGCTCCAGCATCCGGAAGGTGTCGCGCGAGCTGTGGCCCAGCGCCAGCACCACATGCCGGCTCATCAGCTGTTCGCCCGAGGCCAGCTGCACGCCCTCGATGCCGTCGCCGCCGATCAGCAGGTCGGTGACCTGGCTTTCGAATCGCACCTCGCCGCCCAGCGACAGTATCTGCTCGCGCATCTTCGTCACCACGCCGGTCAGGCGGAAGGTGCCGATGTGCGGCTTGCTCACGTAGAGGATCTCGGGCGGCGCGCCGGCGGCCACGAATTCCCGCATCACCTTGCGGCCGTAGAACTTCGGGTCCTTGATCTGGCTGTAGAGCTTGCCGTCGGAGAACAGTCCCGCGCCGCCCTCGCCGAACTGCACGTTCGATTCCGGATGCAGCGTATTGCGCCGCCAAAGATCCCAGGTGTCCTGGGTTCGCCGGCGCACTTCACGGCCGCGCTCGAGCACGATGGGCCGGAAGCCCATTTGCGCCAGCAGCAGCGCGGCGAACAGGCCGCCGGGTCCGAAGCCCACCACGAGCGGGCGGTCTTTCAGTCCCGCGGGCGCCTTCGCGACTGGGTGGTAGCCGGTGTCCGGCGCCGGGCCCACCTGCCGGTCGCCTTCGAAGCGTTCCAGCAGCGCGGACTCGTCGCGCACCTCCACATCTACGATGCAGACGAACAGGATGGCGTTGCGGCGCCGGGCGTCGGGGCTGCGCTTGAAGAGCGTCAGCGACAGCAGCTCGGCGTCGTCGATCGCAAGGCGCAGGGCCACGGCGCGGCGCAGCGATTCGGGGGTGTAGTCGAGCGGCAGCGGCAGCTCGGAAATGCGGATCACCGCGGCTTCCTGGCCGGTATATCCGGCAGAGGGATAGAATGCGCGCCATTCTAGCGCTGGATTCCCCGCAGGAAATGGCCCGAAGCAAAAGCAGCGCGAGCTGGATGTCGCGACACCTCAGCGACCCCTACGTCAAGCAGGCGCAGAAAGACGGCTACCGTAGCCGCGCGGCGTACAAGCTCACCGAGCTGAACGAGAAGGACAAGCTGATCCGGCCTGGCATGCGCATCCTCGATCTGGGGTCCGCGCCCGGTGGCTGGTCGCAGGTGGCCGGCAAGATCGTTGGCGACAAGGGCCGCATCCTCGCCACGGACATCCTGCCCATGGAGTCGATCCGCAACGTGGATTTCATCCAGGGCGACTTCAACGACGAGACAATCGTCGAGCAGCTGCTGGGCTGGCTGGGTGGCGGCAGGTTCGACCTGATCATCTCGGACATCGCGCCCAACATCACCGGCATCGCCTCGGCGGACCAGGCCTCATCCATCTATTTCCTCGAGCTTGCGCTCGATACCGTGGTGAAGACCCTCAAGCCCGGCGCCACCTTCGTGGCCAAGATGTTCCAGGGCGCGGGGTCCGACGCGTACGTGAAGCAGCTGCGCGCGCACTTCGAGAAGGTGCTGATCCGCAAGCCCGCCGCCTCGCGCAAGGAATCGCGCGAGGTCTACCTGGTGGCGAAGGGCTTCAAGGGCTAGAAGCGCTCGTCGGCGCGCAGATAGCGCCACTTGCCCATCGGCAGGCCGCCCAGCATCACGTTGCCGCTGCGCACGCGCTTCAGCCCGGTGACCACCAGACCCACCATCTCGCACATCCGGCGGATCTGGCGCTTGCGCCCCTCGCGCAGCACGAAGCGCAGCTGGGCCTCGTTCTGCCAGCTCACGCCTGCGGGCCGCAGTTTCACGCCATCGAGCGTCAGGCCGTGCTGCAGGCGGTGCATGCCATCGGTCGACAGCGCGCCGTCCACGCGCACCAGGTATTCCTTCTCGATCTCGGAATCCTGGCCGATGAGCTGCTTGGCCACGCGGCCGTCCTGGGTCAGCACCAGCAGGCCCGTGGAATCGATGTCCAGCCGGCCGGCGGGGGCCAGCCCCTGCAGATGGGCGGGGCTGAATTTCACGGGGGAGGTGTCACCGGACCAGCGGTTTTCGGGCCGGATGAGCACCGATGCGGGCTCATAGCCATCCTCCGCCTGGCCGGAGACGTAGCCCACGGGCTTGTGGAGCAGGACGGTGACCTGGCCCTGCTGGTGCGCCCGGGCGGCCGGATCGACCTCTATGCGCGCCTGGGGAGACACCCTCACCCCCAGGGTGTCGATGACCTGGCCGTCAACCCTGACCCAGCCGTTGACGATCCAGGTTTCGGCCTCGCGGCGCGAGCACAGGCCCAGTTCGCCCATGCGCTTGGAAAGGCGGGGATTGTCGGAACTCATCGGGGGCCACTCATGGGGTGGCTATCGTACCTGCTGCTGCATCGCAGCAAAATTATCGTGCAGATAGTCCAAACTACATGCCCCAAGGGGGTTGTTACTGAGAAGTGTGCTGCATATACTGCGCGCCCTTTTCGCCGTCGGCTATTCCGGCGGCCCGCGTTTACGGATGCGGAATCGGGGTAGGTTGGCCAGTAAAAAAGGCCAATACCACTCGAGCCACGCGAGCTGCTGCTTTCGCAGCCCAATCGCCTGTCTCGCGTGCACCTACCTGATTCTCCGCTTCTTCGAACAGAGGATTGCGAGATGACTATCGGTCTGGTCGGCCGCAAGTGCGGCATGACTCGAGTTTTCACTGAAGCTGGCGAATCCGTGCCTGTCACGGTCGTCGAGGTGCTGGCCAATCGCGTCACGCAGGTGAAATCCCAGGACGGCGACGGCTACCGCGCCATCCAGGTCACCTACGGCAAGCGTCGTCCGCAGCTGTTTTCCAAGGCTGTGGCCGGTCACTACGCCAAGGCCAAGGTCGAGCCCGGTCGTTCGCTGGTGGAATTCCGCCTCGAGGCCGCCGAGCTCGCCGACGTGCAGCCCGGCGCCGAGTTCACCGCCGAGATCTTCAAGGCCGGCCAGCTGGTGGATGTCACTGGCACCACCATCGGCAAGGGCTTCGCGGGCACGATGAAGCGCCACAATTTCGCCGGCGGTCCCGCTTCGCATGGTCACTCGGTGACGCATCGCGCGCCTGGCTCCATCGGCCAGCGCCAGACCCCTGGCCGCGTGTTCCCCGGCAAGCGCATGTCCGGCCACATGGGCGTCAAGCGTCGCACCATCGAGAACCTGAAGGTCGTCGAGATCGACGTGGCGCGCAACCTGCTGCTGATCAGCGGTGCGGTGCCGGGCTCCGAGGGCGGTGAGGTGATCGTGCGTCCTTCGGTCAAGGCCGCGCGCCTTGCCCGGCGCAAGAGCATCACGCCGAGCAAGAAGGCCGATGCTAAGAAAGACGGCAAGAAGTAAGGCCTAAGAAGTCATGAAACTCAAAGTCGCCAACGGTGGTGCCGAGCTGTCGGTCTCCGACACGAGCTTCGGCGCCGAGTACAACGAGGCGCTGGTGCACCAGCTGGTCACGGCCTACATGGCCGCTGGCCGCGCCGGCACCAAGCGCCAGAAGAGCCGCGCCGAAGTGCGTGGTGGCGGCCGCAAGCCGCATGCGCAGAAGGGTACGGGCAGCGCCCGCGCCGGCTCGATCCGCAGCCCGATCTGGGTGGGTGGCGGCCGCGCCTTTGCCGCGCGCCCGCGCAGCTTCGAGCAGAAGGTCAACCGCAAGATGTACCGCGCCGGCCTGCGCTCGATGCTGGCCCAGCTGGTGCGCACCGACCGCCTGGTGGTCACGCAGCAGCTGGCCGTCGCCGAGCCGCGCACCAAGCTGCTGGTCGATGAACTGAAGAAGCTCTCGGTCCAGAGCGCGCTGATCGTGATCGAGGCGCAGGACGACAAGCTGATGCTGGCCGCGCGCAACCTGCCGCACGTCGAGGTGATCACCGTCGCCGACGTGAACCCGCTGGCGCTGGCCTCTTACGACAAGGTGCTGATGACTGTCGGCGCCGTGAAGATGATCGAGGAGCGTCTGCAATGAGCCGCGAGCGCCTGGCCACCGTGCTGGTGGCCCCCCACATCACGGAAAAGACCGCGCTGGCGATGCAGAACGCCAACCAGTACGCGTTCCGCGTGCGCCGTGACGCGAACAAGACCGAGATCAAGCAGGCCGTCGAGATGATGTTCGACGTCAAGGTTGCCGGCGTGCAGGTGTCGAACGAGCCGGGCAAGGACCGCCGTTTCGGCAACCGCATCGGCCGCACGCAGGACTGGAAGAAGGCTTACGTGCGCCTGGCCGACGGTCAGGCGATCGACTACGAAGCCCAGGCCATGAAGAAGCAAGGGTAAGCGACGATGGCACTCATCAAAATGAAGCCGACATCGCCCGGCGCGCGATTCGTCATCAAGATCGACCGCTCGCACCTGCACAAGGGCGAGCCGTATGCTCCGCTGACCACCTCGCAGAGCAACACCGGCGCGCGCAATCATTTCGGCCGCATCACCACGCGCCACAAGGGCGGCGGTTCGCGGCAGAAGTACCGCATCATCGACTTCAAGCGCGACAAGGACGGCATCGCCGGCACTGTCGAGACGGTGGAATACGATCCGAACCGCACCGCGCACATCGCGCTGGTGAAGTACGCCGACGGCGAGCGTCGCTACATCCTCGCCCCCAAGGGCGTGGAGCCTGGCGCCGAGATCCGCTCGGGCGCCGACTCGCCCATCAAGGCGGGCAATGCGATGGCGCTGCGCCACATCCCCGTGGGTTCGCAGGTGCACAACGTCGAGATGAAGCCCGGCAAGGGCGGCCAGCTCGCGCGCAGCGCCGGCGGCTCGGTGCAGTTCACGTCGCGTGAAGGCATCTACGCGTTCATCCGGCTGAAGTCCGGCGAGACCCGCAAGGTGCACATCGACTGCCGCGCCACGCTGGGTGAGCTCGCGAACGATGAACACAACCTGCGCCAGTACGGCAAGGCCGGCGCCAAGCGCTGGCGCGGCATCCGCCCGACGGTGCGCGGCGTGGTGATGAACCCGGTCGACCACCCGCACGGTGGCGGCGAGGGCAAGTCCGGCCAGGGCAACCCGGATCCGGTGTCGCCGTGGGGCCAGAAGGCCAAGGGGTTCAAGACCCGCAAGAACAAGCGCACCTCGAACATGATCGTGCAGCGGAGGAAGTAAGCAGTGCCACGTTCACTGAAGAAGGGCCCGTTCGTCGATCTGCACCTTGCCAAGAAGGTGGAGACGGCCGCGGCCAAGAACGATCGCAAGCCGATCAAGACCTGGTCGCGCCGCTCGATGGTCACGCCGGAGATGGTCAGCCTCACGATCGCCGTGCACAACGGCAAGCAGCACATCCCGGTGCTGATCACCGAGAACATGGTCGGCCACAAGCTGGGCGAGTTCTCCCCGACGCGCATCTTCAAGGGGCACGGCGGCGACAAGAAGGTCTCGGCGGGCTAAGTCATGCAGACATACTCCAAAATCAAGTACGCGCACATCTCGCCGCAGAAATGCCGGCTGATCGCCGATGTGGTGCGCGGCAAGCGCGTGGGCCTCGCGCTCTCGCAGCTGCGCTTCATGCCGAAGAAGGGCGCCGAGCTTGTGCTCAAGGCGCTCGAGTCCGCGGTGGCCAATGCCGAGCACAACCACGGCGCCGACATCGACGAGCTGAAGATTTCGGCCATCCAGGTGGATGCCGCGCCGCTGATGAAGCGTTTCGCCGCCCGCGCCAAGGGCCGGGGCAACCGCATCGTCAAGCGCACGAGCCATATCACCGTTCACGTCAGCGACGGCAGGAAGGAATAGCGATGGGCCAGAAGGTCAATCCGGTTGGCATTCGCCTCGGGATCACCCGTGACTGGGTCTCCAAGTGGTATGCCGGCAAGAAGCAGTTCCCGATCCAGATCTACACCGACTACCAGGTGCGCCAGTTCCTGCGCAAGAAGCTCGCCGAGGCGTCGGTCAGCCGCGTGCACATCGAGCGCGCCGCGCGCAAGGTCAATGTCACGATCCACACGGCCCGTCCCGGCATCGTGATCGGCAAGAAGGGCGAGGACATCGAGAAGCTGCGCGCCGAGACGGCCAAGCTGCTCGGCATGACGGTGATGGACGTCCGCCTGAACGTCGCCGAGATCCGCAAGCCCGAGCTCGACGCCCAGCTGGTGGCCGAGGGCATCGCGCAGCAGATCGAGAAGCGCGTGATGTTCCGCCGCGCGATGAAGCGCGCCGTGATGAGCACGATGCGCTCGGGCGCGCTGGGCGTGAAGGTGCGCCTGTCGGGCCGCCTGAACGGTTCGGAAATCGCCCGCACCGAGATCAGCCGCGAGGGACGCGTGCCGCTGCACACGTTCCGCGCCGATATCGACTACGCGCATGCCGAAGCCCGCACCACGTATGGCGTGATCGGCGTGAAGGTCTGGATCTTCAAGGGCGAAGTGTTCGACGTTGTGCCGGAAGTGGTCGAAGAGGCCGCCGAGGGTGCAGCTCCGCCGCCCGCCGCCGAGCAGACGGCCACGGCCTGAAGGATTTGACGAATCATGTTGCAACCGAAGCGAACCAAGTACCGCAAGCAGTTCAAGGGCCGGAACACCGGCCTTGCGCAGCGCGGCAGTCATGTGGCCTTTGGCGAATTCGGCCTGAAGACCACCGAACGGGCGCGCATGACGGCGCGCGAGATCGAGGCGGCGCGTCGCGCCATGGCCCGTGCCGTGAAGCGCGGCGGCCAGATCTGGGTGCGCGTGTTCCCCGATGTGCCGGTATCGAAGAAGCCCCTCGAGGTCCGCATGGGCGCGGGCAAGGGCAACGTCGAGTACTGGGTGGCCAAGGTGCAGCCCGGCAAGATTCTTTTCGAGATGGAAGGCGTGCCCGAAGCCACGGCCCGCGAGGCGTTCCGCCTTGCCGGCGCCAAGCTCTCGGTGGCCACGACCTTCGTGAAGCGGCAGGTGCGCTGATGAAAGTGAGTGAAATGCGGGCCAAGTCCGCCCAGGACCTGACCACCGAGCTGGTCAGCCTGCGCAAGGAACAATTTGCGCTGCGTCTGCAGCGCGCCACCGGTCAGGCCCCGAAGCCCGACCAGTTCGGCAAGGTGCGCAAGAGCATTGCGCGCCTGAAGACCGTGCAGCGCGAGCTGCGCGGCAAGACGGGGAGCAAGTAAGCATGGCTGAAGCAGCCGAAAAAGCGTCACGCACGCTGACCGGTACGGTCGTCAGCGCCAAGACGGCCAAGACCATCGCCGTCGAGATCGAGCGGGTGCTGAAGCACGCCCGCTATGGCAAGAACATCCGCCGCACCACGCGCCTGCTCGCGCATGACGAGGCCGGCCAGGCGCGCGAGGGCGACACCGTGTCGATCTCGCCCTGCCGCCCGATGTCGCGGCGCAAGTCGTGGCAGCTGGTGTCGGTGCTCGAACGCGCCGACAAGGTCTGAAGGCTTAGAGGGATTTGCAGAAATGATCCAGATGCAGACAGTGCTCAATGCCGCCGACAACAGCGGCGCGAAGACCCTGATGTGCATCAAGGTGCTGGGCGGCTCGCATCGCCGCTACGCATCCGTTGGTGATGTCATCAAGGTGAGCGTGCAGGACGCCATCCCGCGCGGCAAGGTCAAGAAGGGCGAGGTCTACGACGCCGTCGTCGTGCGCACCGCCTTCGGCGTGCGCCGTCCGGATGGTTCGCTGATCCGCTTCGACGGCAATGCCGCCGTGCTGCTGAACCCGAAGCTCGAGCCGATCGGCACGCGCATCTTCGGGCCCGTGACGCGCGAACTGCGCAACGTGCGCTTCATGAAGATCATTTCGCTGGCGCCGGAAGTTCTGTAGGGGTTTCGCGAGATGAAGAAGATCCGCAAAGGCGATCAGATCGTGGTCCTGTCCGGCAGGGACAAGGGCCGTACGGGCCAGGTGGCGCAGGTCATGGCCGATGGCAAGCTGCTCATCGACGGCATCAACGTCGTGAAGAAGCATGCCAAGGGCAACCCGCAGAAGAACCAGCCGGGTGGCATCCTCGACAAGGCGATGCCGATGGCCGCCTCGAAGGTGGCGATCTGGAATGGCGCCGCGAAGAAGGCCGACCGCGTGGGCATCAAGACGCTCGCCGACGGCAAGCGCGTGCGCTTCCTCAAGTCGAACAACGAAGTGCTTGACGTCAAGTAGGCACCAGGCAACGAACATGACCAGACTGCACGATTACTACCGCAAGACCGTGGTGCCAAAGCTGACGGCCGACCTGGGGCTCAAGAACCCCATGCAGGTCCCGAAGATCACCAAGATCACGGTGAACATGGGCGTGGGCGAAGCCGTCGCCGACCGCAAGGTCGTGGACGCGGCTGCCGCCGACATGGCGAAGATCACCGGCCAGAAGCCGCTGATCACCAAGTCGAAGAAGGCCATCGCGTCGTTCAAGCTGCGCGAGAACCTGCCCATCGGCTGCAAGGTCACGCTGCGCGGCGCGCGCATGTACGAGTTCCTGGACCGCCTGATCACGATCGCCATGCCCCGCATCCGCGACTTCCGCGGCGTGTCGGCGCGGGCCTTCGATGGTCGCGGCAACTACACGCTGGGCGTGAAGGAACAGATCATTTTCCCGGAAATCCAGTACGACCAGATCGACCAGCTGCGTGGCATGGACATCACCATCACCACGACGGCCGAGAACAACGAACAGGGTCGCGCGCTGCTGGAAGCATTCAACTTCCCGTTCCGCAAGTAACGAACGGGCATAGAGGAAAGACGGCAATGGCCAAGACAAGCATGGTCCAACGCGAGAAGCACCGGGCAAAGACGGTGCAGAAGTACGCGGCGAAGCGCGCCCAGCTCAAGGAGCTGATCCGCAGCCCGCGCACCTCCGACGAGGCTCGCGCCGAGGCGCAGGTGAAGTTCCAGAAGCTGCCGCGCGACGCGAGTCCGACCCGCGGCCGCAACCGTTGCGCCCTGACCGGTCGCCCGCGTGGCGTGTACCGCAAGTTCGGCCTGGCCCGCACCAAGATCCGCGAAGTCGCCAATCGCGGCGAAATCCCCGGTCTCGTGAAGTCGAGCTGGTAGGAGCAGTAGAAGCATGAGCATGACCGATCCAGTCGCCGATCTGCTGACCCGCATCCGCAACGGGCAGAGCGCCGGCAAGCCGCACGTGAGTCTCGATTCGTCGAAGATCAAGACCGCCATCGCCCGCGTCCTGAAGGACGAAGGCTATGTCGCCGACTTCCACATCGAAACCGAAACGGGCAAGCCGCGCCTCGTGATCGACCTGAAGTACTACGAAGGCCGTCCCGTCATCGACCGCCTCGAGCGCGTGTCTCGCCCTGGCCTGCGGATCTATCGCGGCAAGGACGAGCTGCCCAAGGTGCTCGGCGGCATGGGTACGGTGATCGTTTCCACCCCGCAGGGTGTGATGACCGACCGCCAGGCCCGCGCCATGGGGCAGGGCGGCGAAGTCCTGTGCATCGTCGCCTGAGGTTGCCAAGATCATGTCTCGTGTAGCCAAGAATCCAGTTCCGCTGCCGCAGGGCGTCACCGCCACGCTCGCGGCCGGCCAGGTCACCATCAAGGGTGCCAAGGGCACGCTGAGCCTCGCGCTTGCCAGCGACGTCACCGTCACCGAGCAGGACAAGGCCCTGCAGGTCGCCTTCGGCAAGTCCGACGGCGCCCGCATGCGCGCCGGTTCCATGCGCGCGCACCTGGCCAACATGGTCGCGGGCGTCACCAAGGGCTACGAGCGCAAGCTCGAGCTGGTGGGCGTCGGCTATCGCGCCGGTGTGCAGGGCAAGGCCCTGAACCTGACGCTCGGTTTCTCGCACGCGGTGGTGTTCGACATCCCCGAGGGGATCACCATCGAAGCGCCCACCCAGACGGAAGTCGTCATCAAGGGTGTGGACAAGCAGCGCGTCGGCCAGGTTGCCGCGGAAATCCGCAGCATCCGTCCGCCCGAGCCCTACAAGGGCAAGGGCGTGAAATATGCCGGCGAGAAGATCAGTTTGAAGGAAGGCAAGAAGAAGTAGCCTTCAAGGGTCATTAACCATGTCGCTAACCTCCAAAGACCGCCGGCAGCGCCGCGCATTCAAGACCCGGCTGCACATCCGCGAGCTGGGCGTTGCCCGGCTGACGGTGCATCGCACGCCGCGTCATATCTATGCGCAGGTGTTCGACGCCGCTGGCGCCAACGTGCTCGCTGCCGCCTCGACGGTGCAGGATGCGGTGAGCAAGGACCTGAAAGGTACCGGAAACGTGGACGCGGCCAAGGCCGTGGGTCGCGAGATCGCCGCGCGCGCCAAGGCCGCCGGCATCAGCAAGGTCGCTTTCGATCGCTCGGGATTCCGCTTCCATGGTCGCGTCAAGGCTCTGGCCGACGCGGCCCGCGAAGCCGGTCTCGAGTTCTAACCCAGGCGGGAATGTCAGATGGCACGTATTGAAAGAAAAGATCAGCCGGCGGACGAGTTCACCGAGAAGCTCGTTGCGGTGAATCGCACCGCCAAGGTGGTCAAGGGTGGCCGCCAGTTCGGCTTCACCGCGCTCACCGTGGTCGGTGACCAGGGCGGTCGGGTCGGCTTCGGGTTCGGCAAGGCGCGTGAAGTGCCGGTCGCGATCCAGAAGGCGATGGCCGCGGCCCGCAAGAACCTGGTGAACGTGAGCCTGAAGAAGGACACCCTGCACTACGCCGTGCGCGGCACCCACGGCGCGACTCGCGTGCTGATGCAGCCGGCCTCCGACGGTACCGGTGTCATCGCCGGCGGCGCGATGCGCGCCGTGCTGGAATGCGTCGGCGTGCGCAACGTGCTCGCCAAGAGCTACGGTTCGCGCAACCCGATCAACGTGGTGCGCGCCACCATCAACGCGCTGGCCGACGTGCGCTCGCCCGATGACATCGCGGCCAAGCGCGGCAAGTCGGTCGACGAGATCCTGGGTTAACGCCATGGCCAGCAAATCCATCCGCGTCACCCAGCTCAAGAGCACCTTTGGTGAGCTGAAGAACATTATTTCGTCCGTGAAGGGACTCGGGCTGCGTCGCCGCCACCACACCGTGGTCGTGGAAGACACCCCGCAGAACCGCGGCATGATCAACACCGCGATCCACCTGCTGAAGGTGGAAGAGGCAAAGTGATGAGACTGAACACCATCAAGCCGGGCGAGGGCGCCAAGCGCAACCGCCTGCGCGTCGGACGCGGCGCATCGGCCGGCCAGGGCAAGACCTGCGGGCGCGGCGTCAAGGGCCAGCGCGCGCGCAAGGGCGGCTACCACAAGGTCGGCTTCGAGGGCGGCCAGATGCCGCTGCAGCGTCGCCTGCCCAAGGTGGGCTTCCGTTCGAAGATCAAGGCGACCCGCGCCGAAGTGCGCCTGTCGGAGCTGAACGGCATCGACGCCGCCGTGATCGACCTCGACGTGCTGAAGAAGGCCGGCGTTGTCGACGTGTTCGCCGAGCAGGCCAAGGTCGTGCTGTCGGGCGAGCTCAAGAAGGCCGTCAAGCTCAAGGGCATTGGCGCCACCAAGGGTGCCAGCGATGCCATTTCCAAGGCCGGCGGCAGCATCGAGGCCTGATAGGCCTTCCAGGACCAGAAGAAGACAGTGGCAAACAACCCGTCAACGAACCCGACAGCCGCCCTCGGCGATGCAGCACGCATCGGCGAGATCCGCGGCCGCCTGCTGTTCCTGATCGGGGCGCTGATCGTCTACCGCATCGGCACGTTCATTCCGGTGCCGGGCATCGATCCGGCGCGCGTGGCCGCGTTCTTCAACGACCAGTCCGGCACCATCCTCGGGGTGGTGAACATGTTCTCCGGCGGCGCGCTGGAGCGGCTGTCGATCTTCGCGATGGGCGTGATGCCCTATATCTCGGCCTCGATCATCATCCAGATGCTGTCGATGGTCGTGCCCTCGCTGATGGAGCTGCGCAAGGAAGGCGAGTCGGGCAAGCGCAAGATCACGCAGCTGACGCGCTACGGCACCGTCATCCTGGGCGTGTTCCAGTCGTTTGCCGCAGCGGTGACGCTGCAGAGCAACGGCATGGTGCTCACCCCCGGCGTGTTCACCTGGCTGTTCCCGGCCACCGTGACCATGACCACCGGCACGATGTTCCTGATGTGGCTGGGTGAGCAGATCACCGAGCGCGGCATCGGCAACGGCATCTCGATGATCATCCTGGTCGGCATCATCGCCGGCCTGCCTGGCGCGGTGGGCCGCACCATCGAACAGGTCAACACCGGTGAAATGGCCGGCCCGATCGCCATCTTCCTGCTGGCCACCGTGGTGCTGGTCACGGCCTTCTGCGTGTTCGTCGAGCGCGCGCAGCGCCGGATCACGGTGAACTACGCCAAGCGGCAGGTGGGGCGTCGCCTGATGGGCGGCCAGTCCACGCACCTGCCGTTCAAGCTGAACATGGCCGGCGTCATTCCGCCGATCTTCGCCTCGAGCCTGCTGCTGTTCCCGGCGACGATCGCCAGCTTCCTGGGCTCAGACCCGAACTCCGCCGCCAGCGGCGTGCTGCAGCGGATCGCCGCGGCGCTGTCGTACGGCCAGCCGCTGCACATGATGCTGTACGCTGCGCTGATCGTCGGCTTCGCGTTCTTCTACACGGCGCTGGTGTTCAACTCGCGCGATACCGCCGAGAACCTGCAGAAGTCCGGCGCGTTCATCCCTGGCATCCGCCCGGGCAAGCACACCGGCGAATACATCGACAAGGTGCTCACGCGCCTGACGCTGTGGGGCGCCCTGTACATGACTTTCGTGTGCCTGGTGCCTGAAATGATGATGGCCAACCAGGGAGTGCCGTTCCAGTTCGGTGGCACCTCGCTGCTGATCGTGGTCGTGGTGGTGATGGATTTCATCGCGCAGCTGCAGGCTCACGCGATGTCGCACCAGTATCCGGGATTGATGAAGAAGGCCAACCTGCTGGGTGGCCGGAACAACGGGGGCGGCTGAAGCCGTCCCGGTTGAGAAGCTAGAGGATTCGAAAATGAAGGTACGTCCGTCAGTGAAGAAGATCTGCAAGAACTGCAAGATCGTGCGTCGCAAGCGCATCGTCTACGTGATCTGTTCAGAGACGCGCCACAAGCAGAGGCAGGGCTGATCCATGGCACGCATAGCCGGCATCAACATTCCGATGAACAAGCACGTGTGGGTCGGGCTGACCCACATCTTTGGCGTGGGCCGCACCCGCGCGAAGGAGTGCTGCGAGCTCACGGGCGTGAACCCCTCCACCAAGGTGAAGGACCTCACCGACGCCGAGGTCGCCGCGCTGCGCTCGCAGATCGCCAAGTGGGCGGTCGAGGGTGACCTGCGCCGCGAGGTGTCGATGAACATCAAGCGACTGATGGACCTGGGCACCTGGCGTGGCATGCGCCATCGCAAGGGCCTGCCGCTGCGCGGCCAGCGCACGCGCACCAACGCGCGCACGCGCAAGGGCCCGCGCAAGCAGGCCGTGAAGCTGAACGCGCCTCCGGGCAAGGCGTAAGGCCCCCACGAGATTACTGGAGCACTAGACCAAGATGGCCGACCAGAAGACCCAAGCCGCGAACGCCGCTGCTGCCGCGAAGAAGCCGAAGAAGGCACGCAAGAACGTGCTGGACGGCATCG
The DNA here is from genome assembly GCA_016720075.1 of Pseudomonadota bacterium. GTDB lineage: Bacteria > Pseudomonadota > Gammaproteobacteria > Steroidobacterales > Steroidobacteraceae > ZC4RG30. Next base: position 113,328 of record JADJXW010000006.1, read on the forward strand.
CGCACATACACGCGTCGTTCAACAACACGATCATCACGATCACCGACCGCCAGGGCAACACGCTCTCCTGGGCGACCTCGGGCGGTTGCGGGTTCCGTGGCTCGCGCAAGAGCACGCCGTTCGCCGCGCAGGTTGCCGCCGAGAAGGCCGGCAATGCAGCGCAGGAACACGGCCTGAAGAACGTGGAAGTGCGAGTCGGCGGACCCGGCCCGGGCCGCGAATCCGCGGTGCGCGCGCTGAACGGCTGCGGACTGAAGATCACCAGCATCGAGGACGTGACGCCGATTCCGCACAACGGTTGCCGTCCTCCCAAGAAGCGTCGGGTCTGAGGTAGATATGGCACGTTACATTGGCCCCAAGTGCAAGCTCTCGCGTCGCGAAGGCACGGATCTGTTCCTGAAGAGCGGCGCCAAGCCGCTTGAAAGCAAGTGCAAGCTGCAGGTTCCCCCGGGCGGCATCAAGGGCGAGCGTCGCCAGCGCCTGTCGGACTACGGCACGCAGCTGCGCGAGAAGCAGAAGCTGCGCCGCATGTACGGCGTGCTCGAGCGCCAGTTCAGCAACTACTACGAGGAAGCCGCGCGCCGCCAGGGCGCCACGGGCGAGAACCTGCTGAAGCTGCTCGAGTGCCGGCTGGACAACGTCGTCTACCGCATGGGCTTCGCCTGCACACGCGCCGAGGCGCGCCAGCTGGTGAGCCACAAGTGCGTGGAAGTCAACGGCTCGGCCGTGACCATCGCCTCCTACCAGGTGAAGGCCGGCGACGTGGTGCAGATCCGCGAGAAGTCCAAGAAGCAGCTGCGCGTGGTCAATGCGCTGACGGTTGCTGCCCAGGTCGGTTTCCCGGAGTGGCTGGAAGTCAACGAGAAAGAAATGCGCGGCGTGTTCAAGGCGGCCCCGAACCGCGACGACGTGCTGCCGGATATAAACGAAAACCTTGTTGTCGAGCTGTACTCGAAGTAAGGGTGGAGGTTCGATGCAATCCTCAGTGAACGAATTCCTGAAGCCCCGCGTGGTCAAGGTGCACCCGGTTGCCCCGCGCCAGGCGCGCGTGGTGATCGAGCCCTTCGAGCGCGGCTTTGGCCACACGCTGGGCAACGCGCTGCGGCGCGTGCTGCTGTCGTCCATGCCCGGCTCGGCCATCACCGAGGTCGAGATCGAGGGCGTGCTGCACGAATACACCTCCATCGAGGGCGTGCAGGAGGATGTCGTCGACGTCCTGCTGAACCTCAAGGCGGTGGCGATCAAGATGCACTCGCGCGACAGCGCCGAGCTGCGCCTGAACAAGCGTGGCCCCGGCCCCGTGACGGCCGGCGACATCCAGGTGGACCACGACATCGAGATCGTGAACCCGGAGCTGGTGATCGCGCACCTGACCCAGGCGGGCAGCCTGTCGATGACGCTGAAGGTCGAGAAGGGCCGCGGCTATCGTCCGGCAGTGCAGCGCGCCGCGTTCGAGGAAAGCACGCGCCCGATCGGTCGCCTGCAGCTCGACGCCTCGTTCAGCCCGGTTCGTCGCGTGACCTACGCGGTGGACTCGGCGCGCGTTGAACAGCGCACCGACCTGGACAAGCTGGTGCTCGACATCGAGACCAACGGCACGATCGACGCCGAAGAGGCCATCCGTCGCGCCGGCGCCATCCTCAAGGACCAGCTGTCGGTGTTCGTCGACCTGCAGGGCGAGGACGAAGCGGTCAGCAAGGTCGCGGAGATGCAGTTCGATCCGCTGCTGCTGCGTCCGGTCGACGAGCTGGAGCTCACGGTCCGCAGTGCCAACTGCCTCAAGGCCGAGAACATCCACTACATCGGCGACCTGGTGCAGCGCACGGAAGTGGAGCTGCTGCGCACCCCGAACCTCGGCAAGAAGTCACTGACCGAGATCAAGGAAGTGCTGCAGGGCCACGGCCTGATGCTGGGCATGCGTCTGGACGGCTGGCCGCCCGCCGGCCTGCGTCACGAGGACGCCTGAGGTCCTTGGTCGATGGACGGGGGCGGCACCCGTACAGATTGCAGGAAAGGGCCTGGAGATACAATGCGTCATCAACATTCCGGTCGCCAGCTGTCGCGCAATGCGCCGCATCGCCGCGCCATGCTGCGCAACATGGCGGTGTCGCTGCTGCGGCACGAGACCATCCGCACCACGATTCCCAAGGCCAAGGAACTGCGCCGCGTCGTCGAGCCGCTGATCACGCTGGGCAAGGTGGACACCGAAGCCAAGCGCCGCCTGGCGTTCTCGCGCCTGCGTGATGCCAAGGTGGTCGAGAAGCTGTTCGCCGACCTGGGCCCGCGCTTCAAGGCGCGTGCCGGTGGCTACACCCGCATCCTGCACATGGCGCCGCGTCCCGGTGACAACGCCGACATGGCGCTGATGCAGCTGGTGGATGGCCCGCAGGCCGCTGCCGCTGCCGAGGCGGACGCCAAGGGTGGCAAGAAGGCCAAGGCCAAGGCTGCGCCCAAGGCCAAGGCTGCCCCGAAGAAGAAGAAGGCCGCGGCAGCGTAAGCTGCCTTCGAGGCCGCAGCCTGTCAAAGGCGCGGTCCGGCCCTTCGCGAAAAGCCCCGGCATCCGGGGCTTTTTCATTAGCGGCGCCGTAATCCGCCTCTAGCGCGGCACTTCGCCCGCGATCGTGGTGCGATACATCTCGCGCCGATGGCCCTGGTAGTCGTTGAACGCCTGGTGCACGCACAGCCGGTTGTCCCACAGCGCGAGCATGCCGGTCTCCCAGCGCAGCCGGCAGGTGAAGGCGACCTGCGTCAGGTGATCGTTGAGGTATTTCAGCAGCGGCGCGGCCTCTTCGTCCCGGAAGCCTTCCAGACCGATGGCGTAGGACGGGTCGAGATACAGAGCCTTCTCGCCGGAACGCGCATGGGTGCGCACCAGCGGATGCATGTTGCCGCGCACCTTCGTGAGCACGGCTGGCGGCAGCTCCTTCAGCGCCGCCAGCCGGCCAACGGGGCTGTCGCGCTGCTCGGCATGCACCTGCGCCGAGGCGAGCACGTCGCGGATCGAGAAGTGGACCTTGAGGCCGGCGACCAGCCACTGCATGAAGTCGCTCAGCATCGCGTAGGCGAGCGCGGAATTTGACCACATGGTGTCGCCACCGAAGGGCGGGATCTGCACCGAGCGCAGCATCGTGATGGCGGGCGGCTCGGGCAGGAACGGCGAATCGGTGTGCCAGCCCGAGCCGAACACATGCTCGGAGTTGTCGTCGGCTTCCTTGATGAGCGGCTGCACCTCGCGGAAGCCCGGCATGCCGTCGGTGTAGGCGTCTTCGGCGAAGTCGCCGAAGCGGCGGCTGAAGGCATGGTGCTCGGCGTGGCCGATCTGCTGGCCGCGGAAATAGATCATCTTGTGCCGGAAGAGCGCGTCTTCGATCTCGGCGAACTGCGCGTCGCTCTCACTGCCGATGCGCACGCCCAGGACTTCCGCGCCCATGGCGGCGGCCAGCGGTTTCACCTCGATGTGGCGGTAGGCGCGGGCACTGTTGTCGAACTTGCCAGTCGGATGCAGGAACATCGATCCCCCGGGAGACATTGAATTGTTGCCGCCAGTATGGATGTTGACATAGGCTGCCCGCGCTGGGGAGACGTCGCGGCCGGGAGCCATACTCGGCCAGACGCAATAAAAACCAATTGCAACTACCGCACAAGGAAGACGCCATGAGCATTGCTTCAGAGTTCAAGGAATTTGCCATGAAGGGCAACGTGGTGGACATGGCCGTCGGCGTCATCATCGGCGCAGCGTTCGGCAAGATCGTGTCCTCGCTGGTCGAAAACGTGATCATGCCGCCACTGGGCATGGCGCTCTCTGGCGTCAATTTCAGTGACCTGGGCTCGGTGATCGGGCAGGGCCCCGATGGCAAGGACGTGCTGCTGAAGTACGGCGCCTTCTTCCAGACCATCTTCGACTTCGTGATCATCGCCTTCGTGCTGTTCCTGGCGCTGAAGGGCATCAACAAGCTGAAGAAGCCCGCCGTCCCGGCGCCGAACGCGCCGCCGCCCGCGCCGCCGCGCAATGAAGTGCTGCTCGAAGAGATCCGCGATCTGCTGAAGAAGTAACGCGGCTGCCCGGCCTTCCACCGTCCCGAGCCAAGCGGGCGGTGGAAGTCCGGCGGATCAGGTCGAGGTGAGCGCCGCGAACGCGGCGCGCGTGAGGTTCTCGCCGCCATCGGCGCGCACCACCACGTTGTCCTCGATGCGGATACCGCCGCAGGGCCTCAGTTCATCCACCAGCGCCCAGTTCACCTGCGCGGCATGTGCTCCGGCCCTGAGCTGGCGCAGCAGGCTGTCGATGAAGTAGATGCCGGGCTCGACAGTGACCACCATCCCGGGTAGCAGCCGGCGGGTCAGTCGCAGTGCAGGGTGCCCTGGCGGGCGGGGAATGGGTTCCCCCTCGGGTAGATCCCGGAATCCCCCCACATCGTGTACCTGGAGCCCCAGCAGGTGGCCCAGCCCATGGGGCAGGAACACGGCCGATACCCCGGAGGCCACGGCCTCCTCGGGTGACATTCGAAGCACGTCCGCCTCGCGCAGCAGCGAGGCGATCAGTCGATGCGCCTCCATGTGCAGTTCGCGCCAGTCGATGCCGGCGCGCACCTGCCCGCACAGCCGCAGCTGAAGCTGGTCCATGCCCTGCACCAGCGCGGCAAAGTGCCCGGGGTTCGCGGCCCAGGTGCGGGTGATGTCGCTGGCATAGCCAGAAGCGCAGGCGCCGGCATCGATCAGCAGCGAATTGAGCTTTTGCGGCGCGGTGCGGTCGCGCAGCTGGTAGTGCAGCGTGGCGCAGTGCTCGTTCAGCGCCACGATGCTGCCGTAGGGCAGCTCGGTTTCGTTCTGGGACGTCGCTCCCAGGAAGGCCTGGTGGATGTCGAACTCGCTCCCACCCTCCCGGAAGGCCGAGGCGGCAGCCTGATGCCCGCGGGCGCCGATGCGGCTGGCTTCCCGCAGGCATGACAGTTCGTATTCGCTTTTTGTCGCCCGTTCCAGCTCCAGTCGGGCCAGCAGGCGCGGCGGATTGGCCACCCAGCCCGCGCGAGGGGCGGGGGATTCCCCCAGCCAGACCACTTTGCCCTGCAGGCTCAGCGCGCGCTCCAGCGCGGCCTGGGCGGTGGGCAGCGCAACGATGTGAAATGTCGGGTCCAGGGTGCCGTGGGCACGGTTGGCGGGGCGTGCCAGAAGTCCTCCGGCGTCACCAGCAGCAGCTCGGGCAATTCGTTGTTTTGCAACAGAATGAGGCTGCCGGGCGCAGGCGGCGCGGGTGCCAGCCACTGGAACCAGGCCGAGGGGCGGTAGGGATAGGCCTGATCGTCCTGGAAGACGATGTGCTGGCGCCCCGCCTCGATGACCATGGCGGAGGCGCCAGCTTCGGCCAATGAGGCGTTGACCGCCCCCAGGACACGGGCCAAGTGGGAAGAGTAATGGTCGGGAGCTTCAGTAGATGTGGTCATGCAGGCGCAGATATTGCCACTGGCATGCTTCGAACGCCGGGATTGTCGTGATTTCGCGACGATTGCGGGCGCATCCGGGCAAATGAACGAATTTGAATCACGTCGCAAAAGCGCTAGAATTTCAGCAGCGATGCGAAATCGTCAGGGCTAGCGCCCTTCGTAACCTGGTCTCTGTAATCCATTTTCCATTTCTGGGGTAATTGTTCGATGAAAACCAAACTCGTTCTGAGCGCTTTCGCGGTTGCGCTGGCTCTGGCTGCTTGCGCGAAGAAGGAAGAAGCTGCTGCTCCCGCCGAGGCTGCTCCGGCTGCCGAAGCTGCTCCTGCTGAAGCCGCTCCTGCTGAAGCCGCCCCGGCGGCCGAGGCTGCTGCCGCCGTTGAAGGCGCTGCTGCTGCCGTTGAAGGCGCTGCTGCCACCGTGACCGAAGCTGCCAAGTAAGGCACAGGCGCAAGCCATTTCGCCCGATTGAGAAGTCGGACGAGCAAGAGCCCGGCCAGGTGCATATCCTGTCCGGGCTTTCTTGTTTTTGCGGATTCGAAAACATGACGGTCACAGTGCGCGATGCGCGGACACAGCCCGGCGATCGGAAGTGGATCGAGACGGTGTACCGCGACTACATGGACGATCTGGGGTTGCTGAACACCGGCATCTTTCCCTCGCTGGGCGAGATCGGCCATCGCGAGCCCGACCAGCTCGAACGCTGGTTCATGGACAGCACCGCCACGCTGCTGACCATCGTCGATGAAGGCCAGCCGGCCGGATTCGCGCTGGTGGCGCGCGACGCGCGCGCGTCGCGCGAGGCCGATTACCGCATGGCGGAATTCTTCATCGCGAGGCCTCACCGCCGGCGCGGCGTAGGCCGCAGCGCAGTGGGTCTGATACTGCGGCGTTTCGCCGGTCGCTGGGAGATCGTCGAGTATTCCCGCAATCCCGCCGCGGTGAAATTCTGGCGCAGTGTCGTCAGCGCGTTCACGCACGGGGATTTCCGCGAGCGCAGCGTCAACGGCGAGGTGCGCCAGCTCTTCACGTCATCGCGCAGCCACGCGTAGGAATCAGGAGCGCGCCGCCTTCAGCAGCGGCGCCAGGAACTTGCCGGTGTGCGATTCGGCCGAACGCGCCACCTGCCGCGGCGTGCCGGCACAGACGATGTGCCCGCCCTGCGCGCCGCCACCCGGCCCCATGTCGATGATCCAGTCGGCCGTCTTCACCACGTCGAGGTTGTGCTCGATCACCACCACCGTGTTGCCCTCGTCGCGCAGGCGGTGCAGCACCACCAGCAGTTGCGCCACGTCATGGAAGTGCAGTCCGGTGGTGGGCTCGTCGAGGATGTAAAGCGTGCGGCCGGTGGCGCGCTTGGCCAGTTCGCGCGCGAGCTTCACGCGCTGCGCCTCGCCGCCGGACAGCGTGGTGGCGTTCTGGCCGAGCTGCAGGTACGAAAGCCCCACGTCCAGCAGCGTCTGCAGCTTGCCCGCGATCATCGGCACCGGCGCGAAGAAGGCCAGCGCATCCTCGATGGTCATCTGCAGCACGTCGTGGATGGTCTTGCCGCGATAGCGGATCTCGAGCGTCTCGCGGTTGTAGCGCCGGCCCTGGCAGACGTCGCAGGGCACGTACACATCGGGCAGGAAGTGCATCTCCACGCGGATCACGCCGTCGCCCTGGCAGGCCTCGCAGCGACCGCCCTTCACGTTGAAACTGAAGCGGCCGGGATCGTAGCCGCGCGCGCGGGATTCCGGCACCTGCGCGAACAGTTCCCGCAGCGGCGCGAACAGGCCCGTGTAGGTGGCCGGGTTCGAGCGTGGCGTGCGGCCGATCGGGCTCTGGTCGATGTCGATGACGCGGTCGATGTGCTCCAGGCCCTCGATGCTGTCGACCTTCGGCGCATCGACACCGGTGAGGCCCAGCTGGCGCGCGATGCCGGCGTAGAGGGTTTCATTCACCAGCGTGGACTTGCCCGAGCCGGACACGCCGGTGACGCAGGTGAGGAGGCCGATCGGAAAGGCCGCGCTGACGCCGCGCAGGTTGTTGGCGGTGGCGCCCCAGATGCGGATCTCGCGCGCCGGATCGCGCTCGAAGAGCTTGGCGGGGATCTCGATGCGGCGGCGGCCGGCAAGGTAATCGCCCGTCAGCGAGTCCTTGTTGGCGAGGATCTGTTTCGGCGTGCCTTCGGCGACCACCGCGCCGCCATGCACGCCCGCGCCGGGGCCCAGGTCGAGCACATGGTCGGCCGAGAGGATGGCTTCCTCGTCATGCTCGACCACCAGCACGGTGTTGCCCAGGTCCCTGAGGCGCTTGAGCGTGGTGAGCAGGCGCTGGTTGTCGCGCTGGTGCAGGCCGATCGAGGGTTCATCGAGGATGTAGAGCACGCCGGTGAGGCCGGATCCGACCTGGCTTGCCAGGCGGATGCGCTGCGCCTCGCCGCCTGAGAGCGTCTCGGCGCTGCGGTCGAGCGTGAGGTAATCGAGGCCCACATCGACCAGGAAGCGCAGCCGGTCGGCCACTTCCTTGACGATGCGCGCGGCGATCTCGGCGCGCCAGCCGGGCAGTTTCAGCGCCAGATGGTGCTGCAGGGCATCGGCCACCGACAGCGCCGCCACATCGGGCAGCCTCACGCCGCCCACGAATACATGCCGGGCGGTTTCGTTCAGCCGCGTGCCGCCGCAGTCCGGGCAGCGCCGCGTGCCGCGGTACTTGCCCAGCTCCTCGCGCACCGTTGCCGATTCGGTCTCGCGGTAGCGCCGCTCCAGGTTCGGGAGGATGCCCTCGAAAGGGTGCTTGCGTTTGGCCGCGCGGCCGCGCGCGTCGGTGTAGCGAAACTCGATTTCGGTATCGCCGCTGCCGTTGAGCACCGCGTCGCGCACGATGTCGGGCAACGTGGCCCAGGGGGTCTCGGGGTCGAATCCGTAATGCGCCGACAGCGCGCGGATCATCAGGAAATAGTAGGCGTTGCGGCGGTCCCAGCCGCGGATGGCCCCGCCGGCCAGCGACAGCTGCGGATGCATGACCACGCGCGCCGGATCGAAGAACTCCTGGTAACCCAGCCCATCGCAGCCGCCGCAGGCGCCGGTGGGACTGTTGAAGGAAAACAGCTTCGGTTCCAGCGGCGGCACGCTGTAGCCGCAGGTGGGGCAGGCATGGCGGCTGGAGAACACGATGTCATCGCGCCCGCCGGTGGCGCTTGCCAGTCGCGCAACGCCATTGCCGAGGCGCAGCGCGGTCTCGAAGGATTCCGCCAGCCGCTGCGCCGCATCGGGGCGGACCTTGAAGCGATCCACCACGGCCTCGATGTCGTGCTTCTTGCGGGCATCCAGCTTCGGCACCGCGTCGAGTTCGACCACGGCGCCATCCACCCGCGCGCGCACGAAACCCTGCGAGGCGATGTCGGCCAGCAGGTCCTGGTGTTCGCCCTTGCGCGCGGCCACCAGCGGGGCGAGCAGCAGGCAGCTTTCCCCTTCGGGCAGCTTCAGCGCCTGATCGACCATCTGGCTGACCGTCTGGGCCGAAAGGTCGATTCCGTGCTGCGGGCAGCGCGGGATGCCGGCGCGGGCATAGAGCAGGCGCAGGTAGTCGTAGATCTCGGTGACCGTGCCCACGGTGGAGCGCGGGTTGTGGCTGGTGGCCTTCTGCTCGATGGCGATGGCGGGGGAAAGCCCCTCGATGGAGTCCACATCGGGCTTGTCCATCATCGACAGGAACTGCCGGGCGTAGGCGGAGAGGGACTCCACGTAGCGCCGCTGCCCCTCGGCATACAGCGTGTCGAAGGCCAGCGAGGACTTGCCGGAGCCCGACAGGCCGGTGATCACCACCAGCTTGTTGCGGGGCAGGTCGACATCGATGTTGCGCAGGTTATGCGTGCGGGCGCCGCGTACGCGGATCTGGTCCATGGGTGCGAAGCTGCCGGGGAAAACGATTACTATAGCCCCCACGGCAGGACCGGCGCGCCTATCTGGATGCTCGCGGCATTTATGCGGCGGGCGCAGCGTGAGAAGCGCGCCTAGGCTTGGTTCTCCACGGTTTTTCTTGCAGGGGTCAGTCATGGCACGCGGCATCAACAAGGTCATCCTCATCGGCAACCTGGGTCAGGATCCGGAATCCCGGACCACGCCCGGCGGCACCACCGTTACCAACATCCGCATCGCCACCAGCGAGAGCTGGCGCGACAAGCAGAGCGGCGAAATGAAGGAACAGACGGAGTGGCACACCGTCGTGTTGTGGAACCGTCTGGGCGAGATCGCCGCCGAATACCTCAAGAAGGGTTCGCAGGTGTACATCGAAGGCCGGCTGCGCACCCGCAAGTGGCAGGACAAGACCGGCAACGACCGCTACAGCACCGAAATCGTGGCCAACGAAATGCAGATGATGGGCGGCCGCGGCGGCGGCGGCGGCGGTGGTGGCGGGGCTTCCCAGGAAACCCGTGACAGCCGCGATCCGGCCGCCGAGAGCTTCTCGGGCGGTTCGGCTGCGGCTTCCCCGGGTGGTGGCGGCTCGGCCGCCGACTTCGACGACGACATACCCTTCTAGCCGGCCCGGCCGCCGTGGCAACATGGCTGCATGGCGGCACCCGTACCTGACATAACCCTGCTCCGGCGCAGCTGTGCTCCCTGCACGCTGCGCCAGTTCTGCCAGCACGTCGGCCTGCCGCAGCGCACCCCTGGTTCGGCGTTGGGCAAACCCTTCGGCGTCAATCGTGGCGACAGCCTGTTCCGCGCGGGTGATCAGCACGGCCGCGTCTACGCCGTGCGCACCGGCGCGATGAAGACAGTCGCCGTCACGGCCGATGGCGAAGAGCATGTGCTGGGATTCCACCTGCCCGGTGAACTGCTGGGACTGGATTCGCTGGCGACGGGCGTGCACTGCGCCGAGGCCGTGGCGCTTGCAGACACGCAGCTGTGCGAGTTTCCCGTGCAGGGCATTCTCAGCCGCAGCGCGTCCTCGCCGGAACTGGGCGCGCGCATGCTGCAGGTCCTGGGCAGCAGCGCCCTCGGATGCCGCGTGCATGTCGACCTGCTGCTGCGGCGCCAGGCCGATGAACGCGTGGCCATGTTCCTGTACGACCTGCTGCTGCGCTTGGGACGTCGCGACGGCCAGCCCTCACTGACGCTGCCGATGAGCCGCGAGGATGTGGGCCGCTACCTGGGGCTTGCGCTCGAAACGGTGAGCCGCTCGCTGACGCGCCTTCAGGAAGATGCGCTCATCGAGGTGTCGGGTCGAAGCGTGCGCGTGCTCGACGAAGATCGGCTGCGCGGCGTGGCCATGCTGCCGGATACACCTTCGGGATCGCCGCTGGAGCGGCAGGCCTGATAAAGATCTGGCTGGAGGCCTGGCTGCCTCAGCCGATGCTGCGGCAACCCAGCGCCTGCAGTGCCGTGTGCAGGTGCGGTACGTTCGCGAGCCACGGCGCGAGCACGGTGATCAACCCCGCAACGAGAATGAGCGTGGCCAGCGCCAGTCGCGCTTTTCCCTGCTGCAGTCGCTGACCCAGGCGCGCGCCGCTCCAGGTCAGCGGCACCATCGCGGGCAGCGTTCCGGCCCCGAAGGCGAGCATCAGCAGGGCGCCATGCACGCTGCTTCCCTGCAGCCACGCTGCCAGCAGCACCGTGGCGGACAGTCCGCAGGGCAGCCAGCCCCAGAGCATGCCGCCTGCCAGGCGACCCAGATGTCCGCCGGCGGGCAGGAGCCTGTGCAGCGGCGCGAGCCAGCGGCTCCAGATGAAACCCGGCGCCCGCAGGAAGGCCAGGCGTCCCTTGCGGTCGAACAGCCGCAGCGCGGCGATGATGAGCACCAGGCCTGCCGCCGCGCGCGCGGCCAGCGCGAGCGAGGGCATCTGCGCGACGGTCACGATGCCGTGCCCCAGTCCGCCGGCGATGGCACCCGCCACTGCGTAGCCCAGGATGCGGCCGAGGTTCGGCTCCAGCGCCGCGATCCATGTGGCTGCGGGCGTGCCGCCGCGCGTGGCGCTGAAGCCGGTGGCGATGCCGCCGCACATCAGCGCGCAGTGCGCGCTGCCCATCAGGCCGCTGAGCAGCGCGCCGCCGAGCAGCACCAGGTCAGCGTTCATCCGGGCCGGCCTCATCGGTGACATCGGGCGGAACCTCGGGCTGCCTGTCCGACAGCACGTCGAGTGGCGGGGTGTCCAGGTCGTCGAACTGGCCATTGCGCACGGCCCACACGAAGGCGCCGATGATCACGAGCAGCAGCATCAGGCTCAGAGGCACCAGCAGCAGCAGGATGTTCATGCGGTGGTCACCCGCGCCAGCCGCAGCGCATTGAGCGTGACGGTGAGCGAGGACAGCACCATGGCCAGCGCGGCCATCCACGGCACCACGAGGCCGGCGGCCGCCAGCGGCAGCGCCACCAGGTTGTAGCCCACGGCCCAGGCCAGGTTCTGGCGGATGATCCGCCGCGTGCGCCGCGCCGTGTCGATGGCTGCGGCAATGCTGCCAAGGTCCGGACGCAGCAGCACGACGTCGGCGCTGCGCTGCGCCAGCGCCGTTCCGCCGGCGACCGCGATGGACACATCCGCGCCAGCCAGCACCGGCGCGTCGTTGATGCCATCGCCGACCATCGCGACGCGATGCCCCTGCGACTGCAGTTCGCGCACGCGCGCGAGCTTGTCCTGCGGCAGCTGGCGCGCGGCGTGGGATGCGAACGGCGCGTGCAGTGATTCTACGCAATGCGCGACGGCATCCGTGCTGTCGCCGCTCAGCAGGTGCAGCGTCAGGCCCTGCGCGCGCAGCCCGGCAAGCGCCGGGCCGGCATCGGCGCGTGGCGTCTCTTCCATCTCGAAGCGCGCCAGCGCGCTGCTGCCATCGCCAAGCCACAGCGCGCCGTCGTCGGCGCGGCCTGCGGCGAAAGCGGCGATGCCGAGCCGCAGTTCGCGGCCACCCACGCGCGCGGCAATGCCGAACCCCGCCTGCTGCGAGGCGAGCGTGGCTTCGCGGCCGTCATCATGGGTGCGAAAGGCGGTGGCCAGCGGATGCTGCGAGCCGCGCTCCAGGGCCGCAGCGATGCAGAGCGCCTCGGCAGTGGTGACCTGGCCGAAGGTCTGCACATCGCGCACGTGCCAGGCGCCATCGCTGAGCGTGCCGGTCTTGTCGAACACGCAGGTGTCGATGCGGGCGAGGGTCTCCAGCGCATCCGGTCGGCAAACCAGGATGCCGAGGCGCGACAGCCGTGAATGCGCCGCGGCCAGCGCCGCGGGCACGGCCAGCGCCAGCGCGCAGGGGCAACTGATCACCAGCAGCGCCAGCGCCACTTCGAATGCGCGCGAGGCATCGTGGCTGCGCCAGGCGATGTAGGTGGCGATGGTGACCGCGGTCAGTCCGAGCACGAACCAGCTGGCGATGCGATCCGCGGCGCGCGCCATGCGTGGCCGGTGTTCCTGCGCGCGCTGCACCAGCCGCAGCAGGGCCGAAAGCTGGGTCGCCGCGCCGCTGGCCGTGACGCTGACGCGCACGGCGCGGTCGACGGGTACCGAGCCGGCCAGCACGGCATCGCCCGGCGCATGCGCCACGGGCCGGGATTCGCCGGTGAGCAGGGATTCATCGAAGCTGGCGGAGGATTCCAGCAGGCGGGCATCCGCAGGCACGCCGGCGCCGGCCGCCACGCGCACCACATCGCCTTCGACAAGCTGCGACACCGCCACCGCTTCGAGCGCGCCATCGGCACGCTCGAGGTCGGCAAGCACCGGCACCGCGCGCGCCAGCGCGTCGACGCGCGCCATGGCCACGCGCCTGGCGCGCAGTTCGATCATGCGGGCCGCCAGCAGCAGGAACACGAACATCACGGCGGCGTCGAACCACACGTGCGCGCCGCCGCGCAGGGTCTCGAGCGTGCTTGCGCCCCAGGCCAGCAGCGTCGCGGCCGAGACCAGCACATCCAGCCCGGCGCGCCGCTCGGACAGTTCGCGCCAGGCCCCCGCCAGGAACGGGAAGCCCGCATAGAACACCACCGGCGTCGCGAGCAGGAAGGTGAGCCAGCGGAAGAAATCACGCGTGGACTCCGGCATCTGGTGCAGCGGGTCCAGGTACAGCGCCTCGGCGAACATCATTGCCTGCAGCGTGGCGATGCCGGCGAGGCCGACGCGCAGCACCCAGCGCCGCGTTTCGGCGCGGCGCGCGGCTTCCTCCTCGCGCCCACCGGCCAGGTATGGCCGGTATCCCAGCGAGATCAGCCGACGCAGGATCGCCGACAGGCGGCTCGTGGCCGGGTTCCACACCAGGCGGATGCGACCCGTGACGGCATTGGCCACCACTTCGCGCACGCCGGGCTCACGCGCCAGCGCCCGGTCGATCAGCCAGGCGCAGGCGGCGCAGCGCATGCCATCGGTGAGCAGCACCACCTCGCAGCCGCCGGGCACCGCGCGCTGGTATGGCGCCATCACATCCTGGCGGTCCCAGGCGGCAAGGTCGCTCTGCTCGGCGGCCGCGCGGCCGGCGGGCTGGCTGCGCAGCGCGTAGTAGTCGTCGAGGTTGGCCGTGTGGATCCACTGCGCGGCGGCAGCGCAGCCGGTGCAGCAGAAACCGCGCATCGCCTGCTCGACCCGCTGGCTGACGGGCGACTGTCCCAGCGCCTCGCCGCAGTGGTAACAGGTGCCTTCGCGCGCAGTCGCGTCCGGCAGCTTCGTGCCAGCGGCGAGCGCTACCGTGTTCATGGTCCGGCGTCGGTACCCGACGGGGCGAAGAAGCTGCTTTCCACGCGCTGCGGCTTTGCCGGGCGGCCACCCGTCGCCTGCGCGGGGCTGATTTCCAGTTCCAGCTCAGCGCGACCGTGCGTGGTCGCAGGCGCCGCGATGCGCAGCGGCACAGGCAGCACGGCGCTGCCCGGAACTTCGATCAGCGCCGGCACGTCGACGAAGCGCGCTCCCTGCGGAGCCTCGACCAGCGCCACCTGGAACTGCACGGCCTGATCCGTCTTGTTGACGATCTTCAGCGTGTAGGCGTTTTCCACCGTGCCATCGCTGAGCACCCGATACAGCGCGTTGCGATCGCGCAGCACTTCGGCGATGAAGGGCTTGCGATTCATCACGCCCCACGCCCAGCCGGCCGCCAGCAGCGCGAGCAGCGTGCCGTAGACGATGATGCGGGGTCGCACGACGCGCGAGGGCTTGCCGTCGATGGCGTTCTGCGTGGTGTAGCGGATCAGGCCATGTTCGTAGCCGAGCTTGTCCATGACCTCGTTGCAGCCGTCGATGCACGCGCCACAGGCGATGCACTCGTACTGCAGGCCATTGCGGATGTCGATGCCCGTGGGGCAGACCTGCACGCAGATCGTGCAGTCGACGCAATCGCCCAGCTGCGCGGGCTGGAACTGCGGCAGCGGTTCGGCTTCGGTGCGGTCGTAGGTGATCGTGCCGCGCGCGTGCGCCCGGGCCGCCGCGGCTGAAGGATGCAGGCTGGCGCGGAAGGCGTAGTCGTAGGCGGTGGGGGCATCCAGCAGCGCGCGGCCGCGCTGCGCGATGCTGCCCACGCTGCGCGCGCGGGGGCCACGCGGCTCGCCACGCATCGGGTCGTAGGCGATGACCAGTGTATTGCGGTCGAACATGGCGCTCTGGAAGCGCGCGTAGGGGCACATGTACTTGCACACCTGCTCGCGCAGGAACCCCGCGTTGCCCCAGGTGGCAAAGCCGTAGAACAGTACCCAGAAGGTTTCCCAACTACCCCAGGCAAAGGGCGACACGCGCATGGCCAGGTCGCGGATCGGCGTGAAGAAGCCCACGAAGGTGAAGCCCGTCCACAGCGCCGCCAGTATCCACAGCAGGTGCTTGCTGCCCTTGCGCCGCAGCTTCTTCAGCGACCAGGGGGCGGCGTCGAGCTTGATGCGATCGATGCGATCGCCTTCCGTCCAGCGCTCCAGCAGCAGGAACACCTCGGTCCATACCGTCTGCGGGCAGGCATAGCCGCACCACAGCCGGCCGGCAAGCGCGGTGAAGAAGAACAGCGACAGCGCCGCCATGATCAGCAGCATCGCCAGCAGCGGGAAGTCCTGAGGCCAGAACGTGAGGCCGAAGATGTGGAACCTGCGCGCGGGCAGGTCGAAGAGCACGGCCTGGCGGCCGTCCCAGTTGAGCCACGGGAAGAGATAGAACATGCCCAGCAGCCAGATCACGGCGGCATGGCGCAGCTTCTGCAGGCGGCCCAGGACACCGCGCGGATAGATTTTCGCCTCGCTGACGTAGGCGGCTGCGGGTTCGGCAGCGGGAGGGCTGCTGGTCATCGCGTCACTTCGGCGGCGGCAGCGGCCGGTTGAAGCGGCTTGCCGGTCTCAGGAGTATCCAGGTGAAAAGACTCGAGGCGCAGGTGGCCGCCCAGAACATGAAGAAGCCGAGCGTGTAGCCCAGCTCGCGCGAGATGTTCAGCTCCGGGAAGGTGAGGTCGCGAAGGTCCATCGGATCGACGAAGGCGAAACACACCATCGTCGCCACGCCGGCGGCAAAGAAGCTGGGCCAGAGGATGGCGCCCAGCCGCTGGCTGACCGAGCGCGGCGGATGATCGAAATCGGTTCCTTCGCGAAGTGGGCTCACTGCTTCTCGGTGTGCGTCAGCGACCAGACGTAGGCGGCGGCCAGCCGGGCAGGGGTCTCGCCGATCAGCGGCTTGTGCGCCGGCATGACGCCATTGCGACCCTTGTCGAGGCCTTCGCGGATCATGGCGCGAGTGCGGCCGTAGAGCCAGTAGTCGTCGGTCAGGTCCGGCGCCCCCAGCGCGGGCATGCCCTTGGCTTCAGGGCCATGGCAGGCCGCGCAGACGCCGGCGAACAGCTTGCCGCCACGCGCCACGGATTCGTCGTTGGTGGCCAGCAGCGACTTGTCGGTCAGCGAAAGCACGTACGTGGTCACGTCGTCCACGGCGGCCGGGCCGCCCATGGACTCCAGCGTGCTGCGCCAGGCCGGCATCGCCGCAGTGCGACCCTCGAGCACCGTATGCGTCACGTCATCGACACTGCTGCCCCACTGCCAGCTGTCATCGGTGAGGTTGGGGTAGCCCACGGCGCCGGTGGCCGCCGAGCCATGGCAGGTGACGCAGTTGGCCGCGAAGATGGAGCGGCCGAGTCGCACTGCTTCGGGGTTGCGCGCCAGCGCGTCGATCGCCTGGCCATCGAAGGGCTTGAGCGTCGCGGCCAGCTTGGCGTCCGCCGTGGCCTTGTCCGCGTCGTGCTGGACTGGCGGAGGTCCAGTTGCCGAAACCCTTGAAGCTGCCGAAACCCGGATACCAGGCCAGGTACCCGATGGTGAACACGATGGTGATGTAGAACAGGTTGATCCACCAGCGCGGCAGCGGCTTGTCGTATTCGGTGAGGTCTTCATCCCACACATGGCTGGTGCTGTCGGCTGGCCTGCCGTCGGTGCGCTTGCCGGACGTGCGCCACAGCAGCCAGACGCAGCCCGCGATGTTCAGCACCACGAGGACGATGATGTAGATGGACCAGCTGTTATTCATGACTTCACCTCTCCGTCCTCGGCCAGCGGCAGCTGCGCCGCCGCGTCGAACTCCGCCTTGCGCTCCGGACGCCACATCCAGATCCAGCCGCCGATGAACAGCAGCAGCAATGCCCCAGTGATGATTCCGGAGATCATGTCACTCGGCCTTAGGGGCCACGCGACCAAGCCCCTGCAGGTAGGCCACCATGGCGTCCATTTCGGTCTTTCCCTCGACGGCCTTGGGCGCGTCGGCAAGATCCGCGTCGGTGTACGGGTCGCCCAGCATGCGCAGGGCTCGCATGTGCTTCTGGATGGCGAGGCCATCGAGCGTCGACTTCTCCAGCCAAGGGAACCCGGGCATGTTCGACTCCGGCACGACCTCGCGCGGATTGTTCAGGTGCACACGGTGCCAGTCGTCCGAATAGCGACCGCCGACGCGGGCAAGATCCGGGCCCGTGCGTTTGCTGCCCCACTGGAATGGCCGGTCATACACGGATTCGCCGGATTCGGAGAACCGGCCGTAGCGGGCCGTCTCGAACTGCAGCGTGCGCACCATCTGCGAGTGGCAGTTGTAGCAGCCTTCGCGCACGTAGATGTCGCGCCCCGCCAGCTGCAGCGCCGGGTAGGGCACCACGCCGGGCGAAGGTTCGATGGCCTCCGCCTGGTACATCAGCGGCACGATCTCGGCCAAGCCACCAAACGAGACCGCTACCGCGATCAGCACGGCCATCAGGCCAACGTTCTTTTCGATCTTCTCGTGGGAGTTGTTCATGTGGGGTTCCTCAGGAACGTGCCTCGGCCGGATCCGGCTCCAGCACCGGCGCAGGTCTGTTGTCGCGCACCATCTGGAACGTCTTGATGAGGTTGATGGCCATCAGCACCATGCCGGCCAGCACCAGCAGGCCGCCGCCCAGGCGCGCCAGGTAGTAGGGGTACGTGGCGTTGAGCGATTCGACGAAGGTGTAGGTCAGCGTGCCGTCGGCGTTCTGCGCGCGCCACATCAGGCCCTGCATGACGCCGGCGATCCACATCGAGGCGATGTAGAACACCACGCCGATGGTGTGCATCCAGAAGTGGGTGTCGATCCACTTCACCGAGTACATCTGCTTGGTGCCCAGCAGGCGCGGGAACAGGGCGTACAGCGCGCCGATGGAGATCATCGCCACCCAGCCCAGCGCGCCGGAGTGCACGTGGCCGATGGTCCAGTCGGTGTAGTGCGAGAGCGCGTTCACTTCCTTGATCGACATCATCGGCCCTTCGAACGTCGACATCATGTAGAAGGACAGCGAGACGATCAGGAACTTCAGGATCGGGTCGGTGCGCAGTTTGTGCCACACGCCCGACAGCGTCATGATGCCGTTGATCGCGCCACCCCAGGACGGCGCCAGCAGCACCAGCGAGAACACCATGCCCAGCGACTGCGCCCAGTCCGGCAGCGAGGTGTAGTGCAGGTGGTGGGGGCCCGCCCACATGTAGATCGCGATCAGCGCCCAGAAGTGCACGATCGACAGGCGGTAGGAATAGATGGGCCGCTGCGCCTGCTTGGGCACGAAGTAATACATGATGCCCAGGAAGCCCGCGGTCAGGAAGAAGCCCACCGCGTTGTGGCCGTACCACCACTGCACCATTGCATCCACCGCACCGCTGTACACCGGGTACGACTTGGTGAGGCTGACGGGAATGGAAATGTTGTTGACGATGTGCAGCAGCGCGATCGTCAGGATGAACGCGCCGTAGAACCAGTTGGCCACATAGATGTGCTTCACGCGGCGCTTGGCCAGAGTGCCGAAGAACAGCACCGCGTAGCTCACCCACACCACCGCGATCAGGATGTCGATGGGCCACTCGAGTTCGGCGTATTCCTTGCCCTGGGTCAGGCCCAGCGGCAGCGTCACCGCGGCCAGCACGATGACCAGCTGCCAGCCCCAGAACACGAACGAGGCGAGGCCGTCGGACAGCAGCCGTACATGCGAGGTCCGCTGCACCACGTACAGGCTGGTGGCAAACAGCGCGCAGCCGCCGAAGGCGAAGATCACCGCGTTGGTGTGCAGCGGCCGCAACCTGCTGTAGGTCAGGAACGGCAGATCGAAGTTCAGCGCCGGCCAGTAGAGCTGCGCCGCGATCAGCACACCGACCAGCATGCCGACGATGCCCCATATCACCGTGGCCACCGCGAACTGGGTAACCACCTTGTCGTTGTAGAACGCTTTTGTGCTTGTGGACATCTGGACCTCCAATGGACGCCGTCAGTATTGCCCTACAGGGCAATAACTGCTTTGACATGGATCAAATTCGTATTTGACTTATTTTGATTTGGTGATTCTAGGCGGCTGATTATTCTGGAAAATCTGCTCGCATGGAATAAGGCTTACCCTGAGGCAATCGCCCGGCAACCAGGGAAAACCGGTAACCTTGGGGATTCGAAACCCCTATGTCCGGCCGATACTACATCAAGACCTTTGGCTGCCAGATGAACGAGTACGACTCCACCCGGATGGGGGACGTGCTCACTGCCCAGGCGGGCCTCACGCTGGCAGATGGCGAGAACGCCGCCGACGTCCTGCTGATGAACACCTGCTCCATCCGCGACAAGGCCGAAGACAAGGTCTATTCGCTGCTGGGCCAGTGGCGCGAGCTAAAGAACCGGCGTCCCGGGATCATCATCGGCGTGGGTGGTTGCGTGGCCAGCCAGGAAGGGGCGGCCATCCTGTCGCGCGCGCCCTTCGTCGACCTGGTGTTCGGGCCGCAGACCATCCATCGCCTGCCCGAGATGCTCGAGCAGATCCGCCGCGACGGCCGCGGGCAGGTGGATGTGAGTTTCCCCGAGATCGAGAAGTTCGACCGCCTGCCGGCGCCCCGCGCCAGCGGCGCCTCGGCCTATGTCTCGATCATGGAAGGCTGCAGCAAGTTCTGCAGTTACTGCGTGGTGCCCTACACGCGCGGCGAGGAGATGAGCCGGCCCGCCGCTTCGGTGCTGGAGGAGATCCGCCAGCTCGTGGCGCAGGGCGTCGGTGAGATCACGCTGCTGGGCCAGAACGTGAACGCCTATGAGGGCGCCCGCCCCGTCGGCGCGCCGATGGATCTGGGCGAGCTGATCCTCGCGGTCAGCGCGATGCCCGGCGTCGAGCGGATCCGCTTCACCACCTCGCATCCGCTGAATTTCGGCGACACGCTGATCGACGCCTTTGCCCGCACCCGCAAACTGGCCAACCACATGCACCTGCCGGTGCAGAGCGGTTCGGACCGCATCCTCGGCCTGATGCGTCGCGGCTATACCGTGCTCGAATTCAAGCAGAAGCTGAAGAAGCTGCGCGCCGTCCGGCCCGACATCCCCGTATCCACCGACCTGATCGTCGGGTTTCCCGGCGAGACCGAGCGCGATTTCGAACAGACGCTGGCGCTGACCGAAGAGGTCGGGTTCGACCAGTCCTTCAGCTTCATCTACAGCCGCCGTCCCGGCACGCCGGCCGCGTCGCTGCCCGATGACGTGCCCGATGACGTGAAGTCGCAGCGCCTGGCGCGACTGCAGCAGCTGCTGGATTCGCAGGGACGGGCCATCAGCCGCGGCATGGTCGGCCGAAGCGAGCGGGTGCTGGTGGCGCGGCCCTCGCGGCGCGACGCGCGGCAGCTTGCCGGCCGCACCGAGAACAACCGCTGGGTGAATTTCGACGGCGGCGCGGAACTGATCAACCGGTTCGTGGACGTTGAAATCACCGAGGCGATGAACAATTCGCTGCGCGGCCGCCTGGTCGGCCTGCCCGCCGAGCGCGAGGAACGCCGGGCATGAAATCCCGACGCGAATCCGCGCTGGCGCAGCCAGTGGAATTCGAACTCGACCCGGTGGACAACGCTCGCCTGGCGGCGCTGTGCGGGCCGCTGGAGCAGAACCTGCGGCTGGTGGAGCAGCGGATGGGCGTGGAAGTGCGCCGCCGCGGCAACCAGTTCCGCGTGTCGGGCGAGCGATCGGCCGGCGCCGCGCAGCTGCTGCAGGACCTGTTCCAGATGACCTCCGATGGCCAGCACGTGGACCTGCCGGATGTGCACCTGGCGCTGCGCGAGCATGCCGAGCCGGAGGAGTTCTCCGAAGTTCGCGCCGCGCCGGTGGTGCCGCTGCCGGGTGAAGACGCGGCGCGCGTGCCGCGGGGACTCATCCGCGCGCGCGGTGACCACCAGAAGGGCTACCTCGCCAGCATCCGCGCGCATGACCTGACGTTCGGCGTGGGTCCGGCCGGCACGGGCAAGACATACCTGGCGGTGGCCTGCGCCGTCGAGGCGCTGCACAGCGAGCGCGTGCGCCGCATCGTGCTGGTGCGGCCGGCGGTCGAGGCCGGCGAGCGGCTGGGTTTCCTGCCCGGGGATCTCACGCAGAAGGTGGATCCGTACCTGCGGCCGATGTACGACGCGCTGTACGAGATGATGGGCTTCGAGCGCGTGGCGCGCCTGATGGAACGCAATGTCATCGAGGTGGCGCCGCTGGCCTTCATGCGCGGCCGCTCGCTGAATGAATCCTTCATCATCCTCGACGAGGCGCAGAACACCACGCCCGAGCAGATGAAGATGTTCCTGACGCGCATCGGGTTCGGTTCGCGCACCGTGGTCACGGGCGACCTGACGCAGACGGATCTTCCGGGCGGTCGCCCGTCCGGACTTCGCCAGGCGCTGGATATCCTGCAGACGGTATCGGGCGTGTCCTTCACGTACTTCGACGCCAGCGACGTGGTGCGCCATCCGCTGGTGCAGCGGATCGTGCGCGCCTACGAGCAGCAGCCTTGAGCACGCGAGCGCAGCTGGCGGTGGAATGCCGCTTCGATACCCGCGACGCCGTGCCCTCGCGGCACCTGCTGCGCCGCTGGGCGAGCGCGGCGCTGGGCGCGCGCGGCGCGGGACGGGAACTTGCGCTTTCAACCGTGGGCGCCATGCGCATGCGTACGCTGAATCGCCGCTATCGCGGCAAGGACAAACCCACCAATGTGCTTTCCTTTCCCGCCCAGCCGCATCCCGTCGCGCGCGGCGCCACCGCGCTGCCACTGGGGGATGTGGTGATCTGCCCCGCCGTGCTGCGCCGGGAGGCGCGCGAACAGGGCAAGCCCGAGCGGGCGCACTGGGCGCACCTGGTGGTGCACGGCACGCTGCACCTGGTGGGCTATGACCACGAGCGCGATGCCGATGCCCGGCGCATGGAGCGGCGCGAGATCGCCGTGCTGCGTGCGCTGGGATTCGACAATCCCTACAGGCTTCCGGCACGGGGAGCCAGGCAGTGAGCGATACCGGTGCCACGAAGAAGGTGATGCGCCGCATCCGCCGCATGGCCGCGCCGAAGGATCGGGCGCAGATGGCTGACATGCTGCGCGATTCCGCCACGGGCGGGCTGATCGACGCGGACGCGCTGTCGATGTTGGAGGGCGTGCTCGAGGTGGCCGACCTGCAGGTGCGCGACATCATGGTGCCGCACAACCAGATGATCTGCGTGCGCAGCGATGCGCAGCCAGGCCAGATACTGTCAACGGCCATCGATTCCGGCCACTCGCGCTTCCCGGTGCAGGATCCGGACGGCGAGAAGATCGAGGGCATCCTGCTCGCCAAGGACCTGCTGAACCTGTTCGTGCTCAACCGCACCGGCGCCTTCGATATCCGCGAGTGGATCCGCAAGCCCCTGTTCGTGCCCGAATCCAAGCGCGTGAACGTGCTGCTGAAGGACATGCGGGTCGGGCGCAACCACATGGCCATCGTCGTGGACGAATACGGCAGCGTGGCGGGCCTGGTCACCATCGAGGACGTGATCGAGCAGATCGTCGGCGAGATCGACGATGAGCACGACATCGAGGACGAGAAGAACATCCGCCGCGAGGGTGACCGGCAGTTCCTGGTGCGCGGCCGCACGCGCATCGGGGATTTCAACGACTTCTTCGATTCGTCGTTTTCCGACGAGTCGATCGACACCGTCGCCGGGCTCATCACGCAGCATTTCGGCCGGCTGCCGCGACGCGGCGAGATGGCCGTGCTGGGTGGCTTCGAGTTCCGCGTGATGCGGGCCGATCGCCGCCGCGTCGAGGCCGTGCGCGTCACGACGCCGGAGCACGAAGCGCCCGCCGGCGACAGCATCGCCGCCACCGAGCAAAGTGGCTGATCCGGTCACGGTGACCGATCCGCCGCATACGCCGCGCGCAACATGGCTGCGGCGGCTCGCCGGCCTGCTGGCCGGGGCCTGCCTTACCGCCGCGTTCGCGCCGCACGACCAGTGGTACCTGGCGCTGCTCGCCCCTGCGGTACTGCTGCTGCTGTGGCGTGGCGCGGCCACCGCGCGCGAAGGCGCGTTGCTCGGGTTCTGGTTCGCGCTGGGCGTGTACGCGGCCGGCACCTGGTGGCTGTATATCTCGATCCGCGTGTTCGGCCAGGCGCCCGTCTGGGTGGCGCTGGCCGTGATGGCCGGGCTGGTGCTGATCATGTCGGCCTACCAGGCTGCGCTGGGTTATGTGGTGGTGCGCTGGCTGGCGCCGCGTTCGACGGTCGGGGCGCTGCTGCTGGTGCCGGCGGCGTGGGTGCTCGTCGAATGGTGGCGCGGCTGGTTCCTGTCGGGTTTTCCGTGGCTCGCGCTGGGGTATTCCCAGACCGACACCTGGCTTGCTGGGCTCGCGCCGCTGGGCGGCGTGCCGCTGCTGAGTTTCATGCTGCTGGTGGGCGCTGGCGCGCTGGTCGTGTCGTGGCGCGAACGCATGCCGGTGCGGGCGCTCGCGCTGGTGTTGATGGTGCTGCCGTGGACCACTGGCCTTGCGCTGCGCGACAGGGCATGGACAACTCCCGAAGGCAGGCCGCTGTCCGTGGCGATCCTGCAGGGCGCGATCCCGCAGGACATGAAATGGCTGGTGGCGAACCAGCAGAACATCCTCGATGAATACGCGCGCCTGCACGCGCAGGCGCTGGGCGCCGAGCTGATCCTCTGGCCCGAGTCCGCGCTGCCCGACCTCGCCAACGTTTATCCGCAATACATAAGCGGCGTCTGGACCGCGGCAAACCGCCGGGGTTCCGCGGTGCTGATGGGCGTGATGCGCGCGGAGCAGCAGGAAGACGGCGCCGACGAGCTGTATTTCAATTCGCTGCTCGCCCTGGACGTGGGCAAAGCGGAGCCTGCGTTCTACGACAAGCGGCACCTGGTGCCATTCGGGGAGTACTTCCCCGTGCCCCAATGGGTGCGCAACTGGCTTCGGCTGATGAACCTGCCGTATTCGGACTTCACCCCGGGCCGGGCGGGGCAGGGGCCGCTCACGCTCGCGGGCCAGAAGGTCTCGGCCAGCATCTGCTACGAGGATGCCTATCCGGGGCAGCTGCGCGCGGCCACCGCCGCCTCGACGCTGCTGGCCACCGTGACCAATGACGCCTGGTTCGGTCGCTCCGGCGCCCGCTACCAGCATCTGCAGATCTCCCGCATGCGCGCGCTGGAGGCCCGGCGCCCGCTGCTGCGCGCCGCCAATGACGGCGTGTCGGCGCTGATCGACCCGTGGGGCAGGGCGACGCTCACGGCGCCGGAGTTCCGGTCCGCCGTGCTGCGCGGGCCGGTACAGCCCCGCGCGGGCCTTACGCCCTACCTCGCCCTGGGCGACTGGCCGATGATCGGCGTGGCGTCCGCGCTGCTGGCCGTGGTGGCCCTGCGACACTTGAAAAAGCGGGCAGGGGCGAGCATTAAGGACCCCTGAATCACCCCGGTCGCGGTATCCCGGAACCATCGCCCGGAGCCCGGGGTCTACATCAGGCAGATTGGTTGCAAGGAGTCAGTTACATGGCATTGGAACGTTGCAGCGGCAGATTTTTCCTGGTGGCAGTCAGTGGGCTGGCGCTTTCGGCCTGTTCGCCGAGCGCATCCACCGCAGTGCCGCCCGCGGCCAATGCCGCCCCCGCCCCGGTGTCCGCCGCAGCGCCGGCGCCCATGGTCACGGGGCTGCCCGATTTCACCTCCCTGGTCGAACGCTACGGACCCGCCGTGGTCAACGTGCAGGTGGTCGAGGGGCGCCGCAACACCGGTCGCTCGCAGGCGCCCGGCCAGGAAGACCCCTTCGGGGACTTCTTCCGCCGCTTCGGCATCCCGAACTCGCCCAACCAGCCCCAGCCGCGCAACCAGCAGCCTGCGCGCGGCGTGGGCTCGGGTTTCATCGTCACGCCCGATGGCTACATCATGACCAACGCGCATGTGGTGCGTGACGCCACGGAAGTGGTGGTGAAGATGACCGACCGGCGCGAATACTCGGCCAAGGTCGTGGGCATCGATGACCGCACCGACGTGGCGGTGATCAAGATCGACGGCAAGAGCCTGCCCACCGTGCGCATCGGCGATCCGGCCGCGTTGCGTCCGGGCCAGTGGGTGGTGGCCATCGGTTCGCCGTTCGGCATGGAAAACAGCGTCACGGCCGGCATCGTCAGCGCCACCGCGCGCACGCTGCCCAGCGAGCAGTACGTGCCCTTCATCCAGACCGACGTCGCCGTGAATCCAGGCAACTCCGGTGGCCCGCTGTTCAACCTCAGCGGCGAAGTGGTCGGCATCAATTCCCAGATCTACAGCCAGTCCGGCGGCTACATGGGCCTGTCGTTCGCCATCCCGATCGACGTGGCCAACAACGTGCGCACGCAGCTGGTGGCCAAGGGTCGCGTCACGCGCGGCAAGATCGGCGTGGGCCTGCAGCCCATGGATGCGGCGCTGGCCGAGTCCTTCGGTCTCGACCGGCCGCGCGGTGCGCTGATCGGCACGGTGGAAAAGGGCGGTCCGGCCGACAAGGCCGGCGTGAAGGAAGGTGACATCATCGTCGGCGTCGACGGCCGCAGGATCGAATCCGACATCGAGCTGCCCGCCATCATCTCGGCCATCGCGCCGGGCAAGGACACCACGCTCGAGATCTGGCGCGACCGCAATGTGCGCAAGCTCACCGCCCGTGTCACCGAGATGAAGGAAGAGGGCGCGAACTCGCCGTCCGAACAGGGCAGCGGCGGCGCCGCCGAGCCCGCCTCGCTGGGCCTGTCGGTGCGGCCGCTGCAGCCTGATGAGCGGCAGCAGATCGACACCGATGGCACGCTGGTGGTCGAGAACGTGGAGGGCCCGGCCGCGCGCGCCGGCATCCAGCCGGGCGACATCATCCTGGGAGTCAACGGCACCCGCGTGAAGACCGCCGCCGAGCTGTCCGCGGCCGCCAAGCGCTCGGGCAAGGTGGTGGCGCTGCAGGTGCAGCGCGGCGACCGGCAGTTCTTCATCGCGATCCGTTCGGAGTAGCCACTCCGGCGCGTGGCAAATGGGGCCGGGCGACGATGCCCGGCCGGGAGCTCGTGTATCCTTGCGAGCTCCCCCATCTGCTCCTTCGCGCATGCAAGAACGATACGAACCGGCTGCCGTCGAGGGCAGCGCCCAGGCGGCCTGGGCTGACGCCAACGCCTTCGCCGCGGATGAATCCGCGCCGGGCGAGAAGTACTACTGCCTGTCGATGTTCCCGTACCCCTCCGGGCGGCTGCACATGGGCCATGTGCGCAACTACACCATCGGCGACGTGCTGGCGCGCTTCATGCGCATGCAGGGCCGCAATGTGCTGCAGCCCATGGGCTGGGATGCCTTCGGCCTGCCGGCCGAGAACGCCGCGATGGCCAATGGCGTGCCGCCGGCGAAGTGGACGCGCGAGAACATCGCGTACATGAAGAAGCCAGTTGCAGTCGCTGGGCCTTGCCATCGACTGGAGCCGCGAGCTTGCCACCTGCGATGCCGATTACTACAAGTGGAACCAGTGGCTGTTCCTGCGCATGCTCGAGAAGGGCATCGCCTACAAGAAGACCGGCACGGTCAACTGGGATCCGGTCGACCAGACGGTGCTCGCCAACGAGCAGGTGATCGACGGTCGCGGCTGGCGCACCGGCGCGCTGGTCGAGAAGCGCGAGATCCCGATGTACTACTTCGCCATCACGCGCTACGCGGATGAGCTGCGGTCCGCACTGGATGGCCTGGCCGAGTGGCCCGAGCGCGTGCGCACGATGCAGGCCAACTGGATCGGCCGCAGTGAAGGCGTCGACGTTGATTTTCCCTGGGCCGACGACACGCGCGCGCTGCTGGAGCGCGAGGGGAATCTGCGCGTGTTCACCACGCGCGCCGATACGCTGCTGGGCGCCACCTACGTTGCCGTGGCCGCGGAGCATCCCATCGCGCTGGCCGCCGCGAAAGGCAACCCGCAACTGGCCGCCTTCGTCGACGAGTGCAAGCGCGGCAGCACGATGGAGGCCGACCTCGCCACGCAGGAGAAGAAGGGCCTGCCCACGGGACTGCATGTGCAGCATCCGCTCACCGGCGAACGCCTGCCGGTGTGGGTGGCCAACTACGTGCTGATGGGCTATGGCGAGGGCGCGGTGATGGCCGTGCCGGCGCATGACGAGCGCGACTTCGAGTTCGCGCAGAAATACTCGCTGCCGGTGAAGACGGTCATCGCCTCCACCAGCGGCAAATACGAAAGCGTGGCCGCGCCCTGGCAGGAAGCCTTTGCCGAGCACGGCGTGCTGGTGGATTCCGGCGCCTTCAACGGACTCAGCTCAGCCGCCGCGGTGGATGCCATCGCCGCGACGCTGGCGTCGAAGTCGCTGGGCCAGAAGCGCGTGCAGTTCCGCCTGCGCGACTGGGGCATTTCGCGCCAGCGCTACTGGGGCTGCCCGATCCCGCTCATCCATTGCCCCGCGTGCGGCGATGTGCCGGTGCCCGACAAGGACCTGCCCGTGCGCCTGCCCGAGAACCTGGTGCCCGATGGCAGCGGCAATCCGCTGGGCAAGACGCCTGCGTTTTACCAGTGCAAATGCCCGACCTGCGGCGGCGATGCGCGGCGCGAAACCGACACCATGGACACCTTCGTGGATTCGTCCTGGTATTTCCTGCGCTTCGCCAGCAGCGGCAACAACGATGCCATGGTCGATGCGCGCGCCAATTACTGGCTGCCGGTGGACCAGTACATCGGCGGCATCGAGCACGCCATCCTGCATCTGCTCTACTCGCGCTTCTGGACGCGGGTGATGAACGAGATGGGGCTGGTGAAGACGCCCGAACCCTTCGCCAACCTGCTCACGCAGGGCATGGTGCTGAATCACATCTTCGTGCGCACCAGTGGCGCGGGCCGCCGCGAGTATTTCAATCCGGCGGACGTGGACCTGGTGGTCGATCCGGCCACGCGCGAGAGCCGCGCCACGCTGAAGAAGGATGGCTCCGCAGTCACCTACGAGGGCTTCGGCACCATGTCGAAGTCGCGCCTGAATGGCGTTGATCCCAATCTGCTCACCGAGAAGTTCGGCGCCGACACCGCGCGGCTGTTCATGATGTTCACGGCGCCTCCGGAGCAGTCGCTGGAATGGAGCGACGAGGGCGTGCTGGGCGCCAACCGTTTCCTGAGGCGCTTGTGGAAGGCGGTCTATGAGCACGTATCGAATGGCGGTGCCGTTGCGGATGCCGACGTGCGCGCGCTGCTGGTTGCCGGTGCGCTGTCCCCCGCCGATCGCGACCTGCGCCGAACCGCGCACCAGACGCTGGCGAAGGTGGAAGACGACATCGGCCGTCGTCGCGTCTTCAACACCGCCGTGGCCAGCGTCATGGAACTGCTGAATGCCATCGGCCGGCACGCTGCCGATGCGGGCGCTGCCGGCGCCGCTTCACGGGCTGTGCGCCAGGAGGCGCTGGAGCTGGCCGTGATGAGCCTGTCGCCCATCGTGCCGCATGTCTGCCACGAGCTGTGGCAGCAGCTGGGACAGGGCGGCCAGTTGTGGCGCACGCGCTGGCGCAAGGCCGACCCGGCGGCGCTGGTGCAGGATCAGGTCGAGATCGTCGTGCAGGTCAACGGCAAGCTGCGTGGCCGCGTCAGCGTGGCGCCCGATGCCGCCGAAGAGGTGGTGAAGGCAGCGGCGCTGGCCGATGAAAACGTGCGGCGCTTCTTCGAGGGCCGGGAGCCGAAGAAGGTGATCGTCGTGAAGGGCAAGCTGGTCAACGTGGTGGTGTGATGAAACCGATGCGCGTTATCCAATCCGTTGCCTGCTTCGCGCTCGTGCTGGCGCTGGCCGCCTGCGGCTTCCAGCTGCAGGGTCGCCAGGTGCTGCCGCCGGTGCTCGAACAGGTGCGGCTGGAAGTGGCCGATCGCCAGAGCGAGTTCACGCGCGCGCTGCGCGCAACGCTTGCGGCCTCTGGCGCCACGCTGGTCGAGGCTCCGGCCGCCGGCGCCGAAGTGCGCATCCTGCAGGACGAGATGACCGAGCGCGTGCTGTCGGTGGATGCGCGCAACATCCCCACCGACTATGAGCTGACCTATCGCGTCGAGATCCAGGTGCGCGCGCAGCAGCGCGAGCTGCTGGCGCCGGAGTCCTTCGAGCTGTCCCGCATCTACAGCTTCGATGAACGTCGCCAGCTCGCCAAGGATCGCGAGAAGGAAATCCTGCGCGAGGCGCTGGCGCGAGACCTTGCCAGCGTTGTCACGCGCCGCCTGTCCACGCTGCAGTAATGCTGCGGCTTGCGGGCCTGGACCGGATCGCCATCGCGCTGCTGCTGGATCGCTACGGGCTCGAGCTGCGGCTGGTGGCCCCGGAAGAGTCGATCCCGGGCAGCTACTGGGGGGATGCCGAGGCCGGCCTCAAGGGCAGTGTGCTCTACGCCCGCCCCGACACGCCACTGCATTCGGTGCTGCACGAGGCGGCGCACTTCATCTGCATGTCCCCCGAGCGGCGCGCGCAGCTCGACCGCGATGCCGGTGGTGATGATGCCGAGGAATGCGGCGTGTGCTACCTGCAGGTGCTGCTCGCGATGCAGCTGCCGCAATGCGGCTATGCGCGCGCCTGCGAGGACATGGATGCCTGGGGGTACAGCTTTCGCCTGGGGTCGACGCGGGCCTGGTTCGAGCACGACGCCGAGGACGCCCGTTTGTGGCTGGTCAGCGAGGGGGTCGTGACTGCGGATGGAAAGCTGACCGGTAGCTGCAGGGTATAGGCCAGAGCAGGATGCTGCGGGTGCTATCATCCCCCGTCAGCAAGTCGCCCGCTCTGCATAGCCGCTCCATGATCACCACCCGCCATGTCGCTGCCACGCTTGCCGCCTGCATCGTGCTGGTTGCGACAGCAGGTCGTGCTGCTGACCAGGCGCCCATGGTGTTCACGCACTTGACCATGGCCGATGGCCTGTCGCAGGCGAGCGTCAATGACGTGCTGCAGGATTCGCAGGGCTTCATCTGGCTGGCCACCGAGAATGGGCTCGATCGCTACGATGGCGCGAACGTGCGCCGCTTCAAACTCGAACGCAGTCGGCCCGATGGCCTTGCCAGCGACTACATCTGGGCGCTGGCCGAAGACAAGGCCGGCAACATATGGATCGCGACGGAAGGCGGTGGCGTGGCGGTCTGGAATCGGCGCACCGATCGCATCCGCAGCTATCGCAACGTGCCGGGCGACGCACAATCGTTGGGCAACGATTCCGTCCGCGACCTGCTGGTGGACCGAAGCGGCAAGGTCTGGGCCGCCACGCGCAATGCAGGCATCAGCGTGCTCGATCCGGTTACCGGCAAGGTCGCGCGCCTCGCGCACGATCCGTCGCGCCCGGAATCGCTCGGCAGCAACAGCAATGTCTATGCGGTGCTGGAGGACCGCGACGGCACGATCTGGGTGGGCACTGGCGCAGGCCTTGATCAGTACCTGGGTTCAGGCAACCGCTTCAAGCACCATGTCCCGCCAGCCGTGACCGGCAGCGAGCACAAGCTCATGTCGCTGATCCAGGATCGAAGCGGCGCAATATGGCTGGGCAGTTTCGACGTGGGCCTGCAGCGCTTTGATCCGGCGAGCGGCCGTTTCGTCGGATACCGGCATCGCGCGCGGGACCTGGCCTCACTCAGCAGCGATGATGTGCGCGAAGTCTACGAAGACACCCAGGGTCGGCTTTGGGTTGGAACCGCTGCGGGCCTGGACCTGCTGAGCCGGGAAACCGGCACTTTTCACCGCTACCAGCACGAGCGAGATGATCCGCACAGCATCGCGGATCATTTCGTCACCGCCATAGCCGAGGACCGCAGCGGTCTGCTGTGGGTGGGCACCAAGACTGGCGGCGCCAGTCGCTGGAACCCGCGCAGTTGGTCGCTCGGGCCGCGTGCGCCAGAGTGGTTCGGCGGCGGCGAGATACTGACGTCTTTCGCCGATGCGCCCGATGGTGGCCTGTGGGTCGGCACACTGGGAGCAGGGTTGCTGCGACTGGCGCCGGGCTCTCAGCAACTCGTGCCGATCGATCCTTACTTCCGCGGCGGACGCCAGGCCTTCAATGATGAACGCGTCATGTCGCTGATGAATGACAGGCTCGGACAGTTGTGGATCGGCACGATGAGCAACGGGCTCACGCGGCTTGCCGTCGACGGCAGCGTCGTCAACTTTCGAGCCACGGGCGGCGATGCTGCGGGTCTTGGCGCGAACGGCATCATGAGCCTCCACGAGGATCACACCGGGCGCATCTGGATCGGTACTTTCGAAGGCGGCGTCAGTACCTATGATCCGCGCACGGGGGTGATGCGCCGTCAACGGGATACCACGGGTACCGCGCCCTGGTTCGAGCGGGTGCGTGCAGCGGCGATCCAGGAGGATCCGCAGGGCCGCATCTGGGTTGCAACCGCCGGCGATGGCCTGCTGCTGCTCGATGCGAACGGCGGCCTGGTTCACCAGTTCCGCCATGATTCGGCCCGCGCGGACAGCCTGGCGTTCGATTCCGTCTATTCCCTGCATCTGGATCGTGCCGGGACGCTCTGGATCGGAACCGGTGGCGGTGGTCTTGACCACGTTGTCGATCTCACGGTGACCCCTGCCGCGATGCGCTTCGCGAACCTGTCCCAGGCCAACGGGTTGTCCAACGATGTGATCTATGGAATCGAGGAGGACAACGCCGGAATGCTCTGGCTGCCGTCGAACAACGGACTGATGCGGGTGGATCCGAGGACGAAATCGGTGCGCACGTTCCGTGCCAGTCACGGTGCCCAGGGTGAAGAGTTCAGTTCCGGCGCGAGCTTTCGCACGGCCGCTGGGTGGCTGGTATTCGGCGGCAATGACGGTTACAACTATTTCGATCCCGACGAACTGGAGCAGAACAACCTGCCGCCCCCTGTTGTGCTGACGGCGGTGAGCGTGCTCAACCAGCCGCTGCAGGGCGCGACGGCTGTCCATCTGCTGGATCACCTCACGCTCGAGTACGACCAGAACGTGCTGCTGCTGGAGTTCGCCGCGCTGGACTTCGTTGATCCGCGTTACAACCAGTATGCATACCAGCTGGAGGGATTCGACACGGAATGGGTTGCGCTGGGCAATGAGCGCCGTGCCCGCTACACCAACCTTGGCGCGGGTGACTACGTGTTCAAGGTCCGCGCCGCCTCGGCCGACTCGGTCTGGAACGAGGACGGCCTGCGGCTGCGGATTTCAGTCCTGCCAGCGCCGTGGCGCACATGGTGGGCGTACCTTGCCTATGCCGCGCTGGCGCTGCTGGTGGCGGCGGCGGTGTTTCGCCAGCATGTGCAGCGCCTGCGCCGGGAGCAGGCATACGCCCGCCGGCTGGCTACCGAGGTGGACCAGCGCACGGCCGAACTGCGACTGCGCAATGCCGAACTGGCCGAGGCCAATGCCGCCAAGAACAGTTTCCTGGCCCGCATGAGCCATGAAATACGCACGCCCATGAATGGCGTCATCGGCATGACGGAACTGCTCGCCGAATCCCAGCTTGATGCGCGGCAGCGGCAATACACGCAGACCATATCCCGGTCCGCCGAGACGTTGCTGCAGATCATCAGCGACATACTCGACTTTTCCAAGATCGAGGCGGGCAAGCTTCGCCTGGCCTGCGAGCCTTTCGAGCTGCGGAGCCTCGTCCACGAGTGCGTCGATCTGCTGGCGCCCCAGGCCGGCAAGAAGGGTATCGACCTGGTCACGGAGATATCGCCCGCGCTGCCATCGCAACTGCTGGGCGATGGGCTGCGTGTCCGGCAGGTGCTGATGAACCTGCTAAGCAACGCCGTGAAGTTCACCGACCTGGGTCGCGTGCTCGTGCGCGCTGGAGTTGCGCGCACGGACGACTCCAGCGTGGTGGTCCGCTTCGAAGTCAGTGACACCGGCATCGGCATCGAACCGCAGGCCCAGCAGCGGATATTCGATGCCTTCAGCCAGGCGGATGAAACCACGACTCGCCGCTTTGGCGGTACGGGTCTGGGGCTCACGATCTGCAGGAACCTGGTCGAGATGATGGGCGGGGAGATCGGGGTCACCAGTCAACCCGGCACCGGGTCGACATTCTGGTGCGAGATCCCGTTCAGGGCAGGAACAACACCGACACCGTCATCAGCACCAGTCGCTTGAACTCGTTGTCGAATTCCCAGGTCTTCACCACATCAAGCGCCGCCAGTCCGAAACCCGCGTCGGCCGGAGACTCCGTGACGACCTGCGCTTCCTGCACATAGCCCTCGGGTGTGATGAGCAGATCCACCATCACCAGGCCATCGATGCCCTGGGACCTGGCGTCCGCCGGGTAGTGCATTTCCGGCTCGTCGCCGCGCCTGCGTCGCAGTCTCTCGATCTGCGCGCCTTCCACCCGCAGCGCTTCCGGCCGCTGCAGCCTGCCGGTCTGGGCAAGGCTGCGGACCGGCGATGCGCCCGGGGTCACTTGCCCCGGCCGCCGCGCGAGTACCCGTCGGCGGCCTTGCGCAGCGCGCGGGCGATGCCCGGTTCGAAGGCCGAGTGCCCTGCATCCGGCACCACCACCAGTTCGGCTTCCGGCCAGGCCCGGTGCAGGTGCCAGGCGCTTCGCATCGGGCACACCACGTCGTAGCGGCCCTGCACGATAGTGGCCGGGATGTGGCGGATCTTCACCACGTCGCGCAGCAGCTGGTCATCGGCGTCGAGGAAGCCGCCATTCACGAAGTAGTGGCACTCGATGCGCGCGAAGGCCGCCGCATACTCGGCGTCCTTGAACTTGGCCACGTAGCCGGGATCCATGCGCAGGTGGCTGGTGGCGCCTTCCCAGATCGACCAGGCGCGCGCCGCCGCATTGCGCTCGGCTGCATCGCTGCTGGTCAGCCGGCGGTAGTAGGCGCCCATCATGTCGTAGCGCTCTTCCTCGGGAATCGGGGCGATGTACTGTTCCCACAGGTCCGGGAACAGCGAGGCCGCGCCCTCGCTGCTCTGGTAGAACCACTCGAGCTCCGAGCGGCGCAGCAGGAATATTCCCCTGAGCACCAGTTCGGTGACGCGGTCGGGATGCTTCTGCGCGTAGGCCAGCGCGAGCGTTGATCCCCAGCTGCCGCCGAACACCTGCCAGCGCTCGATGCCCAGGTGTTCGCGCAGCCGTTCGATGTCGCCAACCAGATCCCAGGTGGTGTTGTCCTGGAGGCTCGCGTGCGGCGTGCTCCTGCCGCAGCCACGCTGGTCGAACAGCACGATGCGGTAGCGCTTCGGATCGAAGAAGCGGCGCATCTCGGGGTTGGTGCCGCCGCCGGGTCCGCCATGCAGGAACACCACCGGCTTGCCGGCCGCGTTGCCGCTTTCCTCGAAATACAGCTCGTGCACCGGCGAGACGCGCAGCCGGCCGGTGCGGTTGGTGCGAAGCCGGGGATAGAGGCCGTCGGCCGGAGCCGCGGTCTTGCGTGCCGTGCGCCGGGGGGCGACGCGCTTCGCCGCCACGGGCTTGCGGGCCTTTGCCTTTGCGCGGCCGCGCGTGCGGGCGGCACTCATCGCTTCACCGTCATCGGGCCCAGCGGGGCGCCACCCACCAGGTGCAGGTGCAGGTGATACACCTCCTGCCCGCCATGCGAATTGCAGTTCACGATCAGGCGGTAGCCGTCGGCGGCAATGCCCAGCTGCTTCGCCAGGTCGCGCGCCACCAGGAACAGCCGCCCCACCAGCGGCGCGTCGGCATCGGTGATGTCGTTGACCGTGGGAATGGGCTTGTTGGGAATGATGAGGATGTGCACTGGCGCCTGCGGCCGGATGTCGCGAAAGGCGGTGATCTCATCGTCGCGATAGACGATGTCGGCCGGCAGTTCGCCGGCCACGATGCGTTCGAAAAGCGTGGGCATGGGGGTACCTCGAGGGCTCTGCCCCTATAATAACGCCCTTGAAAACCAGCCCGGAAAAGCTCCCTGCCGCCCTCAAGCGCGGCCTGCCGCCCGTGTGCCTGCTCTCCGGCGATGAACCGCTGCAGGCGGGCGAGGCCGCCGACGCCATCCGCGCCGCCGCCCGCGCCGCCGGATTCACCGAGCGCGAGGTGTTCTTCATCGACCGGGCCAACAGCGGCCCGTGGGACGAGATCTTCGCCTCGGCGCAGGCGCTGTCGCTGTTCGCCTCGCGCCGCGTGCTCGAGATCCGCATTCCGGGGAGCAAGCCGGGCGTGCAGGGCTCCGCCATGCTCCAGGAGCTGACGAGCCTGGCGGGGCCCGACCTGCTGCTGCTGGTCATCACCGGCGAGCTCGACTGGACTGCGCAGAAGGCGGCCTGGGTGCAGGGGTTGGACGCCGCGGGACTCTGGGTGGATTCCGCGCAGGTGCCGCTGGCGCAGTTCCCCGCGTGGCTGCGCTCGCGGGCCACTGCGCTGGAGCTCACGCTGGATGACGAGGCCGTGCAGGCGCTGGCGCAGCAATGCGAGGGCAACCTGCTCGCGGCCTCGCAGGAGCTCACCAAGCTGCAGCTGGCCGGCTACAGCCGGATCGGCGTGAACGAAGTGCTGGTCAGCGCATCGCAGAGCAGCCGCTACGATGTCGCACAGCTGGGCGAGGCTGTGCTGCGCGGCGATCTGTCGCGTTCGCTGCGTGTTCTGGCCGGACTCAAGGCCGAAGGGGTGGAGCCCACGCTGGTGCTCTGGTCCGTTTGGCAGGAAATGCGCGCGCTGTGGCAGGTGCTTCTGCCGGGCCCGCCGATCAGCGGCGTCTGGTCTCGCAACAAGACATATCTGCCTGCCGCGGCGGCACGCCTGAAGCCGCTGGGCAGGGCCTTTTTCGCGCGACTGGAGGGCCGGATGGCCAGCGCCGATCGCATCATCAAGGGACGGCAGGCAGGCCATGCCTGGGACGAACTGTCGCTGCTGGTGGCCGAGTTCGCCTCGGCCCGCAGCGTGCTGCCGGCCACAACAGGAGCCGCATGAGCAACGAGCGCGCGACGGGCCAGGGGCCCATGGGTGTTTTCGGTGGCACGTTCGATCCCATCCACTACGGGCATCTGCGCACCGCCTTCGAACTGCGCGAAGCCGTGCGCCTGGCCGAGGTGCGCTTCCTGCCCACGGGCAATCCACCGCATCGAGACCAGACCCAGGCCAGCGCCGAGGAGCGTCTGGCCATGGTGCAGGCCGCGGTGGCCGACCAGCCCGGATTCTGCGTCGACGACCGCGAAACCCGTCGCAGTGGCCTGTCCTACTCGGTCGATACGCTGGGCGAACTGCGTGGCGAATTCCCGCAGCGCTCCATCTGCCTGCTGCTGGGCATGGATGCCTTCCTGGGGCTGCCGAATTGGCACCGCTGGCGCGAAATCCTGGAACTCGCGAATGTGGTGGTGGCGCACCGGCCGGGATGGAAGGCGCCCACCCAGGGCCCGCTGGGCGAGGTAATGGTCGACCACGGCACCGGTTCGGTCCGTGACCTGCACGATGCGACGGCCGGCCGCATCTACGTGCATGCCGTGACGCAGCTGGAAATCTCTTCCACCGATCTGCGGGCGCTGATCGCCCGTGGTCGCGACCCGCGGTTTCTCGTTCCCGACAGCGTCTGCAAGCTGCTGCGGGAGACGGGATGGTATGCTGAGCGCCAATGACAGCCGCCAAGAACTCCCGCCCGCCGGCTCGCGCAGCCCTGGTCAAGACCGTCGTCGCCGCCCTCGGCGACATGAAAGCAGTCAACGTCAAGGTGATGGACGTGCGCAAGGTCACCGACGTGGCCGACTGCATGATCCTCGCCTCGGGCAATTCCGATCGCCATGTGCGCTCCATCGCCGACAGCGTGGTGCAGAAGGCCAAGGCCGCGGGATTTCGCCCGATGGGCATGGAGGGCGAGCGTGATGGCGAATGGGTGCTGGTCGACCTGAACGACGTGATCGTGCACGTGATGCTGCCCCGCGTGCGCGAGTTCTACGGGCTCGAGGGCCTGTGGGATGTCTCGCCGTCGAAACCCGGCAAGGTCAGCAAGCCCGCCAAGCCCGCCAAGCCCGCCAGGAGCCGCAAGCCGGCCCGTGCCGCGCCGCGCGCGAAGAAGTCCCCGGCCTCGAAGGGCAAGCGCGCGCCTCGCGCCCAGCCTGCGAAGAAGAAGGCAGGTCCGCGCGCGAAGCGCTGACACATTGTTCCCATGCGCCTGTCGCTGATTGCCGTGGGACAGCGCATGCCGGCCTGGATTCAGCAGGGATTCGGCGAATACGCGCAGCGCCTGAAGGCGCGACTGCCCATCAACCTGATCGAAGTGCCTGCCGTGAAGCGCGGCAGCGGCGATGTGGTCCGCGCCATGGAAGAAGAGGGGCGCAGGCTGCTGGCAGCGGTGAAACCCGACCACTACGTGGTGGCGCTCGATGAGCGCGGCAGGACGCGCACCAGCGTGGAGCTGTCGCAGTGGCTGGGCAAGCGGCTGCAGGAAGGCCGCGACCTGGGCTTCCTGGTGGGCGGCGCGGACGGGTTCGCGCCCGCCGTGCTGGAGCGTGCCGATGAGCGCTGGTCGCTGTCCGCGCTGACACTGCCGCATGCGCTGGTGCGCGTGGTTTTCGCCGAACAGATCTACCGCGCCGTGACGCTGCTCGACGGCCACCCCTACCACCGCGAATGAACACTTCCCCGGACACCATCGTGCTGGCTTCCGCCTCGCCCCGCCGGCGCGAACTGCTCACGCAGATTGGCGTGCCGCATGTGGTGCTGGCCGTGGACATCGACGAGTCGGCGCAGCCCGGCGAGGCGCCGTCGGCACTCGCCCGGCGCCTGGCGCGCGAAAAGGCGGTGGCCGGCAGGATGCGTGACGGCGGCGGCCGCGCGGCGCTGGGATCGGACACGATCGTGGTGCTGGACGGCGAGGTGTACGGCAAGCCGCGCGATGCGGCCGACGCGCGTCGCATGCTCGGCGCGCTGTCCGGGCGCAGCCACGAGGTGATGTCCGCCGTCGCGCTGGCGCTGCCTGGCGGCGGCCCGGTGCGGGACGCGCTGAGCGTCACCGAGGTGCGGATGCGCGCCCTCGCGCCTGCCGAGATCGACGCCTACTGGGCCAGCGGCGAGCCCGAGGGCAAGGCTGGCGCCTACGCCATCCAGGGGCTGGGAGCGGTGTTCATCGAACATATTCGCGGCAGCTACTCGGGCGTGATGGGGCTACCCTTGTACGAGACCGCCTCGCTGCTGCAGGCTGCTGGATTACGGAGCGAGCGCTGAATGAACATCGAGATCCTGGTCAACGCCGCCCCGCGCGAAACCCGCGCCGCGCTGCTGGAGAACGGCGCGCTGCAGGAACTGTTCATCGAGCGCGCCAGCCGGCGCGGCCTGGTGAGCAACCTCTACAAGGGTCGTGTGTCGCGCGTGCTGCCGGGCATGCAGGCGGCGTTCCTCGAGATTGGCCTCGCGCGCACGGCCTTCCTGCACGTGGCCGACATCCTGGGTCCGCCGCCCGATCCGGGCAACGACGCGCACGAGCAGCGCGAGGCGCCGGGCGAAACCGACATCCGCACGCTGGTGCGCGAGGGCGACGAACTGCTGGTGCAGGTGGTCAAGGATCCGCTGGGCACCAAGGGCGCGCGGCTCTCGACCCATGTGTCGCTGCCTTCGCGCTACCTGGTGTTCATGCCGCGCGGCGCGCGCGTGGGTGTTTCCTCGCGCATCGAATCCGAGACCGAGCGCAACCGCCTGCGCGAGCTGGTGGCGACGCTGGCCGAGCAGGGCGTGGCCAATGGCGGCACGAAGGGCGGCTACATCGTGCGCACGGCCGCGATGGGCGCGCCGCTCGAGGCGCTGCATGCCGACATGCTGTTCCTGCAGCGGCTGTGGGCGCATGTGCGCGAGCGCTCGCTGCAGACAGGGGCCGGCAACCTGGTGCACGAGGACCTGCCGCTGTCCACGCGCGTGCTGCGCGACGAGCTGCGCACCGAGGTGCGGCGCGTGCTGGTGGATTCGCCGGAAGAATACGCGCGCATGATGGAGTTCACGCGCTCGTTCATGCCCGACTATGCCGACCGCATCGAGCTGTACCAGGCCTCGCGCCCCATCTTCGACCTGCACGGCATCGAGGATGAGATCAACCGCGCGCTGGAGGCGCGGGTGCCGCTGAAGTCCGGCGGCCACATCGTCATCCAGCAGACCGAAGCCATGACCACGGTGGACGTGAACACCGGTGGCTACGTGGGCCACCGCAACCTGGAAGAGACCATCTTCCGCACCAACCTCGAGGCCGCGGTGACCATCGCGCGGCAGCTGCGGGTGCGAAACCTCGGCGGCATCATCGTGCTCGACTTCATCGACATGCAGGATGCCGATCACCGCCAGGCGCTGCTCGACGCGCTGCAGGCGGCGCTGGCCGAGGACCGCGCGCAGACGCACATCGCCAGCGTCTCGCCGCTGGGACTGGTGGAGATGACCCGCAAGCGCACGCGCGAGAGCCTGGAGCACCTGCTGTGTTCGGCGTGCCCCGCGTGCCAGGGACGCGGCTTCCTGCGCACGCCCGAAACGGTGAGCCACGAGATCTTCCGCGAACTGATGCGCCAGAGCCGCCAGTTCAACAGCGACGAGCTGGTGGTGCTGGCGCACCAGGACGTGGTGAGCTGGCTGCAGGAAGAGGAATCCACCGTGCTGGCGGAGCTGGAAACGCAGGTGGGCCGGCCGATCAGGCTGCAGGCCGAGCCGCTGTACGGCATAGATCAATACGATGTGGTGCTCGCATGAAATGCGCTGCAGTGCAGATGTGTTCGGGACTGGATGTGGCCGCCAACGTGGACACCGCGCGGCGCCTGCTGGGCGAGGCCGCGGCGCAGGGCGCAACGCTTGCCGTGCTGCCCGAGAACTTCGCGCTGATGGCGCTGAAAGAGCGCGACAAGCGCGCCATTGCCGAGACCGACGGCGATGGCCCGGTGCAGAACCAGCTGGCCGCGTGCGCGCGTGAGTTCGGCATCACGGTGGTGGCCGGCACCTTTCCCATTCGCGTGCCCGGCGAGGAGCGTGTAGCCGCAGCCAGCCTGGTGTACGGCCCCGACGGCCGGCGCATCGGCCGCTACGACAAGATCCACCTGTTCGACGTGAACGTGCCGGACGCCGCCGAAAGCCATCGGGAGTCCGCGGGCATGGTGCCGGGGCGCGGCATTGGCGTGTTCGACACGCCCGCGGGGCGCATCGGCGTTGCCGTGTGCTACGACCTGCGCTTCCCGGAACTGTTCCGCCGCATGCTCGATGCGGGCGCCGAGGCTTTCGTGGTGTCGGCCGCCTTCACCGTGCCCACCGGCGAAGCCCACTGGCACCTGCTGCTGCGCGCCCGCGCCGTGGAGAACCTCTGCGCGCTGGTGGCTGCCGCCCAGGTCGGAACCCACCAGAACGGACGTCAGACCTTCGGCCACAGCGCCGTGATCGACTGCTGGGGACGCGTGCTGGCGGAACTGCCGACCGGGGAAGGCCTGGCGCTGGCCGACGTGGACTTCGCCCGCCAGGCGCGCGTGCGCAGCGAAT
The DNA here is from genome assembly GCA_016720075.1 of Pseudomonadota bacterium. Taxonomy (GTDB): domain Bacteria; phylum Pseudomonadota; class Gammaproteobacteria; order Steroidobacterales; family Steroidobacteraceae; genus ZC4RG30. Next base: position 153,837 of record JADJXW010000006.1, read on the forward strand.
TCCCGGCCCTTGAACATCGCGTGCTCGGGCGCACAATCAGCTGACATTGCAGGAGAGTTCCTTGGCACAGACCGATACCCTGGGCCTGGCCCGCCGCGCCATCCTGGCCCCCGGGGGCCTGGACGAGCAGCACCTGGACCGCATGCTGGGTCTGGTGATGGGCCACGCCATCGATGCCGCCGACCTGTATTTCCAGGTGTCGCATGAAGAGTCCTGGGCGCTCGAGGACGGCATCGTCAAGGAAGGCAGCGCCAGCATCGAGGAAGGCGTGGGTGTGCGCGCCATTGCCGGCGAGAAAACCGGTTTCGCCTATTCCGACGAGATCCAGCCCGCTGCGCTCGAAGAGGCATCGCGCGCGGCGCGCGCGATCGCCAGGCAGTCGCCGGGCAAGGGTGTGCAGGCCTGGCAGCGGCAGGCGCCGCATTCGCTGTACCTGCCCGTCGACCCGCTGACCAGCATGGAAGATGCGGCCAAGATCGAGTGGCTCACGCGCGTGGATCGCGAGACCCGCGCCATGGATCCGCGCATCGTGCAGGTGATGGCGAGCATGCATGCCGTGCATGAAATCGTGCTGGTCGCCACCTCCGACGGGCACCTGGCGGCCGACGTGCGTCCGCTGGTGCGCTTCAATGTCTCCGTGCTGGCCGAGAAGGATGGCCGGCGCGAGCAGGGCTATGCCGGAGCTGGTGGTCGCTACTCGCTCACCGAACTGATGGCGGGCGATCGCCCGATCGCGCTTGCCCGCGAGGCCGTGCGCCAGGCGCTGGTCAACCTCGAAGCCGTTCCCGCGCCCGCGGGGCAGATGACGGTGGTGCTGGGTCCCGGCTGGCCCGGCATCCTGCTGCATGAGGCCATTGGCCACGGCCTGGAAGGGGACTTCAACCGCAAGGGCACCTCTGCCTTCAGCAACCGCGTGGGCGAGAAGGTGGCCAGCGAGTCCATCACCGTGGTGGATGACGGCACGCTGGCCGCGCGCCGTGGTTCGCTGAACATCGATGACGAGGGCACGCCCACGCAGTGCACCACGCTGATCGAGAACGGCGTGCTCAAGGGCTACCTGCAGGATTCACACAACGCGCGGCTGATGGGCGTGAAGTCCACCGGCAACGGCCGGCGTGAATCCTTCGCGCACATGACGCTGCCGCGCATGACCAACACCTACATGCGCGCGGGCTCCCACGACCCGGGGGAAATCCTCGCCTCGGTGGAAAAGGGCATCTACGCGGTGAATTTCGGCGGCGGGCAGGTGGACATCACCTCCGGCAAGTTCGTGTTCTCGGCCAGCGAGGCCTACCTCATCGAGAACGGCCGCGTCACGCGGCCCATCAGGGGCGCCACGCTGATCGGCAATGGTCCCGACGTGCTGACGCGCGTGTCGATGGTGGGCAACGACCTGAAGCTCGACGATGGCGTGGGCACCTGCGGCAAGGAAGGCCAGAGCGTGCCGGTGGGCGTGGGCCAGCCCACGCTGCGCATCGATGCCATGACCGTGGGCGGAACGAACTAGCCGATCCACACCGTCTGCAGGTTGCACAGCTCCAGCATGCCGGTGCGACCGAGTTCGCGCCCGTAGCCTGAAAGCTTCACGCCCCCCACGGGCAGGCGCGGATCAGACGCGGTCACGCTGTTCACGAAAACGCCGCCCACCTCGAACCGGCGCGCGAGCCGCGCGGCGCGTTCCAGGTCGGCGGTCCACAGCATTGTCGACAGGCCGAACTCCGAGGCATTGGTCATGGCCACGGCCTCATCCGCATCGCGCGCCACCTGCAGCGCCGCCACGGGGCCGAAGGTTTCCTGCGCCACCACGGGCATGTCCGGTGTCACAGCATCGAGCACGGTGGGCGCGTAGAACCAGCCGGGGGCATCGCCGCGTGTTGCGCCCGCCAGCACCCGGGCGCCGGATTTCACCGAAGAGGCCACCTGCGCTTCCAGTTGTTCGCGCAGGTCGGCGCGGGCCATCGGTCCGATCTGCGTGTCCCGGTGCAGGGGATCGCCACTGCGCAGCGCCGTCGCCGCGGCGGTGAATCTCGCGGTGAACTCCTCCGCGATGCGCGCTTCGATGAAGAATCGCTTGGCCGCCAGGCACACCTGGCCGCAGTTGGTGAAGCGCGCGCGCACGGCGGCGGCCACCGCGGCCGGCAGGTCTGCATCGGCGAGCACGATGAAGGCATCGGAGCCGCCCAGTTCCAGCACGGATTTCTTGCACGCGGCACCGGCCTGCGCGGCCACCTTGCCGCCGGCGGCAGGACTGCCCGTCAGCGTCACGGCCGCGACGCGGCGATCGGCGATGATGCCGGCGATGGCCTCCACCGGCGCATGCAGGTTCTGGAACAGGCCGGCGGGCGCGCCGGCTTCGGCAATGATCCTCGTGATCAGCTCCGCGCAGCCCTGCACGTTGGGAGCATGCTTCAGCAGCAGCGAGTTGCCCGCCATCAGCGCGCCCGCGGCGCAGCGGAACACCTGCCACACGGGAAAATTCCACGGCAGGATGCTCAGCACCACGCCCAGCGGCAGATGCGACACATAGCTGCTGCGGGCCTGCGTCGGCACCACGTCATCGGCCAGCCAGCCCGGGCCCTGCTCGGCCACGTAGTCGCAGTTCCAGGCGGATTTCTCAACCTCGGCCTCGGCCTCGGTGATCGGCTTGCCCATCTCGAGCGTGACCAGGCGCGCCAGTTCCGCCTTGCGGGCGCGCAGTCCGGCCGCAGTGGCCCGCAGCATCACACCGCGCTCTTGAGGGGGAACACGCCGCCAGGCGGCCGCGGCGCTCGCGGCCGCCTCGATGCAGCGTTCGATCTGCGGCGGATCCGCGTAAGGCCAGTGCGCAAGGGCTTCGCCGGTTGCCGGATTGATGGACGCGGACGCGTTTCCGGTTCCGGGGTTCTGCATGGGCGCGGGTGTCAGAGAACCTGCGTCTCGCCGTGCGAGGTCGATGCGGAGTCTTCGGCCTCCGCGGCGGGATGGCTGCCGGTCTGGGCGTTGCGGGGACCCGTGCGTTCGTCGATGTAGATCAGGTCGTGCCGTCCGATGGTGACCACGTCGCCATCGTTGAGATTGTGCCGGCGCACGCGCTTGGATTTGACCGTGATGCCGTTGGTGCTGTTCAGATCCTCGACGACGCAGGCATTGGGCTTGGTGATGATCTGGCAGTGATGCCGGCTCACGAAGCGGCTGTCGATCTGCAGGTCGTTGTCGGGCGTGCGACCGATGATGGTGCGGCCCGTGCGCAGCGCCAATTCGCCCACGGTGCGGCCGTCGGTGACGACGATGAGCTTGGCCAGCGGCGTGTCCGGCACGGCCTCGTGCGTGCTCGTGTCGTTCGGTCCGACATACAGGCCCGGACCCCGGCGCGATGCCGTGCCGAACCGGCCAGTGGAAGAGGTGTCCGTGCTCGCGGTGTCGGATGCCGACGGGGCAGGCTGCGCAGGCGACTGCACTGGCCGCCGGATGGCGCTGCGTTCGGCGAATTCAGGCCACTGCAGCTCCTGGATCGCTGCCCGCACATCATCCGCCAGCACATGGTCGCGATCCGCGGTGAAGGCCGACATCATCGCGGTTTCACACAGCGTGTTCACCAGCCGGGGCACGCCGCCTGAATAGCGGTAGATGATATCGAAGCAGTCCGGCGCGAAGATCTCGCGCCCGCCGGAGCCAGCCACTTCCAGCCGGTGCAGGATGTAGCCGCGCGTGTCCTCGTCGGTGAGGGCGGTGAGGTGGAAGCGCAGTCGCACGCGCTGCGCCAGCTGCACCAGTTCCGGCGAGTCGAGCTTGGCGTTCAGTTCGGGCTGGCCGGCCAGGATGATGCGCAGCACCTTGTCCTTGGTGGTCTCGACGCCCGACAGCATGCGCACCTCTTCGAGCGTGCGCTGCGAGAGGTTCTGCGCCTCGTCGATGATCAGCAGCACCTTGCGTCCGGCCGCGTACTGCTCGATGAGGAAGCTGTTCAGCGTCGCGATCAGCTCCGCCTTCTTCATCTTGAAGGGCGAGAAGCCGAACTGCACCAGCACGGCCTGCAGGAACTCGACGGCCGAGACCTGGGTCTGGTTGATCTGCGCGACGACGACGTCTTTTTCAAGCTCGCGCAGGAAGGTTTCGATCAGCGTGGTCTTGCCCGCGCCGATCTCGCCGGTGATCACCACGAACCCGTCGGTGAACCAGATCGTCGACTCCATGTACGCCTTGGCGCGGGAGTGGTTCTTCGACAGGTACAGGAATTCCGGATCCGGGCTGAGCCGGAAGGGCAGTTCTCGCAGTCTGAACAGGTCGGTGTACATGACAGCGCCCGATTCTAGAGGGATTCGATCCGCCGCAGCAGCCGGTTGGCCCGCAGATCGGCCGCCCGGGCCGTGGTTTCGACGAAAGTGACATGCCCGAGCTTGCGGCCGGGCCGTGGAGATTTACCGTAATCGTGCAGATGCAGTCCGGCCTGGCCCAGCAGCCACTCCCGCTGCGGCATGGCGCCGATCAGATTCAGCATGCCGCTGTGGCCGCGGGCGGCCGTGTCGCCCAGAGGCATGCCGCAGATCGCGCGCAAATGATTCTCGAACTGACTGGTTATCGCCCCCTCGATGGTCCAGTGGCCGGAGTTGTGCACGCGGGGCGCCATCTCGTTGGCCAGCAGCCGGCCGCGCTGCACGAAGAACTCGATGGCCAGCACGCCGACGTAGTCGAAATGCTCCATCACGCGTTTGAGCGTGCGCCGTGCCGCGGCTTCCAGCGCGGCCGACTTCCATGGCGCGCGCGTCAGCCTGAGGATGCCGCCCTGGTGCAGGTTGCGGTTCAGCGGGTACATGCGGAACTCGCCGCTGCGCGAGCGCACGCCGATGGCCGAGACTTCGTAGTCGAAAGGCACCATGGCCTCGTACAGCAGCGGTGAGTTGCCCAGCGCCTGCCACGCGGATTCGATGTCCTTGTCGCCGCGGATGACCTGCTGTCCCTTGCCGTCGTAGCCCAGCCGGCGGGTCTTGAGCACGCCGGGTAGCCCGATCTCGGCTGCGGCGCGGCGCAGGTCGGCCAGTGAATCCACCGCGCGATTGCGGTTGGTGGGCACCTTCAGGCGCGCGAAGAGTTCCTTCTCGAGCAGGCGATCCTGCGCGGTGGCCAGCGCCAGCGGCGGCGGCGCGATGCGCGTGCGCTGCGCAAGTCGTTCCAGCGCCTCGGCGGGCACGTTCTCCCAGTCGAAGGTGACCACCTCGCTGCGCGAGGCGATCTCATCGAGCAGCGCCGGATCGGTGAAGCTGCCGAACAGCGAGGGTGCGACCTGGTGCGAGGGTGTGCCCGGCTCGCGATCGAGGAACAGGAAATCCAGGCCCAGCGGGTAGCCGGCCAGGGCCAACATCCTGCCCAGCTGGCCGGCCCCCAGCACGCCGACTGTCATGGCGCCTTGCGGGGATCCGGCTGCGCCAGCACCGCCTCGGTCTGCGACTGGCGGAAGCTGGCGAGTGCGTTGGCTACCGCCGGATTGCCCAGCGCGACGATGGCCGCGGCGAACAGCGCGGCATTGGCCGCGCCGGCAGCGCCGATCGCGAACGTCGCCACCGGCACGCCCTTGGGCATCTGGACGATCGAGAGCAGCGAATCGATGCCGTTCAGCGCCTTGCTGGTGACGGGCACGCCCAGCACCGGAACGCGCGTCTTGGCGGCCGTCATGCCTGGCAGATGAGCCGCGCCACCGGCGCCGGCGATGATGGCCATGAGCCCGCGAGATTCAGCCGCCGAGGCATATTCGAACAGCAGGTCGGGGGTGCGATGGGCCGAAACCACGCGCACCTCGTGCGCCACTCCCAGCTGTTCCAGCATGTCTGCCGCCGGCTTGAGGGTCTCCCAGTCGGAAGTGGAGCCCATGATGATGCCGACCAGCGGTTTCATTTGCGAAGTCTAGCACGGGCCTTCTGGGCCTCGTCCTGGGCGACCAGGGCGGCCTCGATGGCCGGCACGTCTTCTTCCCGCATCAGCTTGCCGATGTACTGGAACTGCCGCGCCAGCGCGCCGCGGCTGGTCAGGCGCCGGGCTTCGGCAATCGCCTCGCGCAGTGTTTCGCTGAGCGGCAGCTGGGAGCGTTCCTGCTCGCGCATCGCGACCAGGTGCTCGCCCAGCTTCTGCATCGCTTGGGCGGCCCGCTTGCGCGAACTCTTGCTGGGCGGTAGTGGGGCGTCTTCGAATTCTTCCATACCGTACAATTATGGACTATGTCCCAGGCCATTGACGCCACGCGTATCCCTGAGCTCTCCGATGTCGTCTCGATGGCGCTGGCCGAGGCCCGTGCCGCGGGGGCCACCCAGGCAGAGGCCGACTGCAGCCTGCAGCAGGGCCTTAACGTCACGGTGCGGCTGGGCGAGGTGGAAACCATCGAGTACCAGCGCGACCGCGCCCTGGGCATCACGGTGTATTTCAACGGCGCCAAGGGCAGTGCCAGCAGCGCCGACCTGCGCCCCGAGGCCGTGCGGCAGATGGTGGCCAAGGCCTGTTCCATCGCGCGCCACACCTCGCGCGATGAATTCGCCGGGCTCGCCGATCCGGCCGACATGGCAAGCCAGATCCCCGACCTCGATCTCTACCATCCGTGGGATCTCACGCCGGAACAGGCCATCGCGCTGGCGCATGACTGCGAGGCGGCCGGCATGGCCGTTGACGCGCGCATCACCAATTCCGAGGGCGCCACGCTGTCCACGCATCGCGGCGTGCGCGTCTACGGCAACTCGCATGGCTTCCTGGCCGGCTATCCCAGCGCCAGCCACTCCATCAGCTGCGTGCTGCTGGCGCAGGATGAAGGCGGCATGCAGCGCGACTACTGGTACACGGCCTCGCGCGTGCCCGGTGAACTCGATGACCTGGCGCAGGTGGGTCGCCGCGCCGGCGAGCGCGCGGTGGCGCGACTGGGCGCGCGCCAGCTTTCCACGCGCAGGGCGCCGGTGCTGTTCGCGGCCGACATGGCGCGCGGATTCTTTGGACACCTGGTTTCGGCGGTGCGTGGTTCCAGCCAGTACCGCAGGTCTTCCTTCCTGCTCGATGCCTCAGGCGAACAGCTGCTGCCGGCCTTCGTGCAGATGCGTGAGCGGCCACACCTGCGGCGCGCGCTGGCCAGCAGTCCCTTCGACGCGGAAGGCGTGACCACGCGCGACCGTGAGCTGGTGAAGGATGGCGTGCTGCAGGGCTATGTGCTGGGCAGCTACTCGGCGCGCAAGCTGGGCCTCAGGACCACCGGCAACGCCGGCGGCATCCACAACCTGCTGGTGGAAAGCAGCGCCGGAGCACTATCCCCCGCGCAGATGCTGCGCCAGCTCGGCACGGGCCTGTATGTCACCGAGATGATGGGGCAGGGCGTGAATGGCGTGACGGGCGATTATTCCCGTGGCGCCAGCGGCTTCTGGGTCGAAGGCGGCCAGATCGCCTACCCCGTGCACGAGGTGACCATCGCCGGCAACCTGCGCCAGATGTACCAGCAGGTGCGCGCACTGGGTGATGACGTGGACACCCACGGGGCCATACGCACCGGCTCCGCGCTGGTGGATGAGCTGACGATCGCCGGCAGCTGAGAGCCTTCAGGGCTCGCGGGGTTTCAGTTGCCTGCGCTGCGCTCCGCGATCAGGTCAACCAGTGTCCGCTCGCCGCAGGCCGCTCGCCAGGCCTCTTCCAGCTGTTCCTGCAATTGCTGCACGCCGGGCGTGCTGGCGCGGGGATGCGGATCGTGTCCGCTGCTGCGCGAGCGCACGCTCTCGATGATCTGCCGGACCTGGATGCTGGCGATGTCACGCGCCGGGAACAGCCGGCCATCATCGGCAATGGCCAGCAGGCCCGCGCGCTCCAGGTGCTCGGCCATGTCACCGATGGTGGAGCCGGGCAGCCCCAACCATCGTGACAGCGATTCGATCGTGCCCGGGGCGTCGCCTGCGTGATGGCGCTGCGCCACCTGGGCCATCAGGTCAAGCGCCAGTCGCTCCTGCTCGCTGCCCGACAGTCGCAGCACCTGGTGGCCCACCCTCAGGTTCTGCGGGTTCTGCAGGTAGAACGACAACTGCGCGCCGGCCAGCAGGATCAGCCAACCCAGGTAGGTCCAGACGAATGCCGCGATGACCACGGCGAAGCCCGCGTATACCAGCGTCAGGCGCGAGGTGGAGAGCACCAGCGCGGTGAAGGCCTTGCCGATGGCGGCCCAGGAAATGCCCGCCGCCAGCGCGCCGCCCAGCGCCGGCAGGAACCGCACGCGGGTGTTGGGCACCAGCAGGTACACGGCCGTGAACAGTCCCGTGACCAGCACGTAGGGGGTCAGCGCGATCAGGTTCCGCGCGCCGTTCATGTCGAGGCCAATGCCCTGGGCGGCCTGGCTTGCGCTGTCGAAAGCCATCTTCGAGAAGCCGATGACGATCGCCACCGCGATGGGTCCGACGATCAGCAGCGCCGCGTACTCGACCATCCGGCGCGCGATGCTGCGGCCGTTCTGCACGCGCCAGACGAAGTTCAGGCTGTCTTCCACGCGCTTGACCGTGCCCAGCAGCGTCCACAGCAGCAGCGCGAAGCCCACGATGCCCACCAGCGAGCCGCTGACGTTCTCGGCGAAGAGCATCAGGCGATGGGTGATCTGCACGCCCGCATCGCCCACCGGGCGGAAGAATTCGAGCAGGAAGGGTTCGAGCTCGCGGTGTGCGCCGATGGCCTTGAGTACCGCGAAACTCAGCGCGATCAGCGGGATCAGCGCGAGCAGCGTGGCATAGACCAGTCCGGTTGCCCGCAGCGTGAGCTCGCCTCCAAGGAGGTCGCGCAGGATGGCATAGGGGAAGCGCAGCACCCGCAGCGCGCGGGCGAAGAGATCGTCACCCAGCGTGTGCGGGCCGAACAGCGCGCGGTCCAGCATCCGCCAGAACCGATCCCATGGCGAGATGCCCGTCACCGTGGGATCAGTCCGCCGCCGGCCCCGTGAGGCGGCGCAGGGCTTCGGCGTATTTCTGCACGGTCAGCTGGATGACTTCGGCGGGCAGCTTCGGGCCCGGCGCCTTCTTGTTCCAGTCCAGCGTCTCGAGGTAATCACGCACGATCTGCTTGTCGAAGCTCGGTGGGCTGATGCCGGTGCGGTACTGATCGGCCGGCCAGAAGCGCGAGGAGTCGGGCGTCAGCACCTCGTCCATCAGGATGAGCTCGCCGTCGGGCGCAAGGCCGAACTCGAACTTGGTGTCCGCGATGATGATGCCGCGCGCCGCGGCGTGCACGGACGCGAATTCGTACAGCGCCAGCGAAATCTCGCGCACGCGCGCGGCAAGATCGACGCCGACGCGGCGGGCCGCCTCGTCGAATGAGATGTTCTCGTCGTGGTCGCCCACCGCGGCCTTCGTGGCCGGCGTGAAGATGGGCTGCGGCAGTTTCTGCGCCTGCTCAAGGCCGGCCGGCAGCGCGATGCCGCAGACGCTGCCCGTGGCGAGGTAATCCTTCCAGCCCGACCCGATGAGATAGCCGCGCACCACCGCCTCGATGGGCAGCGCCTGCAGCCGCCGCGCCACCACCGAGCGGCCTTCCACCTGCGCGCGCTCCGTGGCATCGGGCAGCACCTGGACGAGCGGCGTGGACAGCAGGTGGTTGGGCACGATGTGGCGCGTGCGATCGAACCAGAAGTTCGAGATGCTGTTGAGGATCCGGCCCTTGCCCGGTATCGGGTCGGGAAGGATGACGTCGAAGGCCGAGAGCCGGTCGGTGGCGACGATGAGCAGGCGCTCGGCGTCGATGGCATAGACGTCGCGCACCTTGCCCCGGTGCACGCGAGTGAGGCTCTTCAGGTGGGTTTCGTGGAGACTGGAAGGCGGCGTATTCAAGCTTGCTACCATAAACCATATGCAGTGGACGGGAAAACTCATTGGTGGCGCGCTGGGCGCGTTCTTTGGTCCCGTGGGGATCGCCGTGGGGGCGGCGATCGGGCACGGCTACGACTCGGGTGCGCTGGGTGGTCCGGCGCGCCGGCCGGCCGAGCAGTTCTATCGCAGCACCTTCCGCATCATGGGGCACGTGGCCAAGGCCGACGGCCGCGTCACCGAGCGCGAGATCGAAGCCGCCCGGTCCGTGATGCACAGCCTGCGCCTCGGCCCGGACCAGGTGCAGGCGGCCATCGCGCTGTTCACCGCGGGCAAGCAGCCGGGCTTCGACCTGGAATCCGAGCTGTCCGAACTGCGCGCGTCATGCGGCGCGCACCCCGAGATCCTGCGCGTGTTCCTCGAGATCCAGCTGCGCTTCGCGCTGGCGGGCAGCGACATGGTGGGCGCCGTCCGCGCGCGCGTCACGCGCGTGGCGCAGGGCGTGGGCGTCGAGCCGCCGCTGCTGGCGCGCATGGAGGCGGCGCTGCGCGGTGGGGATGCCCGCGCGTCCGGCGTGGCCGGGCAGGCCGGCATCGATGACCGCATCGCCGCCGCCTACCGCACGCTGGAGGTGGACGCGGACATCACCAACGACGAACTGACCAAGGCCTATCGGCGGCTGATGAGCCGCCACCACCCCGACAAGCTCAAGGCCAACGGGCTGCCGGATTCCATGCTGGAACACGCCAAGCAGCGCACGCAGGCCATCCGCGAGGCCTACGACCTGCTGCGTGAGCGGCGCGGCATGTAGAATCCCGCGAGAGAGGTTTTCATCGCCATGAACACGCCCTGGATCGCGCCTTCCATCCTGTCGGCCAACTTCGCGCGCCTGGGCGAGGAAGTCGATGCCGTGCTCGCCGCCGGCGCCGACATCGTGCACTTCGACGTGATGGACAACCACTACGTGCCGAACCTCACCATCGGGCCGCTGGTGTGCGAGGCGCTGCGCCGGCATGGCGTGAAGGCGCCCATCGACGTGCACCTGATGGTCAGGCCCGTCGATCGGATCATTCCGGATTTCGCGAAGGCCGGCGCCTCCATCATCAGCTTCCATCCCGAAGCCAGCGAGCATGTCGACCGCACGATCGGGCTGATCCACGAGCAGGGCTGCCAGGCCGGGCTGGTGTTCAATCCGGCCACGCCACTGAGCTGGCTCGACCACACGCTGCACAACCTCGACCTGGTGCTGATCATGTCGGTGAACCCCGGCTTCGGCGGCCAGAAGTTCATTCCCGGAGCGCTCGACAAGCTGCGCGAGGTGCGCCGTCGCATCGACGCCTCCGGCCGCGCGGTGCGGCTCGAGATCGACGGCGGCGTGAAGGCCGACAACATCGGCCAGATCGCGAGCGCCGGCGCCGACACCTTCGTGGCCGGCTCGGCGATCTTCGGGGAAAAGGATTACCGCGCGGTCATCGGCGCGATGAAGCGCAACATCGCCGCCGCGCGCGAACTTACGGCCTGAAACGAAGAAAGGGACCGCGGGGTCCCTTTCTTTTCGATGCGCCGCGCGCGAGTGACGCGCTACTCGTCATCCTCGTCGTCGAAATCATCGTCCTCGTCGTCATCGAAGCGCGAGGCGGCGGGCGCCTTCGCGGCTGCCTTGCCGCCCACGGCGGCCTGCGCCGGCACGACCACGGGGCGCGTCTTCATCTTGGGCCGGGCGTTGAACACGACGATGGTCTTGCCGGTGGCGCGCAGCAGGCCCTGTTCTTCCAGCACCTTCAGCACGCGGCCCGCCATTTCGCGCGAGCAGCCGACCAGGCGCGAGAGCTCCTGGCGCGACACCTTGATCTGCATGCCTTCAGGATGCGTCATCGCATCGGGCTCGTCGCACAGGCCCTGGATGGCATGCGCCACGCGGCCGGTGACATCGACGAAGGCGAGGTCCCCCAGCTTGCGGTTGGTGCGATCCAGGCGCGTGGCCAGCTGCGTGGCCAGTTCGAAGATCAGGCCCGGCGATTCGGCGGCGATCTGCCGGAAGCGCGGGTAGGTCATTTCGGCCAGCTCGCACTGGTTGCGCGTGCGCACCCAGGCGCTGCGCGTGGGCTGGTCGTGGAACAGTCCCATCTCGCCGAAGAACTGGCCCTTGTTGAGGTAGGCGAGCACCATCTCGTTGCCTTCCTCGTCCTCGATCATCACCTCGACCGAGCCGCTGATGATGTAGTAGAGGACGTCGGGCAGGTCGCCGGCGTGGATGATCACTGTCTTCGAAGAGACCGTGCGGATGCGGCAATAACTCAGGAATCGGTTGATTGCCGGAATGTCGCTCAGCGGCTTGATGCTGTCTTCCATTGTTATTTTCGTCCGTGTTTCCCAGGGGTCGGACCAAAGCGTCCGGCGATGACGGTCTTTGTATTACATAACGCTGCGTGCAGGCAACCACTGCCCGCGTGACGCAGGTCGCACTGGGCGCAAGTGAAGCGCAAAAGCGTGAACTAGACCCACTTTGCAGTGGTGGTCATGACCCGCGCCGTGGCGCTCATGATCTGCCGGACCGGGAGCGGCAGCTCGGCGCCGCCATGTTCGCGCGCCAGCCTGCCATGGGTGATCTCGTCGTCGCGCATCTGCTCGAGGATGGCCCGGCTGCGCGCATCGGATTCGGGGATCTGCGCCAGGTGACCATCCAGGTGCCGCTCCACCTGCCGCTCGGTCTCCGAGACGAATCCCAGGCTGATCCGGTCGCCGGCCAGGCCCGCCAGCGCACCAATGGCGAAGGACCCCGCGTACCAGAGCGGGTCGAGGCGGCTGGGTCGGTCGTGAAGTTCGCCCAGGCGCTGTTCGCACCAGGCCAGGTGGTCGGTTTCCTCGCGGGCCGCCTGCTCGAGCAGGGCACGGTTGGCCGGATTGCGGGCCACCAGGGCCTGCCCGTGGTAAAGCCCCTGGGCGGCGATCTCCCCGGCGTGATTGACCCGCATCAGGCCCGCGGCATGGCGCCGTTCGGTGTCGTTAGCCACCGCGGCGGGGCTGCCCGGCGTGGGACGGCCGGCGGCCGCTGGCGCCAGCACCGCGCGCAGCGCGCGGTCGGCAGAGATAAGTATTTGATCCAGAAAGGGACGCGCGCGTTCCATTGCACTACTATATATGTCCCGCAGCGGGCCCGGCAGGGGGCCCGAAAAAGGGGCTGGCGTTGGCTTTGCTTGCGCTTCGGCCTTCGATTACACTCTGCGGCCTTTTTTATGGCCCCCAACCAACACCGGCGGGGGGCCCAGATGCCGGGAATTTCAAGATGAGCACCACATTCGCCAATGCCGCAACCGTCAGGGCCGACTGGTACGTCGTGAACGCCGATGGCAAGACTCTCGGGCGTCTCGCGACCCAGCTCGCGCACCGCCTGAAGGGCAAGCACAAGGCCGACTACTCGCCCCACGTCGACATGGGCGACAACCTCATCGTGCTGAACGCGGAGAAGATCCGCGTCACCGGCGCGAAGCTCACGGACAAGTTCTACCACCAGCACACCGGCTATATGGGCAACCTGAAGTCCATCTCGCTGGGCAAGCTGCTGCAGGAGCACCCGGAGCGCGCGATGGAGTTCGCCGTGAAGGGCATGCTGCCGAAGAACACGCTGGGCCGGAAGATGTTCCGCAAGCTGCATGTGTTCGCCGGCGGCCAGCATCCGCACTCGGCGCAGCAGCCCAAGTCGCTGGACCTGTAATCAACTGATATTTCGCCAGGAATCAAAGCAACATGGCATCGACCCAGTACGGCACCGGACGTCGCAAGACCGCCACGGCCCGCGTCTACATGAAGGCCGGCACCGGCAAGATCACGATCAACGATCGCCCGATCGATGAATTCTTCGGTCGCGAGACCGGTCGCATGATCGTGCGCCAGCCGCTGGCCGTCGCGCAGGCCGAAGGCCGCTTCGATTTCACCGTGCAGGTCGCCGGTGGTGGCATCACCGGCCAGGCCGGCGCGATCCGCCACGGCATCACGCGCGCGCTGATGGAATACGACGAAACCCTGCGCCCCTCGCTGCGCAAGGCGGGCTTCGTCACGCGCGATGCCCGCGAGGTCGAGCGCAAGAAGGTCGGTCGCCGCAAGGCGCGTCGCGGTCCGCAGTACTCCAAGCGCTAAAGTCGAGGGCTGCGCGCCCATGGCGCGCAGCCGCTTGAACCGGTGGGAGATCGTCCAGCGGTAGGACTACGGACTCTGACTCCGTCAACCTAGGTTCGAATCCTAGTCTCCCAGCCAACTGTCTCCCGGCGCCGCCTTCAGCGCGGCGCGTCAACGCGACGCCTTGGCCCACGAATCCCGCAGCGTCACCGTGCGATTGAACACCGGCGCGCCGGGCTTCGAATCCATCCGGTCAGCCACGAAATAGCCGTGGCGCTCGAACTGGCAGCTTGAACCGGCCTCGGCCTGCTGCAGCGCCGGCTCCAGTTGCGCGCGAATCACGCGCTTGGCATCCGGATTGATGTCCAGCAGGAAATCGCGGTCGCCGGCGCCCGGGTTCGGAACTGCGAACAGGCGGTCGTAGAGCCGCACCTCGCACTCGAAGGCGGCCTGCACGGCCACCCAGTGCACATTGCCCTTCACCTTGTACTGGTCCGCGCCCGCGGAACCGGAATGCGAGTCGGGGAAGTAGTTGCAGTGCACGGCGGTAACCCGCCCCGCTTCATCCTGGTCGAAGCCGGTGCACTCGACCACGTATCCATAGCGCAGCCGGACGCGATTGCCCGGATAGAGCCGGAAATAGCCTTTGCTCGGGGCCGCCATAAAGTCTTCCCGCTCGATCCACAACTCGCGCGCGAACAGCAGCTCGCGCGTGCCCAGTTCCGGCTTCTGCGGATGGTTGGGCGCGACGCATTTCTCGGTCTGCCCTTCAGGATAGTTGTCGATGATGAGCTTCACCGGATCCAGCACGCCGATCCGCCGCGGCGCCATCTCGTTCAGGTGATTGCGCACGCAGTCTTCCAGCACGCCCATCTCGATCCAGGACTCGGACTTGGAAACGCCGATCCGCTCGGCAAACGCCCGGAAGGCCTCCGGCGTGAACCCGCGCCGGCGCGCGCCGGCCAGCGTCGGCAGGCGGGGGTCGTCCCAGCCGTCCACATGGTTCTCTTCCACCAGCTGCATCAGCTTGCGCTTGGACAGCACCGTGTAGCTCAGATTCAGGCGCGAGAATTCGTACTGCTGCGGCAGGGGCTGCGCGAAGAAGCCCGCCTCGTGCAGGCGCTCCAGCAGCCAGTTGTAGAAGGGCCGCTGGTCTTCGAACTCCAGCGTGCACAGCGAATGGGTGATGTTCTCGAGCGCGTCCTCGATCGGATGCGCAAAGGTGTACATCGGGTAGATGCACCAGGCATCCCCGGTATTGTGGTGATGCGCGTGGCGGATGCGGTAGATGGGCGGATCGCGCAGGTTGATGTTGGGCGACGCCATGTCGATCTTCGCCCTGAGCACATGCGCGCCATCGGGAAACTCGCCAGCCCGCATGCGGGTGAACAGGTCGAGGTTCTCGGCCACGCTGCGCGCCCGATGGGGGCTGTCGGTGCCCGGCTCGGTCAGCGTGCCGCGGTTGGCGCGCATCTGCTCCGGGCTCTGGCTGTCGACATAGGCGTGGCCGCGCTCGATCAGCGCCAGGGCGCAGCGGTACATGGCGTCGAAGTAGTTCGAGGCGAAGTACAGGTTCGGTCCCCAGTCGAAGCCCAGCCAGCGCACCACGTCGATGATCGAATCGACGTACTGCTGTTCTTCGCGCGCCGGATTGGTGTCGTCGAAGCGCAGGTGGCAGGCGCCGCCGAACTCCCGCGCCAGGCCGAAGTTCAGGCAGATCGACTTGGCGTGCCCGATGTGCAGGTACCCGTTGGGCTCGGGCGGAAAGCGCGTGCGGATTCGCGCCGGGTCGATTGGGCCGGACGCGTGCCCGGTGGCTTCGCCGGGCTGGCCCGACCAGCGACGCGAGGCATACCTGCCTGCGGCAAGGTCTGCCTCGACGATGTGACGGATGAAGTTGCTCGCCGGTGGTGCGGGC
The DNA here is from genome assembly GCA_016720075.1 of Pseudomonadota bacterium. Taxonomy (GTDB): domain Bacteria; phylum Pseudomonadota; class Gammaproteobacteria; order Steroidobacterales; family Steroidobacteraceae; genus ZC4RG30. The sequence continues at coordinate 169,647 of JADJXW010000006.1, forward strand.
GTGGATTCTTTGGCGGCCATGGGCTCGGTAGTCTACCCAATCGGCGAGGGCGAACATGCCCGGCGACACGCCGGCCGGGTCTCAGTCTTTCCCCGAATCGCCTGACCCGGACTCAAGTCACAGGTCCTCCCCGCCGTTATGGCGCGTATACCCGATACGCAACGACCGGCGGAGAAAACCTTGAAGATTCCCAGTTGGCTCAATCCCGGCTCCCGCGGTGCCGCCGCCGACCTGCAGGCCGCGACCGCCCAGGTCGCCGCGATCAATCGTTCGCAGGCGGTCATCGAATTCGACCTGGAGGGCACCATCCTCACGGCCAACGGCAATTTCCTGAAGACCCTGGGCTATGAGCTGGACGAGATCCGCGGTCACCACCACAGCATGTTCGTCGAGCCTGCCCAGCGCGAGTCGGCCGAGTACAAGCGTTTCTGGGAGAAACTGGGACGCGGCGAGTTTGAAGCCGCGCAGTACCTGCGCATCGGCAAGGGTGGCCGGCGGGTCTGGATCCAGGCGACCTACAACCCCGTCTTCGATGCCGAGGGCCGGCCAGCACGGGTCATCAAGTTTGCCACCGACATCACGGCGCGGAAGCATCTCGAGTCCGAGTCGAAGGGCGTGCACGACGCCATTGACCGCGTGTCGGCCGTGATCGAGTTCGAACTCGACGGCACCATCCTCACCGCCAATGCCAATTTCCTGAAAGTCCTGGGCTACGGGCTGGAGGAGATCCGCGGTCGCCACCACAGCATGTTCGTCGATCCGGCCCAGCGTGATTCGGCCGAATACAAGCTGTTCTGGGAGAAGCTGGGTCGTGGCCACTTCGACGCCGGGCGCTACATGCGCATTGGCAGGGATGGCCGGCAGGTGTGGCTGCAGGCCAGCTACAACCCGATCTTCAACGCCGAGGGCAGGGCCTACAAGGTGATGAAGTTCGCGACCGACATCACGGCGGAAATCACCGCGTCGCACCTGAGCGCCGTGTACCGCGGGGCGCTCGACAACGCCACGGCCAATGTCATGGTGGCCGACAACGACTGCAACATCATCTACATGAACCGGGCGGCCAGCACGCTGATGGCGGCCGGGGAATCGGACTTCCGCAAGGACCTGCCGGCGTTCAATGCCGCGAAGCTCGTCGGCGGCAACATCGACGCGTTCCACCGCAATCCGGCGCACCAGCGCAGGATGCTGGCCGGGCTGAACGGCACCTTCACCTCGAAGCTCAAGATCGGCGGGCGCACCATGCGCATCACGGCCAATCCGATGAGCAATCCGGCCGGCACGCGCATCGGCACCGTCGTTGAATGGGGCGACCTGACGCAGGAACTGGCGACCGAGACCGAAGTGCAGGACATGGTCACCGCCGTGCTCGCGGGCGACCTGGGCAAGCGCATCGCGATGGCCGGCAAGTCCGGCTTCCACCAGAACCTCTCGCAGGGCATCAATTCCATTGCCGACAGCATGGTCAAGGTCGTGGCCGAGACCCAGAACGCCGCGCAGGAGATCAGCCGCGGCGCCGACGAGATCAGCCAGGGCAGCATGAACCTCTCGCAGCGCACCGAGGAGCAGGCCAGCAGCCTGGAGCAGACCGCCTCCTCGATGGAGCAGATGACCAGCACCGTCCGGCAGAACGCCGACAACGCCGGGCAGGCCAACCAGTTGGCCGTGGCCGCGCGTGACCAGGCGGAGAAGGGCGGCGCCGTGGTGGCGCGCGCCGTCACCGCCATGGGTCAGATCAACGAATCCTCGCGCAAGATAGCCGACATCATCGGCGTGATCGACGAGATCGCCTTCCAGACCAACCTGCTGGCGCTGAACGCGGCCGTGGAGGCCGCGCGCGCCGGCGAGCAGGGCCGCGGCTTCGCGGTGGTGGCGGCCGAGGTCAGGAGCCTGGCTGGTCGGTCGGCGACGGCGGCCAAGGAGATCAAGGCGCTGATCCAGGACAGCGTGAAGAAGGTGGAGGAGGGCTCGAGCCTGGTGACCCAGTCGGGTGGAACGCTGGAGCAGATCGTCGGCTCGGTGAAGAAGGTGACCGACATCGTCGGGGAAATCGCAGCCGCGTCCCGCGAGCAGTCCTCGGGCATCGAGCAGGTGAACAAGGCCGTGATGCAGCTGGACGAGTTGACGCAGCAGAACGCCGCGCTGGTAGAGCAGTCATCGGCGGCGAGCCAGGCGATGGCCGAACAGGCGCGTGGCCTGAATCACTCCATGACCCGGTTCCGGTTGGAGCGCAGCGCGGGCGCCGTGCTGCAGGCCGTGAACAGCCCGGCGCCGCTGCGCACCGCAGCGCGCTAGCGCGCTGCGGGCTACGTGCGCACCGGCCCCGAATCAGGCCCCGACGGCCTTGCCCGCGGAGGGCAGCAGGCTGCGGGCATCCGCGCGCCGCACGGCCGACAGCACCGCCAGGATCGAGGCGGTGATGATGTTGGCATGCACGCCAACGCCGAACAGCGTCACGCGCGAGGGGGTGGTGATCTCGACGAACGCGGCGGCCTTGGCCTCGCTGCCCTTGCCGATCGACTTCTCCTCGTAGGAGAGCACATCGAAGGGCAGCGCGAGCGCATGCACCAGCGCGTCGATGGGGCCGTTGCCCCGTCCGGTGAGCTGCATGGGCTGCCCGTGGCGCACGACGTTAAGCGTCAGCAGTTCGCCGTCGGTGCCATCGGTGGCGGTTACCAGGTGATGGCCGCGGTACTGGTACTCCCGGCCATCCTGCGACAGGTATTCATTCTCGAAGAGCTGCCAGATGGCGGCGGCGGTGACTTCCTTGCCGCTGGAATCGGTGACGGCCTGCACCACGGGTGAGAACTCGATCTGCAGCCGGCGCGGCAGCGACACGTGGTATTCCTGCTCGAGCAGGTAGGCCACGCCGCCCTTGCCGGACTGGCTGTTGACGCGGATCACCGATTCGTACGATCGGCCCAGGTCGCGCGGATCGATGGGCAGGTAGGGGATCTCCCAGGCATCACCCTCGTTGCGCTCGGCAAAGCCCTTGCGGATGGCGTCCTGGTGCGAGCCTGAGAACGCCGTGAACACCAGGTCGCCCACATAGGGGTGGCGCGGGTGGATGGGCAGCTGGTTGCAGTATTCGACGCAGCGGGCCGCCTCGTTGATGTTCGAGAAGTCGAGCTGCGGGTCCACGCCCTGGGTGTAGAGGTTCAGCGCCAGGGTCACGATATCCACGTTGCCCGTGCGTTCGCCATTGCCGAACAGCGTGCCCTCGACGCGGTCGGCGCCGGCCATCATGCCCAGCTCCGCGGCGGCGATGCCGGTGCCGCGGTCATTGTGCGGGTGCAGGCTGATGATGGCGCGAGCGCGCTGCTTCAGATTGCGGCAGAACCATTCGATCTGGTCGGCATAGATGTTGGGCGAGGCCACCTCGACGGTGGCCGGCAGGTTCAGGATCACCGGCCTGGCCGCGGTGGCGCCGAAGGCATCCAGCACCGCCTCGCAGATCTCCAGCGCGAACTCCTGCTCGGTGCCCGAGAAGGCTTCCGGCGAATACTCGAAGGTCCAGTCGGTTTCCGGCTGCGCCGCGGCCAGTTCCCGGATCACCTTCGCCGCATCCGTGGCAAGGCGGATCGTGGCCGGCTTGTCCTGCCGGAACACCACGCGCCGGAATACCGGGGCCGTGGCGTTGTAGTAGTGCAACACCGCCCGCGGCGCGCCGCGCAGCGCCTCGAAGGTGCGGCGGATCAGCTCGGGCCGAGCCGGCGTCAGCACCTGGATGGTCACGTCATCGGGGATCACCCGCTCCTCGATCAGCTCGCGGCAGAAATCGAATTCGGTCTGCGAGGCCGAGGGGAAGCCGATTTCTATCTGCTTGAAGCCGGTGGCCACCAGCAGGTCGAACATGCGGCGCTTGCGCTGCCGGTCCATGGGTTCGATCAGCGCCTGGTTGCCGTCGCGCAGGTCGACGCTGCACCACAGCGGCGCGCGCGACAGCTTTGCATCGGGCCAGCGACGGTCGGTCAGCGGCGCAATGCCGTAGGGTCGGTACTTGCCGGAAGGGTCCTTCAACATGGTCGTCTCCATTCTTGGGAGGCCGGTCCGTGGGCGCCAAGGTCTTGGGGCCGCGCGGAGCGGTGTTCAGTTCGTATGGGGAAATGATGCGCCCAAAGGCGCGAGCCAGCCTAGTAGTGCGTCGGGCGACGCAGGTGCAGGCGCGCAACCAGCAGCTCGCCGCCAGGGATGGCCGGAACGATGATGTGCTGCTGTTGACGCATGAAACGAGCCTAGCAGGGGCCGGGAGGCCCCCGCAACCCGTATCCAGTCCTTGATGCTTTCAGGCCGTGATGCGGCGCACGCCGTCGGCCGTGCCCAGCAGCAGCACGTCGGCCGGACGGCGCGCGAACAGGCCCACCGTCACCACGCCGGCTATCTGGTTGATGGCCGATTCCAGGGACAGCGGGTCTTCAATGGCGAGGCCATGCACGTCGAGTATGTGGTTGCCGTTGTCGGTGACCACACCTGCGCGGTGCACCGGCCGTCCGCCCAGCCCGGCCAGTTGCCGCGCCACCAGCGCCCGGGCCATCGGGATGACTTCCACCGGCAGCGGAAACCGGCCGAGGGTGCCGACCAGCTTGGTCTCGTCGGCGATGCACACGAAGGTCCGCGCCGCGGCCGCCACGATCTTCTCGCGGGTCAGCGCCGCACCACCACCCTTGATGAGCTGCAGCCTGGCGTTGGATTCATCAGCGCCGTCTATATAAAGACCCAGCTCTTCCACATCGTTCAGGTCCAGCACCGGGATACCCAGGGACCGTAACCGGATGGATGAGCCTTCCGAACTAGAGACAGCCCCCCGGACCCTGCCCACCCAGGGACCGAGCTGGTCCAGCAGGGCGTTGACCGTCGAGCCCGTGCCGACGCCGAGGATCATGCCGTCCTCGAGGAATTCGAGTGCCGCCGCGGCGACGCGGCGCTTCATCAGTTGCTGTTGATCGCTCATCGGTGCGAGTCCCGGGTGCGTTGGCGCTTGTTTTATCGGGGTCCGAAAATGACTGTGCCCGCTTTCGCGGGCACAGTCCAAGTAGCTTTTCTGGTGTTTCGGCGAGCGAGGATTTTCATCTTCACTCGCCGCACACCATCGAGTTACTTCTTCTTAGCGGCCTTTTTCTTGGCCTTCTTCTTGGCTTTCGCCATGAGAGTTCTCCAGTTACAGGTTAGTCCGGGGACCGAGTATATACACGCGTTGCAAAAATACAAGCAAGCATGGTAGCGACGTTGCGTGCCGGCAACCGGTCATCAATCGATCCGACTCGCGCGTGCATGACCCATGCGCTCACGCGAGCCATGGGTTCACGCGAGCGTTCATCGCATGAGAGAGAGAATGAATCGCCACTGCGCGGCGGACACCGGCGTCACCGACAGACGATTGCCCCGGCGCAGCAGCAGCATGTCCGCAAGCGCGCCATCGGCATGCGAGCGCAGTGCCGCCAGCGACAGCAGCGGTTCGATCCGCTGCTGCAGTCGAACATCAACCGTGTACCAAAGTGGCTTGTTTTGCGGGCTTTTTGCATCGAGGTAGGGGCTGCCACGGCGCCACGCCGAGGCGTCCGGATAGCCGCCCCGCACCACCTCGACGATGCCGGCGATGCCGGGTTCGGGACAGGAAGAGTGGTAGAAGAACGCGAGGTCCCCGGCCTTGATCTCGTCACGGAGCATGTTGCGTGCCTGGAAGTTGCGCACCCCCTCCCAGCTCGTGGTCGAGGCCTTCGCCTTCGCGAGGTCCGCGATGCCGAAGGTGTCGGGCTCGCTCTTCAGCAACCAGTAGCGCATCAGGTCGGTCTCCGTCCGAATCGCAGCACTGAGGACTGCGTCACAAGGGCATCCAGCCTCACGTCATGCGCTGCCGGTTGAAGGGCAGGCACGCATTGCTCGTCATAGGCGATGCCCACCAGCAATGGACGGCGCCACTGGCGCATGCGCGCGCGGTGCGCGAACAGCCGGTCGTAGAAGCCGCGTCCCATGCCGATGCGGTTGCCCTGGCGATCGAATCCCACCAGCGGCATGAACACCACGTCGAGCGCGCGCGTCGGCCGGACAATGCCGGCGGCAGGCTCGCTGATGCCGAATGCGCCGCGTCGCAGCGGGCCGACGAGATCCTCGAATCGCATGCGGCCATGGCGGGTGCTGGTGATGCGCGGCACGGCGACAAGGCAGCCGCGTTTGCGGGCGAGGGCGAGCAGCGGGCCGGTATCCAGCTCATCGGGCATCGCCAGGTACAGGCCAATTCGCCGCCCAGGCCGCAGCCAGCGCGCGGCATCGATCTGGCGGGCGACACGCAGCGCGGCGTCGGCCCGGGACTGTCCGGTGATGGCGCGCCGCCGCGCGCGCAGCCCGCGACGCAGGGCCTGGAGATCAGCGGGCGGGGAAGGTGGATTCACGGTTGCCGGAGAAGCAAAGACAGGCGCCACCCGCAGGTGCCGGTGCGAACCGTTGCTCTCGAACCGGAGCAACAGGTGGGGCAGGCAATCGGCAGGTAAGGCTTCCCGCTCGGGGCGGACATGCACAATGCTGTCGAATGACCCGCCCCTGGGTTTTCAATTAGGTCCGAGGGTAACCCGGTCCACGTGTCGAACACCGCAGGCGGCGCAATGCCACTTTACTACAGTTCGAGCTGCTGCCCGTGAACCAGCGCGCGTTCCACGCGCTCGCGCATGCCGCGCACGCGGGCGCCCAGTTCGGCGGTGCTGCGTTCCTCGCGGGAGGCGATCTTCGACAGTTCGTTGGCCATGTTCAGCGCCGCCATGATCACCAGTCGTTCGGTGCCCATGACCTTGCCGTGCTCGCGGATCTGCCGCAGGCGCTGGTTCAGCAGCGTGGCGGCGCGCTGCAGGTCTTCCTGCTCTTCCGGCGGGCAGGCGATGAGGTATTCCTTGTCGAGGATCTGGACGCTGACCGGATCGCCCGCGCTCATGCGCCGGTTTCCAGGGTCCTGAGGCGGCCGATCATGGCTTCGACCCGGGTGCGCACCTGTTCGTTCTTCTGCAGCAGGGCGGCCCGCTCGCTGCTGAGGCTGTCCTGGCGGTGGCGCAGCGCGCGGTTTTCTTCCGTCAACTGCTGCACGAGCGTTAGCAGTTCACCGACGCGCACTTCCAGGCGCTGCAGTTCGGTATCGACGGCGACATTCTTGTTGTTCTGGTTCATGCGTCCTCAATAGTGCCCGCACGGCCCTTCGGGGGTCAATTGCGGCGCGCGGGTCAGGCATAATGCGCTCAGCATGCCGGAACAGGCCCCGCCATTTGACGAATTGCAGCGCGTACTGTCGCAGTCGCGCGCCCTGACCGACGCCGCCGAAGCCCACGGAACGCTGGTGGGGTCGCTGTGCTCCATGCAGTGCTCGCTCGACGACTGGCTGGCCGAGATCCTGCCCGAGGGGCGCGCCGACCCGGGTCTGGCCGACAGCCTGCGGGCCATATTCGATTCCACCAGCGTGGCGCTGGGCGATGGCTCCATGACATTCCAGCCGCTGCTGCCCAGCGACGACGCCTCGATCGGCGACCGGACCAGCGCGCTGGGCGAATGGTGCCAGGGCTTCCTTTATGGACTGGGCACGGGCTCGGGATTGCCCGAGGCGTCGGACCTCGAGGGCGAGGCGGCCGAGGTCGTGCGCGACATGACCGAGATCACCCACGTGGACGTCGATCCGCAGGACGATCCGGAAACCAATGAAGCCGCCTATGCCGAGCTCGTCGAGTTCGTGCGCGTGGGCGTGCAGCTGCTCTACGAGCAGCTCCAGCCGCTGCGCGAACCGCGCCCGACAGGAACACGCGAGACGCTGCATTGAAGCGCGCCACCGGATCCGCGGCCGTCGCCGCGCGGGCCGCGCAGCTCAAGGCCGGCAACAGCGAATACGCGCGCCGTCGCCGCCAGTTGGCGCGGCTGGTGGGCCGCGATGGAATCGCCATCCTGCCTTCCGCGCCGGTGCGCCATCGCAACAGCGATGTGGAGCATCCCTACCGGCAGGACAGCGATTTCCATTACCTGACCGGCTTCGATGAGCCCGAGGCCGTGGCCGTGCTGGTGCCCGGCCGCGACGTGGCCGAATACATCCTCTTCGTGCGCGACCGCGATCCGCTGCGCGAGACCTGGGACGGCCGGCGCGCCGGACCCACCGGGGCCGTCGAGCGCCATGCGGCCGACGACGCGTTTCCCATCTCCGACATGGACGAGATCCTGCCGGGGCTGATGGAAAACCGCGAACGCGTCTACTACGCCATGGGTCATCCGGAGTTCGACCAGCGCGTGCTGGGTTGGCTGGCCGCGCTGCGTGGCCAGGCGCCCAGGCTCGGCAAGCACCCGCCGCAGGAGATGGTGGCGCTCGACCATGTGCTGCACGACATGCGCCTGTACAAGAGCCGCGTCGAGGCCGGGCTGATGCGTGAATCGGCGCGCATCGCGGCCGCCGCGCAGCTGCGCGCCATGCGCTTTACCGAACCCGGCCGCTACGAGTTCGAGATCGCCGCCGAACTCATGCACGAGTACGGGCGCAACAACGCCACCACCGCCTACCAGCCCATCTGTGGCGGAGGCGCCAATTCCTGCATCCTGCATTACCGCGAGAACGATGCGCGCCTGGCCGATGGCGACCTGCTGCTGGTGGATGCCGGCTGTGAATACCAGTACTACGCCTCGGACATCACGCGCACCTGGCCCGTGAACGGCCATTACACGCCGGCGCAGCGCGCCGTGTACGACGTGGTGCTCGCGGCGCAGCAGGCGGCCATCGCGGCGACGAAGCCCGGCAACCACTGGAACCAGGCCCACGAGGCGGCGGTCGAGGTGATCACGCGGGGCCTGCAGGACCTGGGCCTGCTCAAGGGCCGCGTGCCCAAGCTGATCAAGGATGGCGCCTACCGGAAGTTCTTCATGCATCGCACCGGCCACTGGCTGGGCATGGATGTGCATGACGTGGGCGACTACAAGGTGGGCGAGGAATGGCGCGTGCTCGAGCCGGGCATGGTGATGACGGTGGAGCCGGGCATCTATATCCCCGCGGGCATCCGCGGCGTGCCCAAGCGCTTTGCCAACATCGGCATCCGCATCGAGGACGATGTCATGGTGACGGCACAGGGCTGCGAGGTGCTCACCAGCGACGTGCCCAGCGACGCGGCGGCAATCGAGGCGGCCATGGCGCGCCGCAAGGGCTGAACGTGGTGGAGCGCTACGACCTCGCCATCGTCGGTGGCGGCCTGGTCGGCGCGAGCCTTGCGGTGTCGCTGTCGGCCACGCCGCTGCGCATCGCGCTGGTCGAGGCCTTTGCGCCGGATTCGGCCTCGCAGCCCAGCTTCGATGAGCGCACCACCGCGCTCGGCAACGCCAGCCGGCGCGTGTTCGAGGCGCTGGGCCTGTGGCAGGCGATGGAACCCGATGCCGCGCCCATCACCGACATCCATGTGTCAGATGCCGGCCGCTTCGGTTTCGCCCGGCTGGCAGCCCGCGATTTCGCCGTGCCCGCGCTGGGCTATGTGGTGCCCAATCGCGTGCTCGGGCGCGTGCTGTGGGAAGGGCTGCGCCGCGCCGCCAACGTCACGCCCTTCGTGCCGATGCGGGTGCAGGCCGTGACGCCGGGCGCCGATGCGGTTGGTCTTGCGCTGGAATCCGACACAGGGCGCATGGACATCGAGGCGCGCCTGGTCGTGGCGGCCGATGGAGCGAATTCGCTGGTGCGCGAAGCGGCCGGCCTTTCCGCGATGGTCGATGACTATCGCCAGGTGGCCGTTGTGGCGGCGCTCCGGACCGACCAGGGCAATGACGGCACGGCCTATGAGCGATTCACCGCCGCGGGCCCGATGGCGCTGCTGCCGCTGCGCGGCGCGGCGCAGCACAACTGGCGCACGCTGGTGTGGGCGGCGCGTCCTGAAGACGCCACGCGCCTGCTGCAGCTTGAACCCTCCGCGTTCATGGCCGAGTGGCAGCGGGCTTTCGGCTGGCGCGCCGGTCGCGCGGTGGAACTCGGCCGCCGCGTGCCGTATCCGCTGGCGCTGTCGCGCAGCAGCGAGGCCGTGGCGCATCGCATCGCGATGCTGGGCAACGCCTCGCAGCTGCTGCATCCCGTGGCCGGCCAGGGATTCAATCTCGGCCTGCGCGATGCCGCAGAACTGGCCGATTTGCTGGCCGCATGCCCGTCCGATCCGGGCAGCGACGAGGTGCTGGCGGACTTCGCCGCGCGGCGCAAGGCCGATCGCGGGGGCGTGGTGCGGTTCACCGATACGCTGGTCCGCGCGTTCTCGAACACGAACCCGGTAGTTGCGCTGGCGCGTGATGCAGGCCTGCTGGCCTTCGATCTGCTGCCCCCGGCCAAGCGCGCGCTGTCGCGGGTAAGCCTGGGCTTTGGCGCCCGCGCGCCGCGCCTCACGCGGGGGCTGATGCCATGAGCGATGCGCGCCCGCAGGTGGCGATCGTCGGCGGCGGCATGGTGGGTGCCGCGCTGGCGCTGCTGCTGGTGCAGCGCGCGCGCGTGCCAGCCGCGTCGGTGCTGCTGCTCGAACCGGAACCCGCCCGGCCACTGCCGGCCGGCGCGCCATACGAGCTGCGCGTGTCGGCGATCTCGCCAGGCAACCGGCGGCTGCTGCAGGAAGTCGGCGCCTGGCAGCTGATGGACCTGGCGCGCGTCGAGTCCTATGCAGCGATGGCCGTGTGGTCCGAATCCACGCCGCCCGACAGTCCGGATGTGCTGCGCTTCGACGCTGCCGAGCTGGGCGAGCCGGACCTGGGCAGCATCGTCGAGAACCGCAACCTGCAGGCGGCGCTGCTGGCGCGCTGCGCGGCGCAGGGCATCACGCCGGTGGGCTCACGCCTCACCTCGCTGTCCGTATCACCCGACGGCGCGCGGCTGGGGCTCGAGGAGCGCAGCCTCGACGTGGAGCTGGTGGTGGGTGCCGATGGCGCCAACTCCGCGGTGCGCAGGCTGCTGGGCATCGGTGAAACCGAGCGCTCCTATGGTGAGCGCGGCATCGTGGCCGTCGTGGCCAGCGAACGCGCCCACCGGCACACGGCCTGGCAGCGATTCCTGACGACCGGTCCGCTGGCACTGCTGCCACTGGCCGACGGCAGATTGAGCATCGTGTGGTCCGCGCAGGATGCCGAGGCCACAAGGCTGATGGAGCTCACCGCCGCGGAATTCTCCGCGGCGCTCACCGAAGCCAGCGCCGGCGTGCTGGGGCGGCTCACGCTTGTCAGCGCGCGGGCGGCCTATCCGCTGCGGCGCATGACCGCGAACCGCTTCGCCGGTGACCGCTGCGCGCTGGTGGGTGATGCCGCCCATGTCATCCATCCGCTGGCGGGGCAGGGCGTGAACGAGGGCCTGCAGGATGCGCTGTGCCTGGCCGAGGCGCTCGCCGGACGGCCGGCGCGCGAGAGCGTTGGCGCGCAGCGCCCGCTTGCGGCCTATGCGCGCGAGAGGCGCGCTGGAAATGTGGTGACTGGCACGATGATGGATGCGCTGGATGCGCTGTTCACCGGCTCAGGCCCGCTCACCCGCATGGCGGCCACGGCCGGCATGGGGCTGGTGGCGCGTTCACCCCAGGCGCGGCGGTTCTTCTTTACGCAAGCGGCAGCTGATCAATCTTCGCCGCGCAGATGAAATCGTTTTCCGACAAGCCCTGGATGGCATGCGTCGTGAAACGCACGCGGCAATAGTTGTAGCCCAGCTCCAGGTCCGGATGGTGGTCCTCGATGTTGGCGATGTGCGCCAGCGCGTTCACGAAGCTCATCGTGCGCAGGAAATCCCGGAAGCGGAATTCGCGCTGGATGGACTGGGCATCCACGGCGAGCTGCCAGTTCTCGTCCAGGCGCTGCAGCACTTCCTCGGCAGCGGCCCGCGACAGCGGCGCGACGCCTCCCTCGCAGGGCACGCAGCGACGTTCGGCCAGGTTGGTCATGGTGTCGTCCCTCTCGCGGCGCGCAGTGGATAGGTGCGCTCTACATAGCGCTCGAGCAGTTCCTGGAATTCCTCGGCGATGCGCTCGCCCTTGAGCGTCACGGTCTTCTCGCCGTCCTCGTAGACGGGCGCCACCGGGCGTTCACCCGTGCCCGGCAGGCTGATGCCGATGCTGGCGTGCCGGCTTTCGCCGGGGCCATTGACCACGCAGCCCATCACGGCCACGGTCATTTCCTCCACGCCGTCGCGCTCGGCGCGCCACGCGGGCATGCGGTGACGGATGTGGCCCTGGATGCGCTGGGCCAGTTCCTGGAAATAGGTGCTGGTGGTGCGGCCGCAGCCGGGGCAGGCCACCACCATGGGCAGGAACGAGCGCAGGCCCATGGTCTGCAGGATCTCCTGCGCCACGATGACTTCATTGGTTCGGTCGCCGCCCGGCTCGGGCGTGAGCGAGACGCGGATGGTGTCGCCGATGCCCTCGGCCAGCAGCACGCCGATGCCCGCGGTGGAGGCGACGATGCCCTTGCTGCCCATGCCGGCCTCGGTGAGCCCCAGGTGCAGCGGATAGTCGCAGCGCGCGGCGAGGTTGCGATACACCGCGATGAGATCCTGCACGCCGCTGACCTTGGCCGACAGGATGATCTTCTCGCGCGGCAGGCCCAGGCTCACGGCAAGCTGGGCGCTGTCGAGCGCGGAACGCACGATGGCCTCGCGCATCACCGACTGCGCGCTTGCCGGCTGTGGCAGCGCGTTGTTCTCGTCCATCAGCCGCGCGAGCAGGTCCTGGTCGAGGCTGCCCCAGTTCACGCCGATGCGCACGGGCTTCTCGAGCCGGCAGGCGATTTCGATCATCTCGGCGAACTGGCTGTCGCGCTTGGCGCCGCGGCCCACGTTGCCGGGGTTGATGCGGTACTTGTCGAGCGCGGCGGCGCAGTCCGGGTATTCGCGCAGCAGCTTGTGGCCATTGAAATGGAAATCGCCGATCAGCGGCGCGGTGACGCCGGCGGCCCGCAGCCGGTCGCGGATCGGCGCCACGGCGGCAGCGGCCTCCGCGCTGTTGACGGTGATGCGGACCAGCTCCGATCCGGCGCGGGCGAGGTCCCGCACCTGGCGCACGGTGGCTTCGATATCCGCAGTGTCGGTGTTGGTCATCGACTGCACGGCCACCGGCGCGCCAGACCCCATGGCGACGCTGCCGATCCGGACCGTGAGCGTGTCGCGGCGCTTGAAACTCATGCGGTGCATTGTAGGGCAAGGCCACGGTCCCAAGCCCCTGCTAGACTTGGCCGCGATGCAAAGACCCAAACTTGGCGGCTGGCACCGGCTCGTGAGTTCCTTTGGCGCCAGTTATCGGGGCATATGCGGCGCGTTCCGCAACGAAGCCGCCTTCCGGCAGGAGCTGCTGGTGGCCGTGCCGGTGGTCATCGGGGGGGCGCTGCTCGGCAGGACGGGCGTTGAAAAAGCGCTGCTCATCGGCCCGATGGTGCTGATCCTGGTGGTGGAGTTGCTCAACAGCGCCGTCGAGGCCACGGTGGACCGCATCGGCCTGGAGCGCCACGAGCTGTCGGGGCTCGCCAAGGATCTTGGCTCGGCGGCGGTGATGTTCTCCTTCGGACTGCTGATCCTCAACTGGCTGCTGGTCCTGTTCTTCCGGGAATAACGATGACTGCAATGCTGCGACGACTGCTTGCCGGGCTTTTTCTCTGCGCCACCCTGGTCGCCGGGGCGCAGTCGTTGCCACCCGCACCCGGCGGCCCACCAATGCCGGGCGCAGGCTCCCAGCCGGTTCCTGCGCCGGTGGAAGCCGCGCTGCCACCCGCGGCGCCGCTGCGCGAGGATGCCACCTGGCGCGCCACGCTCGAGCGCATCGCGCAGGGCGTCGTGGCCATCAAGATCGATTCCACCCGGGCGTTCGACACCGAATGGAACACCTCATCGCAGGCCACCGGGTTCGTCGTGGATGCCGAGCGTGGCCTCATCCTCACCAACCGCCATGTGGTCACGCCCGGGCCGGTGACCGCGGAGGCCACTTTCCTCAACCGGGAAGAGGTGCAGCTGTTTCCGGTGTACCGCGATCCGGTGCACGACTTCGGCCTGTACCGCTACGACCCGGCGAAGCTGCGCTTCATGAAGCCCCCCAGCCTGCCGCTGCATCCGGAAGGCGCGCAGATCGGACGCGAGATCCGCGTGATCGGCAACAACGCGGGCGAGCAGCTTTCCATCCTCGCCGGCACGATCGCCCGCCTGGATCGCGAGGCGCCGGCCTATGGCGTGGGGCGTTACAACGACTTCAACACCTTCTATCTGCAGGCCGCCTCCGGCACCTCGGGCGGGTCCTCCGGCTCGCCCGTGGTCGACATCGAGGGCCGAGTCGTGGCGCTCAATGCGGGCGGTGCCACCGGGGCCGCCTCGAGCTTCTACCTGCCGCTGGGCCGCGTGAAACGCGCCGTGCAGCTGATCCAGGCCGGCAAGCCCGTGCCGCGCGGCACGCTGCAGACGGTGTTCAGCTACACGCCCTACGACGAGCTGCGCCGCCTGGGCCTTACCGCCGAAACCGAGGCCGCCACGCGCAAGGCCTTTCCCGACAACACCGGCATGCTGGTGGTGGACCAGATCCAGCCCGGCTCACCGGCCTTCAGCCAGCTGCAGACGGGCGACATCCTCATCAGCGTCGACGGCCGCAGCATCACCAGCTTCGAGCCGCTGGAGCAGCTGCTGGATGATTCCATCGGCAAGCCGCTGACGCTCAGCGTGCAGCGCGGGGGCAGCCTGAGCAGCATGCAGGTGCAGGTCTCGGACCTGGAAAGCATCACGCCGGCCAGCTACCTGGAGTTCGGCGATGCGGTGGTGCACGATCTTTCGTACCAGCAGGCGCGGCATTTCAACCTGCCCATCCGCGGCGTTTATGTGGCCAATCCCGGATACAGCCTGGCAGCGGCCGGCGTGCCGCGCGGCGCGCTGATCACCGCGGTGAACAGCCAGCCGGTGAACAACGCGGCAGATTTTCGCGCGCAGCTCGCGCTGCTGGCCGATGGCGACCGCGCCGCCATGCGCTTCACCACCATCGATGATCCCAATGGCTCGCAGCTGCGCTCGGTGCGCATCGACCGGCGCTGGTTCCCCGCGCGCGCCTGTCGGCGCGACGATGTCGCGGGCCTGTGGCCCTGTGAACAGCTTGAGGCCGGGCCGCCGCCTCGCGCGGTGACTGCCGGCACGACGGCATTGCCCGCGGTGCGCGACAAGCTCGTGGCAAAGCTCGCCCCTTCGCTGGCGCACATCACCTTCGACATGCCCTTTGCCATCGCCGGCATCACCGAACGCAATTACCACGGTACCGGCCTGATCGTCGATGCGGCCCGCGGACTGGTGGTGACGGACCGCAATACCGTGCCGGTGTCGCTGGGAGATGTGCGCCTGACGTTTGGTGGCGCGCTGGAGATTCCCGGCAAGGTGGAGTTCGTGCACCCGCTGCACAACCTGGCGGTGATTTCGTATGACCCGAAGCTGATCGGCGCCACGCCCATGCGCAGCGCGCAGCTGTCGGCATCGCCGCTGCGCGTCGGGCAGAACGTCACCGTCATCGGCATGGATGGCGATGGGGAGCTGAAGTCGCGCGCCACGCAGGTGGTGTCGGTGGACCCGCTCGAACTGCCGCTGTCGCGCACGATGCAGTTCCGCGACAGCAACCTCGAGGCCGCGCAGCTGCTCAATCCGCCCACGGACTTCGACGGCGTGCTGGTCGACGATAAAGGCGCGGTGCAGGCGCTGTGGTCCAGCTTCCCGGTGGATTCGGGGCGGGAGACCGTGCAGACGAACCGCGGCGTTTCCATCGAGCTGGTGGCGGAGATGCTGGGCCGCGTGCGCGAGGGCGGGCCGCTGCACACGCTCGACCTGGAGCTGAACCTGCAGCCGCTGACCGAGGCGCGCCGGCTGGGCCTTTCAGACCTGTGGTTGCAGAAGCTGGAGGCGCGCAGCCCGGAGACCCGTCGCGTGCTGTCCGTGGCGCGCATCACGGGTGGAGCGCCGGCGACGCGGGTGCTGCAGCAGGGCGACCTGCTGCTGGCCATCAACGGCGCCACCGTCACCAGTTTCCGCGATGTCGAGCGCGCCGTGGTCGACCAGCAGCAGGTCGACGTCACCGTCTGGCGGGGCGCGGGCGAGCGCGTGCTGGCGGTGCCGACGACCGCGCTGACCGGCCTTGATGTGGACCGGGTGGTGCAATGGGCCGGGGCCACGCTGCATGCGCCCCATCGCGCGATGAGCGCGCAGCGCGGCGTGGTGCCGGTGGGTGTCTACGTGGCCTTCTTCTCCTATGGGTCGCCTGCGACGCGTTATCGGCTGTTTCCCGGCCGCCGCATCGTGGAGGTGGATGGCCAGCCCACGCCGGACCTGGATGCCTTCGTGAAGGTGGTGGCCGGGCGGCCGGATCGATCCTCGCTGCGGCTGCGCACGCTGACCTGGAACAATGTTCCCGAGGTCATCACGCTGAAACTCGACCGCCAGTACTGGCCGGCCTCGGAAATTGTGCGGACGCCGCAGGGCTGGGACCGCCGGGCCCTGGAATAGCGGGCGCGTCACACCTTTGGCATTCAGGCGCCCGGGGGTGAGGCGGTCCGCACTGATAGAATGGGCGGATGGTCAAAGTCCGCGCTACCCAGGATGAAATCGAAGCCGCCGTCGACGCGCTGCGCGACGGCGAGCTCGTGGCGTTTCCCACGGAAACCGTCTACGGCCTGGGCGCCAACGCTTCCAATCCCGCCGCGGTGCGCAAGGTCTTCGAGCTGAAGGACCGGCCTGCCTCGCACCCGGTGATCGTGCACATCGACCAGGCGAAATATCTCA
Organism: Pseudomonadota bacterium; assembly: GCA_016720075.1. Classification (GTDB taxonomy): domain Bacteria; phylum Pseudomonadota; class Gammaproteobacteria; order Steroidobacterales; family Steroidobacteraceae; genus ZC4RG30. Next base: position 186,376 of record JADJXW010000006.1, read on the forward strand.
AGCGCTGGGTGCGCGAGCTGTCTCCCGATGCCGAGAAACTGGCCGCGGCCTTCTGGCCGGGTCCGCTGACGCTGGTGCTGCCGCGTGCCGAGGCCGTGCACGATGTGGTCACCGGCGGGCAGGACACCGTCGCCATCCGCATTCCCTCGCACCCGATGGCCCGCCAGCTGCTCGATGCCTTCGGTGGCGGCATCGCCGCGCCGTCGGCCAACCGTTACGGGCGGCTTTCGGCCACGCGCGCCGAGCACGTGCAGGATGAGTTTGGCGACGCCGTGAAGGTCATCCTCGATGGCGGCGAGTGCCAGCTGGGCCTGGAATCCACCATCGTCAGCTGCCTCGACGGCGAGGTGCGGCTGCTGCGTCCCGGCGCCATCAAGCTCAGTCAGTTGCGCGCCGTGGTGGGCGAGGTGCAGATCGGCGCGAACAATGCGGTGCCCCGCGTGCCGGGCAGCGCTGCTGCGCACTATTCACCGGCCACGCCGCTGTCCATCGTTCCCGGCGGCGAGCTCGACGCGCTCGCCAAGTCGCTTTCCGAAGGAGGGCAGCGCATCGCCGTGCTGGCGCAGCGCCTGCCGCTCAAGACCTATGAAACGGTCACCTGGGTCAATGCCGGCAAGCGCGCCGAGGCTTTCGGCCACGACCTCTACGCCAACCTGCGTACACTGGACAAGGCTGGCTGTGCGCGCATCCTGGTGCAGGAAGTGCCCGGCGATGAGCGCTGGGATGCCATCCGCGACCGTCTGGCCCGCGCCGCCGTGGGCGCGGCTGCGGACTCCGGTCGTTATTCTTCGCTAGGGACGGGTGTATTGCCTTGAAGCGCCGATTCATCGATCCGTTTGCACCCGCCGAGGTGCAGCGGCTGGTGGCCACCTTTGGTTCGCCGCTGCTCATCATCGACTGCGAGCGCATCCGCGCCCAGTACCGCAAGCTCGCGCGCGCGCTGCCGGGCGTCGACCTTCACTACGCGCTGAAGCCGCTGCCGCATCCGGCCGTGGTCCGCACGGTGGCCGAGCTGGGGGGATTTCTCGACCTGGCCACTACCGGCGAGGTGCAGCTGGTGTCGCGGCTGGGAATAGACCCCGCGCGCTGCATCCACACGCACCCGATCAAGCGCGACAAGGATTTCCGCAACGCGCTGTTCGCCGGCGTGAAGACCTTCGTCGCCGACAACCCCGACGAAGTGCGCAAGTTCCGGCGCTACCGGGCCGACGCCGAGCTGCTGCTGCGCGTGTCGTTTCGCAGCCCGGGCGCTGTCAGCGACCTGTCGCGCAAGTTCGGCTGCGATCCGGAAAGCGCGCTGGAACTGGCACGCCTCGCGGCCAAGCTGGGCATCCGCCTGAAGGGTTTCTCGTTCCATGTGGGCTCGCAGGCCCGCGACGCGCTGAAGCATGTCGAGGCCATCGAGGCCTGCCTGGTGCTGCTGAAGAAGGCTCGCCGCGAGAAGCTGGGGCCGCTGGACACGCTCGACATCGGGGGCGGGTTTCCCATCGACTATGCGCAGCGAGTGCCGGAGATCGGCCGCTTCTGCGCGCCCATCCGCAAGGCGCTGGCTGGCGTGCCGAAAGACGTGCGTGTGATAGCCGAGCCGGGCCGGTTCATCGCCGGGCCTGCCGCCATCGGCGTTGCCAGCGTCATGGGCCGCGCCGAGCGCGAGGGCCTGTGGTGGTACTACCTGGACGATGGCCTGTATGGCTCGTGGAACGGGCAGATGTTCGACCACGCCAGCTACCCCATCGAAAGCCTGAAAAAGAGCGACGACCAGAAACCCTCGGTGCTCGCCGGCCCCACCTGCGACAGCATCGATGTCATCGCCGAGAACATCCTGCTGCCGAAGCTCAAGGTGGGGGACCTGATCATCGGGCGCGCCATGGGGGCCTACACCTGGGCCTCGGCCAGCGAGTTCAATTTCTTCCCCCGCGCCACGGTGGTTTCCGTGAACGAGACACCGGGCGATACTGGCAAGGTGGAGCCGCAGGGATAAACGATGGAAGGCACGACGATCGCATGGCTGTTGGTGGCGGTGGCGCTGTTCTCGGCGATACGCATCGTGTCGCAGTTCCGGGGGTTGTCGCGCAAGCGCAAGCCCGTGGACTGGGACGAGCAGTTCATCCAGAGCCTGCGCAAGGCCGGCGTGAACACCTTCGAAGAGCAGCCGGTGGATTTCTTCTTCACGCTGCCCACCCGCGCGGCCTGCGAGCAGCTGGCCTTCGTGCTGCGGCCCGATGGCTACACGCTCGACATCAAGGAAGACCCCGAGACCGGCATCCTCAGCCTGCACGCGCAGCGCAGCATGCGGCTGGTGATTCCCGAGATGCAGGCGATTACCGCGCGGTTCACGCTGCTGGCTGAGCAGCATGGCGGGAAGTACGACAACTGGGCGGTTGCGCGCAAGTAACGCGCGGGCTGCGGAAGGCTTCTGAAGAGGCGAGCGTCGTGCAAAGCATGGCGCGGGCCCGGCGCGAGGGCATCTTGCCGCGCCGCGGACAGACGGCGCTGGACCCCTTGGTGGCTGCTGAACCTCGAGTTGCGCCGTAACTTGCGCGGCAAGATGCCCTCACACCGTGCCCACGCCATGCCCCGGGCGTCGGTTGTCTTTTCCGACGATTTGCATGCACAGCGTGTGATGGCGAGCGGGTGAGTTGAGGGCCTCTTCGCGCGCAAGTTACGGCGCAACACCGGTGTTCAGCAGGCTGTGAGGCGTCCAGCGCCGTCTGTTCGCGGCGCGCGAAGAGTCCCTCAACTCGCCCGCTCGCCTGGCGTACTCTAGGCGCATGCAACTCGTCGGCAGGCACAGCTCGCTCTACACCCGCATGCCGCTGATGTTCGCCGACGAACTGGCCGTGCCGCTCGAGTTCGTGCCCGTCCCCGACATGACCCGCACCGATGTGGCCAGCTACGCGGGCAATCCCGCGCTCAAGCTGCCCATCCTGAAGCTGCAGGGCGCGGAACTCTACGGCGCGCTCAACATCTGCCGCGCCATCGCCGAGAACAGCACTTCGCAGAAGCTCATCGTGTGGCCCGAGATGCTGGCCGACACACTCTCGCGCAATGCGCAGGAGATGGTGTGGCACGCGATGACCGCGCAGGTGACCGTCGTGATGGGAACCGTGGTGAACCACCTGCCGGCCGAGGATGGATTCTTCGCGAAGACACGCGCTGGCCTGGCCGGCGCGCTGGGCTGGCTCGATGCGCGCGTGGGCCAGTGCCTGTCGGCGCTTCCGCCGCGAGGGCTGTCGGTGTTCGAGGTGTCGCTGTTCTGCCTGGTGGAGCACCTGGCGTTCAGGCCCAGCGTGGCGCTGGATGAATACCCGGCGCTGCGCGCTTTCGCCGGGGCGTATGGCGCGCGGGATTGCGCGCGCCGCACGGTCTATCGCTTCGACTAGCGCTTTTCGGTCTGCCGGCGCACGGCGTCGGCGGCGGCCTTGATGGCCTCGGGATCGCCCAGGTAGCGGTGGCCCGTGGGCTTCAGCGAGGAGTCCAGTTCGTAGAGCAGCGGCACGCCGGTGGGGATGTTCAGCTCCACGATCTCGCTCTCGGGAACCTGGTCGAGCATCTTCACCAGCGCGCGGATGCTGTTGCCGTGCGCGGCGATCAGCACGTTCCTGCCGGAGCGCAGTTTCGGCGCGATTTCCTCGTTCCACAACGGCAGCACGCGGGCGAGGGTGTCCTTCAGCGATTCGGTGGCCGGCAGCAGCCGCGGGTCGAGGCCCGCGTAGCGCGAATCATGCCGCGGATGCCGCTCGTCGCTCTCGGGCAGCGCCGGCGGCGGGATGTCGTAACTGCGGCGCCAGATCTTCACCTGCTCCGCGCCGTGCTTCTCCACGGTCTGCGCCTTGTCGAGGCCCTGCAGCGCGCCGTAGTGCCGCTCGTTGAGGCGCCAGTCCTTTTCCACCGGCAGCCACATGCGGTCCATCTCGTCGAGGGCGATCCACAGCGTGCGGATGGCGCGTTTCAGCACCGACGTATAGGCGTAGTCGAAGCGGATGCCGGTGGCCTTGAGCTCGCGCCCCGCCTGGCGGGCTTCCTCGCGGCCCTGGTCGGAAAGATCGACGTCCGTCCAGCCGGTGAACAGGTTGGCCACGTTCCAGGTGCTCTGGCCATGGCGAAGGAGAACGAGTTTGCCGGACATTTGCGCGCTTCCGTATCCTTGGGAGGTGATCGCAGATTACCAAACCTGCCGCGGATGAGCCGGATCCTCGAACTGAAGGTGAAGCCCAATGCCCGGGCGAGCCGGCTGACCGAACAGCCTGACGGCACGTGGCTGGCGGAGTTGAAATCCCCACCGGTGGATGGGAAGGCCAATGCGGAGCTGATCGGCCTGGTGGCCGAGCACTTTGGCTGTCGCAAGGCCGAGGTGACAATAAGGGTCGGCGCCGGCGGGCGGCGCAAGCTGGTGAAGATCGGGACCTGAGTCGCGCCCGCAGCCCGCCACTTTCAGCCGTGGTTCGAAACCGCCGGTGAGCTGACACGATTTGCCGCGTCGTCACGCCTTCTTGAGTCAGGCGACACACTCAAGAGGCGGGCGACATGCGAACTTCAGGCGCACGGGGATCGGTGGTTCTGGCGACAGCGATGCTGGGTCTGGCGGCGTGCGATCGGTTCGGCGCCCCGGGAACCCCGGGGCAGGGGCAGCAGCCTGCGTTCCAGCAGCAGTATCCCCAGCAGCAGTTCCAGCAGCCGCCATTCGCGCAGCAGCCGCAGGCCCAGCCTGGTGCCGGCAACCCCGCAAGCCTCGACCAGCTCGAGGCCTGGGAACGACAGGACGCCGGCGTGCGGGCAAGCAGCCAGCTGCACAACGGCCCCATGCACGGGCCCACTCCCAACCAGATTCCCGGCGGACAGGTCATCACCACGAAGGGGCTTCTGCCGCTGATCCAGGGCGGCGCCGGCGTTCCGGTGCTGGTGCTCGATGTGCTGGGCAATCCACAGATGCAGCTGCCCAATGCCGCACCGGCCGTCTTTGCCGCGCAACCGGGCGACTTCAACGACACCGTGCAGCAGCAGTTCGGCCAGATGCTGATGCAGCTCACGCAGGGCAACAAGCAGGTCCCGATCGTCACCTACTGCCAGGGGCCGCAGTGCTGGATGTCGTACAACGCGGCGCTGCGCGCCATCGCGCTCGGCTATCGCAACGTGCTGTGGTACCGCGGCGGGCTCGAGGCCTGGCAGCAGGCCATGTCGCAGATGGCAGGCGTGGGCGGGCAGCCACCGCAGATGGGCCCTCAACAGAATCCCGGCCAGTCCGGTTTCGGCGGAGGCAACTTCAATGAGTGAGGACGCCCAGGCCGGCAAGTCCGCCGCGCCGATCACGCAGGAGATGCTGGAGTCCCTGGCGGCCGACTACAAGGCCGGCCGCCTGCCGGATGACGTGAAGGAACGCATCGATGCGCTGCGGGATGAGTATTTCGAGAATTTCAAGGATCGAATGGTCGATCTGAAGAACGACGCGAAGCCCGGCATCGATGAATTCATAAGTGATGTGAAGGCGCAGATGAACGCCTACGAGGCCGATGGCGGCACGCTCAATTCCGAGGTGGTCGACAGCCGGATGCTCCAGATCTCGGCAAATGTCGTCGATGCGGGCCTCGAGAAGGTGGTTCAGCCGGTCATCGATGCCGTGGAAGACGTGGTCCACGACACGATCGACTACGCCAGCGAACTGGTCCAGATCCGCGCCGAGCATGATCCTGATGGAATCCATGCCTCAAGGCTGGAAGCGGCGCAGGAAGAGCTTGCGCGGTCAGGTGAAATCTTTGATGCCGGCATGGAAAAGGTTCACGGCGATTTCGACACCGTGCATGAGCAGATGGAGCAGCTTCGCGCCGAAGCCGAGGAATTCCACCAGGACCACGCGCCGGTGCAGATCATCAAGTCGACCACGGTCGATCCGAACCTGCCGGAACAGATGGCCGAAGAAACCGGCGAGGGCGCGGCATGAGCAGCCCTGCCCGCGAGGCCCTGCCGCGCCCGCCGGTGTTCAACGCGGTCAGTGCAGGCCTGCTGCTGCTGAGCGCCGCCTGGGTCCTGCTGATCGTCGCGACGCCGCCGGGCCCAACGGACATGATGGTTCCCTGGCTGCGTTCGGTGAGCCTGATGCAGGCGCTGATCGGCGCGGCCTGCGTGACGCTGATCTGGTTACGCCAGGGCTGGGCGTTCTATGTGTACGTGGGCCTGGTGCTGCTCGGCGTGCTGCTGGGCCTGGTTTTGCGCTACGCGATCCCGCTGCTGCTGGTTGGCCCGGTGCTGCTCGCGCTGTATCTCTGGGCGCTGCATGCAGGCGGCACCGGCAGCATGTGGCGGCAGATGTTCGGCGGCGCACGCGCTGCCGGGCCAGGCGTGGCCTATGGTGCGGCACCGGCCATGCCGCCGCCGCTGCCGACCTTTGCCGTGCCATCAACACCGGCACCGCCAGCTCCGACACCGCCCCGCTCACCGGCAGCACCGGCCGCGGCCCCACCCGCAGGGCTGGATCCTCTCGAGGCCCTCAAGCGTCTCGGCGCGCTGCGTGACAGCGGCGCGATCACTGAAACGGAATTCGCGGCCAAGAAGGCCGAATTGCTGAAGCGACTCTAGGAGCCTTCGATGAACCAGGACAACCCGACCACGGCCTGCCCGCGCTGCCAGTCCATCAACCTGCCCGGCGTGAAGTTCTGCGCGCAATGCGGGTCGCGGCTCACCACGCTGGCAATGGTCGCGCCTGCCGCCGCCGTGCAGAACGATCCCATGGCCCGTGTTCGCGAGGCGCTGCATCGTGGCAAAGCCCAGGTAACCGGGGGTGATGGCCAGTCGACGCTCGACTATCAGCTGACCTTCTCCGACAGGCTTGTGTCGGGCCCGTTGAAGCTGCAGTTCGCCGGAACAATCGCGAGCCAAGCCGGTGCAACCCCGGGCTATTCCGTCACCGCGCAGATGTTGCCCCGGTCGATGGCCTTGCAGTTCGGGTTGCTGGTGGCCGGTGCCGTGGTGCTGGGCTTCATTCCCGCGGCGATCGTGCCCAACGAAATGTTCGTGGGCGCCGTGGCCATCGCGCTGGGATTGACCCTCTGGGTCACCTTCTTCGAAGCACCCAAGCGTGTTCGCCGGCATGTGGCGTCGCTCATAAACATGTCCTCGACCGGCGCGCCGGTGTCGGTTGCCGCGCCTGTCCAGGCGTCCGCTACGGTCAGCGCGGTCGAGGGTGGCGATGCGTTCGCGCAGATCGAGCGTCTGGCGCAGATGCAGGCCACCGGCCTGCTCACCGCCGAAGAGGTGGCGGCGAAGAAGGCCGAGCTGCTGAAACGCATCTGAGACCTGCGATGAACGCGGCAGTCATGTGTCCCTGTCCGGCCTGTGCCACGCCACTGATGGCCGGCACCCGCTTCTGCACCGAGTGCGGCACGGCGCAGGTGATCGCGCCGCAGGCCGTGGCAGCGTACGGCTGCGCAGGCTGCGGGGGTGAAGGCCGGCGGCTGGCGCCGGAAATCGTCTACTGCGCACGGTGCCGCTGGCTTCGTCCACTGGCGCCGGACTACGTGATGGATACGCAGGCCTTCCTGTGGAGCCTCGATGCGCAGGCGATGACGGTGCTCGAGTCACTCGGGCCCGTGACCGCCGCCGCGCGCGCGCTCTCGGGGCGGGTAGGGCGCCCTTGGTTCGAAGCCACGGTCAACGGCATCCGCCTTGGCGAGCAGCAGTTCCCGGACATCTTTCAGCTTGGCATCCGCGCCGCCCGCATCATGGGGCTGCGGCAGATGCCGGAAATCTACCTCTCGGGCGAGATGCTCTGGGACGCCATGACGCTCGGCAGCGACGAGCAGGCCTTCATCGTGCTGGGCAGCGTGCTCACGTACTTCAAGGGCGATGAAATGCTCTACCTGCTGGGCAGGGAGATGGGCCACATCCGCGCCGGCCACGTGATGTGGCGCACCGCCAGCAAGTTCCTCACCGGCAGCACGCACATGAACCGCTCGGTGATGGGCGGCGGCCTGCTGAGCGCGCTCACGCCCGGCAAGATGCTGGAGAACGCCATCGACGCGCCGATCATGGCCTGGGCGCGGCATTCGGAGATCACCGCTGATCGCGCGGGCCTGCTGGTGGTGGGCAACGTGGAAGTGGCGCGCAAGGTGGTGATGTCCTCGTCGCTGAAATCCTTCCCGCTCTACCAGCGCATCAACCAGGACGACTGGCTGCAGCAGGAAGAGTCGAGCGAAGAGCAGATCATGCGCATCTCCGAGATGACGATGTCGACGATGCCCTACCTGGCGCGGCGCATGAAGATGCTGCGGGAATTCGGCTCCACGCCGCATTGCGGCGCCTGGCGGCAATACATCGAGACCGTGGCGCCTGTGGCGCCAGCCGCCGCAACGGCGGCACCGGCGCCGATTGCGGCGCGTGGCGCTGCGCCGGTTGCCGTGCCGAAGCCTGCACCCGCGAAGTCGGTGCCGCCGGCCGATGATGCGTGGCGGTTCACATGCCGCGCCTGCCAGACGCCCATCAAGGTGCCGCGCGCGGCGCTGGCCGGCAAGCGCGTGGTTCGCGTCACCTGTCCCAAGCCCGGCTGCGGCGTCGAGATGAACTGCCGCCCGCCGCGCCCGGATCCGCGGCTGGTGAGGTTTTCCTGCATCCGCTGCAGCACGCCGGTTGCGGTACCGCGCGAACAGTTGGCCGGCAAGGGCGTGGCGAAGGTTCGCTGCCCGAAGCCTGAATGCCGCTGCGTGATGGATGTCGGCATCGACGCGCCCACATGAAAAGACGACGCAGCCGGCGGCAACGCGCGCGTGCGCTCCGGCGGGCAGAAGCGCGACAGCGCGACCTTGTGGTGGTGGCTGCCGCGGTGGAGGGCTTCGATCACTCGCATCCGGCGCTGCTGGTGGAGCACGTGCACTCGGATTCCCCGCTGGTGAGCGAGCCGATCAGGCCGCAGGTGCTGACACATGACGAGTCAGGAGATGCCGATGAGTAGTCCGGAAAGCAGCGTTCTGGAGGAGGTGAGGGTGTCCCTCGCGAACCTCAGCGAGGAATCCCAGCAGCAGGTGCTCGAGGCGGTGGAGTTTGCCGAAGCCACGCATACCACCGACGAGCTGGATGTCCGCCAGGTGGTGCAGGACGCCGAGGCGGCCGACTATCACCGCGCGCAGGCCGATGAATACCAGCAGCTGCAGGCCAAGGCCGCCAGCGACGGCAACTGGGAAGAGGCGCGGGAATACGCGGCCAGGGCCGAGGGCGAGCTGGAGTCCGTGGCCGACCATGGCGGATCGGATGTGCCGGCCGCCGAGGCGCAGCAGGATGTGGCGCAGCTGGACAACGCGCGCTGGGAACAGCGCCAGGCCAACGACAATGCCCGCGCGGCCGCGAGCTACGCCGAAGACGGCGATACCTCCGCGGCGCAGGTGTATGCCACCGAGGCGGGGCGACATCAGGTGCTCGCCGATGAATCCGGACACGATGGGCTGTCGGGCGCGCGCGAGGCGCAGGCCGATGAAGGCGGCCTGAGCGGGGATTCCACGCAGGCAGAGGAACATGCACCCGACGCGGACGCCGCGGCGGGCACCGCCGAGCCGGAGCCTGCGGCAGCGACACCGGAGCCCGAGCCGGATGCGTGATTCGCGCAGGGCTGCGCTGGCCCTAATCGCCATGCTGCTGTCCGGCGTTTGCGCGGCAGCCGAATCGGGGCCGCTGGGCTGGCTGCCGGAACTTGCCGGCCGCTGCTGGAACAACGCGCAGTTTGGCTCGCAGACCTGCTACTGGCAGTCGACGCCCGATCGCCTGAACTTCCTGAGCCGGTCCGGCGAGAAATGGCTTGATTGCGGCCTGCTGATCGCAGCCGACAAGCCGCCCGGCATCACATCCATCAGCTGGAGCCAGACAGGGCCTGGCGAATCGCTGCGACTCACGCTCGCGGGCAACACGCTGCTGATGCATGAAGGCCGACCTGCCTACCCGGAAGGCGTGGACAGGCTGACCGTCATGACGCGCCCGGTGGCCGGGCGCTACCGCATCCAGCGCCAGGGGCAATATGGGCCGGGTGGGCGTCGCGCCGGCCAGGAAGAAATCAAACCCGCCGCGCTCGTGTTTCGCGCGGGCAACCGATTCACGGCCGACGACCCCGCATCACGGCGCTGCCTTGCGCTGGGAGAAAAGCATGCGCAGATCCCCTGAGCCGAAACGCGAAGACCCCGATCGCCCGCGCTGGGTGCGCTGGCTAGTCGACTTGCCACAGCCGGTCTACTTCCTGGCTGCCATTGTGGCCGCTGGTCTGCTGGCCGCCTTCGTGCTGTGGCTGGACGAAAGGACTCTCGCCCTGGTGGCCTGTGGTGCCTTCGCGATACTGCTGGCGTGGTGGGTTCGCGGGATATGGCGCGAGTGGCGCGACGCAGAGCCGGTCGAACGCATCATCGGCGTGCTGGGTTGCCTGCTGCTGCTGGGCGCATCGGCGGCGAACCTGGTGCGATACCTGCACCTGCCCTAGAAGAACGCCCTCAAGATCAGTGTCGCGAGTATGAACATTGCCGGCAGCGCGCCGGTCAGCGCGGCCCGGCGCCACATCGCGCGTTCGCGCTCCTCGGACAGCGGCGAGGTGTTCCATGCCGCCGCTTCTCCGCCGATGATGCCCAGGAATCCGATCCGGCCTTCCACCATGCCCAGGTCCAGCAGTGGCACCCCCATGCGCTGCGAGAGTGCCTGGGCCAGTTCGTCCATGTCGGCGGATGCCTGGTTTGTACCCAGCGCCCGCTGTTCGAACAGCAGGATGTGGTTGCCGTCGTGAAGGCGCAGCCGGTATGAACGCTGGATCTGGCCCATGCCCAGCGTGCGATAGGATTCCAGTCGCGTCTGGATGGCTTCGATTTCTGTCAGGGCCAGTCGGGTGGTAACCCGGGGTGGCGCATGGATCAGCGAGCGATGGGCTGCCAGGTCCAGCTCCGCGTGTGTGCCGGTGACGGCGATCGATCCTCGCCATCTGCCCGCCAGGTTGCGTGCCGTGTGATTCGCGAGCAGGCACACGATGGCTGCCGACACGCCCAGCATCACGCATGAGAGCAGATCAACCAGCGTGACGGCCTTGCCTTGGGCGGTCAGAATTGCGACCAGCCACGCAAATACAGTGCTGAGTCCCAACGCGAGCATTGCGCACAACGCGAAGCCCATGGCGGCCACCACGGCTGTGGTCCGGGGATAGGTCCAGACCCATCTTCCGGGTGTAAGGGGATCCGGGCGCAGCGTTTGGCTCAATGCGGGCTCCTGGCATTTCAGCGACTGACTGGATGGAAGGCGCGAGTCGCCGGCCAATCCTGTCAGGCCGGGTTACAGTCTGCTGGGGGTGCTGACATGATTTGCGGACCGGCTACGCCTTCGAAGACATGACAAACAGAAACCTGATACTTGGCGCTGCGGCCCTGGCGGCCTGCCTGGCGTTCACGCCCGCAGATGCGAACGCGGCAACCCCGGCACCGGCCGCCCGCAGCCGTCCCCAGGCTGAAGTCATCCGGCTGAAGAAAGCCGCGATCATCGATGAGCAGACCTTCGGCCGGCGCGCCGAAGTGGTGAGCATGCTGATTCCGGCCGACTGGTCGTTCAAGGGCGGATATCCGGTCGACTTCAACGCCTTCCGGTGGTGTCCGGAGAATGCGTTCGCAGGCGGATTCCAGGCGCAGAGCGCCGATGGACGGCTCGCGATCGCCGCGTATCCGGCGATGCAGACCATCCACTTCCAGAATCCGCTGCTGGCGGAGGACGCGCGCCGCAGGGCGCAGATGGGGCAGGGCTTCTGCCCGCAGCGACCGCCTTCCAACCTCGGTCAGTTCGTCGAGCAGGTGCTGGTGCCGACCATGCGCCCCGGCGCACGCGTGCTGGGTGTCGAGCCCGTGCCGGTGCTGCAGCAGAACATCCGCCGGCAGATTGCATCGATGGCGCTGCCTCCCAACATGAGCATGAATGGCGACGCCGCCGAAGTGGTGATCGGCTACGAGGTGCAGGGTCAGCAGGTCGAGGAGCACATCTATGTGATCGGCGGCTGGCGCGGGGAAAGCGCGGGCATGGGCTCGGCTGGACCCGACACGATCTATTCGCTCTACACGCCGATCATCGGGCTGCGGGTTCCGGCCGGCCAGTTCAAGCGCCACCAGCAGCAGTTCGCCAACATCATCGCCACGATGCGCGGCAATCCGCAGTACCTCGCTGCCGTCATCGCCGCCGTGCAGCAGCAGCGCACCAACATCTTCAACAACTGGATGGGCGAGATCCGGGCGACCTCTGCGATCTGGCGGCAATCGTGGGAGGCCGCCAACAACGCCGCGAAGCAGAAGGAAGCCGCGGCCCAGCAGCGACAGTCATACGACGTGGCCGGCGCCTGGAGCGACACGGTTCTGGACGTGCAGAACTACAAGGACGCCAATGGCGAGACCGTGCAGCTGTCGGGCGGCTACAACCACGTGTTCTCGAACCGCAACGGCGAATACATCCAGACCAACGACCCCTCCTACAATCCGGCGGTGGCCACCGGCGGCAACTGGGAGTCGATCGCGGCGATACCGCGCTAGACCGGCTTCTGCAGGTCCTGGATCACCGCGCCCAGGAAGCGCACGGCTTCGCCGCCGGTGACGCAGCGATGGTCGAACGTGAGCGACAGCGGAATGCGCCGGTGCGCCTCGATGCGGTTCTCCACAGCCACCACGTCGCGCGATATGCGACCCGCGCCAAGGATGGCCACGGCCGGCGGCACCACCACGGGCGTGGCGTAGCGGCCCGCCATAACGCCGAAGTTCGACAGCATGAAGGTGAAATCGCGCAGGTCCGACGGGGGCAGCGTGCGATCGCGCGCGCCGGCCTTCAGGCGGTTCACTTCGGATCGAAGCTGCGCGGCGTCGCGGTTGCCCACGTCGCGGATTACCGGCACCAGCAGGCCATCGGGCGTATCGACCGCGATGCCCACCTGGATGTGATGGAACACGCGCCGGCCCTGGTGCGTGCCGTCGAACCAGGCGTTGAGGCCAGGCTCGGCAGTGCAGCCCGCGGCGATCGCGCGCAGCAGCCGCACGGTGTAGTCGCCACCCTGCTGCCAGCCCTCGATGTCCGCATCGTCGAACACCGTGCACTCCATGACATTGTCACGGGCCAGGGTCATGCTCTGCGCCATCGCGCGACGCAGGCTGCGCAGCACTTCCAGCTCGCCGGTTTCGGAAAGATCCGCGGCCGGGCGCATGGAGCTGGTGGCCAGCGACAGCCGGCCGCTGCCGGAAGTGCCGGCGCCGATCACATCGTCGAGCGTGATCAGGCCATTCGGGCCGCTGCCGGTCAGGGTCTCGATGTCCACGTTCGTGCGCCGCGCGAGTTCCCGCGCGGCGGGCACGGCGCGGATCCGGCCGCGACCCGAGCGCCCGCCGGTGGGAGCCGCGGAAATCACCTCGTCGGTTTCCGGCATCTGGCCGACGACGCCGCCCTGGGACGTGCCGGGTGCGCCGGTTCCCGGCGTGGCTGCGGTGGCCGCAGCCGGTTTCGCCGTTGCGGGCGAAGCGGCCACAGCGGTGCCGCCCTCGAAGTCCACCAGCGGCGCACCCGTGGCGACCGTATCGCCCGGCTTGCCATGCAGCGCGGCGATGACGCCGGCGAACGGCGCGGGCACCTCGACCACCGCCTTGGCGGTTTCCATCGCCACCATGGGCTGGTCGACCGCGACGCGGTCGCCCACCGCCACGTGCCAGCGCACGATCTCGGCTTCCTGCAGTCCCTCGCCCAGATCAGGCAGATTGAATCTTTGCATCGTGCTTCAGCCCTGCAGAGTCTGCTTCGCCGCATCGACGATGCGCGCGACGCTGAGGATGTAACTGCGTTCCATCGCGAAGTAGGGCATGACCGTATCGTAGCCGGTCACGCGCACCACCGGCGCCAGCAGGTCGTACAGCGCCTTCTCGGCCACCGTGGCGGCGATCTCGGCGCCCAGGCCCGCATTGCGCGCCGCCTCGTGCACGATCACCAGCCGGCCCGTGTGGCCCACGGATTCCAGGATGGTGTCGTGGTCGATGGGCGAGAGGCTGGAAAGATCGATGACCTCGCAGCTGATCTTCTCGTTCATCAGTTCATCGGCGGCGCGCAGCGTGTCGTGCACCATCGCGCCCCAGGTGACCAGTGTCACGTCGTCGCCCTCGCGCAGCACCACGGCTTCATCCAGCGGCAGCGCGCGGCCGTCGTCGAGCACGTCCTGCTTGGCGAGGCGATACAGCCGCGTGGGCTCGAGGAACATCACCGGGTCCGGGTCGCGGATGGCCGCCAGCAGCAGCCCGTAGGCGCGCGCCGGCGATGAGGGGCACAGCACGCGCAGGCCGGCGTGATGCGCCAGCAGCACTTCGAGGCTTTCCGAATGGTGCTCCGGCGCGTGGATGCCGCCGCCATGCGGCATGCGCATCACCACGGGGCAGGTCAGGCGCCCGCGCGTGCGGTTGCGCATGCGGGCCATGTGGTTGGCGATCTGGTCGAGCGCGGGATACAGGAATCCCATGAACTGGATCTCGGCCACTACCTTCAGGCCCTGCGAGGCCATGCCCACCGCCATGCCGCCGATGAGGCCTTCGGCCAGCGGCGTGTCCTGCACGCGCAAGGCGCCGAAGCGCTGCTGCAGCCCGGCGGTGGCGCGGAACACGCCGCCGTTCACGCCGATGTCCTCGCCGATCAGCACCACATCCGGATCATCGGCGAGCGCGCGCGCGAGCGCGAGGTTGATGCCTTCCACCAGCGTTACACGGGGCATCTAGTGTGATCCGGTCTTGCCGTATTGGCGCGCGGTGAGCATCTGCTCCCCGAGCGCGGCGGGCGGATGGGCGAAAAGGTGATCGAACATGTGGTCGGTGTCTGCGGCGGGGCGGTTCTGGTAGCCGTGGACGGCCGCCTCGATCTGCGCCACGCAGTCGGCGCGAAGAGCGGCTTCGCGGGATTCGTCCCAGAAGCCGCGCTGCTCCATGAAGCGCCGCGTGCGCAGCAGCGGCTCGCGCTGCCAGGCGGCATCGAGTTCGCCTTGCGGCCGATAGCGGCTGGCGTCATCGGCCGTGGTGTGGTCGCTCAGCCGATAGGTGACGGCCTCGACAACGGTGGGTCCTTCGCCGCTGCGCGCGCGTTCGAGCGCGTCTTCCATCACCTTGCGCACGGCGAGAATATCGTTGCCATCGCACTGCACGCCGGGCACGCCGTTGCCCAGTCCCTTCTGCGCGAAGGTCTGCGCCGCGGTCTGCTGCGCAACGGGCACCGAGATGGCCCAGCCATTGTTCACCACCACGAACACCACCGGCAGGCGATGGGCGCCGGCCAGGTTGATGGCTTCGTGGAAAGCGCCCTGCGAGGTGCCGCCATCGCCGATGTAGGCCACCGCGCAGCGTGGCTGCCGGCGCATCTTGAACGCCATGGCAACACCCGCTGCATGCGGGGTCTGCGAGCCGATGGGCACGCACCAGGGGAAGTCCTCGCGCGGACCGGCGAAGTCGGTGCCGCGTTCGTCGCCGGCCCAATAAGTTAGGATTTCGGTGAGCGTGACGCCGCGCCAGATCTGCGTGCCGTATTCGCGGTACACCGGGCACAGCACGTCTTCGGGCCGCATCGCCGCGCCAACCGCCACATGGGTTGCCTCGTGGCCGGTGCAGGGCGCATAGGTGCCCAGGCGGCCCGTGCGCTGCAGGTTGATCGCCTTGGTGTCGAACAGCCGGCACAGCACCATCATCGAGTACATCCGGCGCATGGCATCGGCATCGTTCGCGAAGGGGGGCAGATCGCCGCAGGCTCTGCCCTCGGCATCGAGCAATTGCTCGTAGCCAATGGCAAACTGCGCAATGGTCTTCAAGATGGTGTCCCCTCGGGCCGGTACTGGCTCAATCCCCAAAATTTACAGGTTCGCATTGCGTACCTCCAGTGCGCCGGTGGCATAAATGACCGCGAGCCGCGGCGGAGCCCCCGCCGCCATGACCGCCTTCCTGATCTGGGGGCTGTTTCCACTGTTCTGGAGCCTGCTGGGCGATGTGCCCGCATTCCAGCTGCTGGCGCACCGGGCCGCCTGGTGCGCGCTGGCCGTGTGGCTGCTGCTGCTCGCGCGTGGCGACCTGGCCTGGGTCGCGTCGGTTACGCTGCGGCAGTTCGGCTGGCTCGCGCTGGGCGGGCTGCTGATCTCGGTCAACTGGGGCGTGTATGTCTGGGCCGTGGTCAATGGCCATGTGATCGATACCAGCCTTGGCTACTTCATCACCCCGCTGGTCAGCGTGGTCATCGCCGTGGGCATCCTGGGCGAACGCCTGAATCGCGGCCAGCAGGTGGCCGTGCTGCTCGCGACCACCGGCGTGCTGTTCCTGGCCTGGCAGCTCGCGGCGCCGCCGTGGATTGCGCTGACGCTCGCGCTGTCGTTCGGCGTCTACGGGCTGATCCGCAAGCTCGCGCCCTTCGATTCGGTGCGCGGCCTTGCCGTCGAGAGCGGCGTGATGTTCTTCCCCGCGGTGATCTACCTGGCGTGGTGCGAGCTCGCAGGGCAGGGCACTTTCGGCCACGGACACTGGCGCGACGACGCGCTGCTGGTCACCGGCGGGCCCATCACCGCCGTGCCGCTGGCGCTGTTCGCCTTCGGCGCGCAGCGCGTGAGCATGATCACGCTGGGGCTGGCGCAGTACATCGCGCCCTCCGTGGCGCTGCTGCTGGGTATCTGGGTGTTCCACGAGCCTTTCGGCAGCGCGCGCCAGGTGGCCTTTGGCTGCATCTGGGCGGCGCTGGTGATCTTCAGCATCGACGCGCTGCGCCGCTACCGGGCGGCCGGAGCGCCGGCCAGGTAGCCGGCCGTGCGCATTTCCATCAGCCGGCTGGCCGTACGCTCGAACTGTCCGCGCAGGCGTTCGCCCGCATACAGCCCGGCGGGCTCCGCGGCGGCCGAGATCACCAGCCGCACGCGCCGGTCGTAGAGCTCGTCGATCAGCGCGATGAACCGGCGGGCGGCATCATCGCTGCCGCCCTCGAAGCGCGGCACGCCCGACAGGAACACCGTGTGCAGCTGGCCAGCGATGGCGATGTAGTCGGCGGCGGAGCGCGGCCCCTCGCACAGCGCGGCGAAATCGAACCAGGCCAGACCCCCCGCGTGTCCGCGGGTGGCCACGGGCCGGTCTTCGATCATCATCACTCCCGCGCCGGGGTCCGCTGCTCCCGCCAGTCGCGTGAACAGCTCGCGCAGGCGGGAATCGGACTGCGGATCTCCCGATGCAAGGTAGGTATCCGCGGCTTCGAGCTGCCGCAGCCGGTAGTCCGGGCCGGAGGCCAGCTCCACCACATCGAGCTGCCGTTCGAGCAGCGCGATGGCCGGCAGGAAGCGCTCGCGTTGCAGTCCGCCGGAATACAGCCGCGCTGGCGGCGTGTTGGAGGTCATCACCAGCACGACGCCGCGCGCCAGCAGGGCCGTCACCAGCCCGTGCAGGATCATCGCGTCAGCGATGTCGGTGACCTCGAACTCATCCACGCACCAGACGCGGGCCCGGGCGGCCATCTGCGCCGCCACCAGGTCGAGCGGCCGCTCGCGGCGTCGCAGCCGCGCGAGCCCAGCGTGCACGTCGCGCATCAGGTGCTGGAAATGCAGGCGACGCGAGTGCCGTGCCTGCTGCAGCTGGAACAGGTCCACCAGCCAGCTCTTGCCGCGCCCCACCGGTCCCCACAGGTAGATCCCGCGACAGCACGGCTCGTAGCGAACGCCGCGCCACAGGTGCAGCATGCTCGCCAGCCGCATCCGCAGGCGCCGGATCGGATCCGATTCATCGAGGCAGTCGGACAGCCCGGCCAACTGCGCCAATGCCGCCTGCTGGCCGGCATCGCGCGCGCGCGACTCCTCTGCCAGCGCGCGCTCGTAGCGCAGCAGCAGCGGGCTGGCCATCGTCAGGGCGCGGGCCCGGGTTTCGTCGAGTGCGAGAAGATCGCGACGCCTGGCAGGCCCGAGTGGCGCACCGAGACGTCGGCGTGGCGGGCGGCAAAGTCGGCCGCGATGCGTTCGGCCAGGAACACGGAGCGGTGCTGGCCGCCGGTGCAGCCGATCGCCACCGTCAGGTAGCGCCGGTTGCTGGCGCGGAATTCGGGGATGCGCGATTCGATGAAGCGCGTGATGTCGCCAGTCAGTGGCGCGACGCCGGGCTGGTTCTCAAGGTAGCGGATCACATCCGCGTCGCGGCCGGTAAGTCCGCGCAGCGCCGGCTCCCAGTAGGGATTGGGCAGCGAACGCGCATCGAAGACGAAGTCGGCATCGCCGGGAATGCCGTTCTTGAAGCCGAACGACTCGAACAGGATCGAAAGCCGCGCCTGCGAGCGGCGCTCCACGCGGTTGCGGATGGTCTCGCGCAGCTGGTGCACGCCCAGGTTCGAGGTGTCGATGATGAGGTCGGCGGCCTGCACGACCGGGTCGAGCAGGTCGCGTTCCAGCGCGATGGCCTCGCGCAGGCCCTCGCTGCCGCGGCTCAACGGGTGCTTGCGGCGCGTCTCGGCGAAGCGCCGCAGCAGCGCCTCGTCGCTGGCGGTCAGGAACAGCAGCTCGCAGGCGATGCCCGATGCGCGCAGCTCCTGCACCAGGCCCGGCACCGTGGCGATCTCGCTGCGCGTGTTGCGCGCGTCGAGGCCCACCGCGGTGCGCTGGTACAGGCTTTCCGTGCTGCGCACCGTATGCGACACGAACGACTTGAGCAGCGCCGCCGGGATGTTGTCGACGCAGTAGAAATCGAGGTCCTCGAGCATGTGCAGCGCCACGCTCTTGCCCGAGCCCGACAGGCCGCTGACCATGATGAGGCGCAAAGGCATCGTTCCTCCCGCTGCTGCGCGTGGCGCGCGCTACTGGCGCGCGGCACGCCCCTCGCTGGCATGGTGGTCGCGCGCCTTTTCCTTGTGCTTGACCACGCTGCGGTCGAGCTTGTCGGCCAGCATGTCGATGGCCGCGTACATGTTGGTGTCGATGGCATCGGCATGGATGCTCGAGCCGCTGACATGCACCGTGGCCTCGGCCTTGTGCTCCAGCTTCTCCACGGACATGACGAGATTCACGTCGATGACCTGGTCGAAGTGGCGCTTGACGCGCTCCAGGCGTTTTTCCACATAGGCGCGCATCGAGGGGGTGATCTCCACATGATGGCCAGTGAGTTTCAGCTGCATGTTGTTCTCCTTCATTTCAGGGCCGGTCAGGCCCGCTTGCGTTCATTCGATGGCGCGATGCCCATGGACTCGCGGTACTTGGCGACCGTGCGGCGCGCGACGGGGATGCCTTCCTTCGACAGCATCTCGGCGATGCGGCTGTCGGACAGCGGCGCATCGGGAGTCTCTTCCTTGATGAGTTTCCTGATCTTGGCGCGGATGGCCGTGGACGAGGTGCCCGAGCCGTCGCTGCCTTCCACCTGGCTGGAGAAGAAATAGCGCAGCTCGAACACGCCGCGCGGCGTGTGCATGTACTTGCCGGAAGTGACGCGCGAGACCGTGGACTCGTGCATCGAGATGGCCTCGGCGATGTCGCGCAGGATCATCGGCCGCATGTGCTCCTCGCCCTGGTCGAGGAATTCGAGCTGCCGCTCGACGATGGACCGGGCCACCTTCAGCAGCGTGTCGTGGCGGATCTCCAGGCTCTTCAGCAGCCAGCGCGCCTCCTGCAGCTGGGTGCGCATGGTGGCGTGACCGGCGCTGCGGCCGATGAGACTGGCATAGCTCTCGTTGATGCGCACCTTTGGCAGCGTGGCTGGATTCATCTCCACTGTCCAGCCCGCCGCGGAGCGGCGCACGAACACGTCCGGCACCACGTATTCGGAAGGCGACGAGCTGATCTGCGAGCCCGGCCGCGGATGGCAGCCGCGCACCAGTACCAGGCCCAGCTCCACTTCCTCGTCGGACAGGCGCAGTTCGCGCCTGAGCGTGGCGAGCTCGCGCCGGGCCACGAGGTCGAGGTGGCTCTCGGCGATCGCGCGCGCCGCGGCCAGGCCCGGCGTGTCGGGGGCCAGCGCGCGCAGCTGCAGCAGCAGGCATTCGCTCAGGGTGCGCGCGCCGATGCCGAGCGGATCGAGCGTCTGCACCACCTGCAGCATCTCGCCGATCTCCTCGTCGCTGGCCTGGATCTCGGGCTTGAGCGTGGCGGCGATCGCGTCGAAGGGCTCGGTGAGGTAGCCATCGTCATTGATGGCATCGACGATGGCGCGGCCGATGGCGCGTTCGCGCTCGCCCAGCTTCGCCATTTCGATCTGCCACTGCAGGTGCTGCTGCAGCGTCTCGCCGCGGCCGTCCTGGTAATCCTGCTGGCGATCCTCGTCGTCGGCGTTCCAGGGCGCCTCGCCGGACGCGGCCGAGGTTTCGTTCCAGCTGTCCTCGACGATCTCGACGCTGGGCCCCTCACTGTCGGCCCGGGAATCGGAATCGCCGTCGGAATCGCCGGCCGCCATCGGGGCTTCATCGCCGCCCACCGGGGATTCGCGGTCGTTGGGGCCCGCGCCCAGGGCCTCGAAGCTGGCGGTGGCGTCGGATTCCTCCTCGGCCTCGAGCATGACGTTGGTTTCGAGCAGCTCGCGGATATGCGCCTGCAGTTCGAGCGAGGGCAGCTGCAGCAACCTGATCGCCTGCTGCAGCTGCGGTGTCATCGTCAGCTGCTGGCCAAGGCGAAGCTGCAGGGAGGCTTTCAACATTCGAAAACTACACGGCCTTCAGCCGTCATTACATTCGGAAATTCTGGCCCAAGTACACCTCACGAACTCTCTCGTTGGCAAGGATTTCCTCCGCACTTCCGGCGGCGATCACCGTGCCGCGGTCCACGATGCAGGCGCGGTTGCAGACACCCAGTGTTTCCCTGACGTTATGGTCGGTGATCAGCACGCCGATGCCGCGCGCGGCCAGGTCGGTGACGATCTTCTGGATGTCGAGCACGGAGATCGGATCGACGCCCGCGAAGGGCTCGTCGAGCAGCATGAAGCGCGGCGCTGCCGCGAGCGCGCGGGCGATTTCCACGCGGCGGCGCTCACCGCCCGACAGTGCCATGCCGAGGCTCGCGCGGACGTGACCGATGCGAAGTTCCTCGAGGATGTGCTCCAGCTCGCCTCGCCGGCCGTTGCGGTCGAGGTCGGGGCGCGTTTCGAGGATGGCGAGGATGTTGTCCTCCACCGAAAGCCTGCGGAACACAGAGGCCTCCTGCGGCAGGTATCCCAGGCCCAGGCGGGCGCGCTTGTGCATCGGCAGCCCGGTGATGTCGTGCTCATCGAGGGTGATGCTGCCGGCATCGGCGCTGATGAGGCCGACGATCATGTAGAAGGAGGTGGTCTTGCCGGCGCCGTTGGGCCCCAGCAGGCCGACGATCTCGCCGGATTCCACCTGCAGCGAGAGATCCTCGACCACGCAGCGGCTGCGGAAGCTCTTGCGCAGATGCTCAGCGCGGAGGATGGACTTCGCGGGTGTGTTCACTGCGAGGTCTCCCGGTCGGGAGTGCGGGGCGGCGGCACGCGCTTGTCGGGCCGGATGGTGATGCGCACGCGGTCGCTCTCGTTCGGTCCGGTGGCGTTGCTGAAGGAACCGTCGTTCATGCTGTAGATCAGCGAGGCGGTGTTCACCTCGTTGCGCCCGTCGGAATACCAGGTGCCGCCCGCCAGGCGCACCGTGCCGGCCGCCGCGTCGTAGTCGATGGTGGCCGCCCGGCCCTGGTTGCGCCGCGGCGCATCCTTGAGCTGGTGCGAGAAGCGGGCGGGTTCGGTGGTGGCGCCCTTCACATGGATTTCCTTGATGCGATTGCTGGCGAACAGCACCGTGGCGCTGTCGGCGTCGAGCACCGCGTCGTCGAACTCGATGTGCACGCCGTTGGAGAACTGCCACTCGCCGTCCTCGTAGCCCTCGGAGAGCCGGCGCGCGGTGGCGTTCTTCGCCTGGATCAGCGCCTGGGTGCCCTGGCGCAGCGTGACATCGCAGGATTCCAGCGTGCCGGCGCCGAAATTGGCGCGGAAGCAGGCCGCCCCGCCCTCGAACTGGATGGGCGTCTGGTTGTCGAGCGTGAGCCGGGCCTGCGCGGCGCACACGGCGCCCGCGGCCAGCAGCAATCCCGCTGCGAGCGTGAGGTCAGGGAACGATCTTGCCATTGGTCCCGGATTCTACCGACACGGTGCCCTGCTTGATATTGGCCTGCAGGCCGCGGCCGCTGAACTGGCTGCCGCCCCAGTGCAGTTCGAACGCGGCGTCGCTCGACAGTTCCTGGGTCCGGAGGTTGTAGTCGAGCTGTTCGGCCTGGAAGCGGATGGGCGCGGGGGATTGCGGCACGCGGCCCCTGACCTGCACATCGCCCGCCAGCTTCACTATATCGCTGCGCTCGGGCAGCTGCGCGCCGGTGGCGGTGAGGGTCCAGCGCCGCAGCGGATCGGCGTCGCGGCCGGGCGGGTCGTAGTGCAGCGTGAGGTCGTGGGCTTCGATGGCGCCATCCTTCGGCAGCTGCGTCACGCTGGCGGCCTCGATCTCGTATTGCAGGGCGCCGCTGCCATCCATCTGCCGCAGCACCACGTCGTGCGCTTCGTAGGCATAGGTGGCCGCGTCGGCCTCGTTGGGTTTGGCGCGGTCGGCGCCCGTCTGGCTGGTGCCGGCCACATAGGCAGCCGCCACCACGAGGCCGATGATCGCCACCGCGAGCAGCCAGCGCCAGCGCTTCATGGGCGCATTCTCATACGGGGCTCCGCGCCGCGAGAATCCAGTCAACCACTTCGCGCACCGCGCCGTGCCCGCCGGGCAGCGTGGTGCGGCAATGCGCGGCGCGCGTGGCCAGCGGATGCGCGTCGCTGACGGCCACGGCCAGCGCCACGCGAACGAACAGCGGCACGTCCGGGGTGTCGTCGCCGATGCAGGCCACCTGCGTGTCGGTCAGCGACAGGCGCTGCAGCAGCCGGTCGAGCGCCTGGCTCTTGTCTTCAACGCCCTGCATCACCAGCTTCACGCCAAGTTCCCGGCAGCGGGCGCGCACGGCGGCGGACTTGCGGCCGGATACCACGGCCACCTCGATGCCCGCGGCGCGCAGCAGCTTGATGCCATGCCCGTCGCGAACGTGGAAGCGCTTGAGCGTTTCACCGCGCGGTCCGTACCACAGGCCGCCGTCGGTGAGCACGCCGTCGACGTCGAGCACCAGCAGCGCCAGTCGCCGCGCCATGCGGTGGGTGATGCATTTCGGCACGGCGGCAAAGGGCATCAGACAACTCCCGCGCGCAGCAGGTCGTGGATGTTCAACGCGCCAACCAGCCTGCCGTCGGCATCCACCACCAGCAGTGCGGTGATGCGATGCTCCTGCATGCGGTTCACCGCTTCGGCGGCAAGGTCATCGGGCCGGATGCTGCGGGGACTCGCCGTCATCGCCGACTGCAGCGTGCCGCCGCGCAGGTCGAGGCCGCGATCCAGCGCGCGCCGCAGGTCGCCGTCGGTGAACACGCCCGCGAGGCCGCCCGCGGCGTTGACCACCGCGGTCATGCCCAGCCCCTTGCGGCTCATCTCGAGCAGGCCCTGTTCGAGCGTGGCGGTGACGGGCACGCGCGGCAGGTCGTCGCCGCGCCGCATGACGTCGCTGACATGCAGCAGCAGCTTGCGGCCCAGCGCCCCACCCGGATGCGCGCGCGCGAAATCCTCGCTGGTGAAGCCCCGCGCCTCGAGCAGTGCGGTGGCCAGCGCATCGCCCATGGCCAGCACGGCCGTGGTGCTGGCCGTGGGCGCGAGGTTCAGCGGACAGGCCTCTTCGGCCACCGACACATCGATGTGCACGGCCGCCTCGCGCGCCAGCGTGGATTGCCCGTGCCCGGTCATCGCGATCACCGGCACGCCGAGGCGGCGCAGCGGCGCCAGCAGCGCCAGCAGTTCGGGCGTTTCGCCGGAATTGGAGATGGCCAGCAGCACGTCGCCGCGCATCACCATGCCCAGGTCGCCGTGGCTGGCCTCGGCGGCGTGCAGGAAAAAAGCCGGCGTGCCGGTGCTGGCGAGCGTGGAGGCGATCTTGTGGCCCACGAGGCCCGATTTGCCCAGGCCGCTGACCACCACCCGGCCACTTGCCGCGAGGATGAGCTCGCAGGCGCGCACGAATGTGTCGTCAACGCGCGGCAGCAGCTGGGCCACGGCCCGGGCTTCGATTTCCAGGGCGCGCCGGCCGGCGGCAATCAGTGTCGGGTTGGGCATCTGTTGCGTCCGATCATAGCTTAAACTGCGCGTCCTTCCCGAAGCGCCAGACCACCGTCCAGATTACCGCCAAGGCACCCAATGAATCCGAACCAGATCGAAGAGCTGATCAGCGCGGCCCTGCCCGGCGCGCAGGTGCGCGTGCGCTCCGAAGACAACGTGCATTACGAGGCCACCGTGGTGGCGCGCGAGTTCGCCGGGCTGCGCCCGCTGCAGCGTCACCAGATGGTCTACCGGTCGCTGGGCGAGCGGATGGGCGGCGAGATCCACGCCCTGCAATTGCTGACGCTCACGCCCGAAGAGCTCGCCGCGCGAGGCAACTGAAACATTCATGGACAAGCTGCAGATAACGGGCGGAAAGCCCCTCCACGGCGACGTGCGAATTTCCGGCGCCAAGAACGCCGCGCTGCCCATCCTCGCCGCCTCGCTGCTGGCATCCGAGCCGGTGTCGATCGGCAACGTGCCGCACCTGCGCGATGTCACCACGATGATCGAGCTGCTGGGCCGCATGGGCGTGTCCGTCACCGTCGGCGAGCGCATGCGGGTCGAGGTGGACACGCGTGGCATCCGTGAATTCGTCGCGCCCTACGAGCTGGTGAAGACCATGCGCGCGGCCATCCTGGTGCTGGGGCCGCTGCTGGCGCGCTTTGGCCAGGCCGATGTCTCGCTGCCCGGCGGCTGCGCCATCGGTGCGCGGCCGGTGAACATCCACGTGGCCGGCCTGCAGGCCATGGGCGCCGAAATCCACATCGAGAACGGCTACATCCGCGCCCG
This sequence comes from Pseudomonadota bacterium, assembly GCA_016720075.1. GTDB lineage: Bacteria > Pseudomonadota > Gammaproteobacteria > Steroidobacterales > Steroidobacteraceae > ZC4RG30. The sequence goes on from JADJXW010000006.1 coordinate 211,267, forward strand.
CGCGGGACGCCTGAAGGGCGCGCGGCTGGTGCTCGACACGGTCACCGTCACCGGCACAGAGAACCTGATGACCGCCGCGGTGCTCGCCGACGGGGAAACCGTGCTGGAAAACGCCGCGCGCGAACCGGAAGTGGTGGACCTGGCCAGGTTCCTCATCGCCATGGGGGCGAAGATCCAGGGCGCCGGCACCGATCGCATCGTCATCCAGGGCGTGGAACGACTGCACGGCACGAGCTACGAAGTGCAGCCCGATCGCATCGAGACGGGCACATTCCTGGTCGCCGGCGCCATCACCGGCGGGCGGGTGCGGGCGCACCACACCACGCCCGACCACCTGGACGCCGTGCTGCTGAAGCTGCAGGAGGCGGGCGCCGTCGTGGAAACCGGCAAGGACTGGATCGACCTGGACATGCGGGGCCGCCGGCCGAAATCCGTCGATGTGCGCACCGCGCCGTATCCGGCGTTCCCCACCGACATGCAGGCGCAGTTCGCGGCGCTGGACTGCGTGGCCGACGGCGTCGGCACCATCATCGAGACCATCTTCGAAAACCGCTTCATGCACATGCTCGAGATGCGCCGCATGGGTGCCGAGATCCGCCTCGAAGGCAACACCGCCATCATCAAGGGAGTGCCGCGGCTCACCGCCGCGCCCGTGATGGCCACCGACCTGCGCGCCTCGGCGAGCCTGGTGCTGGCGGGCCTGGTGGCCGAAGGGCGCACCGAGATCGATCGCATCTACCACATCGACCGCGGCTACGAATCCATCGAGGAAAAGTTCTCGCAGCTGGGCGCGCAGATCCGTCGCGTGCCGAGCTGACCGCGCGGGGTGATCGTTACTGCGCGGTCTCGGCCGGGGCCTCGATCACCTTCACGTCCACGCTGAACCGGCGGGTGCCGCGCAGCCCCTCGAGCTTCACGGTGCTGCCTGGCTTGTGGCTGGCGATGCGGGCGAGGGCGTCCTGGGCATTGCGCACCGGCGCGCCGTTGACCGCTTCGATGATGTCCCGCCGGGCCAGCCCCACTTCGAGGGCGGGCGAATCGCGGTACAGGTTCGCGATGGCGACGCCGGCGTGCGCCAGTCCCACGCGGGAGGCATCCTCTGCGCCCACATCCACTGTGACGATGCCGATCCAGCCGCGGATGACGCGGCCATGCTGCACGATTTCCTGCATCACGCCGCGCACCAGGTCCACGGGGATGGCGACGCCGATGCCTTCGGCCCCCAGGTCCTTGCCGAGCACGGCCGTGTTGATGCCGATGAGTTCGCCCCGGAAATCCACCAGCGCGCCGCCGGAATTGCCGAAGTTGATGGCCGCGTCGGTCTGGATGAAATTCTCGTAAACGGCCACGCCCAGCTGCGCGCGGCCCAGCGCGCTGACGATGCCGTGGGTCACCGTCTGCGATAGCCCCAGCGGCGTGCCGATGGCCAGCACCACCTCTCCCACCTGCACACGGTCCGAGCGCCCCAGCTTCATGACGGGCGGTTTCGGCAGCCGGATCTGCAGCACGGCCAGATCCGTGCCCGGATCACTGCCCACCACCGCCGCATCGGCCTCGCGGCCGTCGGACAGCTGCACGCGGATCCGGTCGGACCCGGCGATCACATGGTGGTTGGTGATGATGTGGCCCTGGGAGTCCACGATCACCCCGGAGCCCAGTCCCTGTTGCACGCGGGGTCGCTGCGGGCCGAAGAACGGGTCGAACGCGGATGCCGGAGCGCGTTCGGTGCGCTGGGTATATACGCTGACCACGGCGGGCGCCGCCGCGCGCACGGCGGCGCTGAAACTGCCCTGCGGCCCGGACTCGCGCAGCAGGGGGAGGCCGGGTCGGCCTCGGCCGGGGTGACCGGCTTTTCGGTTTCGGGGGGGCGGGGAGCCGCGGGGGCTGGGCTGGAAATGCCGGCAGCCGTGGCGTTCGGCGGGGCCTGGATGAGGCCGGGGAACAGGCGCACCACCAGCCAGGCGACGGCCAGGCCAGCCACGACCGAAATGAGAATGAACAGGGCGTTGCGCTTGAGGGTGCTCACCAGGAGGACCGTTCTCTTGGGGCCCGGGGTGGGCCTGCTTGTTGATAGTGTATAATGCCGGGCTGTCCGAACCGCCGAGGTTGAAAGGCAGCCTGGCGCGGCGGGCACCCTTACGAAGAGCCTCAAAAAACCATAATGAGCGATCATTCATCCGCTCCCGCCTCGGCAGAGGTCGACCAGGACCGCCGAGGATTCCTCACCTTCGCGACCGCGGCCACCGGTGTGGTGGGCGTGGCCTTCGCCACGGTGCCCTTCATTGCCTCCTGGAGTCCCTCCGAGCGGGCCCGCGCTGCCGGCGCGCCGGTCGAGGTCGACGTGACCAAGCTCGAGCCCGGGCAGATGGTGGTAGTCACCTACCGCAAGAAGCCCATGTACGTCGTGCGCCGCACGCCGGAGATGCTCGAGCAGCTTGCCGGCCATGACGGCCAGCTGAAAGACCCGGAATCCAGGGAATCCGAGCAGCCGGAATACACGCGCAACACGGCTCGCGCCGCGAAGCCCGAGATCCTGGTGCTCGACGGCACCTGCACCCACCTGGGCTGCCTGCCCAAGTCGCGCTTCGAGGCTGCCACTCCCGACCTGGGCGCGGACTGGCCGGGCGGATTCTTCTGCCCCTGCCATGGCTCGAAGTTCGACCTGTCCGGTCGCGTGTTCGAGGGTTCACCGGCATCGACCAACCTGCGCATCCCGGAATACTCGTTCCGCGACGAGACGCTGGTCATCGGCGTTGCCCCGTCCGAAAAGGGAGTGGCGTAAATGGCCGGCAGCAACGACGCCTTGCCCGTGCGCAAGGGTTTTCTCCTGTGGCTGAACAACCGCCTGCCGGTCGACGCGTTCATGCGCGACCAGCTCACCGGCTACTACGCCCCGAAGAACTTCAACTTCTGGTACTTCTTCGGCGTGCTGTCGCTGGTGGCGCTGGTCCTGCAGCTGGTCACCGGCATCTTCCTCACCATGCATTACAAGGTGGGCGAGGCGACGGCGTTCGATTCGGTCGAGTACATCATGCGCGAGGTGCCGTACGGATGGCTGCTGCGCTATGCGCACTCCACCGGCGCCTCGGCGTTCTTCATCGTGGTCTACCTGCACATGTTCCGGGCCTTCCTCTATGGCTCGTACAAGGCGCCGCGCGAACTGCTGTGGCTGTTCGGCATGGCGGTGTACATGGCGCTGATGGCCGAGGCCTTCATGGGCTACGTGCTGCCGTGGGGCAACATGTCCTACTGGGGCGCGCAGGTGATCGTGAACCTGTTCGGTACCATCCCGGTCATCGGGCCGGGCCTGGTCGACTGGATCCGCGGTGACTACGGCATCGCGGATGCCACGCTGAACCGGTTCTTCTCGCTGCACGTGGTGGCGGTGCCGCTGGTGCTGTTGCTGCTGGTGGCCCTGCACCTGGTGGCGCTGCGCCACAACGGCTCGAACAACCCCGATGGCGTCGAGATCAAGGCCAACAAGGGCCCTGACGGCAAGCCGGTCGATGGCATTCCGTTCCATCCGTACTACACGGTGAAGGATACGGTCGGCCTCGGCGTGTTCCTGATGCTGTTCGCGGTGGTGCTGTTCTTCGTACCGACGTTCGGGGGATTGTTCCTCGAGGCGCCGAACTTCGAACCCGCCCAGCCGCTGAAAACGCCGCCGCACATCGCGCCGGTGTGGTACTTCACGCCGTTCTACGCAATCCTGCGCGCGGTGCCGGACCAGCAGATGGGCGCGCTGCTGATGGCGCTGTCGCTGATCGGGTTCTTCCTGCTGCCGTGGCTCGACCGCTCGCCGGTCAAGTCCACGCGCTACCGGCCGCTCACGTGGAAGATCGCGCTGACTGTCTTCACGATCTCGTTCGTGGCGCTGGGGTACCTTGGCCTCAAGCCCGCGGAAGGTTCGTATGTGCTGGCGGCGCGGATCTTCACCGGCCTGTACTTCGCCTTCTTCGTGCTGATGCCTTTCTACACGCGCGGCGAATCCACCAGCCGCGTGCCCGCAAGAGTGACTTTCCATCATGACTGAGCGCGCCATGCAGAATCGTTGGGTGCGGATTGCTTTCACGCTGGCTGCCAGCTTCGCGCTGGGAACCGGCGTCGCCGCGGCCGCTGAAGAAGGCGGCCACGGAGGCGGCGCGCAGGAAGTCCACTGGGAGTCCTGGCAGGCCGGCAACGAGGTGACCAACACCGCCTCGCTGCAGCGCGGCGCCACGAACTTCGTGAACTACTGCCTCAGCTGCCACTCGATGAAGTACATGCGCTACTCGCGCATGGCCAGCGACCTGGGCATTTCCGAGCAGCAGCTGCGCGAGAACCTGATCGCCACCGATGCCAAGCCCACCGACTACATGCTGGCGAGCTTCCCCGAGGCTGAAGCCGTGGCCTGGTTCGGAAAGGTGCCCCCGGATCTGTCGCTGGTCGCCCGCTATCGCGGCACCGACTGGGTGTACCAGTTCCTGAAGGGCTTCTACGTCGACAAGACGCGGCCCACGGGCACCAACAACCTGGCGCTGGAAGGCGCGGCCATGCCGGCCGTGCTGTCCGACCTCGAGGGCGTGAAGGCGGCCGTGCTGGGCGTGGGCGTGTCGGCCCACGGTGGCAAGCGCGTCGAGCGCTTCGAGACGGTGGCAGCCGGCCGGATGACTCCCGAGGAGTTCGACGGCTTCGTGCGCGATACGGTCAACTTCCTCGACTACGCCGGCGACCCTTCGCAGGCGCAGCGGCGCAGCATCGGCATCTGGGTGCTGCTGTTCCTGATGGTGTTCACCGTGTTTGCCTGGATGCTCAAGAAGGAATACTGGAAGGACGTACATTGAGCCCGCGCGGCGCAGGTCGGTTGGTCTTCGCCGCAGCAGCCTGTGTAGTCCTGCATTGACGAGTCGCCACGCCGTGATGACATTGTTTTCGGCACCGGATGAGGCCGCCAGCCACCGGACCCGTATTGTTCTGGCGGAAAAAGACGTCGAGATCGAGATCGTCAGCGTCACGCCGGGCCGGTTCCCGGAAGACCTGCTCGACCTGAATCCGGACCATTCGCTGCCGACGCTGGTCGACCGCGACCTGGTGCTGTACGACTCGCGCATCATCATCGAGTACCTCGACGAGCGTTTTCCGCATCCGCCGCTGATGCCCGTCGACCCGGTGTCGCGGGCGCAGTTCCGCCTGGCGCTGCACCGGATCGAGCGCGACTGGTATGGCCTTGCCAGCAAGCTCGACAAGCTCGCGCCCGATGCCGCCGACGCGGCGCGGCTGCGGGGCGAGCTGCGCGACCTGGTCGTGCAGACGGTGGACTTCGTGCGCAACAAGCCGTATTTCGTCAGCGACGAGATTTCCCTGGTCGATGTCACCATCGCTCCGATCCTGTGGCGCCTGCCGCGCTACCGGATCGACCTGCCGAAGGAGGCCACGCCCCTGCTCAAGTACGCAAACCTGCTGTTCTCCAGGCCCGCCTTCCGACTGAGCCTGTCGGCGCAGGAGCGGGAGATGCGCGTTGCCTGAGCTCTCGCGGCGACCTTACCTGCTGCGGGCGATGCTGGACTGGATGGTCGACTGTGGCTACACGCCGCACCTGATCGTCGATGCCAGTTCGGATGTCGTGCAGGTGCCGCGGCAGTTCGTGAAGGAGGGCAAGATCGTCCTCAACATCTCGGCCTCCGCCACCCAGTCGTTCCAGATCGGCGCCGATGCCGTGGAATTCAACGCGCGCTTCGGCGGCGTGGGCCACCACATCCGCGTGCCGGTGGATTTCGTGCTGGGCATCTATGCGCGCGAGACCGGCCAGGGCATGGTGTTCACCGAAGAGGGTTCGCCGGTCCCGGGCACGCCCGGCAATTCGAACGACGGCGGCGGACCGGATCCTTCGCCGCCGCCGCCCGAGAAACCGCGCCGACCCAGCCTCAAAGTGGTCAAATAGCCAGCAACGACAATCGGGGGGAATCATGAGACACATCGTTTCTTCGGCTCTGATCGGCCTTCTGCCCCTGGCAGCCCTCGCGGCGGCTCCCCCTGCAACGGCGCCCTCGGCAGCGCCCGCGGCGCCCGACTTCTCGCAGGTTCAGATCCGCGTCACACGCGTGGCCGGCGACCTGTATGCGCTGGAAGGCCAGGGTGGCACGGTGTCGGTGCTGGCCGGTCCCGACGGCGCGCTGGTCATCGATTCGCAGTTCGCGCCGCTGTCGGACAAGCTCATCGCCGCCATCCGTACCTTCTCGCAGGCGCGGCTGCGCTTCCTGCTGAACACGCATGTGCATGGCGACCACACGGGCGGCAATGCCAACTTCACCAGGGCCGGCGCCACGGTCATCGCGCATGACAGCGTGCGGCGGCGGCTGCGCAATCCCGCGCCCGCTGCCAATGGCGCGCCGGGCGTGCCGGCCGTTGCCGAAGCGCTGCCCGTCATCACCTTCGAGGGGCCCTCGGCGCTGTACCTGAACGGCCAGACCGTGCGCCTGACCCCGATGCCCGCGGCGCATACCGACGGCGACGTGATGATCGAATTCCCGCAGCTCGATGTGCTGGTGATGGGCGACTTCTTCCGCAGCACCGGCTATCCGGTGGCGGATCGCAACAACGGCGGCAGTTTCCGCGGCATCGCCGATGCGCTGGGAATTGCCAGCGGCCGCGCTGGTCCGGCCACGCGCGTGATCCCGGGCCACGGCCCCATCTCCAGCCGCGCGGGGATCATCGAGCAGCGCGACATCCTGGTGTCGACCATCAACGAGGTCGAGAAGCTCGTGCGGCAGGGCATGACGGTGGAGCAGGTGCTGGCCGCGAAGCCCACGGCGGCGTTCGATGACCGCGTGCCGCAGGGCGCGCAGAATGCCGAGCGGTTCGTGCGCGGTCTGTACGCGGAACTGTCGAGCGAGAAACGCTAGCTTCACGCCGAAAAGGCGTGCTGTATCCAGCGGATATGGAATCCCGCAGGCGCGGGCTGCAGGTCCATCACGTCGAACCTCACGGGCAAGGCCGACCACTGCGGATGCGTGGCCAGCAGGTGCAGGCTGGCGCGCAGCAGACGCTGCTGCTTGCGGTGATCGACGCTGGCCGCGCCGCCGCCATAGTCCTGCCGGCTGCGAAGGCGCACTTCGGCCACCACCAGTGTGCCTTCCGGCGACAACGTCACCAGGTCAAGCTCACCCATGCGGCAGCGGTAGTTGCGCAGCAGGATGCGGTGGCGCCGCGCGCCGAGGAAGTCCGCCGCCGCCTGTTCGGCTGCGGCGCCCCGCGCGGCGCGTGACTCAGCGCAGCGGGTCGAAGAGCTCGGGCGCGCCATCCTTGATGCGGGCCCAGTCGAGGTTGCGCTCGACGCGACCCTCGGGGGTGAGGGCGAGCCTGCCGGTCATGCCCGGCACGGGCCACGCGTTCTGCCCGGAGCGCAGCGCCAGCGCGAGCGTTGCCGCGTCGTATCCGAAGGCGAAGTAGCGCGACTGCCGTTTGCCGCGGGCGCTCCAGGCCGATTCGGTGGCCGAGCGCGTATCGGCAACCGGGCCCGTGGGTTCGAGCATCCAGGGCAGGTCGACGAAGCGCATGCCTTCAAGATCGCGATTGCCGCGTTCGTCGGGGTCGAGGCCATCCTGCGTGATGTAGGTGGGCACGCCCCCGGCATTGAAGAAGCGCAGCTGCGGATTGATCTGGCGCATGGCCAGCGACTGGTAACCGGCCACGAAGATGGCATCGATGTCGGCGCGGGGCTTGGGTTCATGGACCAGCGACAGGCCGGTGATCTGCTGCAAGCGGCGCTGCCGGGCGCGCGCCGCATCGACGCCCAGCGCCGCGGTGATGACGGCGGTGATGTCATTGCGGGCGAGGTCGTAGTTGCCCTGCGCCGCCACGCGCCCGCCGCCGCGCACCAGTTCATCGGCAAACGCCGTGGCCACGCGTGTGCCCCATTCGCCCGTAGGCGCCAACACCAGCGCGCGCTGCTGGCCGGCGGCATTCAACTGGCGCGCGATCTGGCGCGCTTCGTCCTCGGGCGCCAGCGCGTACTGGAAAAGCTGTGCGCCCGGGAAGGCATCGGCGGCGAGGTTGTTGAGCAGCAGCATGGGCAGCACGCCCGGGCGCTGCTCGGCCGCCTGCTGCACCTGTTCGCGCGTCAGCGGACCCACCACGAAGCCCGCGCCTTCGGACTGCGCGGTCTGCAGCGCGGCGGAGACGGAGAGCGTGCCGGTGTCGTAAACCTGAACGGCGGTGCGAGTGGCTTCGGGTTGCCGCGACATCGAGGCCAGGAAGCCATCGCGAATCAGTTGGGCGACAGCGGCATTCGAGCCCGACAGCGGCAGCAGCAGCGCGATGGATCCCGTTGCGGCTGTTGCGGCGCCCGCTGGCGCGCGCGACGCCGGCGCGATGATCTCGGCGTAGGCAATGGTGGCGGCCGGATGCCCCGGGAAGCGGGTGCGCCAGCGATCGATCGCGGCCTCGGCGCCCATGGGACTGCGGCCCGCGCTGGCGGCGATCTGGCCGATCTCGAGCCAGCCGCGCACCAGCGGTTCGCGCGCCGCGGCCGGGTCGATGCGCAGCCCGCGATCGATGGCGCCCCGCAGGTCGCTGAGCAGGTCGCGTCGGGCGCTGTTGCGATTGGCGTCGGTGGTGGCGATGCGCTCGCGCGCGATGCCGGCACGCACCGCCTCGAGCGGTTGCCCCGCGCGCAGCGCCACGTCCTGGCGGGTGCGGAACAGGCGGGTGGCCTGCGCGGGATTGGCCGGTTCGGCGACCGCGGACAGATCGCGCCACGCGGCGGCGTACTGCCCGCGCGCCGTGGCGGTTTCGGCGCGCAGCAACTCGCGTTCGAAGGCCTGCGCCGGCGTGCCCCCCGCATTGAAGGCATCGAGCGTGCGCTGCGCGTCGTCGGGGCGGTTGCCGGCGAGCCAGGCATGCGCCGCGGCCAGCGCGAAATCGAGATTGTCGGGCGCGGGATTCTGAGCGGCGAGCCGCTCGTACATCTGCGCCGCGGCGGTGAAGTTGCCCTGCTTCTCGAGGCGTTCCGCGCGATCGGCCGACGCCGGGCCGGTGCCATCGACGGGGCCGGTGGTGCAGGCGCCGAGCACCAGCAGCGCCAGCAGCGAGGCTGCGGCCAGCCCAAGGCGCCCGGACGCGGTCTGCCGGTGCCGGGGATGGTGATCGTGTTGCGCGGTCTGGGTCTGGCGGGGCAAGCTTCTGTATTCCTTGAAGCACGCGGGAAATCGCCCGGAGATTATAGTGAGCCCTCCGGGCCGAATCGATGTTGTGGCCACGCCCATCGGCAATCTGGGCGATCTTTCGCCGCGCGCCCGAGAGGCGCTGGCGGCGGCCGACGTGATTGCCGCCGAGGACACCCGCCACACGGCGGGCCTGTTGAAGCAGCTTGGCGTGCAGCGCCCGCTGATCTCGCTGCACGAACACAATGAAGGTTCCAGGCGCGAGGATCTGGTCGCCAGGTTGCGACAGGGCGCGCGCGTGGTGCTGGTGAGCGACGCCGGCACGCCGCTGGTGTCGGACCCCGGGTACCTGCTGGTGCGCGCGGCCATCGAGGCGGGGATAACGGTGCAGGCCGTGCCCGGGCCGTCGGCGGTGCTGGTGGCGCTGGCGGTGAGCGGCTTGCCCGTGGAGAGATTCTGCTTCGAGGGCTTCCTGCCCTCGCGCGCCGCCGCGCGCCGCGAGCGCCTGCGCACGCTGGCGTTCGAAACGCGCACGCTGGTTTTTTTCGAAGCACCGCATCGCATCGTGGAGACCCTCGAGGACATGGCATCGGCCTTTGGCGAGGAGCGCGCGGCCTGCGTGGCGCGCGAACTGACCAAGATGCACGAGAGCGTATATCGCGGCTCGATCGCGCAGCTGCTGCAAATCGCGCGCGAAGACGCCAATTTCGAGCGCGGCGAGATCACGCTGGTGGTTGCAGGCGTGAGCGGGCCCGAGGCGACCCCGGATGATGCCTTCGTGGCGCGCGCCTTCGACCTGATCAGCGCCGAGCTGCCGCCATCGCGAGCCGCCGCCGTGGTGGCCGCGCTCACGGGTCGACGCAAGCAGGATGTCTACAATCGCAATGTGAAGCCGCAGGGCGCAACCGGGCAGGAAGAAGACGAATGACCCACGCACCGCTGAAGATGATTTCCTCCATGGCCACGCGCGAGAGCTGCTCGCGGCGCTCGCGGCCGATTACGCGCGGCAGACAGGGCAGGCGGTGCAGGCCGAAGCCGGCGGTGGCGTGGATGTGGCCCGGCGCGTGGGCGAAGGTGAGCCGTTCGACGTGGTGGTGCTGGCCTCCAATGCCATCGACAAGCTCATCGCCGCGGCGAAGGTGCTGCCGGGGCGCATCGATGTCGTGGAATCGGGCATCGCGATTGCCGTGCGCAAGGGCGCGCGTCGCGTGCCGGTGGGCAGCGAAGAAGATGTGCGCCGCGCCGTGCAGTCGGCGGCCACGCTGAGCTTTTCCACCGGTCCCAGCGGGGTTTATCTCGAGCATCTGTTCCAGCGCTGGGGAATCCTGGAGGAAGTGCGGCCGCGCATCGTGGTGCCGCCGCCCGGCACGCCCGTGGGCTCGCTGGTAGCCGATGGCAGGGCCGAGCTGGGATTCCAGCAGTTGTCGGAGCTGATGAACCTGCCCGGCATCGAGGTGCTGGGGCCGCTGCCGCCGGCCATCCAGACACTGACGGTTTTTTCCGGCGGTGTGTGCGCGGCCTCCGCGCAGCCTGTCGCGGCGCGCGCGCTGCTGCAGTTCCTGGCTTCACCGGCAACGGCCGAGCTCAAGCGCGCGCACGGCATGGCGCCACCGCGCTGAAGGCGCGCGCCATGGCGTGCTAAGGTGCGCGCGGGGGAGTCGGTCAGGCAATCGCTGCGGCACGTCGCAAGACGCGCCGGGGAGGAAAGTCCGGACTCCAGTGGACAAGGTGCCAGGTAACGCCTGGGGGGCGCGAGCCCACGGAAAGTGCAACAGAAAGTAAACCGCCGAAGTGCTCGCAAGAGTGCTGGTAAGGGTGAAACGGTGCGGTAAGAGCGCACCGCGTCGGTGGTAACACTCGACGGCATGGCAAACCCCACCTGGAGCAAGGCCAAATAGGGAAGTCGCAGGGGGTCGCAAGATCCTGCTGCAGCGTGGGTCCCGCGTGCTTCCGGGTAGGCTGCTAAAGGGCTGCGGTGACGCAGTTCGTAGAGGAATGATTGCCCTAGACAGAACCCGGCTTACCGGCCGTCTCCCCCACTTCATTCGATGTTTCTCCTGAGCTATTTCGCCCAAGTCACGGAATAGAAAGGAAACTTCCTGCGACGCACGTCCCACTTTTCCGAACTCACGTAAGTCGTTGTGGCGTAAACAAAAAAAACCCGTTGCGGCGTTGACATAACCCTCCCTGCATTCCTATAGTGGAGTTCAGTGGGCGAAAGTGGGGAGACGTGGGTAACCCCCGTTTCAGGGCATGTTCCGCGGCGCAACAAAAGTCACTGTCGATGACAAGGGTCGGGTCGTGGTGCCAACGCGCCATCGCACCCTGCTGGCCGCGCGCGGCGAAGGCCGCCTGGTGGTCACGGCTGACCGCGACAAGTGCCTGCTGATCTACCCGGCGCCGGACTGGGAGCAGATCGAGCAGCAGGTGATGAACCTGCCCAGCCTCCATCCGCGCAGCTACGAGCTGCAGCACCTGCTGGTCGGCCGCGCTTCCGAAGTGGAGATCGATGGTCACGGCCGCATCGGGCTGTCGACTGAACTGCGGGAATTCGTGCAGCTGGACCGCAGCGCCATGCTGATCGGGCAGGGCAAGCGGCTTGAATTGTGGGACGAGGCGCGCTGGAACGAGCACTGCGCCGAGTGGGCGAAGACGCCGTTGTCCGGCACCGACCTGCCCGCGCAGTTCGGCGCGCTGTCGTTGTGATGTCTGGCCCAGGGGAGTCGCGTCATTGGCTGAGCACACGCCGGTGCTTGTCGAGGAAGTTCTCGAAGGTCTCGGGCTCGCGCCCGGTGACGAGGCGGCGCGCTCTGGCCTGTTCGTCGATGCGACCTTCGGACGCGGCGGACACACGGCACGCATACTTTCTGCGCTGGGAGCTGATGGGCGGGTACTCGCGATCGACCGGGACCCGCAGGCCGTCGAAGCGGCTCGCGGGCGCTTCGACGCAGAGCCGCGCCTACTGGTGGTCCGCGCTGCGTTCGGCGCGCTCGCATCACTGGTCGCGGCACATGGCCAGGGACGTCCCTGTCGAGGGATTCTGTTCGACCTCGGCGTGTCTTCGCCGCAGCTCGACGAAGCCGCGCGCGGCTTCAGTTTCCAGGCCGACGGTCCGCTCGACATGCGCATGGACCCGGCGCACGGCCTCAGCGCCGCGCAGTGGCTCGCCCGCGCCGCGGCTGATGAGATCCGCGACGTGATCGGCACGCTGGGCGAGGAGCGCTTCGCCGGCCGCATCGCCCGCCACATCGTCGAGGCGCGCGCGGAGGAACCCATCACCACCACCGCGCGGCTCGCCGATATCGTCGCCCGTGCCGTTCCGACGCGCGAGCGGGGGAAGAATCCCGCCACGCGCACGTTCCAGGCGCTGCGCATGCACGTGAACGACGAGCTGGGTGAGCTCGCGCGCGGGCTTGAAGCATCGCTTGATGTGCTGGCGCCCGGCGGCCGGCTGGCCGTGATCAGTTTCCATTCGCTGGAAGACCGCGCGGTGAAGCAGTTCATTCGCCGCGAGTCGCAGCCGGATCCGGCCTGGGCGCGCCTGCCCGTGGCGCCGCCCTTCACGCCGCGCCTGGCGCGCGTGGGCAAGAAGCTCAAGGCTTCCGCTGCCGAGGTGGCCGCGAACCCGCGCGCCCGCTCGGCCATCCTGCGCGTGGCCGAGCGGTTGCCGGTGGACGCATGATGCGCCTGGCGGCCTTCCGCTGGGTTTTCGTGGCGCTGCTGTGGTTCGCGGTGCTGGGTTCCGCGGCGGGCACTGTCTACACGCGCCACCGGTCGCGCGAGCTGTTCGTGGAGCTGGAGCGCATGCACGCGCAGCGCGATCGGCTGGACGTCGAGTTCGGCCAGCTGCAGCTGGAGCAGAGCTCCTGGTCCACGCATGCCTTCGTCGAGCGCGTGGCCACCACGCGACTGAAGATGGTCACGCCGGATCCGGCGCGCATCCGCGTGGTGAAGCCATGAGCCGCGGCGCGTCGGAGTCCTCGGCCTTCCGGCTGCGCGCCGGCTTCGCCTTCGGCGTGCTGCTGCTGGCGGCCGGCGGCCTCGTGGCGCGCGCCGTCAACCTGCAGCTCATCGACCGCGAATTCCTGATCAGCCAGGGCGATGCGCGCTTCGTGCGCGACGTGAGCACCACCGCCAATCGCGGCAGCATCGTCGACCGCAACGGCGTGACGCTGGCGGTGAGCACGCCGATGGATTCGGCCTGGGCGAATCCTTCCGAGCTCGCGCTGGTGCCGGAGAAGTGGAAGGAGCTCTCGCAGGCGCTGCATCGCAACCGCGCCGAACTTGCGCGCCGCATCTCCAGCAACCAGGAGCGCAGCTTCCTGTGGCTGGCGCGGCACCTGCCGCCGAAGGATGCCGATGCGGTGCGCAGGCTGAACCTGCCGGGCCTGCACCTGACGCGCGAATACCGTCGTTTCTATCCTGCCGGCGAAGTGGTGGGCCATGTGCTGGGCTTCACCAACATCGATGACGAGGGGCAGGAGGGCGCGGAGCTCGCCTTCGATCACTGGCTGGCGGGCGAGCCGGGCCTGAAGCGCGTGATCCAGGACCGCCGGGGCCGCAAGGTGCAGGACGTCGAGAACATCCGCACCGCGCGCGAAGGCCGGGACCTGAAGCTCAGCATCGACATGCGCATCCAGTACATCGCGTACCGCGAACTGCTGGCGGCGATGGCCGCGAACCGCGCGCAGTCCGGTTCGGTGGTGGTGATCGACGTGACCACCGGCGAAATCCTCGCGATGGCCAACCAGCCCGCGTTCAATCCGAACGACCGGGTGCGGATCACGCCGGCCATGTATCGCAACCGCGCGGCCACGGACATCCTCGAGCCGGGCTCGAGCATCAAGCCGTTCGTGATGGCCGCCGCGCTGGAGTCCGGGCGATTCGATGCCAGCAGCGTGCTGGACACGAGCCTGGTGAAGGTGGGCTCGAAGATCATCATGGACGAGCATCCGCACGGCACGCTGGGACTGGCGCAAATCCTCGCCTTCTCGTCGAACGTGGGCATGAGCAAGATCGCGCTGGCGCTCGAGCCGCAGCAGCTGTGGGGCACGCTGACGCAGCTGGGTTTCGGCCACGTGACGGCCAGCGGCTTCCCCGGAGAGTCGGCCGGCGTGCTCTCGAACTATGGCAGCTGGCGACCCACGGGCATTGCCTCACTGTCCTATGGATACGGGCTTTCCGTGACGCCGTTGCAGCTGGCGCATGCCTATGCCACGGTCGGCGCGCTGGGCGTGGCGCGGCCGGTGTCGATGCTGAAGGTGGAAGGCGGCGTGGCCGGCGAGCGCGTGATCAGCGAGCGCACCGCGCGCACATTGATCGGACTGCTGGAAGGCGTGGTGTCGGAAGGCACGGGCACCAAGGCGGCCATCGCCGGCTATCGCGTGGCCGGCAAGACCGGCACTGCGCAGAAGAATTCCGGCGGCAGTTATTTCGATGACCGCCACACCGCGGTGTTCGGTGGCGTGGCGCCCGCCACGCATCCGCGGCTGGCCGCCGTGGTGGTGATCGATGACCCCGCGGGCAATCTCTATTACGGCGGCGATGTGGCCGCGCCGGTTTTTTCCGGCGTCGTCGGCGGCGCACTGCGGCTGATGGGCGTGGCGCCGGATGGCGCCGCGGGCCCGGCCGCCGATCCGCTGACCGGCGTCACCACGGTGGTGCGGCGTTGAGCGCCGGCCTGGTTTCGCTGGAGCTGCTGCTGCGGGGCCTGGCGCCGGTGCCGCGGGATGTTTCACTGACAGACGTCACTCTCGACAGCCGCCAGGTCCGGCCTGGCGGCGCTTTTTTGGCATGCCGGGGTGAGCGTCGTCATGGCCTGGAGTTCGCCGCCGATGTCGCGCGGCGCGGCGCGGCCGCCATCGTCTGGGAGCCGGATGGCGTGAATCAGCCGCCGCGCTTCGAGTCGGACATCGTGCTCGCCGAGGTGCCGCGCCTTTCCGAACGCGCCAGCCTCATCGCGCATCGCTTCTTCGACGCGCCCTCCAGGCGCCTGGACGTGATCGGCGTGACGGGCACCAACGGCAAGACCACCTGCGCCTGGCTGCTGGCGCAGGCGCTGTCGGCCTGCGACCTGCCGGCGGCCTACATGGGCACGCTGGGCGCGGCATTCGGCGGGACACTGGTGGCAGGCGAGATGACCACGCCCGACGCAGTGACCGTGCAGCGCGAACTCGCGGGGTTCGCGGCGCGCCGCGCGCGCAAGGTGGCGATGGAGGTTTCATCGCATGGCCTGGCGCAGGGCCGCGTGGGCGAGGTGCACTTCGATGCCGCGGTGTTCACCAACCTGACGCGCGATCACCTGGATTTCCACGGCGACATGCAGCGCTACGGCGCCGCCAAGGCCAGCCTGTTCGAGCGCGAGGATGTACGCCTGCGCGTGTTCAACGTGGATGATGCCTTTGGCGCGCAGCTTGCGGCACGGCCGGCGTTTGCCGATCGCATTGCCTGCTCGCGGCTGCCAGGCGCCGAGCCTGCGGGCCGGTTCGTGCTGGCGCATGACGTCCGGTTCGATGCCACGGGCACGCAGTTTGCGATCGCATCCAGCTTCGGTTCCGCCCGGGTAGCAACCCGCCTGCTGGGCGAATTCAACGTGGACAATGTGCTGGCGGTGCTGGCCGTGCTGCTCGGCAGTGGCGTCGAGCTGCAGCGCGCGGTTGACGCGCTGCAATCGCTGACCGCTCCCTCGGGCCGGTTGGAAGTGCTCACGCGCGCTGGCGCGCCGCTGGTGGTGGTGGACTACGCGCATTCGCCAGACGCGCTGGAAAAGGCGCTGCAGGTGCTGCGCCGCCACTGTGCAGGCCGCCTGATTGCGGTGTTCGGCTGCGGAGGAGATCGCGATCGCGGCAAGCGGCCGCAGATGGGCGCCGTGGCGGCGCGCCTGGCCGATGCCGTGGTGATCACCGACGACAACCCGCGCAGCGAATCGGGCGATGCGATCGTGGCGCAGATCCTCGCCGGCTGCGCCGGCTGCGCCGGCAGCGCCACGCCGGTGTCGGTGCAGCGTGACCGGCGCGCGGCGATTGCCGGGGCGATCGGCGGCGCGCAGGCCGGGGACGTGGTGCTGGTGGCCGGCAAGGGTCATGAATCCGTGCAGATCGTGGGCCTCGAGCACCGGCCATTCAGCGACCAGGCCGAAGTGCGCGCGGCGCTGGGCGTCGCGGCTCCGGGTGGTGCGGCATGAATCGCACGCTGCGGGATTTCGCCACGCTGTGCGGCGGGACGTTCGACGGCGAGGACCATGCCTACACCGGCGTGGGCACCGACACGCGCGCGCTGCAGGACGGCCAGATCTACCTGGCGCTGCGCGGCCCGCGCTTCGACGGCAATGATTTCATCGATGCGGCAGCCTCTGCGGGCGCCATCGCGGCCGTCGTGGACCGACAGGTGGCCGGCTCGAAGCTGCCACTGATCCAGGTGGCCGATGGCCAGGCCGCGCTGACGGCGGCGGCCACGGGCTGGCGCGAGCGGTTCACTGGCGTGGTGGTGGGCGTGGCCGGCAGCAACGGCAAGACTACCGTCAAGGAAATGACCGCAGCCATCCTGGCGCATCGCGGCGCGTGCCTTGCGACTCGCGGCAATTACAACAACCACATCGGCGTGCCGCTGACGCTGCTGCGCCTGTCGGAGGGGCATCGCAGCGCGGTGATCGAGATCGGCGCGAATCGGCCCGGCGAGGTGGCCGACCTGGTGCGCATCGTGCAGCCGGACGTGGGCCTGATCACCAATGCCGGCGCGGAGCACCTGGAAGGATTCGGTGACCTCGACGGCGTGGCGCGCGCCGAGGGCGAGATGGTGGCGGGCCTTGGCGCCGACGACGTGGCCATCATCAATGCCGATGACGACTACGCGGACCTGTGGCGCGGCATGACGCGCGCGCGCGTGGTTACCTTCGGCGTCGACAAGCCCGCCGACTTCAGCGCGCGCGATGTGCGCAGCGAGCTTGCCGACAGCGGGTTTCGCACCACCTTCACGCTGCACTCGCCGCAGGGCGCGCGCGCCGTGCGCCTGAACGTGGGTGGCCAGCACAACCTGCGCAACGCGCTGGCCGCGGCGGCGGCGGCCGTTGCCGCCGGAGCCTCGCTGGATGACGTGGTGGCTGGGCTGGCGGCAATGCAGCCGGTGGCCGGTCGCCTGCAGCCCGGGCGCACCTCGCAGGGCGCGCGGCTGATCGACGATTCCTACAACGCCAATCCCAGCTCCATGCGCGCCGGCATCGATGTGCTCGTGGCGATGCCCGGCCGGCCCTGGATGGTGATGGGTGACATGGGCGAGCTGGGCGACCACGCGCGCGACAGCCACATCCAGATCGGCCGCTACGCGCGCGAACGCGGCGTGCAGAGACTGTTCGCCACCGGACCGCTGTCGACGCTGGCCGTCGAGGTTTTCGGCGCGGGCGCCGAATGGTTCGCCGACACAGAGTCGCTGTCGCGCGCGGTGAACGCGGCGCTCACACCGGAGGTGACGCTGCTGGTCAAGGGTTCGCGTTCCAACCGGCTGGAACGCGTGGTGACAAGCCTGGGCGCCGGCGCCAAAGAGATGCATTGATGCTGTACTGGCTGGCCGAGCAACTGTCTCCACACTATTCGGGATTCAACGTCTTCTCGTACCTGACGCTGCGCGCCATCCTGGCAGTGGCCTCCTCGCTGCTGATCTCGCTCATGATCGGGCCCGGCATGATCCGCTGGCTGTCGCGCTACCAGGTGGGGCAGCAGGTGCGCGATGACGGGCCGCAGACGCACCTGAAGAAGGCGGGCACGCCGACCATGGGCGGCACGCTGATCATCGTCTCGATCGTGATCGCGACGCTGCTGTGGGCGGATCTTTCCAACCGCTATGTATGGATCGCCACCGGCGTGCTGCTGCTGTGCGGCCTGGTGGGCTTCTACGACGACTACCTGAAGCTCGTGGTGAAGAACTCCAAGGGCCTGGCCGCGCGCTGGAAATACCTGTGGCTGTCGGTGGCGGGCCTGGGCGCCGCGATGGCGCTGTGGTTCACCGCCACGACGCCGGCCGAAACCACGTTCATCGTGCCGTTCTTCAAGGACTTCGCGGTGCAGCTGAACGTGTTCAGCTATGTCGCGCTCACCTACCTGATGATCGTGGGCATGAGCAACGCGGTGAATCTCACCGACGGGCTCGACGGCCTGGCCATCATGCCGGCGGTGATGGTGGCGGTGGGCCTGGGCATCTTCGCCTGGGCCAGCGGCAATGCGATCTACGCGCCGTACCTGGGCATTCCCGCGGTGCCCGGGGCCGGCGAGGTGGCGATCTTCTGCGGCGCGATATCCGGCGCGGGCCTGGGTTTCCTGTGGTTCAACACCTATCCGGCGCAGGTGTTCATGGGCGACGTGGGCGCGCTCGCGCTGGGCGGCGCGCTGGGCGCCGTCGCCGTGATCGTGCGCCAGGAAGTGGTGGTGCTGCTGATGGGCGGCATCTTCGTGCTGGAGACGGCCTCGGTGATCCTGCAGGTGGCCTCCTTCAAGCTCACCGGCAAGCGCATCTTCCGCATGGCGCCGATCCACCATCACTTCGAGCTCAAGGGCTGGGCCGAACCGAAGGTGATCGTGCGCTTCTGGATCATCAGTCTGCTTCTGGTGCTGGCGGGACTCGCCACGCTGAAGGTGCGTTGATGGCCCCAACTCGCGCAGTCGTGGCGGGTCTGGGCAAGACGGGTCACTCGGTGATCCGGCACCTGCTCGCGCGCGGCTGGCAGTTGACCGCGACCGACACGCGCGCCGCGCCGCCCGGCATCGCCGAACTGCGCGCGCTGGCGCCGGGACTGCGCATCGCGCTGGGTGGTCTCGACGTGGGCCTGCTCGCCGATGTGGACTACGTGGTGGCTTCCCCGGGGCTGCCGCAGTCCGATCCGTTCTTCATCGCGGCCCGTAGTCTGCGGGTGCCCGTCATCGGGGATATCGAGCTGTTCGCGCGCAGTGGCGAGCGGCGCATCGCCGGCATCACGGGCACCAACGGCAAGAGCACGGTGACCTCGCTGGTGGCGCTGATGGGCCAGCGCGCGGGCCTTGCAACGCGCGCGGGCGGCAACCTGGCGCCGCCCGCGCTGGAGCTGCTGGAAGGCGAGCCGGCTGACCTTTACGTGCTGGAGCTGTCGAGCTACCAGCTTGAGACCACTTTTTCGCTGCAGCTGGCCGTGGCCACGGTGCTGAACGTGACGCCCGATCACCTGGACCGCTACGCCGACGAGGCGAGCTACGCGGCCGCCAAGGCGCGCGTTTTCGAGCGCTGCGAGACGGCCGTCGTCAATGCCGACGACGCGCAGGTGGCGGCGATGGTGAGGCCGGGCCGGCGCGCGAAGAGTTTCTCGCTGCGCGCGGATTCGGGCGCCGACTATGTGCTGCGCGTGGAGGACGGCCGCGAATGGCTGTGCGCCGACGGCCAGAAGCTTCTGGCAATGGATGAGCTGCACATCGTGGGGCACCACAACGCGGCCAACGCGCTGGCGGCGCTGGCCATGGGCGATGCGCTGGGGCTGGCGCGCGGGCCGATGCTGGATGCGCTGCGGGAGTTTCCCGGCCTGCCTCACCGGGCGGCGTGGGTGGCGGATGTGCGCGGCGTGCGCTACGTGAATGATTCAAAGGGCACCAATGTGGGCGCCACGCTGGCGGCCGTGGCGGGCTTCGCAGGTCCCCTGCTGCTGATCGTCGGTGGCGACGGCAAGAACCAGGATTTCACGCCGCTGGCGACGGCCTTCCGCGGCAAGGTGCGCCATGCGCTGCTGATCGGGCGTGATGCGCCGGCCATCGCCGCGGCACTGGCGGGCACCTGCGAGCTCACGCACTGCGAGTCGCTGGAAGCCGCGGTGCTGGCCGCCGCGAGCGCCGCGCAGCCGGGCGACACGGTGCTGCTGTCACCGGCCTGCGCCAGCCTCGACATGTTCCGCGACTACGGCCATCGCGGGGATGTATTCGCCGCTGCCGTGCGCAGGCTGGCAGCATGAGCAGCGCCGCGATGAGCATGCCGCGGGCGGGGCGCGAGGGCGGGCTGAAGCTCGATCCGCTGCTGATCGGCATCGTGCTGTCCATCCTGCTGTTTGGCCTCGTGATGGTGACCTCGGCGTCCATTTCGATCGCCGCGCATAACGGCGGTGATCCGTTCGTCTACCTGCGCAGCCAGCTGATCCTGGCGCTGGGCGGCGCGCTGCTGGCAGCTCTGCTGTGCGCCGTGCCCACCAGCATGCTGCAGAACCTCGCGACGCCGCTGCTGGGCCTCGCCGCGGTGCTGCTGCTGGCCGTGCTGATCCCGGGCATCGGCCACGAGGTCAACGGCAGCCGCCGCTGGCTGCGCGTGGCCGGTTTCAACCTGCAGGCCTCCGAGGTCGCGCGCATCTTCGTGCTGACCTGGATCGCCTCGTACGCCGTGCGACGCGAGAAGGAGCTGCGCGAGACGTTCTCCGGGCTGCTGCGGCCGCTGCTGCTGACGATGGGCTTCTGCGTGGCGCTGCTGCTGGAGCCGGATTTCGGCGCCGCGACGGTGCTGTTCGTCACCGCCTTCGGGCTGCTGTTCCTGGCTGGCGCGCGGCTGCGCTGGGTGCTGGTGTGCGTGGTGGGCGCAGGCCTTGGGTTCGGTGTGCTGATGGTCTCGGCCGCCTATCGCATGCGGCGACTCACCTCGTTCATGGACCCGTGGTCGCATGCCTTCGACAGCGGCTTCCAGCTGACCCAGTCGCTGATCGCGATCGGCCGCGGCGAGTGGTTTGGCGTGGGCCTGGGCGAGAGCGTGCAGAAGCTCTCGTACCTGCCCGAGGCGCACACCGATTTCCTGTTCGCCGTGCTGGCCGAGGAGCTGGGGCTTGCCGGCGTGCTGCTCACGCTGCTGCTGTTCCTGGCGCTCGTGTGGCGCGTGCTGCAGATCGCGCGGCGGGCGTCTGAAGCCGGCATGAAATTCCAGTCCTACATGGCGGCCGCCTTCGCGCTGTGGGTGGGCATGCAGTCGATGATCAACATCGGCGTGAACATGGGCGTGCTGCCCACCAAGGGACTGACGCTGCCCTTCATGAGCGCGGCCGCAGCAGCCTGCTGGTCACGCTGGCCTGGCTGGGCGTGGTGCTGCGCATCCACCACGAAGTGGCCGTGGGCACGCGCGGATCGGCCAGCGGCACGCGCCGCGCGGCGGGTGAGCAGTGAGCGCCGGTCCCGTCATGATCATGGCCGGTGGCACCGGTGGCCATGTGTTCCCGGCGCTGGCGCTGGCGCGCGTCGCGCGCGCGCATTCGCGCCAGGTGATCTGGCTGGGCACGCGCAGGGGCCTGGAGGCGCGCGTCGTGCCCGCCGACGGCTTCGCCATCGAATGGCTTTCTGTTTCCGGCATGCGGGGCAAGGGACTTGCGTCGCTGCTGCAGGCGCCGTTCATGCTGTGCCGTTCATTGTGGGAAGCGCTGCGCATCATGCGCCGCCATCGTCCCGCCGTGGTCGTGGGCCTGGGCGGCTTCGTCGCGGGCCCGGGCGGGCTTGCGGCGTGGTTGTGTCGCCGGCCGCTGCTGATCCACGAACAGAACGCCATCGCGGGCTTCACCAATCGCATGCTTGCGCATCTGGCGCGCGAGGTGCTGACGGCTTTCCCCGCGGCATTCGCCGGCAACCGCAAGGCGCGCCTCATCGGCAACCCGGTGCGCGCCGACATTTCCTCCCTGCCGCATCCGGAAGAGAGATTCGCGGGTCGCAATGGGCCGGTACGGCTGCTGGTCGTGGGCGGCAGTCTCGGCGCGATGCAGCTGAACAAGGCCGTGCCGCAGGCACTGGCGAAGCTTGGCGCCGACGGGCTGCGCTACGAGGTGCGCCATCAGGCCGGCGAGAAGCACATCGAAGCCGCCAGGGCCGCTTATGGCGAGGCCGGCGTGCAGGGCGAAGTGACGGCGTTCATCGCCGACATGGCGCAGGCCCTTGGCTGGGCGGACCTCGTGATCTGCCGCGCCGGCGCGCTGACCATCGCGGAACTGGCTGCCGCCGGCGTGGGCGCCATCCTCGTGCCGTATCCGCACGCGGTGGATGATCACCAGACACACAACGCGCAGTTCCTCGTGGACGCCGGCGCCGCGCTGCGCGTGGCCGATTCCTCGCTGACAGGCCAGAGCCTGGCGCAGCTGCTTCAGCCGCTGCTGGTCGATCGCGCGCGGCTGCTCGCCATGGCCTCGGCCGCGCGCGCGGTGGCCCGCACGGATGCGGCCGACGTGCTCTACCAGGCCTGCCTGCGAGCGGAGGAGGCGTGATGGGTGCGCAACCTCGAACCAACCCTCGGCGCAAAGGGGCGATGCCATGAATTCGCCGTCGGCCACCACGCGCAATCGCCGCCTCAACGATGGCATGCGCCGCATCCACCGCGTGCATTTCATCGGCATCGGCGGCAGTGGCATGGGCGGCATCGCCGAAGTGCTGCTGAACCTGGGCTACGAAGTGCAGGGTTCGGACATCAAGGCGAACGCCGTGACCCAGCGTCTGTCGCAGCTCGGCGCCCGGGTGCTGCTGGGTCACGATGCCGCGAACATCGAAGGGGCGGACGTGGTCGTGGTCTCAACCGCGATCAACCGCGAGAACCCGGAAGTCTCCGCCGCGCTCGAGGCGCGCATCCCGGTGGTGCCGCGCGCCGAGATGCTGGGCGAGCTGATGCGCTTCCGCTATGCCATCGCCGTGGCCGGCACGCATGGCAAGACCACCACCACCAGCCTCGTGGCCAGCGTGCTGGCCGAAGGCGGCGAGGATCCCACCTTCGTGATCGGCGGTCGCCTGAAGAGCGCGGGCACCAATGCGCGCCTGGGCGAAGGCCGCTACCTGGTGGCCGAGGCCGACGAGAGCGATGCCTCGTTCCTGCACCTGCAGCCGATGGTGGCCATCGTCACCAACATCGACAACGATCACCTGGCCACGCATGGCGGTGATTTCCAGAAGCTGCGGCAGAGTTTCGTCGAGTTCCTGCACAACCTGCCGTTCTACGGCCTTGCCGTGCTGTGCGCGGATGACCCCGAGCTGTCGAGCCTGCTGCCGCAGGTCGGTCGCCCCATCGTCAGCTACGGCCTGGCCGAGCACGCCGATGTGCGCGCCGTGGACATCCGCCGCGCGGGTTCCGCCACGCACTTCAGCGTGTTGCGCAAGGGCCATGATCCGCTGCCGGTCACGGTGAACCTGCCCGGCATGCACAATGTGCTCAATTCGCTGGCGGCCATCGCGGTGGCCACTGATCTTGCCATCGCCGATGGCGCCATCCAGCGCGCGCTCGAGCGCTTCCAGGGCATCGACCGGCGCCTGCAGGTGGTCGGTGAAGTGCGGCCGGCGGGCAAGGCCAGCATCACGGGTGCCAGCATCACCGTAGTGGACGACTACGGCCACCATCCCACCGAAATTGCCGCGACGCTGGATGCGCTGCGCCAGGCCTATGCGGGTCGCCGCATCGTGCTGGTGTTCCAGCCGCACCGCTATTCGCGCACGCGCGACCTGATGGATGATTTCGCGCGCGTGCTGTCCGAGGCCGACACGCTGCTGGTGACCGAGGTGTACGCCGCGGGCGAGGCGCCGATCGAGGGCGCCGATGCGCGCGCCATGTGCCGCGCGGTGCGCGGCCGCGGCAAGGTCGAGCCCGTGTTCGTGCCGCATGTCGAGCAGATCGCCGACAGTCTGGCCGGGCTGGTGCGCGCCGGCGATGTGATCGCGATGATGGGTGCGGGCAGCATCAGCGGCGTCGCGCACGATCTCGCCGCGCAATTGACCCAGCGCGGCATCGGGGGTGAGGCATGAGCTTCACGCTGCCACCGGAATTCGCCTCGCGCGTGCGCCTTGGCGAGCCGCTGTCGCGCCATACCTCCTGGCATGTGGGCGGCCCGGCCGACTTGTTCTTCATGCCGCGCGACCGGGCAGATCTCACTGCCTTCCTGAAGATCCTGCCGCCCGAAGTGCCGCTGCTGTGGCTGGGCCTCGGCAGCAACCTGCTGGTGCGCGACGGCGGCGTGCGGGGCGTGGTGATCTCTACCCGCGATGCGCTGAGCGCGCTCGAGCGGCGCGGCGAACGCGAGGTGTACGCCGAGGCGGGTGTGCCGTGCGCAAAGCTGGCAAGGCAGTGCGCGCGCTGGGACCTGGGGCCGGCGGAGTTCTTCAGTGGCATTCCCGGCACCGTCGGCGGCGCGCTCGCAATGAATGCCGGCGCCTTCGGCGGCGAGACCTGGCGCCAGGTGGTGAACGTGGAAACCGTCGATCGCCGCGGCACCGTGCGCGAGCGCACGCGCGAGGAATTCCGAATCGGCTACCGGCATGTCGAGCAGCCCGCCAACGACGAATGGTTCCTGGCGGCGAAATTCCACTTCGAAGCCGGCTCTTCCGAGGCGGGCACGCGCGCGCTGCTCGAGCGCCGCAAGCAGACGCAGCCCATCGGCGAATGGAGCTGCGGCTCGGTGTTCACCAATCCGCCCGGCGACCATGCGGCGCGCCTGATCGAGGCTGCGGGCCTCAAGGGGCTGCGTATCGGCGGCGCGGTGGTGTCGACCAAGCACGCGAATTTCATCCTGAACGAGGGCGAGGCCACCGCCCGTGACATCGAGACACTGATCCGGCAGGTGCAGCAGGAAGTGGCGCGGACGCATGGCTGCACGCTGACGCCCGAATGCCGGATCGTGGGGGACGCCTAAATGAAGCTCACGCATGACCGCAACCGCATGCGCCGCATCACCGAGGCGCGTGATTTCGGCAAGGTCGCCGTGCTGTACGGCGGCGTGTCGACCGAGCGCGAGGTGTCGCTGGTCAGTGGCGCCGCGGTGCTGTCGGGCCTGAAGCGCCGCGGCATCGACGCGCACGGCGTTGACCCGCGCGATGTGCCTTTGGCGAGCCTCGTCGAACAGCGCTTCGACCGCGTCTGGATCGCACTGCACGGTCCAGGCGGGGAGGATGGCACGGTGCAGGGCGCGCTCGAGGTGCTGGGATTGCCGTACACGGGCAGCGGCGTGCTGGGTTCCGCGCTGGGCATGGACAAGCTGCGCACCAAGCGCCTGGCGCAGGCGCTGGGCGTGATGACGGCCGAATCATTCGTGCTGCGCAACGTGGGCGATTGCCCGCTGGCGCTGGAGCGGCTCGGGTTGCCGCTGATCGTGAAGCCGGCGACGCAGGGCTCGAGCGTGGGCATGAGCAAGGTGACGCGCGCGGAAGACCTGGTGGCCGCGTATCGCGCGGCGGCCGCCGTGGATGACGTGGTGTTCGCGGAGAAATGGATCACCGGTGGCGAGTACACCGTGGCCGTGCTGCACCGGCGCGTGCTGCCGGCCATCCGCATCGAGACCGCCAACGCCTTCTACGACTACGAGGCCAAGTACAAGCGCAACGACACGAAGTACCACTGCCCGGCGGGACTCTCGGCGCAGGCCGAGGCGCACATGGCGAGCCTCGCGCTGGCCGCCTTCGATGCCGTGGGCGCCGAGGGCTGGGGCCGCGCGGATTTCATGGCGGACCACACCGGTCGTCCGCTGCTGCTCGAGATCAACACCGTGCCGGGCATGACTGACCACAGCCTGGTGCCGATGGCGGCGAAGGCGGCCGGCATCGATTTCGATGAACTGTGCTGGCAGGTGCTGGAAACCAGCTTCGTGCGTGAACCGGTGGAGGTCGCCCGCTAGATGTTCAAGCGCAGCGCCACACGCCGCAACCAGCGCCGCAGCAGCGGGCCCTCGGCCCTGCGCCGCGCGCTCGCGGCCGTGCCGCTGCGCCGCGTGCTGCCGGTGGCGGCCTGCGCGGTGGTGGCGGTCGGCGCCTTCCTGGGCCTGAGGATGGTGCTCGACCGACCGTTGACGCAGGTGCATATCACCGGGCGCTTCCAGCGCGTGCAGCCGCTCGACGTGGAGAAGGCCGTGCGCAGCCAGGTGGGCCGCAAGGGCCTGGTGTCGGTGGACCTGGCCGCGGTGAGCCTCGCCGTCCGGGAAATTCCCTGGGTTGATCGGGCCAAGGTGGGTCGCGCGTGGCCGCAGGGGCTGACCGTTGAAGTGATCGAGCAGATCCCCGTGGCGCGCTGGGGCGAGGCCGGACTGCTCAACGCGCGCGGCGAGGTGTTCCTCAACGATTCACGGCACCTGCCGGCCGAGCTGCCCGTGCTGACGGGTCCCGCGGGGCTCGAGTCCCAGATGACCGAGCGCTATCTCGTCGTGCAGGCCCGGCTGCTGGAGATCGGCATGCGCGTTTCGAGCCTGCAGCTCGACGAGCGCGGCGCCTGGGAGCTTTCGCTTGAGAACGGCGTGCGCCTGCGGCTGGGTCGCGCGCACATCGAGGAGAGATTCGACCGGTTCATGCTCGCGGCCTCGCGCATCGTGGCCGCGCGCGCGACCGAGATCGCATATGTCGATCTGCGTTATTCGGCCGGCTTCGCCATTGGCTGGCGACCGGGCGGTGGAGAGGTGACTCGTGGCTAAGCGCAGCGATCGTTCGCTGATCGTGGGACTGGACAT
Source organism: Pseudomonadota bacterium (assembly GCA_016720075.1). Lineage (GTDB taxonomy): Bacteria > Pseudomonadota > Gammaproteobacteria > Steroidobacterales > Steroidobacteraceae > ZC4RG30. Next base: position 237,838 of record JADJXW010000006.1, read on the forward strand.
CGGCACGTCCAAGGTCGTCTGCCTGGTGGGCGAGGTCGCGCCCGACGGCAGCGTGGAGGTCGTGGGCCTGGGCTCGCATCCCTCGCGCGGGCTCAAGAAGGGCGTGGTGGTGAACATCGAGTCCACCGTGCAATCCATCCAGCGCGCCGTGGAAGAGGCCGAGCTGATGGCCGGCTGCCAGATCCACTCGGTGTTCGCCGGCATCGCCGGCAGCCACGTGCGCAGCCTCAATTCGCATGGCGTCGTGGCCATCCGCGACCGCGAGGTCAGCGATGTCGATGTGCAGCACGTGATCGACGCGGCCAAGGCGGTGGCCATCCCCGCCGACCAGCGCATCCTGCATGTGCTGCCGCAGGAATACATCATCGACGGCCAGGAAGGCATCCGCGATCCGATCGGCATGTCCGGCGTGCGCCTCGAGGCCAAGGTGCACATCGTCACCGGCGCCGACAGCGCCGCGCAGAACATCGTCAAGTGCGTGCAGCGCTGCGGCCTGGTGGTCGAGGACATGGTGCTGGAGCAGCTGGCCTCGAGCCACGCGGTTCTCACCGACGACGAAAAGGAGCTGGGCGTGTGCCTGGTGGACATCGGCGGCGGCACGACCGACCTTGCGGTGTTCTCGCAGGGTGCGATCCGCCACACGGCGGTGATCCCCATTGCCGGCGACCAGGTGACCAACGACATCGCGGTGTCGATGCGCACGCCCACGCACTACGCCGAAGACATCAAGGTGCGCTACGCCTGCGCGCTGTCGCAGCTGGCCAATTCCGACGAGAGCATCGAGGTGCCCAGCGTGGGCGAACGGCCGGCGCGGCGCCTGGCGCGCCAGACGCTGGCCGAGGTGGTGGAGCCGCGCTACGAGGAGCTCTTCGGCCTGGTGCGCGACGAGCTTCGCCGCAGCGGCTTCGAGGAGATCATCGCCGCCGGCATCGTGCTGACCGGCGGCAGCGCGCGCATGGAAGGCGCGATCGATCTTGCCGAAGAGGTGTTCCACATGCCGGTGCGGCTGGGTCTGCCGCAGCAGCATCAGGTCAAGGGGCTCGCCGAAGTCGTGCAGAACCCCATCTATTCGACCGGCGTGGGGCTCTTGCTCCACGCCCGGGAGAACGCGCAGGGGGCGTCACGGGGACGCGTCCTGCCCACGAACGTGCAGGGGATCCTTGATCGCATGCAGTCGTGGTTCAAGGGCAGTTTTTAGTTTCGTTTTCCAAGTGAGGAGCTGACAACCATGTTCGAAGTAATGGATGCCTACAGCCAGAACGCTGTAATCAAGGTCATCGGTGTGGGCGGCGGCGGCGGCAACGCCGTGGCGCACATGGTGACATCGGGAATCGAGGGCGTGGAGTTCATGTGCATCAACACCGATGCGCAGGCGCTCAAGCACTCGAAGGTCAAGACCGCGCTGCAGATCGGCAGCGACATCACCAAGGGGCTTGGAGCGGGTGCGAATCCGGAAGTGGGCCGTGCCGCTGCCCTTGAAGACCGCGAACGCCTGATCGAGATGATCGACGGCACCGACATGCTGTTCATCACCGCCGGCATGGGCGGTGGCACCGGCACCGGCGCGGCGCCCGTCGTGGCGCAGCTGGCCAAGGAGCTGGGCATCCTGACGGTGGCCGTGGTCACCCGCCCGTTCGAGATGGAAGGCGGCAAGCGCCACCGGGCCGCGGACAACGGCATCGCGGAACTGTCGAAGTACGTGGATTCGCTGATCACCATCCCGAACCAGAAGCTGCTGACGGTGCTGGGCAGCGCCACCACGCTGCTGGATGCGTTCAAGTCGGCCAACCAGGTGCTGCAGGGCGCCGTGCAGGGCATCGCCGAACTGATCACGCGCCCGGGCCTCATCAACGTGGACTTCGCCGACGTGCGCACGGTGATGAGCGAGACCGGCATGGCGATGATGGGCAGCGGCTCGGACGCGGCGAAGGTCGCGCGCGCGCGGCGGCCGAGGCGGCGGTTTCCTCGCCGCTGCTCGAGCACGTGGACCTGGCCGATGCGCAGGGCATCCTGGTCAACGTCACCGCCGGCATGGACATGTCGATCGGTGAATTCCAGGAAGTGGGCTCCATCGTCAAGGAGTTCGCCTCGGATGAAGCCACCGTGGTCGTGGGCACCGTCATCGATCCGGAGATGCAGGACGAACTGCGTGTCACGGTGGTGGCCACGGGCCTGAACCGCGTTGCGCAGCCGAGCCGGGGTCGCGACAGCTACCGCGAGCCGGCGCGAGAGGCGCCCGTGCGCGAGTCGCACATGGCGCGCGACGTGGGCATGCGGGCGGTGAAGCGTCCGATGCCGACACTGCAGCCGGTAGCCACCGACTACGCTGGCCTCGACAAGCCGGCGGTGCAGCGCTTCGCGCGCGCGGTGGGTGACGGCATGGGCGGCGCGCCGGTGGACGAGGATCTGCTGGATATCCCGGCATTCCTGCGTCGACAGGCCGACTGACCTTGCGTGGACGGCGGCTCCCGCAGGCCGCCGGTGCGTCGCAAAGTGTTGTGGTACGGTAGCCGTCTCCTCACCGGCTACCGGACCTAAGCGCATCGCTCGATGTTCGGTCAACGCACCCTCAGAACCAGCATTCGCGCCAGTGGCGTGGGCCTGCACAGCGGCGCCCAGGTCGTGATGACGGTGCATCCGGCACCGCCCAACCACGGCATCGTCTTTCGCCGCGCCGATCTTCCCCAGCCCGTGGATATTCCCGCGCGCGCCGAGTACGTGGGAGCGACGCAGCTGGGCACCGTGCTGCGGCAGGGCGAGGTGCGGGTCTCGACGGTCGAGCACCTGATGTCCGCGTTCGCGGGCCTGGGCGTGGACAATGCGCTGGTGGAAGTCAGCGCCGCCGAAGTCCCCATCATGGACGGCAGCGCCAGCCCCTTCGTCTTCCTGCTGCAGTCGGCGGGCATCGAGGAGCAGAAGCCGGCCAAGCGCTTCGCGCGCATCACCCGCCGCGTCGAGGTGAAGGACGGCGACAAATGGGCGCGCTTTGATCCCCACGAAGGATTTCGGGTGAACTTCGAGATCGAGTTCAACCACCCCATCTTCCAGCGCAGCAGCTCGCGCGCCACGATGGAGTTCTCCTCCATCACCTACCTGAAGGAGGTCAGCCGCGCGCGCACCTTCGGGTTCATGCGCGACATCGAGACGCTGCGCAAGCACAACCTGGCGCTGGGGGGGAACCTCGACAACGCCATCGTGCTGGATGATTCGAAAGTGCTCAACGAGGACGGCCTGCGATCGCAGGACGAGTTCGTGAAGCACAAGATCCTGGATGCCATCGGCGACCTGTACCTTTTCGGGCGCACGATCATCGGCGAGTTCAGCGGCTTCAAGTCGGGCCACGACCTGAACAACCGGCTGCTGCGTGCGCTGCTGGCCGAGCCCGACGCCTGGGAAGAGGTGCTGTTCGAATCGCCGGAGGAAGTGCCCATCGCCTACGTGGACACGCCGAACCGGCTGCGCGAGTACCTCGACCTGTAGCTAGCGCGCCTGCGGGCGAGGCGATATCCGCACGGTGATCCGGGGATTGGCACCCGACATGCCGACAAAGGCCCCGGTTTCGGCCGCCTCGACGGCCGCCACCCGCAGCCGGGTGGCCCAGGTGGCCGACTCCGCGAACAGCACGATTTCCGCCGGTTTCAGCAGGCAGGTGAGCAGGCGGGGCCTGAGCTCTTCGGGCAGGCTGGCCCGTATCACATCGATATGTGAAGGCGCGCCGGACCCTCCCTGGGCGGGGAGTACGACGCCGGATTTCTGGCTGATGCGACGCAGCACCGTCGCAGCAGACTGAACTGTGCGGAAGGCACGGTTTGGCGGGTTGTGTCGGGGGGGCTTCTTGGGCATAGTCGGCCGACGTTCCGGCCACGGCTAGCCTAAATGAACCTGATCTTTTTCTCGCGCAGGCAGGGCCAGGCCAGGCATCTCCACCTGACCCATCCCCTGACGCTGGGCGTCCTGGCGGTGACGGGTCTTGCCCTGCTCGGGGCGGCCTTCGCGGTGGGCATGCGGCTGGGCAGCAGTGGCATCACCTCGCGCTCGCAGCTGGCGGAACTGGCCAGCCTGCGCCAGCAGGTTCAGGACCGCGTTGATTCCATGTCCGTGCGGGTGGGCGAGCTCAACGCCCATGTCATCCGGCTCGATGCGCTGGGCAAGCGCCTGACGCAGATGGCAAATATCACCAGCGGCGAGCTGAATTTCGATGCCGCGCCGGCCCTGGGCGGTCCCGAGGACGAATCCGTGGGCGCCATCGCCCAAATCCCCGATCTCACCAAGATGATGGATGACGTGCAGCAGCGGCTCGAAAGCCGCGATGCGCAGCTGCTGGCGCTCGAGAATGTCATCCTGTCCCGCGCGCTGAGCGAGTCCATCCGGCCCGAGGGTCGGCCGGTGCTGACGGGCTACATTTCCTCGTATTTCGGTGGTCGCCCCGACCCCTTCGACGGCCACGAATCGATCCACAAGGGCGTGGATTTCGCCGGCTCCGCCGGCGACCAGGTGCTGGCCGTGGCGGCCGGCGTGGTCACCCGGGCCGCTGCTGCCTCCGGCTATGGCAACCTGATCGAGATCAACCACGGCAATGGTTATGTCACCCGCTATGGCCACAACCAGAACCTGCTGGTGGCCGTGGGCGATACCGTGGTGCGGGGCCAGCCCGTGGCGCTGATGGGCTCCACCGGCCGTTCCACCGGGCCGCACGTGCACTTCGAAGTGCTCCGCAACGGGTCTCACATCAACCCGCTGTCCTTCGTCGACCCCTAGGGCCGGGTCCAGACCCGACCCCCTGGTTCTCGGCGGGCATCTGCCCCGCCAACTATCGTAAAATATCGCGTTGCCTTGCCGGGGCTTGAAACGCCTCGCCATGGCTTCACCTAGTTCCGATTGTCTGTCCACGTCCCGGAAGGTCCTGTGCTGCATTTTCTGACACGCATTTTCGGTAGCCGCAATGAACGCATCGTGCGTGGCTACGGCCGGTTGGTGGGGCAGGCGGGGCAGTTCGAAGCCTCGATGCAGCAGCTGTCCGACGAGGCGCTGGGCGCCAGGACCGCCGAGTTCCGCGAGCGGCTGAAGCAGGGCGCCACGCTCGATTCGCTGCTGCCCGAGGCCTTCGCCACCGTGCGCGAGGCCTCGCGCCGCACGATGAAGATGCGCCATTTCGACGTGCAGCTCATCGGTGGCATGACGCTGCACCAGGGCAAGATCGCCGAGATGCGCACCGGCGAGGGCAAGACGCTGATGGCGACGCTGGCCGCCTACGTCAATGCGCTGCCCGCCGAGGGCGTGCACGTGGTCACGGTGAACGAATACCTGGCCTCGCGCGACGCCGAGTGGATGAAGCCCATCTACACGTTCCTGGGGCTGACGGTGGGCGTCATCCGCAACGGCCAGAATCCCGAGGAAAAGCGCGCGGCCTATGCCTGCGACATCACCTACGGCACCAACAACGAATTCGGCTTCGATTACCTGCGCGACAACCTGGCCTACCGGCTGGAAGACCGCGTGCAGCGCCAGCTCGCGTTCGCCATCGTCGACGAGGTGGACTCCATCCTCATCGACGAGGCGCGCACGCCGCTGATCATCTCGGGCCCCGCCGACGAGAGCACCGAGCTGTACCTGTCGATCAACCAGCTGGTGCCGCGCCTGTCCGCGCAGAAGGAAGAGAACGGTCCCGGCGATTACACGGTGGACCTGAAGGCCAAGCAGGTGCACATCACCGAGGACGGGCACGAGAACGTCGAGCGCCTGATGTCCGAATCCGGCCTGCTGCGCGAGGGCGAGAGCCTGTATGACGCGGCCAACATCCGGCTGATGCATCACCTGAATGCCGCGCTGCGCGCGCATGCCATCTACAAGCGCGACGTGGAATACATCGTGCGCAGTGGCGAGGTGATCATCGTCGACGAGTTCACCGGCCGCACCATGCCGGGCCGGCGCTGGTCCGATGGCCTGCACCAGGCGGTGGAGGCCAAGGAAGGCGTGCGCGTGCGCGAGGAGAACCAGACGGTCGCCTCGATCACCTTCCAGAACTTCTTCCGCCTCTACAAGAAGCTGTCGGGCATGACCGGCACGGCCGACACCGAGGCGCCCGAGTTCCTGCAGATCTACGGCCTGGAAGTGGTGGTCATACCCACGCACCGGCCGATGGTGCGCAAGGACATGCCGGACCTGGTGCACCTGACCCAGGAAGACAAGTACAAGTCCATCCTCGAGGACATCGAGGACTGCGTGAAGCGCAGGCAACCGGTGCTGGTGGGCACCACCTCGATCGAGAGTTCGGAGCTGCTGTCGGGCCTGCTGAAGAAGTCGGGCGTTTCGCACGAGGTGCTGAACGCCAAGCAGCACGAGCGCGAGGCGCACATCGTGGCGCAGGCCGGCCAGCCCGGTGGCGTCACCATCGCCACCAACATGGCCGGTCGCGGCACCGACATCCAGCTCGGCGGCAATTTCGAGGCGGAGATCGCCGACCGGATCGCCAACGGCGAGACCATCGACGACGCGCGCCGCGAGCAGCTGAAGGCCGAATGGCAGCAGCGCCACGACGAGGTGCTGGCTGCCGGCGGCCTGCACATCGTGGGCACGGAGCGCCACGAGTCGCGCCGCATCGACAACCAGCTGCGCGGCCGTTCGGGCCGCCAGGGAGACCCGGGATCCTCGCGCTTCTATCTGTCGATGGAAGACACGCTGATGCGCATCTTCGGCGACCCGAACTTCACCAAGAAGCTGCTGCAGTTCGCCGGCATGAAGGGCGGCGAGGTCATCGAATCCAAGATGCTCACGCGGCGCATCGAGGCCGCGCAGCGCAAGGTCGAGGCGCACAACTTCGACATCCGCAAGCAGCTGCTGCTGTTCGATGACGTGGCCAACGACCAGCGCAAGGTGGTCTACCAGCAGCGCACCGGCATCCTGGGCGCCACCGATCTGTCGGAGGCCGTTGCCGGCATGCGCGAGGACGCGGTGAAGGCGGCCATCGAGCAGTACGTGCCGCCGCAGACGGCGCCTGCCGACTGGGACCTCGACCCCGTGGTCGAGGCGCTGAAGCGCGACTTCAACACCGCCATCGACGCCAAGGCCTGGGTGGCCGCCGAGCCCGAGCTCGACGAGAACACCTTCCGCATGCGCGCGGTGGAGGCCGTCGAAGCGCAGTACCAGCAGAAGGCGGCGCGCATCGGCGAGCAGCTGATGCGGCAGATCGAGCGCGAAGTGGTGCTGCGCAACCTCGACCAGCACTGGCGCGAGCACCTGGCGGCCATGGATTACCTTCGCCAGGGCATCCACCTGCGCGGCTACGCGCAGAAGGACTACCGCTACGAGTTCAAGCGCGAGGCGTTTGGCCTGTTCAGCAGCATGCTGGATCGCGTCAAGCACGATGCGGCCTCGGTGCTGTGCCGTGTGGAAGTGCGCGACGAGGCCGAAGTCGAACGCGAGCAGGCCGAGCAGCGCGAGAAGCTGATGCGCGCGCTGCAGGCCCAGCATGCCGAAGCGCAGTCGGCGCTGCGCCTGCCCGAGCCGCAGCCCGATGAGGGCCTGTCCGGCGGCGGCGTCTTCAACGGCCCCGGCGGGGCGGGGGAACCCGCATCGCCCTTCGTTCGCGGCGAGCGCAAGGTGGGCCGCAACGAACCGTGTCCGTGCGGTTCGGGGAAGAAGTTCAAGCAGTGCCACGGGTCGCTCTCGGCGTAGTCGCGGCGGTGCTGGTGCGGCGCGCGCCCGGCGCCGCGCCGGAAGTGCTTATCGCGCAGCGCCCGCCGGGCAAGTGGCAGGCGGGCCGCTGGGAATTCCCCGGCGGCAAGATCGAGCCGGCTGAATCCCCCGCAGATGCCGTGGTCCGCGAACTGCGCGAGGAACTGGGCGTGACCGTGCGCGCCGCGCGGCCGCTGGGGGATTTTCCACACGATTACCAGGATCGCAGCGTCTGCATCGGCCTGTGGCTGGTGTCGGCCTGGGAGGGTGACCCCCAGGGTCTGGACGGGCAGGCGCTGCGCTGGGTGGCGCTGCCCCAGCTTGTGGACTGCGACCTGCTGGAAGCCGACCGCCCCATGCTCGAACCGCTGCGCCGCGCGCTGGGCTGGGCCGGCAGGTAATATAAACGCATGAGCAACGAACAAAACCTGCCCGATATCCGCTTCGACGCCGCCAACCTCTACCAGGAAGACGTGTTCACCGATCGCACGGCCGGCACCATCCGCCGCCTCGCGCCGGTTCTGCCCAGCGGGGAACGCGATGCCACGCGCCCGGTGCTGTTCAGCGGCCAGACGCAGCTGCTGACTCCCGGCGGCGTGCTGCCGCTGGGTTTCGAGATCGAGGCAGCCTCGCTCGAAGAGGCCATGGCGAAGTTCCCTGCCGCCGTGCAGGAAGCCCTCGCGCAGGCCATCGAAGAGGCGCGCGAGATGCGTCGCGAAGCGCAATCGCGCATCGTCGTGCCCGAGGCCGGCGGCGGCCTGGGCGGCGGCGGCGGCGGTCGAATCAAGCTCTGATGAGGCGATCCTTGCCCGCGGCGCTGTGCGCCGCACTGCTGCCCCTGCTGCTCGTCGCCGCGCCGAAACCCGCGCAAGTGGATACCGCGCGGCTGCTGAACGCGGACCGCGAGCCCGGCCAGTGGCTCACCGTCGGTCGCACCTACGACGAGCAGCGCTACAGTCCCCTCACGCGCATCAACACCGGCAACGTCGACCAGCTCGGTCTCGCCTGGCACTACGACCTCGATACCAATCGCGGCCAGGAAGCCTCGCCCATCGTCATCGACGGCGTGCTCTATGTGACCAGCGCGTGGAGCAAGCTGTTCGCGTTCAACGCGAAGACCGGCCGGCTGCTGTGGAAATACGATCCGCAGGTGCCGGGCTCCATCGGCATCAAGGGCTGCTGCGATGTGGTCAATCGCGGCGTGGCCGCGTGGAAGGGGCGCATTTATCTCGGAGCCTACGATGGCCGGCTGATCGCGCTGGATGCGAAGACCGGCAAGGTGGCCTGGTCGGTGCAGACCACGGATCCGGCCAAGGCCTACACCATCACCGGCGCGCCGCGCATCGCCAACGGCAAGGTGATCATAGGCAATGCGGGCTCCGAGATCGGCGTGCGTGGCTACGTCTCCGCCTACGATGCAGCCGATGGCCGCCTGCTGTGGCGCTTCCACACGATTCCCGGCGATCCGGCGCAGCCTTACGAGAACGAGCAGATGCGCGCGGCGGCCGCCACCTGGACGGGTGACCTGTACTGGAAGCTCGGCGGCGCCACGGTGTGGGACGGCATGGTGTACGAGCCCGCCACCAACCTGGTGTATTTCGGCACCGCCAACGGCACGCCGTGGGTCGCCGAGGCGCGCAGCCCGCAGGGCGGCGACAATCTCTTCACGACCAGCATCATTGCGGTGAATGCGGATACGGGTCGGTATGCCTGGCACTACCAGGTGACCCCCGCGGAAACCTGGGACTACGACGCCACCAGCCCGCTGATGCTCGCGGACCTGACCATCGACGGCACTCCACGGCGCGCGTTGATGCAGGTTTCCAAGAACGGGTTCTTCTACGCGCTGGACGCGGCCACGGGCGCGCTGCTGCGCGCGAAGAACTACACGGCGGTGAGCTGGGCCACGGGCATCGACATGCGCACGGGCCGGCCCATCGAGGTGCCCGAGGCGCGGTTTGGCAAGACCGGCAAGGCGGTGGTGGTTCAGCCGGGCGGGCAGGGCGCGCACAGCTGGCATCCGATGGCCTTCAGCCGCCGCACCGGCCTGCTGTACACGCCGGTGGTGGAGACCAGCCAGGGCTTCGCGCCTGATCCGAACTATCGCCCGCGCATAGGCGCAGCGAATGCGGGCACGGGCCGCGCGCCGGCCAGCGTGTACGAGGGCGTGCATGCCGATGTGCCGCGCAACGCGAGGGCTTTTCTGATCGCGTGGGATCCCGTGGCCACGCGCGAGGTATGGCGCTCGGATCTTCGCGGAACCATCGCCTCGGGCGCGCTGGCCACGGCCGGTGGCCTGGTGTTCCAGGGGGCGCAGCGCGGCGAGTTCTCGGCCTTCCGCGACAGCGATGGCGCGAAGCTGTGGTCCACCGATCCGCAGACCGGCGTTGTGGCCGCGCCGGTGAGCTACATGGTGGATGGCGAGCAGTACATCGCGGTGCTCGCCGGTTACGGCACGCGCGACTACTACGCGGGCAACAATTCGCGGCTGCTGGTGTACCGGCTGGGTGGCAAGGCGAAACTGCCGCCACCGGCCGCGCCGCCGCCGCCACGGCAGCTGAATCCGCCGCCGCTGTTCGGCACCGCGGAAATTCTGGAGCGCGGCGCGCGCCTCTACAACGAGAACTGCACCATGTGCCACGACACGGCCTATGGCAATCGCGGGCTGTTCCCCGACCTGCGCTACTCGCCGACGATCAATTCATCCGATGCCTTCCGCGCCGTGGTGCTGGATGGCGTGCTGACGCCGCGCGGCATGGTCTCGTTCCGCGAGCGCTTCGGCGACGAGGATGCCGAGGCGGTGCGCGCCTACATCACTCAGCGGGCTCATCAGGCCTTGCCGGCCCGTCCGGCCCCGTAGCGCTCTCGCCCGGAATCGAGCGCTCTTCGGCGAACCAGGCGCCCAGGTCCACCATGCGGCAGCGCTCGCTGCAGAACGGCCGGAACTTCGATTCCGGCGTGAACGGCACTTCGCGCTGGCAGGTGGGGCAGCGCACGCGCGGGGCTTTCATCCGCGTGGGCGCTTCTTAGCAGGTGACCAGCTGGAAGGGGATGTCGCCCTCGGCCTGCGAGGGCCTGGCGGCAAGGCCGTTCCACTTCAGGAAGCGCACGCTGCAGCGATGGTGGCTGCCGCTGATTTCCGGATAGATGCCCGCGGCGGCCGGCAGGCAGATGCGCAGCAGCTGCAGCGGCGTGTCGCGCTCGAAATTGATGGTGAACGTGCCGCCCGCGGCGATCTCGCTGCGGCTGCGGCCGTTCTGGCGCGTGAGCCACAGAACCTCGGCCACGGCATCGCACAGCGGGCGCAGCAGCGCGAGCCATTCATTGAACGCCTGCGTGCGGCTGGCGGCATCCTGGTTGAGCCAGAAGAAGTAGTCCGGCAGATCGAACTCGCAGGTGCCGCCGGGAATGGCGCTGCGATGCTTGATGGCCGCGAGGAACTCCGAATCGCGCAGCGGCTGCAGGTACGCCGCGCCCGCCGCCGACAGCGCCGAGCGCAGCCGCGTGAGGTTGTTGATGAGCGCGCGCAGGCGGCCGCCGTCGACGCCGGACTTGTTCTCGAACTCGGCCAGCTGCAGCAGGTGCCGCTCGATTTCCTTCAGCACCTCGGACCGCACATCGCTGCGCGTGGTGATGGCCAGGATGTCGATCAGGCTGCCCACGGCCGCGCGGCTGCCCCACTGGCTCGCTTTCTCGTTGTGGTAGAGCGCCTGGTTGTAGAGGTAGTCAAGGCGCAGGAAGGTGCGCATGCGTTCGTTGAGCGGCTGCTCGAAGATGAGCGGCGCGGCCGCAGCCGCCACGGCCGACGTGGGCGCTAGCTGCTCGGCTGTCGAGGAATCATGGGCCATCTTCGTATTGTGCATAACTCCAATGGCTGAAGTAAGGGTTCAGTCCGGTCTGTCGGCGGATCCGGACAGTGTCCCGGCCATTTGCAGGTAGCGTCGGTGCAGCGATTCGACCTGTGGCGCAAGCACTTCGGTGCCTGATTCATTCGCGATCACGTCATCGGCCACGGCCAGGCGCGCGGCGCGCGCGGCCTGAGCCGCCAGCATGCTGCGCGCCTGCTCGGCGGTGAGGCCGTCGCGCAGCATCAGCCGCCCGAGCTGGACCTGTGGGTCGCAGTCCACCAGCAGCACCCGGTCGTATTGGCGCTGCGTTCCGGTTTCCACCAGCAGCGGCACGGCGATGATCTGGTAGGGGCCGCCGGCCCGGGCGAAATCCCGGCCACGCGCTCGCGGATGGCCGGATGAGTGATGGCTTCGAGCCGGGCGCGGGCTGCCGGATCTGAAAACACGATCTCGCGCAGCCGCGCCCGGTCGAGGGCGCCGTCCGCGCGGAGCACTTCCGGGCCGAACTGCCCGGCAATCTGGGCGAGGGCGGGCGTGCCCGGGGCCACGATGTCGCGGGCGACCTGGTCGGTGTCGATGAGTTTTGCGCCCAGCGCCTCGAACAGGCGCGCCACCGTGCTCTTGCCGCTGGCCACACCGCCCGTCAGCGCGATGCGCAGCATGGCTTCAGCGCGGGCCGTACAGGCCCAGGTAGCGATCGACCAGCGCCGGTCCCCACATCAGCATGATCCAGCCAGCGGCCGCGAGGTAGGGGCCAAAGGCCATGGGGACGCCCTTGCCGCGCTTGCCCAGCACGATCGAAGCGATGCCGACCAGCGCGCCCACGCCGGCGGCGCCGATGATGATGGGCAGCAGCATCTGCCAGCCCAGCCAGGCTCCAAGCGCGGCCAGCAGCTTGAAGTCGCCGTAGCCCATGCCTTCCTTGCCGGTGATGAGCTTGAACAGGTGGTAGACGCTCCACAGGCTGAGATAGCCGGCCACCGCGCCGATCACCGCGGTGCGGAGGTCGACGGGCAGGTGGTCCACGGGCAGCCGGTCGCCGGCAGGCAGCAGGATGGGCAGCAGCAGTCCGATCCACAGCAGCGGCAGCGTCATGCCATCGGGCAGCAGCTGCGTGTCCATGTCGATCACGGCCATGCCGATGAGGAACCACGTCAAGACGAGCGCCGCGCCCGTCGTCCAGTTCATGCCGAACTTCCAGGCGACCAGGGCGGATAGCACCGCAGTGGCCAGCTCGACGATGGGATACCGCGCGCCGATGGGCCTGGCACAGCGCGCGCATTTGCCGCGCAGCGCCAGGTAGCTGACCACCGGGATGTTCTGCAGCGCGGTGATCTGCGCCTTGCAGCCCGGGCATGCGGAGCGCGGGCGGATGAGATCGTAGGGTTCCGCGGGCGGCGCTTCCTTGCCCTCGAGGGCAAGGCACTCGCGCCGCCACATGCGTTCCAGCATCACCGGCACGCGGTGGATCACCACGTTCAGGAAACTGCCAACCAGCAGGCCCAGCACGAACACCAGCGCCATGAACGCCGCCGGCGAGACGGTGGCGTCCGCGAGCATCAGCGCGTCAGACCACCTGGCCGAGCTTGAAGATGGGCAGGTACATCGCGATGACCATGCCGCCGACGAGCACGCCCAGGATGGCCATGATAAGCGGCTCGAGCAGGCTCGACATCGAGTCCACGGCGTTGTCCACCTCGGCCTCGTAGAACGTGGCCACCTTGCCCGACATCTCGTCGAGCGCGCCGGCCTCTTCGCCGACGGCGATCATCTGCACCACCATGTTGGGGAACAGGCCGGTGTTTTCCATCGCGCGCTGCAGCCGCGTGCCGGTGGCAACCTCGTCGCGCATCGCGAGCGTGGCGTTTTCGTACACGATGTTGCCGGTGGCGCCGGCAACCGACTCCATGGCCTCGACCAGCGGCACGCCCGCGGCGAACATGGTCGACAGCGTGCGCGCGAAGCGCGCGATGGCCGCCTTGTGCATGATCGGGCCGATGATCGGGAACTTCAGCGTCATGCGGTCGAGCGTCTCGCGCATCTTGCGCGAGCGCTTCTTGAAGTACATGAAGGCGTAGCCGGCGCCGCCAACCACCAATCCGATGAAGATGCCGAATTTCTGCACGAATTTCGACAGGTTGATGATCATCTGCGTGAACGCCGGCAGGTCGGCGCCGAACCCCGCGAACAGGCTCTCGAACTGCGGAATCACGAAGATCAGCAGGATGATCGTGACGACCACGGCGACCACGAGCACCGCGGCCGGATAGAAGAGGGCTTTCTTGACCTTCTTCTTCAGGGCTTCGGTCTTTTCCTTGTAGGTGGCCACCTTGTCGAGAAGGCTCTCAAGCGCACCGGCCTGTTCGCCGGCCTCGACCAGGTTCACGTACAGGTCATCGAAGTACAGCGGGCGCTTGGCCAACGCCTCATGCAGCGACATGCCGCCTTCCACGTCGGCCTTGATGTCGAGGATCAGCTTCTGCATCGAGGGCTTTTCATGGCCCGCGCCGACGATGTCGAAGGACTGCACCAGCGGAATGCCGGCGGCCAGCATGGTGGCCAGCTGGCGGCTGAATACCGCGATGTCCTCGGGCTTGACCTTGCCGCCGGCCACGCGGCCGGACTGCTTCCTGATCCGGCTGGGCGCGACGCCCTGGCGACGCAGTTCGGCGCGCAGCGCCAGTTCGTCCTTGGCGAGCGAGCGGCCCTTGACCACCTTGCCGCGCTTGTCCTTGCCTTCCCAGAGGAAGGGGGTGTCGCGCTGCGCCGAGCGGATAGCTGTTGAGGATTGCGCCATGGGTCTTGGGCTCCTGCGTCCCTTAATCGATCGTCACGCTGTTGATTTCTTCGAGGCTGGTCATGCCGGCCTGCACCTTCGCCAGGCCCGCGCGTCGAAGATCCCACACACCGGCCTTCTTGGCCGCGTCGTTGATGTCGATGGCGTTGCCGCCGGCCATGATGATGCGGCCGATGTCCTCGGTCACCGGCATCACCTGGTAGAGGCCCAGTCGGCCTTTGTAGCCATCGGTGCAGGCCGGGCAGCCGCGCGGCCCGAACAGCTGCATGCCCTTGGCGATCTCCTCTTCCGGAAATCCTTCCTTGCGCAGCGCTTCGGCGGGCACGTCGATGGGCTGCCGGCAGGCCATGCACAGTCGCCGCGCCAGGCGCTGCGCGATGATCAGGCTCACCGAAGTGGCGATGGCGTAGGGCTTCACGCCCATGTCGACCAGGCGCGTCAGCGTCTGCGGCGCGTCGTTGGTGTGCAGCGTTGAAAGCACAAGGTGACCGGTCTGCGCGGCCTTGATGGCGATTTCCGCCGTCTCGAGGTCGCGGATTTCGCCGACCATCACCACGTCCGGATCCTGGCGCAGGAACGCGCGCAGCGCGGAAGCGAACGTGAGGCCGACCTTGTTGTTCACGTTCACCTGGTTGACGCCGGGCAGGTTGATTTCAGCCGGGTCCTCCGCGGTGGAGATGTTCGTGTCTTCCTTGTTCAGGATGTTCAGGCCCGTGTACAGCGACACGGTCTTGCCCGAGCCGGTGGGGCCGGTGACCAGGATCATTCCCTGGGGCTTGGCCAGGTACTTCATGTACAGGTCTTTCTGGAACGGCTCGTAGCCCAGCGCGTCGATGCCGAGCATCGCCGAGGAGGGGTCGAGAATACGCATCACGATCTTCTCGCCGTACAGCGTGGGGCAGGTGCTGACGCGGAAGTCGATGGCCCTCGTCTTCGAGAGCTTCATCTTGATGCGGCCGTCCTGCGGCACGCGGCGCTCGGCGATGTCCAGGCGGCTCATCACCTTCAGTCGCGCCGACATCTTGCCGGCAAGCTGCACGGGGGGCTGTGCGATTTCCTTCAGCACGCCGTCCATGCGATAGCGCACGCGATAGGTTTTTTCGTAAGGCTCGAAGTGGATGTCGGATGCGCCGCGGCGGATCGCATCCAGCAGCAGCTTGTTGACGTAGCGGACGATGGGCGCGTCTTCGACATCGTCGCGACTGACGCCTTCGGTCTCGAGATCTTCGCCGCCTGAGACTTCCAGCGCGTCGAGTTCCATGCCCTCGTCGTCGCCGAGGTCCGGCATCTGCTGCTCGGCGCCCTCGATGGCCTTGTCGACCAGCTTCTGCAGCTTGTCGTCCTCGACCACCACGGCGTCGACGCTCATGCCGGTCTGGAACTTGATCTCGTCGATGGCGTAGAGATCAGTGGGATCCGAGACGCCGAGGAACAGGCGCTTGCCGCGCCGGAACATCGGCAGGCAGCGGTGCTTGGCCAGCAGCTTGTCGGTGACCAGCCGCGTGATTTCAAGGTCCATCGGCAGCGCGTCCAGGTCGAACAGCGGCACGCCGAATTCAGTCGAGGCGGCCACCGCGATGTCGCGCGGCTTGGCGGCGCCGGCGCCCACCAGCTGCGTCACGAAGTGGGATTTCTTTCCTTGGCGGCTGCCAGCGCCGTATTGGCGGCGTCCTCGCTGATGACACCGTCCTGGACCAGCCGCTGGGGCAGGCCGGACAGCAGCGACGGGCTGCGACCGCTTTGGGCGAAAGAAACGTTCTCGCTCATGTACTTAGGTCGGCCCTGACGGTCATAGGTATCAAGAGTCTAGTGGACGTGGGGGTCAAAGCAACTGTCAAATCGCCGCCGGATGGTCGCATGCGGACACCCGGAACTGGCGTGACTGGACTCGCAATTACGCCCGCAACCCGCTTGGCCGCCCCACGGGGCGCGCCTCAACGTGTGCGGCCTGTCCGATTTTACATTTGCAGGATTACCTAGACTTAAACAATGTCAGCAAAACCACAGAATTGGGGCTGTCTGCTCCTCGCGATCGCGTTGTCCCTGGCCGCACTGGTCCTGGGCCTGTTCGATATCTGGCAGCGCATGGTGGACCTGAGCACCAGCCGTGTCAGCGGAAACATCCTTGAACAGGTCCGGTCCTCGTCGGTCACTCTGCACCGGCTCTATGCCTTCGGCGCGAAGGTGCTGGCGCTGTACATCGGTCTGGGCGTGCTGGCCTGGCTGGCGAGCCAGCTGACCCTCGCGGCAAGGCCGGCCTGGCAGCGCTACCGGTACCTGCTGGTGGTTGCCTGGATGGCGCTGCTCTACCTGTGCGTGGGCCTTGCCAATGCCAGCCTGTATCCCTGGTCGCAGACCGGCCTGTGGTCACGGGTCATCAACGATCTGCTGCCCCAGGCCCTGCCGGCCTATCTTGTGCTGACGACGCTCGCGGCGGCGGCGCTGCTGGGGCTTGTGGTCCATCGGCTACGGCACAGGCTCTGGACGCGCAATGCGCTGCGCGTGACCGTCTGGGGCGTGGTGGCCGTGGCGGTCGCGGCCATCGTTCGCAACATGCCGGCTTCGGCCAGTGACGGGGAAGGAGCGGTCGCCGGGCGCCCCAACATCATCTTCATCGGCGTGGATTCGGTGCGCCCGGGCCTGGTCGGCGAATACGGCGCCCTCGGCTACGCACCCAGTCTCTCCAGGTTCGCGCAGGAAGGGCACCGGTTCGCCGATGCGGTCACGCCACTGGCGCGAACCTACCCTTCATGGATGGCGCTATTGACCGGGCGCAGGCCGGCCCGCTCCGGCGTCCGCGAAAACCTCATGCCGCGTGCCCAGGTCAACGTCGTCACGCTGGCCGACACGCTGTCCGCGCAGGGGTACCAGACGCTGTTCGCCACCGATGAGGTGAGGTTCAGCAACATCGACACCAGCTACGGGTTCCAGAAGGTGTTGACCCCCCGCGTGGGCGCCTCGGATTTCCTGCTGGGAAACCTCAATGACCTGCCCCTCACCAACCTGCTGGCCAATACGGTCGTGGGCAAGTGGCTGTTCCCGGAGACCTACGCCAATCGCGCCGCGGCGGTGACCTATGACCCGGCCACTTTCGTGAAGCGCCTGGATGCCGGCGTGCGGCGCGACGACCGTCCGATGTTCCTGGCGATGCACCTGACGCTGCCGCACTGGCCTTATCGCTGGCGCGCCGATGAAGACGCGGTGTTCTCGCGCACGCTGGATTCGGCGTATGCGTACCTGGCCTCGGTGGTGGAAACCGACCGCCAGTTCGACTCCGTGATGGACCTGCTGCAACGCAAGGGGCTGCTGGAGAACACGCTGGTGGTGGTGTTCTCGGATCACGGCGAGGGCCTGAATCTTCCGGCCGACAACCTGGTGCGCAGCGCGGATCGCGTCAGTTCCGTCGGCGTGCCCGTATGGTCCAGTGGCCATGGCACCAGCGTGCTCAGCAGCGCCCAGTACCAGATCCTGATGGTCGCCCGGGCGTATGGCATCCCGGGTATCCACGACTCCAATGGCGTGCATCAGCGACCGGTTTCCATCGAAGACGTCGCTCCCACCGTGCTCGACCTGGTGGGCATCAAGCCAAAGCCCGGCTCCATTGATGGGCAATCGTTCGCGCCGGTGCTCCGCGGAGCGGGGAACGCCGAGGAGAAGCCAGGCGAACTGCGCGTGCGTTTCACGGAATCGGCCTACAGCACGCCATCACTGCGCCAGGGCGCGGCCGACGAGGCCTCGCTGCTGGCCGAAGGGGCCCAGGTGTTCCGGATCAATCCCGAGACGGGCTGGGTCGAGATCCGCACGGACCTGTGGAGCGAGCTGCTCGCCGTGCGTGAAAGGGCTGCAATCGGCCCGACGCAGCTGCTGGCCGCAATTCCCGACGCCGCGCCCGGTGCGTCGGTGTTCGTGCTGGCCTCGCGTTCCGGTGGCGCGGCGCGCCGCCTCACCGGTCCGCCTCAGGCCGGAGTCGATGCCGAAGCGACGGCGCTGTGGGATGCACTGCACCGTGAGTATGCGGGCGAGTTGGGAACGCCGGCGCCCTAGGGCTGGCGTTCGCGCACGCAAATCACGCGGGCAAAAAAAGAGCCCCTCCGAAGAGGGGCTCTGGTCTACCTACTAGACGACTGACGGGCTGTTAGGCGCGGCAGGCGGCAGGCAGGTACTTGTTGGCAACCGTCGTGCCGTTGGTGGCCGTCGGGGCCGTGGCACCGGCCGGAACAGCCTTGTTGCCGCACACCCAGATCAGGTCGCCGTTGGCATTCGGGGCCGGACGCAGCGACAGCACTTCCGTGGCAAGGTTGGCCGCGTTGGCCTGGTTGCCGAAGGTGATGTCGATGCCGCCGCCGGCCGCCACGTTGATGCCCGTGACG
>JADJXW010000007.1 GCA_016720075.1 Pseudomonadota bacterium
TGCGGCCTGAACCAGCCGCACATACAACCCGGGGAAACCTGGGCCTACGAGTTCACGCTGCGCCAGCATGGCACCTGCCTGTATCACCCGCATGCGGACGAAATGACGCAACTCGCCTTCGGCATGATGGGTTTCTTCATCATTCATCCGCAGGAATCGCAGGAGCCACCGTGCAGCGCGACCACGCGCTGCTGGCGCAACAACTGGGCGCTGCACCCCGGCACGTATCGCCCCGATCCTGCGGTGATGACCGAGTTTGACCTGTGGACCTTCAACAGCAAGGTGTTCCCCGCCACCGAGCCGCTGCTTGCGGCGCAGGGCGAGCGCGTGCGCCTTCGCGTCGGCAACCTTTCGATGCACAACCATCCCATCCACCTGCATGGCCACCGCTTCGTGGTCACCGGATCGGATGGCGGGCGCTGGCCCCGGACCCTGTGGCGACCGGAAATCACGGAGATCATCGGCGTTGGGCAGGTTCGTGACGCGGAGTTCATCGCCGACAACCCCGGGGAGCATGGGCTCCATTGCACATGTCACACCACACCATGAATGCGATGGGGCATTCGCTGGCCAATCCGGTGGGCGTGAAGCAGGGCGCGCTGGAAGAGCGCATGCGCCAGCACCTGCCGGGCGTGATGCGCATGGGTGAGAGCGGCATGTTTGAGCACAACACGCACCTGGGCATGGGGCACGTAAAGGGGCCGGAGAACACGCTGCCCATGGCGATGGGGCAGGGGCCGTTCGGCCAGATCGAGATGGGTGGCATGTTCACGCTGCTCAAGGTCCGTCCCGACTGGTGGGCGACGCGGATCCCGGCTGGTACGACAGCGCCAGCGTTCCTCGCGCGCACAAGGTGCAATCAACCCAACCGGAGCCCGGCGCGCCGGTTCACAATGACCACGACCATCACTGAGCAAAGGAGAAGATCATGAAGATCCACAAGACCGGAACGGTCGCGCTGCTGCTGATGCTGGCGCCAATGGCGGTCCTGGCCCATGTACACCTGCAAAGCTCGACACCCGCGGCCGGCAGCACGGTGAAGGCCAGCCCGGAGAGGCTGGTGCTGGTGTTCCAGGAGGCAGTGGAGCTCAAGGCCCTGTCAGTACAGAAGTCCGGCGACAAGGCGCCCACGGCGCTGGAGTTGCCCAAGGCCGCCTCGGAGCAGTTGGCCATCGCGCTGCCGAAGCTGCCCGATGGTGACTACACGGTCAGCTACACCTATGTCGGGCCCGATGAGCACCGGATGACCTCGACGCTGAAGTTCCGGGTGTCCGCGGCGAAGTAGGCAGGGTCGTTGAGTTGCCGCCCGCCTAACGTCAAGATGCCGCTGATGGAATCACAGGGGGGTGAGCACACATTCCGGGGACCGCCGCTGCGGGCCGCGGTGCTCTGCTGCCTGTTCATGGTGATGCAGGGTGTGGACACATTCGGCATCAGTTATGTGGCGCCCCTGCTCGGCGCCGATTTCGGCATTGCGCCCGCCCAGATCGGCCTGGTCTTTGCCGCCTCGGTGATCGCATCCCTCGTCGGCGCCATCGGCATTGCGCCGCTTTCCGACCGCTTCGGCCGGCGGCGCGTGCTGCTGGTGGCGGTGCTGCTTACCGGCGCGCCGTCGCTGTTCATCCCGCTCACCCGCGACATGTCCATGCTGGTGGTGCTGCGCGTCATCGTGGGCCTGGGGTTCGGCGCAGCGCTTCCCGTGGCGCTGGCGCTGGTGTCGGACTTCGCGCCTGCGCGGTTTCGATCGCGGCTGGTGACGCTCACCACCACGGCCATCGTCGTGGGCATGAGCCTCTCGGGCCTGGCCGCCAGCTTGATGGTGCCGCGCGCTTCGGGTGGCCGTGGCTGCTGTACGCCAGCGGCGCCGCGCCTCGATGGTGGCGGTCACGCTGGGTTTCCTGCTGCTGCCCGAGTCGCGGCCGGCGCCGCGCCGCGATTTGCCTGCTGCACCGCCCGTCAGCGCTATGCGCACGCTGCTGCAGCCCGCCGTGCTGCTGCGCTCGGCGCTGTTCGGCGTCGTGCTGACCATGTCGTACATCGTGCTGAACTTCGCCGTGTACTGGCTGCCGACGGTGATCTACAACGAGGGCTACAGCGTCGGGGACGCGGGTCTTATCGGATCGACCCGGCAACTGCTCACTGTCGCGCTGGGATTCGTGGTCGGGTTCACGATGGACCGGCTCGGCGCCAGTCGCGTGCTGGTGGTCTGCCATGCCGCCGCCATGGTGCTGTTCATGCTCGTTGGCGGCATGTCGATCTTCGCCGCGCTGTCGCTGGCGGTGCTGCTGCTGGGAATGTCGGTGCTGAGCGCGGGTCTTTCGGGTCTGCTCGCGCTGGTCAGCGCCAGTTACGACGGGCGTCGGTGCGCGCCACCGCGCTGGGCTGGGTGCAGGACTCAGTCGCGTTGTGGGCGGAAGCCTCGGCACCTACATGGGTGGCGTGCTGCTGGGCGCGGGATGGGCCCAGCAGCAGCTGGGGCTCTGGCGGGGCTCGCCGCAGCCGACAGCTCACCGCGCTGGTCGCCGCGGTGTCATTGGCCGCGGCGCGGCCGTGGCTACAGGAACGTAATGAAGCTCACCGACGCCAGGTCGAGCTTGGTACCGCCGAATATCTTGTAGCGCTCGTATTCCGCGCGCACTGCCAGGCTCAGGAAGTGCACCTGCGCTCCGGCGCCCCAGGCCACGTCCGTGTTCTTGTCGCTGGCGGCGAAGGTGGGGAATCCCGGCGTCCGCAGCTTGGCGTTGCCCTGCGACAGGCCGATCTTTCCGAACAGGTCGACGACCGGGAAATCCAGGAAACCCACGGCGAACGCCGACAGCGCATTGCCTTCCACCGTTGTCGTCGAGGGGCAGTTCGTACCCACCAGCGCGATGCCGGCGATGCCCGAGGGCACGGTGGCCTTGCCGAAATTCGTGTAGTTGAGCTCGACGCCGAAGCTGTCGAGCAGCCGGAAGCCGGCGATGGCCTTCCAGGTGGTGTCCTTGCCATCGAGCGGGGCCTGCAGGTCGAAGTCGCTGCGGCCGATGCCCCCGCCCAGGTACAGGCCGTTGTCCGCGGCGGTGGCGACGCCGCTGGCCAGGCACAGGGTCAGCACGGCGAGTGGTTTGTTCATGGAGTCCTCCGGAAAATTGGGCGCAACCTTGGATGCAGCCATCGTGGCGGGGCTTCCCGGCGAGCGCCAACCGTCGCCAGTCCCCCACAGCAGGTGGGAAGTAACGCGCACTTTGAAATACTTTAAAGTATCCTATCAAGATATATAAGAGACATTTGAGTACTACAATGGCATCTGACGTGCTCGGATTGATGTCGGTGGAGCAGGTGGCTTCCTCGCTCGGGGTGCACGTGCGCACCGTGCGCCGCTACATCCACGAAGGGCGGCTGCGGGCCACCCGTATTGGCCGGCTCTACCGCATACCCGCCACCGAACTGACTGCGCTGGCTGGGGGCTCCGTGCGGAAAGCCGATCCACAGCGTCTCACGCGGCATTGCGAGGCTTCGACGGTGGTTCAGATCGACGCCATCGCACCCGACGCGGCGATGCGCGTGATGACCGGCATCGGCGGCGCCATCAAGGGTCGCGACAAGCTCTCGGATACGCCGCTGCGCGTGGATACGGTCTACGACGAAACCCGCGCGCGTCTGAAGATCATCGTCACGGGCAGCCTGTCCACCACCGTGGGGCTGCTCAATCTGCTGGAGTCCTACGCGTAGGAGCCTGCCTTGCTCAGCCGGTGGTCACGATGACCTTGCCCACCTGCTGGTTCGATTCCAGGTAGCGGTGCGCCTCGACGATGTCGTCGAGTGCGAATGTCTTCGCCACGACCGGGCGCAGGTGGCCACCCGCAAGGCCGCGCAGGATCAGATCACGGAAGTGCGAGAAGCGCTGCGGGTGATTCCATATCTGCGAGGCGACCCAGCCGCGCAGTGACAGGCCCTTCAGCGCGGCGCTCCAGTGCGGATAGGGCGTGGCGGCGCCGGACAGGCTGCCGTACACGATCAGGATGCCTTCGTCGCACATCGCTTTCGCCAGCGTCTCCACGAACGGCCCGCCAACGGGATCGAACACCACCTTCGCGCCGCGGCCGCCGGTGATGCGCAGCACCTCGGCGGCCACATCGCATTCACTGCTGGCGATGACATGGCGCGCGCCCAGCGCCTGCAGTGCGGCGCGCTTCGCGCTGGTGCGCGTCAATGCGATCGGCTCCGCGCCCAGCCAGTTGGCGATCTGGATGGCGGCGAGGCCCACGCTGCTGGAGGCCGCGGGGATCAGCACGAAATCACCCAGCGCGAGATGCCCGGCCTGCACGATGCCGAAGGCCGTGAAGAACTGCATCCACACCGACGCGGCCTCGACAGGGCCGAGGCCCGGTGGCGGCGCGACCAGGCTCGAGGCCGGCACGACGGCGCGGTCCGCACCGCCGTACTCGCCCATGCGAAAGTTCGGCAGCACGCAGACCGGCTCGCCCACGGTGAAACCGCTGACGTCCGCGCCAACGGCTTCGAGTATTCCGCAGGCCTCGTAGCCCATCAGCGATGGCAGCTTCGGCGGAATCAGGTATTTGCCGCTGCGATAGACCGTCTCGGAGCGGTTCAGGCCGGTGGCCTGGATGCGCACCAGCGCTTCGCCGGCGGCCGGTTCCTTCGGCTCGCCCTGTTCGAGGCTGAGGACCTCGGGTCCGCCGAGGCGGTGGATGCGAACGACGCGGTTGTCCATGCGAAACCTACTTCGGCGCCGCAGCCGCTGCGGAGCCGTTGGTCATCATGCGCCATGTTTTCCAGGAGCCATCGGCCTGGCGCTTGAGCACATGCACGTGCCGGTTGGTCACGGTCATCGGTTCGGCCGCGGGATTGTCGCGAGGCCTGATGAGGATGTCGTACGTGCCACCTTCGTAGGCCAGATCGCCACTGACCGACACTTCCTGCGTGTGGAAGGCGACCTTGATGTCGTTCTGGGCCAGCGCATCCTCATACAGCTTGCGGATTGCCGCCTTGCCCACGACGTCCGGCATGCCCTGGTTGAACTGGATGGCGTCCTCGGTGAACACCTGCATGAAGGCGTCGAGGTTGCCAGTGTTGAAGGTTTCGCCGATGTGATCCACGAAGGCATTCACGGCGGCGACATCCTGCTGCTGGCGCGCGGCGTCATCGGCAGGTGGAGCGGGCGCGTTGCAGGCGCCCAGCGCCAGGATGGTGAAAGCGATCAGGGCGTGGCGCATCGGTATCCCCCGGACAGTGGTGTCCGGGGGATGATATCAGCGCGGCTGCGCCCGGCCCGGCAGTCAGTTCGGCGTCGCGTCCTGTTCCGCGATCACCTTGTTCTTCTTTTTCTTCTTGACCGACGGCGGCGGCGGATCGCTGCGCGTGAAGCTGGTGACCTGGCAGCGACCCTCGCGCGGCACGAGGATGGAGCTGAACTTGTCGAACTGGTTCGACGGTCCGGTGTCGAAGCCGATGCTCAGCGCGAAATCCAGCCCGATGCACGGGCCCAGCAGCTGGCGTAGTACCAGTTGCGGCGCAGGTCCTGGACCCACAGGCCGTCTTTGCCGTCGGCCTGCCAGTCGCGGATGCTGTGGTGATCCACGAACGGGATCGAGGCCTGCACGGCAGGCAGCGGCGTGGCGGCAGGTTCACCTCGGCGGCCAGGGCCCCGGCTGACAGGGTTGCGGTGGCTCCCAGCGCCAGCGAGGCTGGCGGCAAGGGCGCAATGGCAGGTTCTTCATGGCGTACTCGGTTTTACGGGCGGTCGCGCCCCCATGTCATTATCAACGCGCCACCTGAACCGGCGATGACCGGCATGTAACATTTCATGCAGGGTTGACCCGGAACCGCATGGCGCAAGGGGCTGCGGTAGACTGACCGGATCCCCCTGGCGCCTGCGGAGTCCCTTCCGGTGAATTTCGTTACGTGGTCGATCCGCAATCCCGTCCCGGTGATGATGATGTTCATCGCCCTGGTGCTGGGTGGGCTCTACAGCCTGCCGCGGTTGCCGGTGCAGAACCAGCCCGATATCGCCTTTCCCTTCGTGATCGTGTCGGTGGGCTACGCGGGCGTGCCGCCTTCGCAGATGGAGACCGAGATCACCCGCAAGGTGGAAGACGCGGTCTCCAACATCGTCGGCATCGAGAACATCAACAGCACCGTCTCCACGGGCAGTTCGCAGACCTTCATCGAATTCCAGTTCGATACCGAGCTGTCGCAGGCCATGGACGACGTCCGCGACGCGGTTTCGCGCATTCGGCCCGACCTGCCGCTGGACGCCACCGAACCGAACATCTCGCGCGCCACCACCGCCGGTGATCCGGTGCTGACGTTTGCCGTCAGCTCCGACAGGCTCAGCGACACCGAGCTGTCGTGGTTCGTCGACCTGAACGTGATGCGCTTCATCAGCGGCGTGCCCGGCGTCGGGCAGGTCAGCCGCATCGGCGGCGTATCGCGCGAAGTGCGCGTGGACCTCGACCCCGATCGCATGGCGGCGCTGGGCGTCACTGCCGGCGACGTATCGAGCAACCTGCTGCGCACGCAGGTGGAGCTGCCCGGCGGTGAAACCCGCATCGGCGCGCAGGAGCAGAGCGTGCGCACGCTGGGCACCATCACCTCGGTGCAGGACCTGGCGGCGCTGCCCATTCCGCTGGGCGAGGGCAAGACCACGCGCCTGGATTCCATTGCCGACGTGCGCGACCAGGCCGCGGAAGTGCGGCAGGTGGCCATGCTCGATGGCAAGCCGGTCATCGGCTTTCGCGTCTTCCGTGCCTGGGGCGAGGGGCGCCGTGGAAGTGGCCGACGGCGCGCGCGACGCGGTGCAGGAACTGCTCAAGCGCTATCCGGACATCCAGATCACCGAGATCAACAATGTCTCGGACAAGCAGGTGCGCCGCAACTTCCGCGAGTCGATGATCATGCTGATCGAGGGCGCGATCCTGGCCATCATCGTGGTGTGGTTCTTCCTGCGCGACATGCGCGCCACGCTGATCTCGGCCGCGGCGCTGCCGCTGGCCGTCATCCCCACCTTCTGGGCGCTGCACATCTTCGGCTTCTCGATGAACTTCCTGACCATGCTGGCGCTGATGCTGGTGGTGGGCATGCTGGTGGACGATGCCATCGTCGAGATCCGAGAACATCGTGCGCCACCTGCGCATGGGCAAGCCGCCCGTGCAGGCGGCCACCGACGCGGCCATCGAGATCGGCCTTGCCGTGGTGGCCACATCGCTGACACTGTGCGCCGTGTTCATCCCCGTGGCCTTCATGGGTGGCATTCCCGGCGAGTTCTTCAAGCCCTTCGGCTTCACCGCGGCGATCGCCGTGCTGTTCTCGCTGCTGGTGGCGCGCACGCTCACGCCCATGATGGCCTCGAAGTACATGCGGCCGGCCGCGCACGAGGAGGAAACCGGGCGCTTCAAGGCCTGGCACTCGACAAGGTGCGCTGGGTGCTGGCGCATCGCTGGCAGACCATCACCGCCTCGTCGCTGGCCATGGTGGGCGCGTTCTCGCTGGTGATCTTCCTGCCGAAGGGTTCTCCCCGGCGCAGGACTTCGGCTTCGTGAACCTGAACGTCGAGCTGCCGCCGGGGTCGCGCCTGGAAGGCGGCATGTCGGCCTACGACGCGCTGCTGCAGCGGACGCGCAAGTTCAAGAAGTCCAGCACGTGTTCAGCGTGGTGGGTTCGCGCGGCGGCGGCGTGTTCATCACGCTGGTGGATTCGGGCGACCGCGAGCGCGCCAGCAGCAGCTGCAGACCGCCATCCTCGAGGCCGCCCGCGACATACCCGGCGTGCGCATCTCCACCGGTGGTGGTGGCAATCCCGGCAGCGGCCCGCTGCAGATCCAGCTCACCGGCGATGATTCCAACGTGCTCGCGGCGACCGCGGCGCGCCTGGAACGCGAACTGCGAAGTTCCCGGCATCAGCAACGTGACCACCAGCGCGAGCCTGCTGCAGCCGGAGCTCGTGATCCGCCCGCGATCGGATCGCGCGGCGGGGATCTGGGCGTGACCACGGCCGCGATCAGCCTGGCCAGCGCATCGCCACCAGCGGCGACATCACCAACAATCTCTCGAAGCTGAATCTGCCGGACCGGCAGATTCCGATCCGCGTGCGCCTTCGCGATTCGGCCCGCACGAACATCGACCAGATCCGGCTGCTCACCGTGCCCTCGCGGTCGGGCCGGTGCCGCTGGCCAATGTGGCGGATGTGTATTTCGGCGCGGGTCCGGCCGAGATCACCCGCTACAACCGCAGCCGCAACATCTCGATCACGGCCGATCGGCGAGATGGCCTTTGGCGATGCCATGGACAAGGTCAATGAGCTGCCGAGCATGAAGAACCTGCCGTCCGGCGTGCGCAACGTGGAATCCGGCGATACCGAGATCGCGAACGACATCTTCTCCGGCTTCGCGCTGGCGATGGTGGTGGTGGGCATCTTCAGCATCTACGCGCGCTGGTGCTGCTGTTCCCGACGTGGTGCAGCCGATCACCATCCTGTCGGCGCTGCCGCCTTCCATCGGCGGCGCGGTCATCGCGCTGTTCGTGTTCCGCATGGAGCTGTCATTGCCGGCGCTGATGGGCGTTCTGGCCCCGATGGGCATCGTCACCAAGAACTCGATCCTGCTGGTGGAATACGCGGTGATGGCGCGGCGCGAGCATGGGCTGTCGCGTTTCGACGCGCTGGTGGATCGCCTGCTCGAAGCGCGCGCGGCCCATCATCATGACCACCATCGCGATGGCCGCGGGCATGCTGCCCATGACCATCGGCATCTCCGGCGACACGGGTTTCAGCGGGCCGATGGGCGCCGCGAGATCGGTGGACTGGTTGCATCCACCGCGCTGTCGCGGTTCGTGGTGCCGGTCATCTACACGGTGTTCGATGACCTGGAGCACGGGGTCAAGCGCCGGTTCGCCGGTCTCTTCCCGGGCGCGCGGCGCAGCCTGTCAGCTGAAGTCGCGCTTGCGCTTGATGTGCAGCTCCATGCGCCGGTAGTCGATCACCAGCGTGTCGAGCAGGCCGGAGGATGTCCATGCCGATCAGCACGGCGGGCTCGTCAGACATGCCCCAGCGCTCGAAGATGTGCATGTCGCCGAAGGTGACATGCGCGTCGCGGATCGAAAGATCGCCGATCGTGATCGGCGAAAGATGCGCTGCGCCAATGCCCACCTGCACGTCGCCGGTGGCACCCGTCACCCGGTCCTGCCCGCGAGTTGCGCTGGATCTGCCGCCGCAATGCGGTCTGCAGCGCCACGTTGCCGACGCTGGCCTGCGCGCCGGTGTCGATGATGGCGCGCACGGGCAGGTTGCCGATGGTGGCCGCGACGATCAGCGGGTTCAGGTCATCCGCCGAACGGCACGGTCTGGAAACCCGCGGCCGCGCGCCGGTTGCGCAGGCGCGGATGGTGATGAAGTCGTTGCGGAAGTCGATGAAGATGCGCTTGTCGCGCATACCGTCGGTGCCCAGCAGCCCCTCTGCGCCGCCAAAAGCATCGGCGACGATGGGCACCGTGGAAGGCCCACGTAGAAGATCCTGCCCACGCTGATGCTGTCCACGCGCACCGTCTGCCCGCGATGGCCGAACCGGACACGCCGCGCAGCATCACAGGCGGCGTCTTGTCGGGTGGCAGGTCAAGCATGTCCGCCACCTTCGGCGTCAGCGCCGAACGCGTGGCGCCGAGATCAGCACCAGCCGGAACGGCCCCTTCTCGTTGATGAACACCGGCACCCGCGACCGATGCGGTCGCGGTTGGTGAAACGCCACGTAGCGCAACTCCAGCGCCTGCACGATGATCTCGGCCAGCTCGGATAACGCCGGATGACGGCGCGCGCTGGTTTGGCGGAACGGCGGCGGTTTGAACAAAGCCGCAGTCGACTGCGGCAGCAGCAACAGCACCAGCAGGCCGATGCGCAGGTGTGTTCACCCGATGGATGTTAAGCCCGCCGAGCGCTGGCGCCTAATCAGTTGGCGGGCGCGTTACCAGAACTCCAGATGGCTCGGGGACGGCGTAAATCCTTGCTGTAGGATCGTCCGCATCCGGGCTTGCGGGCCGGATCGTTCCAGTGGATCGGGGCGCGCTCCACGCGCTCGCGGATGCGCTGGCCCACGGCAACCGGCACGAACGCATAGCGCCCTTCGCAGCGCGCGATGGCCAGGTCGCCCGCGATCAGGCGCGAACGCAGCTCTGTGTTCACGGGTACTTGACGGATGTTGAGTTGTACCGTCCTGGAAATTGCCAAAGTCGTCGGATTCCACGCGCGGCACCTGGTGCTGCTCGACGAGCTCCGGGATTTCCGCGAAACAGGCGCGGCGCTCGGCCTTTTCCTGTTTCTTGCGGTTCAGTTCCGCATCGCGCGTGGCCCTTTTCACCGCAGCCTTCTGCGCCGCGAGCCGCTGGGGCGTGGGCCCCGGCGCTTCTCGCGGGCACGTTATTGCGACCCACGCTGGTGCTGCTGGCGCTGGTCGCGCTCCAGCGCTTCTGGACCTGCTGTTCGGAGACCAGACCGGCTTTCGGCAATTGTTCGCGTAACTGGCAGACTCATGCCCGACATTTTACGGGTATTCTTCGCCTGTTCCACCTCGGGGTTGATTCATGAAGCATCGCACTGTCTGCGGACCACCGCCCTGCTCACGGCCATTTCGCTGCCCTGCGCCGCCGTGCCGGACGCCAACGGCCAGATCACCTCCACGCCGGCCGCCGGATCTGTCCGGCGACAACGCCATGAAGCCGCGCCTGAACTACAACCTGGGCTAGGGGATCTACGAAAGGCCATGGCGCGGGAAACCGCCGCGGCGAAGCTCAAAGGCGCCGCCGCGCGTGGCGGGGCCAGCGAGGCCGTGATGGAGAACTTCTCGCAGCCGCGCGAACGTTTTCGCACGGTGGTCGGACCCAAGTCCGGCCTGAAGGGGCCTGGAACCTCATCGGCTATACCAGCCGCCGGCTGGAAGCGAGTTCGAGGAATCCCTCTCGGCCTACGATGCGGCCCGCTGAAGCTCGAACCGGATTATCTGACGCCATCAGATATCGCGCCGAGCTGTTCCTGCTCACCGGCCGCCTTGCGCAGGCGCGCGAGGCGTTCGGTTTGCTGCAGAAATCAATCCTTCCTATGCGGGCGTGCTGCTGCCGGTCGATGCGGGCCTGGGTGGCCAAGCCGCCGGCCTCGGCGGTGGTCGAGGCGAACCGACTTGGAAGCCTTCGCGCGCTGGAGTGGCGGCGCAGGAAATCCTGAACGACGCGCGTTACAGCAGCGGTTCAGCCGCCGCCTGACCCGACGGCCAGGCGCCGTGCAGCGTGCCGTAGTACGGCGCGGAGCAGGCTTCACCCGCAAAGCACAGGTTCGGCGCCACGGGCTGCGCCAACGCAGCGCGCGCATCGGCATGGCCGGGGCGGGCCGCCGAGCCCGAACCCAGCGAAAACGGATCGCCGCCCCAGGCGGTGGATCGCGCCGAGGCAAGTTGCGCATCGATCCGCGCGCCGAAGATGCCGCGCAGCTCCTCGCGTGCGAAGGCCTCGAGCTCGCCGCGCGACTCCAGCTCCTTCGACAGGTCACCACCACGAAGAACGCGCTGAGCAGCGGTTGCCGCGCGGGAAACAGCGCGTAGCTGCCGGTGCGCGCGCTGTCGCGCGGCCGATGAAGTGCCGGGCGTCACCGGCATCGAAGCTGCCGGGTGCGAGCGCGAAGAACACCTTGTTCGACGCCGAGCGGTAGCTGTTCAGCGCATCGCGCCGGACGGCGGGCGGGGCCGAATTGAAGCTGATTCCGCCGCGCGCGAAGCACGCGCTGGTGGGCACCGTGACGATGGCAGCCCTGGCGGACAACGTGCCTGCGGTGGACTCCACGCGCACCGAACTGGCGGCGGACCAGTCGATGTTCGTGACGGTCGCGCCAAGCCTCACGTCCAGTCCGTCGGCTGCGTGCGCCACCACGGTTCCCAGTCCATCGCGCACCGCCCAGTTGTGGGCGGATTCCGCGTAGCGCGCCAGATCGAGCACGGAGACATTGGCGGTTTCCGCCAGCAGCCCAGGTCATCACGGCGTCGAAAGCGCTGCCAGAGAAATCGTCCACTGGCAGGATTTCACCCAGTGATACATCGCGGCCCGCCGCCGACCCTTCGACCAGGCCAAAGTACCTCTCGAAGCCGGCAGCCGAGGCGGCGCGCTGCTGCGCCGTGGGCGGCCGCATTGCCAACCAGACAGCAGGACGCTGGCCGGGTCGGGCGGATGACCTCGAATATCCCGCCTGCTCGGCCGAAAGCGTGGTCAGGCGTTGGTGTCGGCAAAATGCAGCCACGCCGCGCCCAGGTCGGCGGGGCAATCGAGCGAGTGGTCGGTTGCCGCGCGGCCACCAGGCCGGGCGCAGGCTGGCAGCACGCAGCGTTGCCCGGCGAAGTCCAGCCGCCTGGCGGCTAACGATGCCAGCCGCGCCGGCACCGACGATGATCACATCGATTTCGCTCACCGCGGCGATGCTACCATCCCATCGGGAGAGACTCGAGCGGCTGCCAGACAACAATCGCCGCTGGGCCGATGGAGACGACGCGGCGCGACCCGCAGTTCTTCCCGCGGTTGATGGCCCAGCAGTCGCCGCGCTACCTGTGGATCGGCTGCGCCGACGGGCGCGTCCACGCCAACGAGATCGTCGATCTCCGCGCCGGGCCAGCTGTTCGTGCATCGCAGCATTCGCGAACCTCGTGGTCCTCCGACCTGAACTGCCTGTCGGCGGTGATCCAGTACGCGGTGGATGTGCTGAAGGTGCGGGACATCATCGTCCTCACCGGCCACTATGGCTGCGGCGGCACGTGCGGCGGCGATGGCTTCGAGGTCGTTCGGGCTCGTCGACAACTGGCTGCGCCATGTGCAGGACATCCGCGAGCGCTATCCCACGCTGCTAGCCGGCGGCGGACGCGCGGCGGTCGACCGCCTGTGCCGAAGGCTGAACGTGCTGGAGCAGGCGCAGAACGTCTGCCGCACCACGATCGTCCAGGACGCCTGGTCCGCGGCCAGAACGTGGCCGTGCACGACATGATCTGCGCGCGGTGGCCGACGGCCTGCTGCGCGATCTGGAGTTCTGCGCCACCAGCGACACCGACAACAACGCGCTGTTCGAGCGCGCCGTCGCCGGACTCACGGCGCCGCGTTAGGCGCCGTGGCCTCGGGTGCCGCCGCGCGCCGCGGCTTCAGGCGACCGAACAGCCGCTTCGCGCGGTGCTCGAAGTCGTCCATCAGCGTGTAGATTACGGGCACCACGAACAGCGACAGCGCGGTGGAGGCGGCCAGTCCGCCGATCACAGCGGCGCCCATGGAAGCGCGCGGAACGCCGCGATCACCCAGCAGCCCCAGCGTGATCGGCAGCATGCGCAGCCACCATCGCGATGGTGGTCATCACGATGGGGCAGGCGCATCGAGCAGGCATCGACCAGCGCCTCGCTGCGCATGCCGCGCTCGCGCCGCGTCATCACCGCGTACTCCACCAGCGGGATGGAGTTCTTGGTGACGATGCCCGTCAGCATCAGCAGGCCGATCGGCGACGGCAGCGACAGGTCCATCTTCAGCAGCCACAGCATCACGGCGGCCCTGCCGGCCGGGGGCAGCAGCGCCGGCGGATGGTGACCGGCTGCAGCACATCGTGGAACAGCACCAACCCAGCGCGTGGATGCAGAAGATGCCGGTGACCATCGCCGGGATGAAGCCGCCGAAGATGCGGCTCTGGAACTCGGCCTCGCCGGCTTCCACCGGGCGAACGCCCGCGGGCAGGTTCTTCATGCCTTGTAGTTCGCGCGCGATCTGCGTGGCCCTGCCCAGCAGATCGTGTTTGATCGGCGCTGATGAGTGATGTTGCGGCCGCGGTCGAAGCGCGTGATCTACCGCGGAGCCGGCGCCGAAGTACACGTCGTGCATTTTCACCAGCGGCACAGGGCCGAACCGTGATGGCACGTTGAGCAGGCGGATCTGGTCGATGCTGGAGCGGAGCGCTATCGTTGAAACCGCACCATGATGGGGATCTGCCGGTCCGGCAGGTTCATCTTAGCCAGGTTGTTCGACACATCGCCGCTGGTGGCGATGCGCGTGGCCCTGGCTGATGGCGGCGATGGTCACACCCAGTTCAGCAGCGCGCTCGGCGCGCGGGCGCACCACAATCGGGCTGCGCCAGGCTCGCGCTGGTGCCCGACGTTCGAGAAGCCGCGGCACGGCGCGCAGTTCGCGCTCGATCTGGGCCGCCGCTGCGGCGAGCGCGTTTCAGATCGTCGCCAGTGATCTCGATCTGCAGGCCGCCGCCGCCGGGGGTGCCGCCTCCGGCCGAGGCCTGGCGCCGGGGATGTCGCGGATCTGGCTCAGGAACTCGCGCTGCGGTTGCTGCTGCTGCTTGTCGCGGTTCTTCTTGTGACGAGCACTATGCCGATGTTGGCATTGCGGGTGTTGACGATGGCCCAGATGCGGGTGATGTCGCTTGTTGTCCTTCAGGCGTTCACGAACGGCATCCGCCACGGCGCGTGTGTCCTCCAATCGCGATCCCGGAGGCAGCGTGGCATTGATGTTGAAGAAGCCGTTGTCCGGGGGGGGGCGCAGGCCGGTGGGCAGCGTCGAGGCGATGAAGAACGTGCCGGCCATCACCAGCGTCACTGCCGCCATGGTGGTCTTGCGATGCGACAGGGCCCACTGCACCTTGTCCAGGTACCACAGCATGAAGCGGCCGGGCTTTTCTTCTTCGTGGTAGGGCTTCATGTACTTGGAGGCCATCATCGGCGTGAGCATTCGCGCCACCAGCAGCGAGAACAGCACGGCGATGGTGGCCGTGAAGGCGAAGGGTTTGAAGAACTGGCCTGGGATGCCGTCCATGAACGCCACCGGCACGAACACCGCGCACAGCGTGAACGTGGTGGCCACCACGGCGACGCCGATCTCGATGGCGCGTCGGTGGCCGCTACGCTACGGCAACGGCTTGCCCATGCGCAGGTGGCGCACGATGTTCCCGACCTCGACGATGGCGTCGTCGACCAGCGTACCCACGACCGCTGACAGCGCCAGCATGGTCATCGTGCTCATCGAAGCCGAACATCTTCAGCGCCCAGAACGTGGGGACGATGGCCAGCAGCAACCACCGCGCCGAGATCCGGCGTGGCGCGGATGTTCGCGAAGGAAGAACCACACCACGAGGATAGCCAGCAGCGCGCCCTCGGCCGACATCACGCATGGAGCTGTGGAAGCTGTCGCGGATGTACTCGGCCTGCGTGTA
>JADJXW010000008.1 GCA_016720075.1 Pseudomonadota bacterium
ACCCCGAGCGTGATGCTGCGGCTCGAAAGCTTAGTGAGGATGGAGGACTGCGCCTAGCGGCCGAAGCCGAGCCCCCATACTGCTTCCGGGATGATCATCGACCAGAAGCGTTCGCGCTAACGATGAACTCCCAGGCCTCCGGAGACAGATCGGCCCGGCGGTGGGCGACGTCGAAGTCGTTCACCAGCGCGCACAGTTCTCGGTGGGGCCGTCGAGGAAGGCCTGCTCCTCGGGCGTGAGGCGCAGCGCCGGCGTGCCAGCAGCTTGCTCCAGTCGGGCTTGCCGGTGAACAGCTCGCCGTCCACCACACGCCGCCGGCCTCGAGCGCATCGCGCTCGGTGTCGGACATGGTGGGCAGCATGCGCAGGTAGGCCTTCAGGAAGGGCGCGAGATCAGCGCCTTGCGCAGTGGCCGGATGTTGAACAGCCACATCACCACCAACATCAGCAGCAGCAGGCCCTTCCACAGCCCGCCCGGCGCGCCGAACCAGGTATAGATGACGAACAATATCGAGAAGACGATGGAGAAGGCGAGCAGCGGCAGGCGCTTGTAGGCCAGCACCAGCACCGCGATCACGAACAGCAGCGTGACCAGCGCGCCGATCTGCGTCACAGCGAAGACGGCCGCCGTGACGGCAAGGACGAGGAGGGTTGCCAGCAGCATCCCTCCAACTATAGCGCTACTTGCCGCCCCAGACCTCGTCCGCGATCTGCACCACCAGTTCCAGCTTGCGCCGCTGGTCGTCCCAGCTGATGGCGTTGCCTTCGGCGGAGCTGGCGAAGCCGCACTGCGGCGACAGGGCGAGCTGGTCGAGCGGCACGTACTGCGCGGCCTCGTCGATGCGCCGCTTGATGTCGTCCTTCTTCTCGAGCTGGCCGTTCTTGGTGGTTATCAGGCCGAGCACGGCGATCCTGCCCTTCTTCAGGAACCGCAGCGGGCGGAAGTCGCCGCTGCGCGCATCGTCGTATTCCAGGAAATAGGCGTCGATGTCCATCTGCGACAGCAGCGCCTCGGCCACCGGCTCGTAGTCGCCGCTGGCGGCGAAGGTGCTCTTGAAGTTGCCGCGGCACAGGTGCATGGCCAGCAGCATGCCGGCGGGCTTGTGCGCGGCCACCTTGTTGACGAAACCGGCATAGCGGGCCGGCAGCTCGTCCGGATCGTCGCCGCGGGCGCGCGCGGCTTCGCGCATCTTCGGGTCGCACAGGTAGGCCAGGTTGGTGTCGTCGAGCTGCACGTAGCTGCAGCCGGCGGCGGAGAGCGCCTGGAGCTCGTCGCCATAGGCGCGCGCGACATCGTCGTAGAAAGCCGGCTCGAGGTCCGGGTAGGCCTCGGCGCTGATGCCGCCGCGGCCGCCGCGAAAGTGCAGCATGGTCGGCGAGGGGATGGCGACCTTCGCGGTGCAGCCGGCGCACAGGCAGCTGTCGAGGTGGCGGAAGTTCTCCACCTCGATGTTGCGTTCATGGCGCACCTTGCCGGTCACGCGGATCACCGGGGGGCGCAGTTCCTCGCCACCGTCGGCGCGCTTGACGACCTGGGGCAGCGTGGTCTCGACGCCGCCCAGCTGGTCCAGGAAATCGATGTGGAAGTACTCGCGGCGGTATTCGCCGTCGGTGATCGCCTTCAGGCCCACCTCCTGCTGGAAGCGGACGATTTCCACGATGGCGCGGTCCTCGACCTCGCGCAGCTGGCGGGCGTCGATCTCCCGGCGCGCGAAGCGCGCGCGGGCCTCGAGCAGGAAGGTCGGGCGCAGGAAGCTGCCGACATGGTCGTGGCGGGCCGGCAGCCGCGGGGCGGCAGCGGGGGGCTGGGAGGCAAATGGCATCGCGTTCATGCCTGGCATGCTGCCGCAGGAGCATGCATGAATGGAAATGATATGATTTCAACAACCAATGAAAGCCATTCATGCAAAGATCCCGACCCGGAGCCTCGATCGAATCCACCTGCAGATCGTCCGCGAGGTGGATCGCCAGGGCTCGATGACGGCGGCCGCCACCACGCTGCATTTGACTCAATCCGCGTTGAGCCACGCCGTGCGCAAACTCGAAGCGGCGCTGGGCGCGTCGCTGTGGTTGCGCGAGGGGCGCAGGCTGCGGCCCACAGAGGCCGGCCAGTACCTGCTGGATGTGGCCAACCACGTGCTGCCGCAGCTGGAACATGCCGAATCCAGCCTGAGGCAGATGGCGCGCGGCACGCGCGGCACGCTGCGCATCGGCATGGAATGCCATCCCTGCTACCAGTGGCTGCTGAAGGTGGTGGCGCAGTACCTGCCGCAATGGCCCGATGTGGATGTGGACGTGAAGCAGCGCTTTCGCTTCGGTGGCATCAGCGCGCTGCTGGACCACGAGATCGACCTGCTGGTCACGCCCGATCCGGAACCGAGGCCCGGGCTGCTGTTCGAGCCGGTGTTCGACTACGAGCAGGTGCTGGTGGTCCCGCGGGCGCATCCCCTGGCGAAGCTGCGGCATGTGGAACCCGCGCAGCTTGCCGACGAGGTGCTGATCACCTATCCGGTGGACACCGACCGGCTCGACATCTACACGCTGTTCCTGAATCCGGCCGGCGTCACGCCGCGCGCACACCGGACGCTGGAATCCACCGACCTCATCCTGGAAATGGTGGCCTGCGGGCGCGGCGTGGGCGCGCTGCCGCGCTGGCTGGTGGAAGAACGCATGAAGGGCGTGGCCATCGCACCGGTGCGGCTGGGGCGAAACGGGGTGCCGAAGAAGATCCACCTGGGGCTGAGGGAAGGGGATCTGGATCGGGCGTGGTTCAAGGCGTTCATGCAGGTGGCGCGCCGGCGCCGCTGAATACCATTGCCCGGGGCATCCCGTGCCAGTCAGCCTCGGTGTGGTGCACAATCCAGTGCACAAGGCCGCCGGCCCGGGGGAAATGTCATGCGCCAGATCGTCGTCGTTTTGCTGATGTGCGCCGCGGGCGCGTCGTGGGCCGCCGATGCGCCCGTCACGCCGCCGCCGCCCGGGATGTCGGTCAATGGCAAGGCGCTCGCGCCGCTGCCGGTGGCGAAGGATCAGCTGGCCTTGCTGAAGAGCAGCGATCCGAAGCTGGCGCGCAACAAGAAACATGTGTTCGACTTCTGGCGCATCGTCTACGAAGGCGGGCATGGAGCGCGCGCCGGAGTTCTGGCGGCGCCCGGAATACATCCACAATCCCAACGTGGAATCCGGCCGCGATGCCTTCATGCGCACCATCGGCGCCTCGCGCAAGCCGCGCGACGTGAAGCCCACTTCCAGCTTCCCCATCATCGACATCATCGCCGAGCGCGACATCGTGATGGTGATGTGGGCGCGCAAGGTGCGCGACCGCGAGCACCCGGAACAGATCTACGAGATGACCTGGTTCGATGTGTTCCGCGTCGACAGCAAGAGCGGTCTCATCGCCGAACACTGGGATTCATCCGAGCGCTGGGGCACGGCGGGCCGGCCGCCAGGCGCAGAGTTTTTCCCGTGAGGCGCCGCACGGTGCTGGCGGGCATGGCGGCGGCCGGGATGGCTGGTGCCGCATCGCGCGCCTTCGCGGCCACTGCAACGTCGGTTCCCGACCCCGTCGTCGACACCCGCCACGGCCGCGTACGCGGCCAGCGCGGCGTGGCCGGCGGCTACAAGTTCTTCTGCGTGCCCTACGGCGCGTCGACCGAGGGCGAGGGGCGCTTCATGGCGCCGAAGCCGCCCGCCGCCTGGGCGGGCGTCCGCGAGGTGCCGAAGCAGGCGCTGATCGCGCCGCAGATCGATCCGAAGGCGGTGCCCTCGGCGCCGGGTTCGCGCCGCGCGGCGGTGTCGGGCATCGGCAGCGAGGCGGGCAGCATCGAGACCGAGGACTGCCTGAACGTCACCGTGTATACGCCCGGCGTCGACAGCGCGCGCCGCCCGGTGATGGTGTGGCTGCACGGCGGTGGCTACTTCGCGGGCTCCGGCTCGAACCCGATGTACGAGGGCTCGTCGCTCGCGGTGCATGGAGATGTGGTGGTGGTGAACGTGAACCACCGGCTCAACGTGCTGGGCTACGGGCACATGCCCGACAGCGGCGAGCAGTTCGTGTCGTCGGGCAATGTGGGCATCCTCGACCTCGAACTTGCGCTGCACTGGGTGAAGGACAACATCGAGCGGTTCGGGGGTGATCCCAAGCGCGTGCTGATCTTTGGCCAGTCCGGCGGAGGCGGCAAGGTGTGCTCGCTGTGGTCGATGCCGTCGGCGCGCGGCCTGTTCCATCGCGCCGCCATCCAGAGTGGCGCCACGCGGCGGCTGCGCAGCGTGGAGGATGGCGTTGGCGCCAGCGAGCGCCTGCTCACCATCCTGGGACTCAGGCCCAACCAGGCGCGCGAGCTGCAGCGACTGCCGCTGGCGCAGTTGATGGCGGCGAACTTCGAACTGGCGAAGAAGCCCGCCCTGCCCGGCGCGCCCAACAACTTCGCGCCGGTGTACGACAACCGCGTGGTCACGCGGCAGCCGTTCGATCCGGTGGCCAATCCGCTGAACGCCGACATTCCGCTGATCGTGGGCTGCACCTCCACCGAGAACACGGCCTTCATGATGGGCGACGCGGCCGCGTTCAGGCTCGACATGGCCGGGCTGCGCTCGCGCATGCGCGCGCTCATCGGCGAGCGGGCAGGGGATGCGGCCGTGGACCTCTACGTGCAGCTCAAGCCGCTGGCCGCGCCGTCGCAGCTGTATTTCGAGATGCTGTCGGATCGCACGCGGCGGCAATCGATCCTGATCGCCGAGATGAAGGCCGCGCAGAACGAGGCCAAGGCCTGGCTGTACCAGCTGATGTGGAACACGCCGGTGATGGATGGCCTGCTGCGCTCGCCGCATTCGCTCGACCTGCCGATGATCTTCGACATCGCGATGGGCGAGCGCTGGAAACCCTATACCGGCGCGGTGCCGGCCGCCGACCGGGTGGCCAAGGCCATGAGCCGCGCGTGGGTGGAGTTCGCGCGCAGCGGGGATCCGGGCACCAGCGAGCTGCCGTGGCCCGACTATTCACTGCGCCGGCGCGACGTGATGCTGTTCGACGAGGAGAGCACCTACGCGCTGGATGCGTTCCGCGAGACGCGGCTGTTCTGGGACGATGTGGCGAACGGATCGGCCTAGTGGCGGACCGGCGCTCGAGGCCTCAGCGAAGCAAGCAGCAGCACCCCGCCGAGCGTGACCGACACGAAGGCCGCGACCAGCAGCGCCACATGGCGGCGTGAGCCCAGGCCCGAAAGCTCGAGCGCGAACGACGCCATTTCCAGCAGCGCCAGATTCCCCAGCAGCAGGTAGCACAGGCTCACCTCCAGCCACCGGTAGCGCGGACCCAGCGCGCGATCAAGGTGATTCGGCGCGCGCATCACGCTGCCCGCCGCCGCAAAGAGCAGCAGCACCACCACCACGATGCTCATGAAGAGACTGCCCCAGATGTCGCTGACGCGTTCGGGCCAGATCAGTCCTGCCAGCGGCCGCGCCAGCAGCCCAGCCAGCAGCAGCCCATAGACTCCGTACTGCAGGCCACGCGGCAGGAAGTCATCGCGCGTCAGCGGGAAGGACTCGGCGGAATCTTTTTCCGGCGCCGCTGCGGACTCTTTCATCCATTGCACGAAGCGCCACAGGCCATAGGCCGCGAACAGCAGGCCGAGCGCCAGCATCAGGTTGCTGGTCATCAGCTGCACCTCCCAGTCGTGCTTGTGCAGAGCGCTGGCCGACAACGGCGGCGGAATAGCATCGAGGCGATAGGCCAGCAGCAGCAGCACGCTCAGGGCTCCCCATGCCTGCAGCAAGCGCACCCATCCGGCACCGCGATGGGTCGTGGCGGGAGTGTTGTCCGTGACCAGCGGGCGCAGCGCCCGCGCGGCCCAGGCCGGCACCACGATCCACAGCAGCACGGCCTGCAGCGAGTACAGGCCGAAGTCCACCCAGGCGCTCATGCGAACCGGTCGGCTATTGCAGCGTGGGGCTGTCGAGATTCAGCGTGTCGACACCGATGCGCTCCATGCGCGGATGCTTTGCCTTGAGCCTGGCGCCGAATACCGCAGCGTCACCCACCACGACCACCGAGGCGGTGGCCGGGTCGAAGTGCGCGCGCGCCGCGGCGCTGACCTGTTCCGGCGTGACCGCCGAGATGTCGGCCGCGTAGCGCTGCAGGTTGTCCAGCGGCAGGCCGAACTGCGCCAGCGACGAGAGCTGGCCGGCGAGGCCACCGGTGGTTTCCACCGAGCGGCCGAAGCCGCCGATCAGCACGGCCTTGCGGCTGGCCAGTTCGCTGTCGGGGATGGGCTCGGTGCCCAGGCGCCTGAGCTCCGCGGACATCAGTTCCAGCACCTGCGGCACGGCGTCGTTGCGGGTCTGCGCGGAGGCGACGATGGGCGCGCCCTGCTTGCGCGAGGCAAGTCCCGATCCGGCGCCATAAGACAATCCGCGACGAATGCGGATCTCGGCGTTGAGGCGCGATGAATAGCCGCCGCCCAGCACATTGTTCGCCACCACCGCGGGAAAGTAATCCGGTGCGAGCCGGCTGGGACCCACGCGGCCCACGAGCACCGCGGCCTGCCCGATCTTCGGCATGTCGATGACCAGCGGCGGCTTCACGCCCACAGGCTGGGCGTCGGCGACGGGCGAGGGCAGCGGCGATGCGGGTTTTGCCCAGGCGCCGAACACGTCTTCCGCCAGCTTGAAGCCGGCATCAGGCGTGATGTCTCCGGCGATCACGAGCACCGCGTTGTCGGGGCGCCAGTAGGCGGCATGGAACGAAGTGGCATCGGCGGAGGTGAGCGCGCCGATGGATTTGGGCGAAGGCGTCTTGCCGTAGGCGCCGGCGCCGAAGAGCCGGCGCGTCATCGCATAGCTGCCCACGGAATTGGGCTGGCGCAGCGAGACGAGCAGGCCATCGAGCGCCTCCTGGCGCGCGCGTTCCAGTTCCTCGGTCTTGAATGCCGGCTGTGCGGCCACGTCGGCCATCACCGCGAACACCTGCGCCGCCTTGTCCGCGGTGGTGGATGCGGAAACGCTGGAGGCGTCGGGCCCCGCGGAAGCGCCCAGCGCCGCGCCGAGGCTTTCGATCTGGCGCGCGATGTCGGTGGCCGAGCGCGTGGCGGTGCCGCGCGTGGCGAGGTCCGCCGTCATCGTCGCCAGGCCCGCGCGATCGGCAGGATCCAGCGCGCCGCCGGCGGAGAAGCGCAGGTCCGCGGCCACCAGCGGCAGGCCGGGGCGATGCGCCACGATCACGCGCAGTCCGTTGGCCAGCGTCTTTTCGGTGGCAGGCGGAATCTTCGCGGCGATGGCGGCGCCGGGCTGCGGCGGCGCCACGCGCCGGTCTTCGGGCGCGAGCGAGTAGGTGGGAATATCCGCGGCGGGGATGTCGATCTTTGCGGTGAGGATGTTCTTCGAGTCGACGATGACGTCGCCCTTCGCGCCCGGTGCTTCTGGCAGGTAGCGGATGGTGACGGCGCGTGAATCGTCGAACAGCGCCTTCGCCACGCGCTGCACGTCCGCGGCGGTCACGCCCTGCAGCTGCGACAGCACGCGATCCGACGCCTTCGCATCACCGGCCACGATCACCGACCACGCCAGGTCTTCCGCGCGGCCATCGGTGGTCTCGCGCTGCTGCAGCGCCTCGGTGATCAGCTCATTGCGCGCTTCTTCCAGTTCCACGGCGCTGACCGGCGTGGTCTTTATCTTCGCGACCTCGGCCAGCAGCGACTTGAGTCCCTCATCGGCGGACTTGCCATTGGAGAGGATGGCCACCAGCGAATACGCGCCAGGGTGTTGCCGGATCTCCATCATCGAACCGGCCTGCGCGGCCAGTTGCTGCTCGTACACCAGCGACTGGTACAGCCGCGAGGACTGGCCGCGCTGCAGGATCGCATCGAGCACCTGCCAGGCGGCGATGTCGGGGCTGCTGGCAGCCGGCGCCGGCCAGCTCACCATCACCGCGGGCAGCGGCACGTTGGGCGCATGCACGGTGAGGGATTTTGGCGCGCTGCGCGCCGGCTCCACCGCGGTGACGCGCGGGAGGGGACGCTTCGGCGAGGCGAGTGGGCCAAAGTACCTGTCGACCCAGGCATCGAGCTGCTTCGGGTCGAAGTTGCCCGCCACCACCAGCACCGCGTTGTCGGGCCGGTAGTACGCGGCATGGAATGCCTTCACGTCATCGAGCGTGGCCGCATCGAGGTCCTCGATCGAACCGATGCCGGGGCGCCCATAGGGATGCACGTCGAAGTTAGCCTGCGAGGGATACAGGTAGAACAGCCGTCCGTAGGGTGAAGCCAGGACGCGCTGGCGCAGTTCCTCCTGCACCACCTGGCGCTCGGAGCGGAACGAGGCTTCGTCGACCACCAGCGAACCCATGCGTTCGGCCTCGGCCCAGAGGATGCGCTCCAGGTGGTTGGCGGGCACGGTCTCGAAGTAGTTGGTGTAGTCGTCGGCGGTCGAGGCGTTGTTGAAGCCGCCCACATCCTCGGTGAAGCGGTCGAAGGTCTCGGTCGGCATGTTGGCCGTGGCCTTGAACATCAGGTGCTCGAACAGATGCGCGAAGCCGGAGCGGCCGGCCGGATCGTTCTTCGAGCCTACGTCGTACCAGACTGCAACGGAGACGCTGGCTGTGGTCGCGTCGGGC
This sequence comes from Pseudomonadota bacterium, assembly GCA_016720075.1. Classification (GTDB taxonomy): domain Bacteria; phylum Pseudomonadota; class Gammaproteobacteria; order Steroidobacterales; family Steroidobacteraceae; genus ZC4RG30. Next base: position 8,608 of record JADJXW010000008.1, read on the forward strand.
AAGGCATAGACACGCAGCCCATTGGGCAGCGTGCGCTCCTGCGGCGACAGTGGCGGAATCGAAAGTCCGCCGCTGGCGGCAGGGGGCGCCTTCGGCTGGCAGGCGCCGAGCGCGAGGCCCGCGATGACGATTAGCGATGCAAGGATGCGTGTCATGGGGGCCTCGATTTCTTGACGGTGGACTAGATCAGGTCTTTCACACCATCGCGCTCTTCGCGCAGCTCGGCATCGGAAAGATCCATGCGCTTGCGGCTGAACTCGTCGATGGCGAGGTTCTGCACGATCGAGTATTCGCCGTTCTTCGTCGTGACCGGATAGGAATACACCACGCCTTCCTTGATGCCGTAGCTGCCGTCCGACGGCACGGCCATGCTCACCCAGTCGCCATCGGGCGTGCCCTTCACCCACGTATGAACGTGGTCGATCGCTGCGGCAGCGGCGGATGCCGCCGACGACGCGCCGCGCGCCTTGATGATCGCGGCGCCACGCTGCTGCACCACCGGGATGAACGTTTCTTCGATCCACTTCTGGTCGACCAGCGACTTCGCGGCCTTGCCGCCCACCGAGCAGTGCGACAGATCCGGATACTGCGTCGACGAATGGTTGCCCCAGATCGTGAGCTTGCGGATGTCGGTGGTGTGCGCGCCGGTTTTTTCCGCCAGCTGCGACAGCGCGCGGTTGTGGTCGAGGCGCGTCATTGCGGTGAAGTTGCGCGGGTTCAGGTCCTTCGCGTTCGCGCGCGCGATCATCGCGTTGGTGTTCGCGGGATTGCCCACCACCAGCACCTTGATGTTGCGGTCGGCGACTTCGTTCATCGCCTTGCCCTGCGCGGAGAAGATCTGCGCGTTGGCGAGCAGCAGGTCCTTGCGCTCCATGCCGGGTCCGCGCGGCCGCGCGCCGACGAGCAGCGCCACCTGTGAATCCTTGAAGGCCACCTTTGCATCGTCGGTCGCGACGACCTTGTTCAGCAGCGGGAACGCGCAGTCGTTCAGCTCCATCACCACTCCCTGCAGCATCGGCAGCGTCGGCGTGATCTCGAGCAGGTGCAGGTTCACGGGCTGGTCATTGCCCAGCAGCTGGCCGGAGGCAACGCGGAAGGCGAGGGCATAGCCGATCTGGCCGGCGGCGCCGGTGATGGTGACGGTAACGGGCTTTTTCATCGGGTCTCCAGGGACGAGCGGGTCACGGGCGGAGCCCCGAAAAGAGCCCCTCAAGGGGGTCGGATTCTACCGGCCTGACTTTTTTCCTTGGGGGTGTTGACACCGGTTTGGTGTTGTAGTTGAATACAACACCACAGAGGTAGCGGAGTGATCCGAAACCTCAAACCAACAAACCGAACGGCAAGGAGAACGACATGGAAAACAGCAACAGCATCCTCGAAGTCAGCGTGGCGACCAAGGCGATGGCCTTTGCGGCGGCCCTGATCACCACGGCTTTCATCACGACCAGCACGCTCGTCGTGTTCACCGGCAGCGCGCTGCTGGGCGCCTGAACGGTCCGATTCAGAAACAATAAACTCAAAGGAAGGCAGTAATATGTCACGGGTGATACAGATGTGGGGGATGGCGTCAGGGCTGTTTTCCAGTGCGCTGTTCTGCCTGTGGCTGTCGACGGCCAGCCTGGTGGTGTGGGTGGACTTCGGAAGCCCGCCCGCCAAGCAGGTGGCAGCAACGGCACCAACCCATGCAATCAAGCATGATTGAGTGATCAATGAGCCCCGTAGACGCCAAGTGGGATGAATCCCAACCCATCTACCGCCAGCTGCGCGACCGCGTGGTGGCGATGATGTTGGAAGGAACGCTGAAGGAGGGCGAGGCACTGCCCTCCGTCCGCCAGGTGGCGACCGAATATCGCCTGAACCCGCTCACGGTGCTGAAGGCCTACCAGGCGCTCGCCGACGAGGGACTGGTGGAAAAGCGCCGTGGCCTGGGAATGTTCGTCGCCCCCGGCGCGTGCAGTTGCTGCATGACCGACGAGCGCGCGCGATTCCTGGCGACCGAGTGGCCAAAGATCCAGGCCACCATCCAGCGCCTGGGCCTCTCCACCGAAGAACTGCTGAGCAGTCAGACCACGGGCGCGGCCACACCGCCGCTGCCCTCACGCACGGAGTCGAAGTAAATGACGCCGATCATCGAAGCCCGCGGACTGTCCAAGCAGTACCGCGGCGGCAAGCAGGCCGTAGCCGGGGTCGATTTCAAGGTGGGCCCGGGCCGCATCGTGGGTCTCATCGGGCGCAATGGCGCCGGCAAGACCTCGGTCATCAAGTCCCTGCTGGGACTCACCCCGCATGAAGGCAGCCTCCGGGTGCTGGGCAAGAACCCGGATACCGAGCGCGGCGAGCTGATGCGCGAGGTGTCCTTCATCGCCGATGTGGCGGTGCTGCCCAAGTGGCTGCGCGTGAAGAACGCGCTGGAATACGTGGCAGGCGTGCATCCGGGCTTCAACCGCGAGCGCGCCGAGCAGTTCCTGGCCACCACCGACGTGAAGCTCAACCACAAGGTGCGCGAGCTGTCGAAGGGCATGGTGACGCAGCTGCACCTGGCGCTGGTGCTGGCCATCAAGGCGCGCCTGCTGGTGCTCGACGAGCCCACGCTGGGCCTCGACCTGCTGGTGCGGCGGCGCTTCTACGACACGCTGCTGAACGACTACATGGACGAGGAGCGCACCATCCTCGTCACCACCCACCAGGTGGAGGAGATCGAGCACCTGCTCACCGACGTGCTGTTCATCGAGCAGGGGCGGATCATCCTCGACATGCCGGTGGAGGAGATCGGCTCGCGCTTCGTGCAGCTGATCGCGCGACCCGAGCAGGCCGAGGCGGCGCGGGCGTTCAAGCCATTCCATGAGCGCAGCCTGCTGGGCCGCGCGGTGCTGTTCTTCGACAACCCGCCGCGGCAGCACCTCGAGGGGCTAGGGGAAATAGGCACGCCCACCGTGTCGGACCTGTTCGTGGCGATGATCGAAGGGAGGTGCGGCATGAAGAACCAATATCTGACGCTCGCCAAGCGCGAGTTCTGGGAACACCGCTCGCTGTGGATCGCCCCTGCCGGCGCCGCTGCCTTCCTGCTGCTGACCGCGCTGGCCGGCGTGATCTTCGCGCCGGCCAATGTCCGGTTCGGTGGCATGCGCATGGACGGCAACCCGGAAATCGGGGTGCCCGGGATCGCCGACAAGCTGATGCTGATGACCGCCATCGGCATGGCCTCGGTGATCATCATCACGGCCTGCGTCACGGCGGGCGTCTACCTGCTCGACTGCCTGTACGCGGAGCGCAAGGACCGCAGCATCCTCTTCTGGAAGTCGCTGCCGGTCAGCGATCGCGACAGCGTGCTGGTCAAGTTCGGCGTGGCCATGCTGATCGTGCCGGCCGGCGTGTTCGTGCTGCAGTTCGTGACCAACCTGCTGCTCACCGGACTCGTGGCGATGGCCTCGCGCAGCACGCCGCCGTGGATGGCGCTGTGGAATTTCCCCGACTGGATCACCGCGCAGGCGCAGTTCGCCGGGTTCATCGTGATGGCGCTGCTGTGGTATGCGCCGGTGGCGGCCTGGCTGATGCTGTCCTCGGTGGCAACCACCCGCGCGCCGCTGATGTTCGCCATCCTGCCCTGGGTGATCCTCACCATCAGCGAGCGCCTGGTGCTGGGCACGGCCAATGTGTGGCATTTCATCGCCTGGCGCATGACGCCCAGCCAGGCCCCCCTGGAGCGCCTGGCCTCGCCCGGACTGTGGATCGGACTCGCCGTGGCCGCGGGAATGTTGTACATGGTGATCCGTCTGCGGAGATATCGCGACGACACCTGAAGGCCAGGATGACGGGCGGCTACTTCGACAGCCGGCGGGATGGCGGGACACTGGAGCTGGAACTGCGCGGCCAATGGCGGGCCGCCTCGCTGGTGGCGATCCGCGAGGAGCAGTCCCGGCTCGACTTCTCCGGCGTGCGGCATGTGTCCATCCGCGCCCCTGGTCCGCTCGACCTGGCCGGCGCCTGGGCGCTGGATGAACTGACGCGCGAACTGACCGCCCGCGACATCCAGGTCGAGTTCCCCGACGGCGAGCCGCGCACGCTGGTGCTGGTGCGCAGCGCGCTGGTCACCGATGTCGGCAAGCTGCCGGCGGCGCTGCGCGCCCAGGCCTGGGAAAACCCGGTCGAGCGGCTGGGTCGCACGACGCTGGAACGTCTGGAAGACGTGCACCAGGGCCTGGCCTTCGTGGGTCGCGCCGCGATCACCCAGGTGGCCGCGCTGCGCAGCTGGCGCCGGCTGCGACCGATATCCATTGCGCGCCATGTGTACGACAGCGGCATCACCGCCATTCCCATCGTCGCGCTGATCGCCTTCCTGATCAGCGTGATCATCGCCTACCTGTCGGCCAGCCAGCTGCGCAACTATGGCGCCGACATCTACGTGGTCGACCTGATCACGGTGGGCGTGCTGCGCGAGCTGGGCGTGCTGCTGACGGCCATCATCGTGGCCGGCCGCACCGGCAGCGCGTTCGCGGCCGAACTGGGATCGATGAAGCTGAACGAAGAGGTGGATGCGCTGGATGCCACCGGGGTCGACTGGATGGAAACCCTGGTGCTGCCGCGCGCGATCGGGCTGGTGATCGCGCTGCCGCTGCTCACCGTCATCGCCGACCTGATCGGCATGGCCGGCGGCGCGCTGCTGTGCCAGTTCCTGCTCGACATGCCGCTGCAGCAGTTCATCAACCGCGCCAACGAGGCCATCGCGCCCACCACGTTCTGGGCCGGCATCATCAAGGCGCCGGTGTTCGCGCTGCTGATCGCCTCGGCCGGCACCTATCGCGGCCTGCAGGTGCGGGGTTCCTCGCGCGAACTGGGCCGGCTCACCACCGTGGCGGTGGTGCAGTCGATCTTCCTGGTGCTGCTGGCCGATGCGGTATTCGCGGTGTTCTACATGAAGATCGATTTCTGATGGCCATGGACGCAGCTTCCGACATCGTGGTGGACGTGCGCGGCGTGGTGAACCGCTTCGGGCGCCAGCTCGTGCACGATGGCCTCGACATGCAGGTGCGCCGCGGCGAGGTGTTCGGCATCCTGGGTGGATCGGGCAGCGGCAAGTCGGTGCTGCTCAGGACCATCCTGGGACTGCGCCGCCCGGAGGCCGGGCAGGTGCTGGTGGAGGGCACGGACATGACCCGGCTGTCCGGCGAGGCGTTGCGGGCCGCCAAGGCGCGCTATGGCGTTACCTTCCAGCATGGCGCGCTGTTCACCTCGCTCACCGTGCGCGAGAACATCCAGCTGCCGATGATCGAGCACCTGCGGCTGCCGAAGGATGCGCTCGACGAGCTTGCGCACCTGAAGCTGCGGCTGGTGGGGCTGCCGGATGACGCGGCCGAGAAATACCCCTCGCAGCTCTCCGGTGGCATGGTCAAGCGCGTGGCGCTGGCGCGCGCGCTGGCGCTGGATCCGCACCTGCTGTTCCTGGACGAGCCCACCTCGGGCCTCAACCCCATCAGTGCCGCGGCCTTCGATGACCTGATAGCCTATCTGCAGCAGGAACTGACGCTCACCGTGGTGATGATCACCCATGACCTGGACACCATCTTCCGCATCTGCGAGCGTGTCGGCGTGATCGTCGACCGCCGCATGGTGCAGGACACGCGCGCGAACATCGTGCAGCACCCGCATCCGTGGATACAGTCGTACTTCCACGGCACGCGCGCCGAGCGCTTTGGCGCCGCCGGAGTTACGCATGGAGCGTGACGCCAACTACACCGCCGTGGGCGCGTTCGTGCTGCTCATCGCCGTCATGGCCGGCATGTTCGTCTACTGGTATTCGGAAGGCCGCGACCGGCGCAGCTATGTTCCGTATGAGATCTATTTCACCGGCAGCGTGACGGGGCTTTCCGAGGGCGGTTCGGTGCGCTACCTGGGCGTGGAGGTGGGGCGCGTGCGCCGCATCCGGCTGGATCGCCGCAGCCCCGAGCGCGTGCAGGTGGTCGCCGACATCGACGAATCCGCGCCCGTCGGCCAGGACACCACGGCGCAGCTGTCGCTGATGGGCGTGACCGGCCTGCTCTACATCGACCTGAAGCAGAAGGTGGAGGGCAAGGAGATCATGCCGCTGGTCGAGAGCGAGCGTTACCCGGTCATCAATTCCGTGCGCTCGGATTTCGACACATTCCTGGCGAGCCTGCCCGAGATCGCCGGCAGCGCGGCAGAGCTGCTGAACCGCGCCCAGGAGATCTTCTCGCCGGAGAACTCCGCGGCGCTGGCCGACATGGTGAAGAACCTGCACGAGGCCTCGGTCGGCCTGCCGGCCACGATGAAGCGCGTGGATGAGCTGGTGGGTGGCCTCGGCAGCACCAGCGACGATGTGCGGGAGCTGGCCCAGGGCCTGCGTGGCGCCACCGACGAGCTTCGACCCGAGGTGGCGCAACTGGCCCAGCGGCTGAACCGCACGGCCGACAACCTGGAGCGCGCGAGCCGCGGCATCGAGGCATTCGTGGCGGAGAATCGCGCCGGCGTAACGGCCTTCGCGCAGGATGGCCTGCCGCAGCTGCAACGCACGCTGCAGGAGGCGCGCGACGCGGCGGCAGAGTTCGCAGAACTCTCGCGCAGCCTCAAGGCCGATCCCTCGCAACTCATTTACCAGCCCGTCGAGCGCGGCGTGAAGGTCAAGCGATGAGAATTCCCGTTGCAGTGATGCTGTGTGGCGCCGTGCTGGCCGGCTGCGGCGGACTCAGAAGCAGCCGACCCGCCGAGCAGGTGTATGTGCTGCATGCCTCGCCGGCCGCGGCGGCGCCGGCCGCGGCAATCCCTGGCGTACTGCGCGTGCCGCGACCCGAGGTTCACCCCGGCCTGGACACGAGCCGCATCGCGCTGACGCGCGCGGACAATGAGATGGATTACTTCGCCGACAGCCGCTGGGGCGAATCCCTGCCCAAGGTGCTGGCGGCTTTCGCCGTGGAATCAGTGTCCGGCTTGGGGCTGTTCGAGACCGTGGTGGGCGCCGAAGCTGCCGCGGTGCAGGGGGATTTCGACCTGCTGCTGACAGTGCGCCGATTCGAGGCCGACTATGCCGCGGGCACGCCGGTGGCGCGCGCGGCATTCGACTGCGTGTTGCTGGGCGGTGCCCCGCGCCGCGTGCTGGGGCGCTGCGACGCCGCGGCCGAAGAGCCCGTCGGCGAGAATCGGCTGGGCCTGATCGTGGGCAGCCTGGAGCGCGCAGCGCAGAAGGCGCTGGTCGATGCCGGCAGCCGCGCGGCGGCGCTGGCCCGCGCCACGGTCAGAAAGTAGACAGCCCACTGGCTTCCATCAGCCGGTAAAGCCAGTAGCGGCCCTGCGAGGGTTCCGCCCATACCGCCGCATCGGCCGTGTACTCCGACGCGCCGGGACGGTTGCTCCACAACGTTTCGAACCAGTCGGCCACGTTGGCGGAAAGCTCGCTGTTGGCCGGTGCATCCACGGCCACGCAGGCCTCGAGGTTGAAATCCTTCAGGTTGCGGCGCGTGAAATTGGCCGAGCCCAGCAGCAGCCAGAGCCGGTCGCCGCGCCGCACGGCGGCGAGCTTGGCGTGGAACTGCTCGCCATGCGTGCGGTACCAGCGCAGGTTGATCGCCCCGTCGCTGGCGGCGATCAGTTCCGAGGCCACCTCGCGGTTCGGCAACCCGGACTTTTCGAAGCCGAAGGCGTCCTTGTTTGGATCGAGGACCACGCGCACCGCGGCACCGCGGCGGGCGGCGGCGATCAGTGCCTCGATGACGCGGCGTTCCGAGAAATAGAACTGCGCGATGTCGACGGCGTCGCCTGCGCCGGTGGCATCCAGCGTCTCGACCAGCGCGTCGCGGATCGCGCCTTCGGTGAGCACCGTCGCCTGCGTATCGCCGGAAGAGGGGGGCACACCCGCGGCTGCCGTGCGAAAGGCTTCGAAGCGCGCGCCGCCGCGCCATCCCGACCAGCCGGCGATGTCCAGTTCGCTGGCCAGCAGCGGACGCAGCGCCTCGCCCGCGAGCCGCAGCGCGACGTTGGAATGCGCGCTGCTGGCGTCATGCGGATTGGCGGAAGAGACAATGCCGACCAGAGAGTCCTTGCCGTCGCCGGTGAGCGCGAGCTTGCGGTGATTGGCCTTGAAGTGCGCGACGCGCGACAGCGCGCCGAAGCTCAGTGGCGGGCCGTTGGCATCCAGCGGATTGCCGAAGCGGCCCTGGTTGGCGGGCTTCAGCCACCAGCCCAGTGTCAGTCGCCAGGTCGTCGAGTACAGCGGGTTCGAATCGCGCAGCGGCGAAAGATCGGTCATCACCACGTCGATGCCGGCATCGGCGAGCTGGGCCAGCTCCGGTGAAATGCCGCGGCGGTAGTAGCTGTTGATGGGGTCGACCATGACCAGGATGGGCAGGTCGGGCTGCGCCGCGCGCAGCGCCAGCAGCGCCGCGCGCAGTTCCTGCGCCACCGGCCGTATGCCATCGATGTATTTCAGCTCGCCGGCGGGGCCGCCCTGCCCGTTGAACAGGAAGTAGTCCAGCACCAGGAAGTCGCGCGCGCCGCGCACCAGTTCCAGCGTGGCCGCATGGATGTTGGGCTGGGTGGTGCGCTGGCCATAGAAGTTGGCCGAAGTCTCATCGGTGATGAACTGCACCTGCGCGGCATCTACGGCCACGGTGGTGCCGCGAACATGAACTCCTGCCGGCAGCGGCTTGAAGGCATGCCAGAGCGCGGTGGCGATCCACAACAGCAGCGCAGCCAGCAGCGCGAGGCGCTTGGCTGGCAGGCGGTGGCGAGCGGCGGGTTTGATGGCGCCTCAGCGCGCGTGGGTGCCGGTGGACTCGGTCACGGCGGGGGGCAGGATTGCGCCGAAGGGCGACTGCCCCGTATGCACCTGCCGCGAGAGCAGCTCGCCCAGCACATCCGCGCTGCAGGGTTCGCCGAACAGCTGGCCCTGGGCGAAATCGCAGCCGGCGGTGCGCAGGAACCCGAACTGGTCCAGCGTTTCCACGCCCTCGGCGACCACCTGCATCGAGAGGCTGTGGCCCATCTCGATGATGGTGCGCACGATGGTGGCGTCGTTGCGGTCGGTGGTGGAGTCGCGCACGAAGGACTGGTCGATCTTGAGCGTGCCGATGGGGAACTGCTGCAGCGCTGACAGCGAAGAGTAGCCCGTGCCGAAGTCATCGATGGCCAGGTGCAGGCCCAGCGCTGCCAGCTCGTCGAGCATGCCCACGGTGCGCTTCGGATCGGCCATCAGCGTGGTTTCGGTGATTTCGAGCTCGAGCCGCCGCGGCGAAACCCCGTGGCGCGCGAACACCGACTTGCAGTCGAGGATGAAGCTGGCCTGGCGCAGCTGCTTCAGTGACAGGTTGAGGGCGATGCGCCCCGGCGCATGGCCGGCCTGGGACAGCGCGCGATAGTCGATGCAGACGCGGTTCAGCACCCATTCGCCGATGCTGCTGATGAGGTTGTTTTCCTCGGCCAGCGGAATGAACTGCGAGGGCGGGATATCGCCGTGGCCCGGCAGGCGCCAGCGCAGCAGCGCCTCGGCGCCCACGATGCGGCCATCGGTGAGGTCGACCTTCGGCATGTAGGCCACGACAAGTTCGTCGCGTTCGATGGCGCGCTTGAGCTTGCTCTTGAGCATCAGCCGCTCGACCGAGGCCGCGTTCATCTCCGGCGAGTAGAAGGCGCAGGAATTGCCGCCGTTCTGCTTGGAGTAGTACATGGCGGCATCGGCGTTGCGGATCAGGTCGATGACGTTCTCGGCGTCGCGCGGGCACAGCGCCACACCGATGCTGGCCGAGAGGAAGATCTCCTGCTGGCCGACGTGGAAGGGCTGGGCCACCGCGGCGAGGATGTCCTGCGACAGCAACCGCACAACCTCGCGCGCCGTGCCTTCCGAGATGCCGTCGATGAACAGCGCGAACTCGTCGCCGGCGAGGCGACCGAGCACCGTTTCGGCCGGCAGCGCGCTGGTCAGGCGTTCGGTGAGCGCCTCGAGCACGCGATCGCCGGCGCCATGGCCGAAGGTGTCGTTCACTTCCTTGAAGCGGTCCATGTCCAGGTACAGCAGCGCAAGGCCAGTGCGCGCGCGCAGCGAGCGGGCGATGGCCTGCTGCAGCAGGTGCTGGAACTGCATGCGGTTGGGGATCTTGGTGAGTGCGTCGTAGCGGGCGAGGTAGCGGATGCGACGCTCGGCGCGCTTGCGGTCGGTGATGTCGCGCGCCACGTAGATGAGGCCGGCGAACTGCGGATCGGCGGTTTCGATGATCGAGCCGGAGAACGAGACCGGGATGGTCTGGCCGGAGTCCGTGCGCAGCACGGCCTCGCCGGCTTCGCCGGCGCGCTTGAGCCGATCGGACTCGCTGGCGTCGTTGCCATGCAGCAGCGAGCCGACGGTGCGCTCGTTGAGCGCGTCGGCCGCGAGGCCCGTCAGGCGCTGCGCCGCCGAGTTGGTGAACTTGATCGTGCCATCGGGCCGGGCCACGAACACCGCATCGCTCATGCTGTTGAGCACGTTGTCGAGGTAGTTCTTGGTGATGGTGGTGTCGGCCAGGTTCTTGCGCATCTGGTCGATCGTGCGCTGCAGGTCGCCGAGCTCGTCACGTCGCAGTGTGCGCACCGGCTGCGTGAAGTCGCCCGTGGACATGCGCGTGGTGCTGTCGTTGAGCTGCTGCAGCGCCTGGGCGATGCGGCGGCCGTGCAGGAAGGCGAACCAGGCGGTGCCGAGGATGGCCACCCCGGAGATGATGAGCACCAGCCAGGCGGCGACACTGGTCTGCTGGCCCGGCTCGCCGGAGTCGTTCAGCAGCGCGAAGGCCGCCATGCCGCCGGCAAGCAGCAGCAGCAGCGCGATGGCCGCACCGAACGCCGCGAACTTGGTTTTCAGGCTGAACACCCTCCGGATACTAACCCGGCGGATTCCGGCCGCGCCACAAGCCCCCGGCGCTATCGCTTAGAATCCTCCGCATGGGCGAAATCCCGCATTTTTCCGCGGAAATGCTCACGGGCCGCACCCGTGAGCATATTGTCGATGTGGCCGACCCGCGCTGCAGCCTGCACCGGGATGTCGTGGCGCCATTCCTGTCGATGCGCTCGTCTGCAAAAGGCGACGGCATCGACCTCATGCCGGCCTCGTCCTTCCGCGATTTCGATCGCCAGCTGGCCATCTGGAACGGCAAATGCCGGGGTGAGCGCGAGCTGCTGGGCGAGGACGGCAGGCCGCTGGATCCGCGCGCGCTCGACGATGACGCGCTGGTGGATGCCATCCTCGTGTGGTCGGCGCTGCCCGGGGCCAGTCGGCATCACTGGGGCACGGATTTCGACGTGTTCGATGCCGCGGCCGCCCCTGCGGGATACCAGGTGCGACTGGTGCCCGAGGAATATGCGCCGGATGGCGTTTTCGGCAGGCTCGGGCGCTGGCTCGAGGCCAATGCCGCGCGGCACGGGTTCTTCCGGCCCTATGCCGTGTTTCGTGGCGGCTCGCGCCCCGAGCCCTGGCACCTCAGCCACGCGGCAGTGGCCGGCGCGGCGCTGCGCCAGTATTCCGTGGAAATGCTGGCGCAGGCGTTGCAGTCCGCATCGCTGGGCGCGGCCGCGGCGGTGCAGCGGCGGTTGCCGGATCTGTTCGAGAAATACGTCTGCAACATCGATGCGCCACCGGGCGGTGGCATCGACAGCGCTGCGGCTACTTCGACCAGGCTCGCTTGAAATAGCTGGCCATCAGGCCGCGCACGCTGGTGAGTGAATCCGGTTCGGCCGCGAACACCTGCGGGCTTCGCCGCAGCATGCGCCAGCTCTCGCTGCGCAGCACCTGGCGCAGGAACACCAGGCTCTGGTCGATGGATTCGATATAGGGATTGCGGCCACCGAACAGTGGCTCGAGATAACGGTAGGCGCGATCGAACGCCGCATCGAGCCGCTTGCGGCGCACGTCTTCCATGAAGCCCGGCGTCTGCCGCAGCAGGTCGAGTCCCGACGCGTAGCGCACGCCGCGGCTGCCGGTGGCATCGACCGACACGGCCACGCCGCCCAGCACGAATTCCGGATACAGCCGGTCGCGGCATTTCTCGAGGTAACAGCGGTCTGCCATCTGCGCGATCATGTCGGCCGTGCCGAGCAGGTGCCCCAGCTTGATGTCGCGCGGATCCTTCAGCTTCTCGCCGATCTGCTCGAAGGTTTTTTCATAGCCGGTGAAGTGCACGATCTCGCTGGTGAGCCGGGTCCAGTGCGCGAAGCCGATCGTGGGCAGGTAGAAATCCATGAAGCGCGCGCTGCGCGTCACGTGGTTGCGCGTGAATTCGGCGCCGTTCTGCGCTTCTTCCGTGCGTTCGCGCAGGTAGCCGATGTCGTGGAACAGCGCGAGGAAGATGCCCACCGCGGCGCGCTCGGCGCCCAGCGCCATGTCGGTGCCGACGTAGCTGCGCTCGTAACCCACCATCAGCCGCGCCATCGCGAGCGTCACATCGAGGGTGTGCTGCTGGTCGTGGTAGACGGTGTCCACGCCGAAGTAACCCGGCATGCGGCCCGTGAAGGCCATTTCGAAATCATGGAAGGCGCGCGCGACCGGAGCGAAGGGCAGTCCGGGCCAGGCGCTTTCGAGCAGTTCCTGCACCGCATCGCGCACGTCGGCGGCCGAGCTCACCCGCACGGTGTTGGTGACGTCGTAATCGCTGCGGCGGGCGCTGTACTGGAGGTTGTTGGCTTTCAACTTGGGTCGAGTCTAGGGAAGACCGCGGGACGGACCTACGACCGTCCACACAGTTTTGTCGCTCCAAGGGTACGCCAATATGTCAAAGCATGGCCTGTTACCGCTCACGCCTTCGGCGGCGGGGCGATGCCATGCAGCCGCAGCAGCGGCTCGATCGAGGGCGGCCGCCCCCGGAAGGCCACGAAGGCCTCCAGCGCATGGCGGCTGCCACCGCGCGACAGGATGTTGTCGACGAAACGCTGCGCCGTGGCCGCATCGTAGATGCCGGCTTCCTCGAAGGCCGCGAAGGCGTCGGCCGAAAGCACTTCGGCCCATTTGTAGCTGTAGTAGCCCGCCGCGTAGCCCCCGGCAAAGATGTGGCCGAAGCTGTTGGGGAAGCGGTTCCACTCCGGAATGCGGATGACGGCGATCTCGCTGCGCACCTCGGCCAGGATCTGCGCGACGCGCGCGCCCAGCGCCGGGTCGTATTCGGCGTGCAGGCGGAAATCCAGCAGCGCGAACTCCACCTGCCGCAGCGTGGCAAGGCCCGCCTGGAAGCTGCGCGTGCGCAGCAGCTGCGCGATCTTCTCGGCGGGCAGCGTCGCGCCGGTTTCCACGTGCTGCGAGATGTCGCGCAGCACTTCGGGCTGCCAGGCGTAGTTCTCGAAGAACTGGCTGGGCAGTTCCACCGCATCCCACGACACGCCGTTGATGCCGGCGATGGACGGGTATTTCACGCGCGTGAGCAGGTGGTGCAGGCCGTGGCCGAACTCGTGGAACAGCGTGACCACGTCATCGTGCGTGAGCTGCGCGGGCTTGCCGTCGGCGCCGGGCAGCGCGTTGCAGACCAGGTACGCCACCGGCAGCGCGCTGCCACTGGCGAGCTGCTTGCGTCCCACGCAGTCATCCATCCACGCGCCGCTGCGCTTGTTGGGGCGGGCGTAGGGATCGAGGTACACGCCACCGATGACCACTTCGGAGCCCGGGTTTTTCTCGGCGCGCAGCACGTCGTAATAGCGCGCGTCCGGATGCCACAGCGGCACATCGGCGCGCGGCCGGAACGAGATGCCGTACAGGCGCTGGACGACGCCGAACAGGCCATCGAGCACGCGCGGCAGCGCGAAGTAGGGCCGCAGTTCTTCCTGCGAGATGCTGTAGCGCTCTTCCTGCAGGCGCTCGGAGTAGTAGGTGATGTCCCAGGCATCAAGCGTGCGACCGGCGAACTGCGTGAGTTCGGCCAGCTCCCGTTCGGCGGCCGGGCGCGCCGCGGCGGCCATCTGGCGCAGGAAGGCCAGCACTTCATCGACGCTGCGCGCCATGCGGCGCGCCAGTGCGTAGGCGGCGTAGTTCGGGTAGCCCAGCAGCTGTGCGCTCTCGTGGCGCAGCGCGAGCAGCTTTTCCATCACCGGCCGGTTGTCGAACTGCCCGGCGGACGGGCCCTGGTCAGACGCTCGCGTGCTCCACGCCTGGTAGAACGTCTTGCGCAGGTCGGGCGAGCGGGCGTCGGTGACCACGGCCACATAGGTGGGCTGGTCGAGGCCCAGCAGCCAGCCGGACTTGCCGGCCGCCGCCGCGCGTTCGCGGGCCGCCGACAGGATCATCATGTTGAGGCCTGCCAGTTCCTCGGCGCTTTCCACGTGATGCGTGAACGCGTTGGTGGAGTCGAGCACGTTCTCCTCGAACTTCGCCGCCAGCGTGGACAGCTCCAGCATCACTTCCTTGAAGCGATCCTTCTTCGCGCCGTCGAGGGCGACGCCCGCCAGGCGGAAATCCAGCAGCGCGTGGTCGACCACGGCGAGCTGCTCGGCATCGAGCGCGGCGGCTTCGGTGGCGCGCACCTTCTCGTAAACGCGGAACAGTCGTTCGTTCTGCGCCAGATCGGTGCCATAGGCCGACAGCAGCGGCAGGCAGGCGTTGTACTTCTCGCGCAGCGCCTCGTTGTTCATCACGCCATTCAGGTGCCCCACCGGCGACCAGGTGCGCGACAGGCGATGGCCGAGCTCTTCCAGCGGTTCGACCACCGACTGGAAGGTGGCCGGTTCGGCCTGCTCGATCTGGCGGACGCGTTCGCGGCTGTCTTCCAGCAGTTCGCGGATGCCGGTCTCCACGTGTTCGGGGCGGATGGCATCGAAGGCGGGCAGTGTGTGCCCGGCCAGCAGGGGATTGGCGGTATTCATGCGGCAATTGTAGCTGCACATGGCCTCCAGCCGGCATGGGCCGGGGGTACCATGGCCCCATGAAATACGACCATGACCTGATCGTGATCGGTGGCGGCAGCGGCGGCATCGCCACCGCCCGGCGCGCGGCGGAATATGGCGCCCGCGTGGCGCTGGTGGAGGCCGGCCGGCTGGGCGGCACCTGCGTGAACGTGGGCTGCGTGCCGAAGAAACTGATGTGGAACGCGGCCGAGTTCGTGGGCGCGGCCAGCGATGCGCGCGGCTATGGCTTCGACATCGCGCTGCACGGGCATGACTGGGCGCGCCTCAAGGCCGTCCGCGACGCCTACGTGCTGCGGCTGAACGGCATCTACGAATCGAATCTCGCCAAGAGCAAGGTGACGCTGCTGCGGGGTTGGGGAAGCCTGGTCGATGCGCACACCGTGACGGTGGGCGATACGCAACTCACCGGTGAGCGCATCGTGCTGGCGCCAGGCGGCAGGCCACATCGCCCGAAGATCGCCGGCGCCGAACTGGGCATCGATTCGGATGGATTCTTCGAGCTGGCGCAGCGGCCGCAGCGCGTGACGGTGGTGGGTGGCGGCTACATCGCCGTGGAGATCGCCGGCGTGTTCGCCGCGCTGGGCAGCCAGGTGACGATGGTGGTGCGCGGTGCGACGCTGCTGCGCGAGTTCGACCCGCTGCTGATCGAGGCGGCGCACGAGGGCCTGGCCAACGCCGGCGCGCGCGTCATCACGCATGCCACGCCCACGGAGCTTGTGAAGACCCCGCTTGGCATCAGCGTGCACCTGAAGGGGGGCGAATGCCTGGAGCAGCAGGACTGCGTGATCTTCGCCACCGGCCGCGATCCGATCACCGATTTCATCGGCGCCGGCCTGCATCTGCGCCGCGACGAGCGCGGCTTCATCGAGGTGGATGAATTCCAGCAGACTTCCGTGCCCGGCGTGTTCGCGCTGGGCGACGTGACGGGGCAATACACGCTGACGCCGGTGGCCATCGCCGCGGGGCGCCGGCTGGCCGATCGCATATGGGGCGGCATGGAGGGGCGCAGGCTCGACTACCAGAACATTCCCACCGTCGTGTTCGGGCACCCACCGCTGGGCACCGTGGGACTTACCGAGCCCCAGGCGCTGGCGCAGCACGGCGATGCAGTGAAGTGCTTCACGTCGAACTTCGTGCCGATGTACCACGCGCTCACCGAAGCCAAGCACCGCACGCGCATGAAGCTGGTCACTGTCGGGCCCGAGCGGCGCGTGGTGGGCGTGCACCTGGCAGGTCGCGATGTAGCCGAGATGCTGCAGGGATTCGCGGTGGCCGTTCGCATGGGAGCCACCAAGCGCGACTTCGACGACACCGTGGCCATCCACCCCACGGCCGCAGAAGAACTGGTGACCATGCGGTGAGGTGCCTTGCATGAGCACGCCACTGCTGATCGCGCATCGCGGCGCCAGCGGACACCTGCCCGAGCACACGCTGCCGGGCTATGCGCTGGCCATGCTGCTGGGCGCCGACTACATCGAGCCTGATCTGGTGGCGACACGCGATGGCGTGCTGGTGGCGCGGCACGAGAACGAGATCGGCGGCACCACGGATGTGGCCGCGCACGAGGAATTCGCTTCGCGACGGCGCACGCAGCAGATCGACGGCGAGCAGGTGACGGGCTGGTTCACCGAGGATTTCACGCTGGCGGAACTGCGCTCGCTGCGCGCACGCGAGCGGCTGCCGCAGCTGCGGCCTGGCAATGCGCGCCATGATGGCGAGTTCGGCATTCCCACCTTCGACGAGATCCTGGCGCTGCTCTCGCAGATCAATGCGGCGCGGCGCGCGCAGGGCCTGCCGCTGGTGGGGGTGTATCCGGAAACCAAGCATCCCACGCATTTCGCGAGCCTGGGCCTCGCGCTGGAGCCGGCGCTGCTCGCTTCGCTTGCCGCTCGCGGCGATGGTGCGCCGGTGTTCATCCAGTCCTTCGAGATGGGCAACCTGCAGGCATTGCGCGAGCGCAGTGGGCACCCGCTGGTGCAGCTGATGCAGGTCGAGGGTGGGCCGTGGGATCGCAATGGCAGCAGTGAGTTCGCCAGCTACGCGCAGCTGTGCACGCCGCAGGGCCTGCGGCAGGTGGCCACCTATGCGAAGGCCATTGGCGTGCAGAAGGAAATGCTCATGAGCGTGGATGCCGAGGGCCGGATGAAGGCCACCGACCTGGTGCACCGGGCGCACGAGGCCGGACTGGCCGTGCATGCCTGGACTTTCCGTGCCGAGAATCATTTCCTGCCGACTGCGCTGCAGCGGGGCGGGACTCCAGCGGATCACGGCGACCTCGCCGCCCAGGTGCGGGCTTTCGTCGCCACCGGCATCGACGGATTGTTCTCGGATCACCCGGATCTGGCTCGCCAGGGGCTATGATGATTCCAGTTTCATCACGCCCCGGGGGGCATATGCTCAGCAAATTCCGTGGAGTCCTGATGGCCGCCGCTGCCGGCGCGATGATGTTGGTGTCCGTGGAAGGCGTGACGCAGGCGCCTCCGGGTGGCGGTCCGCCGCGCGGAATGGGCATGGGGATGGGTGGTCCGATGGACAAGGCCGGCATGACGCAGCGCATGGCGCTGGATGACCCCGCGTTGAACCTGACGGCCGACCAGAAGGGCAGGATCGACAAGATCCTCGATGCCTACATTGCCGATCAGGGCAAGATGCGCGCCCAGATGCAGCCGGGCTCGCCGCCCAGCCAGGAAGTGATGGGCGCCATGCGCGCCGGGCGCGAGAAACTCAACGCCGACATCGGCGCGGTGCTGAACGCTGGCCAGAAGAATACCTGGGAAGCCGCGATGGCTGCCCGGCGACCGGCCGGCGGCATGGGCGGGCCGCCACGCCAGTAGGCGAGGCGGTTCAGTCCGTCTGGATGGCGGCGGCGAGCGCGGTCAGCACCGAGGCGGTGTCGGGCCGCACGCCACGCCACAGGAAGAACGACTCCGCCGCCTGCTCCACCAGCATGCCCAGGCCCATGATGGCCCGCGCGCAGCCGCGCTGCAGCGCCCAGCGCACGAAGGGCGTTTCGTCGCGGCCATAGGTCATGTCGTAGCAGATGCTGCGCGCATTGACGATGCCGGGTGGCACCGCGGGCAGTTCACCGGCGAGACTTGCGGCCGTGGCGTTGATGACGATGTCGTAGGGTTCGCCTTCGAGATCGGAGTAGCCGACGGCGCGCAGTCGGCCCATGTCGCGGAAGCGCTCCACCAGTTCGCGGGCGCGCAGCACATTGCGGTTCACGATGGTGAGATCGCTGGGCTTCAGGCCCAGCAGCGGCGCCAGCGCGCCCCGGGCTGCGCCACCGGCGCCCAGCAGCAGCACGCGCCGGCCAGCGATGGTGACGTGATGGTTGTTCAAAAGGTCGCGGGCAAGGCCGGCGCCATCGGTGTTGTCGCCCAGCAGGCTGACGCCGGTGGTCCCCTTGCGCAGCGCCAGCGTGTTCACGGCCCCGGCGCGCTGCGCACGCGGCGTGAGTTCATCGACCAGCGAAAGCGCTGCTTCCTTGTGGGGCGCCGTGACGTTCAGGCCCTTGCCGCCCTCGGCGAAGAAGCGGCGCACGGTGGATTCGAATTCCGCCGGCGCCGCGTCGAGCGTGGTGTAGGCGATCGATTGCGATGTCTGCGCGGCAAATCGTTCGTGGATGAAGGAGAGCGGCTGTGGGCCACCGGGTGGCCGATCACCGCGTAGCGGTCGGGATTACTCATGGATCAGCCATTTTACCGTGGCTTCACCGGTGCCGCCGAGCAACTGCAGCAGCTGTGGCTGCCAGCCCTGCGCATCCACATCGAACTGCCAGGGCGGGTTGATCACCAGCATGCCGGAGCCGTTGAGTCCGGCGGAATGGTCGGCAGGGTTGATGCACATCTCCAGCGTCAGCGTGGGGCGCGAAATGCCGCGCAGCAGCCGGGCCGTGAAGAGGTCAGCCTCGTGCTGGCGCTTGATCGGATACCACAGGACGAACACGCCGCTCTCGAAGCGGGTGATGCCATCGCCGAGCGCCGCCGCGATGTTCTTTTCCTCGTCCGCGGCTTCGTAGGGCGGATCGATGAGCACGAGGCCGCGCCTTAGCGTGGGAGGAAGCAGCCGCTTGATGGCGGCATAGCCGTCGACGTTCTCGACGCGGGGCAGCAGCTCGAACAGCGCGCCATGCTGGTCGAAGGCGCGCTGCAGCGCGCGACTGATCTGGGCCTGCGATTCGATCGCGATGCAGACATCCCCCGCGCGCAGCGCCGAGGCGGCCAGCAGCGGCGAGCCGGGATACAGGTGGCGCGAACCGCTGGTCGCGCGGAAGCGGTCTATGCGCGAGAGATAGTCCGCGATGGCCGGATGCACGGTGGCGCTGCCCGTTGCGGCCTGCTGCAGCCGGGCGATGCCCGCATGGCTTTCGCCGCTTTGCCGGGCGTCGGTGCCGCCGAGGTCGTACTGCCCCGCGCCCGCATGCGTGTCGAGGAAGAGAAAGCCCTTGGCCTTCCTGCTCAGCTGGTGGATGAGTTGCAGCAATGCGATGTGCTTATGCACGTCTGCGAAGTTGCCGGCATGGAACGCGTGTTTGTACTGCATTGTCGAGCCGATTCTACCAGTGGCAGGTGCAGCCCCCCGGTGCATCTGCTTGTTACCGGTTCATAACCGCGTTCAGACTGACACGGCTACCGATTCGAGCTTCCCCCCCCCCCCCCCCCCCCCCCCCCCCCCCCCCCCCCCCCCCCCCCCCCCCCCCCCCCCCCCCCCCCCCCCCCCCCCCCCCCCCCCCCCCCCCCCGGGGGGTGGATGATGAGCTCCCATGACAACAGCAAGTTCTTTTTCCAGGCAGTCCATCTGGGTGGCGCTGGTCATGGTTGCATGCGTCGACGCGCCTGCAGCTGAAGCCGAGAGTGGCTTGCGGCATTCCGGCAGCATCCGCATCCGGCAGGAAGCGCTGGATGGGCAGTTCCGCCCCGGGTTCGACAACCACGACGATGTGCTGGTGATGCGCAGCAGCCTGTTTGCCGAATGGGATGCGGGCGCCTGGCGCTTCGGCGGCGAGCTCGTCGACAGCCGGGCCTATGACACGGATGCCGGCAGCGTGCTCAACGCGAACGACGTCGATGCCTTCGAACCCGTACAGGCCTATGTGGCTGGTGATTTCGACACGCCCTTCGGCAAGGGCAGTGCCGCCACGGTGCAGGCCGGACGCTTCACGATGAACCTGGGGTCACGCCGCCTGGTGGCGTCCGATGACTTCCGCAACACGCCGCAGGGCTATACCGGGCTGCGGGCCGAGATGAAGTTCGCGGGCGGGCGGTCGGCCACACTTTCTATGTGCTGCCTCAGCAGCACCGGCCGGACGACTTTGCCTCGCTGAGGAACAACACGGTGAAGCTGGATCACGAAGGGCGTGACCAGCAGCTCTTCGGCGTGCTGCTGGCCCGCTCGGGACTGCCCGGCGGACTGCTGGCCGAAGCCGGTTTTGTCCGATTCATCGAGCACGATACCCCGGGGCGAGCCACCCGCAATCGCGGGCTGACCAGCCTCAGCGCACGGCTGTTGCGTGATGCCGCGCCCGGGCAATGGGATTACGAAATCGAAGGAATTGCGCAGCGGGGCAGCGTGCGCGCCGGCACCGCGGCGAGCGCGGCGCGGCTGTCGGTTCGCGCGCGGTTCGTGCATGCGGACCTGGGCTACACGCTGGCCGGAAGCTGGAAGCCGCATGTGAACCTGGAGTTCGATCACGCCAGTGGCGATGGCACTGGCGCGCACTACACCCGCTTCGACACGCTGTACGGCATGCGCCGCAGCGACTTCGCGCCTTCGGGCATCTATGCCGCCCTGGCGCGCACCAACATCAGCGCTCTGGGGTTGCGGCTCGAGGGCTCCCCGACGAAGCGGCTGGATGTGCTCGCCACCTGGAAATGGCTGTGGGCTGCGGATCGTCACGACAGCTTTTCGACCACCGGAATCCGCGATGCCAGCGGCGCCGCGGGCCGCTTTGCCGGGCAGCAGCTCGATGGCCGGCTGCGCTACTGGCTGGTGCCACAGCGACTGCGTGCGGAGGTCACTGCCGTGTGGCTGAACCGCGGCCAGCTGCTGCGGCGCGCGCCGAATGCCTCACCTCATGGCGACACCCATTACGGTGCCGCATCTGTAACACTGTCCTTCTAGGACCCAGGGAGTCCTCAAGATGAAACGCAACCTTCGTTGGCTTGGCCTCGTGGCACTGGCCGCTGCCCCGCTCGCGCTGCAGTCCTGCTCTTCGTCCACGCCGGAGTCCGGCGCCGGCGCGGGCTCCGTCACGCTGCTCAACGCGTCGTATGACCCGACCCGCGAGCTGTACGTGGACTACAACAAGGCCTTCGCCAGCTACTGGAAGCAGAAGACCGGCCAGGATGTGCGCATCACGCAGTCGCATGGCGGGTCGGGCAAGCAGGCGCGGGCGGTCATCGACGGCCTGCAGGCCGATGTGGTGACGCTGGCGCTGGCCGGCGATATCGATGCGCTGGTGACGCAGGGCAAGCTGCTCTCCGCCGACTGGGAAAGCCGCCTGCCGGAACACAGCGCGCCGTACACCTCCACCATCGTGCTGCTGGTCCGCAAGGGCAACCCCAAGGGCATCCGCGACTGGGGGGACCTGGCGCGCGAAGGCGTGGCGGTGGTCACGCCCAATCCGCGCACCTCGGGCGGCGCGCGCTGGAATTACCTTGCGGGCTGGAGCTGGGCGCTGAAGCAGCCGGGCGGCAGTGATGCCACTGCAAAGGACTTCCTGCGCAAGGTCTACAGGAATACGCCCGTGCTCGACACTGGCGCGCGTGCCGCGCTGACCACCTTCGCGCAGCGTGGCGTGGGCGATGTGCTGATCACCTGGGAAAACGAAGCCTACCTGGCGCTGAAGGAATTCGGCGCCGACAAGTTCGAAGTGGTGGTTCCCACTGTCAGCATCCTCGCTGAGCCTTCCGTGGCCGTGGTGGACAAGGTGGTGATCAAGCGCAACCACAAGGCCATTGCCGAGGAGTACCTGAAATACCTGTACTCGAAGGAAGGGCAGGAGATCGTGGCGCGCAATTTCTACCGTCCCCGCGATGCAGAGGTTGCGGCGAAGCACGCCGGCCAGTTCCCGCAGATCACACTGACGACCATCAAGGACTTTGGTGGCTGGGCAGAGACGCAGAAAACGCACTTCGTCGATGGCGGAGTGTTCGACCAGATCGTCGCGAAATAAGGAGAGTGCCCGTGAAGGATGCAGCGATAGACCAGCGTGTCTACGATCTTTACGACGAGTATTGCCACGGCCGCATCGATCGGCGCGAGTTCCTGGTGCGGGCCAGGGCGCTGGTGATCGGCGGTGTGTCCGCGCTCGCCATGGCCCAGGCGCTGTTCCCGCGCTATGCCGAGGCGCAGACGATCGCCTTTACTGACTCGCGCATGAAGGCCCGCTATGTGCAGTATCCCTCGCCGGGCGGCAACTCCGGGACGATGCGCGGCTACCTGGTTCAACCCGCCGGCAATGGACCTTACCCGACTGTCATCGTCTTTCACGAGAACCGCGGTCTGAATCCCTATGTGGAAGATGTCGCGCGCCGGCTGGGCGTGGCGGGATTCCTCGCGCTGGCACCGGATGGCCTGGCGCCGGTGGGCGGATATCCCGGCAACGACGATGAGGGTCGCACGCTGCAGTCGGGGCTTGATCAGGCGAAGCTGCGCGTGGACATGGTCAACAGCGCCCACTACCTGAAGTCACATCCACTCTCATCGGGAAAGCTCGGCGCCACCGGTTTCTGCTGGGGTGGCGGCATGACCAACCAGCTGGCCGTGGCGCTTGGCGCCGATCTGGCGGCGGGCGTTCCCTATTACGGCGCCGCGCCTGCGGCGCAAGACGTGCCGAAGATCAAGGCGGCGATGCTGATCCAGTATGCCGCCAACGATGAGCGCATCAATGCGCAGTGGCCGGCGTACGAGGGTGCGCTGAAAGCCGCGGGCGTTCGCCACGAGGCCTTCGTCTACGAAGGCACGCAGCACGGCTTCCACAACAATTCCACGCCGCGCTACGAGGAAAAGGCCGCGAACCTGTCGTGGGAGCGCGCGCTGGCGCACTTCCGCCAGCATCTGGCGTGAAGCAGCGCCGGCGCCGGGGCCTACCAGCCGAAGGCGTAGCGCTCGCCGCGCACGTCGGCGCCAGCGCGCAGCGTGCCGAAGCGCGGATCGACACCCGCCGCCACGATTCCCGTGGCGGCGCCGTAGTCGGCCACAAGGCGGATGCGATGTCCGCGTCGCGACAGGCCGCCGAGCACTTCCATCGGTATCCGGTTCTCCACCTCCACCACGCCCGGCGCGTCCTGCTTCTCGGCGAAGGACTCATGGAAGTGCGCTGATTCGATGCGCGGGGCCTCGATGGCCTGCTGCAGGCTCATTCGGCCGAGGATGAGGTTCAGCAGCACGTTGGCGATCTGCTGGTCCTGGCTGTCGCCGCCCGGCGTGCCGATGGCAAGGTAGGGTTTGCCATCGCGCGTGACGATGGTGGGTGTCAGCGTGGTGCGCGGACGCTTGCCGCCGGCCAGCACGTTGGGGCTGGCCGGGTCCAGATCGAACACGGGCATGCGATTGCTGAGCGGGATGCCGGTGTCGCCCGCGATGTACGCGCCGCCCATCAGCCAGCCGGAGCTGGGCGTGCAGCTGAACAGATTGCCCTGCGCATCCACCACTTCGATCGCGGTGGTGTCGGCCGTGGGCGGGCCCGGCGCCCTGAGCACACGCGGACGGAAAGGATTCGCGGGTCGGCGACTCCCGGGCTGGTGTGCCCACGGATTGCCGTAGCGATGCTCGTGCGACGCCGTCTCGCCGATCAGCGCCGCGCGCTCCACGGCATAGCTTCTCGACAGCAGTCCCTCGGCGGGGATCTTTGCAAACAGCGGATCACCGAAGCAGGCGTTGCGGTCATCGAAGGCCAGCTTGATGGCCTCGACCAGCGTGTGCAGGTACTGCTCGCTGCGCAGGCGCATGCCGGAGATGCCTGCGGCATCGAGGATGTTCAGCGTCATCAGCAGCGCGGGGCCCTGGCTCCAGAAGCCGGCCTTGTGGATGTCGTAACCCTGGAAGCGCGTGGTGATCGCCGGCTCGATGCGACCCTTGTAGGTGGCAAGGTCCTCGTAGCTCAGCAGTCCGCCGTCGGCCTTCACCGCCGCGGCGATCCGGCGCGCGATGTCGCCCTTGTAGAACACATCGCGTCCGGCCTCGATGGCGGCGGCGCGATCGCTGCCGTTCTTCAGCGCGGACAGCTCGGCCGCGGCCAGCGCGCGCAGCGTGGCCGCGAGGTTGGGCTGGCGGAACATCTCGCCCACTTCGGGAATGCGCCCCTGCGGATAGTAGGTGCGGCGCGCCCATTGCCAGATCTGCGTGGGTTCGCGGTTGAACACCAGCGAGCTGCGCAGCATGTCGTAGACCGGGAAGCCATCGGCCAGCTCGATGGCCGGCGCCAGCACTTCGGCGAGCGATTTCGTGCCGAACTGCTGCAGCAGGCGGGCCATGGCGTCGACGACGGCCGGAACCGTGCCCCCGTTCGGGCCATTGCCCGGGATGACGCCCAGCGGCCGGAACAGCGCAGGCGTTGCCGCTTTCGGCGCGGTGCCCTGGCCGCAGACGATGGAGACCTTGCCGCTGCGCGCCTCGAACAGCGCGACCGGCGCCTCGCCGCCCAGTCCGAAGTGCGAGATCTCGCTGGCGGCGGCGGCGAATACCGCGGCGGCGCCCGCATCGAAGGCGTTGCCACCGGCCTTGAGCAGGCGGATGCCGGCTTCCACCGTGAACTGGCGTCCGGCCGCCACCATGCCGTGCGTGCCGTGGAGCTCAGGCTTCAGCGTGCCGCGAAACTCGGGTCGTTGCGCCATCGCGGGCGGGGCGCCGGGGGCGGGCGGTGACTGGGCGCGGGAGGCGCCAGGCACCGCGGCCGCTGCGGCGGCTGCCAGCGAAACCCGGTGGAACTGACGTCTCGAGATCATCGCGCCTCCGCTAGTCGACCACCAGCTTGTAACCCGAAACGGCCGCGGTCTGCAGCAATTGCGGCATGCCCGGGTCGGGTTCTATTTTGTGCCGCAGGCGATGCACCAGCTGCTTGAGCAGCTGCCGATCGCCGCTGCCGCGGTGGCCCCAGACGAGGATCAGCAGGCGATCGGAGTGCACGGCCTTGCCGGCCTGGGCCAGCAGGGCCTGCATCAGCCGGAATTCCAGCTTCGTCAGCGCGATGGGTTGGCCACTGCCGATGCGCACGGTGCTGTCATCGGCATCGAGCGTGATGCGGCCAGCCGTGGCGGGGCCGGCGCTGCGTTCCAGTTGCGCGCGGCGCAGCAGCGCCTTGACCCTCGCCAGCAGCGTGCGCGGGCTGAACGGCTTGGTGAGGGTAGTCGTCGGCGCCCAGGTCGAGCGCGCGCACCAGGTCCTGTTCCTCGCCGCGGGCGGTGAGCATCATCACCGGCGCGGAGCTTCTGCCGCGGATGGCGGCGCACACATCGAAGCCGGACTGCCCCGGCATGTTGATGTCGAGGATCACCAGGTCGGGAGCCTCGGAATCGAACCGGGACAGTGCCGCATTGCCATCACCGGCCTTCACGACCAGATAGCCGGCCTGGCCCAACGCGTAGGCGACCAGATCCAGCAGGTCCGGGTCGTCATCGGCGACGAGGATCTTCACTCACGCTCCAGCGGCAGATGGATCTGGAAGCGCGTGTGGGCATCGTCGGTGCGCGACACTGCAAGGCTCCCGCCATGCCGCTCGACGATCGAACGCGAGATGGACAGCCCCAGCCCCATGCCGCTGGGCGCGGGCTCCACACCGCCGCGGCTGAAACGCTCGAAGACATTCTCCTGGGCGCCTTCCGGCAGTCCGGGGCCGGCGTCTTCCACCCAGGCGTCGATGGCCTCGGGGCCGCGCCGCGCGCCGATGCGCAAGATGCTGTCCTGCGGGCCGAACTTGCTGGCGTTGGCCAGCAGGTTCACGAACACCTGCGTCAGTCGCACCGCGTCGCCATTGCAGGCGAGGTCGCCCTCCAGCGCGCGCTCCACGCGCTGGCCGCGCTGGCGCAGCAGCGCCTCCACGGTGACGACGGCATCCTCGATCACATCGTTAAGGTCGATGCTCTGCCGGCGGATGTCGAGCTGGCCGGACTCGATGCGCACGCTTTCGAGCAGGTTGTCGATGAGCTGCGTGAGGCGCAGCGTGCCGCGCTCGAGCGACAGCACCAGTTCCTCCAGCTGCTGCGGCGTGCGTGTATGCAGGCCTTCGCGCAGCAGTTCGATCGAGGCGAGCTGCGCGGCCAGCGGTGTGCGGAACTCGTGCGACACATTGGCGAGCACGGTGTCGCGCGCGCGGCGCACGGCCTCGAGCTCGGTTTCGTCGCGGATCACCTGCACCTGCAGGTTCTCGACGGGCTGCGCGCTGGTGATGACCATGCGCCGCTCGCCGGCGCCCGTGCGTGCATGCTCCACGGCGGTGGCGGAGCCCTGCTGCCGCGCGCGCAGGATGGGGCACAGCGCCTCGCAGGGGGATTCGCCATTGGCGGCGCAGCGCGGCTTGAGCACATCGCCGCAGAAACGGCCGATGGCATCGGTTGCCTTCACGCCCAGCAGCCGCGCGGCCTGCTCGTTCATGTAGGTGATGTGCCGCTCGCCATCGACGGCATATACGCCTTCCACGATGCCGCCCAGCACGGCCTGGGCCTCGGCCTCGCGCTGGCGCAGCGTGCCAGTGAGGTCCACCAGGTTGCGGCGCATGTCGTCCATCGTGCGCGCCAGCTTGCCGATTTCCGCCGGGCCACCCTGCGGAATGGAAGAGGCGAAATCCCCCTGGCCCAGCTTTTCGGCTGCGGCGGTAAGGGCTTCGGTGGGGCGAGTGACGCGCCGGCCCAGCAGCACGCTGACGATCAGCGCCACGGCACCGAGGAAGGTGGCGAGCAGCAGCAGGCGCAGGCGCAGCGCGCGCACGTCCCGATCGACCTGCGCGGAAGACAGCCGCGTTTCGATGAGCACGATGCCCTCGCCGGTGCCGGCGAACACCGGATTGCTGGCCGCATACAGCCCCAGTTGCGGGACATGCGCGACCGCCAGCCGTCCATCGGCCAGCGCCGTGGTGTGCAGCGCGGTGAGTTCATCGGTGGGCGCATTGTTGAAGTTGCGGTAGCTGCGCAGCCGGATCTGCACGCCGTCCTGCGGGGCGAGACGCGCCGCGAGGCTGTCATTCAATATGTGCACGACCATCACGCGCGCGCCCGGGTCCGACTCGCTCATCGGGATGGCCGCACCCAGATAGGCATCGGCGCTGCCAGCGGGCGCGAACATGAAGCGTTCACCCTGCTCGCGCACGGCGGGGATGATCTCGGGCCATGGCACCGCGGCGCCGCTGACGGC
The DNA here is from genome assembly GCA_016720075.1 of Pseudomonadota bacterium. Classification (GTDB taxonomy): domain Bacteria; phylum Pseudomonadota; class Gammaproteobacteria; order Steroidobacterales; family Steroidobacteraceae; genus ZC4RG30. The sequence goes on from JADJXW010000008.1 coordinate 35,815, forward strand.
GAGCACGGCATCGCCCTCGAGGATGGCGCAGGCGTCGAGGCCGGCCGGCTGGCAGAAGCGCTGCAGCACCGGCGGCAGGTTAGTGAGGTCGCGCTGCTGAAGCAGGCGGCGCAGCGTGGGTCGTTCGGCAAGGATGCGCGCGTTGCTGAGCGTGTCTTCGCCCAGCCGCGCAAGCTCTGCCCGCGCATCGGCGGCCGCCAGCTGCACCCGCACGCGCTGCTGGCCATCGGCCAGGCGCTGCAGCAGCCCGATCGCCACCCAGGAAACGCCGGCCGCCACCACCAGCACGATCAGCACGTTGATGCCGGCAAGCCACCAGCCGAGGCTGTTGCGCTTCATGGCGGCGGGTTCATCGATGATGGACGCCCATGCGCCATTCCAGCAGCGTCTTGATGATGAGCGTGACCACGGCCAGCAGCGACAGCAGCGAGGCCACGGCGAAGGCGCCGGACATGCTGTAGTCCTGGTACAGGGCTTCGATGTGCAGCGGCATGGTGTTGGTCAGGCCGCGGATGTGGCCGGAAACGACGGAAACGGCGCCAAACTCACCCATGGCGCGAGCGTTGCACAATATCACCCCGTAGAGCAGCCCCCAGCGGATGCGGGGCAGCGTTACATGGAAGAAGGTGAACCAGCCGCCGGCGCCCAGCGTGATGGCGGCCTCTTCTTCATCATTGCCCAGCTGCTGCATCAGCGGGATGAGCTCGCGCGCCACATAGGGGAAGGTGACGAACATCGTGGCGATGACGATGCCGGGCACCGCGAAGATGATGCTGATGTCATGTTCCTGCAGCCAGGCGCCGAACCACCCCTGCGCGCCGAACAGCAGCACGTAGATCAGGCCCGAGACCACCGGCGATACCGCCATGGGCAGGTCGATCAGCGTGATCAGCATGCTCTTGCCGGGAAACTCGAACTTGGCGATGCACCAGGCTGCGCAGACGCCGAAAAGCGTATTGAGCGGCACCACGATCGCGGCGGTGAGCAGCGTGAGGCGTATGGCGGCCCCGGTATCGCTGTCGGTGAAGCTCTGGAACCAGGCGCCCAGGCCATTCTCGAAGGCCGAGGCGAACACCACCGCCAGCGGCGCGAACAGCAGTGCGCTCAGGAACAGCAGCGAGACCAGGATGAGGATGATGCGGGTCATCGACGCCCCGCGCCGCTGATGCGGCGACGTCCCCAGGCCTGCAGCAGGTTGATGGCAAACAGCATCACGAACGATATGGCCAGCATCACGCAGCCGATGGCGGCGGCCGCGGCGTAGTCGTATTCATCCAGCCGGATGACGATCAGCAGCGGGGTGATCTCGGTCTCCATCGGGATGTTGCCGGCGATGAAGGTGATGGAGCCGTATTCCCCCACGCCGCGCGCGAAGGCCAGCGTGAAGCCGGTGAGGATGGCCGGCAGCAGCGCCGGCAGGATCACCCGGAAGAACGTGTAGGCAGGTCCTGCGCCCAGCGTGGCCGCGGCTTCCTCCACATCCTTGGGCAGTTCCTCCAGCGCCGGCTGCACCGTGCGCACGACGAACGGCATGCCGATCAGCGTCAACGCGATGGTGATGCCCAGCGGCGCGTAGGCCACCTTGATGCCCAGCGGCTCCAGGTACTGGCCGATCCAGCCATTGCCGGCGAACACCGCGGTGAGCGCCAGGCCCGAGACCGCCGTGGGCAGCGCGAAGGGCATGTCGATCATCGCATCGATGAAGCGCCGGCCAGGAAAGCGGTAGCGCACCAGCGTCCAGGCCACGATGAAGCCGAACACGATGTTGATCGCGGCGGCCATCAGCGAGGCGCCGAAGCTCAGTCGATAGGAGGCCAGCGCCCGCGGGTCGGTGACCACGGCCACGAAGCGCTGCCAGTCCATGCCCGCGCCCTTCATCACCAGCGCGGTCAGTGGCAGCAGCACCAGCGCGCACAGGAAGAACGAGGTGAAGCCGAAGGTGATCCCGAAGCCGGGAATCACGCTGCGTTCGCGTCGCAGTCCCATCAGCGCGCCGACTCCCGGTAGACCACCAGCACGGGCATGCCGGGGCGGCGCGCGAGCAATGCGCCCAGCGCGGCTTCGGCTGTCGTGATGTCGGCCGTGCCCAGCACCAGCAGCGGCGCCGAAAGGCCTGCGAGGTATTCCCCCAGCGCCTGCGGGCCTTCGCCCGGCACCAGTTCAGTGCGGGTCTCCAGCGCGTGCGCGGCGCGGGCCTCGGAACGCGCGTCGAGCAGCGCCCGCAGCGCATTGGCGCGCTTCGCATCGCGTCGGCCGGCAGGCGCCGTGGCCACGCACACGGCTTCGGCGGGCAGGTGGCGCAGCAGGCTGGCCGTGACCGCCATGGTGGCGTGGCGCGCGGCATCATCAAGCCAGAACATGCAGATCTGTTCCGGCAGCGTCGTGCTGGGCGACAGCAGCAGCACCTCGTTGGCGCCGGCGCGCAGCAGCTGCACGGCGCGCAAGGCTGCGCCGTCGCTGCCTTCGATGACGGCCACGCCGGGGCGCGCGTTGGGCGCGCCATCCGACGCGTCGGCGCAGGTGGCCACGCGCGTCTTCATGCGGCCCGCCAGCGTCTCGAGCAGCGGCGCCTGCGCCAGCAGCTGCGCGGCCGCCTCATCGGCGGCATGGATGGAGAAGCTCGACAGCGGCGTGGGCAGCACGTGCATGCGCCGCGCGCCCAGCGCGACCACCGCGCCCACGGCCAGCGGCATCGCGCGGCGCTCGGACTGCAACCGCGTGGCTTCGATGCGGCCCTCGGCGCCATTGCCGGTGGTCTGCACGGCGTGCTGGTTGTCCAGCAGCTTCAGGCGCAGCCTTTCCAGCGCGCCGGTGAACTGCAGTTCCTCCACCGTGGCCCGGCCCATGTAGCTGGTCGTGAGCTGTTCGCGCTCGGCGGCCATCTCCACTTCCTCGGGGCGCAGCACCGTGACCACTTCGTGTTCGCGGCCGGTGAGCGCGGGTGTGCGCACGGTGGCGTCCACCGGCGTCGTGCCAAGGCGGATGCCCTCGGCGCCCTGCAGCGCCAGCAACAGGTTCGCCGCGCCCAGGAAGGTGGCGACGAAGCGCGTGGTGGGCCTTGCGTAGAGGTCGCGCGGGGCGCCCACTTCCAGCAGGCGGCCCAGGTTCATTACGCCGATGCGGTCGGCGAGCGCGAAGGCCTCTTCCTGGTCATGCGTGACCAGCACGGTGGTGATGCCCAGCTCGCGCTGCACGCGCCGGATGGTCCAGCGCAGTTCCTCGCGGATCTTGGCGTCCAGCGCGCCGAAGGGTTCATCGAGCAGCAGCACCTGCGGCTTGTGCGCCAGCGCGCGCGCCACGGCCACGCGCTGCTGCTGGCCGCCGGAGAGCTGCGCGGGCAGGCGCTCGTCCATGCCTTCCAGCGCCACGAGCTTCAGCAGTTCCTTGCGACGCTCGCGCCGGTCGGCGGCCTTCATGCGGCGCACCCGCAGCGCGAACTCGATGTTGTCGGCGATGGTCAGGTGCCGGAACAGCGCGTAGTGCTGGAACACGAAGCCCACGCCGCGCTGGCGCGCGCCCACATGCGTGACGTCGCTGCCATGCAGCGCGATGGTGCCGTCGTCGATATCCACCAGGCCCGCGATGGCGCGCAGCAGCGTGCTCTTGCCGCTGCCACTGGGGCCGAGCAGCACGAAGAACTCGCCTTCGGCCACGGTGAGCGACACGTCGTTGACGACGGGCTGTCCCTGGTATCGCTTTGTGACCTGTTCCAGTGTGATCGACATGCTGCAGGCGCCCGCTGAAGTTCCCGGCCGGGAAACCGGAGCGATGCTAGCAATGCCGGCGTATCAGAAGGGTTGTAGCCCGGTTACAAACCGGTTATGCGCCGCCCATATGCTGATGCGCGGCGCGTATCGGTGAGCCCGGTCAGCGGCGGAGGATCAGGCGTCCTTGCGGGGCGTGGCGCCTGATGCGGACTTGGCGGCGGTGGTCTTGCCCTTGGCTTTGGCCTTGGCTTTCGCCTTTGCTTTGGCCTTCGGGCGCGCCTTGGCCTTCGCCTTGGGCACGGCCGCAGCGACAACCTCGGCGGCTGGGGCCGCGGCGGTTTTCGCCGGTGCCGCCTTTGCGCTTTTCGCGGACTTGGCGGTCTTTGCGCTCTTGGCCGCCGCGCCGCGCCGACCGAAGCGTCCGCGGGCCGGACGCACGGGCGCCGCCGCCAGCAGCGCGCGGCATTCCTCCAGCGTCAGCGTCTTCGGATCGCGCTCCTTGGGGATGCGCGCATTGCGTTCCTTGTCGGTGATGTACGGACCGTAGCGGCCGTTGAGCACCTGGATGTTGTCGACGCCGAAGTCCTGGATGATGCGGTTGGCATCGGCGATCTTCTTCGCCTCGATGACCTCGAGCGCGCGCGCGAGCGTGACCGCATAGGGATCATCGGGCTCCTTCAGCGACACGTACTTGGCGCCGTACTTCACGTACGGCCCGAACTGCCCGATGGCCACCGTGATCGGCTCGCCGTCGGCGGTCTCGCCCAGCTTGCGCGGCAGCTGGAACAGCACCAGCGCGTCTGCCAGCGTGATGGTGTCCATCTTCTGGCCCGGACGCAGGCCCGCGAACTTGGGCTTCTCCACGTCGTCCTTGGTGCCGGCCTGCACGAAGGGCCCGAAGCGGCCCATGCGCACCGACACCGGCCGGCCGGACTCCGGATGGATGCCCAGCTCGCGCGACATCGCCACTTCCTCGCGGCTGACGCTCTTCTCGATCTGCTCCACCTGGTCGATGAAGGGCTTCCAGAACTTCTCGAGCGGCGTCGACCAGGGCTCCTCGCCGCGCGACACGGCGTCGAGCTCGTCCTCCATGTCGGCGGTGAAGCTGTACTCCACGTACTTGGTGAAGTACTTGGTCAGGAAGCGGTTGACGATCTTGCCGATGTCGGTGGCAGTAAAGCGGCGCGCGTCGATGTTCACGTACTCGCGGTCGCGCAGCGTGGAGATGATCGACGCATAGGTGGAAGGCCGGCCGATGCCGTATTCCTCCAGCGCCTTGACCAGCGAGGCCTCCGAGAAGCGCGGCGGCGGCTCGGTGAAATGCTGCTCGCCGTGCAAGCCGATGAGCTTGACCAGGTCGCCTTCCTGCATGGCCGGCAGCACATGGTCGTTCTCGTCGTCGCCGCCGGCATCGTCACGGCCTTCCTGGTACACCGCGATGAAGCCCGGCTTCACCAGCGTGGAGCCATTGGCGCGCAGCATGTGGCCCGAGCCGCGCGTGCCCGCGATGAGGTCGACGGCCACGGTGTCGAACACGGCATGGGCCATCTGGCAGGCGATGGCGCGCTTCCAGATCAGCGCGTAGAGCTTCAGCTGGTCGGCGTCGATCTTGCCTTCCAGTTCCTGCGGCGTGATCGAGGCCGAAGTGGGGCGCACGGCCTCGTGCGCCTCTTGGGCATTCTTCGACTTGGTCTTGTAGGCGCGCGGCGCCTCGGCCAGGCCTTCCTTGCCGTACAGGCGCTCGATGGTGGCGCGGATCTCGGTGACCGCCTCGTTGGCCAGCGACACCGAGTCGGTGCGCATGTAGGTGATCAGGCCCACCGCGCCTTCGCCGAAATCAACGCCCTCATACAGCTGCTGCGCCAGGCGCATCGTGCGCTGCGCGGAGAAGCGCAGCTTGCGCGCGGCCTCCTGCTGCAGCGTTGAGGTGGTGAACGGCGGCGCCGGATTGCGCTTGCGCTGCTTGCGGTCGATGGTGTCGACGGTGAGCTTGCCGTCGGCCACCTTGTTGAGCGTGGTCTCGACTTCGCGCGCGCTGCCCTCGTTGGTGAAGCTGAACTGCTCCACCTTCTTGCCGGCGTATTCGATGAGCTTCAGCGGGAAGGTGACTTCGCTGTGCTCGCCCTGCGCGTCGATCGTCCAGTATTCCTGCGGTACGAAGGCGTCGATGGCCTCGTCACGCTCGCAGATCATGCGCAGCGCCGGGCTCTGCACGCGGCCGGCCGACAGGCCCTGGCGCACTTTCTTCCACAGCAGCGGCGAGAGGTTGAAACCCACCAGGTAGTCGAGCGCGCGCCGCGCCTGCTGCGCGTTGACCAGGTCCATGGAAAGGTCGCGCGGTTCCTTCACCGCGGCCTGGATGGCGTTCTTGGTGATCTCGTAGAAGGCCACGCGGTGCACGGTCTTGCCCTTGAGCTCGCCGCGTTCCTTCAGCAGCTCGTGCAGGTGCCAGGAAATCGCCTCGCCTTCGCGGTCAGGGTCGGTGGCCAGGTAGAGGCTGCTGGCCTTCTTCAGCGACTTCGAGATGGCCTCGACGTGCTTCTCGTTGCGCTCGATGATGCGGTACTGCATCCGGAAGTCGTGTTCCGGATCGACGGCGCCTTCCTTGGGCACCAGGTCGCGCACGTGGCCATAGGAGGCCAGCACTTCGAAATCCTTGCCCAGGTACTTCTTGATGGTCTTCGCCTTGGCAGGCGATTCCACTATGACGAGATTTTCAGCCATCGCTCTCTAGTTTTCTTGTGCGACGCCTGGCGTTGGGGCCGGCGCGACGGACTTCAGTGCTCTGCCGAGGTGTCGGGATCGAGCACCAGCGTTTCCATGCGGGCGCAGGCCTGTTCCTGGCCCGGCTGGCTGGACAGCACCATCAGCACCACCCAGCGCACCTGTTCGAGGGTCAGATCCTCGACATCCAGCGCCAGCAGGCGGTCGATGACGATTTCGCGCTGGGCCGGACGCAGGATCTCGGCCTCTTCGAGCGACAGCAGCAGGCCGCGGCAATCGGCCGACAGCCGCACCATCTCGGATGCGGCGTAGATGCGCAGCGACGGGCGCACGCCCGGGCGCGCGCTGATCTGCGCGGGCTCGGCCTCGGTGCTGCCGCGCGCCCGCTCGCCGGCAAGATCTGCCAGCCAGTCGAGCGCCCGTTCCACGTTGGCTTCGCCGAAGCCAGCGCTCTCCAGGTCGGCGGCGAGGGCCTCGCGCGCGGGGACCTCGGGCGACTCGTCGAACATGTAGCGGTCGAACACGTAAATAAGGATGTCGAGGACGGTGCCGTTCATCGGTCGGTAATGCGGTTAAATAATGCCCCGGGCCGGGTTTCAACCCGACCTTCCAGTTCGAGGATCAACATCATGGAGGCGACGGAGCCGGGTGATAAACCCGTCCGGTCGACCAGGTCGTCGATGCTGGCCGGCTCGAAGCCGAGGGCATCTAACAGCATTTCGTAATCCTTGTCCAACCGCCGGGCCGCGCCGGCGGTCGATTGGACAGATGTAAGCTTCTGATCTGACAAAAGATAGTGACCGGGATTTTTCTCGATCGTGATCTGGATATGAGTGATCACATCGTGGGCGGTGCGCACCAGGTGTGCCCCTTCGGCCAGCAGCTCGAGGCAGCCGGCGGCCAGCGGATTCAGCGGCGAGCCCGGCACGGCGAACACCTCGCGGCCCTGTTCCAGTGCCTTGCGGGCGGTGATCAGTGATCCGCTGCCGGCGGCCGCTTCGACCACCAGCGTGCCGCGGGCAAGCCCCGAGATGATCCGGTTGCGGCGCGGGAAATGATGCCGGGCTGCGGGCGCGCCGCGCGGCAGTTCCGACATCAGCAGGCCCTCGGCGGCGATGCGATCTCGCAGCGCCTGGTTCTCGGGCGGATAGCACAGGTCGAGCCCCGTGCCGCACACCGCAATGGTGCCGCACTTCGCGGCCAGTGCGCCTTCATGGGCGGCGGTGTCGATGCCGCGCGCGAGCCCGCTGGTGATGACGAGCCCGGCCCGGGCCAGCGCGCCCGCCAGCTCGAAGGCGATGCGCCGGCCGGCGGCCGTGGGCTGCCTGCTGCCAACCACCGCCATCTGCGGCGCGGCCAGCAGTTCGCGCCGGCCCTGCAGCAGCAGCAGCGCCGGGGCATCGGGCAGGTCGGCGAGCTGGGGCGGAAAATCCGGCGCGGTGAAGGGCAGCAGGCTGATGCGCTCTCGCTCGCACCAGGCGAGGTCGTCGTCGAGCAGCGCGCGCGGCGGATCGTTCAGCGCCGCGGCGGCTTCGGGCGCGAGGCCGAGCGCAACCATTTGCCGCGTGGAACACGCGAGCAGCGCCTGGATGCTGCCGGTGGAGGCGATGGCCCGGCGCAGTCCGGCGGCGCCCAGCAGCGGCGCGCGCAGCACGGTGAGCCAGGCGAGGGGGCTGTCTTGCATCGCAAGCAGCCTGAAACGCGAAGGGCCCGCTGTCAGCGGGCCCTTCTGCTGCGATCGTCGAGATTCGCGAGCCTTACGGCGTGCGCACCCGATCGGCCACGCGCACCGGAATCGTGGTGGTCACGATCAGGCCGTAGCTCATCCGCTCGTACGTCTTGAACACCAGCAGCGTGCCGGCGCGCTCATCCGGCAGGTGCAGCTTCTTGCCGATGCACCAGGACAGCGCCGAGCGCTTGCAGGACCTGTCGTCCAGCACCTCGCCCTTCTGGTCGATGGCCAGCACATGGCCGGTTTCCAGGCCATCGCGCGTGCCGCGATTCCCCGCGACCACCTGGTACTGGCCGATCATCGAGACACCATCCACCACGGCCATGATCTGCCCGCTGACGCCGGCGGGCGGCGCGCGCGGCACGATGTCGCGGCTGACGGTCTGGTTGTCCACGGCGAACAGCAGGTCGCCGGCGGTGGTCTCGCGGGCCGAATCGGTGATCGCGCCGCGGGTGATCTTGTCCACGGCATCCACGCGGACCGCGCCGGTGTAGGTGCCCATGTAGCCCAGCACCTTGCCGGACTCCGGATCCTTCAGCGCCTCGCCAGCCCTCACCGTGGAATAGCGCCCCGGACCCATGTCCTGCAGGCCCTTCACATACACGTCGTTGCCGGCGCCGGCCACGATGTGGCCGTCACGCAGCGCCGCCACGCGGGGCGCGTTTTCAAGGTCTTCCTTCGACAGGATGCTCGGCTTGCCGAGGAAGGCCGCGATGGCATCGAAAGGAATGGTGGCGATCGGTCCTTCCAGCGGCTGGCTGCGCACCAGTGGCGACACGCGCAGCGAGCTGCCCTGGGTCACCATCACCTGCGGACGGCCGTTCGCGTCATAGGCGAGCGTCAGCACATCGCCCGGATAAATGAGGTGGGGATTCTGCACGGCGGGGTTCACGTGCCAGATCTCCGGCCACAGCCAGGGATCGCGCAGATACATGGCCGAGATGTCCCACAGCGTGTCGCCGCGCTTCACGGTGTAGGACAGCGGTGCGCCCTGGTTGACGACCGGGGCCGGTGCCGGCGCCGATTCCTCTGCCGCCGACTCGGCCGGGGCATTGGCGATCGCGACCTCGATGGCATTGTCCGGCGCGGGGGCCTCGGAGGGCGCCGCGGCGGGTGCCGGGGCGGCAGCCTCCGTCGGCTTCTCGCGGTTTCCAGGGAAAAGCTGGCAGCCACTGGCCATAAGCAGCGCGACAGTGGCGCTGGCAGCCAGGGCAGTACGGCTCAGTGAGCGCATAACCTGTTGATTCGAGACCATTTTCTCTCCAGTCCTCGCGACTTCGGGCAGCCTTCGCCCGTTGCGGGCAAGTCGAAGCCGCATACTGTTATAAACTCTTTCCCGCCTGCCTTCGCCGGGCGTGCTTCAGGTTTGTGCACTCCGTCACGTGGCACTGGAATATTCCAAGCACTGGCCGGACATTAGGCGAGACATTAGCAGTTTTTTCGAGACTAACGGAACGGACCCATTGCCCATGGCACAGCTAGCCATCCTCGAATACCCGGACCCGCGGCTGCGCACCAAGGCGCAGCCTGTCACGGTGTTCGATGCCGCCCTGAAACAGCAGGTGGCCGACATGTTCGAGACCATGTACGCGGCGCCGGGCATCGGCCTGGCCGCCACGCAGGTCAACTGGCATCACCGGCTGCTGGTGATCGACGTCAGCGAGGACAAGAACCAGCCGCTGGTGCTGATCAACCCGGAGATCCTCGAGCGCGAGGGCGAGGCCACCGGCGAAGAGGGCTGCCTTTCGGTGCCCGGCATCTACGACGACGTGCCGCGCGCGGCGCGGGTGCGCGTGCGCGCGCGGGATGTGGATGGCGGCACCGTCGAGCACGATCTCACCGGCATGCTGGCCGTGTGCGTGCAGCACGAAATGGACCATCTCGACGGCAAGCTGTTCGTCGACTACCTGTCGGAGCTCAAGCGCCAGCGCATCCGCAAGAAGCTCGACAAGGAGCGGCGCGAGCGTGGTTCGGCGCGTGCCGGATCGGGCCAGCAGAAGCGCCAGTAGTCGCGGCGCTTCCAGCGCCACCCCAACAACATGAAACTGCGTGTCGTCTTTGCGGGAACGCCCGCGTTTGCACTGCCGCCGCTCGTCGCGCTGCATGGCGCGCACCATGTGGTCGGCGTGATGACGCAGCCGGATCGTCCCGCCGGCCGTGGGCAGAAGCTGGCCGCCAGTCCCGTGTGCGAGTGGGCGCGCGCGCAGGCGTTGCCGGTGTTGCAGCCGCTGCGCCTGCGGGGTGAGCACAGCCAGTTGCCGCTGGTGCTTGAGACGCTTCGCGAATGGCAGCCGGAGGTGATCGTGGTGGTGGCCTATGGGCTGATCCTGCCGCGGGAACTGCTGGGGCTGCCGCGCCTGGGCTGCCTGAACATCCACGCCTCGCTGCTGCCGCGCTGGCGCGGCGCGGCGCCGATCCAGCGCGCCATCGAAGCCGGCGATGCGCAGAGCGGCGTGTCGATCATGCAGATGGATGAAGGCCTCGACACCGGCGCCGTGCTGGGCGAGAGCCTGGTTCCCATCCATCCCGACGATACCGCTGCCTCGCTGCACGACCGCCTGGCCGAGGCGGGCGCGCCGCTGCTGCTGTCGGTGCTGGAGGCGTTGCAGAAGGGCACTGCGGTTGCGAAGCCCCAGCCCAACGCGGGCGTCACGCATGCCGCCAAGCTCACGCGCGCCGAGTCGCGCCTGGACTGGAACCAGGACGCCACCACGCTCGATCGTCGCATCCGTGCGTTCAATCCGTGGCCCGTAGCCGAGACTCAGCTCACTGGTGAAACAGTGAAGCTGCTGACCAGTCGGGTGGGGATGCGGGCATGGCTGCGCTGGCGCCGCCAGGCACCGTGCTCGGCTTGAAGGGCGACGCGCTGCAGGTGGCCTGCGGCAGCGGCGTGCTCGAGCTGCTGCAGCTGCAGCGCGCCGGTCGCAAGGCCGTGGGCGCGCGTGAATTTGCAAACGGCCTGCGCGCCGGCGCCACGGCGGTGTTCGCATGAACGAGCCGGCACGCCTGGATGTGGCCCCGGGCGCCGCGGCGCTGGCGATGGCGGCCTGCGCGCTGGAACTGGTGGTCGGTCGGGGCGTCACCGCGGAAGCCGCTTTGCAGTCGCTGTCGATTGCGCCCGCCGACCGGGCGGCCGTGCGCGCCATACACACCGGCGCGCTGCGCTTCTACCCGCGGCTGTCGCCGCTGGCCGGAACGCTGCTGCAGCCGGGGCAGCAGGTGCCGCCGCGCGTGCATGCGCTGCTGGTCTGCGCGCTGCACCAGCTGGAGTACTCGCGCGCACCCGCGCACTCGGCCGTGAACATCGCAGTGGATGCGGCGCGCGTGCTCGGCGCCGGCTCCGCCGCCGGTTTCATCAATGCGCTGCTGCGGCGGTTCCTGCGCGAGCGCGGGGGGCTCGCGGCGCGCGTCGATGTGGATGCGGCCACGGCCGCGGCGCATCCGCGCTGGCTGCACCAGCGCCTGCGCGAGAGCCATCCCACGCGGCTGTCGCAGCTGGTCGCCGCCAACAATGAATCCCCCGCGCTGGTGCTGCGCGTGAACGTGCAGCGCGCGACGCGCGACGACATGCTGCGCCGGTTTGCGGAGCAGGGCATCGCGGCCGCGCCGGGCCTGGCCGACACCAGCATCGTGCTGGAGCAGGCCACCGACGTGTCCGCCGTGCCGGGCTTCGACGAAGGGTTGGTGAGCGTGCAGGATGCCGGCGCGCAACGCGCCGCCGAACTGCTGGATGCCCGCCCCGGCGAGCGCGTGCTGGATGCCTGCGCGGCGCCGGGCGGCAAGGCCTGCCATCTGCTGGAACGCACGCCGGGCATCGAACTGACCGCGCTCGACATCGATGCGAGTCGGGTGGAACGCGTGCAGCAGAACCTCGCGCGGCTGGGGCTTGCGGCGCGGGTGGCGACCGGCGATGCCGCTGATCCGGCGTGGTGGGATGGCCAGCCCTTCGATCGCATCCTCATCGATGCGCCCTGTTCCGGAACCGGCGTCATCCGCCGCCACCCGGACATCAAGCTGCTGCGCAGGCCCGGTGACATCGGCAGTTTCGTGACGCAGCAGCGGCGACTGCTGGCGCGCTGCGCAGATCTGCTGGCGCCGGGCGGGCGGATCCTCTACGCCACCTGCTCGGTGCTGCCCGCCGAGAACCAGCTGCTGGTCGGGGATTTCCTGCGCGAGCATCCCTCGTTCCAGCGCGTGCGCGAGGATGTCGCGCTGCTGCCCACGCCCCGTTCCGCCGGCGCTGCGGCGCTCACCGATGGCTTCTACTATGCTTGCCTCGAGATGAAGGCAGAAGGCGCATGAGGGGGTCCTGGGGTCAGCGCCTGGCGTTGTTCGCGTGGCTGTGCCTGATGGCCGCGGCGGCGCCGGCGCAGAACATCGTCGTGCAGTCGGCCTTCGTCAACGTGCAGGGCGGGGTGTTCGACCTGAGCGCCCGCGTCATCTTCCCGCTCAACGACGACGTGCGCCGGGCGCTGTCCGATGGCGCCACCGTCAGCCTGGAACTGCGCGCCGTGGTCGATCGCCAGCGTCGCTACTGGTTCGATGCCGAACTCATCGATGCGAGCCTGGAGCGCGAGCTGTCGTGGAACGCGGTGAGCCAGCGCTACATCCTGCGCGAGGCCGGCCACACCGAGCAGCAGTCCTTCACGGCGCTGGACCAGGCGCTGTCCGCGGCCGGACAAGTGCACTCCTGGCCCGTGCTGGTCGACCAGCAGCTGGATCCCGAGTCCACGTACGCAATCCGCGTGCGGGCCAGCATCCGTCGCGGGCGCCTGCCCGATGCGCTGCGCAGCCTGGTGTTCTGGTCCGATGGCTGGAACCTGGGCAGCGAGTGGTACACGTGGATATTGCCCCGGTAAGGCGCTGGCGCGGCTACGGCTTCATCGCCGTCGCGGCGATCCTCGTCATCTCGGTGCTGCTGCTGCTGGCGCGCAGCGTCGAGAACTCCGCGCAGTTCAGCCGCTGGCAGCTGTGGATCCTGGGCGCCAACATCGCCGGCGTGATCGTGCTGGCCGTGCTGCTGGCGCGCAAGCTGCGGCAGCTGGTGCGCGATTATCGCCACCATGTGCCCGGCTCGCGGCTCACCGCGCGCACCGTGGCCATGTTCGGCGCGCTGGTGGTGGTGCCGCTGCTGGTCATCTATCTCTTCTCGCTGGAATTCCTCAATCGCGGCATCGACAGCTGGTTCCGCGTCGAGATCAAGCAGGGCCTGGACGAGGCCGTGGTGCTGTCGCGCTCGGCGCTCGACCTGCGCATGCGCGAGCAGGCGCGCCGCACCGAGGCGCTGGCGGCCTCGCTGCGCGAGTACTCCAACGCCGCGCTGGCCGCCGCGCTGGATGCCGAGCGGCGCACGGCGGCCGCGCGCGAACTGATCGCCTTCGGTCCGAATGGCGAGGTGATCGCCGCCAGCGTCGATGCACGGGAACTGCTGATCGATCCGCAGATTCCGCGCGAGATGCTGATGCAGGTGCGCGGCAACCGACCCTACATGGGCCTCGAGCCGCTGAGCGATGGCGGCTATCTCATCTCCACGGCCGCGCCGATTCCGGATTTCGGGCCCGAGACCCGGCGGCGATTCCTCGTGGCGCGGCAGCTCCTGCCGCGCGAACTGGCGGATCTGGCCAACGCCGTGCAGCACGCCTACAACAACTACGGCGTGCTCTCGTATGTGCGCGAGCCGCTGAAATACCAGTTCCGGCTGGCGCTGACGCTGGTGCTGCTGCTGGCCATGCTGTCTGCGATCTATCTTGCGATCCGTTCGGCGCAGCTGCTCACCAAGCCCGTGCACGACCTCATCCAGGGCACGCGCGCGGTGGGCAAGGGTGATTTCGAGACGCGCCTGCCGCTGCCCTCGCGTGACGAAATGGGATTCCTGGTGCAGTCGTTCAACGACATGACCAAGCGCCTGCGCCGCGCCAGCGAGGAGGCCAACCGCAGCCGCCAGCTCATCGAGCTGGAGCGCGAGCGACTGGCGGTGATCCTGGGTGGACTTTCAACCGGCCTGCTGGTGGTGGATACGTCGCTGCGCCTGCGCATCGCCAACGAAGCAGCCGACTCCATCCTCGGCACGGAACTGGCGAGCCTCATCGGCGTCGAGCTGGGCCGGGTCGCCGAGGCACCGCCGCGCCTGGCCGAGTTCACTTCCCGCCTGCGTGCGCGGCTCACCGGCGAGGCGCGCGAGTGGCAGGATGAATTCGAGCTGCCGCCGGACCGGGTGCTGCGCGTGGCCTGCGCGCCGCTGGCCGATGCCGCCGGAGAGGCGGGCTACGTGGTGGTGTTCGATGACATCACGAGCCTGTTGCACGCGCAGCGCGATGCGGCGTGGGGCGAGGTGGCCCGGCGACTCGCGCACGAGATCAGGAATCCGCTCACGCCCATCCAGCTGGCTGCCGAACGGCTGGGGCGCAGGCTGGCGGGCAAACTCTCGGGCGAGGATGCCGAGATCCTCGACCGTGCCACGCGGACCATCGTGCAGCAGGTGGAATCCATGAAGGGCATGGTCAATGCCTTCAGTGAATACGCCCGCGCCCCGGACCTGAAGCTCGCGCGGGTGGACCTGAACGAGCTTGTCGCCGAGGCGGTGGAGCTCTATCGCGCACAGGAATCCGGCGCCGCGCTGGCGATGCAGATCGATGCGCGACTGCCGCCCCTGCTCGGTGATCGGGGCCGGCTGCGCCAGGTGCTGAACAACCTGATAGCCAACGGGCTGGAGGCCGTGGAGGGCGTTCCCGGGGGGCGGGTGACGGTGCAGACCCAAATGAACAGTGGACCGAAGGGCAATACTGCGGTCATCATGGTCACCGACAACGGACATGGATTCCGGCAAGAAATGCTCGCGCGGGTCTTCGAACCATACGTGACGAGCAAGCCGAAGGGGACGGGTCTGGGTCTGGCCATCGTGAAGAAGATCGCCGAGGAACACGGCGGCAGCATCGAGGCAGACAACCGGCCCGAGGGGGGCGCGTTCGTACGCGTCGTACTACCGCTGACTGCGCTGCAGGAAGGGGCGCAGCCCGCAAGGGACATCGCATGAGCACCGGCAAGATTCTGGTCGTGGACGACGAGGCTGACATCCGCGTCCTGCTGAAGGAAATCCTTTCAGACGAGGGCTACGAGGTCGATGTTGCGGCCAATGCCGGCCAGGCCCGCGCCTCGCGCGCAAAGACCACGCCGGACCTGGTGCTGCTCGACATCTGGATGCCCGATACCGATGGCATCACGCTGCTGCGCGAATGGTCCGTCGCCGGCAGTGGCGATTGCCCGGTGGTGATGATGTCCGGCCATGGCACCGTCGAGACGGCCGTCGAGGCCACGCGACTGGGCGCCTTCGACTTCGTCGAGAAGCCGCTTTCGCTGGCCAAGCTGCTGCGCACCGTGGAGCGCGCCATGGACGCCGGCAAGAAGCGCCGCGTGACCACGCGTCCGCAGCTCGCGCCGCTGCTGGCCACCTTCGGCCGCAGCCGCATCGCGCAGCAGCTGCGCGATGAACTCACCCGCGTGGCGGCGCTCGACTCCTCGCTGCTGCTGGTGGGCGAGGCGGGCAGCGGGCGCGAGGCGCTCGCGCGCTTCACCCACGAAGCCGGGCCGCGCGCAGCACAGCGATTCGTCTCGCTCGTGGCGAGCGGAATCCCCGACGACAATCCGGAAGGCTTCCTGTTTGGCAGTGGCGTTGACGGCAACGCCACGCAGGGCGTGCTCGACCAGGCCCGCGGCGGCACGCTGTTCATCCAGGAAATCGAGGACCTCGCGCCGCGCGTGCAGCGGCTGCTGCTGGGCGTGGTCGAGACCGGCGCGTTCCATCGCGTCGGCGGCGCTGCGCCTGTGGCCTTCAACGCGCGCATCATCGCCACGGCGCAGCCGGGCGTCGAGGATCGCGCGGGCGCGACCGGCGGCCTGCGGCGCGACCTGCTCGCGCACCTGTCGGCCATGCTGGTGCGCGTACCGGCGCTGCGTGAATACGCCGAAGACGTGCCGGACCTGCTGCGCTTCTATGTGGAGCGCATGGTCGACGCCGAGAAGCTGCCGCTGCGCCGATTCTCGGTGGCGGCGCAGAACCGGCTGCGCAACTACCCCTGGCCCGACAACCTGCGCGAGCTGCGTAGCCTGGTGCGGCGCATGCTGGTGCGCGGTGGCCCGGAAGAGATCCGGCTCGAGGAAATCGAAACCGAACTGGTCGCCAACGCGCCGCCCGACCTGCCGCTGGTGAAACAGGATCTTCTGGCCCTGCCGCTGCGCGAGGCGCGCGAGCAGTTCGAGCGCGCCTACCTGCAGCAGCAGCTGCTGCTGTGCAACGGCAAGGTGGGTCAGCTTGCCAAGCGCGTCGGCATGGAACGCACCCATCTGTACCGCAAGCTGCGGTCGCTGGGCGTGGAGTTCCGCCACACCGACGAGGAGTGAGCGGGCCGCCCGCGCGCCGCGCTTTCCGGAGCGCGTGCTCGGCGAGCATCGCGCGCGATGGCTCGCAACCGTCGACGAAGCCTACGCCGCGATGCAGTGCCTGATCGCAGGCGCCCGCGCCCGGATCCGCTGCGAAACCTACCTGATGCGCGAGGACGGCCCCGCGCTGTGGCTGCGCGCCGCGCTGCTCGAGGCTCGCGCGCGCAATGTCGAGGTGTGGCTGCTGCTCGATGCCTTCGGCTCGGAGCAGGTCGGTGAGCCGTTCCTGAAGCCGCTGCGTGATGCCGGCGTGCATGTGGGGATCTTCAATCCCAAGCGGCTGCTGCGCCTTTCCTTCCGCAACCACCGCAAGCTGCTCGCCGTGGACGGCGCGTCGGCGATCGTCGGGGGCTTCAACATCGCGCCGGAATACGCCGGTGATGGCGTGCGCGAGGGCTGGTGCGACACGGGCATCAGCATCACCGGGCCGGTGGTGCGCGAACTGGAGCACAGCTTCGATGAGCTGTGGCAGCTGGCGCCGTTCACGCCCTGGGTCATCCGCGCCTGGCGCGACGTCGCGGCGCTGCGGCCCGCCAGGCGCGACGCGCCGCCGGTGACGCTGCTGGTCAGCGGACCGGAACTGCACCGCAGCGCGCTGCGCCGAAGCCTGCGCTATGACCTGCACCGCGCGCGCGACGTGGCCATCGCCTCGGCCTACTTCCTGCCGTCCTCGCGCGTGCGGCGCATGATGTACCGGGTCGTCGAGCGCGGCGGACGCGTGCGCGTGCTGCTGGCGGGACGCAGCGACGTGCCGCTGGCGCAGCGCGCGGCCGAGCACCTGTACGCGCGACTGATGCGGCGGCGGGTGGCGCTGCACGAATACCAGCCGCAGATCCTGCACGCGAAGCTGCTGGTCATGGATGACACCGTGTATGTCGGCAGCTGCAACCTGGACCGGCGCAGCCTGCACATCAATTTCGAGCTGCTGCTGCGCATGGAGTGGCCCGAGATCGCCGCCGACGCCCGCCAGTGGTACGAAGCGGCTCTGCAGCATTCGAAATCGCTGCAGCTGGCTCCTTGGAAAAGGGCGCGCGCCAGTGGTCGCCGCCTGCTGTCGTGGCTGGCGTACCTGCTGCTCTCGCGCGTGGATCCGCTGGTGGCGCGGCGCCGCTTCCGCGCCATTTCCTGACGGCGCATCCCGCGCTCCGGCAGTCGCACCTGCCCGATACAAATCGATACAAGTTGTTACGGTTGTGAAACCACTTCACGACTGATGACTGGCATTGTGGCCCGCATTCGTTCCATCCCCTTTCACTGGAGAATGCAATGCGCGCGACACGGATACTGGCGGTCACACTGCTCGCGGCGGCGCTGGCCGCCTGCAATGATTCGGACTCCGAACCCACGCCGCCGCAAACCAACGCGGTCGCCAAGCTGCGCGTGATCCACGCATCGCCGGACGCGCCGGCGGTGAATGTCTCTACGGCCGACGGCACGGTGCTCGCGAGCGACCTCGACTACGCGCGCTCGACCGGCACCTTCGATCTCGTCGCCGGCAACGTCAGCGTGAAGGTTGATGCCCGCCTGCCCGGCAACACCACTGCGACGGTGATCGGCCCGGCCACTCTGAACCTCGCGGCCAACACTTCGTACTCGGTGCTCGCAGTCGGTCGCGTCGCCGGCATAGAACCGCTGGTGATCTCGCAGCCCGCGACGCAGGTGCCCACGGGACAGATCCGGCTGCGCGTGGTGCATGCCGCGCCCGCGGCGCCCGCGGTCGACGTGTACCTCACCTCGCCCACGGCCGACCTTGCCACCAGCACCGCGGCCGGTACGCTGGCGTTCAAGCAGGCGCTGGGCCCGGTGGAAGTCGTTGCTGGCAGCTACCGCGTACGCATCACGGCCGCGGGCAACCGCGCCGCGGTGGTGTTCGACTCGGGCACGCTGCCCATCGCGGCGGGCGCCAACCTGCTCGTGGCGGCCCTGGAAAACACCGAGACCGGCGCCGCGCCCGTCAAGCTGCTGGTGCATGACGGCTTCTCGAGCTCGATCGTGCGCGACGCGGCCACCCCCGCGGCGCTGCGCGTCGTGCATGCCTCGCCGGATGCGCCGGCTGTCGATGTGGTGGCCAACAACAACTTCGCGGCGCCGCTGGTCACGAACCTCGCCTTCCCGCAGGCCACTGGCTTCCTGAACGTGCCGCCGGCGACCTACAACGTGAAGGTGGCTGCCGCGGGCACGAACACCGCTGTCATCAACGCGGATCTCGCGCTGCAGGCCGCGGTGCGCTACACCGTGCTGGCGGTGAATCGCCTCGCGTCGATCGAGCCGCTGGTGGCCAGCGACGATGCCCGTCGCGTGGTCACCGCCGCCAAGGTGCGGATCATCCACGCATCGCCCACCGCCGCGAACGTCGACATCTATGTCACTGCTCCGGGCGCTTCGATCAGCTCGCTGACGCCCACGCTGGCCAACGTGGCGTTCAAGGTCAATACCGGCTTCCTGCAGCTGGCTCCCGGCAGCTACTCGGTGACGGTGACGCCGACCGGCACGAAGACGGCTGCGATCGGTCCGGCCGACATCACGGTGAATGGCGGCGGGCTCTACACCATCGTGGCACGGGATCCGCTGCCCGGTTCCGCCGCGCTGGGCCTGATCCTGCTCGACGACTTCGCTTCCTGACAGACTCCCGACCCCGCGCGCGCGGACCCTGCCGCGCGCACGGCACTCCAGGCCCCGTTGCGAGACGGGGCTTTTTTTATGTCCGGGAGTGCAGCTCGTCGCTGACGATGGATCCGTCGACGAGCGTGATGGTCCGGTCGCACACGGCCGAGAGCCGCGGATCGTGCGTAACCACCAGTACCGCGCAGCCGTACTCGCGGTTGAAGCGGCGGAACAGCTCGAACACGCCCGCTGCCGTCTTCGTGTCGAGGTTGCCCGTGGGCTCGTCGGCCAGCAGCAGCGCCGGCCGCGTGATCAGCGCGCGCGCGATGGCCACGCGCTGCTGCTGGCCACCGGAGAGCTCCTGTGGCTTGCGACCCTCGAAGCCCGCCAGGCCAACCTCCTCCAGCAATCCGCGCGCGCGCGTGATGGTTTCGGCCGAGGGGCGCCCGTGCGTCACCAGCATCGGCATCATCACGTTCTCGAGCGCGGTGAAGGCCGGGATCAGGTGGTGGAACTGGAACACGAAGCCGATCGCCTGCGCGCGCAGCGCGGTGCGGCGCTCGTCATCGAGCAGGCGCGTGGCCTGGCCGAGCAGGTACAGGTCGCCGGCGGTGGGTGAGTCGAGCAGCCCCAGCAGGTTCAGCAGCGTGCTCTTGCCGGAACCCGACGGGCCGACCAGCGATGCGAAGTCGCGGCGGGCCAGCGTGAGCTCGAGCCCATGCAGCACCTCGAGCTCGGTGGGCAGCCCGATGTTGTACGACTTGCGCAGCCCGGCAAGCCGCAGCACCTCGGCGGAGCCCAATTGCGCCAGGTCAGACATGGCGGATGGCGACCACCGGGTCCAGCCGCGCCGCGCGGCGCGCCGGCACGGCGGCGGCCACGGTGCCCGTGAGCGTTGCGATGGCCATGGCCAGCGGCACCAGCGTTGGCGCCACGGGGATGTAGAACAGCTTGGGCCCGAAGGTATTGAAAACCCACACCAGGCCGTACCCGGCGAAGGCACCGATGGCCGAGCCGGTCAGGCCCAGCACCGCACCCTGCACCAGGAACACCTTCAGCATCTGCTGCTGGCGCGTGCCCATTGCGCGCAGGATGCCGATCTCCCGCGTGCGCTGCACGACGCTGATCGACAGCACGCTGGCGATGCCGAAGGCCACCGACACCGCGACGAAGAACGAGATCATCGCCGTGGACATGCTCTGCGAGCGCAGCGCGTTGACCAGCTGCGCGTTGGTGTCGAGCCAGCTCTCGGCCTTCAGGCCCGTTAGCGCGGCGATGCGGCGCGCGGCGTCCTGTGCCGTGAAGATGTCCTCGACGGTGATGTCGATCACGGTGACGCCGCCCGGCAGATCGAGCAGAGACTGCGTCTGCTTCAGGTCGAGGTAGACATAGCGCTGGTCCAGCTCGCGCACGCCCAGCTCGAAGATGCCGGCGATGTTGAGCTGGGCCTCGCGGCCCAGGCCCGCCGCGAGGCGGAACTTGTCGCCTACCTTCAGGCCCAGGTCATCGGCCAGCAGCCGGCCGATCACGGCATCGCCGGCCCCCACTTTCAGCTGGCCGGCGACGATGTCCTCGGACAACGGGATGATGCGCTGGTAGCGGATGGGATCCATGCCGACCAGCGCCACGGATTCCACGGCATTGCCGCGCCGGGCAAAGGCCGGACCGGAGATCACCGGCGACACTGCCCGCACGCCGGGGAAGCCGTCGAGCACCGCCATCACCTGCTGCCAGTTGTTGATGGAGCGCAGGCGCTGCGCGCGGCGCGTCTCGAGCACCAGCCGCGTGGTGCCCGCCGGCAGCGGCGCGAGGCGATTGATCTCGTCCGGCGCCTCGACCTTGATATGGGCCTGCGTGCCCAGCGTGCGCTCGACGATGTTGCCCTGCAGGCCGCGGATCAGCGCGACGATGAACACGATGACCGAAACGCCGACCGCGATGCCGATCAGGATCAGCGTGGTCTGGGCGCGGCCCTCGCGCAGAAAGCGCAGCGCGATGGTGGATTCGATCCACATGGCCTGGGTCAGTCGAAATTCACGGGCAGCTCGCGCCGCGTGGCATCGACGCCCGCCGCGGGCAGCGCCTCGAGCCCGACGCGCACGCGATCGCCGGCGGCGACGCCCGTCACGCCGGCTGCGCCGGAGAGCACCTGATCACCGGACGCGACGCCTTCGAGCACCTCGCTCATCGCAAGGCCGGCAAGCCCCAGGCGAACCGGAACGCGCTGCAGATGTCCGTCGCGAACAGCCAGCACGGCGCGCGTGCCATCGGCCTCGAGCAGCAGCGCGTCGTTGGGCACGGCCAGAGCGCGCTCGCGCCGGCCGGTTTCCACGTTCACCGACACCGTCATGTCCTGGCGCAGGTAATCCGGCGGCGGATCGACCCGCAGCCGGATCGTCACGGTGCCGCGCGCGGCGTCCACGCCGGGCGCGATGTAGTTCACCACGCCGCGGAAGGGCCGGTCCGGCCACGCATCGGCAATGCACTGGGCCACCTGGCCCACGGCCAGTGCCGCCAGGTTCTTCTCGTCGACGGGGACTTCGATCTCGGTGTCGCCGCCGCGCGCGATCTCGAACAGCACGCGTCCCGGCTGCACCAGGTCGCCGGGTTCGGCGTTGCGGGTCAGCACGATGCCGGCGATGCCGGCGCGGATCACGGCCTTGGCGCGCTGCGCGCGGGCGGCGGCCACCTGTTCACGCAGCTGGATTTCGGCGGTGCTGCCCGGCGACGCCGCGTCGGCAGCCAGGCGTGCCTTGTCGGCCACCGCGCGCGCCACGGCTTCGGCCTCCTCGGCCTGTTCCAGTATTTCACGCGAGACGAGCTGCCGCGCGAACAGGTCGGCGCGACGCTGGCGTTCCCGGCTGGCCTGGGCCAGCTGCGCTTCGGCCTGGCGAAGGCTTGCTGAAGACTGCGGTCGCGTCGAAGCCTGCAGTTCCCGCAGCGCGGCCTCGGCCTGACGCACGCGCGCCTCCAGGTCATCGGCGCGCAGCACCAGCAGCACATCGCCGGGCTTGACCACATCGCCTTCCTTGACCCGGCGCTCGATGACCGTGCCGGTCACCTCGCTGCCCACCTGGACGCGCGAGGTGCTGATCACGCGCCCGGTGGCGACAACCACCTGCACCAGAGGCCCGGCCTCGAGCCGATAGCCCGGCAACTGGGGACCGCGCAGCCGCGAGGCCAGCAGCAGCGCGACGAGAACCAGCAGCACGGCGGAGGCGATGACCCGTGGTCGCCGCCAGAAGGATGCATTGGACAGGATGGCCATCGTCTAGGATCTTTCCACAGGGGTCACGATCGACATGTAACGATTCGTATCGACATGCCACAGGAGCAACCGATCCCGCCAAGATATCACCCGATGAAGCACGAAACCGCATCCTTCCGGGGCAGCAGGAGATGGCTTCCGACGGCCATCGCGGCCATCGTCGCGCTCGGACCCGCGGTGGGCGCGGAGCAGGTGTTCGACTTCGACGTGAACCTGGACCGGCGGCCGATCGGCACGCACCGGTTCACCGTCAGCCGGCAGGACGATGGCACCAGGAGCATCCGTAGCATCGCCACCTTCGATGTGCGGTTCCTGGGGATATCCGCGTACCGGTATCGGCACCAGGCCACTGAATCCTGGCAGGGCGAGTGCCTTGCCACCATCGAGGCCACCACCGACGACAATGGGCGCAGCCTGCGCGTGACCGGCCTGCAGCAGGAGGAGCGCTTCGTGCTCGAGCAGCCCGCCCCCATGGCGATGCCGGGCTGCCTGTCGGCCTATGCGTACTGGGACCGGGACCTGCTGCTGCGCCAGCGTACGCTGCTGAATCCGCAGACCGGCAAGCTCGACACGCTGCGCGTGGAATCCGTTGGCCGGGAAACGCTGCAGGTGAAGGGGCAGTCGATCGCCGCTGACCGCTACCGGCTGCATGCGGCGCAGAACATCATCGACCTGTGGTATTCGCTGCGCGGCGAGTGGCTGCGCCTGGAAAGCACCACCGGCTCGCGCCGGCTGATATACCGGCTGCGCGAGCAGCAGGGTCCCTAGGTCGCCGGGATCGTCACCACGAACAGCGCGCCGCCGCCCGCGCTGTCTGCCAGCGCCAGGTCGCCGCCATGCGCGCGCGCCACCTGTCGGGCCAGGTACAGGCCCAGCCCCGTGCCGCCCGTTTCCCGCGTGCGGGACGCATCGGAGCGATAGAAGGGTTCGCCGATATGGGCGCGCTGTTCCTGCGGGATGCCGGGGCCGTGGTCGCGCACGCTGAACCGCACCAGTCTCCCGTCACCGTCCAGCGTCAGCTCCACCGGACCCTCGGGCGCGTAGCGCAGCGCATTGCCCACCAGGTTCTTCAGCATCAGCTGGATGCGCGCCACGTCCAGCCGCGCCCGCGGCTCGCCGGTGCAGGCGATGTGAAGCCGTGGCTCGTGCGCGAAGAAGCGCTCGCGCAGGGAATCCGCCAGCTCCGGCAGCAGCACGTCCGCGCGATCCAGCACGGTATGCGCCGACCCCAGCCGCTCGGCATTCAGCAGCGTCTCGACGATGTTGCGCATCTCCTCGGTGTCCTCGCGCAGCGCGCGCGTCGCGGCGGAGTCGTCCATCAGCGCCAGCGCGAGGTTGATGCGCGAGATCGGCGAGCGCAGCTCGTGGCTGACGCCCAGCAGCAGCTGCTGCTTGGCCTCGAGCATGCCCTCGACCTTGTCGGCCATGGTGTTGATGTCGGAAGCCAGTTCGCCCAGCTCATCCTCGCGCGGCACGCGGATGCGGTGCTCGAAGTGGCCCGCGCCGATGTAGGCGGCGCCCTCGCGGATCGGCGCCAGCGGACGGAACAAGCCACGGACTGCAAGGTACGCGCCGAGGATCAGCAGCAGTGCGAAACCCACGAGTATCGGCACCAGCGGCGGGCGGTCGTTGCGCGTGGCGATCTTCGGCGTGGCCACGATGATCTGGTTGCCGCCTTCCATGAAGCGCAGGAAGTTGTGCCTGTCGGCCTGCGCGAAATCCACGCCCTGCAGTTCATCCAGCAGTGCGCCGGGCTCGCTGCTGAAGTAGTCACTGGGGCCGAAGGTGAGCGTGGCCGGATCGGGAAACGCCGGATCCGACGACCATTGCACGCCGGGGCCATCGATGCGGATATCCACCGGCACGCGCTGCGTGATCGCCAGCGCCCGGTCCACCTGTGGCGGCGAGCCGATGTCCCTGCGCACATAGTCGACGTGCAGCGACAGATGCCCGCTGATCAGCGAGCGCAGGTCATTCGCGCTGTAGGCCCAGCGAATGCCGGCGACCACGCCCCAGGCGAACAGCGCCGCCAGCATCAGGAAGATGGCAAGCAGCCGCAGCGACAGCGAATAGGAGAACAGCCGGATCACGGCGAGCCCGCCGGACGCGCGGTGAACCGGTAGCCGCGGCCCCAGACCGTGTGGATGATGCGGCCCGGGCGGGAGGTGTCACCCAGCTTGGCGCGCAGCCGGCTGACGAGGATGTCCACCGAACGCGTGAGCAGCGCCGCGTCGATGCCGCGCAGCGAGGCCAGGATGTCGTCGCGGGAGAAATCGCGGCCGGGATTCGACGCGAACAGCAGCAGCAGCTCGTATTCCATCGTGGTCAGTTCCACCGCCACGCCATCGGAGCTCACCGTTCGGCTGGCCGGGTCGATGCGCAGCTGCTCGAACTCCAGCACCGCGCCGCTGGCCACCGGCTGCGTTCGTCGCAGCACGGTATGGATGCGGGCGACGAGCTCACGGGGATCGAAGGGCTTGGCGATGTAATCATCCGCGCCCAGCTCGAGGCCGGTCACGCGATCGCCCACGTCGCCGCGCGCGGTGAGCATGATCACCGGCACCTTGTTGCGCCGGCGGATCTCGCGGCACAGCGTGAAGCCGTCCTTGCCCGGCAGCATCACATCGAGCAGCACCAGGTCGGGGCGGGTGGCGGCCAGGCGCCGCAGCCCCTGCTCGCCATCGAAGGTGCAGTCCACGTCGATGTCGTGCCGCAGGCACCAGCTGCGCAGCAGCTCGCTGTGGCGGCGGTCATCGTCGATGAGCAGGACGTGGATCACGCGCCGATTCTAGCGCCCGGCTTCCCCGGCCGCGGCAGGCGTGATCCGGGGATGATCGTGGAAGGGCACGCGCTTCAGCGCAAGGCGCAGTGCCTGCCAGTAGATGGCCGCCAGCACCCGCAAGCTGGAGAAGGGGAAGCGCAGCAGCACGCCGGCAAGGGACATGCCCGAGATCTCCCGCCGCTTGAGGGCCAGCGTGGCATCGAAAACCGGTTGGCCGTCACGGGCGTTCTCCATGTGCACGGCGAGGCGGCTGCCCGGCTCGCTGAACCGCCAGTGGTAGGCCATGTTCATCGGCATGAACGGCGATACATGGAAGTCCTTGCCGAACTCGAAATCCAGCGTGCCGCCGGGCGCAAGGCCCGGTGGCGCCGGCAGCACATACGAATGGCGCTCGCCCCAGGGCGTGTTGGTGATCTCGGCCACCACGGTCTCGATCCGCGTGTCGGCGGCGTCGTAGCAGTAGTAGAACGTGACGGGATTGAAGCAATGCCCGAAGCTGCGCAGCTGCGAGAGCATGCGGATGGGGCCGGCGGGGCCAGGCATGCCCGCAGCCAGCACGCGCCGGCGCACGGCCTCATTGAGCGGCAGCGCCGGATCACCCAGGTAGTCGGCGCGGCGGAACCAGGCCAGCGCGCGGCGATGCGTGGACCACAGCCAGCGGCCGCGGAACACGCTGTCGAGTTCGGAAAGGTCGAGCCATGCCATGTACACCGCATACGAGAACGCATGCGGCCGCGGCGCGAAGCGCCGGTGCCTAAGCCGTCCGGTGTACAGCGCGCTGTGCATGGTCATGCCCGAAATGCTCGACGGCCGCCAGCGCGCTCACCACGCCATCCTCATGGAAGCCGTTGCGCCACCAGGCGCCGCAGAAGTACGTGCCCTGCACGCCGTTGAGCTCGCGGTGCCGGGCCTGCGCGGCCACCGAGCCGGGCGTGAACACCGGGTGGTGATAGGTGGCGCGCAGGATGACGCGCGCCGGATCGATGACTTCGCCGCGGTTCAGCGTCACCAGCAGCGTTTCCGGCGCGTCGATGTTCTGCAGCATGTTCATGTTGTAGGTGAGCGCCAGTGGTCCGGCGTTGTCGGGCAGGCTGTGGTAGTTCCAGCAGGCCCAGGCCAGGCGCCGCTTGGGCATTAGCCGCGTGTCGGTGTGCAGCACCGCCTCGTTGCGCTGGTAGGGTATGGCGCCCAGCACTTCGCGCTCGGCCGGCGTGGCGTCGGAAAGCAGCTGCAGCGCCTGGTCGCTGTGGCAGGCCATGAACACCGCGTCGTAGCGCTGGGCTTCCTGACCGTGCGCCTTCACGAACACGCTGCCGGGCTGGCGGCGGATGGATTCGACCGGCGTGCGCAGCCGGATGCGGTCCCGGAAGGGCGCGGTGAGCTTCTCGACGTAGCGCGCGGAACCCCCGGCGATGGTGCGCCACTGCGGCCGGTCATTGACCGAGAGCATGCCGTGGTTCATCAGGAAGCGCACGAAGAAGCGTGCCGGGAAGCTCAGCATGGAGCCCGGGTTGGTGGACCAGATGGCCGCTCCCATCGGAATGATGTAGTCATCCACGAAAGGCCGGCTGTAGCGGCCGGCTCGCAGCATCTCGCCCAGCGGCTGCTCGCCGCCGCCTGCGCCCAGCAGGCGCGGCGCCTCGCGGTTGAAGCGCAGGATGTCGCGCACCATGGCCAGGAACGAGGGGCGGACGATATTGCGTCGCTGCGCGAAGAGCGTGTTGAGCGTGGTGCCGTTGTATTCAAGTCCCTTCAGGTCGTTGCGGACCGAGAAGCTCATGGCCGTAGCCTGCGTGGCAACCCCCAGTTCGGCCAGCAGCGCCTTGAACTGCGGGTAGGTCCAGTCGTTGTAGACGATGAATCCCGTGTCCACGTCGAAACTGCGCCCACCGAGCTGCACGGCATGCGTGTGCGAATGGCCGCCGATGTGGCCTGCGGCCTCGTACACCGTGATCTCGTGCTCGCGATGCAGGCGCAGGGCGGCGACGTTGCCGGCGATGCCGGAGCCGATGATGGCGATCTTCATCGCGGCTCCGCCGGCCAGCGCTGCGGCACCCGCTGCACCTGGCTCGCGTCGTAGCCCAGGTTCACCACGAAGGCGAGCAGGCGCTGGTAGTCGGCCTCCGGGATCGCCGGCGTGCGCGCCATGATCCAGACGTAGTCGCGCTTCTGGCGGCCGATCACCGTCTGCGAATAGGCCTCGTCGACGTAGACGATGCGGTAGTCCGCCTTGATGGGCCAGATGAAGCGCATGCCCCACAGCGCGTTGCTGTTGCGATCAACCACGAAGCCGCGGGGGTTGTAGGTCTTCAGCTTGCCGTCGAAGGCGCCGTCGCGAAACGTGAACGTGGTGTCGATGCTGCCGTCGTCGTCAAGACGGTAGCTTTCCACCGCATTGTGCGCGCCCTTCTCGATGCTGGTCGGTATGTTCGCGATGACATACCAGTCACCCATGAAACGCGCCAGGTCCACCTTCTCTACCGTCTTCATTTCCGCCTTCGGGCCGCCCGTGCAGGCGGCCATGAGCGCCAGCACGGGCGCGAGCAACACGAAAAACCTGCGATCAACCCGGATCATGCGCTACGCCTCGGTCCTGGAAAGAATGCATTGGTGCGCGCCACGTACTGCGCATAGCCGGGGCGCCGCTGGCCGATGTCCTTCTCGAGCAGCGTCACGCCCGAGACCCGCATCAGCAACACGCTCATCAGCAGCGGCGAGGGCAGGGCCCACCAGGCGCCGGCTGCCAGTGCCAGCAGGTAGAAGCCCCACCACACGCAGAACTCGCCGAAGTAGTTGGGGTGGCGGCTGTAGCGCCACAGGCCGCTATCCAGCACCTGGCCGCGGCTGTCCGGATCGTCCCGGAACGCGGCGAGCTGGGTATCGGCGATCGTCTCTACCAGCAGTCCGGCGATCACGAGCAGCGCGCCAACCAGGTCGAGCGCGTTCAGCGGTTCGGAAGATGCCATGGCGCCGTGCAGCGGCAGCGCGACGATGAAGGCCAGCACCGCCTGCAGGGCGAACACCAGGTACAGGCTCTTCCACGCGAATCCCGGCTGGTTGCGCGCGCGGATGGCCTGGTAGCGATGGTCCTCCGGCGCGTTCCAGTTGCGCACCGCCAGGTGCGCGGCCAGACGCAGCGCCCAGATGCCCACCAGCGACAGCACCAGCAGCGCGCGAGCGGAGGGCTCTGCCGTTTCGCGCAGGAAGCTCAGTGCCGCCACCAGCAGGAACAGCGACCAGAAGATGTCGACCAGTCCCGCATTGCGCCGCGCCGTGCACACAGCCCATGCCAGCAGCGTGGTGGCCAGCATCCAGGGCAGCGCATTGAACCAGCCGGCCACGAGGCTCATGGTGTGGCAAACCCGTCGAAGCGCTGCGCAGCACGCATCAGCAGCGGCAGCAGCAGTGCCCAGCCCGCGCCCACCAGCAGCAGCGCCGGGGTAGCCTCGACCCATTGCACGGCGCCCAGCGCGGCGCCCGCCTCGTAGGCCAGCGGCGCGCCGACCGCGGCGATGGCCGCACACAGCAGGTAGCGCTGGCGCAGTCCGCGCAGCGAGACATTCAGCGTGGTGGCGAAGGCGGCCCACAGCGCGACCATCCAGACCGGCAGCACCGGCGACTGCACCCAGCCACTGGCCGCGAGCAGCGATTCGAAGCCGACGCCTGCCAGCGTCGCAAGGCCGATCAGCGGCAGTTCACGGCGCGGCGCCGGCGCCACGTAAAGATGCAGCAGCACCGCTGCGGCGGCCACGGCAATGCCGATGTACGAGCGGTGCGCGGCCGCGCTCAGCACGCAGGCGAACCACGCGCACTGGTAGACCACGACGTTCAGCACCAGTCGCGCGACTTTCAAGTGGCGGGGCGCTCGAAGAGATAGTGCGAAACCCACCACTCCTGGCCCTTGCGGTAGCCGAACAGCTCGGCGCAGGCCATGAAGAAGATGCGCCAGCGCTGCAGCCACAGCGCCGCGTCCCGCTCGCCATAGGTTGCCGCCATGATGGGCAGCAGCGACTCGCGCGCGGCATCCAGGTTCTCGAGCCAGGCGTTGGCCGTCTTCTCGTAGTGCCGGCCATCCCAGCGCCAGCGCTGCACGCAGCGCAGGTCTTCCTGGAAGCGAGTGGCCAGCTCATCGCTGGGCATCATGCCGCCGGAGAAGAAATGCCGGCTCATCCAGTCCGAATCGCCACCATCGACGAATTCATAGGGCACGTCGCGGTGGCAGAACACATGCATGAAGAACCTGCCGCCAGGCTTCAGCCAGTCGTGCACGCGGCCGAACATCCGCGGCCAGTTGCGCAGATGCTCGAACATCTCGACCGAGACGATGCGATCGAAGCCGCCCAGGCACGTGAACTGGTTGATGTCGGCGGTGCGGATCTCGACGTTGTCGAGGCCGGCTGC
The DNA here is from genome assembly GCA_016720075.1 of Pseudomonadota bacterium. GTDB lineage: Bacteria > Pseudomonadota > Gammaproteobacteria > Steroidobacterales > Steroidobacteraceae > ZC4RG30. The sequence continues at coordinate 65,469 of JADJXW010000008.1, forward strand.
GCGCGCGGGCCATGATGGACTCGCGCTGCGATGCGAGTTGGAAACCCCGACGATGCGGCTGGCCGGGTACCGCCGCGCCATCCACAGCGTGAGCGAACCCCAGCCGCAGCCCAGCTCCAGCACGTCCTGCCCATTCTCGAGGCCGGCGCGGGCGGCCGTTTCGGCCAGCGCCAGCTCCTCGGCCTCGGCCAGCGTGGCGGTGCCCTCGGGCCACCAGGCACTGCTGTACTTGCGCTGCGGACCCAGTACTTTTGCGAAGAACTCGGCGGGCACTTCATAGTGCTGCTCGTTCGCCAGGTGCGGCAGCGGCGCGATCGGCGCCAGGCGCATCGCCTCGATGAAGCGCTCGGTAAGGGCCGCCGAGCCTTCGGCATCATCGGCCTCGATCTCGACACGACGCTGCTCGGACAGGCGCCGGATGCCGGCTCGGATCAGCGGATCGGGCACCAGGCCGCGTTCCACCCAGCTGATGGAGGCGCCGGCGAGGCTGTGGGCATTGTTCGATTGGGCCATGTCGGCCGTCCTTCACTGCGAGTGCGTTGTGGCACCGTGGCGAGCAGTATCCGCGAAGGACAGCGCGCGCCGTGGGCGCGCGCGCCATTTGTTACAAACCGATACACCTCAAGGGCTGTAGCCGCGCTCGCCATGCGAGGCCAGGTCGAGGCCCTCGGACTCGGACTCCTCGCTGACGCGCAGCCCCAGCGTCGCATCGAGCAGCTTCAGCAGCAGCCAGGTGATGAACCCGCACCAGAGCATGGTGACGCCGATGCCCAGCGCCTGCACGCCCAGCTGCGCCAGCATGGACTTCTGCACCGTGAAGCCGCTGCCTCCCAGCGACACCGCCGCGAATACGCCGGTGAGCAGGCTGCCGACCACGCCGCCCACGCCGTGCACGGGCGACACATCGAGCGAATCATCCAGGTGCAGCACGCGCTTCAGGAACTGCGTGGCCGAGAAGCACACGATGCCGGCGATGAAGCCGATGGCCAGTGCCCCGGCAGGCCCGACGAAGCCGGACGCCGGCGTGATGGTGCCGAGTCCCGCCACCATGCCGGTGATCACGCCCAGCAGGCTCGGTTTGCCGTAGCGCTTCCATTCCACGAGCATCCACGCGAAGGCGCCGGCCGAAGCGCCCAGGTGCGTGGTGAGCACTGCCATCGTGGCCGTGCCATTGGCGGCCAGCGCGCTGCCGCCGTTGAAGCCGAACCAGCCCACCCACAGCAGCCCCGCGCCGCAGGCGGCCAGCGGCAGGCTGTGCGGTGCCATGGCCACATGCGGGAACCCCCGCCGCCGGCCGATGACCAGCGCGCAGACCAGCGCCGCCATGCCGGCATTCACGTGCACCACGATGCCACCGGCGAAATCCATCACGCCGAGCCGGGCCATCCAGCCGCCGCCCCACACCCAGTGCGCCACCGGCACATAGACCAGCAGCAGCCACAGCGCGGAGAACCACAGCACCACGCTGAAGCGCACGCGCTCGGCATAGCCGCCGATGACCAGCGCCGGGGTGATGATGGCGAAGGTCATCTGGAACATCGCGAACAGCGTTTCCGGAATGCTGCCCGTCAGGCTGTCGCGGCCCATGCCGGAGAACAGCGCGCGGTCCAGCCCGCCGATGAAGTCCTGCGCGCCGCCGCCGTTGCCGAAGGCCAGGCTGTAGCCAACCGCGAACCACAGCATCGACACCAGGCCGGTTATGGCGAAGCACTGCACGAGGATGGAGAGCGAGTTCTTGCCGCGCACCAGGCCGCTGTAGAACAGCGCGAGGCCCGGCAGGGTCATGAAGAGCACCAGCGCAGTCGAAGTCAACATCCACGCGGTATCGGCGCCGTTCTGGACAGCTGCGTTCACGATCATCCCCCCAGGTAATGGAACGGTTAGTTTATCCAACCAACCGTGCAGCGGTCAGCCCGATTCCGTCACCAGCAGCACCCGCTCGGAGAGACCTTCCATGATGGACGTGACGGCGTCCGGCTCCAGGTTCAGTGCCTTGAGCAGCGGTTCGCGGGGGAGGCGAAGAAGCCGGGGTTCGAGTGGATGGGTGAATCCTGCCTCGAGCGCCAGCTGCACGCCCAGGTGCACCAGCGTCGTCAGGTCGCGCGCCGGCTCCGGGGCCCGGGAGGGATCATCGTGGTACCGGGTGGCCAGCACGATGGACTGCGGCAGCCGCCAGTTCTCGAACACCACCTCGGCGCAGCGGCCATGGCCCACCTGCACCAGCTGCGCCTCGAGCTCACCGACCTGCGCCTCGGGATCCCGGGCCAGCGCTTCCAACAGCTTCGTCACGCCGGCCGAGTCCACGCGTTCCTGGACCGGCACGCCGAAGTCGTGCAGCAGCGCGGACATGAAGGCTTCGGTGGCTGCGGCCCGGCCGCTGCGCCTGGCAAGGGCTTCGGCCGCGAAAGCGCTGGCCACGCTGTGCAGCGCCAGCGCGCGCGGATCGATGGGGGCCTGCTGGCTGCGGCGCGCCACGCTGCGATCCAGGCAGGCGGCTGCGGCGATGCCGCGCACCGAATCAAGGCCCAGCAGCATCAGCGCCCGGTCCAGCGTGCCGACATTGCGCGAGCTGCCATAGAAGGCGGAGTTGGCGACCTTCAGCACGCGCACCGACAGGGCCGGCTCGCGCTGGATCACCTCGGCGATCTGCCGCGCATCGAGACTTGCGTCACACAAAGCGGCCAGGATGCGATGCGCCGTGTTGGCGCCGCCCGCGATGACCCCGAGGGAGCTCGCCGCCCGTACGATTTCTTCATCCGTGATGCTCATGCGGGCGAGAAACCTATCACATATTCGGTCCGGCCCGCTCCAACGTGGGGCTTGGCGGCCGTTACACCGGTGACATGTTCCTCATTTCCAATCCTCGCGCGCGGGATACGCCCGGGTACCTGCGCAGCAGGCTGCGCGCGGGGCTTGAATCATTCGCCGTCGCATTGGCGTCCTGCGCGGCGGCGATGCTGATGGCGATCCTGGGCGGTGGCCTGGACCGCTTCGGTCCCACCGACATTGCAGCCGCGGGATTCCTCGCCGCGCTTTCGGGCCTGATCTATTTCCGAGGTCGCACGAATTCCGAGCGCAACCGGCGCGAGCTGTTGCAGCAGCAGGAGCGCCTGACCGCCGTGATCGAAGGCACCGGCGTGGGCTATTGGGAAGCGCGCGTGGGTTCCGACCGCATCCATGTCAGCGAGCGCTGGTCGCAGATGCTGGGCCTGCACCTGGATCCGGCCGAGCCGCTCTCCGTGGAGCACTGGCGATCGCTGGTGCATCCGGATGACCTGCCCAAGGTCGACACCGTGGTCGCCGAGTGTTTCCGGAACCGCGACTACGTGTACCAGCTGGACTTCCGCCTGCGCCACGCAGACGGCTACTGGGTCTGGGTGATGTCGCGCGGCACCGTGATCGAGCGCAAGCCGGATGGCAGTCCGATCCGGGTCGTCGGCACGCAGCTGGACATCACCGCGCGCAAGACAGCCGAATCCGCATTGATGGAAAGCGAGCGCAAGTTCCGCTCGCTGTTCGAACGCTCCCCCGTCGGCATCGCGCTGACGGACTTCCGCACCCGCCGCTTCCTGCAGGTGAATGACGCGTTCCTCGAGCCCGGCGGATTCAGGCGCGAGGAAATGCTGACGATGTGCTTCGACCAGCTGGCCGCGCGCGAGGATGGCGGTCCGCTGAACCAGCCCACCGGCCATCGCGAACGCGAGCTGCTTCGAAAGGACGGCACACGCTACCCGGTCATGATCTCCGGCATCCGCATGAAGGATGCCGCCGGGCGCGAGGTGGTCTGGTCGGTGGTGCAGGACATCTCGCATCGCAAGGCCGTGGAGAGGGAGCTTGCCGATGCGGCGCGGCACGACCGTCTCACCGGGCTCGCCAACCGCCTGCAATTCATGGACCGGCTGAAAGAGGCCATCGATCGCGTGCGCACTGGTGGGCAGAAGATGCTCGCCGTGCTGTTCCTGGACTTCGACCGCTTCAAGGTGGTGAACGACGCCATGGGCCACCAGGCCGGCGACGAACTGCTGGTGCTGATGGCCGAACGCCTGCGCCGGTCGATGCGCAGCTCCGATGCCACGCCCGGTTCCAGCAACCAGATCGCCCGCTTCGGCGGGGATGAATTCCTGCTGCTGCTCAACGACATCGAGCGGCCAGAGGATGCCGGGCGCATCGCCGATCGGCTGCTGAAGTCGCTGTCGCAGCCCTACCGCATCCATGGCCGCGACGTGCACTCCACGGCCAGCGTGGGCATCGTCACCAGCCAGACGGGCGACGACGACGCCGAGACCATCGTGCGCAACGCGGACCTGGCCATGTACGAGGCCAAGCACGCCGGCCGCGCCTGCGCCGTGTTCTTCAACGACGACATGCACACGCGCCTGACGCGCAACCTGACGATCGAGACCAGCCTGCGCGAGGCGCTGGGCACCGAGCAGCTCTCGCTGGTGTACCAGCCCATCGTCGAGCTCGATACGGGCCGACGCTCTTCCGTGGAGGCGCTGATCCGCTGGAAGCATCCGACGCTCGGGGCGATCTCGCCCGGGGAGTTCGTGCCGGTGGCCGAGGAATCCGGCCTCATCGTGCCCGTGGGTGAGTGGGTGATGCGCGAGAGCTGCGCGGCGCTGGCGCGCTGGCAGAAGCTGGATCCGGACAAGGCGCCGCGCGTGGTCAGCGTGAACGTGTCGCGCGCGGAGCTGGCCCAGGGCCAGCGGCTGCTCGACGGCGTGCGCGCGGCGCTCGACGCGGCAGGTCTGCCGCCGCAGAGCCTGCAGCTGGAAGTCACCGAGCGCGAGGTGATGCGCGACCCGGAGGCCTCGCTCGCGCTGATGCACCGGCTGCGCGAGATCGGCGTCAGGCTCGCGATGGACGATTTCGGCACGGGCACTTCTTCGCTGGGCTGCCTGCGCGAATATCCCTTCGATGTGATCAAGATCGACCGCTCGTTCATCAACGGGCTGTCAGCCGGCCCCGATACGCTGGCGGTGATCCACGCCACGATCACGCTGGTGGAGAACCTGGGCAAGTGCAGCGTCGGCGAGGGCGTGGAAACCGCCGAGCAGCTGGCCATCCTGCAGTCGCTCGGGTGCCACTATGCGCAGGGGTATTTCCTGGGCCGCCCCATGCCTGAATCCGACGTGGTCGAGACCGAGCGGACCGTCATCGCCCCGCGCCTGCAGCTGACCAGCCAGGGCTGACCCCCTCTGTCCCCCAAGGTTCGTGCACCCCCTCCCGGGGGTTTGGGCGTATAGGGGAGATGTGAGCCTGCAAGTCATATCCCCATTCGAAACCCCGGGCGACCAGGGCGCCTTGCCGCCCGCGGCGCTGGGGCTGCAGGGGGCCGCCGCGGTGGCCGACGACCTGGCGGCCGCGCAGCGCGGCGACAACCTCGCCTTCGCCCGGCTGATTCGCGCCCACCAGTCGCGCGTGTTCAGCGTGGCGCTGCGGCTCACCGGCAGTCGCGAGGATGCAGAAGAACTGGCGCAGGATGCCTTCGTGCAGCTGCATGCCGCGCTGGCGCAGGTCACCGGTCCCTCGCACGTGCTGCACTGGCTGCTGCGCACCGTCAGCCATCGCAGCATCGACCGGCTGCGCGCCCGCGAGCGCGCGCCGCGGCTGGTGCAGATCGACGCCGACCACGAGCCCGCGGGCTGCGACAACGCAACCGACCCGCTGTGGGCAAGGCGCCTGCAGCGCCTGCTGCTGCAGCTGCCCGCGGCGCCGCGCGCCGTGGTGACGCTGCGTTTCCAGGAAGACCTGGAGCCCACCGAGATCGCCGCGGCACTCGACATGCCGGTGAATACGGTCAAGAGTCACCTGCGCCGCTCGCTCGAGTGGCTGCGCGCGCAGCAGGCCGGAGATGGACATGGACATTGAAGAATCACTGCGACGCGCGCTGCGCGTCGAGGAACCCCCGCCGGATTTCACCCAGCGCGTGATGGCGCGGGTGAATGCCCAGTCGCAGGCCAGGCGCCGCGCGCGCTGGCATTTGCCGCTGGCGCTGGCCGCCTCGGGCGTGCTGGCGGTGGTGGCCCTGGGCATCGTGCAGCAGCAGCGCGAGGCGCAGCGCCTGCAGTCGGCCCAGCAACTGGCGATCGCGCTCGAGATCACAAGCTCACAGCTCAATCAGGTGCAGCAGAAGCTGAACCGCGGACAGAACATGGAGAACGGAATATGAAACGCATGGGATTGCTGCTGGTGCTGGCCTTTGCGCCGGCGCTGGTGCTGGCGCAGTCGGCACGCCTGAAGCTGCCGGATCTGTCGGGCCTGGCCTCGAAGGCCACGGAGTCCGTGGACATCGACATGGATGGGGACACGCTGCGCACCGCGGGCGCGTTCCTCTCGGGAGGCGGTGGCGTGGATCCGCAGTTCGCCGAGACGGTGAAGGGCCTGCAGGGCATCTACCTGAAGGTGTTCTCCTTCGACAAGCCCGGCCAGTACTCGATGCGCGACATCGAACCGGTGCTGGCGCAGGTACAGGCGCAGGGCTGGAAGAAGCTGCTGTCGGTGCGTGACAAGGAAGATCGCGTCGAGATGTGGCTGCGCGACAACGCCACCGATGGCGGCATGTTCTTCATCGCCTCCGAACCGAAGGAGCTGGTGCTGATCAACATTGTCGGCAAGGTGGACCTGGAAACCCTGCGCAGGCTGCAGGGCCGCATGGGGGTGCCGGTGTTGCCCGGCGTGCCGCCCGCGCCGCCCGCGCCGCCCGCACCGCCCGCACCAGCGGCTCCCCCGGCGCCCGCGCGCTAGAACAGTTCGATCTCGTGCTCGAGGACGGCTGCTTCGCCCTCGAGCTCGCCCTGCGCCACCAGCTGTTCATGCTGGAAGACGCGGTTCCGGCCATTCTTCTTGGCGTAATAGAGCGCCGCGTCGGCGCGGCCAATGGCGCCAGCCGGCGCATCGTGCAGCCGGATGCGCGTCCAGCCGATGCTGGTCGTGACCCTGCCCACCTGCGGAAAGCGATGGGCCTCGACGGCGGCGCGCAGCCGTTCCATCACATTGCCCGTGTCGACCTCTGAAGTCTCGCGCAGCAGCACCACGAATTCCTCGCCGCCGAAGCGGTAGACGCGATCCTCGCCGCGGAAATTGCGCTGGATGATCTGGCTGACCAGCAGCAGCACCTCGTCGCCGATCACATGGCCGTAGCCGTCGTTCACGGCCTTGAAGTGGTCGATGTCGAGCACGCCGATCCAGCAGTCGCGCGCGATGGCGCTGGTGGCGGCGGCCAGTTCGCGGCGCAGTTTCTCGAACTGCGCCTCGAAGGTCTTGCGGTTCAGCAGGCCCGTGAGCGTGTCGCGTTCGCCGTAGTCGAGCAGCGCCAGGTGGTTGCGCACGATGCGCAGCACGCCGTTGATCAGCATCAGCTCTCGCGGCTCCGGGGTGCGCAGACCCACGACTTCCAGGATCCCGATCACGTGGCCGTTGTCGCCGTGCAGCGGGAACAGGATCTCGCAGCCGCCATTGGCGGTCCTGCCCAGCGTGGGTTCGCCGCTTTCGATGCAGTCCTTCCACAACGGCAGGCCCGCCAGGCTCTCGACATTGTCGCGGCGGCGGGTGACATCCACGCCGCCATCGGCGCGGGTCGTGCCCGCCAGGCAGTGCGTGGCGCGCGGCACGCCGGCCTCGTGGCGCAACTTGACGAGCGTCACCGAGTCCGCGGCGAGGAACTGCAGGAGCAGTTGCACCAGCGAAAACTCTATTTCGTCGCGGTCACGATGATTCGTCGTTGCCGCAACGCATTCGATCAGAAGAGGGGAAGCATCCATGCTGCAACGCTGTATCGGCAGCTATCGCTGCACCTTGAGGGTGCGGCGTGTGAAACCCGTCACAAAAATATTTCGCTTAGTCTCCGACGCGCTGCATCATCACATCGAAATTCGCCGCGCGCAGTTCGCGCCGCGTCGAATTGAGCTTGGACAGGTCCCGGATTGGGCCCACCAGCACGCGGTGCAGCTCGTCGGTGTCGATCGACACATGCTGCACCTTGGCCTCGATGCCGAGCTTCTCCACCTTCGAGCGCACCCGTTCGGCTTCCTCGCGATTGCGGTAAGAGCCCACCTGCAGCACATAGGCGCCCGGCTGTTCCACTGCGGCCACGGCTGTGTCGCGCTGCGGGGGCTTGCCCTTCTGCGGCACTTCCATCTCGAACTTGGGCAGCATGCTGTAGAAGTCGTACTGCGCGGCCGGATCGGCCGCGGCTGGCGTTTCGTCCCCCGCATCGCGCTTGGCCGCCGCCTGGGGCTGGGGTTTCACCTCCGCCGCCTGTGGCCCGTGGTGCCGGTCCATCACAAACACCGCCAGCGCCACGGCAAGGCCAAGGCCCAGGCCGGCGCCAAAGGTGCGGTAGTGCAGCGGCAGGCCGCCGCCCTGGCGGGATCCGCCCTTGTAGTCGCGCGCGCTCAGCGGTTGCCGCGGTCGTGTCACATGGTCTCCGGCGCCGACACTCCCAGCATCGTCAGCCCGTTGCGCACCACCTGCTGCGTGGCCAGCGCCAGCGCGATGCGCGCGTTGCGAAGCGGGGCGTCGTCGACGATGAACTGCTCGGCGTTGTACCAGGTGTGGAAATTGTTCGCGAGCTCCTGCAGGTAGTGCACCAGCGCGTGCGGCGCGCGGTTGGCGCCCGCGCGCTCGATCAGCTCCGGATAGCGGCCCAGCGTGGTCAGCAGCGCCGATTCATGCGAAGCCGACAGCGTGGCGAGGCTCGCCAGGCCCACGGCCTTGTCGAAGGCATGCCCCTTGGCCGCCATCTGCCGCAGCACGCTGGCCACGCGCGCATGGGCGTACTGGATGTAGTACACCGGGTTGTCGTTGCTGCGGCTCTTGGCCAGCTCAAGGTCGAAATCCAGCGGCTGGTCGTGGCTGCGCATCACGTAGAAGAATCGCGCCGCGTCGTTGCCCACCTCGCCGCGCAGTTGCCGGAGCGTGATGAACTCGCCGGCGCGCGTGGACATGGCCGCCTTCTCGCCGCCGCGATACAGCGACACGAACTGCACCAGCTGCACTTCCAGCGAATCGGCCGGTTCGCCCATCGCCGCAAGGCCCGCGCGAACGCGCGCGGTGTAGCCGTGGTGGTCCGAGCCCAGGATGTCGAGCAGGATCTCGAAGCCGCGTTCGCGCTTGTCCAGGTGATAGGCGATGTCCGAGGCGAAGTAGGTCTTCACGCCGTTCTCGCGCACCACCACGCGGTCCTTCTCGTCGCCGAAGGCGGTGGCGCGGAACCACAGCGCGCCGTCCTTCTCGTAGACATGGTCCTGCTTTCGCAGGCGTTCGAGCGCGCGGTCGATGGCGCCGTTGGTCGACAGCGACGCTTCGGAATACCAGCGGTCATACACCACGCCGAATTCGCGCAGGTCGTCTTCCATGTCCTTGATGATGATCTTCAGCGCGAGCTGCGAGATGTCGCGGAAATCCGCATCGCCGATCAGTTCGCGCGCGCGGCCGATCACCGCGTCGATGTAGGTTTCCTTGTTGCCGCCCTCCGGCTCGTCCGCTGGCAGGTTGCCGAAGATCTGGCCTTCGGGGCGCACCAGCATCTGGCCGGCCTGCTGCAGCAGCTCGGCGGCGATCTCGCGCACGTAGTCGCCCTTGTAGCCGTTGGCCGGGAAGGCGAACTCCTCGCCACAGGCCTCCAGGTACCGCAGCCACACGCTGACGGCGATGATGTCCACCTGCCGCCCGGCATCGTTGATGTAGTACTCGCGGTGCACGGCATAGCCGTTGGCTTCAAGCAGGTTGGCCACGCTCGCCCCGTAGGCGCCGTGCCGGCCATGTCCCACGTGCAGCGGGCCGGTGGGATTCGACGACACGAACTCCACCAGCACCTTGCGATTGGCCCCGCTGCCATTGCGGCCGAAGGCATCGCCCAGTTCATGGATGCGTCGCACGACGCTGGCATGCGCGTCGCGCGCCAGGAAGAAATTGATGAAGCCGGAGCCGGCGATCTCCACTTTCTCGACGGCCGCATCCTGCTGCAGCGCGCCGACAATGGCCTCGGCCAGTTCGCGCGGAGGCTTGCGCGCGATCTTTGCCAGGCGCATGGCGATGTTGGTGGCGAAGTCGCCATTGGCCGCATCGCGGGTGCGCTCCACGCCCAGGTTTTCCAGGGATGTGTCCGCGGGCAGCACGGTGCCCGAGAGCCGCGCCAGCGCGGCGTGCAGCAATTGCTCGATTTCCTGCTTCAAGGTGCTTTTCTGGTGGTCGGGAGGGCTGGCAAGTCTACCTGCGCGGCCCGGCTCACAGTACTTCCAGCGGGTCGACGTCCAGCACCCAGCGCAGCGAGCGCGGCTTCTCCAGTTGTTCCACCGCGGGCACCCACCCGGCCAGGAAGGCCTGCAGGCGGGTCCGCTGGCTGCTTTCCACCATCAGCTGGGCGTAGTAGCGGTCGGCCCGGCGGACCATGGCCGCGGGCACCGGGCCGAGCAGCGCCACGCCGGCGGCGGGCGTGGCCAGCTGCCGCGCCGCGCGGAGGAATTTCAGCGCGACCTCGGGCTGAGTGTCGGAGGCGCGCAGCAGCGCCAGGCGCGAAAAGGGCGGCCAGCGGGCCGCCTCGCGTTCCTGCAGCGCGTCGGCGGCGAAGCCGGCATAGCCGCTGTCCAGCAGCGTCTTCAGCAGCGGGTGGTCGGGATACTGGCTCTGGATCAGCACCTCGCCGGGCCGGTCGGCCCGGCCGGCCCGGCCGGCCACCTGCACGATGGTCTGCGCCAGGCGTTCGGCGGCGCGAAAATCCGTGCTGAACAGGCTCTGGTCGGCATTGAGCACGCCCACCAGCGTCACATCGGGAAAGTGGTGGCCCTTGGTGAGCATCTGCGTGCCCACCAGGATCCGCGCGCTGCCGCTGTGCACGCGGTCGATGGCAGCGTGGAGCTGCTGGGGCGCGCGCAGGCTGTCGCGGTCGAAGCGCTCCACCGCATGGCCGGGAAAGAACTCCGCCAGGGTTTCCTCCACGCGCTCGGTGCCATGGCCCAGCGGGTGCAGCTCGTAGCCGCAGCGCGGGCAGCGCTCGGGACGAGCCGCCTCGGCGCCGCAGTGGTGGCAGGCCAGCGCGCCACTGGCGCGGGCGCCTCTGGCCAGGTGCACGGTCAGCCGCGCATCGCAGCTGTTGCAGGGCGCAACCCAGCCGCAGCTCTGGCACAGCAGCGTGGGCGCGTAGCCGCGGCGATTGATGAACAGCAGCACCTGCGCGCCGGCATCCAGGTGTCGCTGTATGGCATGGCGCAGCGGCGTTGCAATGCCCTTGTTCACCGGATGCGCGCGCATGTCGATCAGCGCGATGCGCGGCGGCGTGGCGCTGCCGGCGCGCTCGGGCAGCTCGATGTGCGTCAGGCGCCCCAGCGTCACGTTGTGCAGCGATTCAAGCGAAGGCGTGGCCGAGCCCAGCACCACCGGCACGCCGCGCTGCTGGGCTCGCAGCAGCGCCAGGTCCCGCGCTGAATAGCGAAAGCCCCCTTCCTGCTGCTTGTACGAGGCATCGTGTTCCTCGTCGACGATGATCAGCCCCAGGTCCGGAATCGGCGTGAACACCGCCGAGCGCGTGCCCACCACGATGCGCGCGCCACCCGTGGCGGCCAGGTGCCAGGCGCGGGCGCGGGCGCCATCGGTAAGGCCCGAGTGCAGCGCAGCGATGGGCACCTCGAAGCGCTTTTCGAAGCGTTCGAGCAGCTGCGGCGTGAGTCCGATCTCCGGGCACATCACCAGCACGGCGCCGCCGCGCGCCAGCACGGCGCCCGCGGCGCGCAGGTATACCTCGGTCTTGCCGCTGCCCGTCACGCCATCCAGCAGAAAAGCCCCGGCAAGGCCGGGCGCCGTCAGCGTTTCGACCGCCGCCAGTTGCGCGCCGGTCAGCACGGGGCCGGTCTCGACCGGCTGCGTGCCGCCACTGGCGGCAGCGGTCAGCGACTGCTCATGGAACTCGAGCAGCGATTTGTCGCGCAGCGCGCGGGCAAGCGGGCGCCACCCCGGCACGGCCGCCTCCAGCGCCGACTCGTCGCACTCGCCGGTCGTGGCGATGTGCCCCAGCAGTTGCTGCTGGCGGTGCGCTCGTTGCAGAGCGCCTTGGGCCAGCGCGGCGCGTCCCGCATCCGTGATCCGCCAGCTGCGCCGCACCGGCGCCACATCCCGTCCCTGGCGCAGCAGGCGCGGCAGCGCGGTGGCGAAGACCTCGCCGACCGGATGGTGGTAGTACTCCGCCGCCCACTGCAGCAGCTTCAGGTCGGCGGCCGAGAACAGCGGCGCGGGATCGAGCACCGCCTCGATGCTGCGCAGCTTCTCCGCCGGCACATCGCTGTGTGACATATGCGACACCACGATGCCCACCAGGTGCTGGCGCCCGAAGGGCACGCGCACCCGGGCACCGGGAACGGCTCCCGGCACGGGGTGATAATCGAAAAGTCGTCGCAGCGGCGTTTCGATCGCGATCTGGCAAACTGGCGTCTTCAACTCGCCAAGCTTGAAGGTTCGGGGCGCCGGCGGCCAGTTCGATTCAGGAGTCAGGATGATTCACTTGCGCACAATGCTGCTCGTCGGGACCGGTCTGGTGCTTGGAAGCTGTGGCGGCGGCGGAGGCGGGGGCACCACCACTCCCCCGACGACCACCCCACCCACCACCAATCCGCCGGCCATCGCCTACACGGTTGGCGTCTACCCGGCCTCCAGCACCTTCGCCTCGCAATGCGCCGTGCCGCGCACCGGAGTGAATCCGGATACCGGCCGCGCATACACCGATGTGGCGGGCAGCCTGCTCGCGGAAAAGCATTTCCTGCGCTCGTGGACCAACGAGTTGTACCTGTGGTTCAACGAGGTCTCCGACCGCGACCCCTCGTCGGTAGCCGACGTGAAGGGCTATTTCGACCTGCTGAAAACCACCGCGCTCACTCCCACTGGCAGGGCCAAGGACCAGTTCCACTTCACCTACGACACCGCGGCCTACTACCAGCTCTCGCAGTCGGGCACTTCGCTGGGCTATGGCATTTCGTGGGACCTCGTGCAGGGCACGCCGCCGCGCCGCATCGTCGCGCAGTTCGTGCAGGCTGGCACCCAGGCCGCAACGCTGGGCATCGGTCGCGGCGCGGAGCTGGTTTCCATCGATGGCGTGGACGTGGTGAACAACAACACCCAGGCCGGCGTCGACACCATCAACGCGGCGCTGTTCTCGCCGGCCAGCGGTTCCAGCCACCAGCTGGGCATCCGCGACCGCGCCGGCACCACGCGCACGCTCACGCTCAATGCCACGGCTGTTTCGTTCAGCGCCGTGCCGCTGGCCAGCGTCATTCCCACCGCCGGCGGCAACCTGGGCTACCTGCTGTTCAACGACCACACCGTGGCGGCCGAGCAGCAGCTGATCACCGCGGTCAACCAGCTCAAGGCCGGCAACATCCAGGACCTGGTGCTCGACCTGCGCTACAACGGCGGCGGATACCTGGCCATCGCCAGCGAGCTGGCCTACATGATCGCTGGCTCCGCCCGCACCAATGGCAGGGTCTTCGAACGCACGCAGTTCAACAGCAAGCACCCCACCACCAATCCGGTGACCGGCAACGCGCTCGATCCGCTGCCGTTCGCGTCGACCACGGTGTTCGCCAGCACCACCAGTTCGCTGCCGACGCTCGACCTGGGCCGCGTGTACGTGCTCACGTCGGATGACACCTGCTCGGCCAGCGAATCGATCATCAATGCCCTCAGGGGCATCGGCGTCTCGGTGTACCAGATCGGCGGCACCACCTGCGGCAAGCCCTACGGGTTCTATCCCCAGGACAACTGCGGCACCACGTACTTTTCGATCCAGTTCCGCGGCGTGAACGCACTGGGCTTTGGCGACTACGCCGATGGGTTCTCTGCCACGCGCGCCGCTGCCGATGCGCAGGCCAACCTGCCTGGTTGCGCCGCCAGCGAGGACTACGCGCACGACCTGGGCGATACGCTCGAGGAGAAGCTGCGCGTGGCGATGGCCTACCGCCAGAGCGGCAACACGCTGTGCACAGGCACGGCCCCGCTGCTGCAGGCCGACGGGCCCGCCATCGCCGGGGGCATCGAGCTTCGTGCGCCAGAGGAACCCTGGCGCACCAACCGGATCCTCAGGCCCTAGACCAGCGCCACGCCCACCTTGCCGAAATGCCTGCCGGCCTCGAAATGCCGGTAGGCCTCGGGCGCTTCTCCGAAGGCGAACACCTTGTCGACCACGGGCGCGATCTTCGAGCCCGAAACGAAGCGCGCCAGGTCCTCGTGCATCTGCCGGCTGCCCACGTAGACACCCTGCACGCGCGTCGCGCCCACGATCAGCGAGCGCGGGTTGATGGCGCCGCCGAAGCCGCTGACGCCGCCAATGATCACCACCGTGCCCTGCATGCGCACCGAGGCCAGTGACTGCTGCGCGGTCTTCTCGCCGCCGACCTCCAGCACCACGTCCACGCCTTCGCCACCGGTGAGCTTGCGCACCTCGCCGGACCACTCGGGATTCTTCGTGTAGTTGATCAGCGCGTCGGCGCCCAGCGATCGGGCGCGCTCCAGCTTGGCATCGGATGAAGAGGTGATGATGGCCCGCACGCCGGCGGCGCGCGCCAGCTGCAGCGCCCAGATGGAAACGCCGCCCGTGCCCAGCAGCAGCACCGTCTGGCCGGGCTTGAGCCCGCCGGTCTCGAAAAGCGCATTCCAGGCCGTGACGCCGGCGCAGGTGAGCGAGGCGGCCTGCGCGTAGTCGAGGTGCGCGGGGGTTGCCACCAGCGAGCGCTCATCCAGCACCACTTCCTCGGCCAGCGTGCCCGCGCCACCTGCACCCAGCGCCGTGGCGATGCGGGGCAGGCTCATGCGGCCTTCGATCCAGTCCGGGAAGAAGCAGGTGGTGACGCGGTCACCCACCTTGAAGCGCGTGACGGCGGCGCCAGTCTCTATGACATCGCCGGCGCCATCCGAGCCCGGCACCAGCGGGCCGGTGCCGCTGACCGGGTACCAGCCCTTGAGCACCATCAGGTCGCGGTAGTTGAGCGTGGCGGCGCGCAGGCGAACGCGCACCGAGGTGGGGCCCAGCGCGGCGGGGGGCTCGGTCTGGGTTTTCAGGCCTTCGATGCCGCTGCCAGCAGCCACGCGCCAGGTTTTCATCGTGCAACTCCGTTTTCGGGAAGGGGCGGGTCGGCCGGATGGCCCCGCCGCGTTGTTTGTAATGCGGCCCTATCATAATCTTGGGCGAAGTGAACCGGAACGAACCTCATCGATCGACGGCCCGCGAAGCCGCCGATTTCGACCTGAAGATCGTCAGCAATCGCGCCGACCACGGGCTGGGCCAGCCGGTGCTGCGCGCCGATGTGGCCGGCATGCCGCTGGAGTGGGTCGATTACAAGGAAGCCGCGCGCCTGTACCACCAGGGACAGGTGGCCTATGCCTGCGGCTCCACGCTGTACCGGCTGCATGGCGGCACGAATGCGATGTCGGGCCGTCGCACCGTGCTCGAGGTCAGCTCGATCATCGCCACCATCGGGCACACCGCCAACCCGGGCAACACGCGCCACGACTACGTTCCGCCGCTGAACAACCAGACGCTGTTCCGCCGCGACGGCTACATCTGCATGTACTGCGCGCAGCGCTTTGCCACCGCTGATCTGTCGCGCGACCACATCCGGCCCTTCAGCCAGGGCGGCAAGGACACCTGGAACAACGTGGTCACCGCCTGCCGCCGGTGCAACAACGCCAAGGCCTCGCGCACGCCGGAGCAGGCGCACATGCAGCTGGTGGCCGTGCCGTTCACGCCCACGTACGCCGAATACATTTTCCTGAAAGGCCGCCGCGTGCTGGCCGACCAGATGCAGTACCTGCTGGCCCATTTTCCGCGCAGCAGCCCGCTGCACGCGCGCATCCAGGGCTGGCTGAACTAGCAAACCGGCCTCGGGGGCCTCCTGATCTATCTCATCGATGCTTCCGTGTACGTGTTCCGCGCGTACTACTCGCTGCCGCCGGACATGGTCGACCGCGATGGCAATCCGGTGCACGCGCTGTATGGCTTCGCGCGCTTCCTGGGTGACCTGATCGAGCGCGAGAAGCCGCGCTACATCGCGGTGGCCTTCGACGCCAGCCTGTCCACCTCGTTCCGCAACCGGATCTACCCGGCTTACAAGGCCAACCGCGAACCCGCGCCGCCGGACCTGATGTGCTGCAGTTCGAGCGCTGCCGTCAGTACTGCGAACGGCTTGGCATCGCCTGGTTCGACAGCCCGGAGTTCGAGGCCGACGATCTCATCGGCACGCTGGCCGCGCGCATGCGCGCCGAAGGCCTGCGCTCCACGATCGTCTCGCGCGACAAGGACCTGGCGCAGCTGATCACGCCGGGCGATGTGTACTGGGATTACAGCGGCAACGCGCGCTACCACCATGGCGAGATCGAAGGGCGCTTCGGCGTTGCGCCCGATCGCTACGCCGATTACCTCGCGCTTACCGGCGATGCGGTCGACAACATCGCCGGCGTGCCGGGAGTGGGCCCGAAGACCGCCACCGTGCTGATGCGCGCGTTCGCTACGCTGGAGGAGCTCTATGAGCGGCTCGACGTGGTGCACGACCTGCCGCTGCGCGGCGCGGCCGCCGTGGTGGCGCGCCTTGCGCAGCACCGCGAGGCCGCCTTCCTCGCACGCCAGCTAACGCGCATCCGATGTGACGTAATGTTGCCCGTGACGCGCCACCAGTTGCAGCGCCGGCCGCCTGACCTGCCGGCCATCGACGATTTCTGCGGCAGCAACGGGTTCGGTTCGCTCATCCGGAACCAGGCCGCACGCCTGCCGCAGGCTTGACGGCTTATGATGGCCTGATCATGTCCGACAACAACATCCAGTCCGTTCTCGTCGAGAACCGCAGCTTCCCGCCACCCGATGGCTTCGCGCGCAACGCGTATCCCGACGCCGCGGAACTCGCGCGCCTGCACGAACACGCCGCGCGCGACCCGGAAGGATTCTGGGCCGAGCAGGCTCGCTCGGCGCTGGTGTGGCACAAGCCCTTCACGCGCACGCTCGATGCCAGCGCGGCGCCCAACTACCGCTGGTTCACCGACGGCAAGCTCAATGTCTCGTGGGAATGCCTGGACGTGCAGCTGGCCGAACGGCGCGATGATCCCGCGCTCATATTCGAGGCCGAGGGCGGCGCAGTGCGCCGGCTCACCTACGGCCAGTTGCATGCCGAAGTCTGCAGGTTCGCAAACGCTGCGTGGCCTGGGCGTGCAGCAGGGCGACCGCGTCATCATCTACATGCCGATGGTGCCGGAAGCCATCATCGCCATGCAGGCCTGCGCGCGCATCGGCGCCATCCATTCGGTGGTGTTCGGCGGCTTCTCGGCGCTGAGCCTGCGTGACCGGATCGAGGATGCCGGCGCGCGCTTCGTCATCACCGCCGATGGCGGCCATCGGGGCGGCAAGGTGGTGGAGCTCAAATCCGCCACCGACAAGGCGCTGGCCGAAGGCGCCGCCAGCATCGAGAAGGTGATCGTGCTGCGGCACACCGCGCACGACGTGCCGATGCAGCCGGGCCGCGACCTGTGGTGGCATGACGTGGTGCAGGGTCAGCCTGCGCACTGCGAACCGGCGTGGGTGGATGCCGAGCATCCGCTGTTCCTGCTCTACACCTCCGGCTCCACCGGCAAGCCCAAGGGCATCCAGCATTCCAGCGGCGGCTACCTGCTGGGCGCGAAGCTCACCTCGAAGTGGGTGTTCGACCTCAAGCCCCAGGACGTGTTCTGGTGCACGGCGGACGTGGGCTGGGTCACCGGCCACAGCTATGTGGCCTACGGGCCGCTCGCCAATGGCGTCACCGTGGTGCTCTACGAAGGCGCACCCACGTTCCCGGATGCGGGGCGTTTCTGGAAGATCATCCAGGACCACCGCGTCAGCATCTTCTACACCGCGCCCACCGCGATCCGCGCGCTGATGAAACTGGGCGATCACATCCCGGCAGGCTACGACCTCACCTCGCTGCGCCTGCTGGGCAGCGTGGGCGAGCCGATCAATCCCGAGGCGTGGATGTGGTACCAGCGCGTGATCGGCGGCGGCAACTGCCCCATCGTCGACACCTGGTGGCAGACCGAGACCGGCGCCATCATGATCTCGCCGGTGCCCGGCGTCACCGCCGCCAAGCCCGGCTCCTGCACGCGGCCGCTGCCCGGCATCGACGTCGACATCGTCGATGAAGACGGCAACCCGGTGCAGGGCGCGGAGGCGGGCGGTTATCTGGTGATCAAGAAGCCCTGGCCCTCGATGCTGCGCACGATCTGGCGTGACAACGACCGCTACATCGAGACCTACTGGCAGCGCTTCCGCAACCGCTACTACGTGGCCGGCGACAGCGCGCACCGCGATGCCGACGGCTGCTACTGGATCATGGGCCGCATCGATGACGTGCTGAACGTGGCGGGCCATCGCCTGGGCACGATGGAAATCGAATCGGCGCTGGTGGCGCACCATCGCGTCGCCGAGGCCGCCGTGGTCGGCCGCCCACACGACGTGAAGGGAGAATCCGTGTTCGCGTTCGTCGTCTGCAAGGGCGATCGGCCCACCGGCGACACGCGCGCGCTGGCGGAAGAACTGCGCGCCTGGGTGGCCGAGCAGTTGGGCGCCATCGCCAAGCCCGACGACATCCGCTTCGCCGACAATCTGCCCAAGACGCGCTCGGGCAAGATCATGCGCCGGCTGCTGCGCACCATCGCGCGCGGCGATGAGATCACGCAGGACATCTCCACGCTGGAGAACCCGGCCATCGTCGAGCAGTTGCGCGGACGCGGCTAGCCGCGCCGCGCCCGGGTTCAGGGCATCACGAGCAACGCCAGCTCGCTGTTTCCCTGCAGCAGCGACTGCGGGTCGTTGCCGACCAGATGCGCGAAGTCGGCATCGGGCTGCCGGAACAGCAGCGCCGGATCTGCCAGCTGCCGACGCGCATGGCAGGCCACCGGTGTCGACGGCACGCGGATGCCTTCCAGCGGCGAG
Source organism: Pseudomonadota bacterium (assembly GCA_016720075.1). Taxonomy (GTDB): domain Bacteria; phylum Pseudomonadota; class Gammaproteobacteria; order Steroidobacterales; family Steroidobacteraceae; genus ZC4RG30. The sequence goes on from JADJXW010000008.1 coordinate 84,409, forward strand.
TCGGCGGCCACCGTGGCATGGCCCAGCGCTTCCCAGAACGCAGTTGCCGCCTCGAGGTTGCGGCAGGGCAGGCTGATGGCATCGAAGCGACCGAGCCGCGTGCGATCAGGCAGGTCGGCCAGCGGCGAATAGGTGCGCGCCTCGAGCACCCGCAGCAGCATTCCGCCCGGTTCGCGCAGCGCCAGTTCATTGAACACATCGCTGCCCAGTCGCGCATGTTCCACACGCACTCCGCGCGCCGTCAGCTCGCGGTGCAGCCCGGCCACATCGGGCCGCACGAAGATCAGCGACAGTGGTTCATCGCCACGCGCATGCAGCCCGATGGCGATCCCCTCGCAGGCCACCACACCGTAGGGGTGAGGCCAGATATCACCGGTGGGCGCGGGCTCGAAGCCCAGCCCCTGCAGCTGCTGCCAGGCATCGCCGGTGTCGTCGGTGACCAGCGCGACCTCCAGGAACTGTCCCAGCATGATCTACAGCAGCGGCTGCAGCAGCGTGGAAACCACTTCGACCTGCGCCGGGCCGGCATTGAGCGCCGGGATGTAGCGCAGCTCGCCGCCGCCGGCGGCGCGAAAGGCCACATCGCATTCGTGGCCGATCTCGTCGATGGTTTCCAGGCAGTCCACCGCGAAGCCCGGGCAGATCGCATCCAGCTGCTTCACGCCGCGCTGCGCGAGGCCCTTGATCACGTCATCGGTGTAGGGCTTCAGCCATTCGGCCGTGCCCACCCGTGACTGGAAGCTGATGGACCACGCGTCGTCGGCCAGGCCCAGCGCGGCGGCCAGCGCGCGCGCCGTCAGCTCGCACTTGCGCCGATAGGGATCGCCCTTGTCGACATAGGATTTCGGAATGCCGTGGAAGGTCATCAGCAGGTGCTCGCCCGCGCCATGCTGTGCCCGAAAGGCGCGCACGCTGTCGGCCAGCGCGCCGATGAACGCGGGATCCACGGCGTAGTCGGGCAGCAGGTGCAGCTCGGGCACATAACGCCAGTGGCGCAGCGCCTTGCCCACCTGGTCGTACGCGGCGGCGTTCGTGGTGCCGGAGTACTGCGGGAACAGCGGCAATACGAGCACGCGCTGTGCGCCGGCCTCGCGCAGCGCCGCCAGGCCCTGCGCCACATCCGGCGTGGAATAGAGCATGCCCAGTTCCACCGCCACGGCTTCGCCGGCGCGATCGCGCAGCCGCGCGCGCAGCGCATCGCGCAGCGCCACCGAGTGCAGCAGCAGCGGCGAGCCCCGTTCGGTCCAGACGCGGCGGTACTTGGGCAGCACGCGCGCGGGACGCAGCGGCAGGATGATGAAGTAGAGGATCCAGCACCAGATGCCGCGCGGCACTTCGATGGTGCGGCGGTCGCGCAGCAGGCGGCGCAGGAAGGAACGGACGCCCCTGGTTGAGAGCGAGTCCGGCGTTCCGCTGTTCACCAGCAGCACGCCGGTGCGATAGGGGCCGGCATCGCGATAGGCCGGCGAGGGCTCGTATTTAGGCATCGCTCCACTTGTCCAGGGGCAGGTCATCGTCGGTGGATTCGGCGGGACCGGTCAGGTGCCGCGCGAGGAAGGCCAGCGTGCGCTCGCGCGCCCGCTTCGCGGCGTCGGCATCGAAGCTGGCGCGATGATCGCAGTTGAAGCCGTGGTCCGCGGCGTAGGTGAAGACCTCGCCCTGCGGATGCGCGGCGCGGATCTTCTCTACGGCTTCCGGCGGGATGGTCTTGTCGCGCTCGCCGAAGTGGTACATCACCGGCGCCTTCGGCTGCCGGTCCAGGTATTGCAGCGTGCGCGTGCCGTAGTAGGCAACCGCCGCCGCCACCGGCAACTCGCAGGCCGCAAGGTAGGCCAGCGATCCGCCCCAGCAATAGCCCACCGCGCCCACGCTGCCCGCATGCCGCACGACATTGATGCAGGCCCGCATGTCCAGCAGCAGCTTCTCTTCCGGAATCTGCATCAGGTAGCCGCGGCCATGTTCCACGTCCTGCGGCGTGTAGCCCATCTCCACATTGCGCTTCACGCGATCGAAGAGGCTGGGCGCGATGGCGAGGTAGCCGTCGGCGGCGAAGCCGTCGGTGACCGCGCGGATGTGCGAATTGACGCCGAAGATCTCCTGCAGCACCAGCACCGCGCCGCGCGGCGCGCCCTCCGGCGGTGACAGCCACGCGTCGAACTCATGGCCATCGCGCGCCATGAGCCGCGTGAACTCGGCGGCCACTACGCGCGCTCCACGATGGCGGTGACGCCCATGCCCCCGGCGGTGCAGACGGAGATGAGGCCGCGCCTGGCCTGCGGCATTTCCGCGAACAGCTTGGCGGACAGCGCCAGGATGCGCGCGCCGGTGGCGGCGAATGGATGACCCACCGCGATGCTGCTGCCCTTGATGTTGAGCTTCGCGCGGTCGATGGCGCCCAGCGGCGCGTCGCGGTTCAGCCGCTCCTTGCAGTACTGCGGGGATTCCCAGGCCTTGAGCGTGCACAGCACCTGCGCGGCGAAGGCCTCGTGGATCTCGTAGAAGTCGAAGTCGGTGAGCTGCAGGTTGGCGTCGCGCAGCATCTCGGACACCGCATAGGCGGGCGCCATCAGCAGGCCCTCGTGGCCGCTGGCGAAATCCACCGCCCAGGTCTTGCCGTAGGTGAGATAGGCCGCGACCGGCTGGTTGTTCTGCTTCGCCCAGTCTTCGCTTGCCAGCAGCACCGCGGCTGCGCCGTCGGTGAGCGGCGTGCTGTTGCCGGCCGTCAGCGTGCCGGCGGGGCTGGTGTCGAACACGGTGCGCAGCTTGCCGAGCTTTTCCGCCGAGGAATCGCCGCGGACATTGTTGTCGCGGTCGAGTCCCGCGAAGGCGATGACCAGGTCCTTCATGAAGCCCGACTGCCAGGCGGCCGCGGCGCGGCGATGGCTTTCAGCGGCCAGTTCGTCCTGCGCCTGCCGGGGGATCTGCCAGGTCTTGGCCATCTGCTCGCAGCTCTGGCCCATCGACAGGCCCGTGCGCGGCTCCACCACGCCCGGCATCACGGGCTTGAAATGCCGCGGCCGCAGGCCGAACCAGGGCTTGATGCGCTCGCCGAAGCTGCGACCACGATAGCTGGCCAGCAGCAGGTCGCGGTACTCGGCCGGAAACACCACCGGCGGATCGCTGATGGTGTCGACGCCGCCGGCGATGCCCGAGTCGATCTGGCCCAGCGCGATCTTGTTGCCGATCAGGATGGCGGCCTCGAGGCTGGTGCCGCAGGCGCGCTGGATGTCTAGTCCCGGCGTCTGCGGATCGAGCCCCGACGAGAGCACGCATTCGCGCACCAGGTTGAAGTCCTTCGAGTGCTTCAGCACGGCGCCTGCGATGACATCGCCCAGCCGCTTGCCCGCGAGGCCGTAACGGTCGACGACGCCGCGCAGCGCGGCGGTGAGCATGTCCTGGTTGCCCTGTTTCGCATAGGCGCCGTGGGCGCGGGCGAAGGGTATGCGGGCGCCACCGATGATGGCGACTCGCCTGATCTGCGTTCCTGCCAGCATGGCCATCCCCTGGGGTTCGAACTGATGCCGCTAGCATGCCACCAAATGGTCCAGCGTGTAGACTCGCCAGCCTCATGCCGCGCGCCATCGACCAACTCTTCGAAAGACGCCTGGGGTCGCTGGTCAACGCCCGCGTGCCGGGCGTGCTGCAGCAGGGCCTGAAAGGCGTCGAGCGCGAAAGCCTGCGCGTGCTGGCCGATGGCCGCATCGCGCACACGGCGCATCCGGCGGCGCTGGGCTCGGCGCTCGCCAACGACCACATCACCACGGATTTTTCCGAGGCGCTGATCGAGCTGGTCACGCCCACGTTCACCAACAGCTGGGAACTGCTGCAGTACCTGTGCGACCTGCACCAGTTCGTCTATCGCCGGCTCGGCGATGAGCTGCTGTGGGTCACCTCCATGCCGTGCAGGCTGAGCAGTGATGCCGACGTGCCCACCGCCTGGTACGGCACTTCGCATGTGGGGCAGATGAAGCGCGCCTACCGCGAAGGCTTGCGCAACCGCTATGGCGCGCTGATGCAGGCCATCTCGGGCGTGCACTTCAACTATTCCTTCCCGATGCATTTCTGGGAGGTGTACGCCGACGTGCAGCAGCAGCGCGCCGACACGCAGGAGTTCCGCTCGGCCTGCTACTTCGACGTGCTGCGCAATTTCCGGCGCATGGGCTGGATGGTGCTGTACCTGTTCGGCACGTCGCCCGCGGTGGGCCGCGACTTCCTGCAGGGCGACATGTCCGGGCTGGTGGCGCTCGACGAGCAGACCGCCTACGGTCCGCACGCCACGTCGCTGCGCATGAGCGACCTGGGCTACCGCAATCGCGACCAGGCCGGCGTGAGCGTGTCGGCCAACAGCCTGCCCGAATACGTGCGCGACCTGCGCCGCGCCATCACCACGCCGCATCCGGCCTACCAGGAGCTCGGCCTGAAGAAGGACGGGCAGTGGCTGCAGCTGAACAGCAACGTGCTGCAGATCGAGAACGAGTTCTACAGCGCCATCCGCCCGAAGCGCGTGGCGCGTTCCGGCGAAAGCCCCAGCACCGCGCTGCTGCGCGGCGGCGTCGAATACGTGGAGCTGCGCGCGCTCGACGTCAGCGCGTTCGACCCCGTGGGCGTGAACCAGACCAAGCTGCGCTTCCTCGAGGCGTTCGTGGCGCTGTGCGCGCTTCGCGCCAGCCCCTTCATCGATGATGGCGAGCAGGCTGCCATCGACGACAACTACCTGAAGGTCTCGCGCCGCGGCCGCGAGCCGGGGCTGAACCTGGCGCGCGATGGCCGCATGCTGCCGCTGGCCACATGGGCCGCCGAGATCCTCGATTCGATGACCGGCATCTGCGAGCTGCTGGACCAGGGCGATGATTCGCGCCCCTACACCACGGCGCTGCGCGCCCAGCAGGAAAAACTGCAGGATGTGTCGCGCACGCCCTCGGCGCGGCTGCTGCAGGAACTCACCGGCACCGGCGAGAGTTTCTTCGACATGGCGCTGCGCATGTCGCGCCTGCACCGGGACTACTTCCTGTCGCTGGCCGCGCCGCCGCTGGGCCGGCAGGCCGAGTTCGAGGCCGAGGCGCGCGAATCACTGCAGCGCCAGGCCGCCGTGGAAGCGGCCGACACCGGCACGTTCGAGGATTACCTCGCGAAGTATTTCGCCGCGGCTACCGCGAATCCCTGACGCCGCGCGCGCGCGATGCGCGCCGCCAGCGCCGCCAGCAGCGCGAGCGCCGTCAGTGGCAGCGATCCACCACCACCACCTCCACCCGATCCGCCGCCGCCCGTCCCCGGGTTCGGCACCGGCACCGAATTGACCTGCACAGTGGCTTGCGCGGTGTTGTCCGCTGGCTGCAGTTCGGGCGCCGAAGCCGAGGCCACGGCGCTGAGCGTGAAGCTGCCGGTGACATCCCCGCGCAGCACCAGGTTCACGCGGCCGCTGCTCGCGGCCATCATCGCCAGCGGTCCGCAGGTGAGTCCCTCGGTGACCGGCGCGCACGTGACGCCCTCGACCGTGTGTGACTGCAGCGTGAGGTTGGCCGGAAGCGTGATGACCAGTCGCGCGTCGGTCACATCGGCAGGTCCGCGATTGTCGAGAGTGACCACCGCATTCACGGTGCCGCCCACCGTGATGCTGGTGGCATCGAGCGTCGCGCCCGCAGCCATGTCCGCTCCCGGCGCGAAGCGCAGCGTGAGCGAGCGCGAATTATTCGACGCCAGGCCATCGTTGCTCGCCGTCAGGCGCAGGCTGGCCGTCGATGCGCCACTGGTGGCCCGCTGCACGCGGAAGGTCACGTTGCGGCGGGTGTCCGGCGCAAGGCTGTCCAGCGGGCAGTCGGCCACCTGGCCGGTGATCGTGCAGGCGCCGCTGTCGCTGCTGGCGGCCAGCAGGGTTGCCACCAGTGGCAGGCTGATCCGCAGCGAAGCGCCCGTGAGCGTGGCATTGCCCACCGAACGCACCGCGACGGTGACGTCGGCGGGCAGCCCCTGCGGCAGCGACACTTCACTGGGTGCCTCGACGACGCCGTCGGCCGCATCCACCGGGGCGAGGCATGCTGCGCGCGTGACCACGGGGGCCACCTGATCAAGGCTGCACTGCGAGAACGTCGAGCTCTGGTTCAGCTGCGGCGCCATCAGGAAGGTGGCGGGAGTAGCCTCGCAGGCCGATCCGGTTTCGGAATCGTGCGGCGCGCCGAACACATGTCCGATCTCATGGGCGGCCACCAGCGCGTCGAACTGCAGGTTGCTGCGCGCCTCGGAGAGGCTGGCGCTGAAGCTGTTGCTGCAAAGCCCGTTGATGTAGGCGATGCCGATCGTGCGGCCGTCGAGGTTGCGGCCGGTCATGAGGTGCGAGAGCCCGGCCGAACGCTGCGTGGACGTACCGAAGCGGTAGTTCTTCAGCTCATCGAGCAGCGCGGAGGAATCCGTGGTGGTGAATGGCTGGGATCCTGCGGTCATGACGGTGACGCTCAGCGACTGCAGCCGCACGCCGACCTGGGCAGAGAAGATCCCATCCACGATGTTCAGGCGCGCGAGCATGTTGGTCTCGACCGCGGCGCCATCCTGCGTGGCCAGTTCCGCATCAGCGATCAGCGCCACCGCCAGGCGCTTCGTGGCCAGCTGCACGGCGGCCATGATGGGCTCGGCGCTCTGGGGCTGCGCGAGCTCATTCGCCAGGTCCTGCGCCAGCACCTCGGCGGAGGGCGCCACCATGTCGCCTTCGAAGCTCTTCTGGTCGGTCTTGAGGTCGGCCAGGCGGAACACCAGCGCGCTGTCCGGGGCGGCCTGCGCGGCGTCCACGCTGATGGCGGCGAGGCTCCGGGCGTCATCCACGCCAAAATAGTGCGCGCCGTCGAAGATCACGCCGGTCCAGCGGGCGCCGATGCGGGTCAATGCCACCCAGGATCCTGGCTGGCCTGCCAGTTCGCCGCGATAGGCCTGCGCCCGGCCCGAGACCCGGCTGGCCAGCACGCCCAGCGTGCGGTTGGGCGTCAGCAGCAGTTCCTGGGTGCCCAGCTGCGACTGCAGCTGCAGCCGCAGGTCACCGGGGGCGGCGTTGGCCATCGGGGCCAGGTTGCGCACCACGGCGGGACGCGCCAGTTGCAGCTGCACGACGCCCGCGGCGAGCGACAGACCCGGGAGGAAGCACAGCAGTGGCAGCAGAATCCGGCGGAAACGGAGGCCGGTTCGGTGCTTCGCACCAGCTTTGCGCGCGCTGACTCTCACGATGCGCCAATATAGTGCGTCAGGAGCGGGTGTGCTGGAGCGGCAGGCTGCCTCGGGTAGGGTTTGGCGCTACGATGGCCATGGCACGAAAGGTGCAAACTGAATCCCAGTCCCTTAACCGCTCTTACGCGACCTTGAGAATAACGGAGGCGGGAGTCTCGCATGAAACTGGTTACTGCAATTATCAAGCCGTTCAAACTGGATGACGTTCGTGCCGCGTTGTCTGAAATTGGTGTGTCGGGCATGACCGTAACGGAAGTGAAAGGCTTTGGCCGCCAACGCGGTCACACCGAGCTGTACCGTGGCGCGGAATATGTCGTGGACTTCGTGCCCAAGACCCGCATCGAGGTGGCTGTCCGCAGCGACCTGGTGGACCAGGTCATCGAAGCCGTCATGAAGGCGGCCAAGACCGGCAAGGTCGGCGATGGCAAGATCTTCGTCACGGAGATCGAGCGCACGATCCGCATTCGCACGGGCGAAACGGACAACTCCGCGCTGTAAACCGCCTGAAGGTCCTGCACCACGCAGGCCTTCCAAGCGCATGAGCGGGCGGGGCGTCGTCGGGCGCCCCGCTTCAATCTTCAGCTTTCCACCACGTGAAGAATGCGGGCCTGGCGCGACATCGCCAGCGCGCCGCTGCGCACGATTTCCAGCAGCTCGGCCGGCTGGGCCAGCTGGCGCATCAGCTCGTTGATGGCCGCCTCGCTCGAGGCCACCTCGGCTATCTGGCAGTCACGCTCGTCGGGCAGCATCCGGCCACCGGCTTTTTCAACCAGGGCCCGCACCGCATCGCGCTGGCCGTTGCGGCAGCGCAGCTTGATCAGCGCCAGTTCCCGCTCCAGGTGATCGTCGCTGGTCATGTCGTCGACGGCCACCACATCGATGAGCTTCTGCAGCTGCAGCACGATCTGGTGAACCACCGCCTCGGACCCCGTGGTCACCAGCGTGATGCGCGAGAGAGTGGGGTCGTCAGTAGCTGAAACCGACAGTGATTCGATGTTGTAGCCGCGGCTGGAAAACAGGCCCGCGACCCGGGAAAGAGCCCCGGATTCGTTCTGCAGCAGGATGCCGATGATGTGACGCATAAGAGGGGCATGTTAACCTCGGGAGACCATGAACGACACCGTGATACTGACGATTCCGCCACTGGAACACCCCCTTGCAGGCCAGGCCATGACGGGCGCCAGCATGGTGGTACAGGCCATCGCGGATGAGGGCGTCAGCGCGATCTTCGGCTACAGCGGCGGCGCGGTGCTGCCCTGTTATGACGCCGTGTTCCTGTACAACGAACAGCAGGCAAAGCTCGGCCGACGCCAACTGCCCCTGATCGTGCCCGCCAACGAGCAGGCCGCCGGCTTCATGGCCGCCGGCTATTCCCGCTCCACCGGCCAGGTCGGCGTGGCGATGGTCACCTCCGGCCCGGGCGCCACCAACATGGTCACGCCGGTGCGCGACTGCGCGGCGGACTCCATCCCCATGGTGGTCATCTGCGGCCAGGTGCCGCGCGCGGCCATCGGTTCCGACGCCTTCCAGGAGGCGCCCATCGCCTCGATCATGGGCGCCGTGGCCAAGCATGTGTTCCTGGTCACCGACCCCGAGAAGCTCGAGGGCATCATCCGCGCGGCCTTCGAGCTGGCGCGCAGCGGCCGCCCGGGGCCGGTGGTGGTCGACATCCCCAAGGACGTGCAGAACTGGCAGGGCGTTTACCGGGGCACCGGCACGGCCGCCTCGATCGGCGTGTACCAGAAGCGCATGCGCGAACTGGCAGCGCGCCGCGTGTCCGAGGCGCAGCTCGACTCCTTCTTCGCGCTGCTGGGCAAGTCGCGCCGACCGCTGATCTACGCCGGCGGCGGCGTCATCCATGCCGGCGCGGCGTCCGAGCTGCGCGAGTTCTCGCGGCTGCTGGGCATCCCGGTGGTCACCACGCTGATGGGCATCGGCGCCGTCGATACCTACGAGGCCCTGAGCCTGCGCATGCTGGGCATGCACGGTTCGGCCTTCGCCAACTACGCGGTGGATGACTGCGATTTCCTGATCACGCTGGGCGCGCGCTTCGACGACCGCGTGGCCGGCAGTCCGGCCAAGTTCGCGCCGCGGGCGCGGGCCATCGCGCAGTTCGACATCGACGCGGCCGAGATCAACAAGGTCAAGCAGGTTGCCTGGCACCACGTGGGCGACCTGAAGGATTCGCTGCGCAGTCTCGTTTCCAGAGCCCGCGAGCTCTCCGCCATGCCCGACCTTTCGACATGGCACCAGGAACTCGAAGCGCTCAAGCGCGACCATGCGATGGATTTCGACCGCAACAGCCCGATGATCCAGCCCTACTACGTGATCGAGGAAATCAACCGGCACACGCGCGGCGAGGCCATCATTTCCACCGGCGTCGGCCAGCACCAGATGTGGGCCGCGCAGTACTTCGATTTCCGCGAGCCGCGCCTGTGGCTCACCTCGGGCAGCATGGGCACGATGGGTTTCGGCCTGCCGGCAGCGCTCGGCGCGCAGGTGGCGCATCCGGAGCGGCTGGTCATCGACATCGACGGCGATGCCAGCATCCGCATGAACATGGGCGAGCTCGAGACCGCCACCACCTACAACCTGCCGGTGAAGGTGTGCGTGCTGAACAACATCGGCGACGGCATGGTGCGCCAGTGGCAGAAGCTGTTCTTCGGTGGCCGCATGGCCTCCACCGACAAATCGCTGCACACCAAGGATTTCGTGAAGGCCGCGCAGGCCGACGGATTCCAGTACGCCGCGCGGCTCAGCAACAAGGCCGATGTGCCCCGCGTGGTGGCCGAGTGGCTGGCCTTCCCGGGCCCGGCCTTCCTCGAGGTGATGATCGATCCGGATGCCGGCGTGTATCCCATGGTGCCGCCGGGCCAGGGCTATGACGGCATGATCACCGGCGACTTCATCAAGGGCCGCAAGGCGGCCCCTGCCGAGAAGCCCGGCGCCTCGGAAATGTTCTAGGGCTGGCCATGGCGCGCACTGCCAAGACGCCGGACAGTTCCCGTCCGCCGCCGCGCCTGCGGCGCGCCTATTACGATTGCCGTTATGGCCAGCTGCACCTGCATAACGCCATCCCGTCCGGCGGCGGTTTCGATGAGCTGACCTCCGTGCTGTGCGTCCACGGCAGCCAGGAGACCGCCCGGGCGTTCGTGCCCGTGCTGGGCACGTTGGGACTGAACCGTTCCGTTTATGCGATAGATATGCCTGGATTTGGCGAATCTGATCCGCCAGCGGGACAATTCGCAGGCGATGCCCGCATCGAAGCCGGTGTGAACGCGCTGGCCGATTTCCTCGATTCCATGCGCATCCGCAGCGTCGACCTGGTGGCCCGGGGTGATGGAGCCGAGATCGCCCAGCGCCTGGCGAAGCTGCGCGGGGCCGGCGTGCGGCGGTTGGTGCTGCTGAGCGAGGCGGAGGCGGCCAGTGCCGACCTGCCGCAGAAGCTGGTGGCCGCGCTGGGTGGGACGCAACCGACATAATCGCGCGGCTCTTTGGCGGCCCCTCCCGGGCTGCGGCTAGACTTGCCCCATGGCTGCAAAGAACCGCCCCGGTCCGAGCATGGACGTGGACCTGGAGGCTACCGACGAACTGCCGGCGCTGGATCTGGCGGAGGCCGGTGAGGCCCAGGTCAATACCGATATCTTCCCCGGCCCGGTCATCCCGGCCGGAATGGCCGAGCTCGCCGACAGCCTGCGCGATGTCGAGCATCGCCTGCAGCGCAAGATCGAGCGCGTCCAGAAACTCGAGACCGAGCTGCAGCTGGCCGGATCGCAGCAGCAGCAGCTGGATATCCGGCTGCGCGAGCAGGGCGAGGCCGCCGCGGCACGCGAAGCCGGCCTGCGAGCCGAGATCAGCGAAGCCTCACGTCAGCATGCCGAGCTTGCCGGCCAGCAGGCGGCCACCCAGCGTGATCTGGCGGCCGCGCGCGATGAACTGCAGCAGCAGCGCCTGGCGCTGAATGCCGCCCAGGCGCAGCTCACGCAGCAGAACAGCGAGCGCACGCACCAGGACCATGACCTCACCGAATGGCGTCGGCGCGCCGAGCGTGCCTATGAGGCGCTGACCACCTGGCAGGGATTCCGCGCCGTCAGCGACGCACTGCTGGGCGAGAGCGACGCGGCGCTGCAGTCGGTGGAATCGCGCCATGCCGCGGAGCTCGCGGCCGTCGAGGCCCGCGAGGGCGCGCTGGAGAAGGAACTCTCTGCCGCGCGTGCCGATGCCACGCAGCGCCTGGCCGCGCTGGAGGAATCGCTGCGCCGCGCCGACCAGGCCGCCGAGGTGCAGACCGAGGCGCTGCGCATCGCGATCGAGCGCGCCAACACGCTCGCCGCGCAGGTTGCCGCGCGCGACGCCAGCATGGCCGACCAGCAGCAGCAGCTCGACGCGCTGCGCGTCGTGGAAGAAAAGGCCCGGCAGGGCGCCGCCACCTACGATTCGCAGGTGCAGCAGATCGCCACGCTGCAGGCCAGCCTTGCCGACGCCGAAGCCAGGGTCCGCGACCTGCAGCAGCAGCTGCGCCAGGCCACCGACCGCGTGGACCGGCTGGAATCCGAGGCGCATGCCAGCGCCGCGCTGCTGGGCAACCTGCAGCAGAACATGGAGCGCCTGGGGCGCGATGACACCGGCGCGCGGCCGGTGCTGAAGGAAGCGCCGCTCGAGAACATCGTGCGCGTGCTGATCCGCCAGGAAGGCGGCGCCGAGGTGATGTATCCCATCGGCCGGCACACCACCGTGGGCCGCACGCCCGAGAACGACATCCAGATCGATACCACGTACATCAGCCGGCACCATGCCGTGCTGCTATCGAGCGCCGATGCCTGTATCGTGGAGGATCTCAACAGCACCAATGGCGTGCTGGTGAATGGCCGGCGTGTCGGCCGCCAGGTCCTGCACGATGGCGACACGGTGACGATAGGCAAGACGGAGTTCAGGTACCAGCAGCGTTCATGAGCGAAGCCTATGTCGAGCGCATCCTCAAGGCGCGGGTCTACGATGTAGCGATCGAGTCGCCGCTCGATCCGCTGCCGAAACTTTCCGCTCGCACCGGCTGCGAGGTGCTGCTCAAGCGCGAGGACCTGCAGCCGGTCCATTCCTTCAAGCTGCGCGGCGCCTACAACAAGATCGTCAACCTGTCCGAGACCGCCGCCCGCCGCGGCGTGATCTGCGCCTCCGCGGGCAACCATGCGCAGGGCGTGGCGCTGGCCGCCAAACGCCGCGGCATTCCCGCGGTGATCGTGATGCCCGTGACCACGCCGCCCATCAAGGTGCAGGCCGTGGCCGACCTCGGCGGCGAAGTGGTGCTGCACGGCGATGTGTACGACGCGGCCTACGAGCATGCGCTGAAGATCGCCGCCGAACGCCAGCTGGTGTTCGTGCATCCCTTCGACGATCCGGACGTGATCGCCGGCCAGGGCACCATCGGCATGGAGCTGCTGCGGCAGTCCCCCGGCGACATCGACGCGGTGTTCATCGCGGTGGGCGGTGGCGGGCTCATCGGTGGCGTTGCCGCCTACATCAAATACCTCTCGCCGCGCACGAAGATCATCGGCGTCGAGCCCGAAGACGCCGCCGCCATGCACGAGTCGCTGCGCCAGGGCCGGCGCGTCACGCTCGATCACGTGGGCATCTTCGCCGACGGCGTGGCGGTGAAGCGGGTGGGCGAGGAAACCTTCGCGCTGGCGCGCAAGTACGTGGACGAGATCGTGCTCGTTACCACCGACGAGATCTGCGCCGCCATCCAGGACACCTTCGAGGACACGCGCGCGGTGCCCGAGCCCTCGGGCGCGCTGGGCATCGCGGGCCTGAAGAAATACGTGGCGCGCGAGGGCTGGAAGGGCAAGCGACTGATCGCGATCAACTGCGGATCGAACCTGAACTTCGATCGCCTGCGCTACATCGTGGAGCGGGCCGAGATCGGCGCCGGCCGCGAGGCGCTGCTGGCGGTGGAGATTCCCGAGGAGCGCGGCAGTTTCCTGAAGTTCTGCCGCGCGCTGGGCGCGCGCAACATCACCGAATTCAATTACCGCGAATCCGGCCGCGAGCGGGCGCAGATCTTCGTGGGGCTGAACCTCACCCGCGGCGCCCCCGAGCGCGCCGAGCTCGTGCAGGTGCTCGCCGCCGCCGGCTACGGCGTCGTCGACATGACCGACAACGAAATGGCCAAGCTGCATGTGCGCCACATGATCGGCGGCCACGCCGGACGCCCCGACGGGGGGCTCGCCAACGAGTGCCTGTTCCGGTTCGAGTTCCCCGAGCGCCCCGGCGCGCTGCTGCGCTTCCTGGAGGCGGTGGGATCGCGCTGGAACATCAGCCTGTTCCACTACCGCAACCACGGCTCGGACTATGGCCGGGTGCTGGCCGGCATCCAGGTGCCGGCGGCCGAGCGCGCCGAATTGCAACTGCATCTGAACGAACTGCACTACCCCTTTGTCGAAGAGACCGGTAACCCCGCTTATCGGATCTTCCTTGGCCGCTGACCGCCCCCCGACCCCCATACCGCCTGCCCGCACCCCCGTAGACCATGTCATGCGGGCCGGTCGCCGCATTGGCATCGCCATTGCCGGTGGCCTGGTGGTGGCGGCGGGCGTGGTGCTGGCCATGCCGCTGATTCCGGGTCCCGGCCTGCTCGTCATTGCGCTGGGGCTGGGCATCCTCAGCCTGGAGTTCGAGCGCCCGAGGGTGTGGCTGGCGGCCCTGAAGAGCCGCTTCCGCGAGCTCGCCAACCGGGTGCGCCACAAGCCGTCCGACGGCGACGGGAAATAGCCCCGGCGACTGCTGCGGCAGCTGATTTCGGCGGTGGCATACTGGGAGTCCATGAGGATTCCGCTGCTCATCGCCCTGCCGCTGCTGCCGGTGCTGCTCACCGGTTGCCTGCGCGCGCGAGTGGATGAATCGCGCGAGTTGGCCACCGCCATCACCTCCACCGAATCGGTCGTGGTGCTCGCCAAGCCGCAGATCGAGGGCGCTGCCGCGGAGTCGGAATTCCTGGATTGCGTGGGCAACCGCATCAGCGGTCGCAGTGGTTCGATCGCCGTGCACCCGAACGAATCCTTCACCGACAAGCTGTTTCCCTGGTTCGAGCCTGGCACCGTGCCGACGCGGCCGGAGCAGGTGGCCGCAGTGCTGGCGCAGCCCGGCGTCAGCGAACAGGTGGCCGCCACGGGCGTGCGCTACGTGATCTGGCTCGATGGCGGCACGCGCCGCACCGACAGCGGCGGGAGCCTGGCCTGTGGTGTTGCGCCCGGCGCGGCCGGTTGCATCGGCTTCGGCTGGTGGGAGAAGGAATCCCAGTACGAGGCGACGATCTGGGACCTCAAGCAGTCCAAGTCCGTGGGCTCCGTGGGCACCAGTGTCAGCGGCACGTCGGCCGTGGTGGGCGCCATCGTGCCGCTGCCATTCATCGCGCGCGTGGAAGGCACGGCCTGCAATCGCCTGGGCGATCAGCTACGCAATTTCCTGGCCGGCGCGCCGGCGGGTTCGCCGTGAAGGCTCGCGCGCTGCTGCTGGCCGGTGTGCTGGTGCTCGGGGGCTGTGCCACCTCGGGTGGAGTGGGCGTGCCCGGCGCGCCGTCGCCGGCGCCGTCCTCGCCTTCGCTGCCTTCCGAGGGTTCCCCGTCCACATCCACCTCCACTTCCACGGCGAAGTCCTCGTCGCGCGGCGATGGATCGGCCTCGAGCACGGGCAGCAGCGATGCGGGCAGCTCCGCCGCTGGCGGAACTCCCGAGGCAAGCAAGGCCCCGGGCAGCGCGCGCGGCGATGGCAGCGCCGAAACCGAAGCGCCCGCGCAGACGCCGGCGGAACGCCGTGCGCAGATCGACGGCAAGCTCGATGCAACGCTGGGCGGATTCGACGAGCAGTTGCGCAAGGAACAGCAGCGCAGCGCCGAGGAGCGCGACCGGCGCACGGCCGATCGTGCGGGCGGCGCGGCGGGCGGCTCCGGCGCCAGCGGCGGTGACGCGGGTGGTGCGGGTCGCGAAAGCGGCGCCGGCCGCGATCGCTCCGGCGACCTGAAATCAGAGGGTCTGCCGGGCAGCGCGTCGGGCACGGCATCCGGCACCGGCGCCAACACCGGCGGCGCGATGCCCGCCGGCGGCGGGGGTGCCGCGGGCTCGAACGCCATTCCCTCCGGCGAGGACGATGACATCGTCGCGCGCCGGCTGCGCAAGGCGGCGGAAGCCGAGACGGATCCGGAGCTGAAGGAAAAGCTCTGGAAGGAATACCGCGAGTACAAAGAGAACACGCGTGGAGGCAAGTAGATGATGCGCGCAGGTCTGCTGCTGCTCGCTGCGGTGCTGTCCGGCTGCGTCGTGCAGGAAACCCGACCCCTGCCGAAGGTGGAAGCCACGCAGGCCGTGCGCGAGATTCCGGCCGAAGAGCGGCTCGATGTGGTGGTGCACAGCTTCGATCCGGGAATCCCCGACGCGCTGGCCGCCGACGAGGATGCGCTTGCGAAGAAGCGCATCTACCCGGACCTGCGCCGCGCCGAGGCGCGCTATTTCCCGGTCGTGCTGCGCAATACGCTGGAAAGCAGCGCGCAGTGGGGCGCCGTGCGCGTGGCGCCCGACAGCGTGCAGTTCGTCGACCTGGCGGTCAGCGGCACCATCATCGAGTCCACCGGCAAGCGCCTGGTGCTGCAGATCACCGCGCGCGATGCGGCCGGGCGCGTGTGGCTGGACGGCAAGCGCTACGAGGGCGATGCCGACATCGGCAGCTACAAGACCGACGCCGCGCTCAAGGCGCGCGATCCCTTCCAGAACGTGTATTCGGCCATCGCCAACGACCTGCTGCAGGCGCGCGGCCGGCTGGCGGCCGCGGATCTGCGCGAGCTGCGGCAGGTGAGCGAGCTGCAGTTCGCGCAGGACATCGCGCCCGATGCACTGGCGGGTTACCTGCGCAGCGATGGGGTGAAGAAATCCCCGCTGACGCGCGTGGCGCGCCTGCCCGCGCAGGATGATCCGGTGGCGCAGCGCGTGCAGCGCATCCGCGAGCGCGACACCGCGGTGGTCGACACGCTCGACGGCTACTACGCCGGCTTCGCCGAGCAGATGCAGCAGTCGTATGGGGATTTCCGCCGCACCTCGTACGACGAGATCGACAAGGAAGAGCGCGCGCGGTCCAGCGCGCGGGCGCGGACCATCCTCGGCGCGGCGGCGGTGGCGGCCAGCATCTTCGTGCCCAGCAGCTGCAGCAGCAACGCCACCTGCAACCTGGAGAGCGCGGCGCGCTATGGCGCCGCGGCCGGCGGCGTCGCCTCGTTCCTTTCCGGTCTCAAGAAGTACGCCGACGCCAAGACCCACGCGCAGGCTTTCGGCGAGCTCGCGCGCTCGTTCCAGTCCGAGGTCTACACGCAGGTGGTGGACGTGGAGGGCCGGAGCCTGAAGCTCACGGGCTCCGCCGAAGAGCAGTACCGCGAGTGGCGCCGGCTGCTGCGCGAATACCAGGCGCCGGATGCGGCCGTGGTCCCGGATCCCTGACCGCAGCGCCGATGGCCGTTGATGACACACCTGGAATCCGGCAAGCGACTCGCGGACCGTTACCTGTTGCAGCAGCGGCTGGGTGATGGCGGACATGCCGAGGTCTGGGCGGCGCTCGATACCCGCGATGGGCGCCAGGTCGCGCTGAAGTTCCTGCACGGGGCGAGCTGCCCGACCGAAGACTGCTGGCATGTGCTGCAGCATGAGGCGGCGATGTCGCAGCGACTGGAGCATCCCGGCGTGCTGCGCGTGGATGCCCCGGAGCGTGACGGCGACCTGGTGTTCCTGCCGATGGAGCGCGCCGCGGGCGGCGATGTGCGCGCGCTGCGCGGCGCGCCGTGGCGCCAGGTGCTGCCGGTGCTGCTGCAGGTGGCCCACATCCTCGAACATGCGCATTCGCGCGGCGTGGTGCACCGTGACATCAAGCCCGGCAATGTGCTGTTCGGCGCCGACGGCGCGGTGCTCGTCACCGACTTCGGCACGGCGGCGCGCACCGGCTCCACGCTGGCGCTGGCCGATGGTTCGCCGTTTTCAGCCAGCCCGCAGCAGCTTGCAGGCCAGGCGGCGACCACCTCCGATGCATCTACGGCTGGGCGCGCTCGCGCACGAGCTGCTGTCGCGCTATCCGCCGTATTACCCGGAGTTCGACGTCGCGCCGCGCGCAGCAGGAATGCCCGCGCCGCTGGCAGCCGCGCATCCGGCACCGCCGCAGTTGCTGGCCTTCATCATGTCGATGCTGGATCGGGAGCCGCAGGGCTGACCCGACCTGCGGCAAGTCATGGATTTCTTCGCGCTTTGCCTGCAGGAGCAAGACGGTGTGCGGGATTCCGGCGCGGCGATGGTGGTGCCCGGAAAGCCGGCCGCAGGCCTGTGCCGCATCGGCGCCACCGGCGCCACGAGCGCGCCGCGGCGCGGCTGGCGCTGGCGGTCGCGGCGGGGGCGCGGTGGCGCTGTTCATGTTCCTTCCATCGCCGACTGCGAAGGATGCCGATGCACCGCGCCAGCGCCCGCGCCGTCCGTCCCTGCCGGCTGACGCCCGAGGCTGCGCCATCGGCGCCAGAGATGTCGCCGCAGCGACGCTGCAGCGGGAACTGGCGGCCGGCGCGGCGGCGATGTCGGCCATCCAGCCCGCCGTTGCACGCGCCGCCTTCGAACGCGCGTTGCTGCGCGAACCCGCAAACGCCGCGGCGCGCGCCGGCATTGCGGCCAGCCAGAAGCTCGACAAGGTGCTGGATGCCTGGTCCGCCGCCATGCGTGCCGAAACGGCGGGCGAGATGGGGGCGGCAAAGTCCAGCTATGAATCGGCTCTCGCGCTGGATGCGAGTTTCGCGCCCGCGCGGGAGGGGCTGTCGCGAGTGCAGGAAAAGATCCGCGCGCAGGCATTCGAGTCGGCACTGCGCAGGCAGAGGCGGCTGCGCTGGCGGCCGGCCGCGTGGATGATGCCGAGGCGCAGTACCAGCGCGCTGCCACGCTGGGCGGCGACGCGAGGGTGAGGCAAGGCCAGGAACGCATCGCCCAGATCCGCCGCAGCGATCTGAACGCACGCGACCACGCCCGCGGCATAGAGCTGGAAGAACAGGAGCAGTGGAACGAATCGCTGGAGCATTATCGGGCCGTGCTCGCCCGCGATGACGACCTGGGATTTGCCGCCGATGGCCTGGCGCGCAGCTCGCGTCGCGCGGAGCTGGATCGCGAACTGCAGGATTACCTGGACCGTCCCGGCGGCTCACCGCCCCGGCCGTGCGCGCCGCGGCCAGCGCGCGCTCGCGCGGGGCGAAGCGACCACCGGTCCGACTTCTCGACTGGCGCGCAGCTGAGCGACTCAAGGCGCGACTCGACGCGCTTGCCGAGAAAGTGCGGGTGGAAATTTCCTCCGACAACAGCACTGTCGGTCTCCGTGGCGCCGGTCGGGGATCTGGGTTCGTTCACGCATCGTGAACTGGAGCTTGCCCGGGCCAGTACGCCATCATCGGGCGGCGCGAGGGCTATCGTGATGTGCGGCGCGAACTGAACATCACGCCGGGCCAGCGGCAGGCATCGGTCACGGTACAGTGCACCGAGAGAATATGATGCTCTCGATCAAGGAACCGCTGGGCACGCGACAGGCGCAGGCGCCGTTGCGGATCGGCGGCGAACGGCCGTATCGTTGCCGGGCGCGGCGGAGCCGGTGGCATCCATCGAACCGAGGGCGCGCAGTGGTGGCTGCGGCCTCGCAGGAGGTCGTGCTGCTGAACGGCCGTAGCTGCGCGAACCGGTGGTGCTCGCCGATGGCGATGTGCTGCAGGTGGGCGAGGCGCAGCTGGTGTTTGCGGCGATCGGTCCGGCTCTGAACGTCACGCACCTGGCAGGCAATGCGACGGTGGCGCCACTGCAGCAGGATGTGCTGCCGGGCGAGGCGGTGTCGGCCGGCGCTGCCCAGATCATCGCCGCGGTGGAGTCGGTGGCGGAACGATCCGCGGCCTTTGTGCGCGTGCGCCGCGTCGCCACAGCCGCGCCTGGTGGTTCGCCGTACCACCGGGAACCGTCGCGCTGGGTGCGCTGCTGATGCTGTTCCGGCTGGAGACGGTAGCGAGGTGGAGAGATCGCCGGCTTCCGCACCCGTGGAAGTGCCCGGCTGGTTCAACTGGCGCTCCGGCGAGC
>JADJXW010000009.1:0-45000 GCA_016720075.1 Pseudomonadota bacterium
TGTGATGGACAAGGCGGGTCAGGGAATACTGGGACAACACTGGGATAACGTCCCAAATTCAATTTTCAGCCTCATCAATCCCGAACCCGATTCTATCAGGATCGGGAGATTGCCCGGATTGTTAAACGGGCGCTTTTTGGTCTACCCGCGAAGACATCGCTCGTTCTCGAGGCGGGTTGTGCAGACTCCACGATTCTCCCGTACATCGGACGGGACCTGGGTTTGAATTGCCGGTCTGGACTATTCCGCCGCCGGATGCGAGAAGCTGCGTGCATCTTGATCGCTACGGACTGGCAGCAACGTCGAGTGTTGTGATGTTTTCGATCCCGTCGGAGACACTCTGCGGGGCAGCTGACGCGGTCGTGTCGTTTGGGCTGGTGGAGCACTTCACGGATACACCCAGAATCATGAAGGCACTGGCAAGGCTGGTGCGGCCGGGCGGCCGCATTCTTACAGTTGTGCCAAATATGACAGGGACCGTCGGCCTCACCCAGTGGGTCGCAGGTCCCGAGATTCGCAGGATTCACGAGGCGCTTTCGCCTGAGATGTTGGCGGATGCGCACCGCCAAGCCGGCCTTCGAGTGCTTGAGTCCGAATACTTGCTCCCCATGGGCTACGGGGTGGTGAACTATAATCAGCCAGCCGGGCGTTTGTTGTTTGAGCTTCGTCGCGGCCTTATTGCGGCGCTTGTAAGGCTGTCGTGGATGACTTGGTATGTGGACGAAAAAGGATTCTTCGCCTTCCGCGCACGGGCTGGTTCTCTCCGTTTTCCTTTTGTATCGCAGAGCGTCCTGTTGATTAGACTCGGAACGGCGATGTCGAGTCGTCATGTTCCGATGCGGATATGCCAACCGCAAGGTCCGTGTTTCTGCGAGTGTGCGTGAGTAAATTTAATGTGTGGAATTGCGGGATTTCTTGGCTCAGGTAATCTGGCGCTGCTGGAACTTATGGCCGGGCTCATGGTCCATCGTGGACCGGATGACAGCGGATACTGGCTGTCAGCCAGCCTGGCACATGGATTCGCGCATCGTCGCCTGTCGATCCTCGATCTTTCCGAACGCGGTCACCAGCCAATGCTGGACGAACGTGGACTTGCCGTAGCCTGCTACAACGGCGAGATCTACAATTTCGCGGAACTACGAAAGGATCTCATCGATCGCGGGTGGCAGTTCAGGAGCGCCTCCGACACCGAGGTCCTGCTCAAGGGGTACTTGGAGTATGGGCGCGATATCGTCGCGAAGCTGAATGGCATCTTTGCGTTTGCGATTCATGATCTGCGAAGTGGCGAGACATTCCTGGCGCGTGATCAACTGGGCGTGAAACCCCTGTATCTCGCAGAGCTTGCCGGCACGGTTCTGTTTGCCAGCGAGCTCAAGTCACTATTGGCGGATGCAAGGGTATCGCGCGACCTCGATTCTGTAGCGCTCCACAGATACCTTACCTTTCTGGTCCCCGGCGAAAGCACGCCACTGCGGGCGGTGCGCCGCATGGAGCCCGGCACCGCTGCACTGGTTCGCGACGGAAGGGTGATTCGTACCTGGAAGTACTACCAGACTTCTTTCGGTAGTGCGGTTCGCATGTCGATCGAGGACTGCACGCAGGGGGTCGTGCAGCGGCTTAGAGCAGGCAGTGCAGCGTCAGATGGTGTCGGATGTCCGTAGGCGCATTCCTGTCTGGAGGGCTCGATTCCAGCGCCATTGTGGCGTTCGCGCGCGAATTCAGTGGTTCTCGATCCTTGGTGCTTCACCATGGCGCCTGATGGCGCAGAGATGGCAGCCGACGGAGTGACCGACGATCTGCCTTACGCCAAGCGGGTCGCAGAGTACCTGGGAGTGCGACTCCACGCGATCCCGGTGAAGTCGGATGTGATCGGGCGGTTGGGGCAGGCGCTATTTCATCTCGATGAGCCTATTGCCGACCCAGCCGCAATCAATGTGATGCTGATTTCTGAGCTCGCGCGTGATCACGATATCAAGGTGCTGCTGTCTGGTGCGGTGGGGACGATATTTTCACCGGGTACCGCAGGCACAGGGCCTACGCTGGAGAGCGGCTTTGGTCCTGGTTGCCTCCAGCGGTTCGGGCGCGCGACTGCGCGTGGTGCCGGGCGGCTGCGGTTTCGAATCCGCTGCTCCGAAAGGTACGCAAGGTTTTGCAGAATGTTGGAGGCTCCGATGAGGAGCGGTTGCTCGGGTATTTTCACTGGACGGATCCGGCCGTCGCTTCGGGATTGTTGGTTGAAGCGCCGCAGGTGTCGGGCGCGGATCTGCCGATGCTCCAGACCCTACAGGGCATGCATCCGGCCCAGCGGCCTCGACCGAATGCTGCTTCTTGAGCAGCGTCATTTCCTCAGTGACCACAATCTGATCTACACCGACAAGCTGACGATGGCCGCGGGTGTTGAGGGGCCAATGCCATTCCTTGATCTGGATCTCGTGGGGTTCGTCAATTCGCTGCCACCGCGATCAAGCAACGGCACGGTGTCGGAAAGTGGTTGCTGAAGCGTGCAATGAAGCCGTATTTGCCGAGGGACATCATCTATCGCCCGAAGACCGGATTTGGCGCGCCACTGCGAAAGTGGGTTCGAAGCGATCTCGTGCCGGTGATTGACGAGACGTGCTGTCAATCTCATGCATCGAGCGTCGGGGAGTTCAACGCTCGAAATGCACGCACTGATCGAGAGTGATCGAGTAGGCGCGGTGGATGCCTCATATACGGTGTTCTCGATGTTGTGCATCGAGTTGTAGTGTCGAATGTTCCTGGACTCACCGTACCCCACAAGGCTGGACCGGTTGCACTGGCCTCTCGTGCGCACGTAGTCGATGTTTGAGTCAGGAACGGACTAATGCCGCTCACCGGGCTTGGTGGTGGCCAGTTCGTGACGCACTATAGTCGGTGTTGGAGAGAGTGATGACGAGCAGGAATCTGGTTCGTGCACTGGATGAACGGTGGTACCCGGAAGTACGCAGCCAATTGGATGACGAACTGCTGCGCGAGAGGATACTTGGGCTCCTCGTGCCGGGAGCAGGATTCTCGATTCAGGTGCTGGTGCCGGCATCGTCAAGCAGATGAACTTCCGCGGTCTGGGTGCGGAGGTCAGTGGAACAGAACCCGATCCGCGCGTACTCGAGAATCCCATGCTTGACGTTGCCAGGATGGCCTGGGCGGAAGAGATTCCGTTTGCCGATGGTTCGTTCGATCTCGTGTTTGCCGACAATGTTCTGGAGCATCTGCAGAATCCCGGTGCCGTATTCCGTGAAGTATTCAGGGTCCTCAAGCCGGGCGGGAAATTCGTATTCAAGACGCCGAACAAGTGGCATTACATGCCCCTGATTGCCCGGGCGACTCCACACGCGTTTCACCGCTTCTACAACCGGCTCCGGGGGCGAGAGGGTATCGATACGTTCCCGACTGCCTATCGTGCCAATAGTCGTGCAGACCTCACAGAGCTTGGTCGGATATCCGGTCTGAGCATATTCTCGGTCGACCTAATTGAGGGCAGACCGGAATATCTGCGAATTAGTCCCGTCACGTATGTGTTTGGCTACCTGTACGAACGTCTGGTGAATTCCACGAGGATATTCGACGGAGTCCGCATCCTGATTATCGGTGTCCTTTCCAGGCCAAATGATGCTGGCCATCGCGCCGGAGCTCCGAGCGACCAATGAAGCAAGTACTGCAGAGCCTCAGAACGGGTGCAACCGAGATCGCAGAGGTGCCGTGCCCGGCCGTAGCCAGTGGGCAGCTGCTGATCCGCACGACACATAGCCTTGTTTCGAGTGGAACGGGGCGAATGCTCGTGGATTTTCGGCAAGGCCGGTCTGATCGAGAAGGCTCGCCAACAGCCCGACAAGGTAAGGATGGTCCTGGACAAGGTGCGCACGGATGGTCTTCTGCCAACCATCGAGGCGGTGCGCAACAAGTTGGATCAGCCTACGCCGATGGGCTACTGCAACGTCGGAATTGTCGTGGGGGTGGGTGCGGGGGTGGTGGATTTCGCCATCGGGGACCGGGTCGCATCCAACGGAAAACATGCCGAGATCGTGTCCGTTCCCAGCAATCTGTGCGCCCGGATTCCCGATACGGTCGAAGATGAATCAGCGAGCTTCACAGTACTGTCGGCGATCGGCCTGCAGGGGATTCGGCTCGTCCAGCCGACTCTCGGGGAATGTGTGGTGGTGACGGGGCTGGGGCTGATCGGTCTGGTAACGGTGCAGCTGCTGCGCGCTGCGGGGTGTCGGGTGCTTGGGATTGATTTTGATCCCGCAAAGCTTGCTCTTGCCCAGGCATTTGGCGCGGAGGTCGTCGACCTGGCGGCTGGAGTGGACCCAGTGGCGAGCGCCCATGCGTTTTCCCGTGGTCGCGGTGTGGATGCGGTCATCATCACGGCTGCAACACGCAGCAGTGAGCCGGTTCATCAAGCTGCGCTCGCGAGTCGCAAACGCGGTCGGATCGTGCTGGTGGGTGTTGCGGGCCTGGGAGCTGTCCGTGCGGACTTCTATGAAAAGGAACTGACGTTCCAGGTCTCATGTTCATATGGGCCGGGTCGATACGATCCGTCCTATGAGCAGGGCGGAAACGACTATCCAGTTGGCTTCGTCCGGTGGACCGAGCAGCGCAATTTCGAGGCGGCGCTCGACATGATGAGTGATCGACGTATCGACGTCGCGGGCCTGGTGTCTCATCGTTTTCCGATCGCCCAGGCCGAGTCGGCATACGCGATCGTGGGTGGCTCAGAGCCCTCACTCGGAATAGTGCTGCAGTATCCAGTGGAGCCCGGAACTGAAGCGGTGCGCTTCGAGCGTACCGTGATCATCAGTGGTGCTCGGGTGGCGAGCGACAGCGCCGAGAACTGTGGTGTCAGTGTGATAGGTGCTGGCGGCTACGCGGGCGGCATGCTGATTCCGGCCTTTCGTGAGGCCGGCGCGCTTTCGGTACATTGCGGGTGCCGGCGGTCCCGGCAGTGTGCACCTGGGCCGCAAGTTCGGATTCAGAAGGCAACCACCGACTACCAGGACGCATTCGAGCCTTGCTCAGGTCGAAACCGGGTCCAAAGTCCATGATCATGACGGTGAATGCGGGCGCCATCCCGGCGGACCACTGGACACAGGATCCCGCTGTCGGAGGGGGGCGACTAGTCGGGGAGGGCTGTCACTTCATCGACCTGTTGCGGCATCTGGCCGGGGCACCGTTGCTATCGCTGCATGCGACACGCATGGGCGGTGGACGACCCGACACCGTATCGCTGCAATTGCAGTTCGATGAGGGCTCCATCGGCACGATTCACTATCTTGCCAACGGCAGCAAGTCTTTCCCGAAGGAACGACTTGAAGTCTTCGCGGGCGGTGGGGTGCTGCAACTCGACAACTTTCGGCGGTTGCAGGGCTTCGGTTGGAAGGGCTTCGATTCAATGAAGTTGTGGCGACAGGACAAGGGTCGGAAGGCCTGCGCGGCTGCATTCAGGAGGGCCATAACGCATGGAGCGTCGCCTCCGATACCGCTTCAGGAATTGCTGGAAGTGACCTCCTGGCGCATCCGCGCGCAGGAGGCGGTGCAGTAATGGATGGCGGCGGCGTCAGATGACGTCGATTGGGACGTACTGGCGAACGGTCAGGCATTTGAAGGTCCGCCAGGTCGCGGGTCGCTTGTTGTTTCGCCTCGGCGCCTTGCGGCCCAGAATACGACCGGCACCCACCCTTCGTGCTGCAGCCGGGCAGTGGATACTGCCCGCTCGTCGCGAACAGAGTCTGTTCCCCGGGCTGCTTTTCCGGTTCCTGAATGAGGAGCGTGCGCTGGAAGATTGCGGCTGGGACTCGCCCGCAGTTCCCAGACTCTGGCGGTACAACCTGCATTACTTCGAGGATCTGAACGCTCGAGGAAGTCAGAAGCGTCGCGATCTGCAGGCGCAGGCGGTCAATCGCTGGATTGCTGAGAATCCGCCGGTTGAGGGGTCGGGTTGGGAGCCGTACCCCACTTCGCTTCGCGTGGTGAACTGGATCAAGTGGCTCCGCAATGGCGAGCCTCCCGATACGGCATGGCTGGCAAGTCTGGCCCATCAGGTTCGATGGCTCGAGCGAAGGCTTGAGTGGCACTTGCTGGGCAATCATCTGTTCGTCAATGCCAAAGCGCTGTTCATAGCAGGTCTGTATTTCGAAGGCGAGGAGGCCAATCGCTGGCGCAACAGGGGCGTGAGCATTCTGACGCGGCAGCTCGCTGAGCAGGTGCTTGCTGACGGTGGACAGTTCGAGAGAACCCCGATGTACCATCGCCTTGCCTGGGAGGATGTTCTGGATCCTGCTGGCATTCTTGCGGTGCTATGGCGTGCCGGATCGAGCGGCGTCCGAGCTTCGTGACGCGCTGGCCGAGTGCAGTTCGCGCATGTGGGAGTGGGCCCGATTCATGCGGTTCAGCGATGGCTCGATGCCGCGATTCAACGATTCCGCAGAAGGTATAGCGCCGCCCTATAAAGAGCTCTCTCGCGTCGCGCACTCATTGGGTCTGGAGCCTCCATTCAAGCCGATGCGGGCCATCGAGTTGCTCGCCTCGTCGGGATATGCGCGACTCGCATGGAGTGATGCGCTCGCGTTCGTCGACGTAGCATGCATCGGGCCCGACTACCTTCCAGGTCACGCGCATGCCGACACATTATCCTTCGAACTCGAAGAGGATACAGGGCAGGCTGGTTGTCGTGAACAGGGGACCTCCTGCTATGGAGACTCTCCGAGGGCGCCACTACGAACGAAGTACTGCAGCTCACAGCACAGTGCAGGTGAAAGCATGGGAGCTCGTCGGAAACCTGGGGCGGGTTTCGTGTCGGACGGCGGGCCTATCCCACACAACTGGTGATGAAAGATGACGCTATTGGTTGCTCGCACGATGGTTAGCGTTATTGCCAACCGGCCCCATGCATCGCCGCACGTGGACGATGACGGGGCGGGGACTGGAGGTTCAGGACATGGTGAATGGTGGGGTCGCCTCGGTAGCCCGTTATCATCTGGCGCCTGGCCTGCGTGCGGTCGAGGGTTCCTCTGGTCAGTGGAAAATTCTGGACGGCGACAGGGTTGTGGCAGGCCTGGATGTGAGGAAAGGCCGGTGCCGGGCGCTGCCCGGTGAACAGGCGCTCGCATTCGGCGTGCTGGTTCCGGCGGCGACGTTGGAAGTCACCCTGGCCGAGGGACAGTCCGTGACTTGCTGGAGTTGGTAGGCGATATGCGAATCCTGTTCCTGAGCGACAATTTTCCGCCTGAGGTCAACGCTCCGGCCAGTCGTACGTTTGAGCACTGCAGGCTATGGGTAAAGGCCGGGCATGAGGTCACCGTCATAACCTGCGCACCCAACTTTCCCAGAGGACGGGTGTTCGACGGATACCGCAATAGCCTGCGAAGCGTGGAAATGGTCGATGGGATACGCGTTGTCAGGGTGTGGAGCTACATCACGGCAAATGAAGGTTTTGCCCGTCGCGTACTGGATTACATGAGTTTCATGGTGAGCGCGACTTTCGCCAGTCTGTTTCAGCGGCGTGTGGACGTGGTGGTGGCAACATCGCCGCAGTTCTTTACAGCCTGCGCGGGATGGGCTGTAGGCTTCTGCAAGCGCGTGCCGTATGTGTTCGAACTGAGAGATATCTGGCCGGAATCGATCAAGGCGGTCGGTGCCATGGGGGACTCCAGGTTGTTCAGGCTATTGGAGCGACTGGAGCTGTTTCTGTATCGAAGGGCAGCACGCATCGTCTCCGTGACCCACTCCTTTCGGCGGAATCTGATTGAGCGAGGGATCGACGGAGGCAAGATCGATGTCATAACCAACGGCGTGGATCTTTCCAGATACCTCCGCGACCGAAGGATGCGGAGTTGGAACTCAGGTTCGGACTCCAGGGTTGCTTTTGTTGCCGGGTACATTCGGACGCACGGACTCGCGCATGGTCTGGATACGATCCTGGAGGTGGCTGCCAGACTGCAGCAACGTTGAGACGCTTCCAGGTTCGATTGCTCTTGCTTGGGGACGGTGCAACAAGCAGCGGCTTCAGGATAGAGCCCGGGAGTTGGGGCTTCTAATCTCCTGTTTGTGGATTCCGTGCCCAAGGATGAGGTGGTTCGATGGTGGTCGTTGCTGGATGTGTGTCGATATTAATTCATCTTCGCCGTACTGAACTGTTCGGCACGGTAATTCCTTCGGAAGCTTTTCGAATGCACGGGGAAAGTGGCGCCCGGTTCTTCACGGAGTCGCTGGTGAGTCAGCGGAGATCGTGGAACGGGAGCGTGTCGGTAGGGTGTTTGAGCCCGAAAATGCGGCGGAGCTGAGGTCTCCTTATCAGAGGTTGCCGCGAACGATCAACTTCACCGGAAGGAGTGGCGTCTTAAACTGTCTGGTCGTGGCTGGCAGTACGACCGGAAGAATTTGGCGGATCTGATGTTGTCGAAGCTTTTGCTGACCCAAAGATCGTCCGATTCGCCGATCCTCCCCTAACAGGACAATCGCTGTCGTGTATTGGAGACAGTGATAACGGAAACCGGGGGGTCAGGTAACCCGGAATCGGGGCATTGTTGCCAGGCAGTGCCTGCTAGCGGTAACGTTCGCACAACATTTGGCGCATCAAGATGAAACGGGGCTAAGCGGCGAGACGTGCAAGTAATTCCGGCATCCATCGCCTCGTTTCTGGTTTCCTGCACCATGTTGCTGGCATTGCGTCCATTCGCCGAGGTTGTCGGACTGATAGACAGGCCTGGCGGTCGAAAGACTCATCACGGCGAGGTCCCCGTGGTAGGCGGGATCGCAATGTTCACTGGCCTGCTGGTTGCCGCAATTGGTGGAACTGGGCTCGGGCGCGGTGGGCTCGACCTTCTGCTGGTTTCATCGTTCATGGTGGTCCTTGGTGCTCTGGACGACCGATTCAACCTTCCGCCCAAGGTCCGCTTGTTTGCCCATCTGTCCGCTGCGGTGGCGCTGGTCTACAGCACAGGCTACGTGGTCCGTGATCTGGGTGATCTAGTTGGCTTGCGCGAACTCGAGCTGGGCCCGCTCTCACTTCCCTTTACAGTTGTGTCAATCGTTGCGTTGATCAACGCATTCAACATGCTTGACGGTCTAGATGGTCTTGCGGGCAGCTCCGGTTTAGTGGCCCTCGCGGGCATCATGGTTGTTTCTTCGCTCGGAGGGTTGCCAGGAACTGTGTTGGTTGCGGGAAGCATGCTGGGATCGGTTGCGGCTTTCTGATGTTCAATCTGCCGACAAACCTGAACCGACCCATTCGCACTTTCATGGGGGACGCCGGCAGCACACTGCTGGGTTTCCTGCTGGCGGGTCTGTCACTCAAGCTGGTCCAGCCAGATGCGCTCAATCTCGATCCGATGATAATTCTTTGGCTGATGCCCATCCCCGTTTTCGAACTATTCAGCAGCACTGCGCGCCGCATAGCCAAGGGCATACCTCCCACTCAAGCCGATAACGGCCACTTCCACCATCGCCTAGTGGCTGCCGGGCTTTCGGTGCGCGCTATTTGCGCTCTCTACTTCACGGTATCTGTAGCGGGCTGCGCGATGGCGGTCTGGTCTTACAAGGCTCAGATGCCGGAACCCATCCTGTTTGTTGGGTTCTGCATGGCGTTTGGTGCTTGGATGCTGTTTGTGCGTCACGCCCACCGGCTCGTGGTTGCGCTTCCTCCTTGGTTTCGCAGAACCGATCCGACGGTCGGACACTAAGCACCGACCTCAGTTTTGCGGGGCAACCGACTGCGTCGGTGTCGTTTCAGCGGTAAACTCGCGGCTATGATCTCCCTCACCGCCTTCAAAGCGTACGACGTCCGCGGACGCATCCCCAACGAGCTGAACGAAGACCTGGCCTACAAGATCGGCCAAGCTTACGTCGGTTTCCTGAAGCCCAAACGC
The DNA here is from genome assembly GCA_016720075.1 of Pseudomonadota bacterium. Lineage (GTDB taxonomy): Bacteria > Pseudomonadota > Gammaproteobacteria > Steroidobacterales > Steroidobacteraceae > ZC4RG30. The sequence goes on from JADJXW010000009.1 coordinate 9,882, forward strand.
GTCTGCGTGGGCCGCGACATCCGCCTGTCTTCGAAAGCTCTGCCAGGGCCCTGATCAGGGCCTGACCGATTCCGGCGCGGATGTCTACGATATCGGCCTGTGTGGTACGGAGGGCGTGTATTTCAGTACATTCTCAGGTGGGATTCGACGGCGGGATCATGGTCACCGCCAGCCAATCCGCCCGACTACAACGGCATGAAGTTCGTTCGGGAGCAGTCCAAGCCCATCAGCGCCGATTCCGGCCTCATGGACATAGCTCGACTAATCGAAACGGGCCAGTTGTTACCCAAGGCCGGGGCCCCGGGGCGGGTCACCTCGCTCGACATGAACGCCCGCTACGACGCGCACCTGCTGAGCTATGTGGAGTGGTCCAAGCTAAAACCCCTGAAAGTAGTGGTGAACGCCGGCAACGGCGGGGCGGGCATGGTGATCGACCGGCTCGAACCGCACCTGCCGTTCCAGTTCATCAAGATCCACCACGAGCCCGACGGCACTTTCCCGCATGGTGTTCCCAACCCGATGCTGGAAGGCAACCGATCCACCATCGATGCCATCCTGAAGCACAAGGCCGATGTGGGCCTGGCCTGGGACGGTGACTTCGACCGTTGCTTCTTCTTCGACGAGAACGGCCTCTTCATCGAGGGCTACTACCTGGTGGGCCTGCTGGCCGAGGTGTTCCTCAAGCGCGAGAAGGGCGCCCGCATCGTCCACGACCCGCGCCTTACGTGGAATACCGTCGACATTGTCGCCAGGAACGGCGGCAAGGCGGTGCTCTCGAAGTCCGGCCACGCCTTCATCAAGCAGGTGATGCGCGACTGCGACGGCGCCTATGGCGGCGAGATGAGCGCGCACCACTACTTCCGCGATTTCGCCTACGCCGACAGCGGAATGATTCCCTGGCTGATCGTGCTGCAGGTGATCAGCGAAACGGGCAAGAGCCTCTCGCAGTTGGTGGGTGAGCGTATGCGCATGTTCCCGGCCAGTGGCGAGATCAATCGCACGGTGGCGCCGGAGAAGGGCGGGGCGAAGGCAGTGCTAGCCCGCGCCGAAGCGCAGTACAGGGGTCAGGCGAAGTCGGTGGATTACACCGATGGCCTTTCGATGGAGTTCGACACATGGCGTTTCAATATCCGGGCGTCCAACACCGAGCCGCTGGTGCGGCTGAATGTGGAGTCCCGCGGGGATGAGGCGCTGATGAAGGCCAAGACCGCAGAACTGCTCGCGCTGATGGACGCGTGAATGAAGTCGGTTCATCTCATCGCCGCCGCGCGCCCCAACTTCATGAAAGTTGCGCCGCTGTTCCACGCCCTGAAGAAGACCGACTGGGTCACCCCGCGCCTGGTACACACCGGCCAGCACTACGACGCCAACATGTCCGACGCCTTCTTCCGCGACCTGCGGCTGCCGAGCCCCGACTTCCACCTGGAAGTGGGCAGCGGCACGCACGCCGAGCAGACTGGCGGCGTGATGATCGCCTACGAGAAGATCGCGATGCAGCACCGGCCGGACTGGATCGTGGTGGTCGGCGACGTGAACAGCACCATCGCCTGCGCACTGGCCGGCGCCAAGCTCGGCATCCCGACTGTCCATCTGGAGGCGGGGCTGCGTAGCGGTGATCGCACCATGCCGGAAGAGATCAATCGCCTGGCCACCGATGCCATCTGCGATGTCTACTGGACGCCATCGCCCGATGCGAACGAGCACCTCAGGCGCGAGGGCGTGGATCCGGCCAAGATCGATTTCGTCGGCAACATCATGATCGACAGCTACGAGATGCTGCGCGGGAACATCGAGGCCGATGCCACCCGCGCGAACATGAAGCTCGAGGGCAAGCCCTACGGCGTGGTCACGCTGCACCGGCCGGCAAACGTGGACCATGAACCGGTGCTCTCCGGCCTGGTGAAGCAGCTCGTGCAGATCTCCAGTCGCCTGCCGCTGGTGTTTGCCGTGCATCCGCGCACGCGCAAGCGCCTGCAGGATTTCGGGCTGCTGGCCACGCTGGAATCCACGCCCGGCATCACGCTCACCGAACCGCTGGGCTATATCCAGTTCATGAACCTGGTGACGGGCGCAGCGGCTGTGGTCACGGACTCAGGCGGGGTGCAGGAGGAATCCACCTACCTGGGCATTCCCTGCCTCACGCTGCGCGAGAACACCGAGCGGCCGATAACGGTTACCGAGGGCAGCAACCGCCTGGTGCCGGTCACCGAATTGGGCGCCTCGCTGCAGACCGTGCTCGATGGCAAAGTGGAATCGGGGCCGCCGGCCGGATCTGTGGGATGGGCAGACGGCCAGCCGCTGCGTGGCGGCGTTGGCAAGGCGGTCGAGGAATCGGCTGAGGTTCCGTACTGACCCCGACCGGCCATGGTTTCGGCCAGATGGGGCCAGATTTGCGCGTGGAATTCGGGGAAGGCAGCGGGCAACTTGCTCGCATGGAAATCCCCGACTATCATTCCTTACCTTCGGTAAGGAGTATCGATGCAATGTCTGCCGCGCGCCTGACCAGCAAAGGCCAGATCACCCTCCCGAAATCCGTTCGGGACCGCCTGCACCTTGCCGCCGGCGACCGGGTGGAATTCATCGAGACGAAGGGCGGTTTCCTGATGCGCGCAACCGGCGCTGATGTGCGCAGGTTGAAAAGCATCCTGCCCCCGCGCAAGACGCCGGTGACATTGGAACAGATGCAGGACGCCATTCGCCGGATGGGCTCAGGCACCAAGTGATGATCGGACTCGATTCCAACGTCGTGGTCCGCTACATCGCACAGGACGACAAAAAGCAGTCTCCGATTGCCACTCGCCTGATCGAGCAGGATCTCACCGAAAGTCGGCCTGGCTATTTGTCTCTGCCAGCGTTGGCGGAAGTTATCTGGGTCATGGTGAGTTGCTACAACGCGGACCGAAAGGCGGTGATCCAGATGGTGGAGGTGCTGCTGGCGGCACCGCAGTTGCGCGTGCAGATGGCCGAGCAGGTCTGGCAGGCCCTCAGCGCCTACGAAGCTGGCAGCCTTGATTTCAGCGATGCCTTGATTGCGGCGGTGGACCAGGCGGAGGGATGTCAGGTCACTCGTACCTTCGATCGAACCGCAGCCCGCGCCCCGGGGTTCGAGTTGCTGGGTTGATTGCCGGTACGTATGCAGTTCAATATAATGCATCCATCGAATGCGAGCTATCAGGGTGACTGCATGGCCATGCTTACCGTACGGAATCTCCCCGACGATGTGCATCGGGCATTGCGCGTGCGCGCGGCCCAGCATGGTCGAAGCACCGAGGCCGAGGTGCGCGAAATTCTCGAGCGGGCCGTGAAGCCGGAGCAGCGATTGAAAATGGGCGATGCGCTGGCTGCAGTGGGGCAGCGGATCGGCCTGTCCAACGAGGATGTCGAGAAGATAATGGCGCTCCGCGACACGCGCTCCACCGAGCCCATCAAGTTCGAATGATCGTCCTCGATACCAATGTGGTTTCCGAGATGATGAAGCCTGCGCCGCAGGCGGCGGTTAAGGCCTGGTTGAATGGTCAGGCCGCCGAAACGCTGTTTCTCCCAAGCATTGGGCTCGCGGAAATCCTGTTCGGCATCGCATCTTTGCCGCCTGGCAGGCGCAAGGATGCGCTGGCCCAGGCGCTGGACGGTCTGATGGCATTGTTCAGCGGTCGTGTATTGCCCTTCGATGCGGAGGCGGCACGGCGCTTCGCGGAGCTGGCCGTCAGTGCCCGACGCAACGGCAAACCGCTTTCCACGGCGGATGGCTACATAGCAGCCATCGCAGCCTCCCGGGAGTTCATGGTCGCCTCGCGCGATACGGCGCCGTTTGCAGCGGCGGGCCTGACGGTGGTAGACCCCTGGTCATGAAAGACACCTACACCCGCGACCGCCTGCTCAACTTCGGCCTGCTGCTGGTGCTGGCCGTCCTGATACATGCGGTATACACATTTCACGTGCGCCCTGTGGCGGCGGGCTGGCAGGCGCGGCAACAGGCCAGCCAGGCGGCGAACGCCGCCTATAAGCCTCAGCGTTCGGTCTGGGTGATCCTCAAGGACCCCGAGCAGGAAGTGGCGATCATCCTGGGCCTGTGGGCCTTCGGGCTGGCGGGGCTGAAGGTGCGGCAGCTCGGGCGGCACCGGCGCCAGCTCGACGCCGGTCTGCTGAAGGTGCCCGAGGGCTATCGCATCCTGCCCGGTGACGTGCGCGAGTACTCGCACCGGCTCGACGCGCTGGCGGTGGAAGAGCGCAACCTGATCCCGGCGCGCACCATCAAGCGGGCGCTGAAGCGCTTCGGCGAGACCGCCAATGTGCAGGATGCAGCCACTTCCGTGCACGATTACTGCGAGTCCGAGGCCTCGCGGCTGGATTCCGAGCTGTCGCTGATCCGCTTCTGCGTGTGGGCCATTCCGGCGGTGGGGTTTGTGGGCACGGTGCGCGGCATCGGCGAGGCGCTGGCCGGCGCCCAGATGGCGCTGCGCGGCGATACGGGGCCGGTTACCTCGGGGCTGGGCGTGGCGTTCAATTCCACGTTCGTGGCGCTGATCATCAGCATCATCCTGATGTACGTGGTCCACGAGCTGCAGCTGCGCCAGGAGCGCCTGGTGCTGGATACCGAGCAGCATGTGGATGACGCGGTGATCAGCAACCTGCAGTCGCGGTAGGCGCGGCTCGGCAAACTGTGCGGGTGCGTTGGTTCCCGTTGGTGGGCTCGGGGCATCGCTGATAATCGATCAGGATGACTAGAAAGTTGCGACCACCAGATTCTGTCAAATCGCGTCGAAGCGTTCCGGCAGCCAAGCGCTTGCCTGGCCACTGGCTGCTTCAGGATGCCAAGGCCCGTTTCAGTGAGTTGGTGCGGAAGGTCCGCAGCGAAGGTCCTCAGCACGTCAGCGTTCATGGCCGCGCTGATGGTGAAAAGCTCGACTACCGCCTTGCGGGCACGTTCCGGGCCGATCTGATCGAGGCCAAGCAGGCCTGCCCACATCCTGAAATCGAACGAGTCGGGAAGGGCCTTGCAGCGGCATCGGCCGTGGCCCAATTCTGAAGGGCAGGCTGCTCGATACGAATCTCGAATCCGGACTGGGCGGCCGGGCAGAGCCGGCCAGCCAGTTCTGGCCTGAGTCACGATGTGTTCAACTCGCTCGGAACGGTTATTGCGGGCGGCTCTTCATCAGCCTGGTGACCCTGGCTGAATTCCCTTCGATTGCCGATCGGCGTCCTGATCCCGCCATCCGGGCATCGTTCTCGGCATGGCTTACTCAGCGCGTTCGGCCGATGTTCGCAGCGCGCTGCCACTGTCGGAAGACGTGGTGTTCCGATGGCGGGTTGCCTGGCCGAGGGACGCAGTGCCGGCATCACGTATCCGCAGCCCGACCTGTTCATCGCTGCCACGGCGCTGCACCAGGACCTTACCGTCGTAACCAGGGATGCCGGGGCTTCGCGCGAACCGGCGTATCCCTGTTCGATCCATGGCAAAATCAGCCCCTATGAAACACCAAGACCTGCTCGCCATCGACGTCCACACCCACGCCGAAATTTCCTGCCGCCAGCCGGAAGACGACTACGCCAACGACATCGAGGAACAGAAGAAGAAATACTTCAAGTCGGGCGCCCCGCCGACCATCCTCGAAACGGTCGAGTTCTACCGCGCGCAGAAGATCGGCCTGGTCATGTTCACGGTCGATACGGAATTCGAGATCGGCCGGCGCCGCATCCCGAACGACGAAGTGCTCGAGGCCGCCAAGGCCAATTCCGACATGATGATGGCCTTCGGCAGCGTCGACCCGCACAAGGGCAAGATGGGTCTGCGCGAGGTGAAGAAGCTCATTGCCGATGGCATCAGCGGCTTCAAGTTCCACCCCACCTGCCAGGGGTTCTTTCCGAACGACCGCATGGCCTACCCGATGTACGAGGCGATGGCCGAGGCCAAGATGCCGGTCATCTTCCACAGCGGACACTCGGGCATGGGCTCGGGCCTGCGCGGCGGTGGCGGCCTGCGCCTGAAGTATTCCAACCCAATGCACCTCGACGACGTGGCAGCGGATTTCCCCGACATGACCATCATCATCGCGCATCCGTCCTGGCCCTGGCAGGACGAAGCGCTGTCGGTGTGCCTGCACAAGCCCAATGTCTACATCGACCTCTCGGGCTGGTCGCCGAAGTACTTCCCGCCGCAGCTCATCCACTACGCCAACACGCAGCTCAAGCACAAGATGCTGTTCGGCACCGACTACCCGCTGATCACGCCGGAGCGCTGGATGAAGGACTACGACGCCGCGGGCTTCCGGCCCGAGGTGAAGGACCTGATCCTGAAGCAGAACGCCATCAAGGCGCTCGGGCTGGATCGCAAGTGATGCGCCGCGTGCGGCTGGTGTTCACCGCGCTGCTGGCGGCGGTAGTCACCCCGGCCCTGCTGGCCGCGGAACCGGTGAAGGCCGCAAAACCGCAGACCATCGTGGTCTATGGTGGCAGCGGCAACATCGGCAGCCGCATCGTCAACGAGGCGGCGGCCCGGGGCCACAAGGTCATCGTGGTCGATCGCGCGCCAAAGGCGGAACTCGCGCCGAAGGGCGTGGCTCTGGTCACCGGTGATGCGCTCAACCCCGACGACATCCTTAAGAACATCGCCGGCGCCGATGCGGTCGTGTCGGCGGTCATCGTGCGCCCGGCGCCGACCGCGGACTTCGCGCTGAGCGTGGTGCAGTCGTTCGTCACCGCGCTGCGCAAGCAGCAGGGGCCGAAGAAAACCCGCTTCCTCGACGTGGGCGGCGGCAGCAGCCTGCTGAACGCCGATGGCAAGCGCATCTTCGATACCTTCGCGGCGCGGACCGGCGCCGGTGGCATGCCCACCGGAATGGCAGGCGAGGTGAAGTCGGCGGTGGATGCGCTCGATTACCTGCGCACCGTGAACGACATCTCCTGGACGTACTTCAGCCCCTCCGGGCGCATCGCCCCCGGCGCGCGCACCGGCAAGTTCCGGCTGGGCACCGACACCGTGATCACCGATGCCAACGGCGTCAGCGCCATCTCCATGGAGGACTACGCGGTCGCCATGGTGGATGAAATCGAAAAACCCCAGTTCCTGAACAAGCGCTTCACCGCCGGCTACTGACGCGCCCCTTGCCCCGCGAAGGGGCCGGCCCGATCATTGGGGTGATAACCACAACAAGGGGTGGGGCATGACGGGTCGAACTGTTTCTTGGGCAGTGCTGTGCGCGATGGGGCTGGCGGGAGCGGCAGGGGCTGCCGAGGCGCCGTCGCTGGCGGGCTCGCCTGAGGCCCGATGCGCCGCGCTGCAGGGCGCCACCGGCTTCGCCAACACCACCATCTCGCGCACCCAGCGTGTGCTGCCCGCTGGCGGCGGCATGGCCCCGTACTGCGAGGTCACTGCCACCATCAGCCCCGTACCGGGTTCGAAGATCACGGCCGTCTACCGCCTGCCCGACAACTGGAACGGCAAGATGCTGGGCCTGGGCGGGGGCGGCTGGTCGGGCAACATCACGACGCAGGCGGCCCAGCCGGGCCTTGCCCGGGGCTATGCGCTGGCGCAGACCGACGGCGGCCACCCCCAGACCGATTCCTCCAACCCGGCCTGGACGCTGAACAACCCGGTGGCCGTCACCGACTTCGCCCACCGCGCCATCCACGAGACCGCGGTGCTGGGCAAGCAGGTGGTGGCGAGCTTCTATGGCCGCGCGGCCAATCGCAATTACTTCCAGGGCTGCTCCACGGGCGGCCGCATGGCGCTGATGGAAACCCAGCGCTATCCCGACGACTACGAAGGCGTGATCGCCGGCGCGCCGGTGTACACGCTGCTGGTGCAGTCCAGCAACGTGGTGCGCGACCAGATCTTCCGCGCGCCGGGCGCCGAGGTGGGCGTTGCGCTGATGAAGAAAGTGAACGCGGCGGCAGTGGCCGCCTGCGACAGCAGCGATGGTCTTGCCGATGGCGTGGTGAACAAGCCCTATGCCTGCAAGTGGGATCCCTCGGCCATGGCCTGCAAGGCCGGCGCCGATCCGGCCAGCTGCCTCACGCCGCCGCAGGTCAAGGCCATCCGCCAGGCCTACACCACGGTCAAGACACGCAGCGGCGTGGTGGGCAACTACGGCCTCACACGCGGCAGCGAGGCGGGCTGGAACCCGTTCGTGCCCACGCTGTATTCCCACGCGCGTCATTCGCTGAATGGTTCGCTGGGCGAGCTGGTGCCGCTGATGTTCGGCGATGCGGATTTCCCGATGTCGCAGTTCAACATCGAGAAGCACCAGGCCGCCGTGCACCAGACGCCGTTCGCGAGGGAATACGAGGCCAGCAATCCGGATCTTTCGCGCTTCTTCCGCCGCGGCGGCAAGCTGCTGATGTGGCATGGGCTGGATGACCCGGGTCCTTCGGCGCTGGGCACGGCCGATTATTTCGACCGCGCGGTGAAGCAGAACGGCGCGGACAACATCCGCTTCTACGGCCTGCCCGGTGTGTATCACTGCGGCGGCGGACCGGGCGCCGACCAGATCGACCTGATCACGGCGCTGGAGCAGTGGGTTGAGCAGGGCAAGGCCCCGGGCGAACTGGTGGCGAAGAACACGCGCGCCGGTTTCGAGCGCCCCGCATGCCAATGGCCGAAGACGCCGCGCTACACCAGTGGTGATGCGAAATCCGCCGCGAGCTTCCGTTGCGAATAGGCCTTCGACAGATCGCCGTGCTCATGGCCGTGCTGCTGGCCTGGCCTGTCGTGCCGCGCGCGGCCGAGTTGGTCGGGCTTGGCACCACCACGCTGCACGAGGCGGCCTATGCCGGTGACGCGGAGCAGGTGCGAAAGCTGGTGAAGGCCGGCGCCGATGTCCGCGCGGCGAATCTCTTTGGCGCCACGCCGCTGATGCTGGCTTCTGTCACGGGCCATCTCGACGTGATACGGCTGCTGCTGGAGGCCGGCGCGCCCGCGGATGCGACCAATGCCGAGGGCCAGACCCCGCTGATGGTGGTGGCCCGCACCGGAAACGTGGAGGCGGCAAAGCTGCTGCTCAAGAAGGGCGCGAAGGTCGGCGCGCATGAAACCTGGGGAGGGCAGACGGCGCTGATGTGGGCCGCGGCGCAGGGCCAGCCGGAGATGATCCGGTTCCTCGTGTCGCGCGGCGCGCTGGTGAACGAGCGCTCCACGGTGCGTGACTGGCAGCGCCGCGTCACCGCCGAGGGACGCCCCAAGGACATGAACCGGGGAGGGCTGACGCCGCTGCTGTTCGCCGCGCGCGAAGGCTGCATCGAGTGCCTGCGCGCGCTGCTCGACAACGGTGCCGACATCGACCTGGCCGATCCGGATGGCACCACGCCGCTGATCCTCGCGCTGCTGAACCGCAACTACAACGCGGCGAAGTTCCTGATCGAGGCCGGCGCCGATGTGAATCTCTGGGACATCTACGGCCAGGGCCCGCTGTACGTGGCCGTGGACATGAACACGCTGCCGGTGGGCCGGCGCGTCGAACTGCCGTCGATGGACGAGACCACCGGGTTCGACATCGCGCAGATGCTGCTCGAGCGCGGCGCCAATCCCAACGCGCAGCTGAAGCTGCGGCCCAAGTACCGCAACATCCCCTACGACCGCTATCGCGATCCGCTGATGGTGTGGGGCACCACGCCGCTGCTGCGCGCGGCCAAGGCGGGCGATATTCCGGTGGTGAAGCTGTTGCTGAAGCACGGCGCGCTGCCGAACCTGGCCAATTCCATCGGTGTGACGCCGCTGATGGTTGCTGCCGGCGATGGCCACATCAACGACCCCACGCGCGGCAACACCCGCACCGAAGACGACGCGCTGGAATGCTATGCGCTGCTGAAGGCCGCGGGTGCCGACGTGGATGCGCGCACCACGCGCGGGCTGGCCGACGCGGACCTGAAAATATGGATGGCTGGCAACCGCACGGCGCTGCACGCGGCCGCCTCGCGTGGCTGGAATCGCCTGGTGAGCTTGCTGGTGAAGGATGGCGCCCGGCTCGACGTGATCGATACCGACGGGCTGTCGGCCATCGACTACGCGCTGGGTCGCTACCCGAAAGTGTTCAATGCGCTGTCGCCCACGCCGTATCCGGCAACGGTGGAGCTGCTGCGCTCGCTGGGCGCCAGGCTCGAGAATCCCTCGGCCACGTTCCCGCCGGGCACCACGCCCAGCATCCAGGCCCTGGTGCCCCAATAACCCCTTGGGGTCATTGCGGTCCCCCGCGATTCAGGCGAAGCTCCCGTACCAATCTGGGGTGGGTGGGGCTGCATGGATCGCGCAGACAAGGCGTACGACGTCGGCATGACGGTGCGCCGGGACATGTTCGGGGCGGCGGGCGCGGATGAGCGCATGGCCCAGGCCACCGATTTCAACCGCCCCTTCGAGGAACTGGTCACCCGCTACTGTTTTGGCGATGTCTGGGGCCGTGCGGGCCTCGATCGCAAGACGCGCAGCCTGATCACGCTGGCCGCGCTCACGGCGCTGACCAAGCCCAACCAGCTGAAGGTGCACATTCGCGGCGCGCTGGCCAATGGGGCCACCGTTGATGAGATCCGCGAGGTGCTGCTGCACACCAGCGTGTACGCCGGCATTCCCTGCGGCGTTGAAGCTTTCAATGCCGCAGCCGAAGTGCTGGCTGCGCCCCTGGCCCGGAACAACGACAACAAAGAGTGATGAGCATGGAGAAGAAACTTGTAGACGTCGGCGCGGTGATCGATTCCGCGAAATTCTTCTGGGTGCCCGCCGGAATCGCGCTGATGATGATCATCATCATGCTGACGGACGGCTACGACCTGTTCCTGATGGGGCATGTCGGCAACCACCTGGTCAATGACTGGGGTGTCAGCCGCGCGAATCTCGGGCCGATCAATACCGCGGGCCTCCTCGGCATGGCCGTGGGCTCGGTGGGACTGGGGTGGCTCGGTGACATCATCGGCCGCAAGCGCTCGTATTTCACCTGCCTCGTGCTGCTGTTCGTGGGCTCGGTGCTGTGCTACTACGCCGCCAGGCAGGGCACGCCCGAGAATGCGGCCGCGACGCTCAACCAGATGACGATGTGGCGCTTCGTGACGGGCCTGGGCATGGGTGGCGTCACGCCGCTGGCCACGACCCTCATCTCCGAGTGGACGTCGATCAAGGTGCGCAGCGTCGTGGTGGCGCTGGTCATCTCCGCCGTGCCGGTGGGTGGTTCGCTGGCGGGCTGGACCATCCAGCACGTGGAATGGGAGCAGATGTTCCTGATCGGTGGCCTGGTGCCGCTGGTGCTGTTCGTGGCGTTCGGCTTCCTGATGCCCGAATCGCCCAAGTTCATGGCGCAGCACCCGGCCCAGCATGCGCGCCTGGCGCGCGCGCTGAACCGGCTGGTCGGCGAGAAGCGCTTCGATGGCACCGAGGAGTTCCGCGTGGTGGAGCAGGGCAAGCGCTCCAGCCACTGGCTTGCCACGATCTGGAACAGCCACTACGCCAAGGCCACGCTATTCATCTGGCTGGCGTTCTCCTTCAACAGTTTCGTGCTGTACCTGTACACCAACTACCTGAAGGTGCTGCTGACCACGGATGGCATCAGCGAGGGTATCGCGGGCTCCGCGCTCAGCCTGTTCTCGATCGGTGCGTTCTTCGGCTCGATCGGTGGCGCGTTCTTCATCCGCTGGTTCGGCTCGCGCTGGGTGGGAACGCTGCTCGCGTTCCTGGGCGTGGCCGCCACCTTCCTGATTGGCGCCGTGACTGCGGCAACCACCAATCCGACCGATGACACGATCCTGGTGCTGGCGTTCACCGTCGGCATGTCGATCAACGGCATGCAGGCCTTCATGTATGCCGTGAGCGCGCATTCCTACCCCACGGAGATCCGCGGTTCGGCGGTGGGCATGGCGCAGACGGTCTCGCGCATCGGCGCGGTGATGAGCCCCATGGTGGCCTCGTACTACTTCGGGCTGCAACCCACTCCCACCGTGAACCTGTTCTTCTGGTTCGTGGCAGGGTGCGCCTTCATCACGACGCTGAGCTTCTTCCTGATTCCCTCGCATATCCCGCACCACAAGAAGGTGTAGGCAGGGCGCATAATCGGCAGCGTGAGACGTTCGCGCGCTACGCTGCTGATCCTGCTGTCGGGCTTCGCCTTCGGCGCGCTTGCGCTGGAGGCGCCGCCGGCGGCTGACCTGCCGGCCGAGCCCGGCGCGCTGCCCGCGGTCGTCGAGCCGGATCTGGCCGAGCAGCAGTTGTCCCAGGCGGCGCGCAATCGACTCGATCGCGCCCGCGATTCCATCGTGCAGATCCGCGGGTTCCTCGCCAACTCCGCCACGCGCGCCTTCCACGGCAGCGGGTTCGCGGCCGGCGGTGACGGGCTCATCGTCACCAACTATCACGTGGTGTCCGAGGCCGTGCTGCATCCCGGTGAATACCGGCTGGAGTACGTGACCGCCGATGAGCGCCGGGGCGTTCTCAAGGTCTATGCCGTCGACGTGCAGAACGACCTGGCCGTGGTGGGCGCCGAAGACCTGAAGCTGCCGCCGCTGCGCCTGCGCACCGACATCCCCGATCGGGGCGAGCGGGCCTGGTCCATTGGGTTTCCGCTGAATCTCGGCCTCACGATCACGGAGGGCGTGGCCAACGGCATCGTCGCTGACAGCTTCGAGCAGCGCATTCACTACACGGGCGCCATCAACAGCGGCATGTCGGGCGGGCCCGCGCTGGATGTGCGGGGCGCGGTCTATGGCGTGAATGTCTCGGTGATCCAGTCGCGGCAGCTCGTGGGCTTCGTGGTGCCGGCAAAGCATATTCCGGCGCTGCTGGCCCGTGCCCGCAAGCCGCTGCAAGACACGCTCAGCGCGCGGCAGATGCGCGACATGGTCACCGCGCAGGTGCTGGCGCACCAGGGCACCACCTTCGATTTCGGCAATCGCCCCCCGCAGGCGGGCACGCAGAAGATGCTGGGCTTCACGCTGCCCACGCAGCTTGTTTCCAGCGTGGACTGCGGCACCACCGGCGGCGGGGAAGTGCAGCGCTACATCACCGAGGAGCTCATCGCCTGCGCGGGGCGCTCGCGCCTGCTGGTGCAGAGTGGGCTGGAGGTTGGCACCATCCGCTACCAGCATCGGGTGCTGCGCGCGCCGGAGCTGCATCCGCTGCAGTTCGCGTGGCGTGTGAATCGCCTGGCAGAAGTTCATCGCCGCACCGGGCTTTCGCGGGATGTCGCCGACTTCGCCTGCAAGGATTCGCTGACCTCGCTCGATGGCTTCGACGCGCGGCTCACGCTGTGCGTGCGCCAGTACCGGCTGTTCTCGGGCCTTTATGACATTGCCGTGAGCCTGGTGAGCATCCATGAGCCGCGGGTCGCGCTGGTCAGTCACCTTGACCTGCACGGCGTGGGCTTCGAGCCGGGCATGGTGTTCGTGCGCCGCTACCTGGAGGCGATGCGATGGACCCCATAGCGCTGGTGGATGTGTACGACCAGCACGGCAGGCTGGCCCAGCGGGTGCGCCTGGCAGGGGTTGGCGGCACGTTGTGCATCGGTCGCAGCCTGGACTGCGACCTGGTGATCGACGATGCCTATGCCGCGGGCCGCCATGCGCAGCTGGTGCTGCAGCAGGATGGCCGCCTGCTGGTGCGCGACCTTGGCGCGCGCAATGGCACGCGCGTGGACGGGCGCGCGATTCCCGCGGGAGGTGAAGCGCTGCTGGGCGCGGGCGAGCTGCGCATCGGCAGGACCGTGGTGCGGGTGCGCACGCACGAGGCGCTGCTGCCACCCGAGCGTGTCTTCCGGCGCAACCTGCTGCGGCGGCATCGCACGCTGCTGGCCATCACCGGCTTCGTGTTGTGCCTGGCGTTCGCGGTGCTGTCGCAGTGGCTGGCGGCGCCCGGTGAAGCCGGGCCGCGCATGCTGGTCGCGGTGCTGGTGACTTTCGCGGTGCTGGGTGTGTGGGTGGGTTTCTGGTCGCTGGTGGCACGATTGGGTATCGGCGCCTGGCAGATCCGCATCCACCTGTCGATTGCCGCCATCTTCGTGGCCGTGTGCGCCTGGGGATACGCGCTATTGCAGCCAATGTCCTACATGCTGCAATGGCCTGGCCTGGTGGTGGCATTCATCCTGGCCGGCGCGCTGCTGGCGCTGGCCACGGCCTGGTTGCACCTGCGCAATGCCACGACGTATTCGCCGGGTGTTGCCCTCGTGCTCGGGGCGCTGGCGCCGCTGATGCTGGGCGGGCTGCTGTGGCTGGGGGATCTGCAGCTGCACCCGCGCAGCGTCAATCGCATCGACGCCGGCCCGGATGTGTATCCCTCGCTGCTGCGGCTCTCGCCCAGCACGGACCTTTCGGATTACCTCTCCGATGCGCAATCCCTGCAGCGGGATGCCAATCGCAACCGCCAGGCTTCGCTGCTGGAAACGCCGCTGATCGACGATTGATGTCGCCCTTCGGCGACTTTCACGCCCGCTGTCAACCGACTGACCGGCACTGCGTTGCAGACGGTACAGCCACGGATCAGGGGTTCCCTATGTCATTTCTCACACGTCTGAATCGGTCCCTTCGGGGGTTTGCGCTCGGCATGGTCGCGGTCGTCATCGGCGCCTGCGGCGGTGCGGCCACCACCGGTGGTGGCGGTGGGCCTGTCGGCGGCAACGATGCCTGCAGTGGCGGCTGCGGCACGGCGCTGCTGACCATCACGGACGCGCCGGGGGATTTCCTCAGTTACACGATCGATGTCACCTCGCTGCAGCTGAAGAAGGCCAATGGCGCCACGGTGCAGACGCTGCCGGTCACCTCGCGCATCGACTTCGCGCAGCTGGTGGATCTGGACGAGGTGCTGAGCGCCGGACAGATTCCGGCCGGCAACTATGTGTCCGCCACGCTGAACGTGGACTACAGCAACGCCAGCATCGTGGTTGACGATGGCACGGGCACGGGGGTGACGGTTGCCCCGGTGAACGCCAGTGGAACTGCGCTGGGCCAGGTGGCCCTCAACGTGGAACTCGACAATCGCAATCACCTGGTGATCACGCCGGGCCGCGTGGCGCGGCTGGCGTTCGACCTGAACCTGGCGGCCTCGAACACGGTTGATCTGGCGGGCCTCAAGGTCACGGTCTCGCCGTTCATCGTCGCCAGCGTCGTGCCGCCGGATACGCGCGAAACCCGCGTTCGCGGCAAGCTGGCCAGCGTCGATGTGGCCGGCAGCAGCTACACGGTGGACCTGCGGCCCTTCCACGAGCGCGCAAGCTCGCTGGGCCAGGTCGTGGTGCATACCACCACCAGCACCACCTTCGAGATCAACGGCACGGTGTCCACCGGCGCCGCGGGCCTGACGGCGCTGGCCGGGCTTGCCGACAAGCCCATGACCATCGCCTTCGGCACGCTGGCCACGGCGGATCACAGCTTCACCGCGCGGCGCGTGCTGGCCGGTTCCAGCATCGAGGATGCGCAGCGCGATCACCTGAGCGGCAATGTGCTGTCGCGCACCGGCAATACGCTGACCGTGGGCGGCGTGCGCCTGGATCGCCGTGATGGGCGCTTCGGCTTCGAGCGCGGCACGGCCACGGTCACCATTGGCCCCGACACGAAGGTGACGCGCGAAGGGCAGGGCGCAGGCGCTTTCAGCATCGCTGATATTTCCGTGGGCCAGCGCATCAACGTGATGGGCGTGGCCAGCTCCAGTGGTGCGGGCTCCATGACGCTCGACGCCACGGCGGGCCGTGTGCGGCTGGCCTATACCCGTGTGTTCGGCACGGTGAAGACCCGCGCAACCGGCGCGCTGACGGTGGCGCTGCAGAGCATCGACGGCCGCGAGCCGGCGCAGTTCAACTTCGCCGGGACGGGCGCCTCGGTGGCGCAGGATGCGGACCCTGCCAACTACGAAATCGGCACCGGCACGCTCGACACCACGGGGCTGGGCACGGGCGCCTATGCGCGTCTGTTCGGGTTTGTGTCGGCCTTCGGCACCGCGCCGCCGGATTTCCGCGCGGAGACGCTGGTGGATTTCACCAGCGTGCACTCGGTGCTCGGGCTGTCGTGGGGCCTCATGGGTTCCACCTCGCCGTTCCCGGCCATTTCGGCCACCGGCATCACGGTTGACCTGGCTTCGGGCAGCCTGCGCGGCGCCATCGAACTGGGCGGCAGGCTGATCGATGTGCATACGCTTGGAACCGGCCTTGCGCTGGTGCCGGCGACGCAGGGCACCCTGATGTTCGCCATCGCGCACCGGGCGGCCGGCCGCGTGGAGAACTTCAGCGCTTTCGGTGATTTCACGACGCGGCTGTCTTCATCGCTCACCGGATCCACCGCGGTGATGAAGGTGGTGGCCAAGGGTCAGTTCGATGCAGTGACTGGCGCGTTCAGCGCCACGCAGTTGCTGGTGGTGCTCAGCGACTGAGGCCACGTCGGCCCGCAGGCATCAAGCCTGCGGGCCACGCGCGCGAAATGCCCGCGGCGAAATGCCCGCCCTGCGCGTGAAGAAGCGCGTGAAATACGCGGCATCATCGAAACCCAGCTCATAGGCGATCTCGCTGACCGGCCGCGCCGTGTAGTAGAGCTGGCGCTTGGCTTCCAGCAGCAGCCGCGCATGCACCAGGTGGATGGGCGGCTGGCCGGTAGCCTTCAGGCAGGCATTGCGCAGGCTGGATTCGGACACCTGCAGGCTCTTCGCATATTCCGGGATCGATCGATTGTCACGGAATCCGGATTCGATCGCGGCGCGAAAACGCGCCACCAGTTGCCGATGCCTGCCGAGCGGGGTATCGACCGCCCGCTCGGTGGCGCTGGTCAGTCCCAGCACCCGAGCGAGCAGCAGCGCAAGGCAGCCCTCCAGCGCAAGGCCTCGGGCCGCGGCACCCTGTGCATGTTCCCGGGCCAGCAGGCGGGCAGTGCGCAGCAGCTCTGCGGTGGCTGCCGATCCGGCCTGCAGTTCCAGTGTGAACGGATCCTTGAAGAGCACTGTGAGGGCGGGCTCGCGGCGCGCCAGCTCCTGCAGCAGCTCGTCGGCGATCGTCACCACGCTGCCCAGGGTGCCGGGCTCGAACTCGAAGCCATGCACCGTGCCCGCCGGGACGATGCACAGCGCCGGCGGGCTGAAATGGGACACGCTGCTTTCGGCCACGGCAACCCCGCGCCCTTTAAGCACCAGCACCAGCTGGTGCAGCGCGCGGTGCCGGTGGGCATCGATCTTCCAGCGATGCCGGCTGCTGCGCTGCTCGATGGATTCCACATGCAGCGTGCGCTCGTCGTGCGCCCGCGCCGCCTCGCCGTAGAGGAAATAGCTGGGAATGCGTTGCTGCGCGGCTCTTCGCACGCTCTTCACCCGACCTGAGAAAAGTCCAAGTATCCGCCGGATGATTCCTGTTGGAAAGCCGCCGGAGGGCACAGAATCGCCGCCCATGCGTACACAGGTAGCCATCATCGGTGCGGGGCCCTCGGGGCTTCTGCTGGGTCAGCTTCTCCACCGGGCCGGCATCGACGCCGTGGTCATCGAGCGCCAGACGCCCGACTATGTGCTGGGGCGCATCCGCGCCGGCGTGCTGGAGCAGGTGGCCGTGGACCTGCTGGATGAGGCCGGCGTTGGCGATCGCATGCATCGCGAAGGGCTGGTGCATGAAGGCTTCGAGATGCTGGTGCAGGGCAGGCGTCACCGCATCGACATGCACCTGCTCACGGGCGGCAAGAGCGTGCTGGTCTATGGCCAGACGGAACTCACCCGCGACCTGATGGACGCGCGCAGCGCGCTGGGGCTCGCCACCGTCTACGAGGCCAGCGACGTGACCATTGGCGGCTTCGATGGCGCAAAGCCGTTTGTCACCTGGAAGCAGGGTGGCAGGGAGCAGCGGCTGGATTGCGATTTCATCGCCGGCTGCGATGGCTTCCATGGCGTGTGCCGGGCCAGTGTTCCGAAGAGCGCCATCCGCGAGTACGAGAAGGTGTATCCCTTCGGCTGGCTGGGGCTGCTTTCCGAAACCCCGCCGGTCAACGAGGAACTGATCTACGCCAACAGCGAGCGCGGCTTCGCGCTGTGCTCCATGCGCAGCATGACCCGCAGCCGCTACTACCTGCAGGTGCCGCTCACCGACAAGGTGGAGAGCTGGAGCGACGAGGCCTTCTGGCAGGAACTGCGGCTGCGGCTCGATGCCGAGGCGCGCGAGAAGCTGGTCACCGGTCCTTCAATCGAGAAGAGCATCGCGCCGCTGCGCAGCTTCGTGGCCGAACCGCTGCGCTTCGGGCGCCTGTTCCTGGCCGGGGACGCCGGGCACATCGTGCCGCCGACGGGCGCCAAGGGGCTTAACCTCGCCGCCACCGACGTGAAGTACCTCGCCACGGCGTTCATCGAGTACTTCACCGAGCGCAGCGAGGCTGGCATCGATCACTACTCCGCGCGTTGCCTGCGTCGCATCTGGCGCGCGGAGCGGTTCTCGTGGTGGTTCACCAACCTGATGCACCAGTTCCCCGACGAGGGGCCCATCGCCGCCAGGTTCCAGCAGGCCGAACTCGACTACCTGCTGAACTCCGAGGCCGCCCGCCGCACCATCGCCGAGAACTACGTGGGACTGCCGCTGACCTTCGGGGAATGATCAGCGGGCGCCGGTCAGTTCGTCCAGGGT
This sequence comes from Pseudomonadota bacterium, assembly GCA_016720075.1. GTDB lineage: Bacteria > Pseudomonadota > Gammaproteobacteria > Steroidobacterales > Steroidobacteraceae > ZC4RG30. Next base: position 28,421 of record JADJXW010000009.1, read on the forward strand.
GAGGGCATGTTGTAGGGCACGGTGATGAACACCGCCTCGATCTGCTGGATCTTGCCGCCCCGGATCTTGAACGCCTCCAGCAGCACGAACGAATGCGGCCGGCGGAAGATCGGTGACTTGGTGGTGCCGTCGGTGAGCTTGAAGTCGCCCAGGCGGCCCTCGTGGTCGATGAACCCGCCCGCCAGCACGATGCCGCGCTCCTCGTCGACCGCAAGATACCGACGATCCCGCAGCCGGTCGTCGTAGCGGTATTGCCCCAGCCGGAACTGGTCGGCGCATCCCCACTTGGAGATCGGATCGAGCACGGCGTGCACGTTGTTCGTCGACTGCATGCCGTCTTCGCGGCGGTTGCAGTCATCGGCGAACTCGGTGCGCAGCGTGCCATCGTTGAGCTGCAGCGTGTCGAAGTAGCCATCGGCAAGATCAATCATCTTCTGCCGCGGCGAGCGCAGCGCGGGAGCGAGGACCTCATCCCAGACAGGCAGCGGCTTGATGTCGGCCGTGACGAAGGGAATGCCGGCGTCCGAAGGGCGCACGACAATGGTTTCCACCTCTGCGATGGTGCCATCCACTACCTTCAGCCGCGTGGCATAGGGCGAGCGCTCGGTGGTTTCCTGCACCACGCCGAAGATGGCAACGGAGCCGGTCTGCGGATCGGCAAGGCGCATCTCGTAGGCGTCGAGCGCGGTGATGGTGCCCCACAGTCCATCGCCCACGCGCAGTTCCACGTTGTTTTCCGTGTTCTTCACGCGCGCGGCCCAGGCCACCTTGCGGGTGTCCCGCGCCTTGAGGCCCGCCAGGTACTGGTCGAGCACGCGGTACAGGCAGGCGCGATCGCAGTCGGGTGTTGCGCGCATCACCGGTTCGGCGGCCGATGCGGTGATGGAAGTGGCAAGCGTCGAGGCGGCTAGCGCCCCCAGGATCAATGTTCTGATGAGTCGCATGGTTACTTCCCGGTGACCGGATTCTTGTAGTGGTAGGGCGGCACGAACACTTCGGGGAACGCGCCGTATTTCACGGTGGTTTCCTTGTCCGGCGCGAGGCCTTCCAGGTGCTTCGGCAGCTCGACGGCGCCCTTGTTCCAGCCCTTGTCGAATTCCACGTAGAACGTGATGAAGGCGTGCAGCTTGTTGATCTTCCACACGCCGTTGTCCCGGACGTATTCGTTTTCGTAGGTGGCCTCACCCCAGCGGGCTTCCTTGCCGAGCTGGCCCACCTGCATGAACGAGCGCCAGCGAGCCTTGGCGCTGTTGCCGTCCTCGGCCACGTGGATGACCGGCTGGAGCTGCATGTGGTTGAACAGCCGGCCGTACTCCAGCTTGCCAAGCTGGTGCAGGTATTCGCGGATGCGGACCTGGCCGGAGAACAGGCCACGGCCGGCGATCTCCAGCGTGGCCTCGGGCGCAAACAGGTCCGCGGCATCATCCCAGCGGGACTTGTCCACGTAGTACCCATATGTAGACTGCAGGTTGGCGATGTCGATGTAGTCCTGCGCTCGGTTCGCCTGTTGCTTCAGCGTGGCGACTTCGGCCTGCAGCGCGGTGAACTGGGTCTGGGTGGAATTACCGGACGGCGAACACCCGGCGAGGGCCATTGCGATCAGCGTGGCGATGCCGATCGTGCTGGCGGCATGCAGTGGTTGTTTGGTCAAGAATCTCTCCCCTTTGCTTTAAATGCGTCCGGCAATCTATGGTCCAATGGCGCGCCCTGGCGGGCAGTGTCTACCAGGCGCGAAAAATACAGAAGAGGGGCGCATATGATCAGTGGCATTCGGCGTATTGCATCCGCAGCTATTTTCTCTCTTGGTGCGGCACTGGCCTTCGGGCAGGGCGCTGCGCCGCCCGGCACCGCGGCGGCCCAGGTGCCTTCAGCGGTGGCCATCGCCCGTCCGAGCGAGGCGGAAGTCGAGGCCGTGCGGCGCAGTTTTGCCGACTACCGCGCCAAGGCCGATACGACCACTACGGCGCTGCTGCAGAAATACCCCAACCTGCTCGAGGTGCGGCCGCCCGTTCCGAACACGGCCCTCATCCCATTCCTGGCGCCTCAGTTCCAGGCCAAGCACGAAGCCAATCTCGCCGTGGCGAAGCAGGGCGATGCCGAGCTGCTGCTGGTCGGGGATTCCATCACCGATTTCTGGCGTAACGAGCAGGGGCCGTTTGCCGGCAAGTCGGTGCTGGAAAAATACTTCGGCAAGTGGAAGGTGGCCAATTTCGGCATCGCCGGGGACACCACGCAGGGCGTGCTCTACCGGCTGCAGCACGGCGAGGGGCAGGGCCTGAAGCCCCGCGCCATCATGGTGATGATCGGCACCAACAACACCGCCCGCAACAGCGCGGCGGAAATCGCCGAGGGCATCGGCGCCGTGGTGCTGCAGCTGCAGAAGGATTTTCCGGAAGCGAAGATCCTGCTGCTGGGTGTTTTCCCCCGTGGACGACCGAATGATCCGGTTCGCGGCACCATCGCCGAGATCAACCGCACGATCGGTCGGCTCGAGGACAACCGCACGGTTTTCTTCCTGGACATCGGCCGGGTGTTCCTTGATGGGGGTGGCGTGATTTCCACCGACATCATGAGCGACGGCCTGCACCCATCGACCAAGGGGTATGAGTTGTGGGCTCGCGCGGTGATCTCGCCGATCACTGCGCTGATGGAGGGCCGCGCGCCGCTGGATGCCAGCCGCCGTGGTCCGGTGTTCCCGGTGGATCCGCGCGTGCAGGAAAGGACCTATCACTTCGCGGATACCAACGAAGCATTGCCATATGCGCTGTTCGTCTCGTCGAAGGTGAACAAGAACCAGAAGGCCCCGCTCATCCTCATGCTGCACGGCCTGGGGGTAAACCACCTGTTCATGCCGCGGGAACCGGCGCTGGAACTGGCCGAGCAGGGCGGCTACATCCTGGCTGCGCCCATGGGGTTCAACATCCGGGGCTGGTATGGCGCGCCGGTGCAGCTGCGCGGGCCGCCGGGTGGCGCGCCGCCGCAGGGGGCGCCTTCCGCCGATCCAACCAACCTGCGCGAGCTCAGCGAGAAGGATGCGATGAATGTGCTGGCGCTGGTGCGCAAGGAATTCAACATCGACAGCCGACGCATCTACCTGATGGGGCATTCCATGGGGGGCGCCGGCACGCTGCACCTGGCTACCAAGTATCCGCGCGTCTGGGCGGCCGTGGCGGCGATGGCACCGGCGGCGTTCGGCATGGATCCCCAGACGGTCGCCAAGGCGCCGAAGACGCCGTTCCTGCTGGTTCATGGTGGCAAGGACACGCTGGTGCCTGCCTCGATCTCGCAGGGCTATGCCGAGGCGCTTAAGTCCCATCGCATGACGTACGAGTACGAGGCGCTGGCCGATGCCGATCACGGCAGCGTGATCCCCGCGGGCATGCCGAAGGTGTTTGCATTCTTCGACAGGTACGCAAAGGGCGGGACGCGTTAGATGGCTCCGAACCGCTGCGGACTTCCCGAGTCCCTCGGCGAAGTCCGTGGCTCGAACACCTGCTCCCGATCTCCAATACTCAGGCCTGGACGAGCTGCTCGGGTACCGCCTGCGGCGGGCGCAGAGCGCCGTGCATCGGGATTACAACGCCGCCTTCGATGACCTGAAGCTCACGCAGAAGCAGACCGGCGTCATGTGGCTGGTGCTGTGCAATCCGGGCGTTGCGCAGGGCGCGATCGGCGCGGCGCTCGGCATGGATCGGGCCACGATGATGGTGATTGTCGATCGACTGGAAGCCCGGGGGCTGCTGCAGCGGGTCCGCTCGCGCAAGGACGCGCGCCAGCGCGAGCTGGTGGCGACGCCGGAAGGCCAACGCCTGATGAAGAAGGTTCACACCCGCACGATCGCCCACGAAAAGCGGCTGAAGCAGCTTTTCACGGGCACGGAACTGCGAACGTTCGAGCGCCTGCTGCAGAAGCTGCAGAGTCTCGAGGATACCGTCGAAGAGTAGATGCACCCGAGGGGGAGTGATGACGCGCAAGGGCTTTTTCCTGATGGGCGTCGGGATCGCACTGGTCCCCGCCGTTGCAATACTGGCCGCCGAACCCGCAGCACCTGCTGGTTCCCCCGAGCAGCGATGCGCTGCGCTGTCCGGTCTGTCCGGCCCCGGGTACGAAGTGGTCACCGCGCAGTGGAATGCCGCCTCGAGGCTCGAGGGTCGCAATGGCGCTCCTGCCACGGAGCTGCCGGCACATTGCCTGTTCCGCGTCACCATCGGTGCGCGGGAATCCGGCATTCCCGACATGAAGTTTGGCACCGGCATCGAACTGCGGCTGCCCGCCAGCTGGAACCAGCGGTTGCTGTTCCAGGGCGGAGGAGGCCTCAATGGCGTGCTGTTGCCCGCCATCGGCAGCGTGGCGGGTTTCGCCCCGGCGCTGGCGCGGGGATTTGCGGTGGTGTCCACCGACAGCGGCCATCAGGGCCGCAACTCGATCGACACGCGCTTCGCCGTGGACCAGCAGGCCAAGCTGGATTTCGCGTACCAGTCGCTCGAGACAACCACGCAAGAGGCCAAGGGCCTGCTGCAGCGCTTCTATGGGCGCAAGCCTGAATATTCATATTTCATGGGCTGCTCCACCGGTGGTCGCGAGGCCATGATGGTCGCGCAGCGCCTGCCGATGGAGTTCGATGGGGTGGTGTCGGGCAATGCATCTTTCAACCTCACGCGCATTGCGGCCAATCAGGTGTTCAGCCTGCAGACCGTCAATCGCATCGCGCCGCGCGATGCGCAGGGCAAGCCCCTGCTGCACGAAGCCTTTACCGATGCGCAGCTGAAGGGGATCTCCGAGGCCGTGCTGCAGCAGTGCGATGAGCTCGATGGCCTGCGCGACGGGATGATCAACGATTTCAGGGCCTGCAGGTTCACGCCGCGCAGCCGCGTCTGCAAGGCGGGAAGCAAAGGGGATCCGGGCTGCCTGACGCAGAAGCAGGCCGAAGGTCTTGAAACCATATTCGCCGGTGCGCGCAACTCGCGCGGCGAATCCCTCTATGGACGCTATGCCTACGATACCGGGATTGCCGCGCCCGCCTGGCGATCGATGCACCTGGGGTCGGCCACCAGTCCGCCGGCCAATGCCACGCTGGGACGCGACACGCTGCGCGAGTTTTCGCTGACGCCCGCCGATACGCAGCTGGATCCGCTGAAATTCGATTTCGACCGCGACATGGTGCGCACCACGGAAACGGCAGCCATCAATGATGCTGTGGCGACGCTGCTGACCAGCTTCGCCGGCCGCGGCTCGAAGATGATCGTCTACCACGGGCTGTCGGACCAGGCCATGGCCACCGGTGCGCTCACCGACTGGTTCGACAAACTCACGCCGCGCACGGCACAGGGGCCGGATCAATGGGCCCGGCTGTTCCTCATTCCAGGCATGTTGCATTGCGCCGGCGGGCAGGCCACCGACCAGTTCGACATGCTCACGGCCATCCAGGAGTGGGTGGAGCGGGGGCGCGCGCCGGACCGGATCATCGCCGCCGGCAGGGCCTTCCCCGATACCACGCGACCGCTGTGCCCGTATCCGAAGGTTGCACGCTACGACGGCGGAGATCAGAAGAGCGCGGCCAGTTTCTCCTGCCGCTGATCAGACGCTCAGGCGATCCAGCCACGCGCTAAGCAGATCAATCCACTGCGCCGATGGAGTGCCCGGTCTGCCCACGCCGAAGGCGTGCCCGCCTTCCTGCAGCAGATGGGCTTCCACTGGTCGCCGTGCAGTGCGCATGGCGGCCATCATGCGCAGCGAGTTTTCAACCGGAACCGCCTCGTCATCCATCGCATGACAGAGGAACAGCGGCGTCGTGCTCGCATCGACGTGCAGTTCGGCTGAACGTCGGTCTATCTGCTCCGGCGTAGGTGAATCGCCAAGCAGCAGTTGGCGCGAGAGTCCATGCGTGATGGGATCCCGCAGCGAGATCACCGGATAGATAAGGCCCGTGGCCCAGGGGCGCGCATCGAGCCGGTCAATGGCATCCGCTTCCGGGTATGCGTTTTCCGCATGGCGGGTGGCCAGCGTGGCTGCCAGATGCCCACCGGCGGAGAATCCCAGCGCGCCGACACGTGACGGGTCTATCCGGTATTCCGCGGCGCGCGAGCGGATCAGTCGCATGGCGCGCTGGGCATCCTGAAGCGGTACGTCGGAGCGCGCCGCCCAGCCTTCGCCCGGCAAGCGGTACGTCAGCACGAAAACGGTGTAACCCCGTGCAGTGAGCCGCGGTGCCAGGTCGGCGCCTTCATTGACCACGGAGACAAACCAGTAGGCACCACCGGGCATCACCAGCAGCGAGCGGCCATTCGGTCGGGCCGGACGGAACACACGCAGTTCCGGCATGGAAACGCTGCGCGCATAGGAAGCGGGCCAGTCGCTGGGTGGCTGCGGCGCGGCGTAGGTTTCCGCGCCGGGTGGCATTCCCGTCCACAGGGGCAGTCGCTGGGCACGCTGCCAGTTTGTTGGCACGGGTAGGGCGGGCGGTGCAGGAGGCTCCGCCGCGCGGGAGGTCCGCGAGCTCGCCACAAGCAGGGCTGCACCCAGACCCAGAAGCTGCCTTCGATCGATATCGTGCACGGTCAGTTACTCCTGCGGTTGCCCAGATGCCGGTCGAAGAACCGCGCGATCACATCAAACACCTCGCGCGATTCGGGAACATCGACGTTGTAGAAGAAGCCATGGAACAGGCCTTCCCATACGTGCAATTCGGTTTCAACTCCAGCCTTCACCAGCAGGCCGTGCGTGTGGCTCGCGGCACTGAGATCGAAACCGCGCGTGCTGGTGATGACGAGGGTGGGCGGAAACTTCGCGAGCACTTCAATGGAACTGGCCGGCGCCACGAGAGGGTCGTTCGGCGAAGCGCCGGCGAAATAGGGCATCATCGCCGCGCCCAGCGCGCCGGCGTCGCGGCTTCGGGGTGGCGGGCGACCTTCGCCGAGGGGCAGCGTGAAGAAGGCCGAGTCACCGCCGAATCCGTTGCCCTCCAGGGAAAGGCCCGCGCAAAGCACGCCTGCAGCGCCAGGGCGGGGCAGCCCTTCCTTCTGGAACCACGCCAGGGCCATGCCGGTGAGCATGCCGCCTGCGGAACATCCGTAGATGCCGATGTTCTCGGGCCTGTAGGTCTTCAGCAGTTCGCGATACACAGCCGCCACATCCTGGCTGGCGGCCGGATGCCTGTGCGCAGGCGCCTGGCGGTAATCGAGGCTGATGACGCGGATGCGCGCGATCGCGGACAGCGGTATGGATTCCAGTTCGGCGCATCCGGGCCAGCATCCCAGGAAGCCGCCGCCATGCAGGTTGATGAGCACTCGCCGCCGGTTGGTCGAGGAGATGCCCGACTTCGGCCGGTAGTCGTACGCGTGGACCCCGCCAAGGGTCGTTTCGGTGCGCTCCACTGCATAGATCTCGCGCTGGCGCCTGAGGTATCCGGCGATGAGGGCGGGGACGCCGTCTTCAGACGCGCTTGCCAGTAGCGCCGGGTCGGGCTTGAGGTGATCGCGCAGGTAACGGCGCGCCTCGGGACTGAGGAACGCGGAAGGAGGCACCGCGTGTGCCGGAACATGCACTGTGCCGTCGTCATCGATCTGCAGTGGCGGCGGCGGATTCTGTGCTGCCGCGACACCCGCGCCAACCGTGGCGGCGAGCATTGCCCAAATCAATCGTCTCATGGGTGCGTTCCTGGTTTTGCCGGGGACAGGGAGCACAAACGATTGCATGATATGGTCATGCCAATGAAATACGCACCTCAGCTCGCTCGGTTCGCGTTGGGTTCGCTGCTTTGCGTCGGCCTCTGGCCGCACGCCGACGCAGCCCAGCCCGTCGGACCAACCGGAATGGTCGAGCAGCCCTGCCCGCCGCCACTGCCCATGCCCGCTTCCGCGCACCGGCTGCTCGTGGACATGTTCATGCGGCCGCACGTGCTCGGCCCTGCCGATTTCACCGCGCTGATGGCCGACCGGAGCTTTGCCGACTACAACGGCGAGATGCGGCGCCGCGGCGCCAGCGACTGGGCCGGTTTGTGCCGGTATCAGGCCGCCAACGCCACGCAGAAGCCCGGCGCGGCTCGCGTGGTGTTCATCGGCGATTCCATCACGGAGAACTGGCTGCTGGCCGATCCGCAGTTCTTCACCGGTGTCGTGCTGAATCGCGGCATCGGCGCGCAGACATCCGCGCAGATTCTGGTTCGATTCCGCGCGGATGTGGTGGCGCTGCGTCCGGCCGCGGTGCACATCCTTGCGGGCACGAATGATGTCGCGGGCAACAATGGTCCCCTGCGCCCGGAGGACTTCCAGAACAACATCCAGTCCATGGCCGAGATCGCCAAGGCCAATGGAATCCGAGTGATCCTCGGCAGCATCCCGCCGTCGGCTGCCTTCAACTGGCAACCGGCGCTAAGGCCGGCGCCGCAGATCGCCGCACTGAATGACTGGCTGCGCGAGTATGCCCGGCGCAACGGGCACGGCTACATCGACTATCACCGCGAATTGCGTGGCGAGGGCGGCGAACTGAAGCCGGCCCTCGGCAACGACGGCGTGCATCCGAACCAGGATGGCTACGCCGTGATGAGGCGCGCGGCCGAGGCGGCGCTGGCCGGCGTGCTCCGCTAACGCGAAGCGGGTTTCACGTGGCGGGCGAAGAAGCCGAAGACTTCCGGTTCGGCGCCCATGATGATGGTCCCGTGATCCAGCACCGGCTTCACGATGAATTCGTGCGCAACCTTGAGTTGGTCCAGTCTTGCGCTGAAGTCGCGGATGCCGCCGATCAGCGTGTCCTTTTCACCCACGGCCAGCAGCAGCGGGATCTTCGTGATCCTGGATTGCTGGGTGACCTGCACATTGAACAGCGCCGGGGCGAGCATCGCCACGCCAGCCCAGATGTCCGGGTATTTTTCCGCCAGGTGACGCGCGCCGCCGCCGCCCTGTGAGTGGCCGACGAGATAGATGCGGCGCTCGTCGATGTTGAACTCCCGGCGCACCAGATCGAGCACGTTCATGACGTCCTGCTCGCTGTAGGCCGTGACCTTGGCCGGGTCGGCCTCGGCCGTGCCGCCGACCAGCGGCGGCAGGACCCTGGGCATCGGTGGTGGTGGCGGTGCATTGGTGGCGCCAGCGGCCGGTGCGGCGCCGGCCGCGGGGCGGGGTGGGGCCTGCACGCCGAATCCCGCGCGGTTGTTGTAGCCGATGGCGCCCACCAGGATGTACCCGCCTTGTTCGGCCAGGTCCACCGCGGTGCCACGCACGAAGGTGAGCGTGGTGCCCGTGAAGCCACGCAGCGCGATGATCAGCGGCGCCGGGGTGTCCTTGCGGACCTTCGAAGAGACGAACACGGAGTAGGGCAGTTGCTCGCCGGTGGGCTGGAACGTGTAGTGCCTGATCTCCACGCCCTTCTCGGGCACGACTTCCGATCCGCCCCGGATGCCGGGGGGATAGACCTGAGGCGGTCGGCCGTCCTGCGCCAGCGCCAGCGCCGTGGGGAGCAGAAGCAGGGCTCCCAGCAGAATGTCCGTCGAGCGGGTGGAGCGGTTCATCTCGGGGTTCCCCCAGGGCCGGATCGGTGTGGTGACTCTAGCACGCGACTGCAATCGGTTGCATACCGCGGCGTCGTGCGTATGCTTTGCCGGAAGGCGGATTCGGGGGAGCGTGATGGGCAAGGCAATCATCCGTAGCGTGCTGGTCGTTGTCGCACTGGTGCTGTGTCGCCCCGGCGTGACGGCAGACCACTGGGTTGCGAGCTGGGGTACCGCGCAGCAACTGATGAAACCCGAGCGCGCCATTCCCTCCGCGCAGACTCCGCCCGCGAGGATCGAGCGGCAGACGGTGCGCATGGTCGCCCGCCCGACAATTGCCGGTTCGCAAGTGCGTATCGCGCTGTCCAACTCCTTCGGTCATGGACCCGTGCGCATTGATGCCGCGCAGTTAGCCCGGGCAGGTGCGAATGGCTCGATCCTTCCAGGCAGCGGCCGGTCGCTGACCTTCGGCGGGCGAACCTGGGTGGTGTTGCCGCCCGGCGCCCGCATCAGCAGTGATCCGGTCGCGTTTGATGTGCGCGCGCAGAGTGATCTGTCGGTGTCGCTCCATATCGAGGCCGATAGCGGACCCACGACATCACATCCCATTGGCCTGCGTGGCGCATGGATGGCGCCGGGCAACCAGGTCATGGCCGAGAAACTGGAAGGCGCAACGCAGTTTCGCTCGTATCTGTGGCTGGACGGCATCGACGTGAACGCATCCCCGAGGGCCGCAGCCATCATCGCCTTCGGTGATTCGATCACCGATGGATTCTCGACCACGCCGGACGCGGACATGCCCTGGCCCTCCATCCTCGCGCGCCGGCTGGGAGCGCAACGCGGCATGGCGGCGCGGTCGGTGATCAACATGGGCATCTCCGGCAACCGGGTCTTGCGGGAAGGCGCGGGTTCCAGTGGCCTTGCACGCTTTGATCGCGATGTGCTCTCGCGGCCCGGCGCCCGCTGGGTGCTGCTGCTGCTGGGGATCAACGACATTGGATTCAGCGCCATTCCCGGGCTGCCCGCCAGCGAGAAGGCCACCGCCGAGGACATCATCGCGGGCCACCAGATGCTGATTTCCCGTGCGCGGTTGCACGGGCTTTCCATCATCGGCGCGACGCTCACGCCCTTCGAAGGCGTCAACACCTACACTGCAGCCGGCGAGCAGATGCGTCAGCAGGTGAACCAGTGGATTCGCAGCAGCGGCAGCTTCGATGCCGTGATCGATTTCGACCTGGCGACGCGTGACCCGGATCGTCCGACACGTCTGCGCCCGGAGTTCGACTCCGGGGACCATATCCATCCCAACGATGCCGGCAATCGGGCCATGGCCGAAGCGGTGGACCTGAAACTGTTCCGTTGAAGGAGCCCGTCATGAAGAGGATGCTGATGAGCGCGTGTCTGGCATTGTCGGCCACGCTCTGCCTGCCGGCTGCCCAGCCGGCAGGCAACCCGGCCGAGCTGCGTGCCGGTGCCTCGCGTATCGACTACACGCCGCGCGACAGGTTGCCGTCGAATTTCAACGGTGTGCTCGACCCGATCCATGTCCGTTCGGTGGTGCTGGACAACGGTCGCACCCGGGTCGGACTGGTGGCGATCGATGCCGGAGCGATGCCGACCGATCTGTATCGCAAGGTCAGCGCCCGGGCGGCAGAGGAATTGAAGATTCCCGCCAGCCAGCTGCTGATGTCCGCGAGCCACACGCACAGCGTGCCGTTCAGGCTCGACGGCAGCGTCGAGGAGATCATCCTGCGCAGCCTGCGCGAGTCGATCGCACGGCTGCAGCCGGCGCGCGTGTCCTGGGGTACCGGGGTTTCCCCTATCAACGTGAACCGTGATCGGGTGGATCCGAAGACCAATCGTTGGTGGGAAGGGCCGAATTACCTGGGCACCTCCGACAAGACTGTGGCCGTGGTGCGGATCGATACGCCGGCGGGCAAACCCATTGCCGTGTACTACAACTATGCCGTGCATGCCGTCATCCCCGGCACACTCGACATGATCAGTGGCGACATCCCGGGCGCCGCCTCGCGCTATGTGGAGGAGTCTCTGGGTGACGATGCCGTGGCGCTGTTCACCAGCGGCGCCGCCGGCGACCAGAATCCCATCTACTTCAACCAGACCTACGAACTGCGGGACATCCGCATCGCCGATTACGCCCAGCGCGGCCAGGACATCAGCAATGCCATGCCGCCGGGCGGGCAGGGCATGGATCGCAGCAATCCCCGGGTGAAGCTGCTGATGGACCAGCAGAAGCGCATCAACGAGACCCTGAGACAGATGCTGGGAGAGGAAGTGCTGCATGTGATGCGCGAGGGGCTCGAGCACTCCACCGGCGATGTCACCCTTCGCGGCGCGCAGGCCAGCACGTCGTGCCCCGCGCGCCAGCGAACCGACCAGGGCAGGGCCGGCGTCGAAGGCAAGTACGTGGATGCTGGTGAGGTTGCGATCGGACTGGGCGCGCTGCGCATCGGCGATGTCTATATCGGCTCGGTGGATGGCGAGGTGTACAGCGCCATCGCCCAGCGCCTGAAGCGTGAGGCGCCCTTCAAGCACACGATGATGGCCACGCTCACCAACGGCATGGCCCAGACCGGTTACATACCCAGCGATGACGCTTTCGGTCGCAATGTGTTCACGGTGCTCAACTCGCGCCTCAAGCCGGGCTGCGCGGAGGCGGGCATCGTCAACGGGCTTGTCGGGTTGATGCGAGGGCTGTGACCGCGTTTTCGCATATCGGCCCAGTTGGGGTTGGTCGACGGATGCGAATGAATTGCGTTGGGCGGCGAGTGCCTTCAGGCGGCAGTGTGCCTGTCTCGTCACGGAACTGACGCGCAAGCCAACTCGGCGCTATTCTGGTTATGACAACGGCGCGCGGGCAACTCTGCCCGAACGCGCCAAAACTGCAAAGTTAAGGGGGAGTCATGCGTCAATTGAACGTGGGTTTCGTCGTGCGCCAGCTTGTCTGGTCGGCGGCATGTGTGCTGGCCGCCGGTGGCGTGTCGGCTGCCGAGGCTGCTGCGGATGATGAACTCGAGCAGGTCGTGGTGACCGGCTCGCGCCTGGCGACCTCCGGATTCTCCTCTCCCACGCCGGTGACGGTGCTCGGCGCCGACGCGATCGAAGAGCTGGGCATCACCAACATCGGCGCCGGCGCCAACCAGCTGCCCGCATTCCGCGCCACGACCACGCCCACCACCAATGGATTCGGCAGCTTCAACGTGGGCGCGCAGATCGTGAACCTGCGTGGCCTCGGTGTAAGCCGCAACCTGGTGCTGGTCGATGGCCGACGCTTCGCGCCGGTGACCCGCGAAGGCACGGTGGACCTGAATCTCGTGCCCAGTGGCCTGGTCGAGCGGCTGGAAGTGGTGACGGGCGGTGCGTCCGCGGCCTACGGCTCGGATGCGGTGGCAGGCGCGGTGAACGTCATCCTCGACAAGGATCTCACCGGCATCAAGGCGCAGGCCGACTACGGCGTGACGGGCGAGGGCGATGGGCAGAACTACCACCTGTCGCTGGCGGGCGGAGCCTCGTTCGCCGGCGGTCGCGGTCATTTCATCCTGGGCGGCGAATACGCCAAACAGGATGGCATCGGCGACTGCTTCACACGCAGCTACTGCACGAACAGCGCGGTGATCACCAATACCGGGGCCGGCGCCAACAGCGCGCTGGGTGTCACGCTGTATCGCGTGAACTCCGGTGCCGGATTCATCGCCAACCCCAGGGGTGTGATCAATTCGCTGAACACGACCAACGTGGCGATTCGAAACCTGCTGGGGACCAACGGCCTCACGTTCGACGCTGCCGGGAATCCCGTTGCCTATCGCCTGGGAATCCCCTCTTCGGGCGTGACAGGCGTGGGCCCGGACACCACGTCCTCCTACACCACCGTGCAGCTCGAAGTGCCGGTGGATCGCTACGCCACTTTTGGGCACGCCTATTTCGACTTCTCCGACAATGTGCGGGGATTCATCGAAGGGTCGTTCGGCCATGTGGATGGCGAGGTGGACCAGTCGCGATATTTCGGCGCGGCGCTGCCGATTTTCGTCGACAACCCGTTCGTTCCGGCTGCGATCCGCGCGCTGTTGCCCGCCGCGTCCGCGACGCCCAGCGGTGTTCGTCCGGCGGCAGGCAGCTTCAACCTGGCGGTGCTGGGCCAGCGCCGCGGGCATTCGGCGTCCGAGGCCGACTCCATGCGCGCCACCACCGGCCTGAAGGTGACGCTCAACGACAAGTGGAGCTGGGACGCGTACTACCAGTACGCGCACACCGACCGCTTCCAGTCGGTGGAGAACAACCTGGCCACCGGCGCGCCGCGCCTGGTCGCCCAGGGGCCTGCGGGCATCAGCAATGCGGCGTCGACCGCCTACTGGAGCTGGGCCAACGATGCGGTTTACAACCCGGCTGACGCCGCGCTGCCGGCGGCGCAGAGGCGCATTGTCTGCCGTGCCACGATCAGCGCCGATGCGGCGCTGCGCGCTGCGGCATCGGGCTGCGTGCCCTTCAATCCGTTTGGTGACCAGGCCAGTCAGGCCGCACTCGACTACGTGTATCGCACGCTGACGGAAGACATCCACATCGCGCAGCATGTGGTCGCTGCCAACCTGCAGGGCGAAGTGGCCGAACTGTGGGCGGGACCGCTGTCGATTGCCACGGGCCTGGAGTACCGGCACGACTCCACGTCGCTGCAGCACGATGCGCTGTCGAATTCCTTTGCCTATTTCCAGAACTTCGGCGCCGACTACAACGCCAGCCAGGATGTGCTCGAGGGGTACCTCGAGACCGAGCTGCCGCTGGCGCGAGACCTGCCGATGATCAATGCGCTGAATTTCAATGGCGCCATCCGCCGCACGCGCTACGACATTTCGGGTTTTGGTGGCGCGCAGCGGCTGCCTCGAACAAGCTGGATGCCACCACATGGAAGGTGGGCCTGGTGTGGGAGCCCATCGACTGGGCGCGCTTCCGGTTCACGACCTCGCGCGACATTCGCGCGCCGAACTTCAACGAGATGTTCCAGGCCAGCGCCAGCACTTTCGGTTCGGTGACGAACCGATTCGCTGGCAACGTTGCCCAGTTCCCGGTGCTGCTGACCGGTGGCAACCCGGACCTGAACCCGGAGAAGGGCCGCACGACCACGGTTGGCCTGGTGATGCAGCCGCAGTTCATCGAGGGCCTCAGCGTCTCGCTGGACTACTACCGCATCAAGGTGAGTGGGTACATCGGCACGCCGGGTGGCGCGCAGAACATCGTGGATCGCTGCTTCAACCTCAACGACCAGGACCTGTGCCCGCTGATCACCTTCGGGGCCAGCCAGTCGTTGGCGGAAGTCCGCAATGTCAACGTCAACCTGCAGTGGCTGCGCACCAGTGGCCTGGATGTCGAGGCGGCCTACAGGCTGCCGCTGTCCCGCGTCAGCGAGCTGCCCGGCACGCTGAATTTCCGCCTGCTGGCTTCGCGCACCTATGAACTTGCCACCAACCTGTATGGGGCGGTGACGGACCGCGCGGGTGAAACGGGCGGCGCGGGTGGTTCGCCGACCTGGCTCGCTACGCTGAATACGGGCTATTCGAATGGCCCGTTCACCGGCACGCTGACCACGCGCTACATTCGTGGCGGCAAGCTCAATGCGGCGGCCTATGAGCCGGGTCAGCCGATTCCGGTGGCCGGCGCAAACAGCATCAACGACAACCACATCGGTGGTACCGTCTACTTCAATCTCAACAGCAGTTGGGAACTGGGTGGCAAGTTCGGCACCCAGCTGTTCGTGCAGGTGAACAACCTCGCGGACCGCGCGCCGCCCAGCGCGCCGCAGCTGCAGTTCCCCAGCAACCCGGTGTACTACGACCTGATCGGTCGTTCGTACCGCTTCGGGGTGCGGATGAAGCTCTGATGACCGTGGCCCTGGGGTTCTATACGCTGCAACTACCGGAACAGGGGGCAGCGGCGTGAAGAACCTCAGCGGCAGGGCGGCTTTCATCACGGGCGGTGCCAGCGGCATAGGCCTTGGCATCGCCCGGACTTTTCTGAGGGCAGGAATCCGCGTGGTGGTCGCGGATGTTTCCCGGGAGCATCTCGACGATGCCGCCACCCAACTGGCAACAGAAGCTGGCGAATACCTGCTGTTGCCACTGGATGTCACCGATCGCGCCGCCTTCGCGCGCGCCGCTGACGCAGCCGAGGATCGTTTCGGTCGAATCCACCTGCTGTGCAACAACGCGGGCATCGGCAGTGGGCCATCGATGCTCACGGCCACCTATGAAGACTGGGACCGGATGATCGGCATCAACCTGATGGGTGTCGTGAATGGCATCGTGACGTTCCTGCCCCGGATCCTCGGACACGGGGAGGGCGGCTACATCGTCAATACCTCATCGATGGCCGGCATTCTGCCGATGCCGGAGCCCGGCGGCATCTACACCACGACCAAATTCGCGATCCGCGGCATGACGGAATCGCTGCGTATTGCGCTGGCGCCAAAGGGTGTGGGCGCGGCCGTGCTGTGCCCGGGCCTGACAAAGACACGCATCCTGGACCGCGCCCGCGAGGCAAAGCGCCAGGGCAAGGCTGCCACGCTGAGTGCGGGATTCGTGGAAGCGCAGCTCAATGCCATGGACCCGTTGCTGGTCGGTCAGGCCGTGCTTGAAGGCATCGAGCGCAATGACGCGTACATCCTGCCGCATGGTGAGTTCATCGACGAGGTGCATGCCATGCATGCGGAAATCGAGTCTGCTTTCCGCACGGATCTTCCCTGCCACCCCGAGCGGGCCGCGTTCGAGAAGGTCCGCAGGGAAATGTGTGACACCGCCAGGGCCCAGGCGCGCGGACTGTGAGCATGCCGGCCGAGCGTGACCTGACCGCTGCCATCGACGAGGCCGGCATACGGGGTCGCTTCGTGCTCGTTTTTGGTCTGATCGCGCTGCTTCTGGTCTGCGAGCTGTTCGACTACTTCGTGGTCGGATACCTGGTCTCGGCCATCGCACCGGCCTGGGGTCTGACGTTCGGCAAGACATCCATCATGCTGCTCAGCGCCGGCGTTGGCGCCATTGTCGGGGCGCTTGCAGGTGGTCGGCTCGCGGATCGTTATGGTCGCAAGCAT
>JADJXW010000009.1:50000-157098 GCA_016720075.1 Pseudomonadota bacterium
TCGCGCGGTCATCGCGCAGATGCTGGAGCAGGGGCTGGCCTATCGATGCTACTGCTCGAAGGAAGAGCTGGATGCCATGCGCGAGGTGCAGCTGGCCCGCAAGGAAAAGCCGCGCTACGACGGTCGCTGGCGCGACAGCACGGCCACGCCGCCGGCGGGCGTAACGCCCGTCATCCGCTTCAGGAATCCCACCGCCGGCGAAGTGGTGGTGGATGACCTGGTGCACGGCCGCACGGTGTTCCAGAACATCGAGCTGGATGACCTCATCATCCAGCGCTCGGACGGCAACCCCACCTACAATTTCTGCGTGGTGGTGGACGACTGGGACATGGGCGTGACGCACGTGATCCGCGGTGACGATCACCTGAACAACACGCCACGCCAGATCAACATGCTGAAGGCGCTCGGCGCCACGCCGCCGGCGTATGCGCATGTGCCGATGATCCTGGGCGCCGACGGCGCCAAGCTCTCGAAGCGGCACGGCGCGGTGAGCGTTCTGGAGTACCAGAAAGAGGGCTACCTGCCCGACGCGCTGCTGAATTACCTGGTGCGCCTGGGCTGGTCGCATGGCGACCAGGAAGTGTTCACGCGCGAGGAGATGATCGCGGCCTTCGACATCGCGCACGTGGGCAAGGCGGCTTCGGCCTTCAATCCCGAGAAGCTGATGTGGCTCAACCAGCAGCACATCATGAAAGCCCCGCGCGCCACGCTGGTTGCCGCGCTGCGCGAGCAGCTCGCGATGCCGGGCGTGACGGATGCTGATGACGCGCTGTGTGGCGGGGTGGTCGAGGCGCTGCGCGAGCGCGCCAAGACGATGAAGGAAATGGCCAGCGCCAGCCTGTTCTTCTTCCGTGATCCGGTGATGGATGAGAAGGCCGTGGCCAAGCACCTGACGCCCGAGGCGAAAGCGGTGCTGGGCGAGTTGCGCGATGCATTCGCCGGAGCGGGGGAGTGGAGCGCTGCGGCGCTGCACGGGCTGCTGCAGTCGTTTGCGGAGGCGCGCGGACTGGGTCTGGGTAAAGTGGCCCAGCCGCTGCGCGTGGCGCTGACCGGCGGCACGGTTTCTCCACCCATTGACGGCACGCTGGCGGTATTGGGAAGGGAAAAGGTGCTCGCGAGAATTGCCGCGGTGATTTGATCCGGAGATCTGAAATGGCGTTTGATAAATACACAGTATGCGTGTAATATTAGATGCCATGAAGAACATCACCATTACCCTCGACGAGCAGACTGCCGAATGGGCACGTGCGCACGCCGCGGAGCAGGGGAAGAGCCTTTCCCAGTATGTAGGCGATGCGCTGCGCCGGGATATGCCCCGGGCACAGGCGTACGAGCGGGCTATGAACAGCTACCTTTCCAGGGAGCGCACCCAGCCCCTGACCCGTCCGGGCGAAAAGCTTCCGACAAGAGACGAAATATATGATCGCCCCGTGCTTCGTCGACGCTAATGTCTTCGTATATGCCTGCGACCCGGTCGCGCCACTCAAGCAGCAGGTGGCGCTTGCGCTGCTGGGCCGCCTGTGGCGGGAACAGTCTGGCCGCACCAGCGTTCAGGCACTCAATGAGTTCTATGTGGTCGCCACGCGCAAACTTCCGAAGCCGCTCGATTCCGAGCGCGCCTGGCGCGAAGTAGACGAGTTGCTGCAGTGGAATCCCCAGCCCACCGATTCCGCATTGATTACGGCCGCGCGCCAGATCGAGATCAGACACCGGCTCAGCTGGTGGGATGCCCAGATTGTCGCGGCGGCCAAGGCTCAGCATTGCGCCACGCTTTACACGGAAGATCTGCAGCATGGCGCCATCATTGACGGGGTCCGTGTCTGCAATCCCTTCATTGCGCAGGTCCAGGAACCGGCGCCGCCCGCATACGTGCCGGTGCGGGTGGCGGGCCACCGCCCGCGTGGGCGTCCGCGCAAGTCTGCGGCCTGAGGGCTGCCGGGCGCTTCTGGCGCCGATTCCTTGACAGTCTCATGGGCGCCAAGTAACGTCGCGCCCCTCCCGCAAGTGGGGCTATAGCTCAGCTGGGAGAGCGCTTGCATGGCATGCAAGAGGTCGACGGTTCGATCCCGTCTAGCTCCACCAATTTCCTTCCTTCGGGGTCAGGCGTCCGGCGCCAGCCGGGGCCACAGGCTCTTGAACGACTGCGTGAGGAAATCCACCGGATCACCCAGTTTCCCCGCGTAGTCCTTCGCGGGGTTGGCGGCCAGCATGTCGGCCGGGCCGTAGCCCGCGCGCATCATCTTGCCGAGTTGGTCGGCGACCTTCGAGAGGATGTCTGCTTCAGCGACCAGGTCCGCCCGGGTATAGAGCCGCGCTCCATTGGCCGTGACCACGCGCGTGTTGTCATCGCATTGCGCGATCAGCGCGCGATAGCCCGCCACGGTGCCATTGATCCAGCCGCCGGTAACCCAGTCCGCCGTCGGCCAGGCATCTCCTGCCACCACGCCGCCCGTCACGAGCACGTTGGCGCGCGTGAGCTTCACGAACAGGTCGCCATCCGTATGGGCCTGCAGCAGGTAGCCGTATTTCAGGGTTTCTTCGCCAACCCTGAGTTCCCCGGTGGAGTAGGTGGTCTGCGTGGGCAGGCCGCCTGCCGGCATCGGGCCGATGGGTGGGCCATCTGGCTGGTAGCGCACGGTGGTGGAAAGCCACAGCCGCGTGTTCTCGTGGGCGATGATCCTGGCGCCCTGTTTGCCGAGCAGCTCGTTGAGGCCCGTGTGATCGGCATGCCAGTGCGTGTTGAGCAGCGTGTGCGCAGCGCGGGCGTTCAGATCCTTCTGCGCCAGCGTGAGCAGCGCCTTGCCGTGGGCCTTGAGTCCGCCGTCGATGAAGACGATTCCGGCGTCATCCCGCAGCGCGAGCACGTTGCAGCCCGCGCCCTGTACCAGCAGCGCATGCTCGCCCAGCGGCTGTGCCTTGAGGCGCGCCTTTTGGGGGGCGGCAATGGCGGGCCGGGACCGGGACATCATCGAGCCCGTTGGAACGGCTGCGCCAACCAGCGTGCCGGATAGCGAAGCAAGGAATGCGCGGCGGGGAAGCGTTTTCATGAGAGGGGGACTCTAACCCATCATTTCCGGCGCCGATAACCTAGAATCAGCCAGGCACATCGACGGGGTACACAGCGATGGGGAAGGGGACGGTTGGAGTCGGGTCATTGCTGGCCGCTGCAATGGCGCTCCACGCGCAGCCGATCAACGCCGCGGGCGCGCCGACCGGGGATCACTGGCCCATGGTCGAGCAGTATTGCGTCAGCTGCCACAACACCACCGACTGGGCAGGCCAGCTCGCGCTCGATGCCGTTGATCACAGCCACTCGGCCATCCCCGGTGATGCTGAAACCTGGGAAAAGGTGATCAAACGCCTGCGCGGCCGGCTGATGCCGCCGCCGGGCGAGAAGCGACCTTCCAACGAACAGCTCGACAGCTTCGTGCACTGGCTCGAGGGCACCATCGATGCGTCGGCGGCCAAGCACACCGAGCCGGGGTATGTACCGCTGCACCGCCTCAACCGTCGCGAATACACCAACGCCATCCGCGACCTGCTCGACCTGGATTTCGATCCATCTTCGCTGTTGCCGCAGGATGACCTGTCCGATGGCTTCGACAATGTGGCCAAGGTGCTGCAGGTGTCGCCCACCTTCCTCGACCAGTACCTGGCCGCCGCCCGCACGGTGGCCGTGCAGGCGGTGGGCAATCCGGCATCGCGGCCCGTGGGCACGCCGTACACCAATCCCTTCGGCGGTCCGCAGCACCTGCATGTGGAAGGCCTGCCGTTCGGCACGCGCGGTGGCTTCGGGGTGGATCACATCTTCCCGGCCGACGGCGAGTACGAGCTGAACATCAACAACATGGCGCGCGCGCTGTGGGTCGAAGGCATGGAGTTCGAGAACCAGCTCGTGGCGCTGGTCGACGGCGTGAAGGTGTACGAGGCCAGCATCGGCGGTGACGTCGACCAGAAGGCCATCGACCAGAAGGGCGATGCGCCGGTGGATGCCATCAACACGCGGCTGAAGAACATCCGCTTCCGCGCCAAGGCCGGGCAGCATCGCGTGGTGGTCACGTTCCGCGCCCGCAGCCATGCTGAATCCGACTCGCGCCTGGCGCTGCTGGTGCCGGGCGGCGGCGAGGACCGCGTGCTGAAGGTGACCAACTTCGAGATCCGCGGGCCGTTCAAGACCGAGGGCGTGAGCCAGAGCGCGCCGCGGCGGCGCATCTTCAGCTGCTACCCGCGCAGTGAAGGCGAGGAAAAGGCCTGCGCGGAACAGATCACGGCCACCATCGCGCGCAAGGCGTTTCGCCGGCCGCTGCACGACGGCGAGGTGGGCAACCTGCTGCAGGCCTTCACGGCCGCGCGCCAGGGCAAGGGGTTCGATGACGGTATCCGCGGCGTGGTCACGCGCATCCTGGCGAGTCCCGATTTCCTGTATCGGCCCGAACCTGCCCCTGCCGGCAAGCAGCCGGGCGATGTCTTCGCGCTCGATGACCTGCAGATCGCCTCGCGGCTGTCGTTCTTCCTGTGGAGCAGCCTGCCAGATGACGAGTTGCTGGATGTGGCGGCCAGTGGTCGGCTGAAGGACGACGCCGAGCTGGAAAAGCAGGTGCGGCGCATGCTGGCCGATCCGAAAGCGCAGTCACTGGCCCGGGACTTCGCGTTCCAGTGGCTGGGCATGTCGAAACTGGCCGACATCGAGCCTGATCCGGGCATCTTTCCCTACGCGGCCAACCACCGCGACCTCGACGGCGATCTGCGCGAAGACTTCCGCGAGGAGATCCGCCAGTTCACCGATGCCGTGTTCCGCGGCAACCGCAATGTGCTCGAGCTGATGAATGGCGATTACACCTTCCTCAACGAGCGCCTGGCCGTGCACTACGGCATCCGCGACGTGAAGGGTTCCTCGTATCGCCGCGTCACGCTTGCCGATCCGAACCGCTTTGGCCTGATGGGCAAGGCCGGCGTGCTGATGGTCTCTTCCTATCCCAACCGCACCTCGCCGGTGCTGCGCGGCGCGTGGATCCTGGACAACATCACCGGCACGCCGCCCACGCCGCCACCGCCAAATGTCGAGGCGCTGAAGGAAACCCCCACGGGCGCCAAGGTGCTGTCGATGCGCGAGCAGATGGCCGTGCACCGCACGAACAAGAGCTGCTTTGCCTGCCACGGGGTGCTCGACCCCATGGGCCTTGCGCTCGAGAACTTCGATGGCGTGGGGCGCTGGCGCGACAAGGACCGGCTGGCCGAGACGCGCGTCGATGCCTCGGGCGTGCTGCCGGATGGCAGCGCCGTTAACGGACCGGTGGACCTGCGCAACGCGCTGCTGAAGAACCCCGACCAGTTCGTGCAGACGCTCACGACCAAGCTGATGACCTATGCCACCGGCCGGCCGATGGAGTGGCATGACATGCCCACCGTTCGCGGCATCGTGAAGCAGGCGGCGGCCGATGACTACCGCTTCGCATCGCTCGTTGCGCTTATCGTGAAGAGCGCGCCGTTCCGCATGAAGCAGATTCCCGTGGAAGCCCGGTCGCCCGAGACGCGCCAGGCTGCCGTGATCAACTGAAGGACGCCACCATGTTCATCACCAAGAAGCATCTGAACCGGCGCACCGTGCTGCGCGGCGCCGGCGTATCGGTTGCGCTGCCGCTGCTGGATGCCATGGTGCCCGCGGCCACGGCGCTGGCGGCCACGGCGGCGGCCCCGAAGCCGCGCATGGCGTTCGTCTATTTCCCGCACGGCGCGGTGATGCAGCACTGGTCGCCCGTGAAGACCGGCGCGGATTTCGAGCTGACCAAGATCCTGGAGCCGGTGGCCAAGCACAAGGCTTCCATGACCATCGTCAGTGGCCTGCGCAATCGCGGCGGCGAGAGCAACACGCCGCACGCCATCATCGCGGGCACATGGCTGGGCTGCGTGTCGCCGGAAAAGACGCACGATCCGCATGCGGCCACCACCGTGGACCAGATGGCGGCGCGCGCGCTGGGCGCGGATACCGCGTTCCCGTCGCTGGAACTGGCCACCGAGGGTGGCGCGGTGTGCGATCCGGCCTATGGCTGCAGCTATGGACATACCGTGGCCTTCCGCTCCGCCACGCAGCCGCTGCCGATGGAGTTCAACCCGCGCAAGGTGTTCTACCGGCTGTTCGGGCAGGGCGACACGGCCGATGAGCGCGTGGCGATCACCACCGAGACCGCCAGCATCCTCGATGCCGTGGCGGCGGATGCCGCGGCACTGCAGAAGCGCCTGGGCGAGCAGGATCGCGCCGCGGTGGCCGATTACCTGGATTCGGTGCGCGAGATCGAGCGTCGCATCCAGCGCATCAAGTCCGAGGGCATGGGCGGCGTGGAGCTGCCCGATGCGCCGGTGGGCATTCCCGCGGCGTTCGAAGAGCACCTGAAGCTGCAGTTCGACATGATGGCGCTGGCCTTCCAGGCCAATCTCACTCGCGTGGCCACGTTCATGATGGCCCGCGAGGTGAGCATGCGCACCTACAACAACCTGGGGATTTCCGACGCCTTCCATCCTCTTTCTCATCACCAGGAGAACCCGGCCAAGATCGAGAAGCTGGTGAAGGTGCAGAACTTCCACACGAAGGTATTCGCCGGATTCCTCGATCGCCTGGCGGCCGCGAAGGATGGCGATGGGTCGCTGCTCGATCATTCCATCATCCTGTTCGGCAGCAACATGTCCAACAGTGACAAGCACAACAACGACCCGCTGCCCTCGGCGGTGTTCGGTCGGGCGTACGGGAAGATCAAGGGCGGTCAGCACGTGCGCTACCCCCAGAACACTCCGCACGCGAACCTGCTGCTGACGCTGCTCGATCGCGCCGGCGTGCCGGTGGAGAAGGTGGGCGACAGCAGTGGCCTGCTAGGCGAGGTCTGAGTCGATGCGAAAGCGGATCTGCATCGCGTTGCTGTCGGTGATCTGCGGGGTCGCGGGGACGGCTGCGCCAGCGGCCGATCAGGCTGCCGCCACCGCGCAGCTTTTCGAGGCGCTGAAGGCGCAGGATCCTGAAACAGCCCTGTACGCGCTTTCCGGAGGCGCGGACGCGAAGGCGCGCGAAGCCGATGGCACCACGCCGCTGCACTATGCCGCGCACATGGGCGATGCCCGGCTCATCACCGAACTGCTGAAGGCGAAGGCCGATCCGAATGCCCGCAACGAGTTCGGTTCCCTGCCGCTGGCCGAGGCGGCCACGACGGGCAGTGCCGAGGCGCTGCGGCTGCTGCTGAAGGCCGGGGCCGACGTGGAATCGGCCAACCCCGAGGGTCAGACGGCCCTGATGGTGGTGGCCCGGGCCGGCAAGGTGGAGGCCGCGAAGCTGCTCATCAAGGCCGGCGCCAACGTGAATGCGCGCGAGCGCTGGGCCGATCAGTCGGCGCTGATGTGGGCCGCTGCCCAGGGACAGGTGGAGATGATCCGCCTGCTGGTGAAGGCCGGTGCCGACGTGAATGCCCGCGGCGCGACGCGCGAATGGGCGCGCCGCGTCACGTCGGAACCCCGACCCAAGGGCATGAACCGCGGTGGCTTCACGCCGCTGCTCTACACGGCCCGCGAAGGGTGCGTCGAGTGCGCCCGCGAGTTGCTGAAGGGCGGGGCGGACATCAATCGCGCCGATCCGGACCAGGTGACCCCGCTGGTGCTGGCGCTGCTGAACCTGCGCTTCGACTACGCCTCGTTCCTGATCAAGTCCGGCGCGGACGTGAATCGCTGGGACCTGTACGGCCAGACGCCGCTGTACGTGGCCATCGACATGAACACGCTGCCACGGGGCGGTCGACCAGACCTGCCCAGCGAGGACTTCACCACGGGCCTGCAGGTGGCCGAGCAGCTGCTGGCCGCGGGCGCCAACCCGAACATCCAGCTCAAGCTGCGTCCTCCGTATCGCAACTACATCTTCGATCGCGGGGGCGACAGCGTGCTGTCGACCGGCGCCACCGCGCTGCTGCGCGCCGCCAAGGGCGGCGATGTCGAGGCGGTGCGGCTGCTGCTGAAGTACAAGGCCAATTTCAGCCTGCCCACCGAAGAGGGCGTTACGCCACTGATGGCCGCGGCGGGCACGGGCCATGGCGCCAACCCCACGCGGGGGCGCTACAAGACCGATGACGAGGCGGCGCGCTGCGTGGCCTTGCTGCTGGAGGCAGGAGCCGAGGTGAACGCGGCCGACCCGCGGCAGCGCCGTACGGCGCTGCACGCCGCTGCCGCCCATGGCTGGAGCAGCACGGTCAGGGTGCTGGCCGAGCGGGGCGCGGAGCTCGAGTTCGCTGACAGCCGAGGGCTGCGGGCCATCGACCATGCCGCCGGGCGGGCCGAACGGGGCTTCCTGGAGCCCGAGCAGGCGCCCAACAACGAGACCATGCAGGTGCTGCGGGAGCTGATCGTGGCCCGCACGGGCCGCGAGCCGCAGGAATACAAGGGGCCCCGGCTGCCCCAGGCCGGGCGCACCGTGGGCAGTGGCGCCGACCGGGCCCAGTTGGGGGCGCCGCAGTAGTCGGTAGGAAACGGGGAGCGGATTTGATTAGAATGCCGCCCCCTCCAGAACGTCCCCATCGTCTAGAGGCCTAGGACATCGCCCTTTCACGGCGGTAACCGGGGTTCGAATCCCCGTGGGGACGCCATCTCCTTATTTGCCTTCCTCGGTGACGATCCGCGCACTGCGCTGGTACGTCCAGTACGCACCCGCCCAGTCGATCAGCACCACCAGCCGGTTGCGGAAGCCGATCAGGAAGTACACGTGCGCCAGCAGCCAGAACCACCAGGCCAGCAGCCCCGAGAAATGCAGCGGCCCCAGGTCGACCACCGCGGCCATGCGTCCGATGGTGGCCAGCAGGCCGAAGTTGCGGTACCGGAAAGGGGGAGGCGGCTTTGTGGCTATGCGCGCGCTGATGACGCGTGCCACATGTCGCCCCATCTGCTTGGCCGCTGGCGCAATGCCGGGGACCGGGCCGCTCGATGAGCTGACTGCGGCCAGGTCGCCGGCCACGAAGATTTCCGGGTGGCCAGGAATGCTCAGGTCAGTCCCGACAATGACGCGCCCGCTGCGGTCCTGCGGCACGCCCAGCGTGCTGGCCAACGGTGAGGCGCTGACCCCCGCTGCCCATAGCACGGTGCGCGCCGGCACGAACTCTGCGCCGATCCTGACGCCGCTCGCATCGACATGCGTGATGGGTAACCCGGTGCGAACGGTGACGCCCAGGCGCTCGAGCTGGCGCTGCGCGCTGGCCGAGAGTTCCGGCGTGAAGGCAGGCAGCACCCGCGGTCCGGCTTCCACGAGGATCACGCGCGCGTGCGCGGGATCGATGCGCCTGAACTCGTTCTTCAGCGTGTGCCGGGAAATTTCCGCCAGCGTGCCGGCCAGTTCAACGCCGGTAGGACCGGCGCCCACGATGACGAAAGTCAGGTGCTGCTGGGCCTCGCCGGCATCGGCGCAACTCTCGGCATGTTCGAAGGCAGTAAGGATGCGAGCCCTGATCTTCAGCGCATCCGACAGCGTCTTGAGTCCCGGCGCTTGGCCAGCCCAGTCGTCATGGCCGAAATACGCATGCGAAACGCCGGTGGCCAGCAGCAGGAAATCGAAATCGATGACCTGCGAACCTGCGAAAACCTGTCGCGCGACCGGATCGATGCGTTCGACCTCGGCCAGTTGCACGGTGACATTGCGCTGGCGACGCAGGATGTGTCGCAGCGGCGCCGCGATGGACGGTGCGGCCAGGCCGGCCGTGGCCACCTGGTAGAGAAGTGGCTGGAAGACGTGATGGTTGTGCCGGTCGATCAGCAGGATTTCGACCGGCGCCGCACGCAGCGCGCGAACGGCCCAGAGTCCTGCAAAACCGCCGCCGATGACGACGAGTCTTGCAGGACGACCGGGCCGCGCCCCCGTCACGCTGTCAGCCCTCGGACGTCAGACAATCGTCACGCCCGCGCCGGTCAGCGGCAACTGACGGTAGGTCTTGCCGGTGAGCACTGTCAGCGCATTGGCCACCGCCGGGCCGATGGGCGGGGTGCCCGGCTCGCCCACGCCGGTGGGGTTGCTGGTCGAGGGCATGATGTGCACCTCGATCTTCGGCACCTGGTTCATGCGCAGAACGGTGTAGTCGTGGAAATTCGACTGCTCCACGCGGCCTTCCTTCAGCGTGATGGCGCCGGTGGCGATCGCGGCCAGGCCGTAGATGATGGACGATTCCATCTGCATCTCGACGATGTTCGGGTTGATCGCGATGCCGCAGTCCACGACGCAGTAGACCTTGTCCACCTTGAAGCCGTTGCCCTGCTTGCGCACCTCGACGACCTCGGCCACCACGGTGTTGAAGGATTCGTGGATGGCGATGCCGCGTGCGGTGCCGGCCGGCAGGGGCTTGCCCCAGCCCGACTTCTCCGCCGCGGCATTGAGCACCGCGAGGTATCGCGGCTTGTCGGCCAGCAGCGTACGGCGCAGTTCAACCGGATCCTGCTTGGTCGCGCGCGCGATGTCATCGATGAAGCACTCGATGGCATAGGCAGTGTGGGTGGAGCCCACCGACCGCCACCACTGGATGGGCACGCCCAGCTTGGTGGTGTGCAGTTCGACCTGCAGGTTCGGGATGGCGTAGGGGAGGTTGGCCGCGCCTTCCACCGACGTGAAATCCACCGGCGCGCCGTTGTCGAGCGGCGAACCCGCCAGGATGGACTGGCCCACGATGCGCTGCTGCCAGCCGGTAATCTTGCCGGACTTGTCCACCGCCGCCTTCAGCGAGTGCAGGTACACGGGCCGGTAGAAACCGGCACGCATGTCGTCTTCACGCGTCCACACCAGCTTCACGGGCTTGCCCTGCGCGCCGGCCTGGGCGATGGCCACCGTGTCGAGCAGGTAGTCGGCGAAGGAATTGCCGCGCCGGCCGAAGCTGCCGCCCGCGTAGAGCATGTTGATCTTGATCTGCTCGGGCTTGAGGTTCAGGAACTTGCCGATGGTGCCCTGGTCGGGGGTCTGCATCTGCTCGCCGTTCCAGATCTCGCAGGCGCCATCCTTGAGCTGCACCACGCAGTTCATCGGCTCCATCGCCGCATGCGCGAGGAACGGGAATTCGTATTCCGCCTCGATGCGGCGCGCGGCGCCGGCCAGCGCCTTCGCGGCATCACCCTGCTTCTTCGCCTCGAGTCCGGGCTTCTGCGCGGTGACCTTGTACTCGGCGATGATGTCGCTGGAGCTCTGTGTGTAGGCGGAGGATTCATCCCAATCCACCTTCACCGCATCGCGGGCCTTCTTGGCGGTCCAGGTGTCCTTCGCAAGCACGGCCACGCCTTCGCGCAGCGGCGTGCGGAACTGCACCACATCGACGACGCCCGGCATGGCCTTGGCGGCGGCCGCATCGAAGCTCTTCACCTTGCCGCCAAAGCGCGGCGGGTAGGTGACCATGGTGATCAGCATGTCCGGCAGCTTGATGTCCTGCGTGAACATCGCCGTGCCAGTGGACTTGGCCTCGGAATCCACGCGCCGCGCCGGCTGGCCGATCAGCGTGAAGTCCTTGGGGTCCTTGAGTTTCACTTCCTTGGGGGTGGGCTGCTTCGCGGCCGCGCCGACCAGTTCGCCGAAACCGGCTGACTTGTTCTTGCCGGCATGCGAGACCACGCCGTTCTTCACGGTGATCTCGCCGGCGGGCACGCCCCAGTCTGCCGCGGCGGCGGCTACCAGCATCGCGCGCGCGGTGGCGCCGGCCTTGCGCATGGGTTCCCAGAACGCCGGGGCTGTGCTGCTGCCGCCCGTGCCCTGCAGCGCGCCACCGAAGGCGGGATTGCCGAAGAGCTTCACGTCGGCCGGAGCGCCCTCGACTTTGACCTTGCTCCAGTCGGCATCCAGTTCCTCGGCCGCGAGCGTGGCAAGGCCGGTGTAGGCGCCCTGACCCAGTTCGGTCTGCGGCGAGATGACGGTGACGGTGCCGTCGGTGTCAATGCGCAGGTACTGCGTGGCGGTCAGCGGGCCGCCCTTGGCGTCGCCGCTGGCGCAGGCCGTGAGCAGCGAGCCGCCGCCGAGCACGGCCAGCGTGAGGCCCGCGCCCTTGATGAGGTCGCGGCGACTCATGTCAGGCAGCAGCGCGGCGTTGACGATGGAGAATTCGCGGGAAGTGTTCTGGTTCTTCATGGTGGTGATTCTTCCGTATCAGGCCAGGGCCGCGGCGGCGCGATGGATGGCGGCGCGGATGCGCACGTAGGTGCCGCAGCGGCAGATGTTGCCCGTCATGGCGGCATCGATGTCGGCATCGGTGGGCGCCTTGTTCTGCGCCAGCAGCGCCGTGGCGCTCATGATCTGGCCCGACTGGCAGTACCCGCACTGGGGCACGTTTTCGGCAACCCAGGCTTCCTGCACGGCCTTGCCCACGGATTCGGATGCCACGCTCTCGATGGTGGTGATCTTCTTGCCGGCCACTGCCGAGACCGGCAGCACGCAGCTGCGCGTGGCCTGGCCGTCGATGTGCACCGTGCACGCGCCGCACTGGGCCATGCCGCACCCGAACTTGGTGCCGGTGAGGTTCAGGTGGTCGCGCAGCACCCACAGCAGGGGTGTGTCGTCGGCGGCGTCGGTGGTAAGCGTCTTGCCGTTGACGTCGAGGGTAATCATCGGGGGCTCCATGGGATGAGGGGTCCGGGAAAACCGGCATTATCCTACAATCGCACTGCAATGACCGATTCCTCTCCAGAGCTGGATCTGCTCACCGTGGCGCTGGGCTGGCGCGACGCCGGCCAGCGCGTGGCGGTGGCGACGGTGGTCTCCACCTGGGGATCGGCGCCGCGCGCCGCCGGCAGCCAGCTGGTGTGCAATGAACAGGGCCAGTTCGCGGGTTCCGTGTCGGGCGGCTGCGTGGAAGTGGATGTCATCCAGGCGGCAGCAGGCGTCATGTCCAGCGGGGAATCGCGCCTGCTCGAATATGGCGTCAGCGATGAACTGGCATTCAGCGTGGGCCTGGCCTGCGGTGGCCGGATCCGCGTGTATGTAGAGGCGCTGGAGTAATGCGCCGCGGGATGGCCGAAGCCCTGTTGGTCGCGCGCCGTGCGCTGCGCCCAGTGGTGCTGGTGACGCCGCTGGACGGCGGCGCCCAGCGTCTGCTGGGTGAAACCGAACTCGAACTCCTGGTCAGCACCGATCCCGAGCTTTCTGCGGCAGTCCGCGAGGCGCTGCGCAGTGATCGCGCCACGGTGTTCACCCGCGACGGCGTGGAACAGTTGCTCACGCCGCACAACCCGCCGCTTCGACTGGTGGTCGTCGGGGCAGTGCACATCAGCGAAGCACTGTGCGCGATGGCGCGGCAGTGCGGCTATGCCGTCAGCGTCATCGATCCACGCTCCGCCTTCCTGCGTCCGGAGCGATTTCCGGGCGTCGAGCTCATCGGGCAATGGCCGCAGCAGGCCTTTGCCCAGCTCAAGCCCGACGCGCGCACGGCGGTCGTGCTGCTGACGCACGACCCGAAGATCGATGATCCGGCGCTGCTGGCCGTGCTGCCGACGCAGGCCTTCTACGTGGGCGCGCTGGGATCCACGCGCACGCATGCAAAGCGGCTCGAGCGTCTCGCTGCGGCTGGCGTGGGCGAAGCCGATCGCGCGCGCATCCACGGCCCGGCCGGTCTTTCGATCGGCGCGCGCACACCGGCGGAAATCGCGGTTTCGGTGCTGGCGCAGGTCACCGCTGAACTGCGCGGGAGCAAGTCGTGAACTTCGGTCCGGTTGCGGTGCGGGAGGCTGCCGGGTGCGTCCTGGCGCACAGCGTGAAGCTGCCGGGTGGCGCGCTGAAGAAGGGGGCGGTGCTCGGCGTCGCTGAGATGCAGCGCCTGATCGAGGCTGGCATCCATGATGTCGTCGTGGCGCGGCTCGAATCCGATGACGTGGCCGAAGACGACGCCGCGATGCAGGTGGCGCGCGCGCTGGGTGGCGCGGATGCGGATATCGGCAACGCCGGCACGGGCCGCGTGAACCTGTATGCGCGGCATGCCGGACTGCTGATGCTCGATGCGGCGCGCGTCCATGCGGCCAATGCGGTGAACGAGGGGCTCACCGTGGCAACCCTGCATTCCGAATCGCCGGTGGCACTGGGCCAGATGCTCGCCACTGTGAAGATCATTCCCTATGCGGTGCCGCGGGCGGCGCTGGCGCAGGTGCTCGCGAGCCTGCGTGGCGATGCGGCTCCCGAGACAGGTCGGCGCGCGCTGCGCGTTGCGGCATGGCGACCTTCCGCGACCGGTCTGGTGATGACGCGCACGGCTGAAACGGCGGATTCCATGCTGGCCAAGATGCGCGAGTCCGTTGCCGGGCGCCTCGAACCGCTGGGCGCCGGATTGCTCGTGGAAGACACCGTGCCGCACGAGCCGCTGGCGGTGGCTGACGCGCTGCGCCGCATGACGGCTCGCGCCGAACCGCCGCAGCTGCTGCTGGTGTCGGGCATCGCGGCCACGGTGGATCGCCGCGATGTGGTGCCCGCGGCAATGGTGATGGCGGGAGGGCGCGTGCTGCACGCGGGCATGCCGGTGGATCCGGGTAACCTGCTGGTAGTGGGCGAATTGCCCGGGCGGGATGCGCCGGTTCCCGTGGTGGGAATACCCACCTGCGCCCGCTCCCCCAAGCTCAATGGTTTCGATTTCGTTCTGCGCAGGCTGGTGGCGGGCGAACCGGTCACGCCTGCGGCTATCATGGCGATGGGCGTGGGCGGGCTTCTGACAGAGATCGAATCCCGCCCGATGCCGCGCGATCCGCGGCGACGCGAGACGAACAACAAACCGGGGGCGTGAACATGCGCGAGTTCGACGAAAAGAGCGTGACTGCGGCCGTGCTGGCGCGCATGGACGATTGCCAGGACGCACGTTTCAAGCAGGTGATGACCTCGCTG
Organism: Pseudomonadota bacterium; assembly: GCA_016720075.1. Taxonomy (GTDB): domain Bacteria; phylum Pseudomonadota; class Gammaproteobacteria; order Steroidobacterales; family Steroidobacteraceae; genus ZC4RG30. The sequence continues at coordinate 64,846 of JADJXW010000009.1, forward strand.
GTCACGCACCTGCACGATTTCGTGCGCGATGTGAAACTCACCGAAGCCGAGTGGATCACCGCCATCCAGTTCCTCACCGACACCGGCAAGATGTGCTCCGACAAGCGGCAGGAGTTCATCCTGCTGTCCGACACCCTCGGCGTCTCCATCCTCGTCATCACGATCAACAACCCGGCGGATGGCGGCACCACCGATTCCACCGTGCTGGGGCCCTATTACTGGGAAGGCGCGCCGGAACTGCCGCTGGGCGCGAACCTGGCGGTGGGCGTGAAGGGCGAGCCGACGTACTACTCCGGCCGGGTACTGAGCAACGATGGCAGTCCCATCGCCGGGGCCATCCTCGACGTGTGGTCCGGCGACGGCGAGGGCACCTATGACATGCAGATGGAGGGCGATGTGGGCATGAAGGCCCGTGGTCGCATCCGCACCGATGCCCAGGGTCGCTACAGCTTCCGGTCGATCAAGCCCGAGTTCTACCCGGTGCCCACCGATGGTCCCGTGGGACGCATGCTGAACAAGATGGGGCGGCATCCGATGCGTCCCGGCCACATCCACATGATCGTGTCGGCCGTGGGCCACCATGCCGTGACCACGCATCTGTTTGCGGCCGGCAGCCAATACATCGATTCGGACGCCGTGTTTGGCGTGAAGGAATCGCTGATCACCCCGTTCGCGAAGCACCCAGCCGGCACGGCGCCGGATGGCACGAAGCTCGACGTTCCGTTCTACACGGTCAATTACGACTTCCGGCTGCGCAAGGGCTGATTGCCCGGGCGAAGTTGGCGCTCCCTACCGGATTCGAACCGGTGTACTAGCCTTGAGAGGGCTATGTCCTGGGCCTCTAGACGAAGGGAGCGTGGCCGGATGGCGGGGCGCGGTATTATAGGCGCCTCCGATTCGCGCTCAAGTCCCATAGAAGAAAACGCCCGGAAAATCCAAGCTTTGAATCCTGACTCCGACTCCCAGGCCATTGGCCGCACGCCGCGCATCATCCCGCGCGCCGAACACACCATATCGCGGCGGAACATCTCGCCAAACGCCCTGCGCGTGCTCTACAGGCTGCGGGAGGGCGGCTACCAGGGTTTCCTGGTCGGGGGCTGCCTGCGCGACCTGCTGCTGGGCGTGGAACCCAAGGACTTCGACGTCGCCACCAGCGCGCGGCCCGAAGAGGTCAGGCGGCTGTTCCGCAATTGCCGCCTGATCGGCAGGCGCTTTCGCCTGGCGCATGTGTTCTTCGGCCACGAGATCATCGAGGTGGCCACCTTCCGTGCCGCCAGCGCGCCCTCGCAGGGCGAGGAAACCGAGGACGATCCCGACATCCTGCCCGAGGTGGGAGCCAGCGAGGACAACCCCGAAGACGAGGCCGAGTCGGACCATGAGCGCGAGCGCGATGCCGAGCTCGCCGAGCGCGACGAGCGCGACGACGATCCGACCGACCGCGTGCTGAATGAAGGCGGGCGCATTCTTCGCGACAACAGCTACGGCACCATCGAAGAAGACGTGTGGCGGCGCGATTTCACCTGCAACGCGCTGTACTACAACATCGAGGATTTCTCGCTGTGGGATTTCACCGGCGCCATGGAAGACATCCAGGCGCGCCGCCTGCGGCTCATTGGCGACGCCACGCAGCGCTATCGCGAGGATCCGGTGCGCATGCTGCGCGCGGCGCGCTTCGAGGCCAAGCTGGGATTCACGCTGGATGCGGACACCGAGGCCGGCATCGCACACCTGGGCGAGGCGCTGCGCGAGGTGCCGGCGGCCCGGCTCTTCGACGAGACACTGAAGCTCTTCCTCACCGGGCACGGGGTGAAGTCGCTGGAGGTGCTGCGCCGCCGCGGCCTGCTGGATGTGCTGTATCCGGGCGTCGAGAAATTCCTCGTTCGGCATCCCGGCAGCCTGGTGGAAAAGATGCTCGTCGCGGGCCTCGAGAACACCGACGAGAGAGTGAGGGCGGGAAAGTCGGTCACGCCCACCTTCCTCTTCACGTTGCTGCTCTACGGGCCCATCGCCGCGTACATCGAGAAGCAGCCCCAGGAACAATGGGGCGATGTGGGCACCATCCTCGATGGCTGCGACCACGCGCTGCGCGAGGCGCTGCAGCGGGTGATGATCCCGAGGCGGTTTTCCCTGGGCGTGCGCGACATGTTCGCGCTGCAGCCACAGCTGGAGAATCCCCGCAGTCGCCGCGTGCTGCGACTGATCGAGCAGCCGCGCTTCCGCGCCGGCTACGACCTGCTGCTGCTTCGGGCCAAGGTGGGCATGGCGCCGCGCGAGGTGGCCGACTGGTGGACCGCGCTGCAGGCGGCTTCTCCCCAGCAGCGCCAGGACATGGCCATGGCGCTTGAGGCCGCGCGCGGCCGCTCGGGCCGCAGCGAGGGTAGCGGCGAGGGTGACGAGGGTGGCGCAGGACCGGATCGCCCGCGACGCCGTCGCCGGCGCAGAAGGCCCGCGGGCCCTGAATGACAGCCTGGATACCGGCCTACGTAGGCATCGGCAGCAACCTGGGAGATTCCCGGGCCAGGGTCGGGGCCGCGTTCGATGCCCTGGGTGCCCTTGTCGACACGAAGCTGGTAGCGCGCTCCCGACTCTATCGCACGCGACCGTTTGGTCCCGTGCAGCAGGGTGATTTCATCAACGCGGCTGCGGGACTGCTGACGAAGCTGTCCGCGCTGGACCTGCTCGCCGCGCTGCGTGCCACCGAATCCGCGCAGGGCCGCGTGCGGTCCGAGCGCTGGGGGCCGCGCACGCTGGACCTGGACCTGCTGGTCTACGGTGACCGGCGCATCGCCGAGGCTGATCTGGTGGTGCCACATCCCGGGATCGCCGAGCGCGGCTTCGTGCTGGCGCCCCTGAACGACATTGCCCCGGCGCTGGATGTGCCCGGCATGGGCCGGGTGGAAGAACTGCTGCGGCGGTTGCCCGATGACGGCATCGCCGGACTGGTGGCCGCGTGAACATCGCGCACCGCTATATCGTGGTGGAAGGGGCGATCGGCGTGGGCAAGACCAGCCTCACGAAGAAGCTCGCCACCACGCTGGGCGCACAGGCGGTGCTCGAACAGGCGGACGAAAACCCCTTCCTTGAGCGCTTCTACCGCAGTCCGCGCGTGGGCGCGTTGCCGGCGCAGCTCTATTTCCTGTTCCAGCGCGCGCAGCAGCAGGCGCAGTTGAAACAGCAGGATCTGTTCGGCAGCGTGCGCGTGGCCGACTATCTGCTGGCCAAGGACGACCTCTTCGCGCGCATGACGCTCGAGGACGAAGAGTACGGTCTTTACCGCCAGGTCTATGACCGGCTCGCCATCGATCCGCCCAGGCCGGACCTGGTGCTTTATCTGCAGGCCCCGGTTGACGTGCTGCTCGATCGCATTGCGCGCCGCGGCATCGCGCACGAGGGCCTGATCGATCGCACCTACCTCACGCGGCTGAACGAGGCGTACGCGCGTTTCTTCCATGCCTACGACGACAGTCCGCTGCTGATCGTGAATGCGGCGAACATCGACCCGATCAGCAACGAGGCCGATTACGACGAGCTGCTCGGGCAGATCGGCCGCACGGTGCGCGGGCGGCTCTACTACAATCCACTTCGGCACAAGGATCTGTAGGAAAAGCGATGTACACGCAACTGCAGCTGCGCGGCTCATCCCGCCCGCCGGTCACGCTGGCGACGCTCGACAAGATGCGCGCCGAGGGCGAGGCCATCGCCGCGCTCACCTGCTACGACGCCAGCTTCGCCGTGCTGCTCGACGAAGCCGATGTGGACCTGGTGCTGGTGGGTGATTCGCTGGGCATGGTGATCCAGGGGCACGACACCACGGTGCCGGTGACGATGGATCACATGGTCTATCACACGCGAGCCGTGGCGCGCGGACTGTACCGGCCGTTCCTGGTGGCCGACCTGCCGTTCATGAGCTACTCCTCGCCCGAGCAGGCGCTGGCCAATTCCGTTCGCCTGATGCAGGAAGGCGGCGCGCGCATGGTGAAGCTGGAAAGCGGCTCCGAGCAGCTGCGCATTGTCGAGTTCCTGGCGGGGCACGACATCGCGGTGTGCGCGCACCTGGGCCTGAAGCCCCAGTCCGTGCACAAGACCGGTGGCTTTCGCGTGCAGGGCCGGCAGAAGGATGCCGCCGAGCGCATCCAGCGCGAGGCACTGGACCTTGAATCCGCCGGCGCCGACATCCTGCTGCTCGAATGCATTCCGAATGAACTGGGCAAGGCGGTAACCGATGCCGTGTCCGTGCCGGTGATCGGCATTGGCGCAGGCCCGGGCGCCAGCGGGCAGATCCAGGTGCTCTACGACATCCTCGACATCACCAGCGGTCGCAAGCCGAAGTTCGTCCGCAATTTCATGCAGGGCTGCGATTCGCCGCTGGCTGCGGTGAAGGCCTATGTGGGCGCGGTGAAATCGAGGGAGTATCCGGGTCCGGAGCACTGCTTCTCTTGATCACGGTCGATCGCATCGCGGAGCTGCGCACGGTGGTGCGCCAGTGGCGCGCCGAGGGCGCGCGCGTCGGGTTCGTGCCGACGATGGGGTCGTTGCATGCCGGGCACATCAGCCTGCTGGCTGCGGCGCGCTTTCGGGCCGATCGCGTCATCTCCAGCGTCTTCGTCAATCCAATGCAGTTCGGCCCGAGCGAGGATTTCGAACGTTATCCGCGCAGCCCGGTCGAGGACTCCCAGCTATTGGCCGATGCCGGCTGCGACCTGCTGTTCCTGCCCGCAGTCGATGAGATCTATCCGGAAGGCCGGGAAAGCGCCACGCGGATCAGCGTGAAGCCGCTGGCCGGGATCCTCGAGGGTGCGCATCGTCCTGGCCATTTCGATGGCGTGGCCACCGTGGTGGCCAAGCTCTTCGGCATCGTGCAGCCGGATGTGGCCGTGTTTGGCGAAAAGGACTACCAGCAGCTGGCCATCATCCGCCGCATGACGGCGGATCTGGATATCCCGGTGGAGATCGTCGGAGCGCCGACCGTGCGTTCGCCGGATGGCCTGGCCATGAGCTCGCGCAACCGGTACCTGTCCACAGCCGAGCGCGCGCTGGCGCCGCGGATCCACACGGCGCTGAAGGCTGCTGCCGCGCGCGTCGATCAGGGTGAGCGCGACTACGCGGTCATCATGGAGCAGGGTGCGCGGGAACTGCGTGACGCAGGCATGCAGCCGGACTATTTCGAGGTTCGCGATGCCGCCACGCTGCTGCCGCCGGTGCCCGCAACGCGCGAGCTGGTGATATTGGTGGCGGCGCGCCTTGGCAAGGCGCGGTTGATCGACAACCTGCGGGTTGCGCTGCGCTAAGAGGCCCGGAACTGCAACCGGTCGAGCGCCCAGCGGGCGTGCTCGGCAATGATCGCCGAGTCATCACTGCAGCGCTGGCGCAGCACTGCCAGGGCCGCCTCATCCGGCGGGCCATTGCCCAGCGCCACCACCACGTTGCGGATAAACGCTTCATGGCCGATCCGGCGGATGGCGCTGCCCTCGAAGCGTGATTCGAAATCCTCGCGTGACCAGCCCGCCAGTTCGACCAGGCGCGGGGCATCCATTTCCTGTCGCACCCTGAAGTCCGGATGCGCCGCCGCGCGGGCGAACTTGTTCCACGGACACACGAGTTGGCAGTCGTCGCAGCCGTAGATCCGATTGCCGATCGCCGCGCGGAACTCGACCGGAATGCTCTCGCGCAGCTCGATGGTCAGGTACGAGATGCAGCGCCGGGCGTCGAGTTCGAACGGCGCGATGATGGCCTGCGTGGGGCAGGCCGGCATGCAGGCCGAGCAGCTGCCACAGTGCGCGGTGGCCGGTTCATCCACCGGCAAGGGCAGGTCGGTGAGGATCTCGCCGAGGAAGAAATACGAGCCGGCGTCGCTGCCGATCAGGTTCGTGTGCTTGCCGATCCAACCCAGTCCCGCGTTCCGGGCCAGCGGTTTTTCCAGCACCGGGCCGGAATCCACGAACACCCGATAACTGTGCGGCACGCGCGCGGCGATGGCATCGGCCAGGCTCGCCAGCGCCTGGCGCAGCACCTTGTGATAGTCGCGGCCCAGTGCGTACCGGGAAACATAGCCCAGGCGAGGATCGGCCAGCACGGGCTCGGCGGGGGCGGCGTCGGCCGGCCAGTAGTCCATCGCAAGGCTGATGACGCGCGCGGTGCCGGGAATCAGTTCGGCCGGTCTGCTGCGGCGGGTGCCGTGGCGCTCCATGTAGTGCATCCGGCCGTGGTGGCCGCGCGCGAGCCACTGCAGCAGGCGCGCCTCATCCGTCGCCAGGTCCACGCCGGCAACGCCCACGCGGCTGAAACCCGCGGCGCGGGCCATTTCCTGCAGTTCCTCGCGTGATATCGGGGGCTCCATCGCACGGGAAGTATAATTGGCGGGTGACACTGCCCACCGATGCATATCCGTCCGCGGTCATCCGCCAGTTCGAGCGTGATGCCATCGGCGCGGGTGTTGCTGGCTACACGCTCATGCAGCGCGCCGGTGCCGCGGCGCTCGCAAGCCTGCGCCGGCGCTGGCCCGAGGCCCGTCGCATCGTCGTGGTTGCCGGAACCGGGAATAACGGGGGCGACGGGCTCGTGCTCGCGCGGCTGGCTGCAGCGTCGGGCATGGACGCCAGCGTGCTGCTGGTGGGTGAAGTCGCGGCGATTCACGGTGAGGCGGCCGAGGCGCTGCGCGATCTGCGCGCCGCGGGTCTTGATCCGCGGCCCTTCGATGCCGCCAGGCTCAATGGATGCGATGTGGTGGTGGATGCGCTGCTGGGCATTGGCGTGCGCGCCCCGCTGAAAGCCGAGTGGCGCGCGGCCATCGAAACGATGAATGCCTCCGATGCGAAGGTGTTCAGTATCGATCTGCCCTCGGGTCTGGACCCGGATACCGGCGGCGCGCTGCCGGCGGTGAAGGCCGCGGCGACCATTACATTCCTGGGGCTGAAGCAAGGATTGTTCCTGGGTGAAGGCCCGGCGCATGCAGGCGAGATCGAATTCGATGCATTGGATGTTGCTCCTACTTCATCCGCCGCGCCGTCGCTGAAACTGCTGGGTACGCAGTGCCTGCAAGACGCGCTGCCACCAAGGCCACGCCAGGGACACAAGGGCCTGTTCGGCCGCGTGCTTGTCATCGGCGGCGGACAGGGAATGGCTGGCGCCGTGCGCATGGCCGGCGAGGCGGCGCTGCGCGTGGGAGCCGGGCTCGTTACCGTGGCCAGCTGGCCCGAACACCTGGGCGTGGTTGTTGGCGATCGACCGGAGCTGATGTTCCACGCGGTGCAGAAGGGCGCCGATCTGGCGGCGGCGCTGGAACAGGCACAGGTCATCGCGATCGGCCCCGGGCTGGGTCGCTCTGCGTGGGCGCAGGAACTGCTGCAGTTCGTGCTGGCGAATACGCGCGCCGGCCAACGCCTGGTGCTGGACGCGGATGCGCTGAACCTGGTCGCGCAGGGTGGTGCGCTTCACCGCGAAGACTGGATCCTGACGCCGCACCCGGGCGAGGCGGCGCGCCTTCTGGGTCGCTCCACAGCGGCGGTGCAGGCCGACCGTCTGTCGGCGCTGGCTGATCTGGTGCGCACCCGCGGGGGCATCGTGGTGCTCAAGGGTGCATCCACGCTGGTGGGTGGCCGCGCTGAAGTGCCGCGTCTGTGCACGCGTGGAAACCCGGGCATGGCGGTGCCCGGCATGGGCGATGTGCTCACCGGGGCCATCGCGGGCCTGCTCGCACAAGGGGCCGAGCCATTTACCGCCGCCAGTGCCGCCGTCGAGGCGCATGCGCGGGCGGGTGATTCCTGCGCGGCCAGAGGCGTGCGCGGCGTGCTGGCGCTGGAGGTTGCGGCGGAACTTCGCGTCGTGCTGGCGGGGCTGCCTTGATCGAACAGGTTTCACTGCCAAACGAGGCCGCCACCGAAGCGCTGGCCCGTCGTGCAGGGCGTGCGCTGCGCGGGCCGCTGGCGCCGCTGGTGCTGCATCTTCAGGGCGATCTGGGGGCCGGCAAGACCAGCTTCGCGCGCGGCATGCTGCGGGCGCTCGGAGAAACCGGCCCGGTTCGCAGCCCCACCTATGGCCTGCTGTCGGAATACGAGACGCCCGCGGGGCGTGTGGTCCACATCGATCTGTATCGGCTGCGATCCCCGGCAGAGCTGACCGCGCTGGGGCTCGCCGATCATCTGCCCGGCAGTGTGCTGTGGCTGGTGGAATGGCCAGAGAAAGGCCAGGGCGGCGTGATGCCGGCGCCGGATGCATTGCTTGAGCTGTTCGTGGACGGCGCAGGTCGGCGGCTGGAGATCCGGGCGTTGACGCCGAAGGGTCAGGACTGGCTTGCCAATGTCTGCGCAGACAGCGGGTGATGAATGTTTTCTATCCCCATAATTTATATTGAAAAACCGCTTTCCCAAGACTAGATTATGCAGCATGGTCAGATTCCTCCTGCGCTTCGGCCTGGCCGTGGCCACGCTGATCGCGCTTCCATCGCTGTCATCGGCTGCCTCGCAGCTGAAAAAAGCGGAGTTCAGCAGCCCCTCCGCTGACTCGGTGCAGCTGGTGCTGGGCCTTACCGCCGCTGCCACGCCCAAGGTATTCACGCTCGATTCGCCAGACCGCGTGGTGATCGACCTGCCCGCCACGCGGCTCGCCTCGGGCGCAAAGATGCCGGCGGCCGCGGGGCCGGTGAAATCCGTTCGCAGCGCCATGCAGGATCGCCGCACGCTGCGCATCGTGCTCGAGCTGAACAAGGCACTGGATCCCATCGTGCAAAGCCGCGGCAATCAACTGGTCATCAGCCTTGGCAAAGCGCCCGCGGCGATGCCGACGCCACCCGCCGCGCCGGTGCCCGTGCGCGCTGCCCACGCACCTGCCGATGAAGGGCGAGACATCATCGTCGCGATCGATGCAGGACACGGCGGCCAGGATCCCGGCGCCAGCGGCGCTCATGGCACGCGCGAAAAAGACGTGGTGCTGGCCATCGCGCGCGCGCTGGCCAGGCGCATCGATGCCGAGCCCGGCATGAAGGCTGTCCTCACCCGCGATGCCGACCGGTTCATTCCGCTGCGCGAACGCATCGGCGTCGCGCGCAAGGCCCGGGCCGATATCTTCGTCTCCGTGCACGCCGACGCGATCCGCAATCGCGATGTGTCCGGTTCCTCGGTGTACGTGCTGGCCGATCGTGGCGCCTCGAGCGAGGCGGCGCGCTGGCTGGCGGAGCAGGAGAACGCAGCCGATCTCAAGGGCGGCGTGTCGCTGGGCGACAAGAGCGATGAGCTGGCCGCCGTGCTGATGGATGTCTCGCAGAGTGCCAGCATCGGCTCGAGCGTGGTGGCGGCCGAAAGGGTGCTCACGCAGTTGGACCGGGTCGGGACCATCCGCAAGACCGAGGTGCAGCGCGCCGCGTTCGTGGTGCTGAAGTCGCCGGACATCCCCTCGATGCTGGTGGAGACGGCTTACATCTCCAATCCCGCCGAGGAGCGCAAGCTGCGCACGGCCTCGCACCAGCAGGCCATTGCCGAAGCCATCTTCAACGGCGTGCGCGAGCATTTCCGCACCAGCCCGCCCGATGGCAGCCTGTTCGCGCGCCAGCGCGACAGCCGCCGCGGCGCCGCGCCCATCATGGCGGGCAGCGCAACCCCCTGATCCATTGCTGCGCGCGGCTCTTGGCCGCGGCATGCTGCGGCGGCACTGGTGGCCAGGCGGTAAGATGCGCCTCGCATGACCATCCGCATCCTTCCCTCGCACCTCATCGACCAGATCGCGGCCGGCGAGGTGGTCGAGCGTCCGGCTTCCATCATCAAGGAGCTGGTTGAAAACGCCATCGATGCCGGCGCCACGCGCGTTGACGTGGAGATCGAGCGCGGTGGCGCGGGCCTTATCCGCGTGCGCGACAACGGCATGGGCATTGCCGCCGATGAGCTGTCGCTGGCGCTCACACGGCACGCCACCAGCAAGATCGCCTCGCTCGATGACCTGGCCGCGGTCGAATCGCTTGGCTTTCGCGGCGAGGCGTTGCCGTCCATTGCGGCCGTGGCGCAGTTGCGGCTGGTGTCGCGGGCCCATGGCGCCGCGGTGGCCTGCGAGATCGAGGCGGCCGATGGGCGATTGAGCGAGGTGAAGCCGGCGGCGTTGCCCGAGGGCACGCTGGTGGAAGTTCGCGAGCTCTTCTTCAATGTGCCGGCACGGCGCCGGTTCCTGCGCAGCGAGGCCACCGAAGCCCTGCATGTGCAGCGCATGGTCGAGCGCCTGGCGCTGTCGAACTTCGATGTGGGCATCCGCTACCTCAACAATGGCCGCGAGGTACTGCGGGTGGCCGCGGCCACGGATGAGGCCTCGCGCCGCGAACGCATGGCCCGGGTGGTGGGCGAGGAATTCGCCGCAAGCTGCCTGCCTATCGAGGCGGCCGCCGGCCCGCTCAGGCTTTCGGGCTGGATCAGCCTGCCCACCTTTTCCCGCGCGCAGCCCGACCTTGCGTTCTGGTTCGTCAATGGTCGCGCGGTGCGTGACCGGCTGCTGATGAACGCCGTGAAGATCGGCTATCGCGATGTGCTGTATGGCGGGCGTCATCCGGCCTACGTGTTGTCGCTGTCGATGGATCCGCGCGAGGTGGATGTGAACGCCCATCCCGCGAAGCAGGAGCTGCGTTTCCGCGAATCACGCGGCGTGCATGATTTCATCCAGCGCGCCGTGGAAAAAACGCTGGCGCAGGCGCGACCCGGCATGCAGCACAGTGCGGTCAGCGGCAGCCTCGCGCCGCAGGGTTCGCAATCCGCCGGGTTCGAGTTCGCTTCCGGGAATCACGCTTGGCCAGCCCCGTTCGCAGGTTCAGCTCCCGTGCCGTCCGCCACATGGAGTGTCCGCGAAACCCCGGCAACCACTGCGCCCGATACGCGTCCCCTGGGCACGGCCATCGCGCAGCTGCACGGCATCTACATCCTGGCGCAGGATCAGCAGGGCCTGGTGCTGGTCGACATGCACGCGGGGCACGAGCGCGTGCTGTACGAGAAGCTCAAGTCCGAGCACGCCGCGCGCCGCGCCGACGCACAGCAGTTGCTCGAGCCGGTGATCGTGGAGTTGTCGGCCGCCGTCATCGATCGAATTCTCGAGGACCAGGAAGAATGGTCCCGCTGCGGCTTCGATCTGGCGCAGATCGCGCCAGATCGCCTGGCCGTGCGCAGTGTGCCGGCGCTGCTGGCGCGCGATGACGTGGCTACGCTGGTTCGCGAAACGGCACTGGCCGTGGCCAGTGACGAAGGCATCCACCATGTCGAAGGCGCCGAGCACCGGCTGCTGGCGACGCTGGCCTGCCGCGGGGCCGTGCACGCGGGCCGGCGACTCTCGCTGCCTGAGATGGATGCGCTGCTGCGGCAGATGGAGCAGACCGAGCGCGCCAGCCAGTGCAACCACGGCCGGCCGACGTTCACGCGCGTGGCGCTGGCTGAGCTCGATCATCTCTTCCTGCGCGGCAGGTAGCGCAATGACCGAATCGTTGCGGCCCGGCGGCATCGCGATCGCGGGACCCACAGCCTCGGGCAAGAGCGCCCTGGCGATGCGCATCGCCGAGCTGCTTCCGGTGGAAATCATCAGCGTGGATTCCGCGCAGGTTTACCGCGGCATGGACATCGGCACGGCGAAGCCCACGCGCGAGGAGCGCGCGCGCGTGCCGCATCACCTTATCGACATCCGCGATCCGGAGCAGGGCTATTCGGCCGGGGAGTTCAGCGTCGATGCGCTGCGCCTCATCGAGCAGATCCATTCCCGGGGAGCGATGCCGCTGCTGGTGGGCGGCACCATGCTGTATTTCCGCGCGCTGTTCCACGGCATCGCCGACCTGCCGGTGGCAAATGCCGAAGTGCGCGCAGCCATCGATGCGCGCGCCGCGAAGTCGGGCTGGCCTGCGCTGCACACGGAACTGGCGCTGCGGGATCCGGCTGCGGCGGCGCGCATCCACCCGCACGACGCACAGCGCATCCAGCGCGCGCTGGAGGTGCTGGAACTGTCCGGTCGCACGCTGGATGAGCACTGGCAGGCGCAGCAGCCAATGTCGGTATTTGGCGACTGGAATTTCTGCTCGCTGGAAAGCGATAACCGAGAGCTGCTGCACCGGCGCATCGCGCAGCGACTGGATGCGATGCTCACGTCAGGATTTGCAGACGAGGTCAGCCAATTGCTGGCGCGCGACACGCTGGATGAGCATTCTCCCGCGCTGCGCCTGGTGGGCTACAGGCAGCTTGCGGCCGCCTTCCGTACAGGAGAATCCCCGGGCGATTCGGCCGCAAGGGCGCTGTACGCTACCCGCCAGCTGGCAAAAAGGCAGCTGACCTGGCTGCGTTCCGGAAAAGTGTTTCCGGCCGGCGTCAGACCGTTGAAAGTCGACCCTTTTGATCTGCCAACCATGGAACGATTGCCGCGGGCCTTGATCAAAGCCATGGCGTCCCCATGATAAGATGCGACGCAACAAAAAATAAGGAGAATTTCGTGGCGAAGACCCAGTCGTTGCAGGACCCGTTCCTGAACGCGCTGCGCAAAGAGCGTGTGCCGGTCTCGATCTATCTGGTCAATGGAATCAAGCTCCAGGGCACCATCGATTCTTTCGACCAGTTCGTGGTCCTGCTGAAGAACAGCGTCAACCAGATGGTCTACAAGCACGCCATCTCGACGGTTGTTCCCGCGCGCAATGTGCGCGTGCCGGGATCCGAAGAAGACGAGGCGGAGAGCCCCGCCGCCTGATGTTCGAACGTCCGCGCAGCGGCGAACGCGCAGTTCTGGTGCGACTGGGACTGGGCGCGCCGCTCGATCCAGAAGACCTCAACGAATTCACGCAACTGGCCACCTCGGCCGGCGCGATTCCGGTGGTGAGCATCACGGGTCGGCGCGATCGACCGGATCCCAGGTTCTTCGTCGGCAGCGGCAAGGCCGAAGAGATCCGGCTGGAAGCCGAAGCCCAGCAGGCCGATGTGATCCTCGTCGATCACCCGCTGTCACCCAGCCAGGAACGCAATCTCGAAAAGCTCACGGGTCGGCGCGTGCTGGATCGCAGCGGACTGATCCTCGATATCTTCGCGCAGCGCGCCAAGAGCCACGAAGGCAAGCTCGAAGTCGAACTGGCGCAGCTCAAGCACATCGCCAGCCGCCTGGTGCGCGGTTGGACCCACCTGGAGCGCCAGCGCGGCGGTGGCATCGGCCTGCGCGGCCCGGGTGAAACCCAGCTCGAGACCGACCGACGTCTGCTGGGCAAGCGCGTCAGCGTGCTCACCGAGCGGCTGCAGAAGATCAAGCAGCAACGCGAGACGGGCCGGGGTGCACGGGTTTCCATTCCGATTCCCTCGGTGGCGCTGGTGGGCTACACGAATGCCGGCAAGTCCACGCTGTTTCGCAGCCTCACGGGCGAGAACGCCTATGTGGCCGACCAGCTCTTCGCCACGCTCGATCCCACGGTGCGTCGGCTCCGCCTGCCTGGCGGCACGCCGGTGGTGGTGGCCGATACCGTCGGGTTCATCCGGGACCTGCCCCATGAACTGGTGGCGGCCTTCCAGTCCACGCTCACCGAGGCGCGCGAGGCGAACCTGCTGCTGCATGTGATCGACGCCAGTGATCCGCGCCGTGCGGAACACATCGAGGAGGTCGAGCGCGTGCTCGATCACATTGGCGCCGGTGAGATCCCCAGCATCCGCGTGTTCAACAAGATCGACCGGCTGGAAATCGAACCCCGGGTGGATCGGGGCGAAGACGGGGCCGTGGAATCGGTGTGGATTAGCGCCGCCCGAGGCGTGGGGCTCGAGCTGCTGGGCCGGGCCGTGGCTGAGAGGCTCCAGCACGGGGTCCAGCGCATGCGCCTGACGCTGCCGCTTACCGAAGGCGCGGCCCGCGCCAGGCTGTACGCGGCCGGCGTGGTGCTGGACGAGGCGCCCAGCACCGAGGGCTTTGATTTGTTGGTGGATCTTCCGGATTCGGAAGTTGCCTCCCTGGGCCGCCTGCCGGGGGCCAAACTTGTTCCTGTTGCCAGCGATACCCTAGAATTCTCTGGCAAGACACACCGCCGCCAATCCGGCTGGCGGCAACCCACGCTAGACAAGCGGTAGTCAACCCAAGATGGCCTGGAACGATCCCGGAAACCGGGGCGAATCGCCCTGGAGCAAGAAGCGACCTGCGCCCAAGTCCGGAGGGGAGAACAACCTTTTCGGCGAATGGCTGGACAAGCTCAAGGGCAGCCTGGGCGGCCCTGGCGCGGGCGGCGATTCCGGCAATGTCGGTGGCGGCGGGGAGGGTGCCGGTTCCCCGGCGGCCTTCGGACTGATGCTGGCCGGGGTGCTGGTGCTGCTGTGGCTGGCCTCGGGGATGTTCCAGATCAACGCCTCGGAAAAGGGCGTGGTCCAGCGCTTCGGCCGCTTCACCGAAGTGCGCAATGAAGGTTGGGGCTGGGCTTTTCCCTGGCCCATCGAGACCGTCACCAAGGTCAATGTCACGCAGGTCAACAGCGTCGAGTACAAGTCCCGCGTGCTGACGGCCGACGTGAACCTGGTCGAGATCCGCCTGGCCATCCAGTATCTGAATGCCGATCCGGTGAAGGTGCTGTTCCAGGTGCGCGACGTGGAAGCCACGCTGCGCGAGGTGAGCGAGAGCGCCATCCGCGAAGTGGTGGGGCAGGCCAGCCTCGATGACGTGCTCGGCTCGGCGCGCCTGCGCATCACCGACAGCACCAAGGAACGCATCCAGCGCACGCTCGACACCTACAACAGCGGCATGAGCATCGCCAACGTCAACCTGACCGACGTGCAGGTGCCCGAGGCGGTGGTTGCCGCCCAGCGCGATGCGAACAAGGCCATCGAGGATCGCGAGCGCTACCAGAAGGAGGCGCTCGCCTACACGAACGACGTCGTGCCCAAGGCCGAGGGTGCCGCGCAGCGCCTGGGCCAGGACGCCGAGGCCTACAAGGCGCAGGTGGTTGCGCTCGCAGAGGGCGACGTGGCGCGCTTCAACAGCATCTACGCCGCCTACGCGCTGGCCCCGGATGTGACGCGCCAGCGCATGTACATCGAGACCATCGAGCAGATCATGCAGCAGTCGAAGAAGGTCATCCTCGATACGAAGCAGGGTGGCAATGGCAACATGATCTACCTGCCGCTCGACAAACTGCTGGAGCGCCAGGCCGCGCGCCCGGCCACCGTGCCGGCGCCCGCCGCCCCCGTCGAAGAGTTGCCCACCGTCACCATTGACGGTCGCAGCCGGGGAGTCCGCTGATGCAGCCGCGATTCCCGGGTTGGGTGGTGCTTGTCCTGGCCGGCGTGATGCTGGTCTGGCAGTCCCTGTTCCAGGTGCGCGAGACGGAAACGGCCATCCGCATGCAGTTCGGCAAGATCGTGGATGCGAACTACGCGCCCGGCCTGCACCTGAAGTTGCCGTTGTGGATCGACAACGTGCGCCGCTTCGAGCGTCGCATCGTGACCGAGCGCTATCCGGGTGAGACTTTCCTCACCAGCGAGAACAAGGCGCTGATCGTCGACTTCTACGTGAAGTGGCGCGTGCGCGATGCCGCGCAGTACTACCGCGCCACCAACGGCAACACCGACTTCGCCTCCTCGCGCCTCGGCGACAACGTCAAGGACGGCATCAAGGGCGTGGTGGCGCGCCGCACGCTGCAGGAAATCGTCATCACCGAGCGTACGGTGTTCACCGGCGACATGTTCAGCCGTGCCAGCGATGCCGCCAAGGAGCTGGGCCTGGAGCTGATCGACGTGCGCGTGCAGCGCATCGACCTGCCCGACGAGGTCAGCGGCTCGGTGTACCAGCGCATGCAGGAGAGTTTCCGCGCCCGCGGCAACCAGCTGCGCGCCGAGGGCAGCGCCGAAGCCGAGCGCATCCGCGCCGAGGCGGATCGCAAGCGCACCGAGATCCTGGCCAATGCCCAGCGCGATGCGCAGCGCCTGCGCGGCGAGGGTGATGCCCTGGCCGGTCGCATCTATGCGCAGGCCTATGGCAAGTCGCCGGAGTTCTACCAGTTCTACCGCAGCCTGCAGGCCTACCGCAGCTCGCTGGCCCGCGATGGCGATGTGTGGGTAGTGACTCCCGAAGGAGAGTTCTTCAAGTACCTGAACTCGCCAGGTCGGCGCTGAGTTGATCTCATCGTGAACCTGGCGTGGTCCGACCTGCTGGCGGCGGTCGCCATCCTGCTGGTGCTCGAGGGCGTGCTGCCGTTCATCAATCCCAATGGCACGCGCCGGGTTTTCCAGCAGCTTTCGAAGATGATGGATCGTGAACTGCGCGTCGCCGGTTTCATCGCCATGGCGGCCGGCCTGGTGCTGCTGTTTGTCGTTAGGTCTTAGAGAGAGTCGCAATGGGTCGTTTCGTCATAGTCATCGGCACGCAGTGGGGCGATGAGGGCAAGGGCAAGGTCGTCGACCTGCTCACCGAGCGCGCCGTCGCCGTGGCCCGCTTCCAGGGCGGCCACAATGCCGGTCACACGCTGGTGATCGGCGGACAGAAGACCGTGCTGTCGCTGATTCCCTCCGGCATCCTGCGCGAAGGCTCCCGCTGCTACATCGGCAACGGCGTGGTGCTGTCGCTGGAAGCCCTGCTGAAGGAAAGCCAGACGCTGATCGACAGGGGCGTGCCCGTGTTCGAGCGGCTGCGCATCTCGCCAAGCTGCCCGCTGATCCTGCCCTCGCATGTGGCGCTCGACAAGGCGCGCGAAGTGGCCCGCGGCGCCAATGCCATCGGCACTACCGGCCGGGGCATCGGTCCGGCCTACGAAGACAAGGTCGCCCGGCAGGCGCTGCGCGTGGCCGACCTCTTCAATCCCTCCTATTTCTCGGATCGGCTGTCGGAAATCCTGGATTTCCACAATTTCGTGCTGACTCGCTACTTCGAGCAGCCGGCGCTGGATGCCGAGGCGATGTGCGAGGCGCTGCTGGCGCAGGGCGAGCGCATCAAGCCGCTGGTGGTGGACGTCACCCACGAGCTGGCACAGCTTCGCGAGCAGGGCGCCAATGTGCTCTTCGAGGGCGCGCAGGGGGCGATGCTCGACATCGACCACGGCACGTATCCCTTCGTCACGTCGTCGAACACGACGGGTGGCGGCGCCTCGACGGGCACGGGCCTGGGGCCGCGCTATTTCGATCATGTGCTGGGCATCGTGAAGGCCTATGCCACGCGCGTTGGCGCGGGTCCTTTTCCCACCGAGCTGTTCGATGCCACCGGCGAGCATCTGTCGCGCGTGGGCCATGAGTTCGGGTCGGTCACGGGCCGCGCGCGTCGCTGCGGCTGGTTCGATGCGGTGGCGCTGCGTCGCTCCATCATCCATTCCAGCGTGTCGGGCCTGTGCATGACCAAACTGGACGTGCTCGACGGACTGCCGACCATCCGCATCTGCACGGGCTACAGGGTGGACGGCAAGCTCACCACGCAGCCGCCACTGTTCGTCGAAGGCTACGGCAACATCGAGGCCGTCTATGAAGACGTGCCGGGATGGAAGCAATCCACCGTGGGTCTGACGAAGTACGAGCAGCTGCCGGCCACGGCCCGGCGCTACCTCGAGCGCGTGCAGGAAGTGGTGGGCGTTCCCATCGACATCATCTCGACAGGTCCGGATCGCGACCAGACGATCATCCTTCGTAATCCGTTTGCATGACGGTTTGATGTCCGGAAAATGACAGCGCAGGTTTAACCAAACGGCAACACGACGTTCGCAGACTGCTCGCATTCACCAAGTCACAGTGGAGCGAGTCGATGAAGAACGTACGTTGGATGGTTGCCTGTGCCGTGGGTGCGGCCCTTGCCGGATGCGGTGCCGAGGAGATCGCCTCGCCGGGCAGTGGCGGCAACATCACGATCAATCCTGCGCCCGTCACGCAGACGCCGACTGATCCCACCATTACGGTCTCCGATCCCGCAGTCGCGCTGGGTGGCTGCCCCGGCATCGCCGACCCTGCCGGCCTGACGGATGGCGGCACCATCAAGGGCCCCACCGGCGAGTACCGCATCTGCGTTCTCCCGGCGCGCATTACGCGCAGTTCCACGCTGGAGCGCGTGCCCGGTGTTCTTTACGCGCTGAACGGGCGCACCGACGTTGGATATGACTGCGGACCGACGCCTGGCACCGTGCTCGAGTGCAAGCTGACGGCTGGCGCCACCACCGACAACGCGGCGGTGACCCTCACGATCGACCCGGGCGTCATCCTCTTCGCCAAGACCGGCACCTCGTGGCTGGCCGTGAATCGCGGCAACCGGATCAACGCGGTCGGCACGGCGCAGCGTCCCATCGTGTTCACCAGCCAGGACAATGTGCTGGGGCTCGCAACCGATACGTCGCAGGGCAAGTGGGGTGGTGTGGTGCTGATGGGTCGCGCGCCCATCACCGACTGCAATGTCGGCGGACCTCCCGGCACGGCCAGCTGCTGGCGCGACACTGAAGGGTCGACCACGGCCGCGCAGTTTGGCGGCGCGACGCCCGCGGACAGCAGCGGCACGCTGGACTATGTGCAGATCCGCTACTCCGGCTTCATTCTCTCGGCCAACACGGAGCTGCAGGCGCTGACGCTGGAAGGCACGGGCAGCGGCACGACGATCCGCCACGTGCATTCGCACAACAGCTCCGATGATGGCATCGAGATCTTCGGTGGCCGGACCAGCCTGCGGCATTTCGTGGTCACCGGCGCGGATGACGACACCTTCGATGCCGACACCGGCTGGAAGGGCACCATTCAGTACGCGATCGGCATCCACAAGACCCCGCGCGGCGACTCGATGATCGAACTGGATTCGGCCAACGGCCTGGAATCCCAGACTCCGCGCACGCACTTCAAGCTGGCGAACTTCACGCTGATCAGCCAGGGTTCCAACTCCAACGGCGTTGCCATGATGATGCGCGGCGGCGCGGACGCGAGCCTTGTGAACGGCGTGGTAACGGCGCCTTCCATACCCTGCCTGCAGTTCAACAGCAGTGGACTGGACATCATGGCCGCGGCGGACGCGAATCTGGACAAGGCCGGACCACCGTTGTTCCGTTCGGTGGTGATGCAGTGCAGCGGCACGCCTTTCGTGGGTACCGGAGGCGCGACGCCAGCGCTGGTGCAGAGCACCTTCCTCGCGGGCGGCGCCAGCAACAGCTTCACCTTCACGCCTGGCCTGACTGGAGGCTTCATCAACGGCGCGGCGGAAACCAACGTGGCGGCAACGGACCCGAAGACGCTGGATGCGCTGTTCGATACGACCACCTACATCGGCGCGGTGAAGGATGCGGCTGATACGTGGTACCAGGGCTGGACCTGCAATTCAGGCACGGCGAACTTCAGTTCGCTGGCGTCGCCCGCCACGCGCACGCAGTGCACCTCGCTGCCCTCGCTGCTGTGATCCCGCGATGACGACTCAAGTTTCGCGAGGCATGGTGATGGCAGCGGTGGCTCTGGCCGTCCGCGCCGCGATGGCGCAGGGTGCCGAGGACCCGGTAGTCGACGATGCGGGTACCGACGTGGAAGTCGTTGCCCCGGGCGGGCTGGTGGTGCTGGAAGAGACGGTCGTGCAGGGCAGGCGCGAGGTCAATATCCAGCAGGCCACCACGCAGGTGGTCTCGGTCCTTTCCAGCGAGGATATTGCCCGCACCGGCGAGGGTGACATCGCCGGGGCGCTGGCGCGCATCACGGGCCTGTCGGTCGTCGGAGGCGGCCTGGTCTACGTACGCGGCCTGGGCGACCGCTATTCGCTCGCGCTGCTGAACGGCTCTCCGCTGCCAAGCCCGGAGCCGATGCGCCGGGCCGTGCCGCTGGACCTGTTCCCGACCGATGTGATCGCCTCGTCGCTGGTGCAGAAGAGCTATTCGGTAAACTACCCCGGCGAGTTCGGCGGCGGCGTCATCAACCTGACCACGCTCGCGATACCCAAGGCGAAGTTTCTGAAGATCAGCGCGGGCGTCAGCGGCGACTCGGAAAGCACCAACAGGCTCGGCTACGACCACTACGGCAGCCAGTATGACTGGACGGGTTACAACACCAGCCTGCGTGATACACCGCCGGCGCTGGCGGCCTTCTTCAGCAGCGGCCAGAGGATCAGCGCCGGCGGTGCCGATGAGCAGGCCATTGCCGGGCAGCTCGTGGGCTGGCGCAACGCGGCCGTGCAGAAGGTGGACGGGCTCGCGCCCAACTACTCGACGTCGCTGACGGGCGGCAATACCTGGATCACGGACAATGGTTCGGAAGTCGGTCTGATCGCCACTGGCGGTTTCGACAACAAATGGCGGACTCGCGACAACACCGAGCAGACGCCGGCAAGTGCCGACCTGGCTTTCCTGGGCACGGACTTTCGCAGTGTCGCCAGCGAGAACCGGATCATCGCCAATGGCATGTTGGGCATGGCCTACAAGCGGGACGAGAACCAGCTGCGCTGGACCAACCTGTACGTCCACGACACGCTCAAGCGCACCAGCCTCGCCGAGGGAACCAACAGCCAGAACCCGGGGCGGGAGCTGAGGGAGCAGGATACGGCGTGGTACGAGCGCCAGCTGCTGTCGACGCAGCTGGCGGGCACGCTGGACCTGGATCCGGTGAAGGTGGATGCGCGGGTGTCTCTTTCGCAGTCGCGGCGCGATGCGCCCTATGAGCTGGGCATCGGTTACAGCCGCAGCAACGATGCCGGCAGTCCCTACGGCGCCTACTTCATCAACGGGCTGGACAATGGCGCTACCGGCTATGCAACGGTTGCCTTCTCGAAGCTGAAGGAAAACCTTTCGTCCGCCGGGATGGATGTGACCTGGAAGCTGGCCCCCGGGGTGGTGCTTTCGGGTGGCTATGACTATGCCTATACCGCCCGCGATGCGTCGCGCCGCGAGTTCCAGCTTCTGAATCCAGGCACCACCGAGTGGGCCGACAGTGGAGTGTTCCTGCTGCGTCCCGATCACCTGCTCAGTCCGGCCGTGATCGATCACTACGGCATCGGGCTCATCGAAAGCACGGAAGAGGATCCGGCCTTCGCGGCACGTCTGCTGGTCCATGGGCTGTATTCCCAGGTGCAGGCGCAGCTGGTTCCCGGGCTTGAGCTTTCGGCAGGGGCTCGCTTCGAGCGTGGCAAGGAAGTCGTGCGGCCCGTGCAGGTGTTCGCCACGCCCACGGCAGGCATTTCCAACCGGATCGAGGAAGACTACGTGCTTCCGGCCGCGACGCTGACCTGGAAGCTGGGCGAGGCTCAGCAGCAGCAGGTGCGCCTGAATGTCTCGAAGACCATCGCCCGGCCGCAGTTCCGCGAGTTGATGGCCCAGGCGTACTTTGATCCCGAGAACAATAGAACCTACCGCGGCAATCCATTGCTCTCGGACAGCGAGTTCCTCAACGCGGAGGCCCGCTACGAGTGGTACTTCGCGCCGGAACAGCGGTTCTCGGTTGCAGGCTTCTACAAGAAGATCGACCGGCCCATCGAGGTGCAGACCTCGCTGAACGACAACAACCCCGTCAGCAGTTTTGCCAATGCGCCGCAGGCCACGCTGTTCGGTGCTGAGGCCGAACTGCAGAAGCACTTCGATCTGGCGGATCTGGGGCTGCCCGGGGCGCGTCGCCTCGTCACGCTGCTGAACTACACGTGGAGCCGATCCGAGATCAGCGTGAAACCAGGTGATCGCGTGAGCTTCTACACGCCGGCACAGCAGGACTGGGAAGCCAGCCTGTTCTTTCGGGATGGCAGCCGGCTGACCGGACAGTCGGATCACCTGGTGAACCTGCAGCTTGGCCTTGAGCATCCGGGCAGGCTGTCGCAGCAGACGGTGCTGCTGTCCTACGCCAGCGAGCGCACCACCAGCCGCGGCCCGGTGGGATCGAGCTTTCCCGACATCCAGGAATCCCCTGGCCTGCGGCTGGATCTGGTGGCCCGGCAGGCAGTGAACCTTCTCGGCCAGGACGCCCAGCTGAAGGTGGAGGCACGCAACCTGCTGGGTCGCGGCTACCGCGAGTTCCAGAAGAGCGGCAGCAACATCGTGTACTTCAACCGCTATGACATCGGCAGGTCATACAGTGTTTCGATGACCTTCAACTTCTGAATTGCAGCGCCTACCGGGCGGGCGGTCCGCCCTCGCGGTAGGCGCTGCCCGTCACCGGATTCACATAGTGGAACGGCGCCAGGAAGTTCTTCGGATACAGGTCGAAGAGGAATGAAGGCGGGCGATCCGGCGGATTCGAGGCCGTGATGCCCGGTGGCGCGCGCTGGGCCAGATCCTTCCAGCCCGTTTCATAGGGCGCAAAATACGTGTTGATCTGCTGGTCCTTCCGGAACAGCCAGCGGCCATTGATCTTCACGAACTCGTTCTCGTACATGCCGCCCATCCACATCGAGCTCTTGCGGAAGTTGCCCATCATCGACAGCGCGCGCGAGCGCAGCTTCGCGGTATTTCCATCGGGCATCACGTTGATGACCATCTGGTACTGCATGTGGTTGTGCAGCACCTCGTCGTCGAGGCCCGCCTGGCCATACAGGTTCAGGTTGCGACGCACGGCCGGCCGCCCGGCATAGATGCCGCGCAGCGCGATCTCGATGGTGCCGTCCTCGGCGAACAGGGCGGCCAGTTCATCCCACAGCAGCGTGGCCAGGTAGTAGCCATAGGCCGTCTGGATGTTCTCGATCGAGGCCCGATCTTCCGTGCGGGCGATCTGGCGCTCGAGGTCCGCGAGAGCGGCGGCGAGCTGCGGCCCGTCGAGCGATGACTTTGGAGCTGTTGCCTGCGCCGCGGTGCGGGCGCCACGAACGGGATGCGCGTAGTGATAGGGCGTGACAAAGGCCTGATCGTACGTGCTGGCCCGCGGCGAGGGTGCATCTGGCGCCAGCGACGGCTCGAAGCGCGAGGCCGGCAGCGACTGCTTGCCCCAGCCCGCCTCGTACGGGGTGATCATGGTGGGGTACAGGTGCAGGCGGCTGATCTTCCACGTGCCGCTTTCGTTGCGGTATTGGTTTTCGTAGACGCCGGTCTTCCACTCATGGAACTGGCCATGCTGCGCCAGTTGCGCGAACAGGTGCCAGCGACCGCGCGCGGTCTTGCCATCGGCGGCGACATTCGTGACCGGCTGCAGCTGCATCTGATCGTACAGCCGCCCGGATTGCAGGCCTTCGGGGCCTACGGCGCGCAGGTAGGCGAGGATGCGTTCGCGGCCGCGGAACACGCCGCGACCCTGGATCTCGATCTCGGCGTCATCCGTGAACAGCGCGGCGGCTTCGCTCCACAGTCCCTTGTCGATGTAGAAGCCGTAGATCCTCTGCAGATTCTCGATGGTGTCCTGGTCCGCCAGGCGCCGGGCGCGCAACGCGAGGCTGGCCTGCCGGCGGGAAAGCTCCTGCAGCGAGGCCTTGCCGGTGATCGCCACCGGGTTCAGTGGCAGGAGACCCGGATACTGGCCGCGGAAATGAAATGGCGGCGTGAATGCGCCGGGCCAGGTCTTGTACTGCTGACTGGGAGGCGAGTCGGGCTTCAGGCGATCGCCCACGAACCTGCCGCCATTCACATCGCCGCTCTTCTGCCATCCGCCCTCGTAGGGAACGAACAGCGTCTGGAACCAGTGCAGGCCGGCGATCTTCCATACGCCGTTCTGCTTCACGTAGAGGTTTTCGTAGGGTCCTTCGGACCAGAACGCATCGCGTCCGAGCTGGCCGGAGAGACTCACGGCCCGCCATGTGCCACGGGCCTGCTGGCCGCCCGGCAGCATCGTGATCACCGGCATGAGCTGCAGTTGTTCGTTCAGCTGGCCGGGCGCCAGGCCCTGCTTGCCGCCGCCCAGCGTGCGGAAATATTCGCGGATGCGCGCGTGGCCGCGATACACGCCGTCGAAGCCGATCTCGAGGCTGGCGTCGTCGGCGAAGAGGTCGGCGGCGTCATCCCAGCGGCCCTCATCGAGGTAGTAGCCATAGGCGCGCTGCAGGCGCTTGATGGCGTTGATGTCCTCGATGCGCTGGGCGCGGGCCTCCAGGTCTGCCAGGCGCTGCTCCAGCGCCGGCAGTGCCGCAGCATCGGCACGGGAGGGCGTTTCAGTTGCACATCCAGCCAGCAGCGCGCCGGCAAGCAGCAGCAAGGGCAGGGTGGCGCGCGGGTTCATCGGCCGCTGACCGGGTTGCGGTAGTGGAATGGCGCCACGAACACGGCCGGGTAGGGCTCGTATTCGATGGAATGCGGCATGTCGGGCGGGTAGCCCGGGAAATAATTCATCAGCGGCACGGAGTGCTTGCCCCAGCCCTTGTCGTAGTCGCTGTAGAACGTCTGGTAGCCGTTCAGCCCCTGGTACTTCCAGACTCCGTGGTCGAGCACGAAGCGGTTCTCGTACACGCCCTCGGCCCACTGGGCCTGCTGGCCGTTCATGCCGAACATCTCGAACAGGCGCGCGCGGATGTTGGCGCTGTTGCCGTCAGCAGCCACGGTGATCACCGGCTGAAGCTGCATGTGCGTGAACAGGCGCCCATCGGTGGGCGCACCCAGCCGCCGCATGTATTCATAGATGCGGTCGCTGCCGATGAATACGCCGCGGCCCAGGATCTCGAGCGTGGCGTCTTCGGTGAACAGCACGGAGGTGGCGTCCTGCATCGACATGTCGGCGTAGTAGCCGTAGGCGCTTTCGAGGTTCTCGAGCGAGTCCACGGCCTTCAGCCGCTTCAGCTTCAGTTCCAGCGCGCGGACCTGGGCCTCCAGCTGGGTTGCCGTGCGCGGCGCGTTGGCGGCAGGCGCCGGCGCGCTGACGCTGTTGGGCGGCGCCACGCGATAGCTGTCGGGCCCCTGCGCGTAGTGCATGGGCATGATGTAGCGCGTCGGCCAGGTCGGATGGCGCTCGGCCGTTGGCCGGTCAGGCCGGGCAGTGGACTTGCCGAAGCGATCGTTGAGCGCGGCCGTCGTGCGCGTCCAGCCGGACTCGTAGGGCGCATAGAAGCGCACATACAGATGCAGCTTTGCGATCTTCCACACGCCGCCCTGTTTCACGTATTCGTTCTCGTAGACCCCGGCGCCCCAGTTGGCGCCCTGGTTGAAAACCCCGTCCTGCATGAAGGCGCGCCAACGCGCCTGCGCGCGCTGGCCGTCGGCCGACAGCGTGATGACGGGCGAGAGCTGCAGCTGGTTGTTGAGCTGTCCCTGCACCAGGCCCTGTCTGCCGCCCGTCAGTCCGAGGAAATAGCGACGGATGCTGGCCTTGCCCGCGTAAACGCCGTGGGGCTCCACTTCCAGCGTCGCATCGTCGGCAAACAGGTCAGCGACGTGATCCCACAGCGCCTCGTCATAGTAGTAGCCGTACATCTGCTGCAGGTTGCGCAGCTGGTTGTAGTCGTCGACGCGAGTGGCCTGCGCATCGATGGAGGCGATGCGGTCGGCGATACGCTGGTAGCGCGCGGTCAGGTCAACCGGGCGCGGCGCGGCCGGCGCCTGGGCCAATGCGGAACTGCTTGCCGCAAACAGTGCGATCAGAGGAAGGATCTTCATGGTGCGCTCCCTGCAGGCGGGTAGTCCCACGCAACGGGTTGCCCGGATACCGGATTCAGGAAATGGAAGGGAGGCAGGTGGAATTGCGGGAACGACTGGTACTTTTCCGAAGGCGGCCGGTCTGGCGGCAGTTCGGCCAGCGGGCCCGCGGCGGGGAATGACTTGCGATGCCAGCCCTGGTCGTAGGAGCCGCGCATCGTCGTGTACCAGTGCAGGCGGCTGATCCGCCACGATCCGGCTTCCTTCACGTATTCGTTCTCGTAGGGGCCTTCTTCCCAGTGGCCGTCCTGGCCGTGCACGCCGCCCATCACCAGCGAGCGCCAGCGCGCCTTGGCTGTTTTGCCATCCGGGGCGACGCTGATCACGGCCTGCATTGCCGGGGTTTCACGCAGTTCACCGGGCGCCGTCCGCGCTCCGCTGGCCGCGAGGAAGGCCTCGATGCGAGGCCGGCCCAGGTACACACCCTGCTGGGCGTATTCGATCGAGGCAGTGGGACTGCTGGAGAACAGCGAGGCTGCTTCGCGCGCCATGCCCTCGCTCACATAGTGAGCCCATTGCTGCTGCAGGCGCTCGATGGCCTTGTGATCCTCGATGAGTTCGATCTGTCGCTGCATGGAGGCCAGCTTCGCCTCGAGGATCTGCACGCGCCGCTCCTCGGTGATCAGGCGGCTGTCGGTGACGACGGGGTCACTGGCCTGAATTGGAACGGATGCCAGCGCGCAGCCAACAAGTGCCAGTGCCAGGTTGGTTCTTCTCATCAGGCGTCCCCCGCGTTTGTCGAAGGCCGATATTACCGCAGGCGTTGCGCTAGTGATGCAGTTCGCGGCGGTGGGTTTCCTTCACCAGCAGCGCCCCGATCACCAGCGTGGCCGAGGCCACGATCACCGGGTACCACAGGCCGCTGTAGATGTTGCCGGTCTGGGCCACGATGGCGAAGGCCAGCGGGGGCAGCAGGCCGCCGAACCAGCCATTGCCGATGTGATAGGGCAGCGACATCGAGCTGTAGCGGATACGCGTGGGGAACATCTCCACCAGCATGGCCGCGATAGGCCCGTAGACCATGGTCACGTAGATGACCAGCAGCGTCAGGATGGCGATTACCAGTGGTCGGTTGATCCGGGCCGGGTCGGCCTTCTCAGGGTAGCCGGCGCCTTTCAGCGCCGCGGCAAGGCCAGCCTTGAACGAGGTTTCCCGTGCCGAAAGTTCGGTGCCCGAAAGACGCGCGGCATCATAGGAGTCGACATGCACGCCGCCAACGTCGATCCGGGCGGTGCCGCTGCCGGCCACGGTGGCGTAGTTCACCGAGGCATTGGCCAGCGCCTGTTTGGCCACATCACAGGACGTGGTGAATTTTGCCGCGCCGGTGGGGTTGAACTGGAACGAGCACTGCGATGGATCGGCATGCAGGATCACCGGCGCTGACTGCTGCGCGGAGGCCAGCTGCGGATTGCCCGCCGCGGTCAGCGCCTTGAACAGCGGAAAGTAAGTCAGCGCCGCCACCAGGCAGCCGGCCAGGATGATCGGCTTGCGGCCGATGCGGTCCGACAGCGCGCCAAACACGATGAAGAACGGCGTGCCGAGGATGAGCGCCACGGCGATCAGCAGGTTGGCCTGCGCGGCATCGATCTTCAGCGCCTGCGTAAGGAAGAACAGCGCATAGAACTGGCCCGTGTACCAGACCACCGCCTGCCCGGCAGTCAGTCCGAACAGTGCGATCAGCACGATCTTCAGGTTCGACCAGCGGGCGAAGGATTCGCGCAGCGGCGCCTTGGACAGGCGTCCTTCGTCCTTCATCTGCTGGAATACCGGGGATTCCTCCATCGACATGCGGATCCACACGCTCGCGGCCAGCAGCAGCACCGAGACCAGGAAGGGAATGCGCCAGCCCCAGGCGACGAAGGCTTCCTCGCCCATCGCGGTGCGGGTGCCCAGGATCACCATCAGCGACAGCAGCAGGCCCATGGTGGCCGTGGTCTGGATCCAGGCCGTGTGCGCGCCGCGCTTGCCTGGCGGAGCGTGTTCGGCCACGAAGGTGGCGGCGCCGCCGTATTCGCCGCCCAGCGCCAGGCCCTGCAACAGGCGCAGCACGATGAGCAGGATGGGCGCGGCCACGCCCAGCGTGGCGTATCCGGGCAGCACGCCCACGAGGAACGTGGAGGCGCCCATGAGGACGATGGTGACGAGGAAGGTGTGCTTGCGGCCGACGAGGTCGCCGAGGCGGCCGAAGACCAGCGCGCCGAAAGGCCTGACGATGAAACCCGCGGCGAACGTCAGCAGCGCGACGATGAACCCCGAGGTGGGATCGAGCGAGGAGAAGAAGTGCCTGCCGATGATGGTGGCGAGCGAGCCGTAGAGGTAGAAGTCATACCACTCGAACACCGTGCCCAGCGATGAGGCAAGCACGACTTTGCGTTGCGATCCGGTCAGCCACATGCAGGCAACTCCGTTATTTTCCGGCTTTTGACAGGCCGACCATGGCCACCGCGGCAACCAGGGCCGGCAGCGCGAGCAGCGTCAGCAGGTTCTGGGTCGTCATGCCGCCCGCCATCAGCGCCCCGCCCAGCAGCGGCGCCACGAACGCGCCGACTCGCGCGGCAGCCGATCCCCAGCCCGTGCCGGTCGACAGGATGGCCGCAGGATAGTAGCGCGTGCCCAGCGACGGCAGCGCGAACTGCGCGCCCCCGATGCAGGCGCCGATGACCAGCAGCAGCGCGCCCCAGGTCCAGAAGCCGGAGGGCGCCACGAGGAACAGCAGCAACGAAGCGGCGCTCACGAGGAACCCGACCAGCAGGATGCGTTCGCCGCCGAGGCGGTCCATCAGCCAGGCCAGCAGCAGCCCGCCCAGGATGCCACCGGCCTGGTTGAAGGCCACGGCCTGCTGCGCCTGCGATGCGCTCCATCCGGCAGCCAGCAGCAGCGTAGGCAGCCAGCTCACCAGCAGATAAAGGATGAAGGCATTCATCGCGAAGGCGAGCCATAGCCACAGCGTGCGCAGGCGATAGCTGGGCGCGAACAGGTCGCGCATGCCTCCCGAGGAGACATCCGGCGGGGGCGCGACGTACACCGTGGCCGGATCAACGGCCGGTGCGATGCGCCGGAGTATGCGGGCGATCGAGGCATGTCCCGGACGACGATGCAGCAGGAACTTCAGTGATTCGGGCGTGACCAGCAGCAGCAGCGCGGCGGCGATGGGCAGGACGCCACCGACCAGGAACGGGCCCTGCCAGCCCAGCCTCGCCACGATCCATGGCGCGGACAGGCCCGCCACCAGCGCGCCGGTGGCGGTGTTGCAGTACATCGCGGTTACCAGCGCCGAGCGGCGCGCGCGCGGCGCATAGTCGGCGGTCAGCGCGATGGCATTGGGCATGCTCACGCCCAGCCCGATGCCGGTGATGAAGCGGAACACCGCCAGCTGCGTGACGTTCTGCGCGCCGGCGCAGGCCAGGGCGCCGATGCCCACGGCGATCAGCGAAAGCACCAGCATTGCGCGCCGACCGTAGCGATCCCCCAGCGGGGCGAGGAAGGCGGCGCCCAGTCCCATGCCGAACAGCGAGGCGGACAACGCCGCGCTGAACTGGGGAGGTGGCAGTCCCCAGGCCTGTGAGAGCGCCGGCACGGTCAGCGCCATCACCTGCAGGTCGAAGCCGTCGAAGACCACGGACAGCGCGCACACCACGATGACGAAGATCTGGGTTCCCGACAGCGGCCGCGAATCGATCAGGTCCTGGATTTCCACCCGTGCAGCCGCGTTCGCCATGAGCCCCCCTTATGTAGCCACACTACCTCATGGCGACGGCGCAGAGAACTGCCGGCAAACGGGCATTGCGCACGGCTTGCCTGGAGCCAGGCGTGATATATCGGCGGGTATCGAAAACCGCAATGAAACCCTTCTTTACCTAATGCGAACCGCCCCCCGACATGAACTGGTGTTGCTTGCCCTGCTTGCGTTGTATGCGCCGTTGCTGGCGGCAGGCATCCAGAAGTGGACCGATGCCAACGGCAATGTCCACTACGGTGATGCCCCGCCACCGGGCGCAAATACCCAGTCGGTGCGCGTGAACGCGCCGCCGCCCAGCCGCAATCCGGCGCCGGTTTACGCGCCGGTACCTGCTCCCGCGCAGACTCCCGCGAACCCGCGCAGCGTTGCGGATGAAAGGCAGGCACGTATCGACGAGGTCAATCGCCGCAATCGCGATGGCATTTCAGCCATGGCGGCCGCGCAGGCGCGAACCCAGGCGCTGAACGACAAGGCGCTGCTCGACAAGTGCAGGTCACAGCGCAACAGTTACTGCAACGATGGCGCGGATGCGATCCGCCAGAAGAACTACGACCGTGAACTCATGCAGCAGGCAGCGCAGCAGGGCGCCGCGCTGGAGCAGGGGCGGGTGATTCCGCCGGCGCAGCGCATCCAGCCCACGGCGCCTTGCCAGTGGCCGCAGACCTGCACCAGCAGAAAGTAGGGCGCGCGAACTTCCGCGAGGGCGCGGTGGGGCGCTCGCGGAAGCCGTTCCCCGGAATCCCGACGGCATGCGGCCTGCTGCGGTAGGATGAAAAGCGTTCGCTAGTCTTCGACTCACCTCAAGCCTTCAAGTGCCTGCGAACGCGCCCTTGGCCCATGCCACTTGGGCGATCTCACTGCAGGAATCTCAATGACCAAGCTCTTCGTGGGCAATTTGCCGGAATCCGCCACGGATTCCGCCCTGGGTGCGCTGTTTGCCGCGCACGGCAAGGTGGAAAGCGTGGAGCGGATCATCGATCGGGCGACGGGACTGCCGCGTGGCTTCGGCTTCGTCGACATGGCGGCCCAGGATGCGGCTCGTGCCATCCAGAACATCAACGGACAGGATTTCGAGGGCCGCACGCTGAAGGTCAGCGAGGCGGAGGAACGTCCCGCCCAGGGCGACAAGAAGCGGCGCAGGCCGAATCGCCACTGAAGGAGGGTGCATGGATAACGTAACCCTTGGCCTGGCTTTCGCGCGACTGGGCGCCCAGGTGGCAGGACGGCGACCATTGTGCGCCACCGCGCAGGATGGCAGCCTGGTGCTGGTGTGCCAGTCCTCCGGCTTCAGCCGCCCCGATTCCAATGTGCTGCGCTACTCGGCAAGCCTTTCGCAGACCACCGCCGGTCGAGCCCAGATCGAGGCGCTGCGCCAGGGGCTGGTTGCGGCCACATCAGCCGGCACCCCGGTGCGGCTGATCATCCAGACGCCAAGCACCGGCAGGTTCCCGAGTCGGGTTCACATGCGCGCGGACCTGGTGGGCAGCGTTGCCGGATTCGACGGCGATGCATACAGCGTGGATTTCGTGCGATTGTCCGGTGAGCAGCCGGATCCGCCGCCCCGCACCCGCCGCAAGAGCTGAGCGAGACAATTCATGGCAGCAGACGTCCTGATGGCCAACGTGACTTCCGATACCGTCGGCGCCGGCGTGTCGCTGCGCATCGTCGGCACCCAGATTCCCCCGGCAAAGATGTCCGTCCAGGTCGCCATCACCGGCAGGGCCCGGGTGCAGATCCAGGGCCGGCTTCACAAGGAAGCTCCGTGGGCTGACATCGGCGAAAAGCTCGAGCAGTCCTGCCTGGTCTACATGGATCCGATCTGGCAGCTGCGCACGGTGAGCACCGATGTGGGTCCGGAATCATCCGTGTCGGTCTGGGCGGCCTGGGGCATCTGAGCCGGCACACATACCCGATGCACTCCGAACCCTCTACATGGCAGGAGATCATCGCGAGGCATCGCCTGCCCAATGCCTGGAAGGCCTCGTGGCAGCTTCTGAACAGCCTGGGCTCCTACGTGCTGGTGTGGGTGCTGTTCTATTACGCCCATTCCATCTCCTGGTGGCTGGTTCCACCGCTGGCCGTGCTGGGCGCGGGCCTGCTGGTTCGCGCGTTCATCATCTTTCACGACTGTGGCCATGGTTCGTTCTTCGCCTCCCGCGTTGCCAACGACTTCTGGGGCTGCATCTGCGGCGTGCTGACCTTCACGCCCTACTACCAGTGGCGTGGCGAACACGCGATTCACCATGGAACGGCAGGTGACCTGGACAGGCGGGGCACCGGTGACGTGTGGACGATGACCGTGCGGGAATACCTGGCCGCATCGCGCTATCGCAGGTTCGCCTATCGGCTGGCGCGCAATCCTATCGTGCTGTTCATCATCGGCCCACTGGTGCTGTTCCTGTTCCTGCAGCGCATGCCTGACAAGAAAGATGGCGTGCGCGAGCGGCACTCGGTGTGGTGGATGAACGTGGCGCTGCTGCTGGTGGGGGCGGCGATGTCGATGGTCTTCGGGTTCTGGACCTACGTGGTGTTCCAGGTCGCCATCCTGACGCTGGCCGGCAGCGCCGGCGTGTGGCTGTTCTATGTGCAGCACCAGTTCGAGGATGCCTACTGGGAGCGCGGCGAGAACTGGGACTACACCGTGGCGGCGCTCAAGGGCAGTTCCTATTTCAAGCTGCCCCGAGTGTTGCAGTGGTTCTCCGGCAACATCGGCTTTCACCACATCCATCACCTGGGTCCGCGGATTCCCAACTACAACCTCGAGCACTGCCACAATTCCGAGCCGCTGTTCCGCGACATCAGGCCGCTGACGCTCTCGGACAGCATCCGCACGCTGGGCCTGCGGTTGTGGGATGAGTCCTCGAGAAGGCTGGTGGGATTCCGAAGCCTGAAGCAGCCGCGTTCTTCGGGCCAGTCCTGACGCTCGACTCGCTGCCCTCAGCGCCCCTTCGGGCGGGCCGCGGAATCCAGGATGGCCTTCAGCGTGGGCGCATCCTTCACCGCCGGCGCATCAGGCTTGAACGTGCGAATGAAGGCATAGATATCGCGCACCTGTGCATCGCTGAGCGCCGAGGCCGGATAGTTGGGCATTCGTGTCGACGGCAGCAGCGGCGCCTGATCCGCGCGCAGGCGCAGGAACATGGTGAATGTCCCCAGGTCGCTGATCAGCGGACTGCCAGTCGCCACCAGATCGCGGGCGCCGGTATTGCCGTTGAAGCCATGACAGCCGTAGCAACCGTGATCGTGGTAGAGCTGCTTGCCGCGTGCCGCGTCGCCCGCGGTGTCGGCCGCCAACACGGGGACTGCCAGTGCCATGGCGCCGCAGAGCGTCCAGAATGCCCTGATGATTCCGATGCAGTTGGTGTTCATCGCGGTTGCGTCAGCACGTCGATCAGGTAGGGTTCGCCGCGCTTGACCGAAGCCACGCCCCGCGCGAGAGCGGCGGAAAGCCGGCTCGGATCATCGATTGGTCCTTCGCTGGCCATGCCGTAGCCCTGCGCCAGTTTGGCGTAGTCGATGTACGGATCGCGCAGCGTGGTGCCGATATGCGCGCGGTCGGTGCCGCGGCCGCGCACGCCGGCCATGTACTGCAGGAACATCAGCTCCTGATGCCAGGCGCGGTTGTTGTGCATCACGGTCAGCATGGGCAGGCGGTGATGCACGGCGGACCAGATCATGCCGGGCGCGTAGTTGAAGTCGCCATCGGTCTGGATGTTGATGACGATACGGTTGCGACCGCGCGCCGCCAGCGCCGCGCCGCCGCATGCACCCAGCCCATAACCCATGCCCCCTGCACCCTGTCCGCCCAGATAGCTGTAGTGCTTGTCGTGGACCCACAGCTCACGGTGATGCCCTCCGGAGAAATTGCTCGGGCTGGCCAGGCACCAGTCCTCGTTCATGATCAGCGGCCAGAGCTCCGCGTACAGGCGCGCGGTGCTTACAGGGCTTGCATCCCAGCCTTTGCGCTTCTGGTCGAGTGCTTTCTCGAGCGCAGCGACATAGGCCCCCTGGTTGGCGGCGGCATGCTTTGCGCCGCGCTCGGCGATGACGCGCAGCCGGGCAGGTGTCGCCAGGCTGCGCACAGCGGCCAGCAGGGCAGGCAGGCTTGCCTGCGCATCGATCGGGATCGAGCGGTGAATGCCTGCGGGTTGTCCGCCGGGAGCGCCTTCTGGGGTGCCGCGGGCACGCAGACCTCCAAAGCCGATTCCTGCCGTATCACGTCGGGATTCCAGTGAAGCGACGCGCGGACCCATCAGGGCAATGTCGGCGGGACCTGATTCCAGGCCGAGCCGGAAGTCGTATTCGGTCGATGCACCGGGTCCGGACAACGGATGCCGTTGCGGGAAGCTCATCGGGCCGGCGGTGGCCCGCGATCCCACGCAGGCGCCCAGCAGTTCCGCCAGCTCCACGGCCAGCGCAACTCCGGCCGGGGTGCGCAGTTGCCCCACTTCGATGCGCGGATTGTTCGCTGACAGCAGTCGGCGTGCGATCTCCTGTGCGTTCGTCCGGTCGATGCCATCGATGCGGGGTGGCACGTATCGCGGCACCTGCAATGCGCCTGCTTCAGCCTTCTGCGTCTCCATGTCCAGCACGACCAGCGTCGGCGCCGTCGGTGGCGTGATCGCCTGCCGATAGGCCTCCTGGAGCGCGGTGAGGGATTCGGCCAGTGTCTTCGGCTGCGCGTCCCACTTGGTGAAGCTGCGCACCAGCGCGGCCATGTCGTTCGCGGTATGCGCCTGGATGAAACCGTCGTCGCGGCCGGCGATGATCAGCATCGGCGTGCCGGAGTAGTAGGCCTGGTAGATGGCCATCGACGCGTGCTGCAGGCCGATGGTTCCGTGCAGCATCGCGCACATCGGCCGCCCTTCGGCCTTGCCATATCCATTGGCCATGTCCACGGAGGTTTCTTCGTGGAGTGCGGTGATGAACTCCGGCATCACGTTGGGTGGCGTGCCGTAGTTGACGATGGATTCCTGGATTCCCTCGAAGCTCGAGCCGGGATTGCCGGCGACGAACTCGATGCCCAGGTCCTTCAGGACCTGCGTCTGCAGGTCGGACCCGCAGCGCTGCACCGCGCGAGCGGGCAGTTCGATGCGCAGCAGACCCGTGTCGCGTTCCACCTGCGCGGCAGTTGGCGCCGGCGCCGTGCTGGAAGGAGGCGTCGCGCGGTCAGGGGATTCGGTCGAGGGCGCTGCGGCATGGGCGCCCAACGCAAGTCCGGTGCCCGCCGCACCTGTCAGGAACGCGCGCCTGTCGACGGCGTCGGAACCATCCTGCTTCGGCATGCTGTTTCACCCTCCAGCACAAGTGAGGGCGGCGGCGAACCCGCAAGTCCGCCGCCGGTCCCGACAGGCCTTCCTCAGTAGCGGAAGTTGACCCCCAGCACGTATCGGCGCCCATAGGCGTCGTAGTTGTTGCTCACCGTCTGCGATCCCGTCCGCGAGTTGTAGCTCGGGATGACCATCGGATGCTTGTCGAGCAGGTTGGTCACGTAGAACGACAGGTCCCACGTATGGCCCGCGGCGGTTTCGTCGCGATAGCCGATGCGGGCATTGGTGTTGAAGTAGTTCGGCAGCCAGTTGTCGTCGACGTCCGGAAGGGTCTTGGTGACGCCATTGACCACCCTGTCGCCCGCTGCGAACGCAGCCGTGTCGATCCAGGTCGTGTCGATCTTCGACTTGCTGATCCATTCCTCGGTCAGCTGCGCGTCCCATTTGCCGAAGGTGTAGGTCAGGCTCGCCGTGCCCTTCCACTTCGGGTAGAGCACGCCCCCGGTGAAGCCGCCATCGAACCGGTTTACCGTTGCCGTGTCGGAGGACTGGTTCGAGCGCTTCAGGATATTGCTCGCGAAGGCGCGGAACGTGAGGGTTTCCGGCTGGCTTCCGAGGAAGTCGGGACGCAGCGTGTACTGCGCCTCGTAGTCAACGCCCTTCACCGTGGTCTTGGCGACGTTCAGGTACGGGTTCTTCACGCGACCGATCACCTGGCTCGCCGCGTCACGCTCCACGTACGCGCACAGCGCCGGATCGATGTTCCTGAAGCAGTCGTCGACGATGCGCTGGAATCCGAGCTGCCCGATCGCGTCGTCCACATTCACGTTGTAGTAGTCGACCGACATCTGCAGGCCATCGACGAAGCTGGGACGGAAGACCGCGCCCAGCGTCACCGTATCGGCCTTCTCCGGCGCCAGGCCCGGGTTGCCCACCGCGACCGAGGTGATCTGCACGCTGCAGCCCGCTGGGGCGGTGGGGTTGCCGCTCAGGTTCCGGCAGGCCGTGGCGTTCGGGTCATTCACCGCGCCGCCCGAGCCCTGCTCGTCGAAGCGTTCGGCGAACGTGGCTTCGCGCACGTCGCGCGAGTAGGTGCCGCGCAGGCGCAGAT
Source organism: Pseudomonadota bacterium (assembly GCA_016720075.1). Taxonomy (GTDB): domain Bacteria; phylum Pseudomonadota; class Gammaproteobacteria; order Steroidobacterales; family Steroidobacteraceae; genus ZC4RG30. Next base: position 100,383 of record JADJXW010000009.1, read on the forward strand.
CGCTGTAGACGGTGAAATCGAGGCCTGCCTTGTAGGCGCTGACCGTGCCCACGTTCGAATAGCGCGAACTGCGGAAGGCCAGGTCGGCATCCAGGCGTTGCCCGGAATCCAGTTTGAACATCGGCACGTTCACCTCGGCGAACACTTCCTTCACGTCGTATTCACCCTGGATGGGCGGAACGGTCGAGAACTGGAAGACGTTCGGGCTGCCGCCGGTGAAGCCGGACGGAATGCCGCGAATGCCGAGCGCAGGCGCATTCAGGGGCGGACCCACCCGCTCGAGCTCATCAGGGTAGGCGCGCTGCTTGAAGTCCTCGGCGCGATAGGTGGCGCCGATGGCCGCGGACACCGGGCCCGCCCAACCCTCGAACACCTTGCCGGTCAGCAGCACTTCGGCGAAATCCTGGTGCACATTGCTGATGCCCCATTTGTCGCCGATGAGGTAGTCGCGCGCGGCCTGCGACACATTGCCCTGGCCAAACGCATTGAGCGGCACGCAGCCGCTGATGCTGTCTAGCCCGACGGGCGAGGGCAGCGGCTGGCCGAACTTGTTGAGCCTGCCGGCGACCGATGCAGCCAGCTGTGTCGGCGTCGGATTCGTGAGCTTCACGTTGCAGGTGATGGAGCCGATGGGCAGGCCGCTGCTGCCCACATTGGCCGCGGTGACCGTCACGGCATCCAGTGCCAGGAACATGCGATCCACGCGCAGTTCATCGTAGACAGCGGTGAACTTGTGCGAGCGTCCCCGCTGCCAGGTGGCACGCATGTGCCAGTCGGCGAACAGATCGGCATCGACGCCCACGCTCCAGGTGAACATGCTGTGTTCGTTGCGGGGCTCTTCGCTGTCGTTCCAGTTGCTGGCATCGAGGAACTGGCCCAGCTTCAGCATCTTGAAAGAGCCTACGTTCTGCGCGGTCATCGCCTGCTGCACGTTGGCCGGTAGGTAGGGGTTGCCCGAATAGATCGTGGCGTACCAGATGTCCTGCAGGTGTGGCAGGCCGCGCTGGTCGAGCTGGTCCGATGCCGAGCTGCCGTACATGGCATGGCCGAAGACCGAAACCCGGTCGTTGATGTCGTACTTCAGGCCTAGGAATCCAGCCTTCTCGTTGACCCTGGCGCCGTAGGGGCCGCCGGGAAAGGCAGCGTCGGCGGGGCCCAACTCGGGGCCACCCGACATCGACTGGGTGCCGCCGGACCCTGAAGTGATCGCGCCGCTGACGAAGGGCCGAACCCCGGTGCCGTCGTCCAGGAAAACCGAGTTCCGGAGCGTGAATGGCACACCGGCCGCCGTCTGCACATTCGACAGCGGGTAGGCCGTGTCGATGCGACCCGTCGGCGAGTGCAGCGAAGAGATTACGTTTGGCAGCGTCAGGCGCTGCGGGACACCCGGTGTCGCCGTGGCCGACACGAACGCCGGATTGGTGACAAACCCCTTGCGCTGGAACCAGCTGCCCAGCGTTGCCGGATCACGCTGGATCTGGTCGATGTGGGTGTATTCGGCCGACGCCACCACGTGCAGTTTTTCACCCAGCTTGAAGCCGCCGGCGAGGGATGCCTTGTGGTTGAAGCCATCGCCCACCTCGGTGACGCCGGTGCTGGCGCTGGCCTTGAGGCCGGTGAAATCGCGATCGAGCACGAAGTTCACCACGCCGCCGACCGCATCGGCGCCGTACTGCGCCGACGCACCGCCAGTGACGATGTCGACCTTCTTGATCAGCGCGGTCGGGAACACACCGATATTGACCGTGCCGCCGCGGTCCGACTGCACGACGCGCGAGCCATCAAGCAGCACCAGCGTGCGCTGGCTGCCCAGGCCGCGCAGGTTGACGTAGCTGCCGCCCGCATTGCCGAACAGCGCGCCGCTGCCGCGCTGGGCGGACTCCGTCTGGAAGAGCTGCGGAAGCTTGTCGAGCTGGTCGACCAGTGACGCGCCCGGATTGCTGGTTTTCAGATCATCGGTGGTGACCGAAGTCACCGGCACCGGCGTGGGCAGGCCGGTTTCCTGGCGAATGCGGGAGCCGGTAACGGTGATTTCTTCCAGCGCGGTTTCTTCAGCCGCATGGACCGGGCTTGCCGCCAGCGCCGCCATCGTCAAAACGGAAAGTTGGAAAGATCCGTTTCGCAGTGCCTGCCTTACGGCAGCCGCGAGTGAGTAATTGCTCATCTCTAGCCCCCTGAATAGTTTTTCTTCATGCCGCGGTCCGGATGACCGGCCGTGACTGCGGCAACAATATACCTATGGGTGTCCAAGCACTACCGACCGGTCGAAGACGCTGGGTGGGGAACTGGCGTGCTGGTACTCCCACCACCATGCTGCGCATGCGTTACCAAGTCCAAAGCATCTTTGTGGCAAGGGCCGAACGGGTTTATCCTCGCCAGGGTTCGCGAGTGAGTTCAAGAATTTCAATAAGCAGAGCGGGGGCGTCACTGATGCGCTACGGATGTCGAATTCTTCTGGTATTCCTGATGCTGGCCGGCACGGCCACGGCGCAGGTCGGGCATCCCGCCAAGGGCAGCTGGCTCGGCTACTGGGGTCCCGACACAAAGACACAGCACCGCATGGTGCTGAACCTGGACTGGCGCAACCGCCAGGTGGTGGGGCAGGTGAATCCCGGACCCGGCGCTGCAAACGTTACGCGAGCGGACATCGACTACGCCACCTGGACCATGACCATGGAAGCCTCCTTGCCGGATGCAAGCGGGCGCATCCAGAAATGGGTGGGCACGGGAAAGCTGGAGAACCTGGGCTCGTGGACCAACCGCGTGTACTCCGGCACGTATGTTTTCGGCGCCGAGAAGGGCACCTTCAAGCTCACGCTGCACTGAGGATCAAGAAATGAATAACTGGACCAAGACACTGCTGGCCCTGCTGGTGGCCGCCACGGCAACCGGTGCTGCGATAGCACATCACTCCTTTGCGGCCGAGTTCGACGGAGCCAAGAAGCTCAAGCTCACCGGCACCGTCACCAAGGTGCAGTGGCGCAATCCGCACACCTACTTCTTCGTCGATGTGAAGGGCGAGGATGGACAGATCCACAACTGGGCCATGGAGCTGGGAAGCCCGAACGTGCTGATGCGCCGCGGATGGACGCGGGACTCGCTGAAGATCGGCGATCAGGTGACGATCGAGGCGCGCGCGCGCGCGACAACAGCTACAAGGGCAATGCCACATCGGTGGTCATGGCCGACGGCAAGAAGATGTTCAACGGCACGGCCGAAGAAAACGAAGGGAATGATTAACCCATGAGCCGCGATACCAAATCTTTCCTGCGCAGCAGCGGCGCATGCCTGGCCTTGCTCGGCGCGCTGCTTGCCATGCCCGCAATTGCCGCGGCGCCTGCGGCGCCGGCGGCATCCGCCACCCCGGCCAAGCCAGTCAGACCCACTCCGCGCCTGCCCGATGGCACGGTGGATCTCAGCGGTAACGGTTCGTGGAGCCTGGGCTGGATCACCAACTACGAGCGGCATCTGCTCGATACGCCGCCAGGCATCGAGAACGTGCCCTTCCTGCCGTGGACGAAGGCGATGTACGACTACGTGCAGAAGAACCAGAACGCCTACGACCCCGAAGGCTTCTGCCTGCCGCCCGGCGGACCGCGCGCCTTCGGCACGCCGTATCCGGCCGAGTTCCTGCAGCAGAAAGACCGCATCATCGTCATCTTCGAGGGCGGCGCGCATGTCTGGCGCGAGATCCACATGGATGGGCGCGCGCATCCCACCGGATCGAAGCTCAACCCGACGTATTTCGGTCATTCGGTGGGGCGCTGGGAAGGCGATACGCTAGTGATCGATACCGTGGGCTACAACGAGCGCACCTGGCTGGGATTCAACGGCTACCTGCATTCCGACGAGTTGCGCACCGTGGAGCGCATCACGCGGCCGAACCACGACACGTTGCGCTACGAAGTCACGATCGATGATCCGGGTGCGTACTCCAAGCCCTGGCGCATGGGCTGGAACATCCGCTGGACCGAGGGCCAGGAGCTGCAGGAATACATCTGCCAGGAAGAGAATCAGTTCCTGATCGACCTGAAGGATGATTTCGGCGAGCCGTTCTTCCAGCCCACGAAGTCCGAATAGGCTGCGAGCGGCGAACCGCGCCGAGAAACAAAAAACCCCGCAAAGAGCGGGGTCATGGTGCCCAGGAGAGGACTCGATTGTTCATTCCAAGTCGCTGATATTTGAAGAGAACTCGCGGAGCCGCCAAGCTAGTACCCCTTGGTGTACCCCCGGCGTCAGTCCCTTGCCCCCGCGCAGTACGATTAATACCGAAACCGAATGGTTCGGTGCCATTCAGCATCATGCGGGGACGGCCCAAAGCTAAGAATCCGATCGGTACCTTGCTTGCCTCGTTCGAAGGCGCCGGGCGTTTTACGCGCTCCGTCCTGGCATCCGGTCGCATACGGGGGAATGATGAGAACGACTCGCTTCGGATGGAAGGCGCTGGCACCTCGACCGGTCCTGGCAGTGGCCTCAATACTGATGGGCGTCTGCCTTGCCGCGGGTTCCGCGAGGGCCCGGGATCTCCCCATGGTGAGGCCCGTCATGGGCTGCGAGGCACTTGCGCAGAAGGACATCGCTCCAGCCGGCGAAGCTCCCGGCCGCATCGTCTCCGCCCGGACCGTCACGACCGGCACTGTCGGTCCTTACTGCGAAATCAAGGGATACGTGGCTCCGCAGGTCCGGTTCGAACTGCGCCTTCCGACGCAGAACTGGACCCAACGCCTGATGTTCTCCGGCTGTGGCGGATTCTTCGGCCGCGTGGAATTCCGCATTCGCGCATCCGAGGGCTGCGAAGCCATCGACAACGGCGAAATCGCGCTGGTGACCAGCGACCTCGGTCATGACGCACCCGACGGCAATGCCAACACGGTGTGGGCCGCCAACAACCGCCAGGGGAAGATCGACTACGGGTACCGTGGCGTCCACGTCGTCACCGTCATCGCCAAGGCCATCCTCGCCCGCTACTACGGGCAGCCCCAGGCCTACGCCTACTTCAATGGCTGCTCTGATGGCGGCCGCGAAGGGATGATGGAAGCCCAGCGTTATCCGGGCGACTTCAACGGCATCATCGCCGGCGCCTCGGTCATCGGCGACGCGGCGAACAACACCGTCTTCCATGCGTGGAACGCCCGCCAGTCCGCCGCGGCCGATGGCGCAGCCGTGCTGAAGCCGCAGGACCTGGCCGTGCTGCACAAGGCCGCGCTCGATGCCTGCGATCTTGCGGGCGACGGGGTCCGGGACGGTGTGGTGGGTGATCCTCGCGCATGCCGGTTCGATCCGGCCATTGCGGCATGCCGCGGGGGCCAGTCGCAGGGATGCCTGAGCGCCGCGCAGGTGGCGGCAGCCAGGGCCATGTACGGTGGACCCGTCGATGAAATGGGGCGCCCGCTCTATTTCGGGCGTCCGGTGGGATCGGAACTCGCCTGGGGCAGTCCGGACAACGGCGAGATGGTCGGCGCGTTCGTCCGCTACCTGGTCAGCGACGACATCCTGGATTTCGACCTCGCGAAGTTCCCTTTCGACCGGGCATGGTTCGACAGGCTTCATGGCCTGGCGTCCGTTTACAACGCGACGAATCCCGACATCGATGCGTTCCAGAAGGCCGGCGGCAAGCTGATCATGTGGCATGGATGGGGAGATCCCGGCGTGCCGCCCATGAGCTCCGTCACTTACTACGAATCGCTCCTAAAGCGCTACGGGCCCGCAACCGCTTCGTTCGCCCGGCTGTTCATGTTGCCCGGCGTGGGTCACTGCGGGGGCGGTGATGGCCCGGATCGCATGAATCTGACGGACGCGATTTTCGCCTGGGTTGAAGATGGCACGGCGCCTGCGTCGGTGATTGCATTGCGGAAATCCTATGGCCGGACGGTGCAGACCCGTCCCGTGTTCCCCTATCCCTCGAACTCGCGCTACCGTGGCGCGGGTGATCCGGCCCTCGCGAGTTCGTTTGCCGAAGCGACGCCGCAATGACGGGGCAGCCGCGATTCGATGTGAGCCTTGAATCGCTGCATTCAGGAATCGCATTGCTCCCTCGTTGAGAAATCGCCACGCTCCCCTATCGGAAAACTGTCGGGGGATTGATGGTCATGCGAGTTCGGAATTCTCTGTCGAAGGTCGGCCTGGTTGTCGCGGGATTGGTGCTCCCCTGCGCGGAACCCCAGGCACATGCCGCGCGCGCGACGAACGAAGAAGGCTCGAGCGCGCTCGAGGAGATCGTGGTCACCGGTTCGCGCATCGCGCGACGTGACTACACGTCCACCAGTCCCATCGTCACGACGACCCAGGCCGCGATCGAGGACACTGGCCAGGTCAACCTGGAGCAGGCGCTGCAGCAGTTGCCACAGTTCCTCGGCGGTCGCGACTCCACCGTCACCGGCCTCGGCGGCAACGGCTACTCCACGCTGAACCTGCGCGGCCTGGGCGACAACCGTAACCTGATCCTGCTGGATGGCCACCGGCTGCCCATCGCCAGCAGCACCGGCGCCACCGACATCAACATCATTCCCGGCTCGCTGATCGGCAGCGTCGAGGTCATCTCCGGCGGTGCGTCGGCGGTCTACGGCTCCGACGCCATCTCCGGCGTGGTCAATTTCAAGACCCGCCACCTGGACGGTGTGGAGGTCGCGGCGCAGGGCAATCTCTCGGAAATGGGAGATGCCGGCGTGCGGAACTTCTCCATCAGCGCCGGAGGCAAGTACGCGGGCGGCCGGGGCGAGTATTTCGCGACCGGCAACTTCACGGATCGCAGCCTGGTGTTCTACAAGGCGAGGGACTTCTTCGCCAAGGCCGGCGGCTCGGGGTCCCAGGCGACGGGCGCCGTGCAGTTCGTGGGCGGCGCGCCCAGCAGGGCGGCGCTGGATTCCGTGTTCGGCGCCTATGGCGTCGCCGCGGGCGCGGTGGCCACCAACTCACGCTTCGGTTTCAACAGCGATGGCACGCTGTACGCGGTCACGGGCGGCTACAACTTCAAGGAGAGCCTCGAGGACTACGGCCTCGTCAGTAACCAGATAGTGGGTTTCACAGGCCGCGAGAACTACCTGATCTCCCCGCAGGAGCGCTACAACTTCTTCGGCAAGGCGAGCTTCGACCTCAATGATCGAGTCACTGTGTATGGACAGGGACTGTACATGCAGTCGACGATCACGACCTCGAGCGCCTGGGCCATCACGGCCCCGACGCAGCCCTCGGTTCCGGTGACCAATCCCTTCATACCAGCAGGACTGCGCACGCTGCTGGCGTCGCGGCCGGCGGCCGTGCGCAACAACCCGGTGCTGCTCTTCAAGGGCTACCAGGAAATGGGGCGCCGGACCTACGAGGAGGACTACGACGTCTACCAGCTCGGCGCCGGCGTGCGCGCGAAGCTGGCCTCCGACTGGACGCTCGATGTGTTCGGGTCGTACGACGACACGACGCTGCATGAGCGGATCAACCATGTCGTCCTCTACCCCCGCGTCCAGATCCTGCTCAACGCGGCCGATGGCGGTGCGTCGATCTGCGCCGGTGGCTACAACCCGTTCGGCCTGGCCGCCAGCGCCACGATCTCCGACGCCTGCCGCAACTACCTGACGGCCCCGACGGACACGCAGATGGGCCTCAAGCAGTCGGTGTTCGAAGCCACCGTGCAGGGAACCGCGTTCAACCTGCCGGCAGGTCCCGCCAAGGTGTCGTTCACGGCGGACTGGCGCGAGAACCAGTTCGACCTGAATCCCGACATCCTGCTGATCCCGAACTACGACTACACGGGCACGGCGTTCAACGACATCGCCAGTGCGCGGTATGCGCGAACAGCCCGGCGTCCGCCACCAACACCATCTTCCCGGCGGCCGGCAAGGTGTCGGTCAAGGAACTGGCGGGCGAACTGCTGCTGCCGATCGTGTCGGACGGCGCCTTCGCGAAGTCCCTGAACCTGACGCTCGGCGCCCGCATCTCGGACTACAACCTCGCAGGCAGTGCCTTCACCTACAAGGCCGAGCTGGACTGGCGCCCCGTCGAGTCGCTGTTGCTGCGCGGCGGATTCGAACATGCGCTCCGTGCGCCGAACGTGGCGGAACTCTTCAGCCAGTCGGGTACCGTCGTGTCGGTGGGCAATCCCCCGACCGCCGGCGATCCCTGTGACAGTCGTTCGTCGCTGCGCACCGGCGCCAACGCCACCGGCGTGAGGAACCTGTGCCTCGCGCAGTTCCAGTCTGCCGGCCTCACGGCGACAGAGGCAGCCAATCTGTACCCCGGCTATACCTACGTCAGCGCCGTCGTGGGCTCGAGGATCACCGGCAACCCGAAACTGGATCCGGAAGCCGCGGATACCTACACCCTGGGTGCGGTATACAGCATCGGGCCCCTCGGTGAATGGTTCCGGAAGGGCAGCATCTCGGTGGACTACTACAACATCGAGATCAAGGACCAGATCGGCACGGTGACGGGTTCGCTGGCGCTGCAGAAGTGCTTCAACCTGGATGGTTCGAATCCGACTTACGATCCGGCCAACTCGTACTGCTCGACGATCGTGCGCTCGGCCGGCAGCGGCATCCTGTTCGACATCGGCGCCCCGTACCTGAACCTGGCGGGCACACGCACCAGCGGCATCGACGTGCAGTTCGATTCGGAGTTCAACCTCCCGCACGACCTGCGGCTGTCGTTCAACACCGTGGTGAACTACCTGGACGAGTTCAGGATCCAGTCGCTGAAGGGCTCGCCCTGGCAGGAGTACCGTGCGACCATCAGCAGCGGCCGCGCGACCACGCCTCCGCTGCCAGGCTGGCGCTCGGCCACGACGCTCGGCCTCGCGTACGGGGATGCCTCGGCCTCGCTGCGGTGGCGGCACATCCACAGCATGCGCGACATCGCGTCCGTCACCTCGGCAACGCCTCCGCCGGGCGTGGATGCCTACGACATCCTCGACCTCTCCGCGCGTCTCAAGCTCAGCGAGCGGTTCGAGCTGAGCGCGGGCATCAACAACCTGCTGGAGAAGTCTCCGCCCGTGGTGGGTGGCGTGGCGGGGCAGACGACGCCGACGTTGTACGACGTCATCGGGCGCAACTACTTCCTCGGCGCCAAGGCGAAGTTCTAGAAGAGGGATCGGCGAGTGGCGGAGGGGCGTTTGTCCCCTCCGCTGGCGCATTGTCCATGCCGCCTTCCCGCGCTCAGGTCACGGGCGCGGGATCGAACAGCACCAGCTCGTTGCTCAACTTCCAGTGCTCTGCCCAGGTGCGCTTGCCGCTTGCCACCTCTAGCAGCAGGCGGAACAGTTCTTCCCCGGCCTGCTGCAGCGTCAGGCCCTCGTCCAGAATGCGCCCGGCATTCCAGTCCATCAGGTCGTGCCAGCGCCGGGCGAGATCGGTGCGGGTGGCCACCTTCACTACCGGGCACTGCGCAAGGCCATAGGGCGTGCCGCGTCCCGTCGTGAATACGTGCAGGTTCATGCCCGCCGCCAGTTGCAGCGTGCCGCAGATGAAATCACTGGCCGGTGTGGCGGCGAATACCAGGCCACGCTCGATTCCCTTGTCGCGCAGACTCTCGCCCGGCGCCAGCACGCCGAGTATGGGCGCTGAACCGGACTTCGCCACCGAACCCATCGCCTTCTCGACGATGTTCGCCAGGCCTCCGCGTTTGTTGCCAGGCGTGGTGTTGGCGCTGCGGTCCGCGCCACCCCGCGCCAGGTAGGCGTCGTACCACGCCAGCTGGTTCACGATGTCGTCGGCCACCTGCGTCGTCGCCGCACGCGTGACTAGCTGCGCGACGGCATCGCGCACCTCGGTGGTCTCGGAGAACAGCACGGTGGCGCCGGCGGCAACCAGCAGGTCGCTCATGACGCCCACGGCCGGATTCGCGGTGATTCCCGAGAACGCGTCGCTGCCGCCGCACTGCACGCCCACGACCAGGGCGGACGCGGGGCAGGTTTCGCGGTGGCGCTGGTTCAGTCGCGACAGGTGTGCCTGCGCCGTGACCATGATCGAATCGATCATCGACTCGAAGCCGACATGGGATTCATCCTGCAGGCACACCACGTCAACGCCATCGGCATCGGGCGGGGGGCGGTGCGTGCTCACGGCGCGGATGGGAATCTTCCCGGGCCCCAGCAGGCGTGTCGGCTGCAGCTTCTCGCAGCCCAGGCTCACCACCATGACCTCGCCGCCGAAGTTGGGGTTGCGGGCGAGGTTGCGCAGCGTGCGGATGGGAATTGCGGCGTCCGGAACGTCGATGGCGATGCCGCAGCCATAGGAATGCTCCAGCGCGACCACGTCGTCCACGTTGGGGAATCGCGGCAGCAGTTCGCGGCGGATCCGCTGCACGGCATGGTCCACCACGCCTGCAACGCACTGCACCGTGGTCGAGATGGCCAGAATGTTGCGCGTGCCCACGGATCCGTCGGGGTTGCGGTAGCCCTGGAAGGTATGCCCGTGGATCGGCGTCGGATCCACTGCCGAAGCGGGACCGCGCGCGCACTGTTTCAGCGACGCCGCGGCGGGCAGCGTCAATCGCTGCTCGTTCACCCAGCTGCCGGCTGGCAGGGCGTCGACCGCGTTGCCGATCACAACCCCGTAACGACGCACGGCGTCGCCGGCTGCCAGCGGCGCGAGCGCAACCTTGTGACCCTGGGGGATGTCCTCAGTGAGCGTTAGGCCGTCTTCCAGCTTCGTGCCCGCGGGCAGACCACCGGGGTTCACTACGATGGCGACGTTGTCCGTGGGGTGGATGCGCAGGCAGCGATGGGCGGGGTTCGACATGGGCCTGATGTTACGGCGCTAACGGGCCGCGCGTTCTATGCATTCGCCGCATCGTTCGATTCAGCGCCGGCATCGGGCGGACATTGTCTTCGGCCGCCGGCTGGGCGATGTTCCCCCCGGTCATCAAACATACTCAGGCTGGGGCGGCATGGCATCGAAGCACACGCGCATTGGGGCGAAACTCATCACCGTGGCCGGGATCGGCGCCCTGGCCCTGATGGCCAGCGCACAGGAAGCCACGCGTCGCCAGCCGGTCAGTGCTTATCCCACCCCGACGGAGTTCCCGAATCAGGATCTGGCCGCCGTCAACAAGTACCTGGCCGAGGCGCGGCGAATCGCCGGCGACGAGCTATTCCCGGACTTCATCCATCGCTGCATCATCAGCCCGCGTTATCCGGTGCGGGTGCGGGGCATCCAGTTCGACGGGCTGGTGGAACCCACGAAGCTGTTCGACCAGCTGTACTCGGTGGGCCAGAACGCCGTGTCGTCGCATGCGCTGGTGACCTCCGCGGGCATCGTGCTCTTTGACACGCTCAACAGTCCCGAAGAGGCCGAGAAGATCATCGTGCCGAACCTGCGCCGCGTCGGACTCGACCCGAAGAACATCAAGTACATCGTGGTGACGCACGGCCACGGCGACCACTACGGCGGCGCGCGCTACCTGCAGCAGACCTACGGCGCGCGCGTGCTGTCATCGGCGATCGACTGGGACATGATGGCCAGCGAAAAGGGCAATGGTCCGTTCGCGGGGCTCGAACCCCCGAAGCGCGACATGGTCATCGAGGATGGGCAGGCGCTGGTGGTGGGCGACACCACGCTGCGCTTCTACACCACCCCGGGGCACACGCCAGGCACGCTTTCCACCATCTTCCCGGTGACGGACAAGGGCCAGCCGCACCTCGTGGGCCTGCATGGCGGCACCGGCGGCGGACGCGACATCCCGGGCCTGCAGGCCGGCATCAAGTCCTACGTGCGCTGGCGGGAGATCACGAGCAAGGCTGGTGTGGACGTTCTCGTCGCCAACCATCCGCTGCATGATCGCGGCATCGAGAACAACGAGCTGCTGCGCGCGCGGATTCCCGGCCAGGCGAACCCCTATATCCTGGGTCGCGACCGCTACCAGAAATACATGCAGGTGATGGAAACCTGCTCGCGCGTGCACCTGGCACGACTGGGCGGCAAGGAATAGATGCAAGGCGCGTGGCCGCGCCAGGTGCCGGACGGGGCGCGGCCTACTGTGCCGCGCGGCCGTCCCGACGGCGCGGCAGGTTCCAGGGGTTGCCGTCCCGCAGCGCCTCGGGCAGCAGTTCCGCAGGGAAATTCTGGTAGCACACCGGGCGCAGGAAGCGCTCGAGGGCCAGCGCGCCCACGGAGGTGGTGCGGCTGTCGCTGGTGGCAGGCCAGGGGCCGCCGTGCACCATGGCATGGGCCACTTCAACGCCGGTGCCGAAACCATTCACCAGGATGCGGCCGGCCAGCCGTTCGAGCAGCGGCAGCAGCTCGTGCGCGTCGGCATGATCGGTGGCATCCATGTGCAGCGCCACCGTGAGCTGGCCTTCGAGCGCCTGCAGCACCTGCCGGAATCCGGCGCTGCCCTCGCAGCGCACCAGCAGGCCCGCGGGTCCAAACACTTCCTGCTGCAGCATGGGCTGTGCCAGGAAATCCGCCATCGATACTTCGAACAGGGCGGGCAGGCCCTGGCGGATGCCCGCCGCGCCCGCGCCGCGACCGAGCGCGCGGACACCGGGAGCGTTCTCCCAGGCGGCAACACCGGCGCCATACGCCTCGCAGATGCCATCGGTGAGCATCGTGCCCGCAGGCAGCTGCGACAACGCCGCCACGGCCGCGTCGCGGAATGCATCGCCGTCCGTTCCCCGGGGCAGCAGCACCAGCCCCGGATTCGTGCAGAACTGGCCGACGCCGAGCGTCAGTGAGGCCACGAAGTCCGCGGCGATGCTCGCGCCGCGTGATTTCAGCGCGCCCGGAAACAGCAGCACGGGATTGATGCTGCTCATCTCCGCATACATGGGAATGGGCACTCTGCGGGACTGTGCGATGGCCAGCAGGGCGGTGCCGCCGTGGCGCGAACCGGTGAATCCCACGGCGCGGATGGCAGGATGCGCCACCAGGTCGGCACCCACGCTGCCGGTGACCAGCGAGAATATTCCGGCAGGGAATCCCTGCGCCTGCAGCGCTTCGCCAATGGCGATGGCCACGAGCCGCGAGGTCTCAGGATGACCCGAGTGCGCCTTGCACACTACCGGGCAGCCGGCCGCCAGCGCCGAAGCGGTATCGCCGCCGGCGACGGAGAACGCGAGCGGGAAGTTCGATGCGCCGAACACCGCCACAGGGCCCACGCCAATGCGCCTCTGCCGCAGGTCGGGTCGCGGCGCGGGTAGTCGTTCGGGCAACGGGCTGTCGAACTGCACGCCTGCAAAGCTACCCTCCCGCAGGATAAATGCGAAGAACCGTAGCTGCCCGGTGGTTCGACCCAACTCGCCCTGCAGTCGCGCGACTGGCAGAGCCGTCTCGGCATGCGCTGAGGCGACGATGTCCGCGGAATGATGCTCCAGGCGCAACGCGATGGCCTCGAGTAGCGAGGCGCGAGATTGAGGTGGCGTTTCACGGAAAGCGTCGAATGCCGCCTCGGCGGCGCGGCAGGCCGCATCGACGCCGGGGCTCAAGCCGCGCGCGCCCGGCGCTGCACCGAGTCGATCAGCTTGCGCAGATCGTCGAGTTCCTGCGGCAGCAGGTCGGTGAGGGGCGGCCGCACCGGGCCGGCCGGCCGACCGATCACGTTCAGTCCCGCCTTGATGATCGACACTGCGTAGCCCTTGCCGCGATTGCGCAGCTCGATGTACGGCAGCACGAAATCCTTGAGACCTGCGTCCACCGCCGCGCGATCACGACGCCGGACGGCGCCGTAGAATTCCAGCGCCCATTCCGGCATGAAGTTGAAGATGGCCGAGGAGTAGGTGGTGACGCCCATCTCCAGGTATGCGGGAGCGAAGGTCTCGGCCGTGGGCAGCCCGCCGATGTACATCAGTCGGTCACCCAGTTTGGCACGGATGCGCATCATCAGCTCGATGTCGCCCACGCCATCCTTGTAGCCTACGAGGTTCGGGTTGCGGTCGCACAGCTGCGCCAGCGAATGTTCGTTGACGATGGCGTTGTCGCGGTTGTAGACGATCACGCCCAGCGGGGTGGCGCGGCACACGGCATCGACATGCGCCACGAGGCCCGCCTGGCTGGGCGTGATGAGATAGGGCGGCAGCAGCAGGATGCCATCGGCGCCGCTGCGCGAGGCCTCGCGCGCCATCTCGGTGGCGATGGCGGTGCCGTAGCCGCAGCCGGTGATCACCGGCACGCGGCCGGCAGTTTCCGCAGCGGCTGCGGCGGTGACGCGCGCCACTTCGGCGGGCGTCAGCGAAAAGAATTCACCCGTACCGCCAGCGGCGAACAGGCCGGCCACGTTCCGCTGCAGCATCCAGCCGCAATGCTGGCGGAATTCCGTCTCGGCGAAGGCCATGTTCGCGTCGAAATGCGTGGCTGGAAACGACAGAAGGCCGCTGCCCAGTCGCTTGGCCAGTTCGCGGGGTTGCATCATGACCGGGATCCTGGAGTTGAAGTGTTGGTGAAAGAAGGTGTTGCCACCGGAGCGATCTCGATGCGCCGGATCTGGCCAATGACGAACAGGAAGCTGAACACGGCCAGTAGCGCGTTGGCCGCCACGAAAACCAGGGCCATGTCGAACGATCCGGTGAACTGCACGATCGCGCCGATGACGATCGGCGTGACGATCGAAGACAGGTTGCCGAACGTGTTGAAGATGCCGCCACTCAGGCCCGCGAGCTGCCGGGGCGCCACGTCGGCCATCACCGCCCAGCCCAGCGCGCCGATGCCCTTGCCGAAGAACGCGATGCTCATGAACACCAGCACCATCGCGGGCGAGTCGACGTAATTGCAGCCGAGGATGGCGAGCGACACCAGCATGCCGGTGATCACGGGGACCTTGCGCGCGCGCGTGAGCGAGCTGCCACTGCGCAGCAGCTGGTCGGACCACACGCCACCGAGCACGCCGCCGGCGAAACCGCAGATGGCGGGCAGCGAGGCCGCGAAGCCGGCCTGCACCAGGGTGAGGCCGCGCTGCTGCACCAGGTACACCGGGAACCACGTGATGAAGAAATAGGTGAGGGTGTTGATGGCGAACTGGCCGATGTACAGGCCGATCATCGAGCGGTCGGTGAACAGCACCTTGATCTGCTGCAGCGTGAAGCGCTGGCGCGCTGCCCGCGGCGCGCCGTCGAGATCGGCCATGCCGCCGCCATCCACGATCAGCTTCAGTTCCGCCGGGCCCACGCGCGGATGGCGCGCCGGATCCTGCATCACCTTCAACCACACGAACGCCACCAGGATTCCCAGCGCGCCCATGACGCCATAGGTCCACGGCCAGCCCATCGCATGGGTGATCCAGCCCATCAGCGGCGCGAACAGCACCGTGGCGAAGTACTGCGCGGAATTGAAGATGGCCGAGGCCGTGCCGCGCTCGCGCGCCGGGAACCATGCGGCCACCACGCGGGCGTTGCCAGGGAAGGCCGGCGCTTCGGCGAAGCCGATCATCAGCCGCAGGATGAACAGCGCCACCAACACCGAGTAGCCGCTGCCGAACGACAGCAGCGACTGAGCCGCCGTGACCGCGGACCACAGCAGGATGCTGCAGAAATACACGCGGCGGGAGCCGAACCGGTCCAGCAGCCAGCCACCGGGCACCTGGGCGATGACATAAGCCCAGCCAAACGCCGAGAACACCCAACCGAGTGCCAGCGCGTCGATGCCCAGGTCCTTGGCCAGCACGGGGGCGGTGATGGCCAGGATGGACCGGTCGGCATAATTGATCGAGGTGACGAGGAACAGCAGCGCGACGATGACGTAGCGGAAGCGGCCGGGCGTGGAGGTTGGCTGGGGCATGGTGTGACGGACTATATACGCCCGGTTTCACGGCCCTTTCATTGCCTTCCAAGCATCGATCGATGCGAATTGGGCATTGCAGCCTGGGGGGCTTTCCACCCGGTCCGCGCTCTCCTACGCTGTGGCCATGTTCGAACTCATCCAGCTGCGCTGTTTCGTGGCCGTTGCCGAGGAACTGCATTTCGGCAGGGCCGCCGCGCGCCTCAACATGACACAGCCTCCGCTGAGCCGTCAGGTCCAGATCCTCGAGCACCTGGTGGGGGTTACGCTGCTGGAACGCACGAGCCGCAACGTGCGCCTGACAGCCGCTGGTCGATCCTTCCTCGTCGATGCCCGGCGTATCGTCAAGATGGCCGAACAGTCGACTGCGCTGGCCCAGCGCGTGGCCCGCGGCGAATTGGGCAGCCTCTCGCTGGGGTTCACGGCGGCCTCCGGCTACAGCTACCTGCCCAGGCTGCTGGAGCGCATACGCACCGAACTACCCGGCATCGACCTGCAGCTCACCGAAATGGTGACGCCGGACCAGCTCGACGGGCTTCGCAGCGGTGCGATCGACCTCGGATTGCTGCGCCCGCCCGTGAGTCTCTCGGAATTCGCGGTGATCCCGGCACTGCAGGAACCCCTGGTGGTGGCTTCCCCCGCCAGCGGTCCGATGGCCGCGCGGCGTGTGACCCGATTGCAGGATCTGGACGGCATGCCGTTCATCATGTACGCGCCTGTGGGCGCGGCGTACTTCCACGACCTACTCACCGAGCGCTTCTACGCACTCGGAATCGCGCCGCGCTACGTGCAGTTCGTCAGCCAGATCCATTCGATCCTCGCGCTGGTCGGGGCGGGCATGGGGTTTGGCCTCGTGCCGGCCGGTGCGCAGTGCATGCACATGGACGGCGTCAGGTTCGACGCGCTTCAGGAGGGAGACATGCCTTCGGTGGAGCTTGTGCTGTGCCATCGGCGCTCCAATGACAACCCCGCGCTCGCGCGGTTGCTCCAGAACCTCCAGCAGGAAGAGTCAACGTGAGATCCCCGACGCGACTGCCGGCCATCGTCGACATGCGGGTTGTGCCCGTGGCGGGCCAGGACAGCATGCTGCTGAACCTCAGTGGTGCCCACGCGCCGTACTTCACCCGCAATGTGGTCGTATTGCGCGATGCAGATGGCGTGGTGGGCGTCGGCGAGGTGCCCGGGGGCGAACCCATCCGCAAGACGCTCCAGGATGCGGCAGTGCTGGTCCGGGGTAGCTTGGTGGGGCAGCACGCCACCGTGATGGCACAGATCCAGCAGCGCTTCGCCGAACGCGACGCAGGTGGGCGGGGCCAGCAGACTTTCGACCAGCGCGTGACCATTCACGCGGTGGCCGCGGTAGAGGCTGCAATGCTGGACCTGCTCGGGAAGCACCTGGAACTGCCGGTTGCAGACCTGCTGGGCAATGGCCGCCAGCGAGAACGCGTTCCCGTGCTGGGCTATCTGTTTTACATCGGGGATCGCACGCGCACGGATCTTCCGTATCGCGGACCGCCGACTGCGGGAGACGACTGGCAGCGACTGCGGGACCTTCCTGCGCTGGATCCGGCGGCCATCGTCCGGCTGGCCGAGGCCGCACGTGCGCGGTACGGTTTTCGCGATTTCAAGCTCAAGGGCGGGGTGATGGCGCCGGACGCCGAGTGCGACGCCGTCGAGGCACTCGCGCGGCGCTTTCCGGATGCCCGCATCACGCTCGATCCGAATGGAGCCTGGAGCCTCGCCGAATCCATTCGCCTTGGCGCCGGCCGACTGCGCGACGTGCTCGCCTATGCAGAGGATCCCTGCGGCGCTGAACAGGGGTTCTCGGGTCGTGAGGTGCTCGCGGAATTCCGTCGCGCCACGGGTCTGCCCACCGCCACCAACATGGTGGCCACCGATTGGCGGCAGTTTGCGCATGCCGTGCGGCTGGGTGCCGTCGACATTCCACTGGCTGATCCCCACTTCTGGACGCTGTCGGGTTCCGTGCGCGTGGCACAGTCCTGCAACGACCTGGGACTGACATGGGGGTCCCATTCAAACAACCACTTCGACATCTCGCTGGCGATGTTCATACAGGTGGCGGCTGCCGCACCGGGGCGAATCACCGCGGTGGACACGCACTGGATCTGGCAGGACGGCCAGCGACTCACACGTGAGCCGCTGCGAATAGTCGACGGGGAAGTGGCGCTGCCGGCGAGCCCCGGTCTCGGCGTGGAACTGGACGAAGAGGCGCTGCAGGCCGCGCACGCACTGTACGCAGAACATGGACTCGGTGCGCGCGACGACGCGATCGCGATGCAGTACCTCGTGCCCGGGTGGCGCTTCGATCCGAAGCGCCCCTGCCTGCAGCGCTCCTAGCCGAAACGCTCCACTGCCTGCAGCAGTCCGCGGATGTAGCCGTAGGCGAAGGCGAACGAGGCCTCGTGGCCGTCGTCGGCACGATTACTGCCGCCGAGGTTGTAGGCGTATTCGTCTGACTTCTCGCCCGGGGGCGGGGGCACCAGCGGCACGTGGTCGGGCATGATCATGCCGTCGTAGCCCACCTCGCGGTACGTGAGCGCAGCCTGCAGCATGTCCACGTCGCCGTCGTCATGGAAGGTCTCGACGAAGTGGTCGCGTCCGCCGCGGATATTGCGGAAGTGCACGTTGAAGATCTTCTTGCGCGACCCGAAATAGCGGATCACGTCGAAGATCTCCTTGCCGGGCGAAACCAGGTTCTCCGAGACCGTTCCCTGGCAGAAGTTCAGGCCATGCCAGGGGCTTTCACGCAGGCTGATGAACTTCTTCATGCCGTCGATGGTGCCCAGTACCGTGTCGATGCCCTGGTATCCCGGCGGTGGCACGCCCGGATCATGCGGATGGCAGGCGATGCGCACCTTGTGCTCGGCCGCCACGGGTACCACCCGTTCCAGGAAATAGTCGATACGTTCCCAGTAGCGTTCGGCATCGACCAGGCCCGCGCGGGTCAGCGGCGGACTGGCCTGGGCGCTGGAGCGGTCCCACCCGCGGTACACCGCATCGCCGCGGCCGCCATTGGTGTAGTTGCGCAGCACCCCCAGCAGGCTCATGTTGTACTTGACCGCCGGAATGCCAGCCTGGGCGCAATTGCGGATCAGTGCCTGGAACGCCTCGATGTCGCGGTCGCGCTGGGGGCTGTCCGCCAGCATGATGGCCGGGTTGCCCTCGGCGTCGATGTGCGTGGAGCGCAGCAGCACGCTGTCCACCATGTCCACACTGATGCCATGGCGCTGTCCCATTTCCTTCAGACGTTTGAGTTCGTCGACCGTGGGGTACAGACGCTTCGGATCGGCCATCAGAGCAGAGGCGCTGATGTGCTTCACCCCATAGCGGGCCATGAACGCGAAATGCGCTTCCGATGTCGGCCCGCTCTGGCAACCCAGCTTCAGCCGGGAGGGCGGGCGCTTCCGCACGGAGGGGCCTGAGTCTGCGCCAAGGGCCGGATTTCCGGCGCCTGCTGCCGCGCCAGCGAGGCCGGCGGCGATGAAACTGCGTCGATCGACCATGGAAGACCCCCTTGTCGTGATTGCGAATGCGCTGACGTCAGGGTATGGGCGCGGCTCCCGTGATCGATCCAATTCCGGCATCCATCCATAGTGCCTTGGAATTGGTCCCTTGACGCTGGATGGCCCTATCGTCAGGGAATCAAGAAACTGCACATGCTCGGGGGATCCATGCACGCGACTGCCAATACATTCCGCAAGGGGATACTGTTTGCGATCTCCAGCGCCGCACTTGCGCTCTCGCCGGTTTCGATGGCGGTCGCGCAGGCGGTAGCGGACGCGAAAGCCGGGGATGACGCCGAGCTGGAGACCGTGGTGGTTACCGGCAGCCGAATCATCGCCAACGGCTTCAATGCGCCGACCCCCACCACGGTCGTGTCAGCCGAGCAGCTCGAGCAGACCGCCCAGCCCAACATCTTCGATTCGATTGCCCAGCTCCCTGCACTGCAGGGCAGCGCAGGCACGGCCAACACGCAGCGCAACGGCGGGACCAGCTTCGGCAACAACGGCCTCTCCTCGCTGAACCTGCGCGGCCTGGGATCCAACCGGACGCTGGTGCTGCTGGACGGCCAGCGGGTGGTAGCCGGCCACATCACCGGCATCACCGATGTCAGCCAGTTCCCCCAGCTGCTGATCAAGCGCGTCGATGTGGTCACGGGCGGCGCCTCTGCCTCCTGGGGATCAGACGCGGTGGCAGGCGTGGTGAACTTCGTCACCGACACCCGGTTCACGGGCATCAAGGCGACGCTGCAGGGCGGCCAGTCGAAGTATGGCGATGACAAGAGCGTGCTGGCTCAGGTGGCCGGCGGCACGAGCCTGATGGATGATCGCCTGCACCTGCAGGCCACCGGAGAGTACTTCAAGAACGATGGCGTGCCGGGTGGAAACATCGGTGGCGAACAGCCCAACGGGCGCCCGATCTCCTTCCGCTCCGGTATCACGTCCTACGGCCTGACCAGCACACCTGCGGGGTCGCCGCAGTTCTTCGCGTTCCCACGCGACGCCCAGAACATCACTTTGGCGCGCTTCGGACTGATCACCGCGGGTCCCGCGACGCTTCGCGGACTGGCGTTCAATGAAATCGGGCAAGCGTACAACTTTGCATTCGGCAGCCCCTGCATCGCCACCACCTGCCTGGGCGGCCAGCAGGATGCCTTCCTCACGACCAATACCATCGACAATCCACTGGAACGGAAGGTCGGCTACGGCCGGGTGGGGTTCGATATCACACCGGACGTGGAGCTATACGGGACGCTGACGGCTGCGCAGGTCCAGACGTCGAACACCCCGATCGCTTTCCCGCGCAAGGCCGCGAACCTCACCATTCGTTGCACCAACGCGTACCTTTCCAGCGTCACGCTGCCGGGCTCGAGCACCACGATTCCCCAGGCCTGCACCAACGCCAATGTCACGACCTTCACGGTGGGTACGGTCAATGCGAACTTCCTGGCACGGGAGCTGATCGAGACGGACCGCCAGCAGCTGCGTTGGGTGGTGGGCACGAAGGGCAAGTTCACCCTGGGTGATACGCCGGTGACCTTCGACGCCTACTACCAGAAGGGCACGAATGATGCCGATGTGCGTCTGTCGAACATGACGCTCAATGGCCGCTACAACGCCGCCATCGACGTCATCCGCGACACCAGCGGCAACATCGTGTGCCGCTCGACCGTAGCCCAGGCGCAGGGCTGCAGTCCCATCAACATCTTCAGCGGATCGCCGGTGACCATGGCCCAGTTCCGCTGGATCGCGCCCGCCAATGGCCCCTACCAGCTCAACGACTTCCAGCAGGACGTGGCCGCGGCGTCGTTCAACCTGAACCCCTTCAGCACCTGGGCCGGCGAAGCCTCCATGGCCTTCGGCCTGGAGTACCGCGGCGAATCCTACGACACCGTGGCCGATCCGTACGGGAATGGAGTCACTGCCGCAACGCCCAACAGCGCCGACTATCCGGTCGACGGATTGCTGAACAACGCAGGCACCAACTGGTTCGCCGGCAACTTCAAGAATGGCCACGGCGCCTTCCATGTCCGCGAGGCCTTCCTGGAATTTGCCCTTCCGCTGGCGCGCAGCGAGCAGGCCGGAAATGTCGACCTGAACCTTGGCGGACGCCTCGCCGACTACAGCACCGCGGGCAATGCCAAGACCTGGAAGGTGGGCGCCACCTGGGAGACGCCGCTGGAGGGCCTGCGGCTGCGCGGGGTCGTCTCGCGCGACATTCGTGCGCCGAACCTCAACGATCTGTTCACCCCGGTCACCTCGGCTACGCAGAACGTCACGAATCGCGCCACCGGCAACAACGTGCAGGTGGTGGCCACCGGCATTGGCAACACGAATCTGCGTCCGGAGGTGGGCAAGACCTGGGAGATCGGCGCGGCCTACCAGCCGTCGTTCGTGCCGGGTCTGAGCGTGTCGTTCGACTACTACGACATCAAGTTGAAGCAGGCCATCTCCACGCTGACCATCCAGCAGATCGTGGACCTCTGCTACAACGGCAACACGGCGTATTGCTCCAACGTCAAGCTGACTGGCGTGCTGGGCACGGCCGACTTCCCTTACGTGATCCAGCAGCCCTTCAACCTGGCGTCGCTCGACGCGAAGGGCTTCGACATCGAACTGGGCTACCAGCTCGACCTGGGTGCCCGGGGCAAGCTGAGCCTTCGTGCGCTGGCCACGCGTTCGCTCGACATGATCAGCAATACCGGCATCGCCGGCCAGCAGATCGCACAGCTGGCCGGAAACAACACCGAAGGTGGAGCGGGCATTCCGCGCTGGAAAGCGTTGTTCAGCCAGTCCTGGGCCAAGGGACCGGCTTCGCTGACCCTGACGGAGCGACTGATCAGCGCGGGTTATATCGATCCGGAGGCCATCGTCTGCACGACAGGCTGCCCCGCGACCACCGTTCAGAACCCAACCTACAACTTCAACCACGTGCCCGGCGCGCTCTACTTCGACCTGGGCGGAAACTACAAGATCGGCGCCGGGGTGGAGTCGTACTTCAAGGTGGACAACCTGTTCAACCATCGGGCGCCGCCTTTCGGTGGTTCCTCGCTGTATGACACGATCGGGCGGATGTATCGATTGGGCGTGCGTTTCACGCTGTGAGGCACACGATCCCCGAAGCGTTTGCCGCAGCGCTGGTGGTCGCCTGCGCAGGTGCATTTCCGACGGCAAGCCAGGGACAGGCGACGCCGGCGTCGGTCGATATCCCGCAGCCGCACCTCGCGGAAGCGCGCCGGATCGCCGCGGAGGAAAACACCTGGAAGCACACGGCGCTGATCACGTGCTATCCGGAAGAAGGGCAGGCGGCGCAAAAGGTGATCAAGGATCCGCCGGCCTCGCGCGCCTTCGACAACCTCTATTTCCTCGGCAACGGCATCGTTGCCTCCTGGGCGCTGGATACGCCCGAAGGTATCGTGCTGATCGACGCGATGAACGACCAGGCCGAGGTTGACCGTTTCATCATCGGCGGTTTGCGGAAGCTGGGGGTGGATCCGGCGCGGATCAAGATCGTTCTCGTGTCGCACGGGCATGGCGATCACTACGGCGGCGCGAAGTACCTGCAGGAACTCTATGGCGCCAAGGTCTACATGCCGCGCACCGACTACGACATGGCGGCGCAATCGAACGGGGGTGACAAGCGTCCACTGCCCCGGCTGGATACCGACCTGCGCGACGGCGACAGCATCAAGCTGGGCGGACAGACCCTTCGAGCGTTCGTCACTGGCGGCCATACGCCAGGATCCATTTCCCTGCTGCTACCGGTTCTGGACAAGGGGCGCGCAGTCACGATTGCCTTTTTCGGGGGCATTACCAACCGCAATATTGCCCCTGCCATGCACGTGCTCTACGACCAATGGACCGGGCGCTTCCAGCGCATCGTCTCGGACAACAAGGTCGAGGGGTTCATCGGCAATCATCCTTCGTTCGACGACGTGGCCGGCAAGCTGGTCCACATGGTGGAACGGCCGACGCGGCCCAATCCCTTCCTCGTTGGCACCGAGGGTACGCTGCGCTTCCTGCGCGTGCTGCAGCAATGCAACCTCAACAATGCTGACATCGAGAAGGGTGGTTCGCAGCCTCCAACAGCGGGCCCCTGACTGGCCGGTGAGCCGGGTGGGTTCGGGCTTCAGGGCAACATGAGTTTGATGGCCGACTGGATCGGGTCCGAGCCGCGGGCGCCGTTATCACATGCGTGGAAAAATTGTGTGATAACGGAAACGCGGCTTCGCTTCTGAACAAGGGTCGGCCATCGTCCGCCGAGATTCCCTCGGAAATTCCGCGAAATCACCCCGTGACAGGGATGGTGCCCAGGAGAGGACTCGAGAGTTGTCTCTAAGACCCTGAACAGTTTGGAGAATTCTTGCAGGCCCAGAATGGTACCCCCGCATGTACCCCCTAAGTTTCTCAGACTCGATTCGACCTTATCTGGAGCAGTACCCTAGCCTGCAGACTATAGGTCCCGATGGGACAAAGTCGGGATGTCAGGTCGAGGGCGCTGAGCTTTGCGCCGCTTGGGTTCACGGGAGAAGCGGAACCCGCGACTAATCCTGAGCGTCCAGGCGCGCCGCTGACTTCAGCCAGCGGCGGAACTGGACAATCGCGGCGGATTGCCAGCGATCGGCCCGCGCTGCGAAGACATAGCTTCCCAGCGCGACCCGCTTCTGCCCGGCTGCCACGGAAACCTGCAACAGGCGACCCGAGGCCAGGTCGTTCTGGATGAGGTACGGGTTCGCCAGTGCGACGCCCTGATCGCAACGTGCCGCTTCCAGTGCCAAATGCGCGTGCCAGAGGCGTGGACCGGGCAGAGCGCCCGTCGGCAGGGCAACACCGTGTGCAGTGAGCCACGCGCGCCACTGCGCATCGCTCTCCTCGTGCAGCAGTGGAGCCGACAACAAGTCTGCTGGCGTGCGGGTGTTGCGCATCCGTGCTGCGAATGCGGCGCTCGCGATGGGTACGACTGCCGGGCGTGCGATTTCCACCCAGCGAACCCCGGTTGTTGCAACGGCACCGCGATGGGCGCTGCTCGCGAAGACGTACCGGATATCCGCATCCGCCTCGAATCTGCCGAAGTCCGGACTGCGGTCCGTCGGATGGAGCTCCACGGAGTTGCGTCCCGGGTAATGCGCCAACCGCGAAATGAGCCACTGCACCGCAAGTCCGGGGACGCACCAGACAACCAGCGGGCGGGCCTTGCTCCGGCTTCGAAGCTCGATGCCTGCGTCGGTCATCTCGGCCAGGGCCGCCGAGATCCGCTGGTGGTACCGGGCGCCCTCGGGCGTGAGCAAGATGCCCGCGCCCGTTGTCCGTGTGAGCAGGGGGACACCGGCCCAGGCTTCCAGTGCCCGGATGTGCCGGCTAACCACCGTGTGATCCAGATCCAGCTCGCGAGCGGCGCTTCGGATGCCACTCGACCGGCCGACGGCTTCGAAGGCACGAAGCAGTGCAACGGGAGGAAGCGAGTTGGATACAGATCGCATGCGGCCCATGTGGTGCATGATATACACCAATTGCGAATCCTTCGCGCACCTCCCGCGACCTCGGGCGCATGGAAGACTCCCTGCTTCACCGCAAAGAGAGTTCCCTATGGCAGTGCGCGAGCCTGTGACGACTCCTGTGGATCTGGCCCAGCGGCGGCAGCATGCCGTCGCGCGCGGCGTTGCAACGGCCACGCCAGTCTTTGCGAGCCGTGCCGAGAACGCGGAAATCTGGGACAGCGAAGGCCGACGTTACATTGATTTCGCCAGCGGCATCGGCGTGCTTGCGACCGGGAATCGCCACCCCCGGGTGATGGAGGCGGTCCTGCGCCAGCTCGACTGTTTCACGCACACGGCCTTCCAGGTCATGGCGTACGAACCCTATGTGGTGCTGGCGGAACGGCTGAATGCGCTGGCGCCGTTTCGCGGGCCCGCGAAGACCGTGTTTCAGACGACGGGCGCGGAGGCGGTCGAGAATGCGGTGAAGATCGCCCGCGTTGCGACCGGGCGCCCGGCGGTCATCGCATTCTCGGGCGCTTTCCATGGCCGCACTCAGCTGACGGCGACACTGACCGGCAAGATTTCACCCTACAAGCGCGGCGTGCCTGCGGCCGTGGCTGATGTCTTCCGATTGCCCTTTCCCCGTGAGCACCTTGGCGTCACGGTAGCCGATACCTTGCGCGCCCTCGAGGAGCTGTTCCACGCGGACGTGGAGCCCTCGCGCGTGGCCGCGATTCTCATCGAGCCGGTGCAGGGTGAAGGCGGATTCCACGTTGCTCCCCGGGAACTGCTGGCTGTGCTACGCCGGATCTGCGATCAGCACGGGATCGTGCTGATCGCCGACGAGGTGCAGTCTGGGTTCGGTCGCACGGGCAAGCTCTTTGCGATCGAGCACTTCGGCGTCGAGCCGGACCTGGTCACGGTCGCCAAGTCCCTGGCGGGTGGCTTTCCGCTGTCGGGCGTCATCGGCCGTGCCGATCTCATCGATCGCGTCGAGCCGGGTGGATTGGGGGGAACCTATGGCGGGTCGCCGATCGGATGCGCCGCCGCGTTGGCCGTGCTTGATGTGGTCGAGCAGGAGGGCCTGCTGGCCCGCGCCGAGGCCCTCGGCGCCAGGATTCGAAGCCGCATCGCCGGATTTACCGCAGACGCACGCTTGCAGTCGATAGACCACCTGCGCGGTCTGGGCGCCATGCTTGCATTCGATGTCGTCCCGACGGGCAGAGATGGTGAGTCCGATGGCGACACGGCGAAGCGCGTCACGCGGCTCGCGTTCGAGCACGGGCTTGTCATCCTGACCTGCGGCGCGCACGGTGAGACGATCCGCGTTCTCGTGCCGTTGACGGTACCGGATGAGGTTCTGGAGGAGGGCCTCGATATTCTCGGCCAAGCGCTGCAGCTGGCCCGGAGCAACCCATGAAACCTGTCGGAGATCTGGACACGCGGATCGAGCAGGCCCGCCTGGCGCTTGCGCATCCGGGCCTGCTGCGGGAGACGGCATTCGTTGCAGGCGAATGGACTGAGGGAGAGGGGAGTATTCCCGTACTCAATCCCGCTACGGGCAGACCGCTTGGGTCGGTCCCCCGCCTGTCTCGACAACAGGTGGAAGGCGCGGTCGAGGCGGCGCATAGAGCCTTGGCGTCCTGGCGCAGCCTAGCGGCCAAGGACCGGTCGAGGTTCCTGCGGCGCTGGTTCGAGCTGGTGGTGGCGCACGGTGAGGATCTGGCGCGCCTGATGACCGCCGAGCAGGGCAAGCCGCTCGCCGAAGCGCGCGCAGAGGTTGCCTATGCGGCTTCCTTTATCGAGTGGTTTGCCGAGGAAGCCAAGCGCATCTATGGCGATACGATCCCGGGGCACCGCGCGGATACGCGGCTTGTGGTCATCAAGCAACCCGTGGGCGTCGTTGCCGCAATCACGCCGTGGAACTTCCCTGCCGCCATGATCACCCGCAAGGTGGCCCCGGCGCTGGCCGTGGGCTGTACCGTCGTGCTCAAGCCTTCCGAGCTGACACCATTCTCGGCGCTGGCATTGGCCTATCTGGCGTCAGAGGCCGGGATTCCGGCCGGGGTTCTGAATGTCGTAACCGGGGATCCTGCCGCCGTCGGCGAAGTGCTGACGGGTGATCCCCGAATCCGGAAACTGACATTCACGGGTTCGACCGCGGTAGGCAAGCGCCTGGCGGCACGTTGCATGGACACGGTCAAGCGCGTGTCCCTCGAGCTGGGGGGCAACGCGCCGTTCATCGTCTTCGAGGATGCGGACCTGGACCGCGCAGTTGAAGGCGCCATGGCCTCCAAGTTCCGGAACACCGGACAGACTTGTGTCTGTGCCAATCGGGTCCTGGTGCACGAGGCCGTATACGACGAGTTCGCCCGCAAACTGAGCGCTGCTGCGGCCGCGCTCCGCATCGGGGATGGCCTTGAAGGTGCGACGGACCAGGGGCCGCTGATCAATGAACCGGCAGTCCTCAAGGTGGAGCGACATGTGCGCGATGCCGTGGACAGAGGAGCACGGCTCCTCGTCGGCGGCGACCGATCGGGTCCGGCAGGGCGCTTCTTTGCGCCCACCGTCCTGACCGGCATCACCCGGGACATGCTTATCTTCCGGGAGGAAACCTTCGGTCCCGTCGCAGGGCTCGTGAGATTCGCCAGCGAGCAGGAGGCCATACACCTCGCCAACGACACGTCGGCAGGACTCGCTGCCTACGTGTACACGCGTGATGCGGCCCGCACCTGGCGACTGGGGGAGGCTCTGGAATACGGGATGGTGGGCCTGAACACCGGGCTCATATCCACCGAGGTTGCGCCCTTTGGCGGGGTGAAGGAATCCGGACTGGGGCGGGAAGGTTCCCGTTACGGCGCTGAGGAGTTCCTCGACGTGAAGCTGCTGTGCAGCAGCGTCGGCCCCTGACCGGCAGGGAGTGACTCGGCCTGGATCACGTGCTTGGTTCGCTCAGTTGAGCGGAAAGCCCATCGCCGAAATCGCCTTGAGCCAGGGCCGGCGCCACCCACCCTGTCTGTCGGCGGTGTCGAGCGCGTACATGGTTATCTGCGCGCCTAGCCAACGGAAGGGCTCAGGCGGAACCCTGGTGGGCATGGTGGTTGCGAATTCGAGCCGGCTCTCAGGTGCCTGTGAGCCATCCAGAATGTCGAGGGCGATCCTTGCCCCGAAACGGGACGCAGAAACGCCGAAGCCGGAATAGCCGCCGGCATAAACGACCTTGTCGCCATGGTAGCGCTGAAAATGTACGGCCATGCGCGTGGTCAGGTCGATCGGTCCGCTCCAAGCATTGGCGAAGCGCACGCCCTCCAGCTGCGGAAAAGTCTCGAAAAAGGCCTGCGCGAGGGGGGCATAGGTCGCGGTGTCGCGGTCCACTGCCGGGAAGGGCGTGCCGCAAAAAGAATAGGCCAGGCGCCCCCCGAAGATGATCCGGTTGTCCCTTGTCAGACGCATATAGTTCATCTGCGTGCGGGTGTCATAGACCCCCTGACGGTGCTTCCAGCCGATACTGTCCATCTGGGATGGCGTCAGCGGCTCGGTGGCCAACACTCGATCGCGCACGGGCACCACGCGGTGCTTGATGTGCTTGTGTCCGGCGACGAAGGCGTTGGTGGCGAGCAGTACGCGTGGCGAGGTGACGCTACCACGGCCCGTCATTGCCGTAATGCGATCGCCTTGGTCGATCAGCGATACCAGCTCCGTATGCTCGAATACGCGGACGCCAAGCTCGATGGCGGCGCGCTTCAATCCCCAGGCGAGCAGCGCGGGATGCACGGTACCGCTGGCATCCTTGGACCAGACTGCTGCCTTGTAGCGCGGCGACCGGATTTCAGCCTGAACCGCAGCCTCATCGAGAAACACAGAATTGTGGCCGTAGCGCAGGTGCAGCTGGTGCTCCTGGCGCAACGCCTCGATATGGGCGGAGTCGATGGCTACGGTCAATTCGCCGCCCCATTCGGCGTGGCAGTCGATGCCGAACTGCTCGATGGTAGCCATCATGCCCGCGATGTTCTCCTTCCCCAGGCGTTCGAGCTCGGCAATGTCGCGGGGAAAGATTCGCAACGCGTTCGACAGCCCATGCATGACGGAGGTTGAAACCACGCCGCCGGGTCGGCCCGACGCGCCGGTGGCGACCTCGTCCTTCTCGATCAGGATGACATCCCGTTCTGGATGGGCCTGCCTTGACTGGATAGCTCCCCATAGCCCGGTGAAGCCACCTCCCACCACAAGGAGATCTGCCTTCGAATCTTCCTCAAGCGGCGGGAGGGCGAGTGGCGCGTCAGGTCGATCAAGCCAGAACGGCTTCATCGCGACGTCGCGCAGCGCGAGGTTGCTGATGCCGGGCACGATGCATGCCCGGCCTAGTGGACCGGCTTCTCCGTAAAGAGCACATACACCTTGCGCATGGTCTCGAGCACTTCGAAACGCACTTCGATCCCTGCGGGAAGGATATAGCTCTCCCCAGCCCCGAAGGTTTCGACGGATCCGTCCGGATTGGTGATCGCAACCTTGCCGGAGAGGACTACGCTGTACTCAGTGCCGCCGGGATAGGACAGCATCTCGGCGTACGGCGTCGATTGCCACGTGCCGATCACCAGTGAGCCATCCGCTCGCTCGAAGTGAATTGCTGCCAGTTCACTGGCGAAGCCGGAGAGGATCGCTTCGGCCGGAACCACGCTGCATTTCTCCAGTGCAACTGCGCCAACGCCGTCACGACCGATCTTGATAATCTTGTTCATTCCGAACCTCGGATGGGCCGCCGTCGCGAGGATGGGCAGGCGGTGATGATTCGGATTAGCCGCCATCGAGCCTCACCGGGAAATACCCCAAAAGGCTAGGATGGCCGCAAGCTGTCGACCTCGTCCGCCCTTCGAACTTTGACCTGAACAACTTCGGCAGCTTGCGGAGTGGGCGGGATTGCTTGCGACCTTGGTCCAACGGAAATAGTCTTCGGGCAGAAAGCTGCCTTGGCGGGTGACCGGGAGGCCTACGGGTGTTCATCACATGATGCAGTCGTTTTCCAGCAGTCAATTGGCTATCTCCCTGATTGCAGCGATGGGCCGCCTGGACTTTCAGGAGAAGCTGACCCAATCCCTGAAAGAGCAGTTGCGGATCGATGCCGGACTCATCCTGCTCGTCCGCAAGGGCTCCCAGCCCCGAGTCCTGTTCAACGACTGGCGCACTGCCCGCGGCCTCTCGGACATCCAGGCATATCTCAACGGGTCTTACCGCCAGGATCCTTTCTACCATCTGGCTACCGACGACGAGCGCGATGGGCTGTATCGTCTTAACCAGATCGCGCCGGACAGCTTCACTCAGGGCGCGTACTACCGGGACTATTACCGCCATTGCGGGCTGATGGACGAGTTCAATTACCTGATCACCCTGGACCACCGAACCAAGGTGGCCATCTCGCTGTGCCGATCCCAGGACAGCTCAATGTTCAACCCCGAGGAGGTTGAGCTGCTGCGCAGTATTTCCCCAGTTGTCGAAGCGGCTGTGGTGCGGCATTGGCGTGACCTGCGGCCTGAGCTGATAGACGCGGACGCCGGAATGTTGAAGAGCGTATTGGCTCGGGCCATCGGCAGTTTCGGCAAGACCATTCTCACCGAGCGTGAATGCCAGGTTGCCCAGCTGGTGCTGCGGGGGTATTCGCTCAAGGGCGCTGCGGAGGTACTGGGAATCTCACCGGCAACGGTCAAGCTGCATCGCCGCAATATCTATTCCAAACTCGACGTCAACTCACAGGCGGAGCTCTTCTCCCTGTTCATCGACGCAGTGTCCTCGGCCACCCATCACCATGAGGACCCGCTCGCCAGCTACGTGTCGCGGCGAGGGATGCTCACCGGCACATTGATGCCGACTTAGCCACGCACGCTGGCGCCCTTGCCGGCCGACCCATCAGAGGCTGGTGGTGACGTGGCGCAGGGCCGTCTCCCAGAGCATTCTCTCCACTTTGCGCCTGTCCGCAGCACTGACTGGTTTAGTGCCAAGTAAGTCGTCTGGAAATACGAGTCGTACCAGGAGCACGGACTTGATCAGGCGGTAGAAGTCGACCTCGCTGATCTCGCGGAAGACTCCTGCCTTTGCTCCTGCAGCAAGCAGCTGGCGCAGGCGACGGTGCATGGGCGCAAGCGGACCGGCATTCAGATTGGAGCGAAAGGGTCCGCCGGCGGCGAGCCGGATGTACTCACTTCCTCCGTCTGGGGTGGCGAAATCGATCAGCGACAGACGCACATAGGCCGGGTGGGTCAGGTGAAAGCGGGCAAACTCCTCGATCACAGTCTGGAGAGTTTGCGTCGGGTGCGAGAGGGCAGCCAAGTCGTAGCTGAACTGCTTCGAAAGTAACGCGACAAACCGGCGCGCTACCGCGACGAGCACATCGTCACGACTCTCATAGTGCTTGTAGATGGCGGGTACCCGAACGCGCAACGGGTCCGCGATGTCCCTGAGCGCAAACCCGAAAACTCCCCGGGTCGCGATCAGGCGCTCCGCCTCGTCGAGAATCCGCTCACTGGTCTGTGTGCCTGCCGGCCGGGAAGGGCTTCCGGGCTTCTTCGGACGCGCCGGCGATGGGGTTTTGTGCATCGCAAGACTGTCGCAGGGCGCGCATGCATTTACAAGGTTCCCCCGAAATCGGCGACCCAACCCCCTGTGTTCGTGACGGTGCCGGCACGCAACCCCCGGATGGGAGGTGGTTGCCGGGGCGGCGAATTCCTGCGGGATGCCGGAGGCAAGTATCCGCTGCGGTTAACCAACTTAACCCTTGGTTGCGACAACCATGATTGTGCAGCACAATGCCCGTGGTTAAGATGATTAACCACAAGGGATGCGCGGATTGGAGCGTATTCCTTCCAGACAGGGAGGCCAGAGATGGTTGAGACGAAGTTTGGAAGTGCAGCTACGCTCCTTGGGCTCCCGGCCGCGAGGCTAGGCTTCGCCACAGTGTTGGCCATCGCGCTGGTGGCCTGCGGTGCCCGCAACGATGGTCCCGCTCCGCAGCTCATCGTGGTCAATGCCGACGTCTACACAGTGGATCCGGGTCAGCCACGGGTCGAGGCATTCGCCGTATCCAACGGCCGCTTCGTCGCCGTGGGGGCCACTGCCGACATCCGCCGACTGGCCGGCAAGGACACGAAGATCGTGGATGCCGGGGGCAGCACGGTCACGCCGGGGTTCATCGACGGCCACTCGCATGTCAGTGGCGATTCACCCTACGTTGCAGGCGTTGACATCTCCTACATCGCCGACAAGCAGGAATGGCTTCGCAAGATTCGCGAGGCCGACGCGCGCATGCCGAAGGGCGAGTGGATGACAGGCGGCGGCTGGGACCACACCTTGTCCGATGGCGTGTATCCCACGCGGCAGATGCTGGACGCCGTCGTTGCCGATCGGCCCATTCTGCTGAACCACATCGACGGCCACTACAGTTGGGCCAATACCAAGGCCCTGCAGCTGGCCGGCGTAACCGCGAGGACCCCAGTGCCGCCGGGTGGAAAGATCGTGCTAGACGCTGCTGGGCAGCCCACCGGCATCCTGCTTGAGGGCGCGCAGAGCATCGTGTCGCGGATCATTCCCGCACGGAGCGATGCGCAGCGTCATGAGGGGATTGGCGCGAATGTTCAAGTATGCCAATTCTTTCGGGCTAACTGGCTTGCACCAAATGGGGAGCATCGAGGACTACGTTGACCTGGTGGAGCACGGTGACCCAACACTGCGGATCTGGTACGGCCATTGGGGGCCGGCCGAACAAGGAAAGGACTACGACGCGAAGCTGCGCAGCATCCTCGAGGTGAAGGCGGACACAACGCGACGGGTTGCCACCACCGGTAAGGAAGGCCGCATGGGGCCGCTGCTCACCGTGGGTTACGTCAAGCTGATCAATGACGGGGTGCTGTCGTCGCACACCGCGGTGTTGCGTGATAGTTACGAGGACCGCAAGGGGTGGAAGGGCGAGTTCATCACGTCGCCCGAAGATCTGAAAGTCCAGGTCCAGAAAGTCACTGCCGCCGGCCTGCCGGTCGCGATCCATTCGATCGGTGATGCAGCGGTAAAGGCCAGCCTCGATGCCTTTGAGGGCGCGAAGGACAATGCGGTTCCGCATCCCAACCGTATCGAGCACCTTGAGCTGGTTCACCCCGAGGACATGCCGCGGTTCAAGGCGCTTGGCGTCGTTGCCTCGATGCAGCCCAATCACGGCACAGGCTCGATCGCCTACGTGCCAACGCGCGTGGGGCCGGAACGGGAGAAGTGGGCCTATCGCTGGAAGAACATGCTCGATACCGGTGTGCCGCTGGTGTTCGGCGCCGACTATCCCACCTCTCCTCTGGATCCGCTGACCCAAATCGCTGATGCCACGTTCCGCACCAGCCCCTTCGGCTTCTACGAAGGAAAGCCGTGGCATCAGGAGCAGAAGGTGGACTTCGAGCAGGCGCTGTACGCCTACACGCAGGCGGGCGCATCGATGACGGAGTGGAAGGACCAGATCGGTTCAATCACGGTCGGAAAGTGGGCGGACTTCGTCGTACTGAGCGGGAAAGTGCCGCAACCGCTGACGCCGGCTTTCCGTGACCTGAAGGTCCGATATACGTATTTCGGCGGTCGCCAGGTCTACGCCCGGGCGCCGTGATGTCCAGTGTACATTTGCCGCACGGCAAACGCGCTCGTCTCCAGTCTCAGCATTAAGCAGGGAGTTCGCCATGTCGATGCAATCCAGATCCATCGTCGGTCTTGTGGTGCTTGCCGCACTGGTCGCTGCCTGCGGTGACAAGCCGGTGGAGCCCGCGAAGACGAATGCCGCCGGCGCCGTGATCGACACAGATGCCGAAAAGGTGCTGAACGTCTACAACTGGTCCGATTACATCGAGCCCACGGTCATCGCGGACTTCGAAAAGGAGACCGGCATCAAGGTCAACTACGAGGTGATGGACTCCAACGAATTGCTCGAAACAAAGTTGCTGGCCGGTCGCACAGGATACGACGTCGTTGTGCCGTCCACGACGTTCCTGGCGCGCCAGATCAAGGCTGACATCTACCAGAAGCTCGACAAGGCGAAGCTGCCAAACCTCAAGAACATGGATCCGGAAATCACCGGGCGCCTGGAGTTGTTCGACCCGGGAAATCAGCACGCGGTGAACTACATGTGGGGTACATCGGGCATCGGCTACAACGAGGCGAAAGTAAGGGAAGCCATGCCCGATGCGCCTGTGGACAGCTTTGCGGTGCTCTACGATCCGAAGGTAGCGCAGAAATTTGCCAAGTGCGGCATCTCGGTGCTGGACGCCCCAAGCGAGGTGATCGGCACGCTACTGATCTACCTGGGCAAGGATCCCAACAGCGAGAAGGCGGAAGACCTCGAGGCAGCCTCCAAGGTGCTGATGGCTATCCGGCCGTACGTCCGGCTGATCAATTCCTCGAAGTACATTGAAGATCTTGCAAACGGAGAAATCTGCCTGGCGCTCGGATGGTCTGGCGACGTGCTGCAGGCAAAATCCCGCGCTACAGAAGCCGGCAAAGGCATCACGATCAAGTACAACATCCCAAAGGAAGGTGCGGTGATGTTCTTCGATAGCTTTGCCATCCCTGCGGACGCGTCGCACCCGAAGAACGCGCACCTATTCATCGACTACATGTCGCGTGCCGAGGTGGCAGCGAAGAACAGCAATTTCCTCAGCTTCGCCAACAGCAATGCCGCCTCCTGGCCGAGCGTTGCCGCAGAGATCAAGAACAACCAGAACATCTTTCCTACGCCAGCGATGATGCCGAAACTCGCGGTGGACCTGCCAGAGAGTGCGGAGTTCACGCGGGAACTGACGCGCACGTGGACGCGATTCCGCACGGGCAAGTAGTTCCCGGAGAAGGGCGGCGCAATGCTTGACCGTATGCATCTTGGAGCGCCGGTTCTCGCGGCGTGGAACGAGGCGGTGGCTCGCGTCGCCGCAGAATCCTCGGTTCCGGCAATCGCAAGTGCCTTGGGGCGCGTCCTCGAAGTTGTCCTCGAATTCGATGCGCTTTTCGTTGCGATCCTCTACCGGCATGCGCCGCCGGCAGTTCTCTTCTCCAGTGGCCCGACGGAACCACCGCTGCCGTATCAGGACGGGCCGTACCTTCTGGATCCGTTCTACTATCACTATCTCAGGGGAGGCACGGATGGAGGCTATCGGCTTGTCGATCTCGCTCCGGTTGGCTTCCAGCGCAGCGAGTACTTTTCGGGATACTACCGTCACCTTGATGTCGGGGATGAGATCGGCCTGTTGATCGACTCCTCGCCGCAGTCATGCGCGCACCTGGCGCTGACGCGCCGACGCGAATCGGTGAAATTCACGCGGCGGGATTGCGAGTGGTTGCGGGCGGCAGCTCCCGTCGTAAGGGATGCGATTCGCAGAATGGCAAAGGTGTCGGTTGTACCTGACCAGAACACCAGGGCGTTCCACGAGAGCCTGAGGCGTTCATTCCAGAGCTTCGGAAGCTCGATATTGAGCGAGCGGGAACAGCAGGTCGCGCATCTCTTGTTGCGGGGAAACTGCGCCAAGTCCGTTGCTAGGATTCTCGAGATATCGCCGGACACTGCGCGCAACCACTCCAAGCGCATCTACCGAAAGCTATCGGTCACTTCGCAGTCGGAGCTGCTCGCGCTGTTCTTTCAAGCTCTTGAGCAGGTCGAGTCCGGCCATGAAGGTGATCCTCTTGCACGCCTTGGGGGGTTCAACATGACCCAATTGGGCTATTCCCGGCCACCGCCATGCGGTAGGACACTCGCACCGAGCGTCTGGTTTGCCGGGAGAGGGGATGATTAGGTCTATGCGGAAATCGTCCCTCGTCACCGGCCGTTGCAATGTCCGCGCCGTGGCTTCGCGTGCCTACGAGCGCCGCGATTCAGATCGGGAGCGTGACGGCGTCGCCGACCACAAATCACGCCGCGCCCGCACTTCGACCGATCGGGCGCCTACGCGATGAGCCAGCCGCTTCGTACGCGGATCGATGGCGGCGGAACACCCCGGTCGGAGCATTGGGGTGTAGACAGTGAATACGGCACTTTACATGACGTCCTGGTAGGCCCAATAGACAATTTCAGCTGGCAGGCGGGGAATGCCGTAGCGCAGCGAACCGAACGGGTGGGGCTCACCTTCGACAAGGATGTGGCTCGCCGCCAGTATCGTGAGATGACGCACGCCTATGAGCAGGCCGGCGTCACGGTTCATACGCTGAAGCCAGATGACTGCCTGCCGTATCAGGTCTTTGCGCGTGACAGCAGCGTGATGACGCCGTGGGGCGCGATCATCATGCAGCTGCATATGCCGTATCGACGCGGCGAGATTGCCTCAGTGCTTCGGTTCTATCTCGAGAAGAACATCCCCATCTACGACATGGTCTCGGCCGGGAACGTCGAGGGTGGCGATTTCATGGTGCTCAAGCCGGGTGTGGCCGCCTGCGGCTTTTCCGGGGAGCGCTCGATAGGGCCGGCGGTAAACCAGATCAAGGCCTGGTTCGAGGCGGAAGGATGGGAGTTCCTGACCTACGAATTCGATCCGCATTTCCTCCACCTCGACGTGCAGATGGGCATGATTGCAGAGAATCTCGCGGTGCTCTGCGTGGAAGCCGTGGAGCCCAGTCTGGTTGATTGGCTCAAGGCCAAGGGCATTCGAATCCTGCCGGTTCCCTATTCAGACGCGATGCGTCTGGGTACGAACATTGTCGCGCTTGGGAATGAGCGAGTCCTAATACCTTCGAGCAGTCGCAATCTGATCGATCTGTGCCGCGCGGAAGGTCTGGAAGTATTTGATCCCGATGTATCAATGATTTCATTCGGTGGCGGAGCCGTGCATTGCATGTGTCAGGCACTGAAACGCGACCCAGTGTGACGTTGGCGAGGATTCAGAGTCATGCAAGCGATATGTGGCGTGCATGAACAAGAACGACGATTACCGTGGCTCAACGCTTGGCACAGTACCTAAAAGGGGTAAGGAAATGCGCAACACTTTGATTACGGCCTCCGGCACTGCGTTGCTGGCTGGCACCGCGTTGGTCTCGCCGCAGCAAACTCATGCCGCAGACGCGGCTGTGCAGGCGCAGGAAGCCAGTGCTGCGGGAGAACTCGACGAGGTCATCGTCACGGCCGGCCGCCGCGAGCAGTCTGTCACAAGCGTCCCTTACAACATCTCCGCAGTCTCCGCGGAGGAACTGACGCGCAATGGCGTTACCGACATTCTGAAGCTGGCGCGCAGCGTGCCGGGTGTGGCAATCGTCGATCGCGGCCCACGCGAAGCGGGAATGAACAATACGATTGTCATTCGCGGCATCGCCACCGGTGGCGCGGGGGCGCTTACGCCCGCCATGCCGCAGTCGGACACGGTGTCGACCTACATCGGGGAAGCGCCGCTCTATGTGAACATGGCGATCAAGGATGTGGGAGCGCAGAAAGAACGTCGACTCGGCAGACATCTATTTCGGTCGGGTATCGCTGCGGGCAAAGCCAAGCGAAGACGTCGACCTGCAGCTCAACTATCAGTACCAGCGCAGCGAGGTCGGCGGGTCGGGAGGCGTAAATCCTGACTTTGGCGGCAACAACTGGTACGAGGGGTCCCAGAGAATCCTTGACCCTCTGGAAGGCAACACGCATCTTGTCAATCTGGATGCGAGTGTCGACTTTGGCTTTGCGACGCTGACGTCCTCCTCCTCCTACTACAACGCGAAGACCCAATCCAGTCGTGATAATACGGGTGCGTTTGAAACGGCGGGATTTGGCGTTCTGTATCTAGGCAATCCTCGCTTCATCGCCGAGGCGCGCGATACCAGCAACAATCGGGGCTTCGTCCAGGAACTTCGACTGGCGTCCAATGGCAACACGCGGCTTCAGTACGTGGTTGGTGCCTTCCATCAGAACACCAAGCGCTACCTTGAGCTGAACGAGATCCTGCCGGGCTACTCGCAGTGGCGACGGGTCAATGGAACCAATCCGTTTGGTGGTCCGCTGCCGCCGAATTTCCAGCTGCCAAACGACGCGGACTTCATAACGGCTGAAACCCAGCGTTTTCGTGAGTCGGCCGCATTCGGCGAGCTGACCTTCAATATCACTGATCGGTGGCAAGTCACCGGGGGCACACGCTTTTTCTGGCAACGGTTCAACGACCAGGCCTCTCTGGTTTTGCCTCAAACCGAGGTTCTCTTCGGGCCGGGGCAGGGATCGGGATCGGCTGACAACACTACCAAGACGTCCGACCATATCTTCAAGGCCAATACGTCTTATGCGCTGACAGACAACGTGCGCGTTTATGCGACTTTCTCGCAGGGATTCCGACGCGGCGGCGCCAATGCGCTGCCTACAGTGGGTCCATTTGCAGAGCGGGCTGCGTTGAATTCCTACAAGGCCGACCAGATCAACAATTACGAAATCGGGTTCAAGGGCAGGGTGGCGGGCGTCCTCAGCTTCTCGACGGCTGTATACAAGATCGACTGGAAAGACATTCAGCTGTTTGCCGCTACTCCAGCGGCAGGGCAGCCTTTCGTGGCAAATGGAGGTCGTGCCAGATCGAAGGGATTCGAGTTCGAGGCGAACTGGAAGATCGCCGATCCACTGTCAATGAACTTCGGCTACGCCTACTCCGACGCCAAATTGCGTGACAGCTTCCAGATCCTTGCATTGAATTCCTCCCTTACGAATCAGTTGGGAGGGGTGGCGGCCTCGGGCGTTGCTGGGAGCCCGACACCGGGAACCCCGAAACACAGCGTGACGCTGGCAGTCGACTATCGTCATGCTCTCTCGGAGGATCGCGCAATCGTATTTCACATCGATGGAAACTATCGCTCGAAGGCGCTGCGGAACCTGGCAAGCACCACGTCGGCGGCGTTCTACCTCGATGGATATTCGCTCTGGAATCCGTCGATCAGCTACGAAAGCTCGCGGTGGTCGGTTTCGGCGTTCGTGGACAACGTGTTCAACGCCCGCGCCATCTCGAGTCTGAATTCGCTGACGCCCGCGGTTGCCAACCGACAGCGATCAATCTTCATCGCTCGCCCGATCACGGCGGGGCTTCGGTTCAACATGAAGTTCGGGGAGGGCAAATGACCCTGCGACTGGGAGCGTTGCTGCTGGGATTGCTGGCCACGCCCCTGTTGACGGTGACCGCGCTGGCGGATCCTGCACCCGGTGGCCATGTCGATCGCATATTCGTCAATGGGCGGATCTGGACCGGGGACGATGCGCAGCCCTGGGCAGAAGCCATCGCCGTATCCGGCGATACTCTGGTCGGCGTG
Organism: Pseudomonadota bacterium; assembly: GCA_016720075.1. Taxonomy (GTDB): domain Bacteria; phylum Pseudomonadota; class Gammaproteobacteria; order Steroidobacterales; family Steroidobacteraceae; genus ZC4RG30. Next base: position 139,329 of record JADJXW010000009.1, read on the forward strand.
GGCAGCAGCGCCGAGATCCGGTCCATGGCTGCCCCCGATACTGCGGTCGTCGATCTCGGCGGCCGATTTGTTGCGCCCGGTTTCCAGGATTCCCATATCCACTTTCCCGGACCGTCTATCAATTCGGTCGATCTCAGTGATGTCGTAACGCTTGCCCAATTTCAGGCCAAGCTGAAGTCGTTTGCAGAAGCGCATCCTGATATTCCATGGATTGTTGGCAAAGGGTGGGGGTATTCGGTCTTTCCGAAGTTGATTGCCGACAAGAAATACATCGACGCCGTGGTCTCCGACCGGCCGGTGTATTTGGCAGCGCGCGATGGCCACATGGCGCTTGCGAACAGCGCAGCGATCCGCGTCGCCGGCGTGGGACGCTAGGACCTCGGATCCGCCAAATGGGCGCATCATGAAGGGCAAGAATGGCGAACCCACCGGCGAGTTCAAGGAGGCTGCGCTCAGGCTCGTGCAAAGCAAAGTACCTCGAGACTCCGATGACGTGCGCTATCGCACTCTGATCGCCCATCTCGATGAGGCGGCGAGAGTGGGTTTGACGGCGGGACACGACGCCATGTCGTACCCATCGACCGTTGAGTTGTTCCAGCGCGCGCTATCCGCGAATCAGTTGAAGTTGAGGATGCGGTTCGGGATGGTGATGATCCCTGGCGTGGGGGCTTACTCACCGAAGCATCATCTGGAACGGCCCATCACCGAAGCCGATGTTCGGCCATATGTTCATCTGAGAGACAATCTCAAAGGTCCAGTGCTCAAGGTTACCTCGATCAAGGGGGTGCTCGATGGCACGGTTGATGCGCTGACTGCGTCCATGGACGATCCCTACGTCGGCACCAACATCTCCGGCATTCCCTTCTGGGAGTCCGGTGAGTTCAACAATACTGTCGCCCTTTATGACAGGCTGGGATTCCAGCTAATGATTCATGCCATCGGTGATCGGGCGATCTCGCAGTCGCTGGATGCTTTCGCTTATGCCGCAAAGGTCAATGGTACGACCGGACGGCGCCACCGCATTGAACACGCCGAGGTTCCAAAGCTGACGGACCTGCGTCGGATGCATGACCTGGGTGTTATCGTCGTCACGACGCCGATGTTCGCGAATCCAGACGAGACGGTCCTGACGAATTTCGATCCTCTGCTCGGACCTAAGCGCGCTCCCCACGCGGACTCATTCAAGATATTCGATGATGCCGGGGTGGTTCAGGCATTCAGCAGCGACTGGGACGCCTTCAACTTTTCGCCGATAGAGGGAATCGCCGTTGCCGTTACGCGAGTTACCGCTGACGGAAAACCGGTGGGTGGTTGGTACCCGATGGCCGCATCTCGGTTGAGGCAGCTTTGCGGCACTATACCCGGGATGGTGCGTACGCCACTTTTGACGAAGCCCATCGCGGGACACTGACCAAGGGCAAGTTGGCCGATTTCGTCGTCCTGTCGCAGGACCTCACGAAGATCGATCCGCTGCAGATTCGTGGGACGAAAGTGCTGCTCACCGTCATGGGTGGGAGCGATACCTGGCGCAGCCCGGACTTTCGATGACCGGCAAGCCACGGCTTCGGTATGGAATTGCGCGGGACCCAGTCGGAGCAGAGGAGAATTGAACATGCATCGTCGCAGAGCCCTGATACTGGGGGCAGTCGCTGTCGGTCTCGCCTTTTCGGGGACCACGCTCGCACAGGCTCCGACCGGCTTCGCGGCCGACCTCGTTCTCGTGAACGGCGACGTCCGCACGGCGGATCCGGCCAGGAATCGCGCAACCGCGTTCGCCGTGCGTGCAGGCCGCTTCGTGAGAATTGGCAACGACGCTGAAGTGCGCGAACTCATCGGTCCGGGCACGCAGGTTGTGGACGGCTCCGGCCGGACGGTCGTGCCGGGCATGATCGACGGCCATACCCATCTGGCCATGGGTTCTGACCTCGTGGCGGGTGTCGATCTCTCGTACATCCCGGACAAGAAGACCTGGCTCCGGAAGATCAAGGAGCGCTCCGACCAACTTCCGCCGGGAGAGTGGCTTGTCGGTGGTGGCTGGGACTACACACTGGGTGAAGGCGTATTGCCGACCAAGGAAGACATCGACTCGGTCGTCCCCGATCGCCCAGTATTCCTTCAGGACATCGACGCGCATTCGCATTGGGCCAATAGCTTGGCGCTAAAGATGGCTGGCATTACCGCCAGGACGCCCGTTCCGCCCGGCAGCGAGATCGTCGTCGATCCGAAGACGGGTGAGCCGACCGGAATCCTCAAGGAGAGTGGTGCGGCGGAGCTCATCCTCCGGCAACCTGGGTTGCGGAAGACCGAGCAGCGAAAGCTCGACGGACTGCGCCAGACGATCGCCTACGCCAATAGCCTCGGCGTCACCGGCGTGCACGATATGGCCGATCGACAGAACCTGTTCGACTACCTCAAGCTCGCCGAAAAGGGCGAACTTAACATTCGAATCTGGTACGGCCAGTTCACCGACGATCCGAAGCTGATCCCGCAGGCCGTCCGTGATCGCGCGGACGTAGACAGGAAGCTCGCCAGGCTGCCGACTGCCCGAACCCTGGGGCCGACGCTGAAATTCGGGTACATCAAGTCCATTGTCGATGGGGTGCTCTCCACCCGCACCGCAGTGCTCGAGAAGCCGTACTCGGACACGCCTGGCTGGAAAGGTGAACTGTTTCGCAGCCAGGCCGATCTGGAAAAATTGATCGCGGCGGCCAACGGCGCCGGCTTCCCGGTGTCGGTTCATGCAATCGGCGACGCTGCTGTCAACGTAACGCTCAATGCCTATGCCAATGCTCGCAAGCCGCTGCCGGGTGGCCTGAAGAACCGCATTGAGCACATCGAGGTCATCGATCCGGACGACGTGATGCGCTTTGCGCGACTCGGCGTCGTTGCCTCGATGCAGCCCAACCACGCGACCGGGACGATCGGCAAGTACATCACCGAGCGCATCGGCACCGAGCGCGAGCCGTGGGCCTACGTTTGGCAAAAGATGATCGCCAACCGCGTTCCGCTCGTGTTCGGTAGCGACTGGCCGACGTCGCCGATGAGCCCGCTGACCCAGATCAACGATGCGGTGTTCCGCGAGAGTCCGTTCGGCCTCGGCAATGGTCCTTGGCATGCCGAGAATGCGGTGACTTTTGACCAGGCTCTGTTCGCGTATACCCAGGCGGGCGCAAACATGACACCCTGGGCAAAGGAGATCGGCAGCATCACGGTGGGCAAGTGGGCCGACTTCGTCGTACTCGATGGCACGCTGCCTGCGCCTTTGGACCGATCGGTTCGTCAACGACACGTCCAGTCGACATACCTGGCCGGCAAGCGCGTGTTCGAAAAACAGTGAGGCGAAGGTGAGTCAGTGACCAAGTCAGCTACGGCGGCATCGGACGTGGAATACGGCTGGCGCCTCCTGACTTCAGGTCGAGCCGTAGAGGCGCTGACTTTCGCCGAACACATTGTGGCGAGAGAGGCGGCAGCCATTCCCGCCTGGCACCTGCTCGGTGAGGCGGCGCTTGCATGCGGTCGGCCGGCCAGCGCCGATCGAGCGGCCAGAATGGTCATCCGCCAGAAATCCGAACTGCATTGGGCGTGGATCCTGCAGGCTCGCGCAACGCTTGCAGCGGGTTTCCCGGGGCGGGCGGTCAGCGCTGCCCGTCACGCGATCGCTCTGGTCGGCGCTAGTGCCGAAACCTTCGGAAATGCAGGTGCCGTTCATTCCGCGGCGGGTCTGCACGAGCAGGCGCTCGAATGCTTCATGCGCGCCGTCGAAATCGCTCCGGACGATACTCGGCACTTGTTCAACCTGGCAATGCAGCGCCGCTACGTCGGTGACCTTGCAGGGGCTGAAGCGAATTGCGACAAGTTGATCGCGCTGGATCCGGATCACAGTGAGGCCTGGCTGATCCGTTCGGGCCTGCGCCAACAGACCGCGGACCGAAACCACATCCGCGAGCTGAAATCCCGATTGGGGCGTGGTGTGGACGGGTGGCGGAGCGAGGGACAACTGCGCTACGCCCTGTCAAAGGAGCTGGAGGACCTCGGTGAAGACCGTGAGGCTTTTGCCGAGCTTTCGCGAGGGGCGCAATTGCGCCGGGAGCATCTCGACTATGACGTAGGGCGCGATCTGGCCATGATCGACGCGCTGATCGCCGGGTCCGCCCATGGCGAGGTCCAATCCGGGACCGCCGAGGCGGGATCGGGCGCGATTTTCATCATTGGTCTGCCGCGCACGGGCACGACCTTGGCTGATCGCATCCTTTCCAGCCATACGCAGGTCGATTCTCTTGGTGAGCCAAGCGCCTTTCCCGCAGCGATCATGACCAGCATGCAGAAGGTGCGGCGGCCCCTGCGCAGCGCCGAGGAACGCGTATCCGCGGCGATGGCGATTCCACCCGAGGAACTGGCGCAGGGCTATTTAGACCGGTTGCAGGGGCTGCGCGGCAATGGCAGTCATTTCATCGACAAACTGCCGATGAACTTCCTCCACCTCGGGCTGATTCGCCGGTCGCTGCCAGGTGCGAAGGTCATTCACCTCAGGCGCGATCTGATGGATTCAGGATACGCCATGCTCAAGACTTGGTTCGCAGACGCGTACCCCTTCTCCTACGACCAGCAGGAACTGGGGAGGTACATTGCCGCCTACCAGCGGCTGATGGTTCACTGGACGACGCTCTATCCCGGCGCGATCCTCACTATCGACTATGAAGAGCTGGTCGCCGACGTCGAGGGGCATGCGCGGGCCATGCTCGCCCATTGCGGGCTTGGCTGGGAAGATGCCTGCGCCGTGCCCCATCGCAACCAACTGCCATCCACCACCGCCAGTGCAAGCCAGATTCGCAACCCGGTCCATTCCCGGTCAATCGGCGCATGGACCCGGCATCGCGATGCGCTGCAACCGCTGTTGTCGACCCTTCAATCGGCAGGCCTCGGCAGTTCGTGCGCTTTGGGAGATCCGACATGACCCAAATGGGAGAGGCGATGAATAGTCCCATCCGACGGACGCTTTCGTGGCTGGCCTCGCTGGCTGTTGCAATGCTGGCAGCCAGCGCAGCCGGTGCCGGCGAGATCCCAGCTGCAAACCCCGGAGGAGCTCGGATTCTCGACGGCCAGACTGGATTACCTCGACAGGTACTATGCAGACAAGGTGCAGCGCGGGGAACTGGCAGGCATGGTTACCCTGATCGCGCGTCACGGAAAAATCGTGCACTTCTCCGCGCTCGGGTCCGCGGATATCGAGAAGCGAAAGCCAATGCAGCGCGACACGATTGTTCGCCTGTATTCCATGACCAAGCCCATCACTTCTACCGCATTGATGATGCTGTACGAGGAGGGGCGGTTCCAGATGAAGGATCCGATTTCCAAGTACCTGCCAGAATTCGCGCACCTTCGCGTGCTTCGTGACCCGCAGGAAGCTGTCACGGACACAGTGCCGGTCCAGCGAGAACCTACCATTCAGGATCTGTTGCGTCACACGGCAGGGTTCGTTCACGCGCTCGAAATGAGCCCGCTGGATGCCGAATACTCCAGAGAGAACCTCTTCGGAGTGGACGTATCGCTCTCGGAGATGATGGGAAGGCTCGCGAAACTGCCTTTGGCGAATCAACCGGGCACCCGGTGGGTCTACAGCGTCGGTCCGGATGTCCAGGCGCGCCTCGTGGAAGTGCTATCTGGCATGTCCTTCGACCGCTTCCTGGAGCAGCGGCTATTCAAGCCCTTGGGAATGAAGGACACCGGATTCTGGGTTGCGCGCGAGAAATCCCAACGTCTAGCCACCGTATATTGGATGAAGGACGGCAAGCTCGCACCCATCGACAACGCCCACGGATCTCCCGGAGATGCATGGCTCTCGGAGCCCTGGACGGTCAACAGCTACACGATGGACCACAAGCGCAAGGGTGGCAGCTACGGACTGGTCTCGACTGCCGAGGATTACCTCCGCTTTTCGCAAATGCTGCTGAATGGCGGCGAGCTCGACGGAGTGCGGATCCTGAGTCCTCGAACTGTTGCGTACATGGCCCGGGATCACCTCGGTTCGATTGGCAAGCTACCCGGAATGGGATTTGGGCTCGGGTTTGCCGTAATGGAAGATCCGGTCGTCGCGGGCTATCCGGGTTCTGTTGGCACGTACTCCTGGGCAGGTTACGCGTCGACCTATTTCTGGGTTGATCCTAAGGAAGACATGGTGGTCATCGCCATGACTCAGCACGTGGACGTAAGCGTCCCCGCCGCCGGCGAAATACGAAGTCAACTTCCAGCACTTGTCTACAGTGCCTTGCTGAATTGATGGCGCAGAAGAGGCCGTGGGCGCTGCACGTATTGCGGGGCGAGGCCGGCGCAGGATAGCCCAACAAGGCTATATCGCGGTTCTGTTCTCAGGCGGACACTCAATGGATATTCCGATGACAAAGGTGTTGCTGACTGCAATGGGCGGCAAGGACATGTTTTGCGACAGGGACATTCAATGAGCCAGGTCACTGGACCGGCCCTTCGGCATCTGCTGTTGGCAATTGCGAATCGTCGTGCCACATGAGCGTACTAGATGACTACATGATCGCGGCGCCGATACGCGACTTCATCCGTCGTCCGCATCGCCTGCTGATTGATGGACAGTGGCGCAATGCTGTCTCGGAAGCGAGGCTCGATGTGTTCGACCCTTCGAGCGCCGAGTGCATTGCGAGCATTGCGGCCGGAGACGCGCGGGACGTGAACCTTGCCGTGGAGGCTGCGTACCGAAGCATGGCGGACGGTCGCTGGTCGCGTACCTCACCGGCGTACCGCGAGCGAATCCTGTTGAAGTTCGCAGAGCTCATGGAATCCAATGTTGAAGAGCTCGCCGTGCTGGAGTCGGTCGACAACGGCAAGCCGCTGTCCGCCGCACGCGACATCGACCTTCCGGATGCCGTGCGTTTCGCGCGCTACATGGCTGGATGGGCGACCAAGATAGACGGTCGGGTGGTTCAGCTGTCCGCTCCCAACGGACCCCTCGGCATGACATTTCGGGAGCCAGTGGGTGTCGTCGGTGCGATCATTCCATGGAACTTTCCGTTCAACATGGCAGTGCAGAAAGTATTCCCTGCACTGGCGGCGGGTTGCTCGGTGGTGCTGAAACCCGCCGAGCAAACTTCATTGACTGCGATTCGCCTGGGGAGCTGGCCCAAGCGGCGGAGTGCCGGATGGGGTGCTAAATGTAGTGACGGGATTGGGGCCCGCCGCTGGCGAGACGCTGGCGCGCCATCCAAGCGTCGCGAAGCTGACTTTCACCGGATCGACAGTTATCGGCACCCATGTTGCCACCCTGGCGATGCAGAACATGACCCGGCTGACCCTCGAGCTGGGTGGTAAGTCGCCCATGGTCGTGCTGGCCGACGCCGATCTGGATCAGGCCGCGCAGGGGGTGGTCGACGGCATTTTCTACAATGCCGGGCAGGTCTGCTGCGCCGCGTCGCGATTGTATGTCGAGGAATCCGTGCACGACGCCCTGCTTGAACGCGTGGTCCGGCGTGCGAATTCGCTGAAAGTCGCCCCTGGCCTGTCGCCGGATTGCGAAATGGGTCCTCTCGTCTCGGCACGTCAGCGTGATCGGGTGATGGAGTACATCGAGACGGGCCGGCGGGAGGGGGAAGTATCGTCACCGGGGGTGAATGCCCGGGTACGGGCTTTTTCGTCCGGCCGACGGTGTTCACGGGGCTTACCCGCGGTAGTCGAGTGGTTCGAGGAAGAGGTCTTCGGCCCCGTCGTGACGGTTCGTTCATTTGCCACCGACGCCGAAGTCGTGGAACTGGCGAATGACACGCGCTACGGCCTCGCGGCCAGCCTCTGGTCCAACGATCTGACGCGATTGCGAAATGGCTGGCGCGATTCGCGCAGGGACCATATGGGTAAACACCCACAATCCGGTTGACGCCGCATTGCCGTTCGGAGGGTTCGGCATGTCGGGATTCGGCCGTGAGGGTGGTCCGGAGCAGCTCGACGCCTACCTGGAGACCAAGGCGCTATGGATCACCACCTGATCAGCAAGCTGCGCATAGACGGAGCCCGTCTCTGGTCGAGCCTCATGGCGATGGCACAGATCGGCGCCACGGCTCATGGCGGCTGCAATCGTCAGGCGCTGACCGACGAAGACAAGATCGGGCGCGATCTCTTTGTCCAGTGGGCCCAGGCTGCCGGTTGCACGGTTACGGTGGATGCAGTGGGCAACATTTTCGCTGCGCGCAAGGGTACCGACCCTGACGCAGATCCGGTTCTGATAGGTAGCCATCTCGATACGCAGGCGACCGGTGGGCGCTTCGATGGCGTATATGGCGTCATGGCCGGCCTCGAGGTTATGCGGGTGCTTCAGACGCATGGCGTTGACCTCAAGCGCACGGTCGAAGTTGCCTCGTGGACGAACGAAGAAGGTTGCCGATTTGCGCCTGCCATGCTGGGCTCCGGTGTTGTTGCGGGAACGTACACCCTGGATTTCGCATACGAGCGCCGCGACAGATCCGGCATAACCTTCCGGCAGGAACTCGAGCGCATTGGTTATCGGGGCACGGCACCGGCAAGGGCGCGTCGATTCAGGGCGATGTTCGAGGCACACATTGAGCAGGGTCCCATCCTCGAAAATCTCGACGCGACCGTCGGTGTGGTCACAGGTATCCAGGGTGCCTACTGGTTCGACGTCACGCTCCGAGGCGTGGCGTGCCACGCCGGCCCCACTCCAATGGAACTTCGCCGCGACCCATGGCGGGCAGCCACGCCCATCATCGACGCGGCATTCGCGATCGCCAAGGCAAACGGGCCTTGGGGCCGGGCCACGATCGGCGATCTGAAGGCATTTCCGGGTGCGCGCAATACGGTTCCGGAGCAGCTGGTCATTGCGGTGGACCTTCGCCATCCAGAGTCGGCTGTGCTGGAGTCAATGGTCGCGAGTTTCAGGGAAGAGGTCGCCCAACTCGCCGCTTTTGCCGGCATCGACGCCCGCATTGAGCAGATCTGGCACATGCCGGCCACCCGGTTCGACGCCGAGCTAGGTGGCATCGTCGATCGCACAGCGCAGGATCTGGGATTCAGCCGCGTATCGATCGTCAGCGGGGCGGGTCACGACTCACTGCATACGGCGCAGTTCGCACCCACCGCGATGATCTTCGTGCCGTGCGCAGGCGGACTTAGTCACAATGAGGCTGAGAGTGCGACGCCCGCGGATCTGGAGGCAGGCGCAAACGTGCTGCTCCAGTCCGTGCTTTGCGTTGCGAACGACTGAAGGATGGGAGGGCCGTGCGTATGCAGAGCTGCATCCGTCAGATCCTTTACCCAGATTCCGCAGTGGGCCGACCTGGGCTCCCGGGGGCAATGTAGAGTGGCACCTCCGCCAATCATTCGCAAATAGGGTGTGATATGGATTCGACGAGGCTTCTCAGGCGTCGCGAGAAATCGCTTGGAGTCGGCGCGGAACTCTTCTACAGCCAACCGATTCAGCTGGTTCGGGGGCAGGGCGCTCATGTCTTCGACGAAACAGGGCGGCGCTACGTCGACTTCTACAACAATGTGCCTGCGGTTGGACATGGTAACGCGTATGTTGCCGATGCAATTTCACTGCAGCAGCGCACACTGAACGTCAACAGCCGCTATCTGCATGAGGGGGTTGTAGCCTATGCCGAGCGACTTGCGGCGTTGCATTGCCCCAATATCGAAAGTTTCATATTCAGCTGTAGTGGCACGGAAGCGAACGATGTAGCCATTCAGATGGCGCGCATGGCCACTGGCAAGCGCGGCGTGTTGTGCTCCAACGCTGCCTACCACGGCAACAGTGACCTGGTCGGGCGGTTCACCAACGTTGGCCGCACCCAACCAGAGAGCGAGGAAGTCCGCTCGTTTCCATTTCCGGATCTGTATCGTCCCATCACCGTAGGGCTAGGTGAGGAGGAGCTCGCGGACGCCTATCTGGAGACAATCCGGAAGGCGATCGCGCGGTTTGAGACCTCTGGCGTCGGTCTAGCCGGCATGCTGGTCTGTTCCATCTTTGCCAACGAAGGCATGCCGAATCTTCCCGGCCACTTCATGGCGCGCGCGGCAGCAATGGTCCGCGATGCGGGTGGGCTCGTGATCGCGGATGAGGTGCAAGCGGGATTCGGGCGGACCGGTCACTGGTGGGGTTACGAGGCTACCGGTTTCCAGCCGGACATCGTGACTTTGGGAAAGCCTATGGGAAACGGTGTGCCTGTCTCGGCAACGGGTGCCAGTCGCGGTCTCATCGAGCGCTTTCGCAGCAAGACGGACCACTTCAATACCTTTGCTTCCAGCCCGCTGCAAGCAGCAGCTGGCATGGCAGTGCTGGACGTGATCGAACGCGATGAGCTTCTCGACAATGTGCGGCGAATTGGACGGTTCCTGAAGGACGGTCTGGATCAGCTTGTGGTTGGCAACCAGCACCTGGGCGACGTACGTGGCCGAGGTCTTTTCCTCGTGGTCGAAGTGGTGACGGACCGGGAGTCCAGGACGCCGGATCCCGGACGGGCGGCGGCGATGCCAGACCGGCTCAAGGAACTGGGGGTTCTTACTGCTCCGGCTGGCGCATACAAGACCCTTGTCAAGGTTCGGCCTCCGCTCGTCCTTACAACGGACGACGCCGCTTCGTTTCTCAAGGCGTTCGAGGTTGCAAGGAATGATGTTTGTGGGTGACCTGGCCTCAGATCCGATACTGGACGCGGCTAGACGGGCACTCCGGCAGTTCCCTGTTGAGGTGGCAGACATTTCACTGCTAGCGCGCGCCGAGAACATCAGCTTCAAGGTGACGGACGACAGCGGAAAACTCTATACGCTACGCCTGCACCGCCCTGCGTATCACACATTGGAAGAGCTCAAGTCGGAAAGGCTGTGGACCAAGGCGTTGCTTCAGGCCGGAGTCCATGTCCCGGAGCCGATCTGCGCGCGGGATGGTCAGGACCATGTCGGCGTGGATGTGCCGCAGCCGGGCGAACATCGCCATGCGAGCCTGTCTCGGTGGGTGCCTGGTGAGCCGCTGATGCGGTTGATTCGCGACGGTCATCCGCAAGGACAGCTCGAGATGCACTTCCGGAAGCTTGGTGCGTTGATCGCAACAATGAACAACCAGGCTACGGCGTGGCATCCGCCCGCTGAGTTCAGAAGGCATGCACTGGACGCGGATGGCTTGATGGGTGCCCAGCCGTTTTGGGGTCGATTCTGGGAGCGTAGCGATGTATCCCAGGGCGAGCGGGCGTTGTTACTGGATGCGCGTGATCAGCTGCATAGGATTTTCACGAGCTATGGCAAAGACGCGTCACGTTACAGTGTCATCCACTCTGATCTGCATCCGGGTAATGCACTGGTGTGCGGCGATACGCTCACGGCCATCGACTTTGACGACGTCGCCTGGGGCTGGCACATGTACGACCTTGCCGCTGCCCTCAATCAGTGCCAGGAGATGACCGGATTTGGAGCCTTCCAGGCGGCGTGTCTGGAGGGCTACCGCAGCGTTAGGTCGGTCAGAGACGAGGATCTGGCGATGTTGCCCTTGTTTCTACTTGCGCGAGACTTGGCCGAGATCGGGTGGTTTGCGGCGCGACCGGAAAATGCCACACCTTCGCAGATGGCGGCCATGAAGAACTTCGTGGTCGCACAGTGTCGGGATTTCCTGGGCGGGCGACTGACTCCATTCGCGGTTGTACAGGGATAACTACGCCTTCAAGCTCAGCGCTGCACTTGTCCTTAGCGCTAAAGTGAGGCGGGTATGCGGGGGCGCGTTCAGAGGACTACCGTAGAGTTCCGGTACCGTGGAATAGTTCGCTTCTCAACGGGGAAAAATGCGGGACCCTGGCGGTAGCCCATGCGGTGTTACCGGAACCTTCCATCGGACCCACTACCTAGTGTCCCGGCATTGCGACGCAGCTGCTTTGGCCGCGTCGGCCGCGATCACGGTCTGTTGGCAGGGCGCCAAGCCGAAGCGGCTTCAGGAAGGCAAATGTCTCCGCCATGGCAGGGTCGCCCGCTGGACCGACCGGTATATGGCTGAGCTTTATGATGACCGTGCGACTTTCAGGATCCACGAAGACGAACTGCCCCTCGCCACCCAGCATCGTGTACGCACGCATGCCGTCGATGGTCCACCAAAGGTAGGCGTACCCAGTGCCGTCCTCCGCACTGGCCCGGCCCTGGCCAGGCTTCGTGGATTCGTCGACCCAGCTCGCGGGAACCAGTTGCCGACCCTTGACCTGGCCCCGATCCAGCATCATCTGGCCGACGCGCCCGTAATCCCGCAGCGTGGCATTGAATCCTCCCGCAGTGAATTCGCGACCTACCGACGGCGGACCATCCAGCACGTAAAACGCGTCGGACTCCATTCCTGCGGGCTTCCATATCTTCTCGCTCAGGTACTGGCTGAGCGGCATGCCGACGGCGCGGGTGACTATTTCACCCACCATTGCGGCTTCGACGCTGTTGTAGTTGAAGGCGACGCCGGGTGGCCCGGCGCGTTCCTTGATGCCCAGAGCAGCGGTGACATAGCGTTGGCGGGATTCCACGAACGCAGCGACGTGGGCATCGCGTGAAGGCCCCGGGGTAAAGAAGTTGTCGTTCCAGCGGGCCCCCGTTCGCATCCACAGCAGGTGCTTCAGCGACAGGCCGTCGTATGCCGTCCCCTGCAGTTCAGGCATGTATTTCGATATGGGATCGTCAACCGAGGTGATCCGGCCTTCGGCGATTGCCACGCCCGCCATGATGGAGTTGAAGCTCTTGGCCATGGAGTAGGACATGAACCGGGTGCGGTCGGTTGTCCGGTTAAGATACTGTTCGTGAACGATGCGCCCGTCTTTCATGATCAGCAGTGCATCGGTAAAAGTGCGCTCGGCAAACTCACTGGCCAGGTGCCGTGCGCCACCGGCCTCGTACTGGAAGTCCAATGTGCGCGGCGCAACTGGTAACCTCCGCGGGTTCTTGCTCGCCGCGACAGTACGAGTGTCGAACATCAGCTCGCTGCTGCGATTGGCGAGCGTGCTGATCGGCGGATCGAACATGTGCAGTCTGTATTCCCGCACCGCCGGCGATACTCCGCAGCAAGGCATATGCCGGTCATCGACGATGCAACAACAGCGCGAAGAGGCGACGGAAAAAAGCTGGTTGTTGCATAGAAGCCCCTGATAGTGCCGCAAAGTCGCGATCCACAATTTGATCGACGGGTGGTAGCACTCTACCGGATTCCTGACTCCATGCGGCTATGCACGAAGCCAAAAACTGCTCATCGAACTGAGTGTTTTGATGCTGCGGACTCGCTTCAGGTGACTTCTCCTTGGTTCCTTCCCAATTTTACTGATGAGGCCTGAGATTCGAGAGAGTGGCCAGCGCCAACTGTCACTTTGAGGTGTCCCTTCTCCAAATTGGAGAAGTGAGCGGGGAGGGCTTTGACATGGCTGACTCACTAATAGGCATATCTCCTGAAGGTTCTAGCCCATCCCGCTCTCGGGTTGGCTCATCCACCCACGCTAGTCCGGAGCGCTTTACGAGTAGCAATGTTCTGGTGCTTAGTGGTTAATGGCCGCGCATCGCGACCAACCTGCGCTGAGGGGTTCCCTTTCGAGGATAATCCCTGCTACAGCTTGTGGATCTTTCAAGTACCGCCATTGAATTTCGAATTTGTCTGCCTCTCTTTCCAGAGTATTTACTGCTTCCTTGAGCTGGCTTGGAGACAGAGGGCGTTTCGGGTCTTGTTGTCTTGGCTGAGTCAGAGGTGGGCAAGCCAGTAGTTCTAGCTTGGCGTTTTTCAATGGTTGACCAAAGACATCTCTAAGGGCGACCTTTTGTAGTTGTTCGAGGTCCCAGAGGCGCGCCTTCGCCTTATCGATTTGGGGGCCGAGCGCGTCGGCTGAAACACCGCCCAAGGATGCGAAGTTAGCTATTAGTCGACGGCCGACAAACCCGTATGTAGTGGGTCGTGCTTGTGCGGACAGACTCACATGGCGGCGGAAATTGTCTCGAAGCTCAGGGCGAATGGCTACGACGGCTTTCTGGACAGCCTTAGCCAGCGGGCTCGTTCTGTCTGACTCACGTAAGTCGGGAGCGTTTTCAAAATGGTCGCAGGCCACTAATGTGGAAGATTGACGCAGCCCGAGCGTTGCTAGATTTTTCAGATCTCGCCCTACGCCAACGCGAGGAGATCCCACAGTAAGTCCCTCGATGCCGGTCAGGGCATCTGCTAGTCCGTGAAGTCCATTCCTTTCTGCAATTGCTGTGGCCTCAAGCATCGCTAAAGTCGCGGACCAAGCGATCGCGTGAACGGCCGGTCCGTACGCGGTATGCAATCGGTCTAGTCCGTGAACCTGCATGCACGTAACGCTAGATGTGTCCGCAGCTATTACTCCAATGCAGATGCGCTCACCTGAACCTGGCAATAGATCTAGGTACACAGGGACCCATGCGCCTCGGTGGTTAGACCTTCGCGGTGGAATTCGGAGGTCTTGAATGATGTCATGGAGAGCCATCGTTACCCTCAGAATGGGAGATTGTGGACGCCCATTGCATTACAGATCACTGACGGCGCGGATGCACGTCGCTGAACGAGGAAGGCAGTCAACGCTTCGATGTGATCCGCAGAGAGCAATTGCTGAATACCGGTCGCAGAAATCGCAATAGCAGGGTCGATCGTCAAAGAGTGCGCTCCTGCACGGTTGGCTTGGGCCGCTCCAACTACTCGTTCAGCTAGGGTGACATGGGCATCGAGAAACTCCCGCCACAACCGGATCGTTACGAGGGTCACTGCAGACCGAAGTTGCTCCGGAGTGGACTTGCTGCCGAGAAACGAGAGTCCGTGGTCAATTAGGTAGACTTCCCCGGCCGCCTACCAGCAGGTTTCTGAGGTGCCTGTCTGGATTTGCGATCCATTGATCGAACACGAGCGCGTCGGGCCATTCAGTCCACTTTGATATCAGCGCGCGGATTGCAGATGGAGTGGAAAGCGACCTGCTGTCCGAGGTGAAGCTGGAGAATGTGGACAGCCCCATTGAAAGGTCATTCTTCCAGGGAACCATCAATCTTCAAGTACCTCGCACGCGACGCGGTTAGCCACTTCTGCGCGATGCTACTCGCAGTCAAGGACGAACACATTGAGCGCATCCTCAACTTGGAGAAGGACTTCCCGGAATCGACACTCCGCGGCATTCGCGATCTTCCGCGTTTCCGCAAGCTGTGCGTCAGTGCGCCGCGGAAGCATTACCCGGATTTGTTCCACTTGTGGACCGCAGAACACGCGGGGTGCGAGTTCTTCCTAACGATGGACAAGAAGTTCGTGAACTTCGGCACCAACCAGTGCACCGGTATCCTGAAGTGCGAGCCTGTGCGTCCGAGTATGTTCCTGGAGCGCATCGGAGTGGCAGATCGAGACCCTATGCCATTCGACTTCGGCGATCCGATCAGTTTCTTCGATGCCGTTCACAAAGATTGATCTTTCCGGGGCGCGACCGACCAAGACTCAGAAGGGGATGTCATCGCCCAGTGGGGACGTCGTTGCGGCTGATTTCGTCCGATGGCTCATTTCAACCGCTTTCATGAATCGCACTGACGCAGCAATGTGCGCAAGAATAAGGTTCGCCTCATTCTGGGACAGAAGCGGGTTGTCATGAGCAAGGGACTTGTTATTCCGTACATCGTTGAAGGTTTCGAGAATCTTGATGTTCGAGAGCATGATCCTCTCGGTCATATCGGTTTCGAATGCTCCCGCTGCCCGAATGGCCTTCACGTATTCGCCCATGAGGCTATGTAGGGGTCTCTCCTTCGTGACAACTATGCCCCGGTCCCGACACTGTTTCCGGAGGAACTTCGTCGTCCATACGTGGAGGCGATCCAGGGCGTCCTGCGGCTTGCCCTTGCGGATGGATTCCAGGACCGCATCAGCGGCCGCGTCGAAGTTTGCCTCGTCGGGCGGAGTGTCAAACGCCGATTCGATTTCACCGAAGCCAGAGCCGGCGAGTCGTAGGGCGATCTGACCGCACTCTTCGACCTGTCGCGCATGGTCCGAAGACTCCACTGGGCGGAGAAGTCGTTCGTCGACTGCATAGTTCAGGAGTGACTCGATGAGGCGAGCGACGACAGCATCCGGGCTCTACCTGCCAAAACGTTCGCAGACGCTTCGCCTTGGACGTTCCCTGAACCTGATATCGCGGGTCATTGATGTCGCGCCTAACGAACTCCTCGAAGAAGTCCGCGAATGTGCGGTCTTTGAAATTCAGCACGTACCCGTCGCCCATGCCGAAGGCTCGCTCCAGCTTGCGTTTTTCCGAGGTCGTCAATGTGGACACGGGGAACCTCTGTGAAGTCCGCCGTTGGGAGTTTACTGAACGGGCGGTTTGGAGGGGACATATCCGCGAGGCAATGAGTCGAATTGTTCATTGCAGATTTCCGAAGCGGGACCTCAAGCAATGAGAACGTGGGTTCCCTGCCTTGCCACCACTGGGCGCGCCCTGTTTGCCCTCGTCCACGTCTTTCGGCCGGGGCGTCCGACGCCGCCACCACAACGCATCTTGTTCAGGAATGTCCGGGCGTCGAGACGTTGGGTGAACGAGGCTGAATCTTTCCATCTACTTCCGAAGCGTTCATTGCGAAGAACCCTTCGCCGGGTTATGCAGCCTTTTGCTGATCGGTCGCCACGTTTCTGAGTTTGTCGAGGTAGTCGGCCCATTTCTGCATTACGCGTCGACGCTGAACAGTGAATTCCGTGCGGTCGTAGGCCTGCTGGACGTCGCCACGCTTCGCATGAGCGAGTTGCGCTTCCAGCACATCGTGATCGACTCCTAGGCGTTCGCGCGCGATGGTTCGCAGCGACGTTCTGAACCCATGCGTTGCATGTTTGCCCTTGAAGCCCATGTCGCGGAGCGCGTTGCTGAGAGCGTCGCGATGCAAGTGCGGGGTCTTTTGGCGGGCAAGGGCAGGGAAAACGAATTGCTTGCCGGCAGTCCAGGCCTGCATTTCCTGCAGCAGTTCCACCGCTTGTCGGGGTAATGGGACGGTATGCGCCTTGCGCATCTTCATTTTGTGGCCGGGAATCGACCACTCGCGGGCAGCTAGGTCGAACTCTGCCCATTCAGCCTCAACGACGATACCCGGGCGTTGTGCGGTCAGCATCGTGAGGAGGAGGGCGTTACGGGTCACGGGAATCGCCCATTTGTCGACCGCTTTGATGACGGCTTGAAGGGTGCCGGGGCTTGTCGCGGCTGGCACGTGGCCTTTTTGATGGCGGGGTAGGACTCCGCGAAGCGAAAGGAGGCGCCCGTCGTCCCGCAGTTCGTGCTGAATGGCGAAATTGATCATTCCGCCGAGGTACTGGCGAGCCTTGCTGGCCAGGGTGGGCGGGATTTCCTGGAGGCTCCGGCGGCATCTCGAGTCTTTAGAGTCGCTATGGACTGTCTTCGGAGGGCAGGGATGAGGTAGGTATTGGTGACAAACTCTGCCTTCCGGTATGTCGATTCCGCCCACCCCGGTCGTTTGAACGCAAGCCAGCTGGCCGCCACCGTCGGGAAGGCGGCATCAACGACCCGACGGTCCGCAGACAATTTTTCAGCCCGTGCAGCCGTGGGATCGATACCAGAACGAAGCTGATTTCGGGCCTCGTCGCGTCTGCGGCGGGCATCTGCCAACGACACTTCGGGGTAGACCCCCAGGGCAAGAAGTTTCTCGCGTCCGGCAAACCGATACTTCATTCGCCAGTAGCGGGCACTGGTAGGCCTGACGTCGAGATACAGGCCGCCGCCATCAAAATGCTTGCCGGATGGAGCGCCTTCCCGGGTCAAGTTTT
>JADJXW010000010.1 GCA_016720075.1 Pseudomonadota bacterium
ACCCCGGTATCGGTTGCTGTCGCCAACGGCGCGGTGCTAACCATTGTCGTGACGGCTCCCGATGGCGTCACCACCGAGACGTACAGGCTGACGGTGGCTACCGAGTAGGACTGGTCAGCCGGGGGCGCCGCTTGGCTCAGGCGGCTCTTCCGACCACTCCCGTGCGGCGAGCCTGATCCTCACGGAGGATCGACACAGTGCGTGGAGAAAGCAGGTTCTTTCGGCCATCCGCAACTGCGCGGCGCCCTGCTCCACCGTGAAGCCACCCCGCAATCTCACTGCCGTTTCCACGGGGTTCGCGGGTTGCCCCTCTGCAAATCGCATGCCCTGCACCAGCCGGCAATCTTCCAGGGGCAGGCGGGCTATCTGTGCGTAACGACCGAACTGCGTCATGAAGCAGAACGCCATCCCGGCGGCCGCGTAGGCCCAGGGATCAGGCGCTTTCGTTCCACGTGAATTGCCAGGTCGCGCGTCGCAAACGAAGGAGAACATGGAGCCATGCGGATTGAAGAGCCATTGCTCAACCTGCAGCAGCCCGACTTCGCGCAGGCTGGAAACGCCTCGCACATGCAGCAGGCGATCCTGATCCGGCGCCAGGCTACCGCCGGCCAGCGTGCTGGTATGCGGCGCGCGTGGGGTGAGTCCTCCTCGCACGATCAGCGCTGACCAGTCACCGCCCGCGGGTTGCGCATGTTCGAATACCGCACCGTCCGCTGATGTTTCCTGGTCGGTGCCCTGCTGCAACTCGGACACCGGGACGTTGATCGCGTTGCACGACAGCGCGAAGCGGTTGTCAATCTGCTCCCGCGCCAGTCTGGCAATGGCGGAGCTCTGCGCGGCATCATGCGCCAGACCCAGCAATATCTCTGCGGATGCCGCCGGCCCCGGCGCCTGCACGGTGAGCCGCGCATCGCGCGCGCCGCCCAGCATCGTCCCCTGCAGCGCCGATCCGCGCATCGTGTAGTAGCTGTCGAGCGTGAGTCGCAGACCGCGCAAGGCAATGCCGGCCGCTTCGCCGAGCCGCAGCATGCCCGCATGCAGTTCGCTGACCATGCCGACCGTGAAAAACGAAAGAGGGCAAGGAGCGGCGTCCAGCCCTGCCAGGTAGGCACCTTCATCGCTGGCGAGGCGCCACACCGCGCCTGCCGACGCACTGGCCACCAGGGCTTCCTTCTGCATGCCGCCCAGACTTCGGGTCACGAGCCTGACGGCGCCTTCCTCCTGCGGCAGCAATGCCACCGACTCCGCGGTTTGGGACCTGAAGAAGACCGGGTTGCCCGTCGCACCCAGCCTGTCGATCGCTGCGTTCTGAGCCATATTGCTCGAGCCTACCATTAGAATCGCAGGCTCACGCACAGCCCTTTCCTGGAGCCATCGTGTCCCATGTTCCTCCCCGCTCCGCCAGCGAAACACAGTTCCTCAAGCCGGTGCTCGAACAAACCCGTCGGCATCTCGGATTTGAACCCAACAGCCTGCTGACGATGGCGCACATGCCGCATGTGGCATTGGCGTTCGGGCTGCTGATGACGACCGTACGGGGTGGTGACCTGCGATCGGCATGGAACCAGATCGCGGACCACGTTCCCCTGCCCGACGACGCCGCCCTGAACGTGGAGCCCGCGCTGCTGCAACTGGCCGCCTTCGCCGCCAGCGTCGGGGCTGGCTGCCGGTATTGCCAGGCGCATACATCGCACACGCTCGAGAAGATGATGGACCTGCCGGCGCCCAAGATCGCGGACCTGCTGCGGCATGAACAAAGCCCCCATTATTCGCCGCGCGAGCGCGCGGTAGTCGCGCTTGCGCTGGCCGCCGCCCAGGTGCCGAATGCCGCGGATGCGAAGCACTTCGCGGCGCTGCGCGAGCACTTCACTGATCGACAGATCGTGCAGATCGTCGCCATCCTGGGTTTGTTCGGATTCCTGAATCGCTGGAACGACACACTTGCCACGACCCTGGAGTCAGCTCCGCGGGATTTCGCCCAGACGGCACTGGAAAGCCTGGCCTGGAGCCCTGGGAAACATCAGGGCACCTGCACCTGAAACCACTCGTTCGCGCGTATCAAGCGTTTAGGGAGGAATTTCCATGAAGCACTTGCCAGTCCTTGCCACCTGCCTGGTTCTACTGCCCGGCGTAAGCCTCGCCGCCACCCGCACATACGATGTCGGCGCTTTCGATACGGTTTCCGCCGCTGCCGGCGTTGATGTGGAGATCACCATTGGCGCGACGCGCAGCGTTGTTGCCGAAACCCAGGCCGACGACTTCGACGACCTGCGCATCGCCGTGCAGGGCAATGTGCTGAAGATCGATCGCCCACCCCGCGGCTGGTCGCTGTTCCGCCGGCCCGGCTACAAGGTCCGCGTGGTCACCCCCGTGCTGCGCTCGCTGGTGGCCTCGTCAGGCTCCGACGTGGATGTGAAGGGCACGGTCGCAGGCGATTTCACTGTCGATGCCTCGTCTGGCAGTGATGTCCAGGTATCCGCGATCCAGGGCGGCAGCGTGAAGGCGCAGACCTCTTCGGGCAGTGACCTTGATCTTTCCGGCACCTGTACTTCACTCGACGCCGGCGCCGCGAGCGGTTCGGACCTGGATGCCCGCAGCCTGCGGTGCGAAACGGTCTCGATCCAGGCCTCGAGTGGCAGCGATGTCTCCGTGTCCGCCAGCCGCAGCGTTACCGGCAAGGCCACGAGCGGCTCGGATGTGAAGATCAGCGGCGCACCGCCGACGGTGCAGGTGGAGAAGTCGTCGGGCGCGGACGTGGACGTCAGGAACTAGGCAAGCGAGCGGCGTCAGCGGCGCCGCAGCTTCCCTATGGCGATCCGATCGCCCGAGAACGTGCCGAGCCACGCTTCCGTGCCCACCGGCAGCACCAGCGTCACGTTGCTGAACGTGCGCAGCGCAGGCGTCTGGAGTACGACCGTGTCCTTCAGCGTGCCGCGATCGATCGCCACGGCGATGCTGCCCCGCGGGCAGGCCGCGAGCTTCTGCAGGTCATGCTGCGGGCCCGGCACGCCGCCGCACTCCGGCACATCCGAGGCCATCCCGGCCGTGTAGAGCAGCCCGTCCGGGCCGAGATGCACGTTGTCCGGAGTGAACGGCAGCGTTCGGGTGCTGCGCAGCTGCTTCGCCGGATTGCTGCGGGTGAACGCCACGATGGTGCGCAGTCCCGAGGACACCACATAAAGCTCGCGCCCGTCGGGCGAGACTTCCAGGCCGTTGTTGGCCGCCAGCTCGGTGCCACGGACCACTTCGAACTGAGCGGCGCCCGGGCGGCGTTCAAGCACCACGCCGGTGGGCTTGCCGTTCATCGCATCGGCGAAGGTCGTGCCAGGCAGGAACAGCACCGTTGTGAGCACGGTGCCATCGGCCAGCGCGACCACGCTGTTGCCGGCCATGCCTTGCGGCAATGGAATGCATCCGGTCCACTTCAGCACCGGCGCAGCGCCGCTGGAATCGACTTCGAACGCCTCGATCGCCTCGCGGGCGCCGTGGCCCACCACATGCAGCATCGCGCGGCCTGGACCACTCGCCCGGATGTGCAGGCCGTGCGTCTGAAGATTCGCCGGGGTCGGCGGTCCGGGGCACCGCGAAGACGAGGAGCCCTGCGACAAGCTGAATGGCAGTGCGCGCCAGGCCCTTGAAACAGAATCGATCAGGTAGAAGTTTGTTCCTTCGCCGCCGCCGCTCGCGATGATCCAGCGAGTGCCGGGAACGAGCACCAGGTCCTCTGCTTCGTGGGCTCCGCAGATGAACTGGACGTCGCCCTCCGGGGTGCATGGGGCCTCTCCCGCCCACGCGAGACCAGAGCCGGACAACAGCAACAGAAGCATCGAGATCAAACGCATGTGAACTTCACTCCCCTGATTGATCAGGCCAGCGACACGCCGCCATCAAGCAGCATCAACTGACCGACAGCATACGAAGCCGCGGGCGAACACAGGAACAGGATTGCCGCAGCGATTTCATCGGGACGACCCACGCGACCGGCAGGAATGGAACCCGCCACCTGCGCGGCAACGTTGGCATCGGCCATCAGCGGCGCGAGCATGGCCGTGTCGATGGCACCCGGGCATACGGCGTTGACGCGGATGCCATGACCGATCAGATCCAACGCTGCGGCCTTGGTCAGACCCGCGACGCCGTGTTTCGCGGCGACGTAGGAGGCCATGCCCTTGCCTGCAACCAGGCTGGCGACCGACGCCGTATTGACGATGGCACCGCCGCCTGCAGCCTTCAGCGCCGGCACTTCGGCGCGCATCGCCCAGAAAACACCGGAGAGGTTCACGTCGATGACGCGCCGCCACAGGTCTGCGGAGGTGTCGAGGAAATCGCCACCGAAGCCGGCGGGTATACCGGCGTTGTTGACGGCGATGTCGAGACGGCCGAAGGCCGCGACGGTCCGCGCGACCATGGCTTCGCAGGCGGCCGGATCGCTGACGTCTGCCACGCAGGCGACCGACTTGGCACCGCTCGCGGCGATCGAGTCGGCCGTTTCCTGCGCCGCAGCGGCGTTCACATCGACGACGACAACCCGCGCGCCTTCACGCGCGAAGGCAAGCGCCGTCGCGCGGCCGATTCCACTGGCCGCGCCGGTGACCAGCGCAACCTTGCCTTCGAACCTGCCTGAATCCAACCGCGTGTCTCCCGTATCCCGCAGACGCCTACGGAAGCGCGGGCGCCTCCCACGGCTCCTCGCTGGTGAGGCTCTTCAGGAAGGCGACCACCTTGCCTATCTCGCCATCCGTGAGCCCGGTGGGCGTAAGCAGTGGCGATTTGTTGGGATCGGGTTTGCCACCGCCGGCCATGTAACGCACGGCCTCTTCGAGCGTGGCCACACTTCCATCGTGGAAATAAGGCCCCGACAGTGCCACGGACCGCAGCGATGGCGTCTTGAACGCGCTCATGTCTTCCGGCTTCTTCGTGACATTGGAGCGACCGATATCGGGCGTCGCCTTGCCCTGTTCGAGACCCACGTTATAGAAGGTGCTGTTGCCGTAGAACGGCGGCGTGTGGCATGCAGCGCAGCGGCCCTTGCCCATGAACAGCGCTTGACCCTCGACGGCATCCTTCGACACGGCCCGGCGCTGGCCGGATTCGTATCGATCCCACGGGGAATCGGTGCTGACCTTGGTGCGCAGGTACGAGGCCAGCGCCTTGACGATGGCGTCGGGCGTGGCGCCCGTGCCGAACACGGCATTGAACTGGCTGGCATACCCCGGCACGGCATTCAGCGCAGCGGCGACCTTCTCCGGATCCGCGCCGATCTGGTTGCGCCAGGCCGCGAGCACCTGCGCCTCGAGCGTGGGCGATCGACCGTCCCAGTACCACGCGGTCTGGTAGCCCACGTTGTAAAGGCTGGGCGTGTGGCGCGTGTTCATCTTGCCGTCGTCACGCTTCGACAGAGCCAGGGCGTCGGTCCACCCCAGGTTGCGGTAGTGGCAACCCTGGCAGGCCATCTGGCCGGTGCCGGAAAGGCGCTTGTCGACGAACAGCTGTTTTCCCAGCGCGGTCTTGGCGGGCGATGCCGGGTTCTCGGCGGGATGCGTGACGGGAGGCAGGGCCGAGACCCGCGTGGCGCCTGGAGCGCCACCCTGCTGCGTGGCGCAGCTCGCCAGGATGCCAACGGCAAGGGCAACTGCCCCACTCCATTTCGCGATGCGGATTACGCGCATGGTCTGTCTCCGGATGATCGAAAGGGGGCTACGCTGCTCCGTGCCCGGGGTGGAAGTCAATGCCAGTGTTTACGCTTCCAACGCCGCCAGCACCCGCTCCTTGCGGAAGGGAGGCCGACGCATCCGCACGCCCGTCGCATCGAAGATGGCGTTGGCCACCGCCGCGATCAGCGGTTTGTGGCTGCCTTCGCCCGCCCCGTAAGGGGCAAGGTCGGGACGTCCAGGGTTCGGATCGCCGTTGACCAGCACGATGTCGATGGCCTCGGGAGTATCCGAGTGCCGCAACGTGGGGGAGGATGCCCAGTCGACACTGGTGACCTTCTCCGTATCGAACTGCACTTCTTCATGGAGCGCCCGACTCAGAGCATGCAGCATGCCGCACTCGACCGTATGGCGAAGCCCTGCGGGATTGATCACGAGGCCGCAGTCGTGGGCGCAGACCAGGCGCCTGACCCAGACACGCCCGGTGCGGCGTTCGACCTGGACCTCGGCGATCGTGGCGGCAACGGTGTTGCTGCGATAGGTGTATGCAATGCCGCGACCAGTGAGCGTGTCACCGTGCAATGCTGCCTTGCGTGGTTGCGGGGACGGCCGGGCATCCCATCCATACGCCTTCGCGGCGACCTGCATCACGGCGAGCGAGCGTGCCTTGCGGAAAACAGCGTCTTCACTCGCGCGCGCCAGCATCTCGATGCGAAACTGAACGGGATCAGCGTGCGCAGCCGCGGCAAGCTCGTCGATGAACGACTCGAACGCGAAGGTCACCTGCGGCCCGTTGGGGTCGCGCAGGTTGCCCGTGCGCAGGGGCGTTTCCCAGGGCATCGGCAGTGGCACGACGCGGGTCGTGGTGCGACGGTTGGGAATGGCGTACATCACGGAGGGCGCCTCGGCATTGCCCCGCGCCGGTCGTTCAGGCCGCCGCCCCATGAGCTGTGCGATCAGCACCGTGTCGGGTTCGTTGTAGCCCAGGTGGTTGTGATCCGCAGCGCAGGCGTCGTACTCCAGCGCCACGACCTTGCCTTGGGAGTCCAGCCCTCCTCTCAGCTTGAATACATAGGGTGGGCCCTTGGTGTCCCAGGCTGTCTCCTCGTCGCGGGACCATTGCACGCGCACCGGGCGACCCATCTCCTTCGCAAGGTATGCGGCCTCGAAGCCGGCATCGTCGGCCGCGGTGCGGCCATACACCTGCGGTCCGTCCATGTAGACCACGCGCACCTTATCGCGCGGCATGTCGAGGAATCGGGCAACGCCATTGCGAAGTCCATAGGCCTTCATGTCGTTGGAGTAGATGGTCATCAGTCCATCGGAAGGATCGGCCAGCGCGTGCGCGGGACCAATGGACGTGTGCCCCTGGAAAGGCACTTCATACTCCGCATCGATGACGCGCGAGGCTGCGGCCAGCGCCGCCGCAGGGTCGCCCTGCACCAGGGGTTCACTGGTCGAACTGGGCGGCGTGGCGCGCATGTAGTCGAACAGCTTGCCCGATGCCGGAAACGGCGCGACATGCGGTCGCTTCCACTCCACCTTCAGTTGCTGCGCTGCCCGGATGGCCTGCTCCTCGCGCTCGCAGACCACGGCGACGTAGTTGCCGCGACTGACCACGCGAAGGAAGCCGGGTACATTGGACACGGAAGACTCATCGATGCGCTGCAGGGTTGCGCCCGCCAGCGGAGGCCCCACATTGCGGCGTGCACCATGCCGGGCAGCTTCATGTCCACGGCCCACTTCTGCGAGCCATCCACCTTTCCCGGAATGTAGTATCGCTGCAGGGGCTGGCCGACGACACGCAGCTCGTTGACCGGCTTCACTGCGGCCTGTCCGGTGGTGGCATCGACATTGCGGCCCGAGAGCTTCACGTTGAAGCGTTTTCCGCCGACCAATTCGGCGAAGGTCACCTTCCTGGAGGGATCGGACTTCAGCGCGATCGTCGCGTTCGAGACGGCGAGCAGATCGACCGCAACGCCAAGATGCTGGCCGCCCAGTTCCAGCAGCACGCGGCGCGCTTCGGCGGCCACGCGGCGCATTGGCCAGCCGTCGCGTTCGATCGCGTCTGAACCTCCGGAGCCACCCTGGTCGGGGGTGGTGTCGGTGCAACCCATCACCAGTCGCGTGCTGTCGTATGCGATGTCCAGTTCATCGCACATCAGCTGCCTGAAGGCGGTGCCCGTGCCCTGGCCGCCATCGGTCTTGCCGACGTAGAACGTTGCGGTGTTGTCGGGATGCACCACGATCCAGGTATCCAGTTGCAGGAAGTCCGGATCTGGCCAGGGGCCGGCTGCCACGAGCCGATCCGCTGGCGCATCGGCTCCCGGCAAGGAGCCGGCACCCAAAAAGAAGACCAGCGCGCCAGAACCCTTGAGGAAGCTGCGACGAGAGGAGCGATCAAGCCCGACGATCGCGGCCTCGACGGCCTTCGGCAATCGCACCCGGCCGCTCACTTGCCCTCCCCAGCGGCGGGAGCCCCACTGACTACGCGCTTGATCGCCGCCTGGACGCGGAAGTAGGTCATGCAGCGGCGCAGCGCACCGTCCATTGCCTCGCGGATCTCGGCATCGCTGGGCTTCGGGTTCCGGTCGAGCAATGCCTTGGCCGTCAGGATCTGTCCGTTCTGGCAGTAGCCGCACTGGGCGGCCTGCTCATCGATCCAGGCCTGCTGCAACGGATGCAGGTTGCCATCCGTTGCAAGGCCCTCGAGCGTGGTGATCTCGCTGCGAACGGCCGCCACCGGCGTGATGCAGGAGCGCACTGCCTTGCCATCGATGAGCACGGTACATGCACTGCACTGGCCGACCCCGCAGCCGAAACGAGGCCCACGAAGATCCAGATCGTTTCGCAATACGTAGAGCAGGGGCGTCGATGGGTCGACGTCCACCTCGTGCGTGGCGCCGTTGACTTGCAGTTTGACGAGGCTCATGGCTCACCCCCGGTTTCGGATGCGTGTCGACTGGGTAGCAATCACTGGCGATAGTACAGATCAGGTAGCGCACCGTCGAAACATGCGCGTGAAGGGTGCGTCGCCCCTCCCCCAAGGTCCAGACGAATGGACCGATGTCGGATAGCTCTACAGTAGCTGCATCCGAAGTCCGACATCGCTCTCTGCCCAGGCAATCAGGGGCATCTGGGCGGTGTAAATCCAGGGGCGTTCGTGAACGCCTCACAATGAAGCCTGGGTCTGTCCTGCATATCCGGGGAAGCCCAAACAATGGATACTTGGGCCTATGAAAGTACTCGTTACTGGCGCCGCGGGTCGCCTCGGTCGCGCTTCGCGCCGCCCCCTTCGACAGGCAGGACACCAGCTTCGCATCGCAGATCTGCCGACTGCTGCACTCGAGCCAGTCGAGAGTGAAGCGATCCTCAGTGGCAACCTCTGCGAGCCATCGGTCATGGATCAGGCGCTCGAGGGCATCGAGGTCGTCGTGCACTGGGCCGCCGCGCTCAACGTGCCGGACTTCAATCTGGTTCTGGAGAACAACCATCGCCTGCTCTGCGAACTCTACGAAGGCGCCCGCCGGCACGGAGTACGGCGCATCGTGTACGCCAGCTCCAACCACGCCTTCGGCCTGCATGAGCCCGGCACGCGGCTTCGCCTCGACGCGCCTTATCGCGCCGACACCTTCTATGGCCTCTCCAAGGTGTGGGGCGAGGAACTGGGGCGGATGTACTGGACCAAGCACGGTATCGAAACCGTCGCGCTGCGCATCGGTACTTTCATGGATCTTCCCCACGCAATGTGCGGGAACCGTCGAGCTGGCTCGGGCGGGATGACCTGGAACAGCTGGTGCGCCTGGCCGTGGAAGTGCCCGGCGTGACCTTTGCGCCGGTGTGGGGAATCTCGGCCAACACTCGCGCCTACTATGACCTCACCGAGGCCAATGCCATTGGCTATGTTCCGCGCCAGAACGCAGAAGATTTCGCTTCAAGCCTGACTCCGGAACCCGCCCCTGCTGCCGACGATGTTGCCAATCGTTACCAGGGCGGCAGGTTCGTCACGCAGTCGTGGACACCTGAGGACCAGAGGCCAAGGCGCACCTAGATTCTGGGGGTCGAGAGGCCCGTGCAGTGGCAACTGCTCGAAATGACTAGGCGAGCATTGCTTTGACGTACTCAGGCTTCAACGGAATGCGCCTGGCAGGCCTGCCTGTTGCGTCGAAGAAGGCCGCGGCAATGGCAGGCGCCGCCAGCGCATTGGCGCTTTCCGATCCCTGCCCGTAGTGCCCCACTTCGGGCCGATCAACGATCACGACTTTGAGTTCCGGCATTTCCCCCATCGTCAGGATCGGGTAGCTGCCCCAATGGGTGGCGGTGATCGCCCCTTCATCGAAGGTGACCTCCTCGTGCAGCGCCTGACCCACGCCAAAGAGACACCCTGCTTCAACCTGCCGCTTCAATTGCAGCGGGTTCACCACGATGCCCAGGTCCATGACGATGGTGATTCGCTCAACCTTCACGACGCCCGTCTCAGGCGTCACAGCCACCTGGGCGGCGCAGGCCCAATATCCCTGGTCCCGATGCATGATTGAAACGCCCTGCCCTCGAACTGCATCGGCACCCCGGGCGCGAGCCTGAGGGGATGGGGACGACCGCGTCTGCCACCCTGACTCCGAACGGAGCCGAACCAGTATCGCCTTGAAGCGTTCGTCCTTCAGGTGATCGATCCGGAATTGAAGCGCGTCCTTGCCGGCCAGCGCTGCTGCCTCGCTGAACGCGACCTCGCGTGGAAAATTCTGCTGGAACTGGATGGGCGTGCGCATGGAGTGATCACGCAGCCCGATCGCCAGGACCGATTCGCGCTGCCCGATCTGATACGTCGGGCGCCCCTGCTCCATGACATGGGCGATCACGTCGTAGACCCACCGGTCCGAGACCCCAGGGACAGTCTCTGCAGTCCATTCCCGTTTCCTGGCGTCGGAGCGCCGATGTCCGGCAGTCCCGCGAGAACGGCGCCGATCAGGCGGTCGTCCTGCATCGGCGGCCCTCGATGCTCGGCCTCGTAGGTCTCGATGTTTCCGTCGGCCGCAAGGCCGATACGGATCGTGGACAGCATCGTCGAAGAGGAGGTGGACCACTGCATGTCATCGGCGCGCATCCACTGCACCCTCACCGGCCTTCCCACGGCGCGGGAGAGCAGCACAGCCTCATCCTCCGAGCCGGCATTGCCACCGTTGGAACGGCCGTAGTGGCCCGACCCGGGGTAGGTGCGCACGACGACGTCTGAGAGCGGCTTGCCCATCATGGTGGCAATCCCGCGGCGCAGGAATTGCGGATTCTGGCTGTGTGTGTGCAGCACCACGGAGCCATCGGACTTCACGTCTGCCAGCGAGACGGTCGGGCTGATGGGTGCATGCTTCATGTAAGGGAAGAAGTAGCTGGCCTCGTGGCGCCTGGATGCCTTGGAGCCTGCCGCCGCATCGCCCTTTGAGGCCGGTGATTTCGTCGCGGGAAGCTCATCCCAATTCACCTTCCTGCTCAGGTGTTCAGGCAACTTTCCATGGGTTGGCAGCCCCTTCCAGTCAGACCATTTGGTACCGGCTGCCAATGCCTGCGCTGCGCGAACAGCCTCCCATTCGTCCTCGGCCACAACCCCGACCAGGTTGCCGATCACCACGACCTTCGCGGTGGGAAAGCGCGGGCGATTCAGCTTCCCGGCAGACACCAGCGTGGAACCCAGGGTGGCAGGATGAACGACGCGCCCATGAAGCATCCCGGGCAGCTTGACGTCTCCCACCCACACCGTTTCACCGGAAATCTTGGGGCGCAGGATCGGATTCTTGATGGACTGGCCGACTATCGTGTAGGCGGATGATGGCTTCAGTGGCGGGTCGCCGATGACCTGCAGGCCGAAGAAGCTCGTGAGATCTCCACGCACGGGGATGGTGAGGCGCAGATCCGCATCCACCACGAGCTTTCCGAAGGTGGCGGACTGTCCGCCACCCGAGATGACGCCATCCCTGATCGAGAGCGACTCGCGCGCGACACCGAACTTGCGTGCGGCCAGCCCCAGCATGGCCTCGCGACTGTAGGCCGCCGCCTTGCGAAGGCTCTGCGCCCCGCGCAGCAGGCCAAAAGTGCCGCCGCCATCGGGAGTGGAGTCGGTGTCACCTGCGACCACAGTGGTGATGTGCTCGACCGGCACGCCCAGCTCTTCGGCAACGATCTGCCGGTAGGCGGTGTAGATCGAACTCTGTCCGAAATCACACTTGCCTGTACGCAAGAGGATGGAGTTGTCGTCCCGGATTTCGATCCACGATCCCAGCCTTGCGGCATCCAGCGATCCGCTCGACCGACCAGTTGATGCAGAATCGGCAGCGGGACTGGCTGCGGGCACAAGGCTGAACGACACGATCAGCGCACCGCCAGCCTGCAGCACCTCGCGGCGGCTGAGTTGCGCGCCATGAATGGAGAGCGAGTCCATGGCGCTCATGATGCGTCTCCGCGCATCAGCTCCGCCGCTCGCCTTGCCCCATCCAGGATCGCTGCATAACTGGCGCAGCGGCACAGATGTGGAGAGGGGCCGGAAGTGGTCAGCGCGGCCTTGATATCCGCGTCCGTCGGCTTTGGATTGGCTTCGAGCAGTTCGGTGACCTTGATCATCATGCCGAACTGGCAGATGCCGCACTGGGGCACCTGCTCCTCGATCCAGGCTTCCTGAACGGGGTGCAATGCGCCGCCCGCAGTCGGCGGGGGCAGCTTCTTCTGCCGGGCCCAGCGTGCGGGGAGGCCCTCGACCGTGGTGATCTCCTTTCCCTCCAGCGCTGAAATCGGCGTGATGCAGGCACGGATTTCCTGATTCCCCAGCAGTACCGAGCACGCACCACATTGCGCCATTCCGCAGCCGAATTTCGGCGTCATCACGCCGAGCTCATTGCGCAGCACATACAGCAGCGGCGTATCCGGAGATGCCTTGACGCTGCGCTGGATGCCATTGACGTTCAGAGTGATCATGGGTGGTTTCCTCCTGGGTCCATCACAGTCCGGTCATCTTGAGTGCCGCTTCGGGAAGCCGCTCGCCGCTGACGGTGATCGCGGAGATCGCCGTCCGTATTGCCTGGAGTTCATTCTCGGTCAGATCGACTCTGTCCGCCCCCAGGTTCTCTTCCAGTCGGTGGAGTTTTGTCGTGCCCGGAATGGGGACGATCCAGGACTTCTGGGCCAGCAACCAGGCCAGTGCGATCTGGGCCGGCGATGCGGTCTTGCGAGCGGCGAGCCCCTTCACCACGTCGACGATCGCCTGGTTTTCACGGCGCGCCCCAGGAGTGAAGCGTGGCACGATGTTCCGAAAGTCGGTGGCATCGAACTGGGTGTTCGAATCTATCGTTCCAGTGAGAAACCCCGCCCCCAGGGGACTGAACGGGACAAACCCGATGCCGAGCTCCTGCAGCGCGTCCAGCAGACCCGCCTCCGGCCCGCGATAGAACAGGGAATATTCACTCTGCACCGCCGCATCAGGATGCACGGCGTGGGCACGCCGCAGCGTCTGGATGCCCGGTTCCGACAATCCAAAATGCCGTACCTTGCCGGCGTTGACGAGATCCTTCACCGCACCGGCAACGTCTTCGATCGGCACGTCCGGGTCCACACGGTGCTGGTAGAAAAGATCGATGTGATCCGTGCGAAGTCGCTTGAGCGAGGCGTCGGCCACCGCCTTGATGTGTTCCGGTCTGCTGTTGGTGCCCATGCCACGCAGACCGGTAATCGGATCGATCTCAAAGCCGAACTTGGTGCCGATGACGACTCGGCTTCGGATGGGCGCAAGCGCCGCGCCAACCAACTCCTCATTCGAAAAGGGTCCGTAGACTTCCGCCGTGTCGAAGAACGTGACCCCGCGGTCGAATGCGGCGCGGATAAGCTTGATCATCTCGGCTTTGTCCGCAGGCGGTCCATAGCCCGAGGACATGCCCATGCATCCCAAGCCGATCGCAGACACTTCCAACCCGCTGTTTCCAAGTCTTCGTATGTGCATGTGTGACTTCTTGAACCTCGTTGTCCGGGCTTAGCCCCGGCGAGGTGCCGCCTCGACTCCCGAGTACACCTGGACCGCCTCCGGGAGGCGCGCACCGTGAATCTGGATCGCAGAAACCTGTCGATTGAGCTCGGCAAGCTCGGCCGCTGAGAATCGCACCGTGGCGGCTCCGATATTCTCGAGCATGTGCGGCATCTGGGTCGTGCCGGGAATCGGGACGATCCAGGAGCGCTGGGCCAGCAACCACGCCAGTGCGATCTGGGCGGGTGTCGCCTGCTTCTGCAGCGCCCACTTCTTCAGGAGCTGAACAAGCGAGAGATTTTGCGGCAGGTTTTCCGGGAGAATCGGCTCTCCACCTTGCGGATGTCGCTCGGGATCGACGCGATGCTGGTAGAGCAGATCGATGCGATCCGTCCGAAGCCGCTTCAGCATGCCTTCAACAGCCTGCTTGATGTGGTCAGGTCGGCTGTTGAGGCCAGGTCGCCGGGCGCCGGTCTCCAGATCGATGTTCCAGCCGAACTTCGAAGTGAT
The DNA here is from genome assembly GCA_016720075.1 of Pseudomonadota bacterium. GTDB lineage: Bacteria > Pseudomonadota > Gammaproteobacteria > Steroidobacterales > Steroidobacteraceae > ZC4RG30. Next base: position 14,161 of record JADJXW010000010.1, read on the forward strand.
GACGACTTTGTCCCGGAACGGCGCGATGCCCTCACCCAGAATCCGCTCCACCTCGTGCGGTCCATAGGCCTCCGCCGCATCGAAGAAGGTCACTCCGCGGTCGAACGCCGTTCGGATGATGCTCCACATTTCGCTGCGGGTCGGAATCGTGGTCTGGTACGTCCTGCTCATGTTCTGGACGCCAATACCGATGGCCGAGACCTCCAGCGTTCCGAGCCGTCGTCTGCCGATTGGCGGATGGTCTGCGGCTTGAGCAGGAAGGCTGGCGCCCATGGGTGCGCCCGCCGCCATGCCCGCTGAAATCAGGAACCCACGGCGATTCAATTGAGGCTCGGATCCGGTTGCCATCGGAGGACTCCACGTCCATTGAGGCGCTTAACTATAGCCCTCGCGCATTCAGCGACTAGGTGGTCTAATCCGATAAGACTCAGTAGCAGGACAACTCAATGGCGCGGGAAGTCTTCGATGACCTGGCGGCGTTTGCCCTGGTTGCCAGGGAGCGCAGCTTCACCAAGGCCGCGGCGAAGCTCGGGATGTCGCAATCAGCCCTGAGCCAGACCATTCGCCATCTGGAAAAGCGACTGGGACTGCCACTGCTGACGAGAACCACGAGGAGCGTGGCCCCAACCGAAGCCGGGGAGAAACTGCTGGGTACGGTCGCGCCGCGATTCGAGGAGATCGAAGCAGCACTGGCCTCACTGAATGCGCTTCGGGCACGGCCGGCTGGCAGGATACGGATCACTGCAGGGGAACACCCGGCGCTGAGCGTGCTGCAGCCCGCATTGGCAAAGCTGCTGCCTTCGCACCCGGACATCCAGGTCGAAATCATCATCGACTATGGGCTGACCGACATCGTTGCCGAAGGCTTTGACGCGGGCGTTCGACTGGGCGAACAGGTGGCCAAAGACATGATCGCGGTGCGAATCGGTCCCGACATCCGCATGGCCGTCGTGGGTTCCCCTGGCTATTTCAACAAGCATCCTTTGCCAAAGACACCACAGGACCTGCCAGCGCACAATTGCATCAATACGCGTCTGCCTACCTATGGCGGGAAGTTCCCCTGGGATCTGGAGCGAAAGGGCCGCGAAGTCAACGTACGCGTGGAAGGTCAACTCACCTTCAACAATTCCGCGATGCGCCTTGCTTCAGTGCTCGATGGCCTTGGGTTGGCGTACATGCCGGAAGACCAGGCGCTCGAATACATATCGAACGGTCGCCTGATCCGGGTGCTGGAGGACTGGTGTCCTTCATTTCCGGGATACCACCTGTACTACCCGAGTCGCCGACATTCTTCCCCCGCGCTCGGCGTGCTCGTCGACGCGCTGCGATTTCGCGGGAAGACGATGTGAACCGCACTCACCCCGGGAAGCGCAGAGCGATCACGCGACGCCCCAGCAACGCTGCGCAAAGCGCGCCACATCCCTGTGCACCCGCTGGTCTTCGGGCGTACCGAAGAAACCGCCGTGCGGCATGGCTTCGTAGACGAGCAAATCCACGGCCGCGCCCGCGTCCCGCAGCCCATGGAGCATTCGCACGGCATTCGACAGGAACAGATCGCGCGTGCCGGCGGTCAGCAGGGTGGGCGGCCACCCTCCCGAGAAATCACCGAACAGCGGCGAGAGCAGCGGATTCGCGAGATCGTGGCCATTGGCATAGAGGCGATTGACCGGCCCCAGTCCGTGCTGAAGCACGACATCGATGATCTCGTTGGTCTGGAATGAATCCCCCGACTCCGTCAGATCCAGTTGCGGCGTCTCGAGCACCAGTCCCGCCGGCAGAGGCAGGCCCTCCGCCTTCGCGCGCAGCATCAGCGCGGCGGCAAGATTTCCCCCTGCGGAACTGCCCTGCACGACGATCTGTCCGGGTTCGTGAAGCCCGAGCACATGACGATAGGCCGCCACGCAGTCATCCAGTGCGGCGGGAAACGGACATTGCGGCGGCAGCCGATAGTCCGGCGCGTACACGATGGCATCCAGGCGCAAGGCCGCCCGGCTGGCCATGATGCGGCAGAGGTCCCCTCCTCCGGCAATCAGCGCGCCGCCATGGACCTGGAACAGAACCCGGCGCGAAGACGTCGCACCCTTGCCTGCGCCTTCGCAGCGAAAGCAGTCGAAGAGTCCGAGACGCGTCGCTTCAAAAGGCGCGTCATCGCCAGGCTCGGGCAACGCCTGAATCATCATTCGCATGTTCGCGTTGGCGCCTTCGGCGTATCGCACCCATCCTTCGATGTCATGCGGGTCGGGGTGCGGCGGCCATTGAAACGGCGTCTGGGCCGCGCGCGAGCACGGCGCGGGCTTCGGCGCTGATTGAATGCGGGGCGCCGATCAACCGTTCCGGCACGCGCAGCGCGGGCTGAGCCTCGGGATCTTCCACCGTCAGAGAACCTTGTAGTAACGGATGATGTTGCCGGCTTCGGTCCTGCGGCCGACGCCGATGAACGCATGGCGCGCGAGCCAGTCGTGCCTGCCTTTCGGCGCCTCGAAAGTGGTCATCGTGCGGAAATACACTTCTTCGGGCAGGATCTGTTCCTTGCTGAGTCCGTGCGCGATGCGTTCGAACTTGGCCATGACCTCCGGTCCGCGGCCCCAGATGTACGCCCGGGTCTGCAGCATGAACACGCTGCCGTCCTTTTCCTGCAGCAGGTAGCGCGCATCGCCTGCGAGCACGCCATCGGGCCGGAACAGGCAGAAGTCCCCACCGCTGCCTGGCAACGCGATGCCCGACAGCAACGGACCTTCGAACTCGCCGCCATCGAGCACGACCATGCCGCGATCGCCGCCGGAGGGCATGTCCTTGACCTTGGGCAGTGGCCGGAATTTCAGGCGTATTTCAAGCGCGAACTCGAACGTCGGGGCGAATGGGTCCTGCATGAGGGCCTCCGTGGATGTGATTCAGGCGGGATGGTGCGTCGCGACCGGGCGGGTGAGCGCCCAGCAAACCAGGGGCGATGCCGTCGTCGCGTGTGGAATGCGGGCAAAGCGCATCCCGGATCGCGATGCGCAATCCGCGATGACCAGCGCATCGGCCGCCGTTGTCATGCCACTGACCATGTGTACCTGGTGCGCCGCTGCCAGGCCAGACGAGTACCACAGCAGGGCCGCATCGACTCTGCAATCCAGCGCCACAGCGGCATCGGCGGCGAATTCGCACGCCTCGGAATAGCGGCCGTCATAAATGGCGACAGATCGACCCGAAGCGCGTGCGACAGCAGGCAGCGCCTGCCCCGCAGCCGCAACCACCAACAGCGCCAGGCTTTCGCGACGATTCATGGCGTGGATTGCGCCTGCGCGGGGCGACCGAGATAGGCAACGATGCCGTCGAGCTCGGCATCCGTCACTTCCAGTTTCGACATCGCCGGCATCGCCCCGACTCCCTGGCGCACGATGACGCGGATCGCCTCGGCGGGCATGCGCGTGCCCACGTGAAGCAGCGACTGCGCCTTGCCCAGGCGATCGGCCAGCACCTGCACGCCGAACCCGCCTCGGTCATGACAGGTGCCGCAGGCATTGGCGTAGTTGCGCGGTGGCGGGGTTGTTGCGGCGGCCGAAGTGGCGGGTGTCGATGCATTCACCACGGATTGCGGCGCAGTGCAGCCACCCAGTATCGGCAGCATCACGAATGCGGCCACTGCGACTGCCCTAGGCGCGCTCATCGCTTTGCCTCGCGATAGCGCCGCGGCCAGATGCCCTGCTTCCCCGGCGCCAGGATGCCGTTGGGATCGATGGCATCCTTCATCCATTCATTGAGCTTGTGCTGCGAGCCGCCGTTGAAATCGTAGGTGGCGGCCACGTCATCCATGTAGCTCAGGTGGCTGCGGTACTCGCAGTAGCCGCGCTGGCGCGCATCGGCCACCAGCTCGCGGAACAGCGCGTCTGCGCGCCGCGCCATGTCGGGTTCGCCCCGATCGTAGGCGAGCATGTTGACCACGTTCACATGGCGATCGCCCAGCGTCACTCCGCCGTAGAAGTCGAAGTCATGGCGACGGAACATCTCCCGCGAGCGCGCGATCTGCTCGTCTATCGCGACTCTTTCGGGCGGCAGCACGGGCGAAAAGCCCAGATGCCCGCCGTTGGGCGACAGCCAGTTGGCGATGCGCAGCGGAAAGCTGATCGGCACACCGTGCGTCGGCGAGGACGGCCTGGGCTCGCCCCGACGCCAGACCTGTGTCGTGAACGGCTGCGACGTCCGCCGTGCGAAGGCGTCCTGCACCACCTTCGCGCGCGCGCGGTTCAGGTCTGGCTCTCCGTAGAAGGTCAGGTGCAGCCCCCACCAGCCGAGTCCGAAGGTCTTCATGATCTGCGGATGCATCGCATCCGGAATGGCGCGCTTGTCCTGGCTCCACTCGGCGCGACGGCCCGAGCCCATCACGATGCGCATGAAGTTGCCGATGTTGATGGGCCCCTGCACCACATTGCGCATGCGCAGCGGCGCCAGTGTTTCCACCACCCAGCCGATGTCCGTTTCGTTCGGCAGCTCCAGGCTCAGCGACAGCACTTCTTCCGGCTCCGGATACAGCCAGACGCCGGCCTTGGTCACCACGCCGAAGTTCGACTGCATGAACAGCTGGTCCCAGCTGGGGCCATAGCTGTAGCGGAACAGGTTCCAGCATTTCGAACCCTGCATCGCCCCCATGCCGGTGCGAATGAGCTCGCCGTTCGGCAGCATCACTTCCATGCCGACCAGGCTGTCGGCGCGATCGCCCAGCGGGCCGTAGCCAAGGCCGTATTCCAGCGCGTTGCCGATCACGCTGCCCAGCGAATTGCCGGGCACCGACGCCCAGAGTGGAATCTTCTCCTTCTCCAGATGCTCATAGAGATCGAAAAAGCCCACCCCGGGTTCCAGCAGCGCGACGCCGCGCGCCACATCCACATCCAGGATGCGGCGCATCCGGCCGAGATCCAGCACCACGGTGCCCGACATGCGCGGCGCCGCCGATCCATAGCCGTAGTTCTTGCCGCGCGACACCGGCCATAGCGGCAACCGGTGCTCGTTGGCGATGCGCAGCACCGCCTGCAGTTGCTCGACGTTGTCGGGAGACACGGCCGCAGCCGGCTGGTGATCGGTGGTAGCCGCGAAGCCGTAGGCGTCGTGATAGGGCACCAGGTCTGCATCGGCCCGCAGCACGGCGTTCGCGCCGATGGCGGCAGACAGCGAACGCAGCGCTTTCGTGAAGCGTTCTTCTGTCATGCCTGGTGGCAATACCGCGCTCATGCTGAATCGGTCTCCGTGGCCCCCGCCCCTACCCGTGAAAGTAGCGCCGGCGGGCGCGCGATCAACGGGAACGGCGCTATCGTTATTATCAGATTTCCTGATCCCGCGCGTGATGCTCCAGCCGCTCCATCAGCAGGCGCCCGGCGGGCCCCGGCGGCTTGGCGGCGCGATACATCAACGACCAGGGCTGCACGCCGCGGCGGCGCGTGGCCGGATCCAGCTGCATCAGGTGACCGGCGCGGATCTGCCCCTGCGCCACGTGCACGGGCAGGTAGCCCCAGCCCAGGCCCCGACGCAGCAGTTCCACCTGCAGCGACAGGCTGCCCACGCGCCACAGGCGCGAGGAGTTGATCGAGACATCGCGTGTCTCGTCCTCGTCGCCCGCGGCCCGGTTGGTGATCTGCAGGCTGTCGCGCACGGCGCCGGTGGGAATGCGGCCCACATGGCGCGCCAGCGCATGCGACGGCGCCACGACGGCCACGATCTCCACGCGGCCGAAATCCCGGGCCTCGATGCCGGCGGGCCAGGCGATGTCCACGGCGCCGACGCCGAGCGCTGCCTGCCCGTCCATCACCAGTCGCAGCACCTGGTCGCGCGAACGCACGCGCACATCGATGGACACGGAAGGCAGGCTTTCGGCCAGGTCCGCGAGTGCGGCGGCCAGCTGACCCTCGGGGAAGAAAGTATCGACCCCGAGCACGAACTGGCCTTCCAGGCCTGCCGTCAGGCTCGAGGCGCTGGCCGTCAGTTCGTCGGTGAGCTGGCACAGGCGGCGCGCGTAGGCCAGCACGGCGAGCCCCGCCGGGGTGAGGATGGGCTTGCGCTTGCCGCGCTGGAACAGCGTGAGGCCCAACTGCTCCTCCAGCGCCGCAATGCCGTAACTGATGGCGGGCTGGCTGCGGTCCAGCTGCCGCGCCGCAGCCGAGAAGCTGCCGGCATCGACAATCGCGGTGAGAATCCGCAGGTGATCCAGCGAAGGGGCGATGGGTGTGCTCATCCCGCCAATCTATTCACTTATCTTATGAGATCAATAGCCCCTCCGGGCTTGGAGTGCGGCCAGGAAGGCGGGATGCTCCCCGCCACATCAACGGGAGGGGCCCATGAACGACTCAGGCACGCTCGCCAGGCAATTGGCGGAACTGGCAAACCGCGTCTCGCGACTGGAAGCCGAGGCCGCCATCCGCAGGCTGCACCATGCCTACGGCTACTTCATGGACTACTGCTGGTATGACGAGGTCATCGCGCTGTTCGCCGCCGACGGCGAGGCCGTGTTTCTCTCGGGCGTGTACCGGGGGCACGAGAGCCTCGCGCGCCTCTACAAGACCTTTCTGGGCCAGGCCTACACGCGTGGGGAGACCGGGCCAGTGTATGGCTTCGTCGCCGACCACTTCCTGCTGCAGGACGTGATCAAGGTGGCGGCGGATGGGCTCAGCGCCCGCATGCGCGGGCGCGCGCTGCTGGTGCTCGGCAGCCACGAGAGCCGCAAGGACCGGCATCCGCAGCTGCCCGACCAGGTGTACGAGGCGGGCCTGTACGAGAACCAGTACGTCTGTGAAGGTGGCATCTGGAAGATCCAGCGCCTGGAGTACGCGCTGCAATGGCAGGCACTGTACGAGAAGGGCTGGACCCACACGAAGACCGATCTTCCGCCCGCCGTGCCGCCCTACCCCGAGAGTCCCATTGGTCCCGACTACCTGATCGACAACACGCGCAAGGTCTGGCCCGAGCGTTCGGCGGTGGAATTCCACTACCGGCATCCGGTCACAGGCGAGCGGATAGCAGGAGCATCAGCATGAGATTCCAGGGCAAGAACGTCGTCATCACCGGCGGCAACAGCGGCATCGGCCTCGCCACGGCCAAGGCCTTCGTGCGAGAAGGCGCGCGAGTGGCCATCATCGGGCGCAGCGCAGAGACGCTGGCGGCCGCCCGCGCCGAGCTGGGCAAGGATGCGATCGCGATCAGCGCAGAGCTGTCACGGGTTGCGGAGATCGATCGTGCCTTCGCCGAGGTGCGCGCCGCGTTCGGCACAGTGGACGTGCTGTTCGCCAACGCCGGTGGCGGCGGCATGATCCCCTTCGAGCAGGTGGATGAGGCGCTCTGGGACCAGATCATCGATCTGAACGTGAAGGGCACGTATTTCACCGTGCAGCGCTGCCTGCCGCTGATGGGCAAGGGCGGCGCGATCATCCTGTGCAGCTCAGTCAGCGCCGCGCGCTCGATGCCGGGCGCGAGCGTTTATGCCGCCAGCAAGGCGGCCATCAATTCGCTGGGACGCAGCCTGGGCGGCGAACTGGTCGGGCGTGGCATCCGCGTCAACGTGGTGATGCCCGGCGGCGTGCAGACTCCCATCATGCAGCGCACGCCCGGTGTGCCGGCCGAACTCGCCAACATGATCTTCGAGAAGATGGCCCAGGGCACGCCGATGGGGCGCGTCGGGCAACCGGATGAGATCGCCTCCGCGGTGCTGTTCCTGGCGTCGCCGGAAGCCTCGTACATCACCGCCACGGAACTGCACGTGGACGGCGGCGTCATCGGGGCAACGTGAACAAGGGCAGGTTCGCCGGCTTCGCGATTGCGGCGGCGATCATGTTTCTGGATGGCTTCGACATCGTCACCATGTCGCTGGCCGCGCCGCATGTGATGCCCGAGTTCGGCCTGAGCCCCGGATCGATGGGCGTTGTGTTCTCGGCACTGCTGGTAGGCCTCGGGTTGGGATCGATGCTCCTGGGTCCGCTGGGGGACCGGTTCGGTCGCCGACCCACAGTGACAGGCGGCGCTGCACTCCTCGCGCTGACGACTCTGGCCACCATTGCATCCGACGGCGTGCTCGAATTTGCAGCATGGCGATTCGCTACGGGCCTGGCGCTCGGCCTGTGCCTGACCAACACCACCGCCATGGTCGCGGAACTCTCTCCGCCCGCACGACGCGCGGCCACCGTGGCGCTGGTGTCGGCGGGCATGCCCCTGGGCGTCGTGGCCGCTGGCCTGCTGGCACCGTGGCTGGTCGAGCGCGGTGGCTGGAAGCTGATCTTCCTCGCGCCCGGCATTGCCGCGGCGCTGGTCGCCCTGTGCGCGTGGGCGTGGCTGCCGGAGACGCGCGCCGAACAGCGAAGCGGTGAGCCGAACACGGCGGCGCGAGGGCACCTGCTCTCCCGCCTGCTGCAGGCACCGCTGCGGGGCCGACTGATCCACTTCGCGGCGTTCTTCGGCACCAGTGCGGCGGCCATGTACTGGTTCACCAACTGGCTGCCCGTGGTGTTGCCGCAAGCGGGCTACGAGACGAGCGTGGCCGCGCACTACCTTTCACTGGCACAGGGCGGCAGCATCGCGGCGGGCGTGGGAATAGGCTGGTTGATCGACCGCGGCTGGGTCAGGTCTTCGTTCGCAGTGTGCTATGTCGTGGTGCTCATGGCGCTGGGCCTGTTCCTGGTTGTCCCGCCGGCGCACTGGGCGGTGCTGGTGCTGATTGCTGGCGGTGGCATCGCCGGCGCGCACACGGCAATCGTGCCGCTGGCGGCGAAAGGGTTTCCGTCGGATGTGCTGGCATCAGCCATCGGCATCGGTGTTGCCGCCACGCGCATCGGCGCGATCGGCGGTTCGATGGCGGGTGGCCAGCTGCTGGAAGCCGGCGTCACGCCAGCCCAGTTCTTCGCTGCGATTGCGATACCGGTGGCGTGTTGCCTGTTGCTGGCGCAGTGGCGCAGCGAGTCCGTCACCCAGGCCCGGCAATAGCTCTGATGCCAATCGCCGTCAGGGCGAATCGGCGACTACACTTCGTAAAGAAGAACAGCCAGGGCACCACGCATGAAGACATCCGCCCGGATTGCCGCCGGTTTGCTGCTCGCGCTGCTGCTGGCCGTGGCCTGCGACAGCAGGACCACACACAGCCCTGGCACGACGCCGTCCGCCGGACAGATCGATCGGGCGCGGCTGCTGGCGGCGAATTCCGAGCCCCAAAGCTGGCTGACTGCCGGCCGGGACTTCGGCAAGAGCCACTACTCGCCGTTGACGCAGATCAACAAGGACAACGTCCGCAGTGTCGGCTTCGCGTGGGAATACCAGACCCACACCAACCGCGGCCTGCAGGCAACGCCCATCGTGGTCGATGGCGTGATGTACACGTCGGGCGTTGCCGGCCGCGTCTACGCGCTCGATGCAGCGACGGGAAAGGAGCTTTGGTCCTTTGATCCCCAGGTTGACGGTCAGGTCAGTCGCAAAGCCTGCTGCGACATCGTGAATCGCGGCGTGGCCGTGTGGCGTGGCAAGGTCTACGTTGCGGCCCTTGACGGTCGCCTGTTCGCGCTCGACGCAGGCAGCGGCGCAATACTCTGGCAAACCGATACGGTCATCGATCACGCCCGAGGTTACACCAGCACCGGCGCTCCCGAGATCGCGGGCAGCAACATCGTGATCGGCAACGCTGGCGGCGAGTACGACGCGCGCGGCTACATCAGTGCCTACAATCTGGACGATGGTTCGCTTTCCTGGCGATTCTTCACGGTTCCCGGCGACCCGCGCAAACCCTTCGAGCACCCCGAACTCGAACTGGCCGCCAGGACCTGGGATCCGGCCAGCCGCTGGGAACTCGGCCTCGGCGCACCCGTGTGGGATGGCATGGTCTATGACCCCGCGCTCGACCTGCTCTACATCGCCACCGGCAATGCGCTGCCGTGGAGCCAAGGCAAGCGCAGCCCCGCGGGAGGAGACAACCTGTTTGCCTGCTCGGTGCTGGCGATCAACGCCACCACCGGTCGCATGGCCTGGTACTACCAGGAGGTACCCGCCGATCAGTGGGACTACGACTCCAACGCGCCGATGATCCTTGCGGATCTGACGATTGGCGGGCAGAAGCGCGCGGTGCTGATGCATGCGCCCAAGAACGGATTCTTCTACGTGTTCGACCGCAAGACCGGTGAAGTGATCTCGGCAAAGAACTTCGTGCCCGTGAACTGGACCAAGGGGCTCGACCCCAAGACCTTCAAACCGATCATCGACCGCGAGGCGGTGGACTATGCCGGTACGCCGAAGGCCGTTTATCCCTGGGGTGGCGGCGCGCACGGCTGGGCACCGATGGCCTACAGCACGCAGACTGGCCTCGTGTACCTGCCCGTGACCGAAGGCGCCAATATCCTGTTTGACGCCACCGACAGGATCGAGCGACGACCCGCACTGACGAACTCGGTGACCAGCAGCATCGCACTGGGCGCGTTCAGATCGATGCCACCGGCCAATCTGCCGGCGCGGATCAAAACGGCGCTGGCTGCGCCTGATCTGACGCGAAACGTGCCCCACAAGGGTCTGCGGTCCTACCTCGACGCCTGGGACCCTGTCCGGCAACAGCGCGTCTGGCGCGTGGAGATGGCCAATCTGTTTGATCGCGGCGGCGTGCTAGCCGTGGGCAGCGGTCTTGTTGCACAGGGCAACATGGCGGGCCTGCTGAATTTCCATGATGCAACCAATGGCGCCCTGCTTCACTCCATCGATACCGGTTCCTCGATCGTGGCGGCGCCGATGACCTACTCCATCGGCACCGAGCAGTATTTGGCGGTGATGGCGAGCGTTGGCGGCGGTCCACTGTCGTTCAACCCGCCTCCCGACAGCGCGGCCTTCAAGCGCGGAAACCTCGGCCGGGTCCTGGTGTTCAAACTCGGGGGCGGCGAAACGCCAAAGCCGGCGCTGCTGCCGCCGGTCGCACCGACTCCGCAGCCCCCGCCCTTGAGTGCATCCGCCGACGAGATCGCGCGGGGCGCCAGCCTCTTTGCGCAGAACTGCAGCCGGTGCCATGCGAATGTGTCGACCCGCGGGTCGACGCCGGATCTGCGGCGCATGAGCGCGGCGACGCATGCTGCATTCGAACAGATCGTATTGAAAGGCGCCCTGCGTCCGCGGGGAATGCCGCAATGGGACGACGTGCTCTCCGAGTCGGATACGCAGGCCATCCATGCCCACCTGATTTCGCTGGGTTGGGAAGCCTTCAGGCAGGAGTCTGAACAGCGATCAGGGACAAGCCCCGCAAGGTAAGACCAAGCACCTCTGCCTGCTCAGAATGCCGCCTGGGTCTGGCCGTTGGCATCGACCGGATGCCGGTCATTCTCGTCGCACACGTATTCCAGTATTTCCCAGGTGCGGTCGCGGCGGTAGGTGTGCCTGCGATGCCAGGGCTGCGCCAGCACTTCCGGATCGGTGAAGGTGAAATCGACGTGCAGCAGGTTCCGATTGTCCTTGTCGAGGTAGATGCGCTCGTTGATCCTGAGCTTCGAGCTGTTGGTGATGCCCTGCTCACCCAGTCGCTGGCCTTCGCGCGTGCCCACGGTGTCGATCACCAGCGTGTCGCCCTCCCAGCGACCCACTGAATAGCCGAAGTAGTTCGGGTCGATATCGTCTTGTTTCGGCAGCGGCCGGCCATCGGTGTAGATGCGGCGCACCATCATCTCGGCTTCCTGGTTCACCACGATCTTGCCGGGCGTGAACAGGAATTCGAGGCTGTACGGCATCGTCATCATCGTCGGCATGCCGGGAGGTTCGCAGTTGCTCGTCTTCTCGGGGATCTCGTAGCCCGGATTGGCTGCAACCTTGGCGCGCTCGGCCTCGTAGCGCTGCTTGTACTTGCCGATCAGCACGGGCTGGTCGCCCTCTATCCGGCCGATGTTGGGCTGCCAGATGCCGCGCCAGTCGGGCAGCTTGTCGAGTTCGGCGTAGCTCACCGTCTCCGCATTGGCAGGATAGAGGGGGCGGGATTTCCTGGCCTGTTGGGCCATCAACGCGCCTGTGCACACGACCGCGACCAGCGCGGTCAGCACCACAGCCCTGGTCTTCATGGCTGCTTCCCGCCCTTGCAGAACGCCTGCGCGGCCTGCCCCACGTCGCAGTAGTACTCGCCGCTGGCCAGTTTCACGGCCACGAAACGTCCGCCCAGCTGGCCATCGCGATACGGGTTGACGGTGAATTCAACGTTGTCGTTCACCTTGATCATGTCCGGGTCGAAGTTGCGGCGCGTCAGATGCACCTTGCTGGTGAACTCCACCCCCCAGCGCCCTTTCTTGCCACCGGCCGGCGCGCCCTCGAGGAATACCCACACATGGGGGTTCGTCCACTGGACCTCGGTGACCTTGCCGATGACGGTCACCTGCTTGCTCTGGTCGAACATGGCGAAAGAGTGATGCGCGAAGGCGAGGCCGGCCGAAAGGCACAGCACAGCCGCGATTGCGACCCGAGCGACCCGTGAGCGCATGGGAAACCCCTCTGTTAGAGTTGGCGCGAACGATACGAGAATAGCGGATCGGGGGGCCCCATGTCCCGCTTGCGGTGGCGTTTCAAGCCGGTGCGTATCGCCCTGGCGTTCCTGCTGACCGGCGCGGCAATGGCAGCGCCCGTGGACGCGCCAAACAACGATGGCAGCACGCCCCTGCTCGCAGCCGTGATGCAGGACGACCTCGACGCCGCCAGGCGTCTGCTTGCCCTCGGCGCCAAGGCTGATGCCGCCAACCGGTATCGCGTAACGCCGCTGTATGTGGCCGCGCTGCACGGCAATACCGACATGATGGCCGCGCTGCTGGCGGCCGGCGCCGATCCGAATGGCGCTGCCCCGTCTGGCGAAACACTGCTGATGACATCCGCCCGCGCGGGTGTCGTGCAAGCCATGCGGCTCCTCATTGACGCCGGCGCGAAGGTCGATGCCCGGGAGCCGGCCTTCAACCAGACCGCCCTGATGCTGGCAGCGCGCAGCAACAGTGCCGACGCGATCGCGCTGCTCCTGGACAGCGGCGCCGATATCAACGCACGCACCACCGTGGGCGAAACGCCGCCCTTCATTCCACCCTGCAAGGGCACGGGGTGCGGCTCGGAAGGTGCGGGCATCAATCGCGGCGGCCTGCCTGACCGCGGGCGGCGCGATCCGGTCAAGGGCGGCATGACGCCCCTGCTCTACGCTGCGCGTGAAGGCGCGGATGGGGCTTTAGCCGTGCTGATCAAACGTGGCGCCAACCTCGAACTGGCGGAAGCCAATGGCATGACGCCGCTGCTGATGGCGGTGCTGAACAACCAGCTCGGTGCGGCCCGGCAGTTGATCGAAGCCGGCGCGAACGTGAATGTCGATGACTTCTATGGCCGCACGCCGCTGTGGGCGGCCGTGGAATACCGCAACCTCGACATGAACAACCGCCTTGAAGACAGCCCCGTCACCAACAATGTTGATCGCGCCGCAAGCCTGCCGCTGATCAGGTTGCTGCTGGAGAAAGGCGCCAACGTCAATGCGCGCACGCGCGAGGTTCCGCCTTCGCGCAAATGGCTCTACGCCCTCAACGATGTGTCGTGGGTGGACTACACCGGGCAGACGCCTTTTCTGCGCGCGGCATTCTCGGGCGATACCACGGTGATGCGTCTGCTGCTCGAGCACGGCGCCGACCCCAACCTTGCAACACATGGCGGCACGACCGCGCTGATGGCAGCGTCTGGCGTGGGCTGGGTGGTGCAGCAGACCTATACGGAATCGATGCCGAGCCTGCTGCAGGCGATCAGCATCTGCCTCGACCACAAGGCCGACGTGAATGCCGTGAATTCGATGGGACTCACCGCGCTGCTGGGGGCCGCCAACAAGGGCGCCAACGACATCATCAGGCTGCTGGTGGCGAATGGCGCGCGACTGGATGCCGTCGACAAGCAGGGCCGTGATGCCTATCGCTGGGCCGGGGGCGTGTTCCTTGCCGCAGTCGGCGCCGAGCTGAAGCCCCACACCATCGCGCTGCTGGATGAGCTCAATCACCGTCCGCCCTCACGGGGACCGGGCGCCGAATCGCCGGTGGCGCAATGAGCACGTTGCGATTTTCCCTGCTGGTGGTCGTTGGCTTGCTGGCAGCGAATGCCAGCGCGCAGGAACTGGGCACCGGTCACTGGAACACACTGAAGCAGTACTGCAGCAAGTGTCACAACACCGACGACTTCTCAGGTGGCTTTGCGATCGATCAGTTGAACCCGGGCGACCTGCACCCGGATGCGCAGCTGTGGGAGAAGGTGGCGCGCAAACTGCGCAGCGGCATGATGCCGCCACCGGGGCAGAAGCGCCCTCCCGTTGCCGACATCACCCGCGTGGCCCGCTCCCTGGAAACGGCACTCGACCGGGTTGCCATCCGGCATCCAAATCCCGGTGCCGTGCTGCTGCACCGGATGAACCGCAGCGAATACGCCAACGCGGTGCGAGACCTGCTGGCCCTGCCGGTGGATGCCGGTCAGCTGTTGCCGGCGGATGATTCGGTGTCCGGTTTCGACAACATCGCCAGCGCGCTGATGCTCTCCCCTGCATTGCTGCAGTCGTACATCACCGCCGCGTCGCGCATCAGCCGGCTCGCCGTGGGCGACCTGGGCAGCAGCCCCGTCATGACCCGCTTCCAGGCTCCGGCCGGCGTGTCACAGTCGGTGCACGTCGATGGCCTGCCGCTGGGCACACGTGGCGGCCTGAAGGTGCAGCATGTGTTCCCGCTGGATGCAGAGTACGAATTCACGATCCGTCGCAGCGGCCCCAACAACTTCGTGTTGCCGCAGGTGGGCACACGGGACCCGATTGAAGTGGCCATCGACGGCGTACGGGTGGCCCTCATCGAGGCCGGCAAGCCCACTCGCCTGCGCCTGCCGGTCAAGGCCGGCTCGCACACGGTGCAGGTGACCTTCCTGCACACGACCGCCGAGCAGGAGGTGAATGATCTCTTCGCCGTGCATGCGCAGAGCGTGAACGTGGGGGGATTCGATCTGCAGGGGCCGCTCAATCCGCAGGGCGTGGGAGATACGGAAAGCCGGCGCAGGATATTTGTCTGTTACCCGAAGGAGCCGTCGGAGCAGGCTGGTTGCGCAAGGCGGATCATCACCCGGCTTGCGACCCGCGCCTGGCGGGGCCCCGTGCCCGACGAAGCGATCAAGGAACTGGAAGGCTTCTACCGACAGGGCGCCGAACTGCGGGATTTCGATACCGGCGTGCAGTACGCGCTGGCCCGCATCCTGAGCGATCCGCGCTTCATCTACCGCTTCGAGCAGGAGCCCGAATCCATCAAGGTTGGCGACAGCTATGCCCTCGGCGGACATGAGCTGGCGTCGCGCCTGTCATTCTTCCTGTGGAGCAGCATTCCAGACGAGGAACTGCTGCGTGCCGCCGGCGCCGGCGAATTGACCCATGCAAGGAAGCTGGAACAGCAGATCGATCGCATGCTGGCCGACCCGCGCGCCGACGCGCTGGTGCAGAACTTCGCCCAGCAATGGCTCGGCCTGCGGCAACTTGCCACCATCAACCCCACGTCCACGGATTACGATGGCACGCTGCGCGAATCGATGCAGCGCGAAACAGAGCTGCTGTTCGCCTCGATCCTTCGCGAAGACCGCAGCGTGCTCGACCTGCTCGATGCCGACTACACCTTCGTGGATGAGCGCCTGGCCAGGCACTATGGCATTGCACGCGTCCAGGGCAGCCGATTCCGGCGCGTGCCGGTCACCAACGCCGATCGTCGCGGCATCCTGGGTCACGCCAGCGTGCTGACGCTGACGTCGGCGCCCAACCGCACCTCCGTGGTCAAGCGGGGCCAGTGGGTGCTTGAGAACCTGCTCGGCACGCCACCCTCACCACCACCGCCAGGCGTGGAGGTGAACCTTGACCAGCCACCGGCGCCCGGCACGGCGCCGGCCACTCTGCGGCAGCGCATGGAACAGCACCGCACCAATCCCTCGTGCAATGCCTGCCATGGCGTGATCGATCCCATCGGTATCGCACTGGAGAACTTCGATGCCATCGGCAAATGGCGCGATGCCACCGCCGGCCAGACCGTGGATGCCTCCACGCACTCTGGGATGGAACGCCGCTCCATGGCGCCGCCGGTCTGCGCCAGGCGCTGATGGCCAGGAGTCCCCAATTCGCCGAAACCGTTGCAGAGAAATTGCTGGCCTACGGAATCGGCCGCAAGGTCGAGTACCACGACATGCCGACGGTCCGCAGCATCGTCAGCCGCGCCAAGGCGCGCGATTACAGGCTCAGGGATCTGATCAAAGGAGTGGCGCTGAGCCCTGTCTTCCAGCGACGCGTCAAGCAGCCGACCCCTGAAAGTCCACTCGTGGCCCGGGAGCACTGAATGACATTCCTGACCCGCAAACACCTGCCCCGCCGTACCGTGCTGCGTGGCCTCGGCGTCACCGTGGCGCTGCCGGTGCTGGATGCCATGATCCCGGCGGCCACGGCGCTTGCACAGACGGCAGCACGGCCTAAGCCACGCCTGTCGTGCATCTACATCCCGCACGGCGCCACGATGGATCTGTGGACGCCAAAGACCGTAGGAAGGGATTTGGAGTTCTCGCAGATCCTCAAGCCCTTCGAACCGTTCCGGCAGAGCATCACCGTCATCAGCAACCTGGCACACAGGAATGTGGCGCCGGCGGGTGGCGAGGATTCCGGCGGAGCCGAAAACCATTCCCGGGCGGCGGCGGTGTTCCTGACCGGCGCGCATCCGTTCAAGGGAGACATGGCGAAGGTGGGTGCCTCCGCGGACCAGATAGCCGCCGCCGTGATGGGGCAGGACACGCCTTTGCCATCGATCGAGATGTCGATCGAGCCTGCCATCGGCGGCTGCGACCTCGCCTTCACCTGTGCCTATCGCAATACGCTCAGCTACAAGAACGAGTCACTGCCGCTGCCGATGGAGAACGATCCGCAGCGGGTGTTCGAACGCCTTTTCGGCGATGGCAGCACCGATGCGCAGCGCCGCGAGCGGCGGGCGCAGTCGGCTTCGATCCTGGATTCGATCCGGTCGCAGGCGTCGCAGTTGCAGCGGGGCATTTCTGCCGCGGACCGCGCCCGCATGGACGACTATCTGCAGGAAGTTCGCGAAATCGAACGCCGCGTGCAGCGCATTGGCGAAAAGCTGGCCGGCAGCACGGCGCTGCCCGACGCGCCAGCCGGCACGCCGCCCAGCTTCGAGGCGCATGTAGAGCTGATGTTCGACCTGCAGGTGCTGGCATTCAAGACCGAGATCACCCGCGTTGCCACGCTGATGATGGCTCGGGACAATTCCAACACCCGCTACGCGGGCAGTGGCGTGGCAGAAGGGTTCCACAACGCCTCGCACCACAGCAACGAGCGCCGGAACATGGAACAGTTCGCGCTGATCAACGCGTTTCACGCCAACCTGATCGCCAGGTTCCTTGCCAAGCTGCAGAACACGCCTGACGGCGAACACAACCTGCTGCACAACACGATGGCGCTCTATGGCAGCAGCATGAGCGACGCCAACGAACACAACTTCGACCCGCTGCCCATCATCCTGGCCGGCAACGCAGGGGGTCGACTGCAGGGCAATCGCCACCTGTCATTTGCCCCGCATACGCCGATGTCGAATCTGCTGCTGGCCATGCTGCACAGGCTGGATGTGCCTGTGGGGAAGATCGGGGACTCCACCGGGGCGCTGGAGATCTGAACCCATTCTCGAGTAAGGAGTAACGGAGCCGTATGGAATCGCCTTGTGCGGCTGTCAGGCGACAGCGGGCTCGGTTCCGGCGAACCGTTCGATGTGACTTGGGACTTGTACAATGATGTCGCTCAAAGAAAACCAAAGAAGACAACGAGCCATGCCTCCCCTCCGATTCGCCATTGGAGAGCCCTTCTATTTGAATGCGCCGTACTGGCCGCCCAGCAGCCGCCGCAGCCATCTGCCGCGCTCGCCGTCTACTCTGCCGAACAGGCAGCGGCCGGCGAAAAGATCTACTTTGCACAGTGCGCGGTCTGCCACGGCGATGATCTCGCCGGTCGCGAAAAGGCCACCGCGCTGGCAGGCGCGCAGTTTCAAGATGCGTGGAATGGCAAGGACCTGCGCCGCCTGCTCGAGGGCATCGAGACCATGCCGCCCACGGCACCGAAGAGCCTGCCGGAGTCGCAGTACCTCGCGGTGCTCGCCTTCCTGCTGCGCAACGCCGGCATGCCTGAGGGAACCACGGCGCTGCCCGGTGACCGCGCGCAACTTGCCAGGATGCTGTTCGGAAGTGCGCCGTCGCGCAGTGTGGCCGCAGCGCCTGCTGCGCCAGCTGTTGGCGTGGCCCCGCGTAGTGGCGCGGTAGCGGCGCCCTCCTCTGCCGCCAGGCGGGGACCCGACATCGCCTGGACCACCTACGGTGGCAACCTCGCAAGTCAGCGCTACTCGCCCGCCGACCAGATCACCAAAGACAACTTCGCCCAGCTCGAAGTCGCCTGGCGGCTGAAGACAGATTTCCTGGGCCCCAGGCCCGACACGCTTTATTCAGCGACGCCGCTGCTGGTGGATCGCACGCTGTATACCACCGCCGGAACCCGGCGCGCGGCCATCGCGCTGAACGCTGTCACCGGTGAAATGCTGTGGATGCACACCGAGGATGAGGGCAAGCGCGGCCAGAACTCGCCCCGCAACGGCGCCGGCCGCGGCGTTGCCTACTGGGCCAGCGCCGAGGGCACCGATCGCCGGGTGATCTACGTGACGCCGGGCTACCGGATGCTGGCGCTGGATGCCAGGACCGGCATTCCCGTGCCCTCGTTCGGCAGGAATGGCGCGGTGGATCTCAAGCTCGAGGCCGATCAGGAGGTCGATCTCGAAAGCGCCGAGCTGGGCCTCAATGCGACGCCGCTGATCGTTGGTGACGTGATCGTCGTCGGCGTCGCGCATCGTCCGGGAGGCGCGCCACGCACGATGCGCAATGCGCGCGGCATGGTGCGTGGCTACGACGCCCGCACCGGAAAGCGGCTGTGGATCTTCAACACCATTCCCCGGCGCGGCGAGTTCGGGTACGACACCTGGCTCGACAACGCCGCGGAGCGCAATGGCAATACCGGCGTCTGGTCGCAGATGAGCGCCGATCCTGAGTTGGGCCTCGTCTACCTGCCCGTCGAAATGCCCACCGGCGACTACTACGGTGGTAACCGGCCTGGCAATACGCTTTTTGCCGACAGCCTCGTGGCCGTGGATGTGAAGACCGGAAGGCGCAAGTGGCACTACCAGACGGTGCATCACGACCTGTGGGACTACGATCTTTCCTGCGCACCGATCCTGTTCGACATGCAGCGGAACGGCCGCACGATCAAGGCCATCGCGCAGCCCACCAAGCAGGCCTTCCTGTTCGTGTTCAACCGCGAGACCGGCGAGCCGATCTGGCCGATCGAGGAGCGGCCCGTGCCGCAGTCCGACGCGCCGGGAGAACGCAGCAGCCCCACGCAGCCGTTTCCGACTCGACCCCTGCCGTTCGACATGCAGGGCATCACCGATGGCGATCTGATTGACCTGACGCCCGAGCTCAAAGCGCAGGCGCTGGAAGTCGTGAAGCGCTACAGGATGGGCCCGCTGTTCACGCCGCCTGTCCTGAGTTCGCTCGAAGGGCCATTGGCTACGCTGCAAGTGCCTTCCGACGTCGGTGGCGCGAACTGGCCAGGCGGATCGTTCGACCCGGAGACCAATCGCCTCTACATCCATTCGCACACCAGCGTCTACCTGAGCGGCCTGGTTGCCGCCACTGCGCAGCAGTCCGACATGGGCTATATCGGAGGTCAGGCGCGCGCTCCGGGCGCCGGGGTCACTCGAGGCGGGGTCAATGTGCAGGGCCTGCCGCTGTTGAAGCCGCCTTACGACCGGATCACCGCCTATGACATGAACACCGGCGAGAGGTTGTGGCAGAAAACCCATTCTTCGACGCCGGACGAGATCGCCAACCATCCCGCGCTGCGCGGCATGAAGCTGCCCCGCCTCGGCCAGCCTGGACGCACCTTCATCGGCACGCTGACCACGAAGTCCCTGCTGGTCGCGGGTGAGGGCGGCGTGCACACCAATGAAGTCGGCAAGCGCGTGGCGCTGCTGCGCGCCTACGACAAGCTGACCGGCGAGGATGTCGGCGCCGTCGAGATGCCCAGCAAGCAGACCGGCTCACCCATGACCTACGTGATCGATGGCAAGCAGTTCATCGTGCTGGCCGTCAGCGGCAGCGATGGCGCGGAGATCCTCGCGTATGCATTGCCATAGCCTTCACCATCATCCCTCCAGCAAGCGCGAGCATTGCCATGAAAGAAACTGACGTCGGGAACGAGATCATCAGCCGGCGTGAGATGCTGGCAGGCGCAGCCGGCGTCGCCCTGGTTTCCGCGCTCGCTGCGCGGACCTCGGCGGCAGCACAGGCACCGGCCGGCCCGCCGGGTAGCGGCCGCGGGCAGGTCATTCCAGCCGGCTCGGTGACGTTCAACACCGTCATCACCAAGCTGAAGGCGGGCAGGCAGATTTTCAGCAACACCATCATGCAGCCGGATCTCGAGGCCGCCAAGAAGGCCTGCGAAGGACAGGACTTCATCTGGATCGAAATGCAGCATTCCCGCCTGACATGGCGCGAAGTGGATGACCTGGTTCGCGTCATCGCACAGGCAGGCTGCATCCCGTTCGTTCGGGTGCCCAACGCCAACAAGGGTGACATCCAGAAAGCCACCGACGCTGGCGCACTGGGCATCATTGTTCCGATGGTCGACACCGTCGAGGAGGCGCGAAATGCGGTGTTGTATGCCAAGTGGCCGATTGGCAGCCGCGACAACCCCAACACCAAGCCCTGGGGACACCGCAGCTCCGGCGGCGGACAGTTCACGCAACTCTGGGGCCCTGCCTATCAGTCGAACGCCAACAACAACATCCTGATCATGATCCAGATCGAGAACCCGCAAGGCGTGGGCATGATCGACACCATCCTCGAGGAAGTGCCCGGCATCGACATCGTCATGGTGGCGAGCAACGATTTCGGCTGGCAGGCCGGCGATCGCGACGGCGACGAGAGCTACAACGCGCGCGAGAAGATCGTGCGGGAAACCGTGCTGAAACACGGCAAGATCCTTTCCGGGCCTTCAAGCTGGCAGAACCGCCCTGGTTACCGGCTGTTCCAGGGCCGGCGCAGTGCCACCAACACCGGCTACGATGGCACGGGCAACCGGATTGAATAGCCCTGGACAAGGAGATCGGGATGAAAGCCAAGCTGTTCGCACTCGCGGCCGCCGTCGTCTGGAGCTCCGCAGCCATCGCTGCCGACGCTCCGGCGCAGTCGGTTGCCCAGCACGTGGAGGCCGCGCGCCGCGCCGCCGGCACGGACCACGGTTTCATCTTCGGCCGGCTGTGCGAGGACCCCATCAAGGCCATCAAGGCTGCGCCGCCTCTGGATGAGGTGCCTGCTGAACTGCCCGGCACGGATCCGGCGCGCAAGTGGTACGCGGAGCCGGCGCGCGTGTTCGACGATCTGTTCTTCCTCGGCCAGACGGTCTTCTCGGTGTGGGGCCTGCGCACCAGCGACGGCATCATCCTCGTGGACTCCATCTTTGACTATTCGGTCGAGGATGAAGTCATCGGTGGCCTGAAGAAGCTGGGCATCGACCCGAAGGAAATCCGCTACGTGATCATCAGTCATGCGCACGCCGACCACTCCGGCGGCGCCGGCATCCTGCAGCAGCACGGCGCGCGCATTGTGATGTCCGAGGTGGACTGGAAGCTCTACGAAGCCGGCAACGACAAGATCAAGGCGAAGCGCGACATCGTCGCCACCGATGGCATGGCCATCAAGCTAGGTGATGCCACGGTTCGCGTGCACCTGACTCCCGGCCACACGCATGGAACACTCTCCACCGTATTGCCCGTGCATGACAACGGCAAGGCCCACACGGCCGTGCTCTGGGGCGGCACACTGTTCAACTTCCGCGACCGCCCGGACGATCCGCGGGATGCGCGGCTGAAAGTCTATGCAGAGTCCGCCGCTCGCTTCCGCGAAGTGGCGCGCGCCGCCAACGCGGACATCCTGCTGTCCAACCACACCGCCTACGACGGCACTACGGTGAAGTTGCCTGCACTGGCCAGCCGCAAGGCCGGGCAGCCGCATCCCTACGTCATCGGCACGGATGCCGTGCAGCGGTACTTCCGCGTGGCGGAGGAGTGCGCGGTGGCGGCGCGGATGGCAGCGGAGAAGTAGCGGAGAGTGAGGGATTCGAACCCTCGCCTTCAGCGCTCCCGGGAAGCGATTGCCCGCAGCTCCATCGCTGCGAGCAGATCCTTCTGCCGCCCGACGGATTCCTTTGCCTTGATGAGCGCACCCAGGTCGGTCTGCAGGTACATGTTCTGCACTGCAACACCTGGCGCGGGATTCTCGAGGAAGGAGGTTCCCGACGTGGCCATGCTCGAGCCATGTCGCTAAGGCGCTGCAGCAGGCTGTTGAGCTCGCTCACGCATCTCCCTGCCCGCCCTTTCCGCCATCAGTACGAAGTCCAGCGCCGACTGGTGCTGATGCAATCGTTGCTCCGGGGTGAGTCGCAGGCAGGCCTCGACGAGACTGAGGTCGAATCCGGCTTGCTCTGCACGCTGGGCAGGGGTCACGCCGGAAAGGTACACCGGCTGGCTGCCCGGTCAAATCGAAATTTGGAAACGGGCGGAGGGTGGGGGATCCAAACCGCTTCCCAACCGATTGATTGCCATGCGGATGCTCTTCCCGATCACCGCCTGGATGGCGAACCCCTGGAATTGGCGCGCAGAAACTCGCCGTAGCCGAGCTCATCGATGTCGCCGGCGGCCAGCAACAGCACCGCCTGCGCTGCTGCCTCCTCGGTTGCGACGAAGGAATAGCCATTGAGCTCGAGAAAGAGCACGCCGACCACGAACCCGGTTCGCTTGTTGCCGTCCAGGAACGGATGATTCTTGACTATGCCCGCTGTATACATCGCTGCGAGCTGGATGACATCCGCCTGCTCGTAGGCAGGTGATTGCGAGGTCTTGCCAGACCTGAGCGCAGCAGAGACTCGTCGCGCAAGCCCTCTGCCCCACCATGCTCGACAAGCTGCCTATCATGGATGGCCAGCACGAGGGCTTCCTCGATCCAGACCGGCTGCTTCATTTGGACAGGACGTGCAGCGTGTTCCTGTAGCGCGTCATGATCTCTTCCGCCTTGGACATCTTCTTCTCGAAGTCCGGATCGAACGGCGTCAGGCGATAGGTGTTGTTCGGGCCTTCGACCAGAAACACTTCCTCGCCTTCGGCAGTGCGCAGACGACCAATCACTTCCTTCGGAAGCACCAGGCCCAGCGAATTGCCCACCTTGCGTACTTTCAGCGTGACCATACCCACCATCCTTGATAATGTTATTACAATTGTAATAACAATGTGTCCGCGTAGTCAACCCGCCAAGCACTAGCCGGTGGGTTCCATCCTGAATCTGCGGACCCTTTCACCAGGCCTGATACGGATCCAAAGCAGTCAGCGTTGCCATGCTGAACACCTCCGGACATACGTATCTTTACGGAAACCACAGCATGAACTCCGCCAGCACGGCCTCGCGCTCGACAGTTATCCTCGCGGTTGCAGCGCGGCCCCAGGCTATCCAGCAGGTCGCTGGCGCGCACTGGATCATTCAGGGGTTCGCCGTTCACCGCGACGACCAGATCGCCAGCCTCGAGGCCAGCCTCGTCGAAAACCTGCTCGTCCCAGCCAGGATAGACGCGTACTCCACGCAGCGAACCGTCGTCATGGAAGGCGGCCGCGCGCCTCATGTACTGCTCCAGACGCTCTGGATCGTCGTGCGTGGATTCCGACTGGGAAGCAGCCATCGCCGCGACAGATTGATTCTGTTCTGCGCCGCGCGCGGGAAGCATCGCCGGCGAACCGCTGCGCGTGACTTCAGCCGCAGCCATCGTCGCCGCGTTGGCACTGGTCGCTGCCGGGCTGGAATCCCGCAGCGACCAGCTCGCCCACACCGCGACCGCCAGAAACCCGCTGCCCAACACAGCGGGGGAAGTATCCGGGCCATGAATCAGCAGGCGAATCGCGGCATCAACGCACCCGCCGGATGGTGACCTGGGCCACCGGGTTGCGCCAGTCATACTTCGCGGCGCTCAGGTCCCCGATGCCGTGAATGCCACCGTGCACATGCACGAAGCCCTCCGCACCACCCTGTGATACTCCCGCCCCGCCGCACTGCGGACCCGGAATGTTTGCGCAGATCTCGTCGTTGGGCTCGGTGCCCGCATCGTAGCCGCTGAGCGTATAGGTCACACTCGCCCGATCCCAGGGCAGCTCGGCGCTGTTCAGCCCGGCGAATCCGTCATTGGTCGGCAGGAGCATGCCCGCCACGCTGAGCCGGTCGAAGCGCGAGCTTCCGCGGACCTTCACCGTCACCGAGGCGCCCGCCGCCAGCAACCCCGACGTTGACACCGCGTCAAGCACCTCACCGGAATTGCCCAGCGCAGCCTGCAGCGGCGCGGTGTCCCCGCCTTCGGCCAGGATACCCAGGCCATCGCTGGCCGGCTGTCCCGGCTTGAACATGCTGATGCGCCCGCTGTGGGTCGCAACGAGCAGCGGCGTGAAGACGACGCCCGCCGTGAGGTTGGTCACCGTGACTTCGAACTCGCGCACCGAGCGACCCTGGCTGCCACCGTCTGCAACGGCCCCGGTGGTGACAGTGGCCAGCAGCGCAGCGGCACCCAACACTTTCAAGAATCGCATGAGTCTCTCCTGTAATGGTGGCGGCAACATGCCGCCGCGATGCATTCTGGAGTTCGGTTGTTCACGGATTCATCACGGCGAGACGAAACGACATGGTCGTGCCGCAGCCGGGCGCGGAGCGGATGTCCAGTCGTGTGCCCAGGAGCCCCAACGCCCGCTGAACAATGATCAGTCCGAGACCATTGCGGGACTGCACCCCTTCCGTACTGGCGCGCACGGCTTGCGGGTCGAAGCCTCGCCCGCTGTCCTGAATACTGACGACCAGCTCTGCCTGATGGATCTCGACGGCAAGCCGCGAGGCGGATTCCGGTCCGCCATGGCGAATGGCGTTGTCCAGCAGGTTCTCGATGGCCGTCTCGATCAGCTCGCAGTCGGCGAGCACCAGGGGTGCCGAGGGTTCGATGTCCAGCAGCACGCGATTGGCGCCAGGCCGGGTGTCACGCTCGAAGCGCGCGCCGATGTCGCGGGCCAGGTCGCACACCGACACCGGCTCCAGGATCGGCTGCCTGCCAGGCGATTCAAGCCGGGCCAGCCGGAATATCTGGGACACCAGCCTGGCCAGCCGGCGGCAGTGCGCACTGACCAGGGAGAGGTATTCGCGTCGCATTTCCCCGGACAGGCCAGCGTCCTGCTCCAGCATTTCGAGATAGCCACAAGCGGCTGACAGGGGTGTACGCAGATCGTGCCCGATGGACTCGAACAGCCGCCGACGGTCTTGATCCAGGCTGCGCAGCGCCTCGACTTGTGCGCGATTGCGCCGTGTGCGCCTGTCAATCGCCACGGCGATCGCGCCACCCAGGGCCATGATCGACGTCAACAACAGCAGCGTGACCGTGAGGATGCGACTGGACGAAACGAATCCCCCGGCATCTGCAAACTGCGCGCCGCCCAGCACGACGTAGACGAACCCGTCGCCGCCGCGCACCGGATGCACGGAGAAGATGCTGCGACCTCCCGGGTGCGCCGGATCGTCGCCATACAGCGGGCCACGGTGGCCGGCAAGCCATCGCCGCAGCGGATCCGGATCCACCTGCCCGTTTCCGCCGCCGATCACCCTTCCGCGAGCATCCAGCAGGTACACCCTGGCCAGCGGATTGACCACCATCGCGTGACCGGCGATCTGCTCCAGAACCTCGTGGTCCACGTTCCCTTCGCGCAGCAATGGCGCCGCACGATCGACGTACATGGCGATGCTTGCGTTGAGCCGCTGCGTAAGCTCATCGAAGTGGCGACGTGCGGCAAAGGCCATGACGCCAGCACTCATGAAACCCAGCACGGCGAGCGCCACCACCACGCCGGAGACGAGCTTCAGATCAGACCGCTGCACTATTCGCTCGCGGCGCAGAATCGATAGCCTGTCCCCCAGGTGGTCAGGATAAATCGTGGGTGTGCCGGGTCTGGTTCGATCTTGGCGCGCAGTCGATTGATGTGGGAATTGACCGTGTGCGCATAGCCGTCATAGCCCGGCCCCCAGATGCGATTCAGCAACTGCTCGCGCGACCAGGCGCGATCACGGTGCCGCATGAGGTGATGGAGCAATCGACACTCCCGCTCGGTCAGCGCTACCGGCCGGGCCGCGAGCCATGCCATGCGTACGCGCGGATCGACTCGAATCCCGCCGATCTCCAGGGGTTCGTCCTGTCCATCCTGGTCCGGGTCCCGGCCAGGCCGGGCGCCACGACGCAGCTGGGCGCGCACACGCGCCTGCACCTCCGCCATGCCGAAGGGCTTGCCGATGTAGTCGTCGGCGCCGGCATCGAGCCCCTCGATGCGGTCTGTCTCGGTGTCGCGGGCCGTCAGGAAAATGACCGGGGTGGCAGCGTCCCGAAGGCGCAGCGCGCGGCAGAGGGTTACGCCGTCGGTATCCGGCAGCATTCGATCGACGATGTAGAGGTTCCAGCGCCCCATCGCGGCGCGACGCAATCCTTCCTGGCCGTCCCGCTGGACTTCCACGACCGTGCCCGGCCCTGCCAGCTGCGCCGAGAGCAGCTGGCCTATTGCCGGATCGTCTTCGATGACCAGAATGTGATGGTCCACGGTGACTGATACGCATGGACTCGAGGTTTCGTTACTTGCGGGGAGGACTATTCGTCTTAAGGTCGTCCTCCCTGTAAAAGGGGCGGGGGGGGGGGGGGGGGGGGCGGGGGGGGGGGGGGCGGGGGGGGGGGGGGGGGGGGGGCGGGGGGGGGGGGGGGGGGGGGGGGGGGGGGGGAGGCGGGGGGCGGCGTGGGGGGGGGGGGGCGGGGGGGGGGGGGAGAAGGCGCGGCCAATCGCTTGCCGGGGTAGGGGGCGTGGGCGGGCGCGCGCGGTTCGGCGGGCGCCCCCCCGCCCTTTATATGGGGGGGCGGGGGGCGCCGACTGCGGTACCAGTTCGACGGTCGGCCGGAACCGGGGCGGGGCGGGGCGGGGCAGGCGGCCAGCCGCAGCCAACGTCCGCAGGGTCGCCAGGGAGGGGGGGGGGGGGGGGGGACTATTTCTGCGGCGCCGAGTGGGCGCCGTTGATGTCCTGCGGCGTGTAGACGCTGCGCCCGCGGGCAGTCTGGCGCGCGTCCGCTTCCGGAAAACTGAACCGGTCTCGCCAGCCCAGGTCGTTCCAGTAGGTGACGTGGAACGCGAGCGGCAGCACATCCGCTCGTCGGGTGAGTTCACACAAGCGGCCGGGCCTGCTGCAGCCCTGGGAGACACCCGACACCGCCCAGGGCCGCGCTGATCCGCCGACGGAAGCGCGAAGCCACGCCAGGCGCAGCGCAACTTGGACATGCTCATCATTGCCGTACGCTGGCAGGGGCCCGTTCGTTACGGGCCCGGGTTGTGCCGCTACCGCGAAACGGGCGCGTAGCGCAGCGTCAGATAGCCCGTGCGGCCAGACTGGTTGTAGAACGCCACGGTTTCGTTTCCAGATCCAGATGCCCGGAGAGCCGCGGCCGCCGCGCCAGACGATTGCCCTGGTTCGGGCCGGCGGAGCGATTCTCGGTGTCCTGCCAGGTGACTCCGGATTCCACGCGAAATCCACGCCACGTGAATCCCGTGCCTGCCTCGATGCCGAGCACCCGCGCCGAGTCGATATTGGCCGGCAGGAAGTTTCTCGTCCAGGCCGATCAGGTCGCGGAACCGGGTTGCGAACAACGAGACGCGCCAGCGCGCGGATTCGGCGTGGCCGCGTACCGCCAGCTCGAAACTGCGCGAACGCTCCGGATCAAGCTCGGGATTGCCGAAGAAGGGATAGTAGAGGTCGTTGAAGCTTGGCGCCTTGAACCCGGTGCCGGCCTGCACCAGCAGCTGGATCGCATCCGACCAGGCGTAACCGATGGCCGCGGTGCCTGTAGCGTGCTGGCCGAACTGCGCGTTGTCATCCCCGCGCAGGCTGAACTCGGTGCGCCAGGGGCCGGCATCACCCACGAACTGCGCGAACAGCGCGGTATTGTCGCGCGCGCTGCGAACGTAGGCAGTATCGCTGGCGACATGATCGCGCTGGTGGTCGACGCCCAGTGTCAGCAGGCGTCCCGCAGCCAGCGGAACATTCCATTGCAGGCTGGCGCTGTCGCGGCGCGTCTGGAAACGACCCGCGAAGCTCTCGCCCAGGTAATCGCGCGAACGGTCCCAGGCGCGGCCGAGCGTGAACTGCAGACGGCCGCCCGCTTCGAGCTCCCGCGAGGCCGACAAACCGGCCACCTGCTGAAGAATCCGACTCTCGTTGGTAAAGGAACCGTCATACTCCGCACGGCTCGTCGCGCGCAGCAGGTTGCCTTCGAAACGGGTGTGTTCACCAACCTGCCAGCCGGCCGCAAGGTTGCCGGAGCGATAGCGATAGCCGTCGGCATCGGGCTCCTCGGTGAAGCAGCCGGCGAACTGCGTGCTGCTTCCGCGGCAGGCGTCGAAGCCACGCGTCGCCTCGGCGCTGGCCTGCAAGCGAAACCATGCGCGATCGTCGCCACCGGCCAGTGCAGCGTAACCCCGGCGCGTGCCCAGACTACCGCCGGTCAGCGCGAACTCGGGCCTGAATCCATCGCCGGTGTGCCGATGGGTGAAAATCTGCAGCACGCCGCCAATCGCCTCGGAGCCATACAGGCTGGAGCGCGGACCGCGCACGAACTCGATTCGTTCGATCATCTCGACCGGCAGGTTCTGCAAGGCGGCGGTGCCGGCCGTGGCCGAGCCTATTCGCACGCCATCAACCAGCACCAACAGATGATCAGCGTCGGCGCCACGCACGAAGAATGACGTGAGCTTGCCAGGCCCACCGCTGTTGCCGATCGACAGGCCCTCGACGCCCTGCAGCAGGTCCTCGATCGAGGTGGCCTGGCGCGCCTGGATCAGTTCGCGTGTCAGCACCGTGGTGGCGGCCAATGCCGCATCCAGCGGCTCTGGCACGCGATTGGCCGTGATGACCACCTCGCTCAAGTTTCCTGCGGCGACCGCCAAAGGGAACACGAACGCGAAGAGGCCCAGCGGCCCCGAAATGGACTTGCGCATTGGATATGGCTCCTGCCGTGCGTCCCCGCACGACTGATGGTTGGCTGGCATGACTTCCGCGCAAAGGCCGGTCTCCGGACTCATGGGCAGGAAGCGACGGCATGAGCCATCGAACCGTTCGAAAGACCTACCTTCCCGGAAACCGAAGCTTCCAGTGGATGCGCCGTGGATGCCGGATTGACCGGATCCGCAGCGCGCGGCCAGCGAACCAAACCCATCTACCGTTGCGGGGGCAGTGCCGGAATGGCGATGTAATCGCGCACCGGCTTCCCGTTTAAACCCTTCGCGTTGCCGCGAGGGGTCACCTTTCGCGCGGCTAGGCTACGGAGTACCAAGCCTGGCTGTCAATTCATACGTCCAGTCCCGGAACTTGACGCTGGTCAATTGAACGGCGCTTAAATATGCATATTATTTGCACATTATAAGGGAACCCATGCCGTGAACACCACCAGAAGACTGTGGACGGGCCTAGCAGCCCTGCTCGTGATTTCCTTCGGCGTGCTGCTGTGGATGGGGCGTGAGCTCTACCAGCAGGCGCCGCCGATACCCGAACGGGTCGAGACGCAGTCTGGCGAGGTGATCTTCACCCGCGCCGACATCGAAACCGGCCGCGTCGTGTGGCAGAGCATCGGCGGCATGCAGCTGGGTTCCATCTGGGGCCACGGCGCGCTGGTGGCGCCGGACTGGAGTGCCGACTGGATGCATCGCGAGGGCGAGGCACTAGCCGACCACCTGGCCCGCCAGGCGGGCGCGGCGATCGCGCAACTGTCCCCGGAAGAGCAGGAAGCCCTGCGCACGCGCGTACGGCGCGCCCAGCGGGCCAACACACTGGACCCAGCCAACGGCGTGCTGCGCGTATCCCAGGATCGGGCCGCTGCCATCGCCGTGGTCAGTGCGCACTACGAAGGCGTGTTTGGCGACGATCCTGCCTTCCAGGCGCTGCGCGAAACCTATGCGATGCGCGATGGCACTGTGGTCGATGCGCAGAAGCGCCGACAGCTGTCGGCGTTCGTGTTCTGGACGGCGTGGGCAGCTGTCACCGAACGCCCGGGCAGCACTGCCTCTTACACCAGCAACTGGCCGTACGAGCCGGCGCTGGGCAACACACCCACCTCCTCCACCTTCATCTGGAGCGTCTTCAGCATCGTGTTCCTGCTTGCTGGCATCGGACTGCTGGCCTGGCACTACGTTGCCTGGCATGTGAAGGAGCCGGAACTTGCCTGCCCCGTCTCCGACCCGCTCGAGAGCCTGAAACCCACGCCGTCGATGAAGGCCACCCAGAAGTACTTCTGGGTGGTGATGGCGCTGTTCCTCGTGCAGATCGTGCTGGGCGCACTGACGGCGCACTACCAGGTGGAGCGCGAGTTCTACGGCGCGGACCTCTCGCAGTGGCTGCCGTACTCGGTCACGCGCAGCTGGCACACGCAGCTGGCGGTGCTGTGGATCGCCACCGCGTGGCTCGGCACGGGGCTGTATATCGCGCCTGCCATCTCCGGACATGAACCGAGGTTCCAGCGGCTCGGCGTGAACGTGCTGTTCACCTGCCTTCTGGTCATCGTCGTGGGCGCATTCGCCGGGCAGTGGCTGGCCGTCACGCAGCGCCTGGGACTGGCCCACAACTTCTGGTTCGGTCACCAGGGCTGGGAGTACACCGACATCGGCCGCTTCTGGCAGTGGTTCCTGTTCATCGGCCTGATCATCTGGCTGGTGCTCGTGGGCCGGGCGCTGTGGCCTGCGCTGCGCCGCAAGGACGACATGGCCTCCATCGTCACCCTGATGTTCATGTCCACCATCGCCATCGGCCTGCTGTACGGCGCAGGCCTCATGTGGAACGAGCACTCCCATATCGCCGTCGTGGAGTACTGGCGCTGGTGGGTGGTGCATCTGTGGGTGGAAGGGTTCTTCGAGGTGTTCGCGGTCGCCGTGATCAGCTTCCTGTTCGTGAAGCTGGGCCTGGTGCGGGCACGAACCGCCACCATCAACGTGCTCTTCGCCACGGTGGTGTTCCTGGCCGGCGGCGTGCTCGGCACGTTCCACCATCTTTACTGGTCGGGCACACCCACTGCCGTGCTGGCGCTGGGCGCCAGCTTCTCCGCACTGGAAGTAGTGCCGCTCGCCCTCGTGGGCCTCGAGGCGCACGAAACCTGGAAGCACTGCGGGCACAGCGGCTGGATGCAGCGCTATCGCTGGCCCATCATGTTCTTCCTGGCGGTGTCGTTCTGGAACCTGGTGGGCGCGGGGCTGTTCGGGTTCCTCATCAATACGCCCATCGCGCTGTATTTCATGCAGGGCCTGAACCTCACGCCGCTGCATGGCCACACCGCATTGTTCGGCGTGTACGGCATGCTGGGCCTGGGCCTGATGCTGTTCTGCCTGCGCGGACTGCGTCCCGGCCAGGACTGGAACCCGTCGCTGCTGCGGGGATCCTTCTGGACGATGAACATCGGCCTTGCGCTGATGGCACTGCTCACGCTGCTGCCGCTGGGCGTGCTGCAGCTGCGCGCGGCGATCGAGCACGGCTACTGGTACGCGCGCTCGGCGGAGTTCATGAACCAGGGCGTCGTGCACCTGCTGGTCTGGATGCGGGTGCCCGGTGACACGCTGTTCGCCGTCGGTGCCATCCTGCTCGGCGTGTTCGTGGCCCGGCTGTGGCTGACGAAGGGAAGCGGCAAGGCTTGATCGAGTTCTATACGGAAGTGCGGCTGGTGCATGTCTCCAGCGTCATCGCCTCGGGCAGCCTGTTCGCGCTGCGCGGGGCGCTGACGCTCGCGGGGTCGTCCCTGCCGCAGCATCCGGCAGTGCGTTACCTGTCGTACACCATCGACACGGTGCTGCTGACCGCGGCGCTGATGCTGCTGTCGATGCTGCACCTGAACCCCCTTGCCACGCCCTGGCTCGCCACCAAACTGGTGTTGCTGCTGGCCTACATCGTATTGGGCAGTTTCGCGCTGAAGCGCGCGCGCACGCGCAATGGCCGCGCCGCGTGCTGGGTGATGGCAATGATCGTGCTGCTTTCGATGGTGGCCATCGCGCGGGCGAAGGATCCGCTGGCGCTTCTGCGCATGGTGGTCAACTGAGTGCAGCGCGGCAGGCGTCGCCAAGCCGCTGAGCAGGTCGAGGTCTGGCACACGACTTTTGCCACGAGGGATATCCTTCCTCGGGTCAGGGGGCCTGGAGGGCTCCCCTTGCGAATCTGAGCAATGAGTCGGAGAGAAGTGACTGGCGCGTGCGGGACATCACGCCCTCGTCCGGAAACAACCCGAGCCTGTCCAGCCGCGGCTGGAGCATCTCGGTCGCGCCGCTGAGCAATCGCAGCCGCGTTACCAGCTCGCCGTGCGACAGATGTGGCAGCAGGGGCAGCAGATGGATAGCCACCGCTTCCACGCTCGCGTTGATCTGCGCCACCGTCCGCGCACGCAGTGCGGACTGCTCCATCGCGTTGAGGCACTCGCGCACCACCATCCGCGCCGGTGCTGCAGTCCATCTGGCCTGAACCAGCCAGATGGGGTCCACGTAGGCGCTGATCAGACTGTCCAGGCGGTCCTTGCGTTTCTCGACCTGCCGGGCCCTGTCCAGCATCGCGGAACGCGATGCATGGATGCGGGCCGCATTGATGGAAAGCAGCTCGGCCAGCAGACCCTGGACCCCGCCGAAGTGATAGGAAACCAGCGCCACATTGGCGTCGGCCTCTTTGGCGATATTCCGCACGCGCAAGCCAGCGGAACCCACTCGCAGGATCAGCGTTTCCGCAGCGGCAAGCAGGCGCTCCGATGTCGCGCCGGAGGCATTGATGGTCCGGATATCCGCGGACATGTTCGCCTGTGCCAACTCGGGGCAGTTTGTGGTGGTCGTGACTTTCGATACTATTAAACATCTGTTTAATGTGTCAATGTAGGCGGACAGAGAAAGCAGGAACCATGATCGACCAGAAAGCACCGGAACCCGGCAGTGCGCACGTCACCCGAACTCGTCGGATGGCCGTTCTGTTTGGCTTGTATGGATTGCTTGCCGTGCTGCCCGCACTCGCCCAGCAGGCTCCCCAGGCCACCGGTGGCAACCAGTGGATGAACTTCAACAACCAGCTCGACGGCCAGCGCTATTCACCGTTGACGCAGATCACTCCGCAGAACGCCGCACGACTGAGGGAAGTGTGCCGCCTGACCATCGATGGCCCCACCGCCTTTTCGGCGGGACTGCTGGTCTTCGATGGCGTGATCTACACCAACACGGCCCGCCAGACCGTGGCCGTGGATGCGCGCACCTGCCAGCTGCGCTGGCGGCACACCCACGTGCCCGAGGACGACGAACTGCGTCATTCCAGTCGCGGGCCGGCGGTGCTGAATGGGCGCGTGTTCCGGGGCACCGGTGACGGACGCCTGATCGCGCTTGATGCGGCCACCGGCAAGCTGCTGTGGTCCAACGCCATCGGCGTGCCGCGCCTGTCGGAATTCGCCTCGGCGGCGCCGCTGGCCTGGCAGGGCATGGTGTTCATGGGCATCGGCGGCGGTGATGCCGGCGTGCGGGGTCGGGTCATGGCCTATGACGCGGTCACCGGCCGCGAGCTGTGGCGATTCCACACGATTCCTATGGGCAGCGAGCAGGGCGCCGAAACCTGGCAGCGTCCGGAATCTGCAAAGACCGGCGGCGGCGGAATCTGGGGCGCGATGACGCTCGATGCCGCGACGGGCGAGTTGTTCGTGCCCGTGGGCAATCCCTGGCCGGATATCGACGCTGCATACAGGCCCGGGGCGAACCTGTTCACGAACTCCCTGGTGGTGCTGGATGCCCAGACCGGCGCCCTGAAGTGGTGGTACCAGGCGGTGCCTGCAGACACCCACGACTTCGACCTGGCGGCGGCGCCGGTGCTGTATCGAAACCCGCAGATCCGTGACATCACCGCGTTCGTCGGCAAGGACGGCTATCTCACCGCACTGGATCGCGACACCCGCAAGCCGCTGTTCCGCACGCCGTTGATGCCCATGCTGAACGAAGGCGTGCCAGCAACCCCCGAAGGCACCCGCATCTGCCCTGGTTTTGCGGGCGGCACGGCCTGGAACGGGCCGGCGCTGGACCGCATGAACAACACGCTGCTGGTTGGAACGCGCCAGGGCGGTTGCATGACGTTGCGGCCCGCCCCCACCGTCTATGCCCCGCCGCGCGTGGACTACGGTGGCACGGTCACGCCGGATCCCACTGATATTCCCACCGGCACCGTCACCGCAGTCGACGCGGGAACCGGCGCGATCCGCTGGGCGCATCGCACCGACGAGCCAGTCGTTGCGGCCATCACGCCCACGGCCGGCGGCGTGACATTCGCCGGTGATCAGGGCGGCAGGTTCATGGTGCTCGACAGCCGGACCGGATCGCTGCTGCACGCGATCGATACACGCGGCGCCATGGTTGGCGGGCTGGTGACGTATGAGATCGCCGGCACGCAGTACGGGGCGATGGCATCCGGCAATGTGTCCCGGGTCGCAACCCGGGTCACCGGCCTGCCGTCGATCGTGATCATGGCGCTCGAAGGGCAGGCCCGGTCACCGCCCATCGCGGCCGCGCGGGGGCGGGGCCTCTACGCGCAGATCTGCGCCGCCTGCCACGGTGCGGACGGCAATCTGGTCGCGGACAAGAAGCTCTCGACGTTGCACGAGCGACACGATCTGGCGTCGACCATCGCCTATCTCAGGAACCCCAAGCCGCCGATGCCAAAGCTGTTTCCGGACATCCTTTCGGAACAGGACCTGCGGGACATCGGTGAGTATCTGTTCAGCAACCTTCAGGAGAAATGACCATGCATGGCGCCATCGGAACCCTGGCCATCGTGTCACTCGCCCTCGGCGGCACTGCGCAAGTCGCCATCGCGGCAACCCCTCAGTCCATCTCCCGACCGGAGGAATCCGGACAGCCGCTGGCGCTGCCGCTGCGACTGACTTCGCTGATCAACCACACCGGAATTTCCGTGCCTGACGTCACCGCCTCGGCGCTGTTCTACAGCCGGCTCTTCGGCGGCGACAAGGTGGGCGGTGAACTGGTGCCGATGCCCAATGGGCAGGCGCCGTCCACGCGCTACTTTCTCTTCGTGGACGACGCGAACGTCGCCATCGGCCTGCTGGGTACGCTGGGCTCTGCGGGTCAGACGAAGCCACTGATCGACCACATCGCGGTTACCGCTGTCGAACACGATTCAAAGGCATGGCGCGCGCGTCTCCAGTCCGAGAAGCTGCAGTACATTGCATCGGAGGTATTCCTGGACAACGACGGCATTCCGATCCAGGTTGCTGGTGGCGCGGGCGGCGAACCGCTGACGGCAGCCGGCGCAACGCCTGCGAAATTGCCGATACTCTATGACGGCAAGCCGATGACCCGCTGCCTTGGGTTCGATCACATCATGCTGCGTGTGGCGGATGTGGAAGCCAAGGTGGCCTTCTGGCGCAGGTTGTTCGGGACCGACGCGGTCGAACGTCGTGATGGCGTCGTATGGCTGAGCGATGGCAAGCGCAGACTGGGCTTCAGGCCCCTGGCGAAAGGCGAGCAGCCAGGGTACGACTACCAGGCATTTCGGATCGAGAAAATGGATCGTACCGAGCTGGTGACGGGACTTCGCACGCTGGGGGCGACAATCCAATCGCCCCAGCCTCACGACACCCCCGGCTCCGTGCGCTTCACGGGCCCGGATGGCATCCGGACCGTGTTGGTCCAATAGCCACTACGACTGCCGGAGTATTTTCCCTGCCCTGCACCACGCGGGTACGGCTCTTCACTTGTCCCGAAATCAAGCCTTCAATGCGAGTCCGCCGAATCCCCAGCTCCATTTGAGCCGGGGTTCGAGCTAACGCACGCGATCGTGCATCGAACCCGGAGCGGTGGGGGTGCCGCTCCGGGTCCGCCAGGTCAGAACTTCTTCTGCACCTGGATCGCGAACTCACGCGGCGGCGCGAGCAGTCCGTACTGCGCGCCCGAGCTGCTGAGCAGGTCGAAGTTCGACACGAAGTACGACTTGTTGAACACGTTGCTGCCGATGGCCGCGACTTCCCAGTCGCCCTCGGCGGTCTTGTAGGTCAGCCGGGCATTGCCCAGGCGACGACCCGCAACGCGATTCGAGCCGGTGAACTGCGCGTTCGTGTTGAAGCCACCCTGGAACGAGAAGTCGAAGCGCGGCGTCAGCGTCGCGCCATTGGCCAGCACGCCCTCGTACTGCGCGCCGATGCTCCACTTCAGCTTGATCGTGCCCGGCGCCTCCTGGCCTACGGTCAGTCCCGTGCTGCCCTGCAGCCGCGTGTACTTGAAGCTCAGGTCGCTGAACGAGGCATCCAGTCGCAGCTTCTCGGTCGGCTGCGCCTCGATCTCGATCTCGTAGCCCTTGATGTCGGCGTCGCCGGCATTGAAGGTGGCCGCGCAGGGCGCCACGGGCGTGAGCGAGGGGCAGGTCAGCAGCGTGAGCTGGATGTCCTTGTACTTGTTGATGAACCCCGCAACGTTCACGCGCAGGCGGTTGTCGAGGAAGTCCGTCTTCGCGCCCAGCTCGTAGGCCGTGAGCTTTTCCTTGTCGAACGGCACGACCTGGCCCGGGCCGAACGGACGGGCATTGGTGCCGCCACCCTTGAACGCGGTGGAGACGCTGGCATACGTCATGAGCGCATCGCTCCAGCGATAGTCCACGTTCAGGCGGTAGTCGAGCTTCGAGCCCGAGTAGCGGCCCGGATTGCCGTTCAGGCTGTCGAGGCCCAGCACCAGCGAGCCACCCACGGGCAGGCGGCTGTAGTTGTAGACCTTCTTCTCGTGCGTGTAGCGCAGGCCCGCATTGATGTTCAGCGCATCGGTGGCGTGCACCGTGGCGTTGGCGAAGCCCGCATAGCTCTTCGCATCCACCGGATCATTGCCGTAGAACTCGAAGCCCGGCACCGCGTAGGGCAGGAACTGGTGCGTGGCGTAGGTGGTGGTCTGCTTGAAGTAGTAGCCACCGATCGTGTAGTCGAGCACGTCGCCTGCGGCGCCGTTCAGCCGCAGCTCCTGGCTGAAGCTCTCGTTGAACAGGTGCTCCGCGCCCAGGGATCCTGAGATCGGCGACACATCATTGTCCTCGCTCCAGCGGCTGTCGAACTCGCGGTAGGCGGTGATCGACTTCAGCGCCAGGTTCTCGCCGAGCTTCCAGTCCGCCGTGCCATTCACGCCCCAGAGCGTGGTGTGCGTGTTCGGCGAGTAGCTCAGCGTCGAGCCGGCCAGCGGGTTCGGCGGGCCGAAGGCGTTCTGCGGCCGGATGGCCGTGAACGTCGCGTAGCTGATGCGGCGGTTCGGCGGCAGGAACGCCGTCGTGTAGGGCACCGTCACGTTGCCGAACGTCGTGGCCGAGGCCAGCGCGCCGCCCGCGGCGCCGTTCACGTTCTGCAGCACGATGGCCGCACTCTGCGAGTCATCCGCCGTGATGTCGGCCGAGAGGTTGAACTCGAAGGTCTCGCCCCCCAGGAAGCGCAGCGCGCCACGCGCTGCGATGTAGTTCTTGCCGCCTTCTTCGCCCGCGATGCAGTCGCCCTGCGGCGAATTGCTGGGCACGCCCGAGCTCGGGAACTGGCAACCATAGTCGATCAGCGTCACGTAGCCGTCCTGGCGCTTGGCCACCGCCGACAGGCGCGCGAACACCGAGCCATCGACGAGAGAGAAATCACCCACCGCGCGGGCATCGATCAGGTTGCGCGAACCATACGAGGCGCGCACGGAACCCGTGCCATCGCCCTGCGGCTTGCGCGAGTACAGCTTCACCGAGCCGCCTTCGCTGTTGCGGCCACCCAGCACGCCCTGCGGGCCGCGGGCGATCTCCACGCGATCAAGATCGAGCAAGTCGAAGTTCGAACCCGTGAGGCTCGAGTAGTACACATCGTCGATGTAGATGCCGACGCCCGGCTCGAAGGCGGGGTTGAAGTCGGCCTGGCCCACGCCGCGGATGCGGGCGGACATGCCAGGACCGAAGGCGCCACCGGTCTCGAGCAGCAGCACGTTCGGCGCCTGCGCGGCGACGGCGGCAAGGCTGGTCTGGTTGCGGGCTTCAAGCAGTGCCGCATCGACGGCCGTGATCGCAATCGGCGTGTCCTGCAGCCGCTGTTCGCGGAACTGCGCCGTGACCACCACTTCCTCGAGACTATTCGCGTCGACAGCGTCCGCGGCTCCAGGCGGGCGCGGCCACACCTGCCATTGCGGCCGCCACGGAAGCGGCTACAGAAATCCTGATCGTGCGCATGAACTGTGACTCCCCTGTTTCAACACGAAGTGATCGTCGAAAAAACGGTTTCGGGGCAATCCCATAACGTCGTTAGACTAATGACGTTAGTCTAGCAGCCACACCCGGTTCAATCAAAGTCCACCGCGCCGCTCTGGCGTCGCAGCAGGCCCTATCCAGTCATGTGACCAGCGACCTGAGGTCGATGGCTGTCGAGGCAAGAGTTTCCGCGTCTGCGACGACACCCTTCATCACCAGGTGCTTGCCCTGAATGAAGTCGCGACCCGCGTTTACGCAGTCCAGGGCCAGGACGCGGCCCTGCAATGTGTAGATGATGGAGAAGGCACCCGACTTCGGCTCTCCGCGCACCACAGTCGAGTCGAAGCCATGCAGGAGGCCGGCGGTCTGCAGCTGGCAATCGAACTGCTGCGACCAGAACCAGGGGATGGCGTCATACCTCGCCGTCTCGCCAGTCAGTATCCTGGATACCATTGCGGCCTGGTCCGTTGCGTTCTGGACGGACTCGAGGCGCACCACCCCCGCATTCGAGAATCGGTTGGGGTGCAGCACGCAATCCCCAATGGCGAAGACGTCGGGAAGGGTGGTGCGACACTGGGCGTCCACATCCACGCCGTTGGTTACCTTCGCACCCGCCGCCGCCAGAACCTCCACATTCGGAAGCATCCCGATGCCGACGATCGCTACCTGTGCCTCGAACCACCGCCCGTCTGCGAGCCAAACTCCTGACAGGCGCCCCGCACGGGACTCGATGCCGTCGACTGCGGCGTTGAGCACCAGCTCCACTCCCGCGCCGCGTGCAGCCCCTGCATATACGAAGACAGCTCCGGCCCGGTGACACGCGCCAGCACCCGAGGATGCGATTCCACCACGGTAACCTGCTTTCCAAGGCTCTTCAGGGTCGCCGCGCACTCCAGGCCAACGTACCCTGCGCCAATCACAACAACTTTGCTGGCCCGTTCGAGATCAACCCTGAGTGCATCGACATCCGCCCGGCTCCGGATCGAATGTATTCCCGCCACCTCACCGCCGGGACAGTCCAGGCGCCGGGCGCGCCCGCCCGTGGCCCAAACCAGCGATCCGTATCCCAGCCGATTCCCATCTTCGAGGTAGAGTTCGTGCTGCGCAGCAGCCAGCGATATCGCCTGCATTCCGGTCAGCAGATCGATCGCCTGGGCCTGCCAGACCGCCGGAGCCCGGAGTTGAATCTCTTCGAGTGTCCGTGCCCCTGAAAGGAAATCCTTCGACAGGGGTGGACGACCGTAGGGAAGGGACAATTCGTCGCTTACCACCCCTATGCTGCCTGCAAACGGGCGTTGGCGAAGATTCAGCGCGAGGCTGGCCCCTCCATGGCCGGCGCCGACAATCAGGATGTCGTAGTGGCTACGCATGCACTCATGTCGGGGTCGCGCGGCTCTGCTCCTCGCGGACGCGCTTTGCCACCAGCTGACTGAAGATCATGACGCCGCGATCGTGGCCAGTCGGCAGAATCCGGACTTCTGGCGTCCGATCGATGATCCGCTGTTGCGCCTCGATCATCGTCTTGTCTTCTGCAAATGCCATCGCCGCCACTCCCATGAGCACATCACGCAGCTTTTCGTCGCCATGCGACCGATGCGGCCCCCAGGAGAAGAAGTACCGGGCAGCCCTGTCCGCTGTGGGAGTCACAGCCTGGCTCGTGAAGGTCACCCCCGCAATGGCCCTGGAGTAATCCGGCCTTTCGAATCCGCACTGCTGAGCAGTGCCAGAGGGAAAACTGCCACTCCACATCAGCAGAACACCCGGAATCAGGAAGTCATAGGCCGACCATCCATCGACAACCTGCTCCGTCCGGGATCCCACGGGTCCATGTGTCCCGACCAGCCAACGCTCGAACCGGACGCCCCGGGGCAGGACGGTGAGCTTCGGGCGCTCGTCCGCGAACGCGGGCGGCGCGCCGAAGCTGTTGGCATGCACATAACTCAGGTGACTGAAGTCGAGCAGATTGTCGTTGATGAGCTCGGCCTCTGCCGCGTAGTCGAGATACCCGTTTCCGAGTATCCAGTCCGGCTCATCGAATCCCACTGCAGGCGGTATCAGCGACTCGTCGGCATACGCGGGATCGCCCATCCATACCCATATCCAGCTGTGCCTTTCGACCGCCGGATACTTCCTGGCGCGCGCCTTGGGAGGAATTGCAGGCTGCCCGGGGATCTCGATGACCTGGCCCGTGCTGTCGTACAGAAACCCGTGGTACATGCATCGCAGGTTCTTCTTCTCGCAGCGTCCCAGGGACAGCGGCGCCAGTCGATGCACGCACCGATCCTCGAGCGCAACGACGGCCTGCGCAGACCTCCAGAGGACAATCGGCTCACCCAGAATGGACACCGCAACAGGCTTGTCCTCGGGCAGATCCTGCGACCACGCGGCAACGTACCAGGCATTTCTGACGTACTTCACGGCAACCTCCCGGGTATTTCCAGCTCAGCTCATTTCCCAATCAACCAGAACCGACTGCAGCACCTGCCTGCGAACCCTTAGTCCATGCGCCTCCAGTTGACCCCGGACCACCAGAAAATCCGCCCATCGGGTCCGGCCCCGCACCATCCGGCACTCCAGAGGACGTCGCAGTCGATCCCAGAGAGCGTATTCGCCCTGCGCGACATCAATGACGGCGCCTGGCTTCGAATGGATGGGTGGCGCTGACTGCGCGATACGCGTATCGATCACGCTGATCCATTCAGCTTGCGCGCTCTCACCGGTCCCCGAGAATGCGATGGTGATGACTCCGGCTGTCCTGCACATAATCTCCCGTCGCGTCCACATGCCCGGCAATGTTCGCCCGCTGCTTCGCGTCATGGCGAGTTGCCCTTTGCCAGGTAGCGCGCGATGCGATCGAGCTGGGCGTCGTCGACTTCGATGCGACTGATGCGGGGCATGTTGGTCAGGCCGCGACGCGCGATGACCTTCACGAAGTCGACCGTCAGATCAGTACGCTTCTCCAACATGGCTCGTTCGGATGGGACCCTGCGCGCCAGTGACACCGTCCCCATGCCCATCTGCCGGTGACACATCGAGCACTTTTCGACGAACAGCGCTTCGTCGGCGGTTTTCGATGAGCGATCCTGGATCGCGCCGCGAAATGCATTCTCGATGGACGTGCCGGATACGGACGACTCCGCGGCCGTGGCGAGGCCGACATGCCCGACAACCAGCAAGAGCGTGGCCCGGATTGCGTGCCTCATGCCCGCCTGCCCTTCGGCCAGATGCCGCTCTTGCCTGGCGCGATGATGCCATTCGGATCCAGCGCGTCCTTCACGCGCTGATTGAGCCTGCGCAGGGCATTCTTGTTGAAGTCGTAGCTGCTCGCCACGAGATCCATGTATTCGATGTGCGTCCGGTATTCACCGTAGCGATGCGCACTGGCGTCGGCCACCAGCTCCCTGAACATGGCGTCCACGCGCGCCATCATGGCCGGATCGTCCTTGTTGTAGAGCAACTGGTTCACGTTGGTCAGGCTGCGTTCGCCCATCGCGAAGCTGGCGTGATAGTCCATGCCGTACTTCGCGTAGAGCGCGTGCGTGCGGCGAAACTGGTCCATGGCCAGATCGCCGCGGGGCGGAAGCACCGGGGAATACCCGATGTGGCCCCCTCCCGCCATGCCAGTTGGCATTGGCGAGCGGAAAGCTCACCGGTACGCCGGACAACGGCGATCCCTCCGGCGCATCTCCCCGTACCCAGCGCGCTGGTTTTCGGTCAAGCACAGGCCGGCCCGCGAAGGCGCGCTCCAGAACCCGCATCGAGGATTCCACGACATCCAGGTGCCCGTAGAAGCGAACCTGCACGCTCCACCAGCCGATATTGAAACGCTTCCTGATGGCGGAAATCGCTTTCTCGTCCAATGGGCCCTTGTCCGGGGCCCACTCGCTTCTCGTGGTCATCACGGCCGCCGACCGCAGCCAGTTGCCGATGCTGGGCGACTGCTGGATCAGCCCGTCCCGACGCAGTGGCATCATCGCGTCGATGACCCAACCCAGGTCCTCGGGTTGGTCGAATTCGTAGTCGCAGCCGATGACGGCCTCGGGCTCTGGCATCAACCACAGACCCAGTTGCGTCACGACGCCGAAGTTCGATTGGCAGAACATCGAGTCCCAGCCGGGGCCGAAGCCATTCCGGTACAGCGTCCAGGCCGGTGAGTCGGCCATCGCACCCATGCCGGTTCGAACCAGATCCCCATCCGGCAGGACCACCTCAAGGCCGCAGATCCGGGCGGAATGGTCTCCGTAGGAGGTGTAGCCGACACCCCGATCCAGCGCATTGCCCGCCACGGAACCCCAGCTGTTGCCGGGTACGGACAACCACAACGGAATGCGGTTCTTCTGGAGATGGTCATACAGGTCGAAGAACCCGACGCCGGGCTCGACCAGGACCGTGCCGTTCTCCTGGTCCACCTGGATGCGTTTCATGCGTGACAGGTCGAGAACCACCGACCCCTTCTGCACGGGCGCTGCCCCTCCGTACCCGAAGTTCTTGCCACGACTGATGGGCCAGAGGGGCATCCTGAACCGGTTCGCGATGCGCACGATTTCGCGCACTTCTTCGGTGCTGGCCGGCGCGACGGCCCCCAATGGCCGATGCTTCTCCTCGTCCGCAGCGAAGTGGTCGGAGTAGGCGGCGCGATCCTCTTCCTGCGAGAGAACCCACTGCTTGCCGACGGCGCTGGCGAACGCCTGGAACGCCTGGGTCTGCGTCGGAGTCATTTCCCGGTCTCCTTCTCGCGCAATCTCACGACCTGCATTGCGATCGGCAGCATCGCCACGATCAACAGGCTGCAGGCAAAATAGGGTGCGTCCGGGTGCAGGCTGAATATCCAGCCGAACAGCGGCGGTGCCACGATGCGGGAGAGCGCGTTGGACGCCATGTTCAATCCCATGACGCTGCCCTGGCGGTCCCGGGGCGTGGTTCGTGAAACCAGCGCGCCGGCATTCGGGAACGCCAGGCTGTGACCAACCATGAGCGTCCCCATCAGCGCAACCGAAGCGGCCGGCAGCCGCAGCAGTGGCGGCAGCAGGATGGCCAGCGCCAGGATGCACAATCCACCGACGATGACCCGGGCTTCACCGAAACGCGACACGAGCGGGCCTATGCAGAAGGCCTGAACCAGAAGCCCTGCCCCGCCTACGGCGAGGAAGGTCAGGCCCACTTCGTGAGTCGACCAGTGGAAGTTGCTTGCCGTCCACAGCCCGAACACCGCCTCCATCGAGGCAAAGGCAGCAATGCCGCAAAAGGCAATGATGAACAGGCGAAGCAGAAGGGGATGGGTACGGACGAAATCAAGCGCCTCGCCATAGCTGGGCGCGGATCTCACCGCTGCGCCCTTCGCCCGCGTCTCCGGCAAGACCGCAAGCGACCAGATCGAGGCACCCGCGGCAAGCGCCGCCGCTGCCAGGATGGGCAGCCGAAATCCTGCCAGGCCGCTGGACGTGTCCGCCAGCAGCCCGCCCAACGCGGGGCCTGCCGCGAATCCCAAATTGAACGATGCCCCGAAATAGCCCATGTTCCGGGCTCGCTGTTCCGGCGGCGTGATATCGGCGATGGCCCCCTGGACAACGCCAAAAGTGCCACTGAAGAATCCGCTGACTACCCGGATAGCGATGGCGACGGCCAGCGTGGTCGCAAAGGCGAAAGCCACGTAGGTGAGTGCGGCCACCCCTATCGTGATGATGAGCACCGGACGGCGACCGATCGAATCGGAAAGCCGCCCCCAGTAGATCTCCCCGAATACATTGCCGAGCGAGTACGCCGCAAACAGACATGCCACTTCAAATGACGAGGCACCGAACAGGGTTCCGTAGAACGGCAGCAACGGCAGGATGAGGCTGAACCCCGCTATGTTCAGGAACACCGTGACGAGCAGCAGCGGCATGGGCCATCTCACGCGCCATACCTCGACTCGGCCAGGCCCTGCACACCGAGTCCGTCGATGACATGCAGCGTGCCATCCAGGGGATCCGCGTTGCGGCCCATGAACGCCGGACTCAGCGACGGCACGAACAGCCGATCCAGTCGGGGGCCGCCAAACATCACGCTGCCCGGCAACTTCACGGGCATTTCAATCACGCGGTCGATCTCGCCGGTCGGACGGAATCGAACGATCTTCCCGCCCTCGCAGATGGCGCTCCACACGCAA
The DNA here is from genome assembly GCA_016720075.1 of Pseudomonadota bacterium. Lineage (GTDB taxonomy): Bacteria > Pseudomonadota > Gammaproteobacteria > Steroidobacterales > Steroidobacteraceae > ZC4RG30. Next base: position 58,730 of record JADJXW010000010.1, read on the forward strand.
CCGTCGGTATCAACCGTAGCGCCATCGGGTATGCCACCGAGCTCCTCCGTGCTCGCGAATGGTCGACGCCGACTGACCACTCCCGCATCGATGTCGTAGTCATAGGCATAGATCAGCTTGCGGATGCTGTCCGCGTGATAGAAGGTGCGATCGTCGGGCGACCAGCAGGGCCCGTTGGCCAGGAAGATGTCGTTGTCCACCTGCCGCAGGACGGTGGCACCCGGATCCAGCACATAGAGTTTGCCGCGTGCCTCCTTCATGCCACGGTCGCTGGAACCCACGATGAACCGCCCGCGCCGGTCCACCTTGCCATCGGCCAGCTGCACCTGGTCATTGAGGTCCGGGCTCGAGGCCAGCAGCTGGCACTGTCCCGTTTCGAAGTCCAGCGTGTGCACACCGCTGGCGAGCGCGACGATCGCCCCGCCGCCGCGCCTGATCGCCATCGAACCGATGATCTGGGGCACCACCCAGCTCGCGTGCTGTCCATCCAGGGAAAGTCGGTGGACGCGTTTCTCGAGGATGTCGATCCAGAACAGGCTGGCACTCTGCACATCCCAGACCGGGCCTTCGCCTACGGAACACTTCGGAACCGCCAGACAGGTGATCTCCATCAGAAACTCCCCAACAGTCTTGTCATGCTTTCACCTAACACCGTTAGATGAGTTCTGTGTAAGCTAACACCATTAGGCCAAATCGAGCAACGACGGCTGGGGCAGCGAATGGAACAGGAGAAGTTGACCCGCGAGATCATCGTGGGAGAGGCCATTACCCTCCTGAATGAAGAGGGACTCGAAGGCGTCAGCCTCAGGAAGCTGGCCGAGCGGGTGGGAGTGAAGGCCCCTTCCCTCTACTGGCACTTCAAGGACAAGTCTGCGTTGATGTCTGCCGTGATGGAGCGAATTTTCGGGGAATGCCTGGATTCGGTTCCTGACCACACCGACTGGCAGCAGTGGATGCGCGCCTTCGGCAAAGCGCTCTGGCGAACCCAGGGAATGGTGAGGGACTTCGGGCGACTCATCACTACAACTGACATGGACATTGACCAGCTGCAGCGCACGACACGCCGCATCCGCAAGCGGCTGCAGTCGGTCGACCTGCCCGAAAGTGACGCCATGGAGATGCAGTCGACCATCCAGGCGTTGATCACAGGCTGGTCCGGCTTCGCCCGGGCGCCTTATTCCCGCGCGCTGGCAAAGACCCTCGACTTCGACAAGCTCGCGATGCGAAGCCTGGATGCGCTCATTGAAGGCAAGGCGTCGGAACTTGCGTTGCGCAGTGCCAGGCGCAAGCGTAAATCCTGATCGAGCCGATCCAGTACACGACTGGCCATCCCCCGCTGCGCTGCATTGGATGCAATGGCCCGCAGTTCCATTCGCGCTCCGAGCCTGCCCTACTTGATCGCGGACGCCGCCAGCCAGTCCGACACCAGCGCGGCGATGTCGTCGCTGTTGTCATCCTGCATCATCAGGTGGGAATTCCCGCGGACCTTCAGGTCGCCCGGCAGGTCAATGAACTTTCCCGCCGCAACACGTTCCGGCGACTCCGCAAGGGATCTGCACGAGCGATATCGACTCGGGTGCCCGCCACTGCCACGCTCGTCCACGTAGTCCCCGTAGATCCCCAGAAAGGCAATGCCGGCGAGCGGGTCACCGGCATTGCCTTGCAGCGCAGGACAAACTGTCGTCTCGATCGAGACCAGTGCCCGCACCCGCGCGGGGTCCTGCCTGGCAACCTCGAATCCAGCCGCCCCGGCCGCTGAATGCAGCACCAGAACCGATGGACCCACCCGCTTCAACAGCGCCATCAGCGCGTCGACCACTGGGCTGCGTGAAGTGCCAGCACCAGATCGGCCAATGTTGGCAGACCCCATGTAGACCTCGAACGAAGCGCCGAACTGCTCGATGTAGTTCTGCTGCAGGGGAAGCGCCGGGAAGCGCGAGTTGGCATGGACCTCGCCGAATCGCGGACCAAACCCCCAGACGCGCCAGGGCTGTTCCAGCGACGTTCTGCCCAGGCGCGACTCGCGCGAACAACCAAATTGCGGATCTGCAGCGATGCAGCCATTGATGGCGTCAACGGCAAATCCCGCGGTGCTCCGCTCCGGCACATCCACGACATAGACCGGGTACCCTCGACGGACAAAGTACTGTGCCCACCCTTCGCGACTATCGGGTGTCGCGAGGTAGATGCTGGACGACAGCCCGAAGCCGGGAACAAGCACGATTCCAGGCCCGGTGACCTTCCCGGGAATGAAGTACGTAACCTTTGCGTGCCCGGAAACGGTGGTCCGCCCCCGGGTGGGGGAACTCCGCGTCGCGCTCATCCGAATAGGGTGAGTCCACTCGCTTGGCGCCAACATAGAAGACGCCCATGGACTTCAGTGCAAGCGGTGGGGGTTGTGCGGCAATGAGGCAGCCGGTGAACAGCAGCAGCGCCAGGCCAGCACACCGCTTCATGTGCGCCGAATCTCCACGACATCGAAAGGCTCGATCGAATCGATGTTCTCGATGGGCTCCCGGCTCGCGCCAGGCGAACAGGCGCACCGTAAACTTCTCGGGATCAACGTCGATGATGCTGAAGCCGTTCTTTTCGATGGGACTTGCACCGCGCTCCAGCGACACGCTGTTGGCCGCTGTCGCCGCCACGCCCCGGGCGGACGAGGGCCACGCCCTTCTGGTGCCGAGCGTGCCGTGCAGAAGCATGTAGGGTGCATTGCGGCGCATGTCCAGATCCGCACTTCGCAGGATCCGATCCCACCCACACGCGTGCAGGTCTCCCGACATCGCAATGGCCGGTCGCTTTTGCGAACTCAGCGCTGCCATCAGGCGCTGATGCTGCTCGAACCATCCGCTCTGCCACATGTATTTCGGGCTGGACACCGACAGCGAGGCCCTGGATCCCGCACCACCACCGCCTGCCTCGGCAAGTACATCCGGATACCATTCGCGCCACTTGCCTGCAGACCAGCCGAAGGGCGTGGATGGAATATGCACCAGGTGCTGCGTGTCTTCCGTGCGCGTGCGCCTGATCAGCCACTGCTCGGCGTCCGGCGGCACGATACCCGCCAGCTTGTCCTTGAGCGACAGATGGCGGCCACAGTCGTACATCAACACTTCCAGCAACTTGCCGTATCTCAGTGTACCGAAGCACTCCGACACGCCTGGTGCGCGGTCTGGCGCCGAGCTGCCGGTAAGCCCCAGCGGGCGCTGGGCATCGCGGAGAAACTCCGGGTAGTACATGTGCTGCGCAGCACGACCCAGCTGGAGCTCGAGATTCTCCGGCGGGAACGTTATCCACTTCTCGCCGGCTTCGTCATTCTGGAAGTAGTCATGGTCATCGGCGAAGAAGAACATCGGCGTGGACCGGAAGCGCGTGCCATACAACTGGGCAATCTGCGGCTCGCAGACGCGCTTGAGGATCTCCTCATTCTCGAATCCCATGACGGGATCGTCCCGGTTGAACCGACCGAGCGGGCTGTCGAGATTGCCTCTGCCGCGCCCCATCGTCGGATTCAGATCCCAGTAGATGTGGTCGCCATTGGCGATGACCGCATCGGGGGCGAAAGTCATCGCCCTGGCCATCAACCGATGACGGGTTGCGAGCGGCAGATAGCCATCGGTAAATGGTCCGCCGGCGCAGGTATAGGCCAGCAACCGCACATGATCCGGCGCTTCGGAAGGATCTGGAAACGTCTTCAGGGACCAGTCGGAGCACAGCGGCCCGCCGGCTCCGGATCTGAGCCTCAGCGAATAGCGGGTGTTGGCCTTCAGGCCCGTGGCATGGAACTGCCAGAAACTGCCATTGCTGTCGGTGCGCTGCCCCTGGACCACCTGATTGCCAACCCGCAGAGTCGGCGTCGCCGCGAGCGGCTCGAGGAAGGAGCACTTGATCAGGAACTGCTCATGGGATGCCGTCGGCACCAGGTGCTGCAGCATGCCCGGGTTCCAGGTGGCGGCTTCCCTGCTTGCCGAGCGTTCGGCCGCCAACGCGCGCCCGAAGCTGCCGAGGGAGGCCGCTCCCAGTCCTGCCGAAGCAGAGATGAGCATCTTGCGACGCTTGCTGTCGATGTCGTCCGCATCTCGTGTCACGTGTCGACTCCTTGGTGGAGCCAGCGGCTGCTGACTCTGTCGTCGCGGGCTAGAGGCGCCTCACCTGCACCTTGCGGATTTTCACCGCGCCAGCGGCGCGTTGCAGCGCGATATGGCCGCTGGCTCGCTTGGGATCCCTTACATCAACGACGCGAACGCCATTCAGCGTCACGAGCAGGTGGTCTCCGCTGGCCTGAATCTCGAACGTGTTCCACTGGCCGCTGGTCGTCACCTTGGTCGATGCGGGAGCGACCCGGACTATCGACCCCGTGCCATTGGCAAGATCGGGGCGGCTATCGAACACATTGACTTCGTAGCAGCGCGCCGGAGTTATGGACAGCGGATCCTCGCATCTGAGGAAGACACCGCTGTTCGCCTCGGCATCAACCCAGAATTCCACGCGAAGGTCGAAATCGGCGTAGGTCTCCCGCGAGATGAGAAACCCGGTTCCGGAATTCGCCGACGCCGATCCGTCCTCCATCCGCCAGTTGGCATCACCCACCACGTTCCAGGCCTGCCACCCCGATTGATCCAGAAGGGTCGTCCAGACCGGCTGGTTCGAGGTCGGAACGGATGCGCAGCCGGACAGACAGGCCATGAGGGCGAGCACGCGCACGGGCCCGCAATGCCAGCTGCAGACCCGCCCCAAGGCCGCCATTGCCTCCGGAACAGCGGGGGGGCATTGTCCGACGCTCCCCGCCCAGGCTGCTCCACCGGTGAAGTAGGCCTCGTTTGCGCAGTTGGTGCAGAAAACGCTCCCCTCCCATTTTCCGGAAGGGGACACATAGGCGATGCGCATCGTCAGCAGGTTGTATTCCGGGATGAAGATCGTCGTGCTGTCCTGCGGGGACGTGGCCTGCTCATCGGCGTACGACATGTTGGCGATCGCCGTGATGCTCCCGCCGCCCGACAGATTGTGCGAGTAGCGGGCGCCCAGCGAGTAGGTCAACTCCGGTGCGCGCGAGAACCATGAACTGAGCGACACACCACCCGTCGCGTTGGTGATCTTGTCCCAGCGGGCATCCAGCGTCCCGACGCTGGCTGACAACTGCAATCCGCGCGTGACTTGCGCAAGCACATCGACTTCCAGGCCGTCGATCTTCGCGTCGCCGATGTTCTCCGTGCATCGATTCGCGCAATTGGGCGAAGCCGCCACCGTAACCTGCTTGTTGGTGTAGTCCGACTTGAAATAGGTTGCGTTGACCTGCACACGGTCATTGAAGAACTTCGTGCGCGCGCCCAGTTCATACGCCCACAGCTCCTCGGGGGAGAAAGGCGTATTGATGTCAGCAACCGAATCGTTGGTACCACCCGACTTGAAGCCCTTGCTGGCAGAGGCATAGATCATGACGTCATCAGTCAGGTCATACGTCAGTGCGAAGCGGGGCGTAAACGAGGCGAATGTATCTCTGCCGTTGATCGGCGCCTGCGAGACACACTGACCACTGGTGATCGGGCTGCACCCATTGTAGGTGGGCGCCGTCAGGGCCGGTCGGCCGTACGTCAGCGCTTCAGCCGCCAGCGCAGCGTCCCAGATGGCCACCTGACTCAGCGTGTAGGACTTTTCGTCCCGTGAATACCGCGCTCCCAATGTCGCGCCCAGTTTCTCGAGCACCTGGAAATCCGCCTGGAAGTAGACTCCCAGACTCTTGGTTTTCTGGTGCGCCGTATCGTTGAGAATCAGTGCACCACGAGATGTGGTGGACCGGGCATCCCTGTCGTCGATGTCGATGGAGAATGGCTCTTCCACCGAGAAGAAGAAGCCCCCGACCCAGTCGAGCCTGCCATCCAGGTTGGTGGAGTTCAGCTGGAACTCCTGCGAGATGAAGTCGCTGCCGTCCTTGATCACGTCGTCGAAGAAGGTGTATGCGTTGGCCTGGTCATCCGGATCACGCGAGCCGAGCGCATCGACAGTCCGGTAGCCCGTGATCGAACGGATCGAGAAGGTATCGGACACCTTCCATGTTGCGTCGAGCGCAATGCCCAGCGAATCGTTCTTCAGAGAGGGGATCTCCCCCGTGCCTGCCACCTGGTAGAGACTGTCCGGTATGACTGGCGCATAACGTCGCGGGGTCGTTCCCCAGTACGAGTTCCAGGCCTGGGTCGTGCCAACGCCGCCGCCTGTTCCAGCAGCTCCGCCGGCCTGCACGTCGGTGGTGTTGTTGTAGCGCCAGTAATCGAACAACTTCGAGGCGCCATCATCCGTGTCGCGCTTGGTGTAGTCGACCTTGAGATTCACGTCCAGTGCATCGGTGGGCGCGAACCGAAGCTGCCCCATCGCGAATTTCGTTCCCTCGTCGCCAAGACCAACGCCGTCCGAGAGACGCTTGACGTAGCCGTCTCGCTCGATGACCGCACCCGTCAATCGCATTGCCAGCGTATCCGAAAACGGAATGTTGACCGCCGCGCGACCTTCCTTGCGCGAGTAGTCACCCGCCCCAAGCTGCACATAGCCATCGACCTGCTCGAACTTCGGCTTCTGCGTAACGTAGCGGATTGCTCCGCCCACGCTGTTCTTGCCGAACAAGGTGCCCTGCGGACCGCGAAGCACCTCCACGCGCTCGACGTCCAGAAGCCTCAGGAATGCGGTCTGGGCCCGACCGTAGTACACGTCGTCGATGTAGATGCCAACGGCGGGATCAAGCACGGGACTGACGCGCGCTTCGGACACGCCACGAATGGAAATCTGGCTGCCGTTCGCACCACGACCGGTACCGTCGCCAAAGCTGACGTTCGGCGTAAAGTTCGCCAGAACCATCGGATCTGCGGCGTTGAGCTCTTCGAGCCGGCTGCCTGAGAAGGCAATGATTGAAAGTGGTGTGTCCTGCAGCGACTCGGTCTTGCGCTGTGCGGTGACTATCACCTCTTCCAGTGCAAGACCATCATCTGCCTGCTGGGCTACCGCAATGCCTGTTCCCGTGGCAGCCAGGACCGCCGAGACAGCAAGTGCAACCGACGTCGTTCCATTACGCATCATCCCCCCCCTTAAATCTTTGTGTATTGCCCGGCCGGCCGACGAGCCGGTCGTGCACCGATCAGTCTCCGGAGCCTACGTAAACTGCCTTTTCACCGACCACGCTGCCATCCGCACGGACGATCTGCACCAGGCTGCCGCCAGGCGAGCCATCACGCAAAGGATGCATCGTCAGGGTGATCTTCTCGCCGCTCACCAGCGTGCGCTTCGACCAGCCCTGCCGGCTCAGTGTGCTGGGGCTGTTGCCTTCGATGCTCCATTCAATCGTCTTGCCGGCTTCGTCGGTGACGAGCACCTGCACCCAGATGTGGGGATTGGTCCACTGGAATTCCTTGACCACACCCTGGAGGACGACTTCTTTCTTGAGGTCGAACATCGAGAACGAGTGATGCGCGGCCACCGGCCCGGCCGTTGCCAGCGTCATCAGTACGACAGTCATCACTTTCTTTCGCATGATCGAAATCCTCTCGACTATTGCGCGTGGTTCTTCGCTACTTCGTCATTGCCCGGGACCACCCAGCAGGGTTGTCCCGTCAGCCAGCGTGATGTTCACCAGGCTGCCGCCGACCTCACCATTGCGCATCGGGTTGACGGTCAGCGTCACTTTGTCGCCGACCTTCATGGCGCTGCGCTTCAGGCCCCTGGAGAACAGCTGCTGCGGACTCAGGCCCTCGATCTTCCACATTTCGGACTTTCCCTCCGCACCAGCCACCTTGACCTCGAACCAGCTGTGCGGATTGGTGAATCTCACGACCGTCAGTTCGCCCTGAATGACGACGGTCTTGTTCAGGTCGAACGCCGCAAATGAGTGGTGGGCCATCGCCTGGCTGGCCGTGAAGAGCACCAGGGCAATCAGGCCGCGCAAGTATTGACGCATGTGCGCACTCCTCGAGGAATTCACTAACATCTACGTATTCTCGTCGGAATGATAATCCCGAGTGGCTGCCGCAGCCAGTCTTTTTCAGGGTGTTTCGACAGGCGGAACGATCTGCCTCTACTTGGGCGTGCTCTCGTTGCCCTGCAGGATCACGCCAACCGAACCATCGGGCTTGATTGGATTGCGGTTGTTCTCCATGCAGACAAACTCCCGCATCTCCTCGCCCGGCTTGGCGCGATTGAACACGCGCTTGACGGTCCAAGGTGCCGTGAAGGCCACCGGATCATGGAGCGTCAATTCGTTTTCGAGCCTTTGTGGATCGAGCAATCGAAGTCTCTCGACGACCCGAATCTGGTCGCTGTGCTTCATTCCCGACTGATCGAGCATCGTGTCGCCTTTCATCGCTACCGTCTCGATGACCAGCACATCGCCTTCCCATTTGCCGGTCGAGTGCCCCACGTAGGTGATGTCCGGATCCTCGGGATGTCCACGGCCATCGGTGTAGACGCGGCGAATCTGGCCCATCCACTCGGTGATGATCGTCACCTGCCCGGGTGTCAGCAGGACCTCCATCGGATACACGGCACTCATCATGCGCGGCATGCCCGGAGGCAGGCAGCCCGCAGTGGGATCCTGCGTGTTGACGCCAGTCTCGGCCACGCGCTTGCGATGCGCATCGAAATCCTTCATCCAGTCGGGTTTGTAGGGCGGCTTGAGCAGCAGCGGATTGCGCACGGCCGGATCAAACAGGAAGCTGCCAGTTCGTATCCAGACGCCCCCGATATTGGGGAGCCGCTTGCCATCGACACTGACAGTGGCTTCCGCGCCATTCGCAAACTGGGCCGCAGCAAGACTGAGAATCAGACCCAGGGGAACCAGATACTTCTTCATGACACTCCTCGATCGCCGGCTTAAGGGGCAAGTCCGGTCACGTCGGACAGTTTGCGCCACCTGAAGCCCGAAACGCACCATTTCGCGCTGCGGAATACCCCGCCAAAGTCGGCGAAGGGATGTGCAGCTGTCTGCTCGACAGCGCTATTCTCTCGACGACAGCTGAACACGAAGTGAATCAGCTGCGGCTTCGACCATGCGGGGGAAATATATGTTCCGTGTTAGTTCGTACCTGCTTCTCGTTGGCGTTGTTGCAGCGCTGAGCGCTTCGACTGATGTCACCCTCGCTGCTGTGCCCGAGGCGCCAGCCCGCCGCGTTGAGCCGGCGGTGAAGATTACGCGGCCGGTTGCAGGAAAGCCGCGCCCCATGCTCGCGGAAGCCAACCTGAAGGCGCGCAGACCTGCTGCACCGGTGAATTTCATGGGCACATGGCGACTGCAGCGCACGGAGACCAATGGCCCGCCGCCGGACTGGGAATTCCATCCCATGCCGAAGCTCACGGCGGAAGGCCAGCGCATATACAACGAGAAACTGAAGGCCGATGCCGAGGGCGTTGCCTACAAGGACGATACGGCGCTTTGCTACCCACCCGGGATGCCCCGCTTCCTGACACGCGTCTGGCCCATGCAGGTACTGCACCTGCCGACCGCCATCATCATGATCCATGGCTTCACCAATCAGGTCCGCTGGATCTACCTTGATGGCCGCAAGCACCCTGATCCGGATTTCACGTTGCCCAGCTTCAATGGCGATTCGGTGGGCCACTGGGAAGGCAAGACCCTGGTGATCGAGACCCGCAACCTCGAACCGGAGCGGCACTGGATACAGTCCGGCGTTCCAGTGGGTGAAGGGCTGCGCATCATCGAACGCTGGTCGTTGACCAACGATGGCAAGGTGCTGGAGATCCAGCTGACCATGACCGACCCGCAGTATTGGGAAGGCGACTGGGTCAATACGAAGCGGTTCAACCTCCGCGACGACCTGGACATCAAGGAGATTCACTGCATCGGCGCAGAAATGTCCAACCTGCCCAGCGCCACGCCATCGTCCAACGCCCGCTAGCGACTTGAGCAGTTACCCAACGTACACACGCCGCTGGCTGCTGGAGCTGGCAGCGAGCGTCGGTGGCCTCGCCGGGGTGGTGCGTGCAGCCTCGGCGCTGGAACTGATGCCGGGCAACGGCAATGCGGCTCCTTTGCAACTTGCGCGCATCAGCGTGCCGCGCCACGTCGTCATTGTCGGCGCCGGCATCGCCGGCCTGGTAAGTGCCGTGGAGCTGCGGCGGGCCGGGTATGCAGTGACGGTCATCGAGGCTTCCCATCGGTTGGGAGGCCGGGTTCTCACATTGCGGCATGGCGACCGGGTCGACGAGATCGGCAATCGGCAGGTGTGCCAGTTCGATCGTGAACCGCATCTGTATTTCAATGCCGGCGCATCGCGGATTCCAAGCGTGCATTCGCGGATCCTCGGTTATTGCGCAGCACTGGGCATCGGACTGGAGACGCACGTCAATGCCAGTTCGGCCGCGTGGCTGCAGTACGATGATTTCAACTCGGGTGGGCGTGTCCGTCAGCGCGAGTTCAATGCAGATGCCAGGGTTTCATCGCGGAGCTGGCGGCGCGCGCCCTGCCCTCTTCCATGCTCGATGCACCACTGGACAGCATGGCCCGGCAACAGGCGATGGAGTTTGTCCTGCAGTTCGGTGACCTGGACGCACAGCGGCGCTACCAGGGATCCATCGGAAGGGCCGGATCGCAAGGCGGTGGGGGCCTCTACGACGCCGGCTCAGGCAAGCCCGCGCGCGGCCCCGAAGAACTGCTCAAGGCCGATTACTGGCGCTCCGCGATGCAGTTTGGAGAGAGCGAGGCGCAGTCGGCCGTGCTCCAGCCGATCGGCGGAATGGACCGGATCACTGCCGCGCTGGCCGACCAGCTTCCTGGCCGGATCGAGCTCGAGACGCAGGTCATCGCGATCCGCACGTCTGATCGTGGCGTCGAGGTCACGTGCCGCAAGGACTCGGCCGTTCGAACCATCCGGGCGGATCTATTGCCTGAACAGCATGCCGGGGCAGATCCTGGCTGGCATCGACCACAATTTCACGGGACATGTTCCAGCGACAGCTGGTGGCCCGGCCTCGCGGCAGTCTGGGAAAGATCGCCTTGCAGATGCGCGAGAGATTCTGGGAACAGGAGGGAATCTATGGAGGCATTTCCTGGACCAGTCAGGACATCGGCCAGATCCAGTATCCCTCCCACGGCTTCGGTCTGCGCAAGGGCATCGTGGTCGGGGGTTACTACCTGCAACCCGGTCCACAAGCGCGCTTCAACCAGATGTCGGCCGCTGAACGGCTCACGGCAGCAGTGCAGCAGGGAGAGAAACTGCATCCGGGATACGGCGCGCAGGTGGAGAATGGCATCAGCGTGGCCTGGCATCGCATGAACCACATGCTGGGCTGCACCGCCCGCGACACGAGTACCGAGACGCTGCGCGTGCTTCGACAGGCTGAGGGGTGTCACTACCTGATAGGCGACCAGATCAGCGCGCATGCCGGCTGGATGGAAGCGGCTGTTCTGTCCGCGCACGATTGCTGAATCGGCTCAACAAACGCCAGGCCGGGACACCATCATGAGATGGCCGCAGCGCCTGCTCTTGCTTCTGGTCGTACCGCTTTTTTCAAGCCAGACGCTGTCTGCCAGCGCAGAGTTCACGCACTGCACCGTCTGTCATGGTTCCTTGGCCCAGGGCAATGCATCGATTTTGGCCCCAGCACTCACTGGCATCGAACCCTGGTACCTTGCCGAAGCACTGGCGGCCTATCGCGCAGGACAGCGGGGGCAGGGCCGCCAGCCTCGACCTGCCCGCCCTTGAGATGAGGATCGCGGCGCGCGCTATCCCGGCGGAGCAGGACTCCTCGATACTGCAGTTCCTCGATCAACTCGGCAGGCAACCCGTGCGGCCAACCGTAGCGGGCGACGCCCGATCCGGCAGGCGCCTGTATTACCAGCATTGTGCCTCCTGCCACGGCGCCAACGCCCGAGGCAATGCGCTGCTGCATGCCCCGGATCTGACGCGACTCAACGACTGGTACATCGTGACAGCCTTCGCAGGCACCAGTCGGCCTTCGCGGCGCTGACCCGACGGCGGTATGGGCCAGCCAGATGCATCTCGCACACGCACGCTGCCTGCGGATTTTCCCTGTACACGATATCTTGCCTGCTTCATCGTTGCATTGACAGGTGAACCGGGCGTGATGAAGCGTGACCTGAAGCCATCCATTCCGAGCGGAGACCCGCCATGCGAAACGCCACCGTGCCCTGCCTCACAGCCCTGTTCACGCTGAGCGCCGGACACTGCACACTGCGTCCGCGCAGGGACTCGAGATCCGGCGCAATGGCGCACCCGGCGCACCGTTCTCATCCACGGTTTGGGCAGGCGACCTGCTCTTCGTCTCCGGCACACTGGCCGACGCGAAGGTACCCGAGGGAGCCCCCGCCGGCACCCGGCCTTCGATCTCCGGAGACACGCGCTCGCAGACGCACAGCGTACTGGTCAAGATCCAGAAGGCACTGCAGGAACAGGGGCTCTCCATGGGAGATGTCGTGCAGATGAACGTCTACCTGGTCGCGGACCCCACACTGGCGGGGCGCATGGACTTCGCCGGCATGAACGCGGCTTACGCGGAGTTCTTCGGTACGGCTTCCCAACCCAACAAGCCGACGCGCTCCACGGTGCAGGTTGCCGCGCTTGCGATCAACGGTGCGCTGGTGGAGATCGACGTCATCGCGGCGCGCCCTCGTGCCCGTTGAGGCGGCGGAACAGCGACTGGGTTGAATCCGTTAGCCTGGAGGCAGGCCATCCAACTGGCCCTCGCGGTTCTTGACTGCGCTGGCTATATCCCGCGCGGTGTCTCGCAGGATCGGCAGGCGGTGGTGGTCGTAACGTCTTCGTTCATGAGACTACCGAACGTGGTCATGCTGAGCACGCCCAGGATGCGGTCCGCGATCATGATCGGAACAGCCACCGTGGCACTGGCCCCCGCCGCGCGTGGCAGTCGCAACCCGTAGCCACGCTGGCGCGTTTGCTGGACGGCTGACTCCACCAGTTCGTCCGTGACCTTGTCGCCATCCGGATCGCTGGCCTTGAGCATATCCCTCAGAATCCCGCGCTCAACTTCCTCACAGTATGCAAGGTACGCCTGGCCCATCGCGGATTCGAGCAGATCCAATCGATGACCCAGCGTCGTCGCCTGTACCGCCAACGGACTGTAGGGCATGGTTGAATAACGCACGACGATGGCATCCCGGTCCAGGGTGCCCAGCGCCAACGGCCACTTGATCTGCTTCGTCACCGCCAGAACCCGCGGTGACCCGACGTCGATCAACAGCGATTTCTCGCCGTAGGCGGCTCCAAGGTGACGGGTCTTCTCCGTGAGGCGGTATCGCCCGAGACCGCCCCGTTCCGGACATAACCTTCCTGCTCAAGCGTGGCCAGGATCCGGAACACCGTGGGTTTCGGTAGCTTGGTTGCGATCTGCAGTTCCGGGATGGTGCAGGGCTGCTTCTCGTTCATGGCATGCAACAGACCTAGTGCCCTGGCAATCGAACGGATGTGTCCAGAACGCGTAGACATGGCCAAAGGGTAGCGCATTCCGACTGGCGAAACAGGGAGACATGGCGGAAGCGGCGCGGAACCCCGCTGCTAGACTGCCGCGGAGACGATGCATGCGAATCGCTGACGGGAGCTGCGCCATGTCCATAATGTCCACCGGCGATGTCATAGCCGAATCGCTGGTCGCGCATGGGATCGATACCGTGTTCGGCATTCCCGGCGCCCACATGTACGACTCACGATGCACTGCGCAGCGATCAGGTGCGCTGCGGTTCATCACGACACGTCACGAGCAGGGCGCGGGCTACATGGCCTTCGGCTATGCAAAGTCCACCGGCAAGGTCGGCACCTACACTGTCGTGCCTGGGCCCGGGGTACTGAACTCCGGCGCCGCACTGTGCACCGCCTATGGCGCTACGGCGCCCGTGCTGTGCCTCACCGGCAACATCATGTCGCATCTGATCGGGCAGGGCCGCGGGCAGCTTCATGAACTGCCAGACCAGCTTGGCCTGCTGCGCGGACTTACCAAGTGGTCCGAACGCATCAATCACCCGACGGAAGCCGGGGCGATTCGCGGCACGGGCATTCCGGCAATTGCGCAGCGGTCGAATCAGGCCTGTTGCCGTGGAGGCGCCATGGGACGTATTCGGACTCAGGGCTGAAATTGGCTCGGTGACCGCGCCGCTCCCGGCCGCTCAACCCCCGTCGCCGGACCCTGCAGCGCTCGCTGCAGCCGTCTCACTGATTGCCAAAGCCCGGCGCCCGCTGATCAGCGTCGGAGCAGGTGCGCTGGCGGCGGGTGCCGATATCCTGGAGCTTGCCAGAGTGCTGCAGGCGCCCGTCACGGCGCATCGCTCGGGCAAGGGCATCGTGAGCGAGGAATCCCCTACTGCACGCCGCCGATGGTGGCGGCCTGGGAATACTGGCAGCGTTGCGACCTGCTGATCGGCATCGGCAGCCGACTGGAGTTGCAGCACCTGCGCTGGCGCTGGATGCCGCCCGGCCTCAAGACAATCCGCATCGACATCGACCCAACGGAGATGGTTCGCCTGCGCCCGGATGCAGGAATGGTTACCGACGCGGCGCTTGGAACCCGGGCGCTGCCAAAGCACGTTGCCGGCCAGGATGGCAAGTACGGAGAACCGCGAGGAACTGTTCGGGCAGCTGAAGCAGCGCGCACGCTCGGCGATCATGGAAATCCAGCCCCAGATGGCATACCTAAATGTGATCCGCGACGTGCTGCCGCGCGATGGCTTCTTCTGCGAGGAAATCTCCCAGATGGGGTTCACTGCCCGCTTCGGCTTCCCGGTGTACGCACCACGCCAATACGTGACCTGCGGCTATCAGGACAACCTGGGTTTCGGCTTCAACACGGCGCTGGGCGTTAAGGTGGCCAATCCTGACAAGGCGGTGGTCAGCATCAACGGCGACGGCGGGTTCCTGTTCGGAGTCCAGGAACTGGCAACAGCCGTGCAGCACCGCATCAATGTCGTGGCCATCGTGTTCAACAACTCCGGCTTCGGCAACGTTCGGCGCGACCAGACTGAACGCTACGGCGGTCGTCTGATCGGTGCCGATCTGCAGAATCCGGATTTCGTCAGGCTGGCCGAAAGCTTCGGCGCGGTTGGAATGAAGGCAGGGTCGCCCGAAGAGCTGCGTGTTGCACTCGAGAAGGCACTGGCTGCCGACGCGCCGGTGGTCATCGAGGTACGCAGCGTACGCGGCGGGGAGACCTCACCCTGGAAGTACCTGCATCCGACGCCCCCGACCTGAGCGACAGCGCGGGTCAGCGATGAACCACCGGATTACTGAGCACACCGATGCCGGAAATGCTCACCGCGATCGGTCCACCCAGAGTATTCAGATCAACGGTCTGCACGGCCTGGCCGCCGCCGGCGCTCTTGAGTGCTGTACCCATCGCAATGATGTCACCGGCCTCCAGCGTCATGAAGTGGGACAAGAACTCGATGACCTCCGGAATCTTGTACGAGAGATTCAGCGTCGAGTCTTCAGTGACCACACGACCCTGATGCAGGCAGCGCACGATCAGGGCATGTGGATCGGCGATCTCGTCGCGCGTGACGATCCAGGGTCCGATCGGGCCGAAGCCATCCGCCCCCTTGTAGCGCCCCGGATAGCTCACCCAGGTGTCGATGTATTCAATACGCGAAGGATCATCAGGCTTCGGATGGATCGCGCGATAGTGGAACGTGTCGTCGGCCCGCATCGTAGGCGACGTGAGATCATTGATGATCGTGTACCCGAACACATGGTCGTAGGCATTCCGGGCCTCGATGTCCGCGCCGCCACGACCGATGACGACAGCCAGCTCGGGCTCCGGATGCACGCGGCCGTAGTCCTTGCGCAGCCGAATGGGCTGTCCGTGACCCAGCAGCGAAGAGGCAGGCTTCGTGAACATCGCCGGGTGTGCCGGACCCCTGATGATGCGATCCTTGTTGGCGCTGTTGTTCAGGGCGAGACAGACGACTTTTCCCGGGCGGGGCACCGGTGGAAGCCAGTGCAGGCTGTCCACGGCGCACACGGGGACATCGGGCGCGCAGCGCTGAATGCGCCGATCCAGCTCAGGGGATCAATCCAATGGCCTCAAGCATGTCTTGCGGCCCTTCCGGCCAGAGGTCGCGCACGAACATCACCGTTGCATCGGACACAGCAACCACGAGCCGGCCCTTGCCTGCATCACTAACCGTCCCGATCTTCATGCACGAGTCCTCTACGACGATTTCGCCGACACAGGATAATGCAAAGCGCTGCCTCAAAGGACTTGGATATGCAGGTTATTCCCTACGTCGACGCACTTGTTTCAGAACCCGCAGACATCGTGCGTGCGATACGCGCGCGTTCGGCATCGTGAGGACCAGGCTGCTTCTTGATCCGCGACTTCGCGAGATGGTCGTCTGCGCCATCGGCCATCTCAATGGTGCCGCATACGAAGTGCACCAGCATGCGGGGCCTTTTCTCGATGCAGGCGGCACGCGCGAGCAGCTGGCCGCGCTGTCCGATCCCGACCTGGCTGTTCGCGACGACGCGAGATTCACCGATGCGGAACGGCTCGCGCTGAGGCTGACCATTGCGATCACGCGCGGCAATACCGCACCGGCGGACCTGTTGTCGGAAACACGAGGCGCGCTGGGCAGCGATCAGCTTGTCGTGGAGCTCGTGGGTCTGATAGCGACGTACAACATGGTCTCCCGGTTCATCACTGCACTGGACATACGTCCGGAAGAACCTGAGATCACTCCGCGTCCTGGCGATCCCGTTTCAGTATCGTGATCATCTGGTCGAGTGTTGCATACAGCTGACCGCAGAACTCTTCGCCCAGCAACCTCTCCAGCTGCTGATAGGTTGCGTCGATTTCCGGAGCCATGAGTACCGCGAGCTGCCGGCTCTTCTGGGTCAGTGAAACGCTGACGCGGCGCTGGTCCTTCTCGAATCGCTTTCGGGAAACAAGGCCCAGTTCTTCCATGCGGGCCAGCACACCGGTGAGGCTGGGGCTGGATATGCGACACAGCTCGCCGATCTCGCGTGGCTCCAGCGATCCCGTGCCAAGAAGGAGCCGCACGATGCGCCACTGCTGCTCCGTGACGCCATGGCGATTCAGGATCGGCCGGAATCGCGACATCACGTGGTCGCGCGCCTGCAACAGCAGTAACGGCAGATTGCGGTGCTTCACAGGCGGATCCGCAGAACGCTTCGTCATGTCCGACTCTCCCGGTCAGTTTCACAGGCGACCTTGACATACTTACATATTAGTAATCTAATTTCGAGGCTGGTTTTTCGCTCTCTCCGCTACGCATCGGGTATCGCATGGCGTTCGGTCATAACTGCTCGGGACTTCAGCTCGGCTTCGCACCCTACCGGTTGACCGGCACGGTGTACGGCACCCTGCTGAATCACTCCGCCGCCTGGGATGCAGTCGAAGGCGCGATGCACGCTGCCCCGTACAAGGGGCCGCCCAAGGCGCCTGTTCTTTACGTAAAGCCGCGCAACACGCTGGCACTGTCGGGTGACGCGGTGACTGTTCCCGACGACGTGCCGGAGCTTGAGGTCGGCGCGTCACTTGGAATCATCATTGGAGAACCAGCCTGCCGGCTCACGCATGCCGATGCGATGTCCCACGTAGCGGGTTACCTGCTGGTCAACGACATAAGTCAGCCGCACCCGGATTATTATCGCCCGGCCATCCGCTACAAGGCCCGCGACGGGTTCTGCCCCATTGGTTCCGCCAGCTCCAGCGATGCAATACCGAACCCGGATCAGCTGCAATTGCGAGTCCTGATCGATGGTCAACCCGCAGGCGGGGGAAGCCTGCAGCAGATGCGACGATCCGTGTGTCGCCTGCTGGTCGACGTTACCGAATTCATGACGCTCTCCCGTGGCGACATACTGACACTCGGTGCGGTGGCGCCAGCACCTCGCGCAAGGGCGGGCCAGACCGTGCGGATCACCTGTGAAGGACTGACCGATCTGTTGACGCCGTTCGTGAGGGCAGCACCATGATGCGGTCGCGGGTTGCCTTCGCGGGTGCAGTTCACGACGCCACACCTCACGTGCTGCCGGACGGCACGCACGGCGTGCGACTCGCAGACGGTCGCGTGCGGGCGGAACACGAGGTCGTGTGGCTCCCACCCTTCGACGTTGGAACGATCATCGCGCTCGGCCTGAACTACGCGGACCATGCCCGTGAGCTTGCCTTTGATGCACAGCAGGAACCACTGGTTTTCCTGAAAGGACCGGGAACCGTACTGGGCCATCGTGGCGTTACCCGGCGCCCGGCCGATGTTTCGTTCATGCACTACGAGTGCGAGCTCGCAGTGATCATCGGTCGCACTGCAAGGCGCGTATCCCGCAAGGACGCGCTGGCGCATGTCGCCGGATACTGCATTGCCAATGACTACGCGATTCGTGACTACCTCGAGAACTGGTATCGCCCGAACCTGCGCGTGAAGAACCGCGATGGCGCCACCGTGCTGGGTCCGTGGTTCGTCGATGCGGCGGACATCCCCGACCCGGCTGCGCTGGAACTTCGCACGACCGTAAACGGAACGCTTACCCAGCGCGGCAACACACGCGACCTGATCTTCAATGTACCACGGCTGATCGAGTACCTGAGCGGGTTCATGACACTTCGCGCCGGCGACGTCATCCTCACCGGTACGCCGGAAGGTGTCGTCGAACGTGATGCCGGGAGACGAAGTGGTCTGCGCGATCGACGGCCTGGGCCGCCTTGTGAACACCATCGCAGACGATGCGACGTTTGGACGCTGAACGGAGAACATGCAGATGCGAGTCGACCACCTGATCAATGGCAAGAGCCGGAAGCGACGATTATTTCGAGACGCTCAGCCCCGCCACGCAGGAAATCCTGGCCGAGGTTGCCAGAGGTGGACCCAAGGAAATCGATGCCGCCGTCGCGGCCGCCAAGGCGGCATTTCCGGCCTGGTCATCGCGTCCGGCCACGGAACGCGCGGCACTGCTGCGCAAGCTGGGCGATCTGATCCAGAAGCTTGTGCCGGAGATCGCCGCAACGGAGAGCCGCGACACCGGCCAGCCCATTGCCCAGACCGGCAAGCAACTCGTGCCGCGCTCGGCAGACAACTTCTACTACTTCGCGGAGATGTGCGTGCGGGTCGACGGTCACACCTACCCCACGCCCACCCATCTGAACTACACGCTGTTCCAGCCGGCCGGAGTGTGTGCACTGATCTCGCCGTGGAACGTCCCCTTCATGACGTCCACCTGGAAGGTGGCACCGGCGCTGGCCTTCGGAAACACGGCTGTGCTCAAGATGAGCGAACTGTCTCCGCTCACGGCCGCGCGCCTGGGCGAACTGGCGATGGAAGCCGGCATACCCCCGGGCGTCCTGAACGTGGTTCATGGCTATGGCGCCGAAGCCGGCGAGCCGCTCTGTCGACATCCCGATGTCCGTGTCGTGTCGTTCACCGGCTCCACGGCCACCGGCGACCGCATCGTACGCGCGGCCGGCATGAAGCGGTTCTCCATGGAGCTCGGCGGCAAGAGTCCGTTCGTGATCTTCGACGATGCCGACATGGCCCGGGCGCTCGACGCCGCCATCTTCATGATCTTCTCGAACAACGGCGAACGCTGCACGGCCGGGTCGCGCATCTTCGTTCAGAAGTCGATCTACGCCGGGTTCGTCGAGAAGTTCGTCGAAAGGGCCCGTCGCCTGTCCGTGGGTGACCCGCTGTCCGAGCAGACCACGATCGGACCGATGATCAGCCCGGCTCACCTGGCAAAGGTGCGCAGCTACATCGAACTGGGCCCCAGGGAAGGCGCCACGATGCTGTGCGGCGGCATCGAGAGCCCTGCGCTTCCGGGTGCACTTGCCAGGGGGAACTTCGTCGTCCCGACTGTCTTTGCAGACGTAGACAACCGCATGAAGATCGCCCAGGACGAAATCTTCGGGCCGGTCGCCTGCCTGATACCGTTCACGGACGAGAAGGACGCGATCGCCAAGGCCAACGACATCCAGTATGGCCTCAGCAGCTACGTCTGGACCGAGAACCTGGGTCGGGCGCATCGCATGGCGGCAGCCATCGAGGCCGGCATGTGCTTCGTGAACAGCCAGAACGTCCGGGACCTGCGACAGCCCTTTGGCGGGACCAAAGCCTCCGGCATAGGCCGCGAAGGGGGCACGTGGAGCTACGAGGTGTTCCTCGAGCCCAAGAACGTCGCCGTCAGCATGGGCACACCACATTCCGCACTGGGGAGCCTGAACATGGGCAAGCTGGCGTTGGCAGCGAAAATCACGCACGTACCGTCCATGTACCTCAGCGAGCTGGACGGTCCGTCCAAAGGCGGGCGTCAGGCCGCCATCGACGGACATGTCGAGATCGGCCGGCGTTGCCGCGAGCTCGGTGTGGACAGCATCGTCGTCTTCGACACGCACTGGCTGGTGAATTCCGGCTACCACATCAACTGTGCGCCCCACTTCAAGGGGGTCTACACCAGCAATGAGCTGCCGCACTTCATAAGCAACATGGCCTATGAGCTCGACGGCAACCCGAAGCTCGGTCAGCTGCTCGCGGAAGTGGCCAATGAACACGGTGTTCACACGCTGGCGCATCCAGCCACAACGCTGCCACCGGAGTACGGCACGCTGGTGCCCATGCGGTACATGAACACCGATCGGCATTTCAAGGTGCTGTCCGTCTCGGCCCTTTGCACGGTTCACTATCTTGCCGAAAGCGCTCGTCTTGGCTGGGCCATCCGGCGCGCCATCGAGGAACGCTACGACGGCACCGTCGCCATCCTTGCCAGCGGATCGCTCTCGCACCGCTTTGCCCAGAACGGCCTTGCCGACGAGTATCGCGACAAGCTCTGGAGCCCCTTCCTCGAACGACTCGACCATGAGGTAGTCCAGATGTGGAAACGCGGCGAGTGGGGCGACTTCTGCGACATGCTGCCGGAATATGCATCGAAGGGTCATGGCGAGGGTTTCATGCACGATACGGCGATGCTGCTTGGCGCGCTGGGCTGGAATCACTACCAGGGCAAGGTGGAGATCATCACACCGTTTTTTCCGAGCTCCGGAACCGGACAGATCAACGCCATCTTTCCGGTAACGCCCATGCCCGGAACCCTGGAAGGCATCGGCAACCCCAGGGCACCTGAGTCCACCCGCAGCAGGCTCTAGGAACTCCCCTCGTGCCACACCTCACGCTTCTCTACACCTCGAACCTTGATCGCGACCCCGATTGCGATATGGACGCACTCTGCCGGGGCCTGGCCGATGCCATGCTGACCGTGCGCGATGAAGGCGGTCAGCAGGTTTTCCCGACAGGCGGTGTACGGGTGCTGGCCTATGCCGCCGGTCACCATGCCGTCGCCGACGGCAAGCATGACTATGCATTCATCTACATGAACCTGCGCATGGGACGGGGCCGCAGCGCAGCCGTGAAACAGTTGGCGGGTGATACCATCCTGGCTGCCGCCAAGGCAAAGCTGGCGGCGCTGTTCACTGCCGGCCGGTTCACGGGCCTGACCGTGCAGGTGGACGAAGGCGCGGAAGTCTACGACGCGAAACACAGCACCATTCACCCCCTTTTCAGGAATCCCTGATGAGCCTTCCCGCCGCCACCACCAAGTCGCTCGCCCGCCAGCTCTACGAGGCGCGCAAGCAGCGTGTTCCACTGCGCCATTTCTCGCAGCAGCATCCAGGGATGACCATCGACGACGGCTACCAGATCCAGCGTGAGTGGGTGAAGCTGGAGCTGGCCGACGGGCACCGCATTCGCGGCCACAAGATCGGCCTTACTTCGCGTGCGATGCAGCAGTCATCGCAGATCACCGAGCCCGATTTCGCGCCCCTGATGGATGACATGTTCTTCGAGAACGGCACCGACATCCCGTTTGATCGCTTCATCGCACCTCGCGTCGAGGTTGAATTGGCGTTTGTGCTGCGCGAACCCCTGCGAGGCCCCGGCATCACGCTGTTCGATGTACTGCGCGTGACCGACTATGTCACGCCGGCACTGGAGATCATCGACGCGCGAATAGAGCAGTTCGATCGGGATACGCGGGCACCGCGCAAGGTCACCGACACGATTTCCGACTTTGCCGCGAATGCCGGGGTCGTGGTCGGTGGCAGGCCGGTCCGCCCCGATGCGGTTGACCTGCGCTGGGTTGGCGCGCTGCTCCACAAGAACGGCGTAATAGAAGAGTCCGGAATTGCAGCGGCGGTGCTTAATCACCCCGCGATGGGGCTGGCCTGGCTGGCCAACAAGATCGCCCCGTACGATGAACAGATCGACGCGGGAGAACTGGTGCTCGCTGGCTCATTCACCCGCCCCACCACCGCCCAACGGGGAGACTGCATTCATGCCGACTACGGCCCTCGGAAGCATTTCCTTCCGCTTTGTCTGACGGCGGACGCTGCGCACATGAATCCCCAACTCAAACCTGGCGCTGAAAGACAGCTCGCTTCTCAGGTCACAGTGCCTGATCGACGGCCCTGGCAGTCTTCGGACGGCGGGGGCACTTTTGAGGTCCATGACCCTTCCGACGGAACCGTACTCGGCACGGTTCCGGATCTGGGCGCCGCGGAAACCCGGCGCGCCATAGACGCCGCAGAGCGGGCCTTCGACCCCTGGCGCAAGCGTACCGCCGAGGATCGCGCACGCATTCTTCGTCGCTGGTTTGACCTTGTGCTGCAGCACCGGGAGGATCTGGCGCTGCTGATGACCCGTGAACAGGGCAAGCCCCTTGCGGAAGCCAGGGGCGAGATCGCCTATGCGGCCTCGTACATCGAGTGGTTCGCCGAGGAGGCTCGGCGCATCTATGGCGAGGTGATGCCTTCTCCCTGGAGCGACAGGCGCATCGTCGTGCTTCGCGAACCCGTCGGGGTTTGCGCCGCCATTACGCCGTGGAATTTTCCGGCGGCGATGATCGCGCGCAAGGCGGCACCGGCATTGGCGGTGGGCGCACGATGATCGTGAAGCCGGCATCCCAGACACCCCTGACTGCGCTGGCGCTGGCGGAGCTGGCCCAGCGCGCCGGGGTTCCCGCGGGCGTTCTGAACGTCCTGACGGGAAGCGCCCGTGCAATTGGCGGAGCGCTCACCGCCAGTCCCGTCGTGCGCAAGCTGTCCTTCACGGGGTCCACCGAGATCGGCCGGGTGCTGGCGGCGCAGTGCGCACCCACACTGAAGAAACTGTCGATGGAACTGGGAGGCAACGCCCCCTTCATCGTGTTCGACGACGCCGACCTGGATGCCGCCGTGCAGGGGGCGATTGCCTCCAAGTACCGGAACACCGGGCAGACCTGCGTCTGCACCAATCGCATTCTGGTGCAGGCTTCCGTGTACGAGGCGTTCGCGAACAAGCTTGCACTCGCGGTGCGGACTCTCAAGGTCGGGGGAGGCACGGAGCCCGGGGTCATGCAGGGGCCGCTTATCGACCAGAGTGCTCTGGAGAAGGTCGAGGAGCTGGTGGCCGACGCAACAGCCCATGGCGCCCGCGTCATCCTCGGCGGTCATCGTCACGCGCGTGGCGGCACATTCTTCGAGCCGACCATACTGCTCGACGTCACCGCCAGGATGAAACTGGCGCGGGAGGAGATCTTCGGGCCGGTTGCCGCTGTTTCGATTCGAGACCGAGGAAGAAGCCCTGCGCATGGCGAACGATACGGAGTTCGGTCTGGCAGCCTATTTCTATTCTCGCGATCATGGCAGGTGCTGGCGCGTCGGTTCACGACTGGAAGCCGGAATGGTCGGCATCAACACCGGCCTGATCAGCACGGCGGTCGCGCCCTTCGGCGGCATCAAGCAATCCGGCCAGGGTCGCGAGGGATCACGCCATGGCGCAGATGATTACCTGCACCTGAAATACCTGTGCATGGGCGGCCTGGAATAGGATGCCGAACATGGACATTCCGAAGAACGCCTTCAAGGCAGCTCTGCGGGCCGGTCGCCCGCAGATCGGTCTGTGGGTGGGGCTTTGCAAGCGAATACGTCGCGGAGCTGCTTGCGACCACCGGCTTCGACTGGCTTCTGCTGGACGCAGAACATGCGCCCAATGATCCTCGCAGCATCCTGCCCCAGCTTCAGGCCATCGCCCCATACCAGTGCCATCCAGTCGTTCGACCCGTGCAGGCCGAAACCGCACTGATCAAGCAGTATCTCGACATTGGAGCGCAGACCCTGTTGCTGCCGATGATCGATACACCCGCACAGGCAGCTGCCGCAGTAGCTGCAACACGCTACCCGCCTCGTGGCGTGCGTGGAGTAGGCAGCGCCCTGGCGCGTGCATCGCGCTGGAATTCAATACCGGAATACCTGCATCGCGCCAGTGAGGAGCTGTGCATCCTGGTTCAGGCGGAGTCGACCGTGGCGCTTCGAAACCTTGCAGACATTGCGGCCGTGGATGGAGTGGATGGCGTGTTTTTCGGCCCCTCTGACCTTTCCGCGTCGATGGGGCACATCGGCAATCCAGGCGCGCCGGCAGTGCAATCCGCGTTGGCGCAGGGCATCGAAACCGTCCTCAGGGCTGGCAAGGCCGCGGGCATCCTCACCACGGACATCCCGCTCGCCAGGGAGCACCTGGCCCTGGGTGCGACATTCGTGGCTGTCGGAGTGGATACCACCCTGCTGGCCGGATCTGCGCGCAGGCTGGCCCAGTCGTTCAAGCAGCAAGGCGCACCCTCGCCGACGAAGGTCGACAGCACCTACTGATCCGACTCCCCATGCTTGCCGGCCGCCCAGCCAGCGTGTGCCAGCGTGCGGCTGGCGACCGTTGACGGCCGCGCCTCCAGCGACGTTGCCATCGTGTCGTTCCAGCGATTCAGATAACCGAACAGCGCGATCGTCCCCACGATCTCGACGATCTGCCCGTCATCGAAGTGCGGCCGGAGTGCGGCGAAGTCAGCCGCCGAGGCTTCATTCGGGTTCAAACCAGCCCGATAGGCCAGGCGCAGCGCGGCACGCTCCGCGTCGCTGAACAACAGACTGGTTTCGAAGTCCCAGACAGCAGCGATTTTCTGGTCGGATGCCTGATAGATGCTGGAGAGGTTCGCCATGTGCGCCTGGCAATAGCGACAGCCTGCGGCCTGGCTGACGATCAGGCTGACCAGCATCTTCAGCTCTTCCGGCACCGTACCCTCGTAGAGCACAGCGCGGTTCAGATCCATGAAGGCTCGCGCAATGCCGGGGCGACGGGCCATCGTCAGTATGCTGTTCGGAATGAAACCGCGCGTGTTCGCATAGTGCTCGAACCGTTCGCGAAACTCCGGTACTGCCTCCGGATGCAACGGCAGGACATGGGCCATGATCCCTCCCCTTCTTGAATTGGCGCAGCCTGCCGGATTCAGCAATAGACGGTCTGGATCGTCGTGTATTCCTTGAGACCATCAACACCGAACTCCACGCCCAGGCCCGACAGCTTGATTCCGCCGAAAGGCGCATTGGGCTGGATGCCGCCGTGCTTGTTGACCCAGGCCGTTCCACATTGCAGCTGCTGGGCCATCCGCAACGCCCTGCCGGAGTCGGAACTCCAGACTGATCCGCCAAGGCCATGTGGGTTTTCGTTCACCCGCGAGATGATGCCCTCGACATCCGAGTAGCGGATGATCGGCAGCACCGGTCCAAACTGCTCTTCATCGACGAGGCGTACGCCCTCCTGGACGTCGGCGACGAAGGTGACAGGGTAGAAGTAGCCGCCGCCCTCGCCGCGCGGTTTGCCCCCGAGCAGCACCCGCCCACCGTGCCTGCAGGCGTCCTCAACGAGCTCCGAGACGCGGTTGAACTGCATTTCATTCTGGATCGGACCCAGTTCGCTTTTCTCGTCCATGCCGTCGCCCATCCTCACGGTCTTCGCGAACTCGACGAGCTCGGCGCATACCTGATCGTAGAGGCTGTCATGGACATACAGTCGCTTCAGTGCGGCGCAGGTCTGCCCTCCATTGATGAACGCGCCCCAGAAGATGCCTGGCGCCACGGCCTTCGAATCGGCGTCGGGAAGCACGATGCCGGCATCGTTTCCACCCAGTTCGAGTGTCAGGCGCTTCAGGGTCGGCGCCGCTGCAGCCATGACTTTTCGCCCGGTGTTGATGGATCCGGTGAAGACCATCTTCTGGATTCCGGTGTGCGAGGACATCATGGCCCCCAGGTCATCCGAACCCGTCACGACATTGACGACACCGGGTGGCAGCACCTCATTGATCAGCTCGACCATCCGAATGGTCGACAGCGGCGTGTACGGAGACGGCTTGATCACGACGGTGTTGCCCGCGCGCACGGCAGGCACAATGTGCCAGCTCGCGATCAGCAGCGGCCAATTCCAGGGCGTGATTGATCCGACGACGCCGATCGGTCGCCGATGCAGCTCTATTCGACCTTCCGGGGTGTCCTGCAGAACCTCAACTTCAAGCTGCAGGTCGGCCGTCGCATGGGTCCAGGCCACCGTTCCACCCACCTCGAAGCGGGACCCCAGGCCGTTCAGCTGCTTGCCCTGCTCGGCAGTGATCAGGCGCGCCAATTCCTCGGCGTGGGCCTCGATCCGGGCGGCCATGGCATGGCAGGCCGCGCTGCGAACGGCATCGGCTTCCCTGCTCCAGGTCGCAAAGGCACGGGCGGCCGCTTCCACGGCGTCATCCAGATCCTGGCGCGTAGCCAACGGCATGCGACCCACTACGCCGCCGGTGGAAGGATTGAGGACGTCCCTGAAGTCGTTTGCTGTCCGCTTCTGACCGCCGATGATCATGGAGTACGACATCGAATGCCTCTTCTTTAGACAATCACAGAGAGTAACCAATGGCCTGCGGAACCGCTCTGGGTCCGCAGGGCGAAACGAATGGAAGGCCCGTGAGCCCCTGCCCCTATTCCGCAGGAGCAACCGGGGGCAACGCCTGGAGGTAAAGGGCCAGCGCCTCATCCAGAGTGCGATTGCGGTCGAGCGTGGCGCGCGTCTCTGACGCAAGTGTCGTTTGAGCCAGTGTGGCGTAGAGCCACGCGGCGCCAGCGTGGAAATCTGGTGTTACACCGACGGACTGGCAGGTGGCGCTGATCTGGTGCATCTCCCCGACGAACCGCTCGGCGGTGGCGGCGAGGAATGGCACACGATCCTGCATCCGCCTGAGGACCGGCGCCTGGCTCAACGCAAACTCCTTCATCAACGGCTCGCGCACACCGAGTCGCTCGGCCAGCAGCAGGATTGTCGCGTGCAGCGCATCGCTGCCCTTGTTGAGTGCCGCGTAGGTCATCTTGAGCGCCGAGGCACGGCCTACCTCACCACCCAGGTCGATGCAGTGGATCTCCCCCGAGGCTAGCTTCGCCAGCAGCTGGGAATGCAGACCGGAGTGGAAGAACCTCACGGGCAGGTCGGTGGGGGGCGCGCGCCCCACGATGCCCACATCGACCACCGCACCGCCCAGTGCGTCGAAACGTGAGGCGATCTGCCGCATCGTCGCGGGAGAGACCGCATTGCAGTCGACAAACAACGGGCGGGCACCCGTCGCAACCATCGCGCCGGCCACTTCGGCGGCGAATTCATCGGCCGCCGCAGGCGGCACGATCGACAGCATGATGTCGACCTGCCGCACCAGCTCCTGCAGATTGCCCGCGTCTGCAAGCCCGGCTTTCAGCGCCAGGTCGCAGGAGTAAGCGCTACGGCCGGCAAGTGCCGTGAGCACGCGGTGACCCGCCCTGCGCAGCGCAGCACCCACGGCGGCCCCCATGTCTCCGGTTCCGAGCACTCCGATGGCTAGCCTCGATTCTTCGCCCATCTCTCCCCTTGAACCCTGGACTTTCATATCGGCCAGCATAGCCGGATTCCTGCCCACCACGCTGGGAGGGTGAAGTGGCCCTCTCTGGCAATCTCTGCGAGCCATCCGTCATGGATCAGGCGCTCGAGGATATCGAAGTCGTTGTGCACTGGGCCGCCTCGCTCAACGTGCCGGACTTCAATCTGGTCCTGGAGAACAACCATCGCATGGTCTGCGAGCTCTACGAAGGCGCACGTCGCCACGCAGTGCGGCGCATCGTGTATGCCAGCTCCAACCACGCTTTCGGTCTGTACGAGCCCGGCACCCGTCTTCGCCTCGATGCACCCTATCGCGCCGATACGTTCTATGGCCTCTCCAAGGTGTGGGGCGAGGAGCTGGGGCGGATGTACTGGACCAAGCACGGCATCGAAACCGTTGCGCTGCGCATTGGCACGTTCATGAACCTTCCCCCTCGCAATGTGCGGGAACTATCGAGCTGGTTGGGGCTGGAAGACCTGGAACAGCTGGTGCAACTTGCGGTCGAAGTGCCCGGCGTAACCTTTGCGCCGGTGTGGGGCATATCAGCCAATACCCGTGCCCACTACGACCTGACCGAAGCCAATGTCATTGGCTATGTTCCCCCGCCAGGATGCAGAAGTCTTCGCCTCGGGTTTGGCAGCGGAACCCTCTACTGCGCCTGGCGATATTGCCAGTCGCTATCAGGGCGGGAGGTTCGTGACGCAGTCGTGGACGCCGGAGGAGCAGAGGCCGAGGCGACCCGGGCCGGCGTGAGGCCGAAAATCTGGCGGAGTGTGGGGATTTCGAACCCACGCCCGTCAGCGCTCCCTGGAAGCTATTGCACGCAGCTCCATGGCCGCGAGCAGATCCTTCTGCCGCCCCAGGGATTCCTTTGCCTTGATCAGCGCGTCCAGCCCGATCACCTTGACCGTGCGACCAAACAGTCTCACTTCGACGGCAGACGCACTCACCTGCTCGAAGTCACCTACACCGGTGATGCTGCCAAGCAGATCGAGCGCACCCAGGTCGGTCTGCAGGTACAGGTTCTGCACTGAAACGCCCGGTGCGGCGATGCGATGCACGGGGTGAAGGTCGCGGAGGGCCTCGCGCAGCTTTTCGAGCGTTGTGTCTGACAGAGGCGCACAAACGTCCAGGTCGCGCGTGACCATGCTCGAGCCATGCAGCACGGCCGCCACGCCACCGACCACGACAAATTCGATGCCGGCGTCGCTAAGGCGCTGCAGCAGGCTGTTGAGCTCGCTCACGCATCTCCCTGCCCGCCAGCTCCGCCATCAGCACGCATTCGAGTGCTGCCTGATGCTGCAGCAACCGCTTTTCGGGGGTGAGACGCAGGCTAGCCTCGACGAGGCTGAGGTCGAATCCGGCTTGCTCTGCGCGCTGGGCGGGTGTCATTCCGGAAAGGTACACCGGAACTGGCGGAGAGTGAGGGATTCGAACCCTCGAAGGGCTTTTGACCCTTACACCCTTAGCAGGGGTGCGCCTTCGACCACTCGGCCAACTCTCCGGCTTGCGTCGGACGCGGGATGATACTTGTCGCTGTCAGAGGGGTAAAGTTCGCCCGCAAGGCCCGATACAGGGCCTCCAGACCCCACCACCCGCCCCCTGAAGGGTGCCGGCGGCAGCCCTCCCCGGCCACTGTCACAAAACGGGAATAAATCGCATCCCCGCCCGTTCTCCCTGCAATCGATGGCGCATCGGTCAGGGAGACAGGCATGGCGCGGATTCTCATCTATTCCCACGACACCTACGGCCTGGGAAACATCCGCCGCATGGCCACCATCGCCGAGGCGCTGGTCGCGGAGGATGAGTCGGCCAGCGTGCTGATCATCACCGGCTCGCCGATGCTGCACGCGTTTCGCCTGCCGCCGCGCATCGACTACGTGAAGCTGCCCTGCCTGAACCGCTCGGATGTCGGCCAGTACGACGTGAAGCACCTGGCCATTACCCAGGACAGCGCGCGCCGCATGCGTGCCAGCATCATCTGCGCGGCGGCCGTGGACTTCGACCCGGACATCCTGCTCATCGACAAAAAGCCCCTGGGCGTGATGCGGGAACTGCAGCCCACGCTCGAGATCCTGTCGCGCCGCGCGCGCCCGCCGCGCACCTACCTGATCCTGCGCGACATCCTCGACGCGCCGGAAAAGACCCGCGAAGTGTGGGAGCGCAACGGCTACCACGCGCAGATCGAGCGCTACTACGACGAGGTCCTGGTGGTCGGTGCGCGCGGCGTATTCGACCTAGCCGACGAGTACTAATTTCCGCCGGCGAGCGCGTCTCGGCTGCGCTATGCGGGCTACCTGCGTCGGGGCGCCGGCCGCACGCGGCCCGCCGAGATGCGCAAGCGCATCGGCGTGGGCGATGAGCCGCTGGTGCTGGTGCAGACCGGTGGCGGCGCCGACGGCGCCGCCACGATCGATGCCTATCTGGATGGACTCGAGATGTTCGGCGAGGCGCCGCCGCTGCGCTCCTGGATCATCTGCGGACCGGAGCTGAACGCGGTGGATCGCGTACGCCTGCGCAACCGCATGGCGCAGATGTCCCACGTGATCCACCAGGATTTCGCCGAGGACATGAACGCCTGCATGAATACCGCGGACGCCGTGGTGTCGATGGGTGGCTACAACTCGGTGTGCGAGATCCTGTCGCTGGGCAAGCCGGCGCTGATCGTGCCGCGCGTGCTGCCCGTGGAAGAACAGTGGGTACGCGCCGATCGCATGGCGCGCCGCGGCATGGTGGACTGCCTGCACCCGGACGACCTTGACGGCCCCACGATGCACCAGCGCCTGCAGGACCTGCTGCTGTTTGGCAAGGCGCAGATGATGGCGCGCCAGAGCCTGTCGCTGGACGGGCTGGAATTCCTCACGCGCCGCGTGCTGCGCGGCGCCGCTCCGATGCGTCAGGCATGCGGCGCGGTGCTTGCTGCCCAGGCTTGACCGTGGATTCGGCCCCTCACATCGCGGTGGTCACGCGCCGCTTCCCGAAGGTATCCGAGACTTTCGTGCTGTTCGAGATGCTGGCGCTGGAGTCGCTGGGCATGCGGCTGTCGATCCACACGCTGGCGCCACCCAGTGA
Organism: Pseudomonadota bacterium; assembly: GCA_016720075.1. Lineage (GTDB taxonomy): Bacteria > Pseudomonadota > Gammaproteobacteria > Steroidobacterales > Steroidobacteraceae > ZC4RG30. The sequence goes on from JADJXW010000010.1 coordinate 89,515, forward strand.
TGCGATCCGCCATCCGGACGTGGATCGCCTGCACGCTCCGATCGAATTGATCCAGCCGGCATCTCCTGGCGCCATCCTGCGGCGCGCGCTGCGTTCGCCCTGGCGCACGATCCGATCGATGGCGCTGGCGGCGCGCGACCTGGGCAGCGATCGCTGGAGCGGCTGGCGCGAGGCAGTGGCGCTGGCCGACACCACGCAGCGCAGTGGCGCCACCGCGCTGTACGCACATTTCATCGACCGCCCTGCCGCCATCACGCGCATAGCGGCCGCCCTGTCGGGCCTGCCGTATGCCATCTCGGCGCACGCGAAGGACATCTACCTCACGCCTCCGGCACAGCTGCGCCGGCGCATGCGCGACGCGCGCTTCGTCACCACCTGCACCGAGTTCAACGCCGGCCACCTGCGCGCGCTCTGCCCCGAGGCGCGCGTGCTGCGCACCTACCACGGCATCGATCCGCAGCGATTCGACGCCAAGCGCCCTGTCAGCACCGCTGACAGAAGTCCGCTCATCCTGTCGGTGGGTCGCCTGCGCGCCAAGAAGGGCTTCGACACGCTGATCGCCGCCTGCGCGCAGCTTGCGATGCGAGGCGTACCCTTCCGCTGCGAGATCATCGGATACGGCCCCGAAGAGGCCGCGCTGAAGCAGCAGATCGACCGCCTGGGGCTGGCCTCGCGCGTCACGCTGCTGGGCAAGTGCAGCCACGCACAGGTGCTGCAACGGATGGCCGCGGCCGCCGTGTTCGCGCTGCCCTCGCGCATCGAGGAAAACGGCGATCGCGACGGCGTGCCCAACGTGATCCTGGAGGCCATGGCCTCTGGCACGCCCGTGGTCTCCACGCGCATCTCTGGCATTCCCGAGGCCGTGCAGCACGATGCCACCGGCCTGCTGGTGGAGCCTGACGATGCGCCGGCGCTGTCGCGGGCATTGCAGCAGGTGCTGGCCGATCCGGCGCTGGCCCGCCATCTCGCCGACAACGGCCGGGCGACCGTGCTGGGGCGGTTCTCGCGCGAAAAGAACATCCTGCCGCTGGCCTCGCAGCTGCGGCGCCTGACCGACAGCGCACCGCAGGAGATTGCCTACATCGTGAAGGGCTTTCCGCGCCTGTCGGAGAGCTTCATCACCAACGAGATCCTGCAGCTCGAATCGCAGGGCATGGCGCTGCGCATCTACACGCTGAAAGCCGGCGAGCAGGCGGCCATGAGCGCGCTGGACTCGCTGCAGGCGATGGTGCAGCGCGTGCCGGCGACCAGCTCACTGTCGGCCACCACGCTGCGCCGCTGGCTGCTGGCCAATGGCGCGCGCCATGCGCCAGCCATGGCCCGCGTGGCCTTGCGCCATCCATGGCGCTTCGCGCGCACGCTGCTGGCCGCCGTGCGCATGATGTATCGCTACCGCAAGACCGACGCGAAGGCCTCACCGCGCAAGACCTTCGTCAAGGAGTTCCTGCAGGCCGCGTGGATTGCCGACTCGGTGCTGCGCCATGCGGGCGTGCGCCATCTGCACGGCCATTTCTGCCATGGCGCCACCACCATCACCTGGTTCATCAGCGAACTGACTGGCCTGCCCTTCAGCTTCACGGCCCATGCAAAGGACATCTACCAGGCGGACCTGAATCCCGGCGATCTGCTGGTGCGCAAGCTGCAGGCCGCGCGATTCGCCGTGACCTGCACTGGCGCCAATCACGAGCACCTGCTGGGCAGCGCGGGCCCCGTGGCCTGCCGCGGATTGCACACGGTCTATCACGGTCTCGACGTGACTCGCTTCGCGCCGCCCGCGGCGCGCGGCGAAGACGGGGCGCCGCTGCTGCTCACGGTGGGCCGGCACGTGGAAAAGAAGGGCTTCCTGACGCTGATCGAGGCCGGTCGCCTGCTGGCCTCGCGCGACCTGGAATTCCGCTGCGAGATAGTCGGCGAGGAAGCCGAGAGCACGCCGGCCATGCGCGCGCTGATCGCCCGGCATGGACTTGCCGATCGCATCCATCTGCTGCCGCCGGTGCCGCAGGCGCGCCTGGGCGCCTACTACGAGCGCGCGAGCCTGTTCGTGCTGCCGTGCACGGTGCTGGCGAATGGGGATCGCGACGGCATTCCCAATGTGCTGGCCGAAGCCATGGCGACGGGACTGCCGGTGGTGACCACGCCGATCTCGGGCATTCCCGAGATCGTGGAGGATGACTTCAACGGCCTGTTCGTGCCGTCGGAGAATGCCATCGCGCTGTCCAATGGCATGGCACGCCTGCTGCAGGATGCCGCACTGCGCGCGAAGCTGGGGCACAACGCACGCCAGACCATCCTCGAGAAGTTCGATTCGGTTCGCACGACGCGCCGCCTGCGCGCGCTGCTGTCCTGCGAGCAGGAACCGGTTTCAGCGTGATGTCCGCCACCGCCATGACCCTCTCCGACCTTGGACTGGAGAGCCCGCCGCGCGTGCGCTGCCAGGTGGACCTGAATGAATGCGGCCCGGGCACGGCCGACGCCGTGCTGGCAGGCCAGTTCATGTTCAATGGCGAAACGCATTCGCTGGGCGCGCAGTTCGACTGGCGGCGCAATCCATCGGCGGACCGCGAATGGCTGATCCTGCTGAACAAGTTCTATTTCGCGCCGGCGCTGGCAGTGGCCTGGCGCGACAGCGGCGATGCCCGTTACCTCGCCCGCTGGATCGAGCTCACAACGTCCTGGATCGAATCGGGCATGGAGTCCGGATTCATCGCCGCCGATGTGACCGGGCGCCGAGTGCAGAACTGGTGCATCGCTTTCCATGCGGCGCGCCAGGGTCCGGCGCCGCTGCCGGGTCGCTTCGTGCGCGAGTTCCTGGTGTCGCTGGAGGCCCAGGCCGCCTGGCTGCGTGACAACCTGCATGAGTCGCGCAATCACCGCACGCTCGAACTGTACGCGCTGTTGCTGTGCGCAGTGGCCTTCCCGGGACTCGCCCGGTCCAGGCAGTGGCGGGATTTCGCGATCGTGGAGCTGTCGTGCAATGCGCTGGCGGATTTCAGAGCCGATGGCGGCCATCGCGAGCAGTCGATGCACTACCACTGCATCGCGCTGCGCAACCACCTACATTCGCTGCAACTGATGCGCGACAACGGCCTGGAGCACGACCCCGCCTGCCTCGAGCGCCTCGGCAAGGCCGCGCATTTCGCGGCGCGGATGCACCTGCCGGACGGTCACATCGCGGCTTTCAGCGATTCGGATCGCGGCAGCTATCTCGACACGCTGCTCCTGGCGGCCGATCTGCTCGACGATGCTGAACTGCGCTTCATGGCTAGCGGCGGACAGGCGGGCGTTGCGCCGGCCGCTGGCAGCCTCGAGTTTCCCGACAGCGGCTATGCGGTGCTGCGAACCCCCTGGCAGGCACCGTGGATCGATTCCGCGGCGCCGATGCAGCTGGTGTTCGACTGCGGTCCGCTCGGCGAAGGCAACCACGGTCATTTCGACCTGCTGTCGTTCGAGGCGCATGCCGGTGGCGAGGCACTGGTCGTGGATCCGGGTCGCTACACCTACGACGAGGCCGGCCCCTGCAACTGGCGCGCGGCCTTCCGCGAAACGCGCGCGCACTCGACGGTGGAAGTCGATGGGCGCAACCAGGTGCGTTACGAGCAGGGCCCCCGCCGCATGAAGGTGCGCGGCCCGGAACCGGCGCATTGCCTGCAGGAAATGACGACGGGACCCGGCTTTGCCTGCGTGGCCGGCACGGCCACCAGCGCCGAATACGACGTGGTGCATCAGCGTCGCATCCTGCAGGTGCATGGCGCCTTCTGGGTGATCGTCGATGACCTGGCTTCGGATTCGCTGCACACCTATCGCGCCCGCCTGCAGCTGGGCAGCCAGTTCCAGGATGGGCTGCTGGTCGCCACGATCGAAGCTGCATCGCGTGTGCGCGCGCGGCGCCTGGACATTCACCTGCACTCTTCTGAGCCCCACACGCTCGGCATCGAGCAGGGCTGGGTATCGATGCGCTATGGGGAACGCCAGCCGGCGCCGCGGGTGCGCCTGGAAACGCAGTCCCGGGCGCTGCGCATTGCCACGATCATCATCCCAGGGCAAACCGGCACGGATGACACCGCCGTGCGCTGGAACCCTGACGCCGTCTGGATTCGCGCCGCCACTGGCGCCGAATACGACGTGCCGCTGCGCGACCTTGCGGCGTGGAGCCAGCGCACATGATGGAACCGCAGGTACCCGAAGCCGGCCTGCTGCGCGACGCGCTGAACCAGGCGCTCGCCTCGGCGGGCACCGATGCGCAGTGCTCGGCCCTCACCATCGACCGCGTCCGCTCCCGGCCCGGCGAGCGTGTGGTGATCGGTGCCACGGCCACCTGCCACGCCGGTGGCAACACCTGGCAGCAACTGGTCGGCCTGCGACGCCTCGCGCCGGGACGCTCGGGCGCGCGTTTCGCCGACGCCAGCCTGCGCGCCGTGCATCGCTCGCACTGCGGACCGGGCGTGCTGCACCTGGCCGATCTCGACACCGTGGCCTGGCTGTTCCCGAACGACTGCAAGATCACAGGCGCCCATGCATTGGCTGACCGGGAGCTGTTCGGTCAATCAATCCTGCCGCAACTCATGGTCGCGTGCGGCCTTGCGTCGTCGACGCGGGATTGGCGCCTGGAGCTGATCCGCTACGTGCCGGAGCAGAGCTGCACCGCGCGGCTCTCGGTCAAGGACCCGGCCGGCGCCGAGTCGCTGCAGCTGATCGGCAAATGCGCCAGTGATGAGCGGGGCCAGCGGGGCCTTGCGGCTCAGGCCGCGATCCACCGCGCCGGACTGGGGCGCATCTGTGCCGCGCCGGTGCTGTATCTGCAGGCCCATCGACAGGCCTGGCAACGGTTCGTGCCCGGGACGCCGCTGGCGCCACCCCTCAGCGCGATGACCGCCGCGGATCAGCTGGCTTCGGCCATCGCGGCGCTGGCCGACCTGCATGGCATCGAGGCGCCCACCGCGCTGCCGCGCTTTGACATGGCCGCCGAGCTGCAGACCCTTGAGGCGCTGCTGCAGAGCTTCTCTTCCGCGAGCCATGTGGATGCCGCGCGCGCGCTGCTGCAGCGGCTGCGGCAGTTGGCGCCGGCGACCGGTGAACACGCATTCCTGCATGGCGACCTGCATCCGGCCAATGTGCTGGTCGACGGCAGCAGTGCCCGTCTGATCGATTTCGATGCTGCGCTGGCCGGACCTGCGGCGCTGGACCTGGGCGGCATGGTGTCGGCTCTGGTGGCGCAGTCACTGCTGCAGGGCGCACCCGACGCCATCGTGCCGGCGCTCGCCGCCGGCGTATGGCAGCAGTACACACGTTGCAGGCCCAATGCCCTGTCCCGATCGACATTCAACTGGCATGTGGCCTTCTGCCTGCTGCGCCAGCGCTTCGCGCGCAATCTCACGCGCCATCGCGTTGACCGCGGCGACCTGCAGCCACGGCTGCTGCGCCATGCCTGCGACCTGCTGGAGGACCAGTGGTAAAGCTGCTCGGAAGATTCACTCCCTACTACCTGGGCGATCGCTGGCGCATCGCGCTGTCGCTCGCCTGCGGCATCGCCAGCGCCGTGCTGGTGATAGCGGCGGTGTGGCCCATCCGCCAGTTGATCGATGGAGTGCTGCTGGGCACGCCTGCCGACAACACGCTGGCGACGCCACTGCGATCCATGCCTGCCCACGTGGCCGGCCTCGCGCTGGCCGGACTGGCCGGCCTGCTGGCCATTGGCTCGGCGCTGACCTCGGCGCTCGAAAAGACCCTGAACGCGCGGCTGCGCGAGGCGATGACGATGCGCCTGCGCGTGACGCTGCTGGACGATGTGCTTTCCCGACCACTGAACAATTTCTCGGGGCTTCGCTCCGGCGAACTGGTGCTGCGGATCATCGACGACACGGGCCATGTGGCGCGCCTGTTCTGCAAGACCGCACCCACCATCCTGCGCTACGCGGCGACGCTGCTGGCGGCGCTCGGCACGATGTTCCTGGTCAGCTGGGCGATGGGACTGACGGGGCTGGTGATCGTCGCGGTGCTCGCGGTGATGGTCACGCGCTCGGCCGGCCGCCTGCAGTCCAGCTCGCGCGCCAAGCGGCGCACCGAGGGGTCGGTGGCGGGCCTGACGCAGGAGATCCTGCGCAACCTGCGCTTCATTCGGGCCACTGGCGGCGAATCCACGACGCGCGCGCTGTTCGCAAGCCGCAATGCTGATGCCCTTTCGACCGGCGTGGAGGAGACTCGCGAATCGGTGCGGCTGGAACAGCGCTCGCAGGTTGCCAATGCGCTGGCTGCGTTTCTGGTCACCGCGGCGGGTTCCTGGCTGGTGACGCGTGGCCAACTCTCCGTTGGCGACCTGACGCTCTGCCTCACCTGCCTGACGCAGCTTCTGAAGCCCGTCGAGAAGCTCAATGAACTGACGTCAACCGTGACCAGCGCGCTGACGCGCGCCGAGCGACTGGCGGCATTCCTGCCGCAGGCGACGTCCAAGGCCTCCAGCGCGAAGCCGGTGACGGCGCGTGTCGGGACCGGACTGCTGCAGCTCTCCGGCGTCAGCTACGGGCACAGTGGTCAGGAGCCGCTGCTGCGCGATCTGAATGTGACCTTCAACGCGCGCGAGTCGGTGTGGATCCGCGGCGCCAGCGGCGCCGGCAAGAGCACGCTGATCGACCTGCTGCTGCGGCTGATCGAACCCACACAGGGCGAGATCCGGCTGGCCGGACGACCGGCCTCCGCATGGCCCGTTGCCGCCTGGCGTTCGCAGTTCGCTGTGTCGCTGCAGACTCCGTACCTGTTCGCCGGCACGCTGCGCGATGCCGTGGCGTTCGGCAATCCGCCGCTGGACGATGCGGCGATCTGGCGCGCGCTGGATGCCGCCGGACTCGGCGATGTCGTGCGGGAATTGCCGGAGGGTCTTGACCACGCGCTCAGCGAATCCGGCGGCAATCTCTCCGGCGGACAGCGTGCCAAGCTGTCGCTGGCTCGCGCGCTTGCCGCCCAGCGACCGCTGCTGGTGCTCGATGAACCGCTGGCGAACCTGGATCCGCGCTCGCAGGCGGAAGTGGCGCTGGCGCTGCGGGCGCTGCGCGGCAAGCGCACGGTGCTGCTGGTGTCCCATCAGCCGGTACCGGCGGAGCTCTTTGATCGCGTGCTCGTGCTGGAAGGCGGTCGCCTGCACGACGTCGTGCAGCGCGAACTGTCGCAGGTGGCCTCATGATCCCCTGCGCCACGGATGTGGATTCGCTGGTGGGCTCGCTGTGCGACGCCGATCCGATCGGCGCCGCGCTGGGCCAGGACTGGCAGCGCAGCTACGGCCGCCTGCGACACGGCAACGAGGCCCGCGCGACGCTGGTCTACGAACACCCGCAGGCCGAGCCCGTGCTGGTGGAGATCGAAGCCGGCCAGGCACGGATGCAGCCGATGCGGGCCGATCCCGCGCTCCCAACGCTGGGCGCCGCGCTCGACCGGCATCCGATGGCGCAGGTGGTGCGCTATCGCCCGGGCAAGCGCTGCACCTTCGCCGCCACGCGGTCCGACGGTCGCCGCGCCTATTTCAAGACGCTGGCCGATGATCGGGGCAGCGGCATCTGGGACGATGCCCGGGATCTTGCGGCCGTGGCCGCGCGCGGCGAGCTGGACTTCACTGTGGCGGAGCCGGCCGCGTACGACAACGAAACGCGCACCATCAGCCACTTCGCGCTGCCCGGCGCGCCGGCGTGGCCGGTGCTGTTCAGCGCCCAGGGCGTGCCCCTCGCCGCGCGCATCGGCACCGCGCTGGGATCACTGCCCGCCAGCACCCTGCCCTGCCGGCTGCAGTTCATGGCCACCGACCAACTGCGCCGTTCGGCACGCTACGCGCGCCAGTTCGCGCGGCTGCTGCCCGAGCTGCACGCTCCGATCGAATCCTTCATCACGCTGGCCACGCAGGCCCATGCGCGACACCCGGATGGCGCCGCGCGGCCGATCCACGGCGCGCCGCATCCGCAGCAGTGGCTGTTGGGCACGCGCGTGAGGCTGGTGGATTTCGATCGCGTCGGGTCGGGGCCAGTGGAACTGGATGCCGCCACCTTCGTGGCGGAACTGGACTTCGAGAGCCTGGACGATGGCTTGCGCGAGTCGCTGTCGGCCACCTTCCTCGCCGCCTATGCGGAGCGCGTGGGCGGTCTCGATGCTGCGCGGCTGGATCTGTACCGCGCGCACAAGCATTTCGCCAAGGCGTTCAAGACGGCTGCGGCGATCCGCAGCGACCGGCGCGAACGCAGCGCGCAGATCCTGGCCGGCGCCGTGGCGCTGGCCGCACGGTGGGCCGCATGAAGCCTGCCCTGATCCTCTACTGCCAGCACTCGCTCGGCATGGGACACCTGGTGCGCTCACTGGCAGTGGCCGAAGCGCTGGCTGTGGATTTCGACGTGCACTTCCTCAATGGCGGGCGCTGGCCCGCCGCGCTCGCCCTGCCTGCCTGCGCATCGTCGACCTGCCGCCGCTGGGCATGGCCGAGGATGCCTCGCTGCTGAGCCTGGATGCGCGACCGGACGTGGCCACAGCGCTCGCGCTGCGCGCCGTCGCGCTGCGGGACCTCGCCCGCAGCGCCCGCCCGGCCGCGGTGGTCATCGAGATGTATCCGTTCGGGCGCAAGAAGTTCAGCGCCGAGATCGAGGGGCTCATCGACGAGGCCCGCGGCGCGCTGATCTGCTGCAGCGTGCGCGACATCCTGGTGGGCGCGCGCCACGACCAGCAGCGCCACGATGATCGCGCCGCCCGCATCCTCAACGAGCGCTTCGACTGCGTGGTGGTGCATGCGGATGAGGCCTTCGCCCGCCTGGAGGAAACCTTCCAGCCCGGCGAGCCGCTGCGCACTGCCGTGCATTATTCGGGCTTCGTCTCGACCGCGATGCCGCTGCCGCCGACTCCTGTCGCCCGTTCCGGCGTGCTCGTCTCGGCCGGTGGCGGCGCCGCGGGCATGTCGCTGCTGCAGCTCGCGCTGGCCGCGCAGCCGGGCATCCACGCGGCCACCGGCCTTGCGATGACCGTGCTGGCCGGCCCGTTCCTGCCCACCGATGACTGGCAGGCCCTGCAGCGCGAAGCGGCCGGCAGGCCGGCGCTGTCGCTGCTGCGCGAGACGCCGGACCTGCAGGCGCTGCTGCGCGCGGCCGCGGTATCGGTGAGCCAGTGCGGCTACAACACCGCGATGGACCTGCTGCGCACGCGCACCCCGTCGGTGGTGGTGCCGTTCGTGCGCGAACGCGAGACCGAGCAGCTGGAGCGATCACAGCGCCTGGCCCGCCTCGGCCTCGTCACGCTGCTGCATCCGACGGGCGCCACGCCCGCTGCGCTGGCCGAGGCCGTCGCCGCCGCGCATGCGGCCGGCCCGGCCTCCGCCGCGCCGCTGCTGCATCTGGATGGCGCGGCCCGAACCTCCGAACTGCTGCGGCAACTCGTAGCGGCACGTCAACAGAACCCGGGAGCCGCTTGATGCGCGCACTGCTCGAATCGGTGACCAGCGCCCTGGATGCCGCACCGTCGCCGGTCACCTTCTTCTTCCGCAATGATGACGCGGGCTGGGACGATCCGGGGCTGTATCGGCTGCTGGAGACGCTGGGCGCGCACGGCATCACGACCGACCTGGCCACGATTCCCGCGGCGGTGACCGCCGACCAGGCCGCGCACCTCGGCCGCTACATGCGTGCATCCGGCGCTGCGCGCGTGCACCAGCACGGCTATGCCCACCAGAACCACGAGACCGAGGGACGCAAGTGCGAGTTCGGTCCGGCGCGCTCGGTGGAACGCCGCTGGGCGGATATCCGCGCCGGACGTGATCGCCTGCGCGACCTCTTCCACGGCGCGGTGGACCCGGTGTTCACGCCGCCGTGGAACCGCTGTGACCAGGACACCCTTTCCATCCTGGCGCGCGAGGGTTTTCGCATCCTGTCGCGCGACGTGACGGCCACGCCGCTGGCGCTTGGCCCATTGCAGGAAGTGCCCGTTGCCATCGACTGGCAGAAATCCCGCGACCGACAGGGAGCCCCCGTGCAGCCGCTGGCGCAGATCGCTCAGCTGGTGACCGACGGCGCCGGCCTCATCGGCGTGATGACCCATCACGCCACCATCGACCCGGTTCAGCTTGCGCAGCTGGGCGAACTGGGTCGCGTGCTCACCACGCATCCGCGCGCGAGCTTCGACACGTTGGGCGCCATGGCGGCGCGCATCGACACCGCTTCTGGAGACCGGAAATGACCCTGCGACACAAGACTCTTCTCACGACCGGAGCGGCGGCGCTGGCGCTGCTGCTGACCGGTATCGCGCAGGGCGCCACACCCCCGGCAACCGAGGAAGGCGAAGCGCTGGCCCGCACTCCGCGCGAGCTGGCGCGACTGCTGGGTGTGTCCGAAGACGATGTGCGACCGGATTCGCAGCGCAGCTTCTCGCTGTTTGGCGCGCCGGTGACGCTGGGCGGGGAAATGGAGGCTTCGTCGCAGGCCGACGAGGGCTTCGACCTGGATGCCGATGAAGCCGACCGACGCGTCCGCGCGCTACCCGAATTCAAGCTCGAAGCACGCATCATGCCCAGCGAGCGCATGGCGGCATTCGTGCAGGCCAAGGCCTACCTGGAATCCGATCTGCTGGACCAGGGCGGCACGCTCAGCCACGATTCCGGCCTGCGACTGGACCAGGCCTGGCTGATGTTTCCCGATCTGCTGGGCACGGGCCTGGGATTGCAGGTCGGCCGGCAGAAATTCCAGGACCGCCGCGAATGGTGGTGGGATGAAGACATGGAGGCCGTGCGCGTGCACTTCGGCAATTCGCGCACTTCCGGCTTCATCGCGATGGCCGAGCGCCTGTGGAGCGGGGACGCCAGCGCGCCGCTGGCGCCGGATGAACGCCACATCCGCCACCTGATGGCCACGGTCTCGAAGCAGGTCGGCGACCGGCGCGAGCTGGATTTCTTCGTGCTGCACAGCCAGGACCGTTCCGGCGCGCCGGCCGCGGGCCAGCGATTCAACGAGGATGCGGTGGACGAGGATGATGCGCGACTGACCTGGCTGGGCGCGCGCTATCGCGGCCGCCACAAGCTGCCCAGCCTGGGCAAGCTGTACCTGATGCTCGACATGGCCGTCGTGGATGGCCGCGAGGACTCCACGGATTTCGTCGATGCCGGCAATGACGAACTGATCAGCGGCGCCACGTCGCGGCAGAACGTGCGCGGCTGGGCCGTGGATGGCTGGGCGAGCTGGGAGCTGCCGATCGATCTGGAGCCCTACCTGACCTTCGGCTATGCGTACGGATCGGCGACTTCGCCGGGCTCGACCACCGGAGAAGGGGATTTCCGCCAGACCGGACTGCACGGCAACAACGGCAAATACCGGGGCATTTCGCGCTTCCGCTTCTACGGCGAGGCACTGCGTCCGGACCTGGTGAACCTGCAGGTGGCCACGGCGGCGCTGGGTGTGCCGCTCGGTCCCTATGCGTGGGTGGAAGCGGTGTATCACCGCTATCGCCAGGTGCAGGCGCGGGATTCACTGCCCGGCTCGCGACTGGACGTGGACCCGACGGGGGAGAGCCGGAACCTGGGTTCGGAGTTCGATCTGGTGGTGAGTTTCGAGTATCAGCGCCGCTGGGAAGCTGAGCTGTCGATTGGGGCGTTCCGGGCGGGGCCGGCCTTTGGCGATGCGACGGGAAGCTGGGCGCGGGCTGCGTCGTTCAAGCTGAACTACAACTTCTAGCGCGGGCAACCGCACCAGCAGCCGGAAGTGGGCGGAAAGTTCAGCCTACCGCGGCCAGGGATGGCGCCGCGCGTTCGGCAGATTCGCCGCGCTCGCCCTTGATGCGGTCGAAGATCTCTTCACGGTGGACGGATACCGTCTTCGGCGCGTCGACTCCGATTCGAACCTGGTTTCCCTTCACACCAAGCACCGTGACGGTGACTTCTTCTCCGATCATCACGGCCTCGCCTACGCGGCGGGTAAGAATCAGCATGGCAACGCTCCTTCGTTCTGGTGATTGCATTCTGCAAAACGCAAACGCGTCCAGAAATCGGAGAAACCCTTAATACACAAGGGCCTCAGCCCGCCAGCTTTCCCCGCACCAGGTCGACCACGCCGCCCAGGGCAGCGGGCAATGCAGCGGCGTCGGTGCCGCCGGCCTGCGCAAAATCAGGCCTGCCACCGCCTTTTCCGCCCACTTTCGCGGCCACGGCGCCCACGATTTCGCCGGCTTTCACGCGGCCGACCAGATCGGCGGTGACTCCCGCCACCAGGGTCACTTTGTTGTCGGCGCCAACGGTCCCCAGCACGATAACGGCCGACTTGAGCTTTTCCTTGAGCTGATCCACCGCATTGCGAAGAGCGGTGGCATCGGCCCCTTCGAGCTGCGTGGCCACCACCTTGACCCCGTTCACATCCACGGCGCCCGCGGCCAGATCGGTGCCCTGGCCGCTGGCCAGCTTGTCTTTCAGGGACCGCAGCTGCTTCTCGAGCTGGCGCTGCTGGTCCAGGCCTTCCTGGACCCGGGTGATCACGTCATCGCGGGTGGCGCGCACCAGACCCGCCACCTGGCGCAGCAGATCGTCGGTCTGGGTGATGTAGTCCAGCGCGCCCTCGCCGGTCACCGCCTCGATGCGGCGCACGCCGGCGGCCACGCCGCCTTCGGACACGATCTTGAACAGGCCGATATCGCCCGCGCGGTCCACATGTGTGCCGCCGCACAGCTCGGTGGAGAAATCCCCCACCTTGAGTACGCGCACCACGTCACCGTACTTCTCGCCGAACAGCGCCATGGCGCCAGCCGCCACGGCGGCGTCGTAACCCATGCTCTTGGTTTCGGCCGGGGCATTGGCGCGGATCTGCTCGTTCACGCGGCGCTCGATGCGCCGCAGCTCATCGGGGGTCACCGCCTGGAAATGCGCGAAGTCGAACCGCAGCCGGTCGGGCGCCACCAGCGAGCCCTTCTGCTGCACATGGGCGCCCAGCGTCTCGCGCAGCGCGGCGTGCAGCAGATGCGTGGCCGTATGGTTGCGACGGATGCGCTCGCGGCGGGGAATGTCGATGCGTGCCTCGACGGCGGTACCGGCCTTGAGCGCGGCGCCGGCAAGGGTGCCGATGTGCGAGAACGCAGCGCCGCGCTTGCGCGTGTCGCTGACCGTGAACCGGGCGGAGCCGGCCACAAGCTCGCCGGTGTCGCCGACCTGGCCGCCGGACTCGGCATAGAAGGGCGTGCTTTCCAGCACTACTTCGCCTTCCTCGCCGGGGGCAAGTGAATCGACGGTGGCGCCGTCCTTGAGCAGCGCGACGATGCGCGAAGCGCCCTCGACCTGCTCGTAGCCGCGGAATTCGGTGGTGGTGCCCAGATCGACGCCAGAGCGCAGGTCCACGCCGAAGCGGCTGGCCGCGCGGGCGCGTTCGCGCTGGGCGTCCATCTCGCGTTCGTAGCCAGCCATGTCCACGGCCAGGTTGCGCTCGCGCGCGATGTCGGCCGTGAGGTCGGGCGGGAAACCGTAGGTGTCGTGCAGCTTGAAGATCACTTCGCCGTCGAGGGTCTTCGAGCCGCCCTGCTTCGCCACGGCCTCATCGAGCAGCGCCATGCCGGTGGCCAGCGTGCGGGCGAACTGCTCGCCCTCCTTCAGCAGCACGTCGCGGATGAACCCCTGCTTCTGCGTGAGCTCCGGATAGGCCTTGCCCATCACTTCGGTGAGCGCGGGAAGCAGGCCGGCGAAGAACGTGGGCGCGGCGCCGAACTTGTGCCCGTGGCGCATCGCGCGCCGCATGATGCGGCGGAGCACGTAGCCGCGGCCCTCGTTCGAGGGCGTGACGCCATCGGCCACCAGGAACGAGCAGGCGCGGATGTGATCGGCGATGACGCGCAGCGAGGGGCTGGTCAGATCCTGCGTGCCCAGCAGCTTCGCGGTTGTCTTGACCAGGTGCTGGAACAGATCGATGTCGTAGTTCGAGTGAACGCCCTGCATCACCGCGCAGATGCGCTCCAGGCCCATGCCGGTGTCCACCGAGGGTTTGGGCAGCGGCGTCATGCTGCCGTCGGCCGAGCGGTCGAACTGCATGAAGACCAGGTTCCAGATCTCGACGTACCGGTCACCGTCTTCATCGGGTGAGCCCGGCGGGCCGCCTGGGATGTGCGGGCCGTGATCGAAGAAGATCTCGGTGCAGGGACCGCAGGGGCCGGTGTCGCCCATGGACCAGAAATTGGACTTTTCGCCCAGGCGGGTCAGCCGGTCGGCTGGCACGCCCATCTCATCGATCCATATCTTTGCGGCTTCGTCATCGTCCTTGTAGACGGTGACCCACAGGCGCTTGCGATCGATGCCCAGCGTGCCGGTGAGGAAATCCCAGGCGAAGCGGATGGCATCGCGCTTGAAGTAGTCGCCGAAGCTGAAGTTGCCCAGCATCTCGAAGAAGGTGTGATGCCGCGCGGTGTAGCCCACGTTCTCCAGGTCGTTGTGCTTGCCGCCGGCACGCACGCAGCGCTGGCTGGAGGCCGCGCGCACATAGGGGCGCGGATCCTTGCCCAGGAACACGTCCTTGAACTGCACCATGCCGGCATTGGTGAACAGCAGCGTGGGATCGTTGCCGGGCACCAGCGAACTGGAGGCGACCACGGTGTGGGCCTGGCAGGTGAAGTAATCGAGGAATGCGCTGCGGATTTCGGCGGCGGAGAACGGTTTTTTTGATGTCATGGATCATCGTCAGGGGCCCCGGAACTGCCCAGAGCGCTGGCGATATGATCCTTGGAAAAGCCCCGGTATTGCAAAAAGCGCATCTGGCGGGCCCGCTCGGGCCATTCCGAAGGCGCCTCGGCGCCGAAACGGCGCCTGCGGGTGTCGGTAGCCAGGGCGTGCCAGTCGGCCCCGGCCTCGATCACGGTGGCGATGAGGTCTGCGGGAATGCCTGCCTCGTGCAGTGCCTGCCGGATGCGGGTGGGCCCCTGCCCCCTGCCGACCAACTGGCGCACCAGGCTTTCGGCATAGCGTTCGTCGTTGAGCAGGCCCTCGCCGGCCAGCTCGCTCAGCGCCTCGGCAATGATGTCGGCGGCGTAGCCCTTGCGCTGCAGGGCGGTGCTGAGCTCGGCGCGGGCGTATTCACGCCGGCCGAGCAGCGCCAGGGCGCCGGCTCGCACCGCGGCCGGATCAGCGGCGCGGTGCTCATCGACCTTGCGATTGCGGCGGAAGCCGAAGCTCAGTTGAGCTTCTCGCGGTCGCCCAGGGATTCGTCAGACACCTTGCTGATCGGCAGCAGCTTCGCGCGGATCTGCGTTTCGATGTCGCGGGCGGTGTCGGGGTGTTCCTTCAGGAAGGTACGGACATTTTCCTTGCCCTGGCCGATGCGCTCGCCCTTGTAGCTGTACCAGGCGCCGGACTTCTCGATGATGTTGTGCGCGCTGCCCAGCTCGATGATCTCGCCTTCGCGCGAGATGCCCTGGCCGTACATGATTTCGAACTCGGCCTCGCGGAACGGCGGCGAAACCTTGTTCTTCACGACCTTGACGCGCGTCTGGTTGCCCACCACTTCCTCGCCATTCTTGATGGCGCCGATGCGGCGGATGTCGAGGCGCACCGAGGCGTAGAACTTCAGCGCGTTGCCACCGGTGGTGGTTTCGGGGTTGCCGAACATGACGCCGATCTTCATGCGGATCTGGTTGATGAAGATGACGATGGTGTTGGAACGCTTGATGTTGCCGGTGAGCTTGCGCAGCGCCTGCGACATCAGGCGGGCGTGCAGGCCCATCTGCATTTCGCCCATTTCGCCTTCGATTTCGGCCTTGGGCGTGAGCGCGGCGACGGAGTCGACGACGATGACATCGACCGCGCCGGAGCGCACCAGCATGTCGGTGATCTCGAGCGCCTGCTCGCCGGTATCGGGCTGCGACACCAGCAGTTCGTCGATGTTGACGCCCAGCTTGCTGCGCATAGGAGGGATCGAGGGCGTGCTCGGCATCGACGAATGCAGCGGTGCCGCCGGCCTTCTGGACTTCAGCCACAACCTGTAACGTGAGCGTGGTTTTGCCGGAGGACTCTGGACCGTAGATTTCGACGACGCGACCGCGAGGCAGGCCGCCGATGCCGAGCGCGATATCAAGACCCAGCGAGCCGGTGGAAACGGCTTCCACATCGTAGGTGGCGCTGGCGTCGCCCAGACGCATGACCGAGCCCTTGCCGAACTGCTTTTCGATCTGGCCGAGCGCTGCGGACAGCGCCTTTTTGCGGTTCTCTTCCATGCGGGGGACCTCGGAATGCGTGAATGACTGGGGTGGAAGGACTATGCCACACCGTACTGTATATGTATACAGTCTTTCTATCCTATTCCTCCAGAAACAGCTGCAGCGCGGCCGCTGCGGCCTGGCGCCGGATTTCATCGCGCTGTCCGCTGAAATGCCGGTGGACGGCAACCGCCTCGACCGCCCCGCCCGCCCGCCGCAGCGCCAGCGCCAACCACACATCGCCCACCGGATGCCGGGTCGTGCCGCCGTCCGGCCCCGCCACGCCGCTGATGGCCACCGCGCAGTGCGCATTGCCCAGCGCCAGCGCGCCCGCGGCCATCTCGAGCACCACCGGCTCGCTGACGGCGCCATGCTCAGCCAGCGTTTCGTCGGACACGCCGAGGCAACGTTGCTTGGAAGCGTTGGAGTAGGTGACCAGGCCGAAGTCGAACCAGGCCGAACTGCCAGGGATGTCGGTGAAGAGCTTGGCTACGTAGCCGCCGGTGCAGCTCTCGGCCAGCGCGGCCTTGAAGCCGCGCTGCAGCAGCGCCTCACCGGCGCGGACAGCGAGCAGAGCCAGCTCTGTGTCGCTGGGGGCGTTCAATAACGTCCCCACGTGCGTATCAACCCTTACCGGCTTCGCGCGCGCGCTTTTCCTGCTCTCGACCCAGAGAAAGCGACAGCAACACCCAACCTGCGCCTATCGCAGCCGATACAAGTGCGAATAGAGGCGCTGCAAGAACCGCAGTGGCTACCTTGTAGACCCAAGCATTCAGCGCGTCTGCACCGCGGAAAACGGCGCCATCGATGATGTTCTTTGCCTTGAATCGCTCCTCCCTGGTGACAGCAGTGAAGAACGACTCCCGCGCCAGATTCGATATGCCGAAGTTCGCTGTTCGCGATACGACCTGCAGCCCAAGCAGGATCGCGAAAGCAGGATGAAACGCGACAAGCACGAACCCGGCGATGAAGATTGCGGGCAATACCGCCGCCGCCAAGCCCGTACCTAGCTTAGAAACGATGCGCCCGGAAACCAGAAACTGCAGCGCGAGCGAAAGCGCCCCAATCCACAAATCCACAGACGCGAAAGTAGCCGTGCGTACCGCACGATCTGCCGAGGAAGCCTCCACTGCCGCTACGTATTTCAGATAGACGAACGTTCCGAGCAGCGACATCAGGAAGACCCAGATGGCAATCTTGCCCAGATAGGGCGACTTGAACAGCCAAACGAAACCCTCGAAAACCCCGCCACCTACGGCCTGCTTCTCACGCCCGGCACTGGCCGCCTCAAAGCCCGGAGTACCAGCTCGCAACTCGGCAGCAGCCGATTCAAGGCGATTGGCACATATCACCGCAAGCACCAGCAACACCGCAGCGATCAGCGACAGGTTTGCCGGACCAACCGGTACCGCCAGCTGTCTCGCGAGCAACGGACCGGCGAGCGTTCCGATCGAGCCACCCGCCGCAATGAACGCGAACAGTCGCTTGCTCTGCTCCGTAGAAAAGAGATCCGACATGAACGACCAGAAAACGGAAACCGTAAAACACTGAATACCGCGATCCAGACGAAGAATGCCCGCGCAACGTACAGGGTCTGCCAGTCGGATTTCAGCAGCAGCCAGAACAGAACCAGATTGGAAACGAAAAACAGATAGACGATGGGGATGAACTGCGGTCGCGGCAATTTTGCGACAACCGCCGCAAGCAGCGGAGCCGTGGCGAGCAATGCCACGAATGTCGCCGTGAACATCCATGGTAAGTTACGTGTTCCGCCGGTCACTCCCATTTCGTCCCGCAGAGGCCGCAGAATGTAGTACGCGGTGAGCAGGCAAAAGAAGTAAAGGAAGGACCAAAGCACTGCCTTGACCTCCCCTGATTGCGCATTCACGAGCTTCTTGATGAGCGTTTCCATCGGGCCAGCATATCGCAACCGGCGCTGGCTGGTGCTCGCGATCGTCGCCAGCGGACTGTTCCTGATCTGCGTGGATCTGACCGTGCTCTATGTTGCGCTGCCGGCGCTGTCACGGGATCTGGCGACTACGAATTCCGAAAGGCTGTGGATCCTGAACGCCTATCCCATCGTGGTGGCCGGACTGCTTCCCGGCCTCGGCACGCTGGGTGATCGGCACGGACACCGGCTGCTGTTCACATGGGGATTGGTGACCTTCGGCTTGGCTTCGCTGCTGGCCGCCTATGCAACGAGCGCGACGGTGCTGATTGCCGGCCGTGCCGGCCTTGGCGTGGGAGCCGCGATGATGATGCCGGCAACGCTGGCCATCATCCGCACTACTTTCGAGGACGCGCACGAGCGCAACATCGCCATCGGCCTGTGGGCGGGCATGGCCTCGGGTGGCATGGCGCTGGGCCCGCTGATTGCCGGGCTGTTGCTCGAGCGCTACTGGTGGGGATCGGTGTTCCTCATCAACGTGCCCGTGGTGGCCGTGGCGCTGGTGCTCACGGTGTGGCTGGTGCCGCGCCGCGCCGCGCCGGGCGGACCGCCGTGGGATCTGCTGGGTTCGCTGCAGATCCTGGTGGGACTCACCGCGATGATGTTCGCGATCAAGGAACTGGCCCGGCAGGATTTCGCCCCGTGGCGCCTGACCCTCGCGCTCGCGGTCGGTGTGCTCTTCGGCTGGATGTATCTGCGCCGGCAACGCACGCGGGCGCAGCCGCTGCTGGATCTGACGCTGTTCCGCCTGCCGGATTTCACCGGGGCCTTTGCCGCAGCCTGTCTTGGAACGACGGGCATGGTGGGCATGGAACTGGTCTTGAGCCAGTACCTGCAGCTGGTGGAGCAGCGCTCGGCGCTCGGCGCGGCGCTGGTCGTGCTGCCGGCGGCCATTGCCGGGTTCATCGCCGGACCGCTGGCCGGGCGCCTGATGCGGCGCCTGCGACCCGCCGTGTTTGCCTGCAATGCGTTCATTCTCGCCGCTGCCTGCGCCGTGACGCTCGCGCTGCTTCCGGATGCGGGGCTCGCCTGGCCGCTGGCCCGGCTGCTGCTGATCGCCGGCATCGGCCTTGGCATCGGGGCCAGCGTCACGTTCGCATCGACCACCATCATGAATGCTGCGCCACCCGACCGGGGCGGCATGGCCGCCTCCATCGAAGAGGTTGGCTTCGAACTGGGTAACTCGCTGGGCGTTGCCGTGTTCGGCAGCCTGATGACGATTGCCTATTCGCTTGCGCTCGCGCCGCCCGAGATCAGCCTGGCACTGCCGGGCGTGGTGCGGGATTCGCTGGATGAGGCACTGCGCGTGGCCGAGGGACTCGCCCCGGAGCAGGCCGAGGCGCTGCGAACCGCCGCGCGCGCGGCATTCGGCACGGCACTTCAGGCGACACTGCTGGGCGTGGCGGCATTGTGGCTCGCCACGGCGGCCTGGATACGCGGCGCGCGCGCCGGCACAAACGCGAGTGCGTGCTGATCGCAGGACCGCCACCCCTCTGGCCCGGGCCTATACTCAAAGCGCGTACTCCACGCGCGTTGAACGAACGGGGTACAAGATGAAAACCAACGTCCTTGCGCTGGCGATTGCCGGAACACTGTCACTGGCCGCCTGCTCGCCACCTTCACCGGATCCGCAATCCACTGCAGCGCCCACGCCTGCCGCAAGTCCGGGCCTGCGACATCCCACCAGCCTCAACGCCATCATGGTTGGTGCGGTGGACCATGCCTCCGACCCGCTGTTCGAGGTGGGCAATGCCGCGATGGGCAGCGGCAAGCTGCCCGCTTCGGACGACGACTGGCTGAACGTCCAATACCACGCCTACCAGATGGTGGCCCTCGGCACGGCGATGCAGGTGCCGGGTACCGGACCCAAGGATGTGGAGTGGACTTCCGCGCCAACGTGGAAGACCTGGTCGGAACAGATCTCGGGCATCGGCATGGAGATGCTGCAGCTGGTCGAGAAGAAGGACACCGCCGGCTTCGTAGGTGCCGGCGACCGTCTGGTGGCGGCCTGCGAGGGATGCCACAAGGAGTTCAAGCCGGAGATCCCGACGATGAACATCCTGCACCGGCCGACGGCGGCGACGGCGCCGAAGCCCTGAGGCTTTGCGCTGGCGGGGCCGGCCGGTGCCGGCTCCGCTAAGATGGGCGCTTTTCGCGGGATCAGCGCCCTTGTCAGACGCCCTCCAGAACCACACGCCGATGATGCAGCAGTACCTGCGCATCAAGGCCCAGCACCCGAACGTGCTGCTGTTCTACCGCATGGGCGATTTCTACGAGATGTTCTTCGACGACGCGCGCCGCGCGGCCTCGCTGATCGACATTGCGCTGACCACGCGCGGGCAGTCGGCCGGCGAGCCGATCACGATGGCCGGCGTGCCGGCGGTGAGCGTCGAGAACTACCTGGCGCGGCTCGTGCGGCGCGGGGAATCGGTGGCGATCTGCGAGCAGATCGGCGATCCGGCCAAGTCGAAGGGTCCGGTGGAGCGCCAGGTGGTGCGCGTGGTGACGCCGGGCACGCTGGTGGAAGACTCGCTGCTCGATCGATCGCGCGAGAGCCTGCTGGCCTCGCTGGTGTTCGACGGCACGCGCTTTGGCCTGGCGTGGCTGGACCTCGCCAGCGGCCGGTTCTGCGTCAGCGAACTGGGGGATGCCACGGATGTGGCCGCCGAACTCGAGCGCCTGCGACCCGCCGAACTGCTGCTGCCAGAAGACCAGCGCGGCATCGCGCCCGGCGGCGAGCGCGGCGCGCCGCCCAGGCTGCGTCCGCCCTGGCATTTTGAAGTCGAAGCCGCGCGGCGGCTGCTCACCGCGCAGTTCGGCACGCGAGACCTCGCCGGCTTCGGCGCGGCCGATCTCACGGTGGGACTGCGCGCCGCCGGCGCCCTGCTGCAATACGCCCAGGACACGCAGAAGGCGGCGCTGCCGCATATCCGCGCACTCACCGTGCAGGCGCGCGATGAAGGGCTGCAGCTGGATGCCGCCACGCGGCGCAACCTGGAACTGGACCGCGGGCTCACCGGCAACGACGACGCCACGCTGTTCGCGCTGCTGAACCGCGCCGCCACGGCGATGGGTTCGCGCGAGCTGCGGCGCTGGCTGAACCGCCCGCTGCGCGATCGCGCGGTGCTGCGCCAGCGCCATGCCGCAGTGGGAATGCTGGGCGAGTCGCGCGCTTTCGCGGGGGTTGCCGACGCGCTGGCGCCCATTGGCGATGTGGAGCGCATCCTGGCGCGAGTGGCGCTGCGCTCGGCGCGGCCGCGGGATCTGGCGCAGCTGCGCGCCTCGCTGGCCGCCCTGCCCGGCCTGCGAGCGATGCTGTCGACGTTCGACGCGCCGCTGCTGCAGGCCCTGCATCAGCGCATCGGCGCGCATGCCGAGGAACACGCGCTGCTGGCGCGCGCCATTGCCGCGGAGCCCTCGGCGATCCTGCGCGATGGCGATGTGATCGCCACGGGCTACGACGCCGCGCTGGACCAGCTGCGCCGCATCGCCACCAACACCGACGAGTTCCTTTTGGAGCTCGAGAAGAAGGAACGCGAGCGCAGCGGCATCGCGCAGCTGAAACTGGGCTACAACCGCGTGCAGGGTTTCTTCATCGAGATTCCGCGCGCGCATGCCGAGCGCGTGCCGGCCGATTACCTGCGCCGCCAGACCGTGAAATCCGCCGAGCGCTTCATCACGCCGGAACTGAAGGGCTTCGAGGACGAGGTGCTGGGCGCGCGTGACAAGGCGCTGGCGCGCGAGAAGGAGCTGTTCGAGGCCGTGGTGGGCGCGCTGATCGCCGTGCTGCCCGCGCTGCAGGAAACCGCCACCGCCATCGCGCAGCTCGACGCGCTGGGCACGCTGGCCGAGCGGGCCGACACGCTGCAGTGGGTGCAGCCGGAACTCACCGATGCGCCCGTCTATCGCGTAGAAGGCGGCCGGCATCCGGTGGTGGAGCATTTCATCGGCACGCAGTTCGTGCCCAACGATATCGTCTTCGACGATGCGCGGCGCATGCTGATCGTCACCGGTCCCAACATGGGCGGCAAATCCACGTACATGCGGCAGGCGGCGCTGATCGCGGTGCTGGCGCACATGGGCAGTTACGTACCCGCGAAGAGCGCGCTGATCGGGCCCATCGACCGCGTGTTCACGCGCATCGGCGCGGCCGATGACCTGGCCGGCGGCCGCTCCACGTTCATGGTGGAGATGACCGAGACCGCGAACATCCTGAACAACGCCACGCGCGAAAGCCTGGTGCTGATGGATGAGATCGGCCGCGGCACCAGCACCTACGATGGCCTGTCGCTGGCCTGGGCGGTGGCACGGCACCTCGCGACGGCGACCGGCGCGTTCACGCTGTTCGCCACGCACTATTTCGAGCTCACGACGCTCGCCACCGAACTGCCTGGCGTCGTGAACCTGCACCTGGATGCCACCGAACATGGCGACGAGCTGGTGTTCCTGCACGCGGTGCGCGAGGGACCGGCCAACCGCAGCTACGGCCTCGCGGTGGCGAAGCTCGCCGGCGTGCCGCGCGAGGTGATCGGCGCGGCGCGGGGGTATCTGGCAGACCTGGAAGCGCAGCGCGACGCAAGGCCAGCCGGACACGCGCAGGGCGAATTGTTTGCATCGACAACAGCGTCCGCGCCGCCACCGCCAATACCCTCCGCGGTCGAACTGCAACTGGCAGCGCTGGACCCCGATACACTGACGCCGCGCGAAGCCTTGCAGAAGCTCTACGAACTGCGCAAGGCTCTGGACTGATGCGTTACCTGAAGCTTCTCTACGTGCAGGTGCTGATCGCCATCGTGATCGGCGCGCTGCTCGGCCACTACGCGCCCGACCTGGGCGTGGCCCTCAAGCCGCTGGGCGATGGCTTCATCCGGCTGATCCGCATGCTGATCGCGCCCATCATCTTCTGCACGGTGGTGATGGGCATCGCCGGCATGGACAACCTGCGGCACGTGGGGCGCGTGGGCCTGTATGCCATCGGCTATTTCGAGATCGTCACCACGCTGGCGCTGGTCGTGGGGCTGGTGGTGGTGAATGTGCTGGCGCCGGGCGCCGGCATGCATGTGGATCCGGCCACACTCGACACGTCGAAGGTGGCCGCGTACGTGGGCCAGGCCGAGAAACAGGGCGTGGTGGATTTCCTGCTGAACATCATCCCGGTGTCGATGTTCGATGCGTTCGCGAAGGGCGAAATCCTGCAGGTGCTGCTGATCGCGCTGCTCTGCGGCTTCGCGCTGCAGGCCTGCGGCGCGCGCGTGGCCACGCTGCGCGCCGGCATCGACGGCTTCTCGGCGATTCTGTTCCGCGTGGTGGGCTACGTCACGCGCCTGGCGCCGATCGGCGCGCTGGGCGCAATGGCCTTCACCATCGGCTCGCAGGGCATCGGCGCGCTGGCGCAGCTGGCCATGCTGATGCTGTGCTTCTACGCCACCTGCGTGCTGTTCGTGTTCGGCGTGCTGGGGCTGATCGCGCGCGTGCATGGCTTTTCCATCTTCCGGCTGATCGGCGAACTGCGCGAGGAGCTGCTGATCGTGCTGGGCACGTCCTCTTCCGAATCGGTGCTGCCGCGGCTGATGGACAAGCTGGAGAAGATGGGCTGCCAGCGTTCGGTGGTGGGCCTTGTCGTGCCGGCCGGGTATTCGTTCAATCTCGATGGCACCTGCATCTACCTGACCATGGCGGCGGTGTTCCTGGCGCAGGCCACGGACACGCCGATGACGCTGGGACAGCAGCTGCTGATGCTGGGCGTGCTGCTGCTGACCTCCAAGGGCGCCGCAGGCGTGACGGGCAGCGGCTTCATCGTGCTGGCCGGCACGCTGGCCGCGGTTGATGGCCCGCCGCTGGCCTCGCTGGCGCTGATCCTCGGCATCGATCGGTTCATGTCCGAAGCGCGCGCGCTGACCAACCTGGTGGGCAATGCGCTGGCGACGCTGGTGGTGTCGAAGTGGACCGGGGCCTGGCAACCGGCGCCGAAGGCCGACGCTGCCTGAAAGACGCCGCTTCCTGCTGGCCGACACGTGCTGACTTCCGGGCAACTGGGGGTTCAAATCGCGCCAGTCTACTATCGTAGAACTATTTTCTACTATAATAGACTGCATGGTCCACGGCCCCTTCAGCACCCCAAAGCCCCAGCACGCGCTGGATCTCAATGAGCGCATCGGCCGCCAGCTTTACCTGTTGCGCGACGAGCGTGGCATTTCCCCGGATGAACTGGCCGATCGCAGCGGCGTGAGTCGCGCGATGATCTATCGAATCGAGGCCGGCCAGGCGAGCCCTACGGCAGTCGTGTTGAACAAGCTGGCGATCGGGCTGGGCGTGCTGCTGCCCACATTGCTGGGTCCCGGCGATTACCGGGAGCCGCGCCTGAACCTCAGGCACCCGGTGGCCTCCCGCAGATCCCAGGCCACCTGGGAGGACCCCGACTCCGGCTACAGCCGGCGCACACTCACGCCGACCACGGCCGATGCGCCGCTGCAGCTGTCGGAGATCCACTTTCCCGCCGGCGCGCGCGTCACCTTCGAAAACGCCTTCGGCGAGGCGAAGGTGCACCAGCAGATATGGATGCAGGAGGGGCAGATGGATATCCGCCTCGGAGATGAGATCGCGCACCTGAAGGGCGGCGACTGCATGGCAATGACGCTGGAGGCGCCCATCACCTTCCACAATCCGGGCACGAAGCAAGCCAGGTATCTGGTGGCCATCACGCGGAGCGGGCGATGAGTATCCAGGCACTGCAGATCGATGAACTTGCGCACGCCGACGACGAGGCGCTGGCGCAACTGACCGATGTGCTGATCGACTGCGTGGAAGGCGGCGCCTCGGTGAGCTTCATGTTGCCGCTGGATCGCGCGCATGCGCTGGATTTCTGGCGCCGCGTCGCGCGCGATGCCGACCAGGGCCGGCGCCTGCTGCTGGTGGCCCGCGACGCGCTGGGCATCTGCGGCACGGTGCAGCTCATCCTCGATCTGCCCGACAACCAGCCGCATCGGGCCGATGTGGCCAAGATGCTGGTGCATCGACGCGCGCGGCGACAGGGAGCGGGCGCCACATTGATGCGTGCGGCGGAGGCCGCGGCGCGCGCGAGAGGCCGCAACCTGCTGGTGCTCGATAGCGTCACCGGCAGCGATGCGGCGCGGCTGTATGAGCGATTGGGATGGGTGCGCGTGGGTGACATTCCCCGCTACGCGCTGTGGCCGCGCGGCGGATTCGTGGGCACGACGTACTACTACCGCGACCTGTCGGCCTGATCGAACTTGCCGTTCCCGAGAAAGGCGGCCACCTGCGATGCCACCTCGGTGGACATCCACATGCCAGAGTGGCTGACCGGCAGCACGCAGCGGTCGGTGGCGCCGGAGAGCTCGGTTTCGGACACCGCGACCGTGCCGTCATTGGGTGAATCGAACCGGCCCAACAGGCGCCCCAGGCCGCGCGGCTGGTTGCCGGCGATGATTCCCAGCTGCGCGCTGAAGGGCCAGTGATCGGGCACGCCTTGCGTCAGCACGTTGCCGCCGACGGTGCCCAGCAGGCGCCGGCCCGGCCCCGATCGCGCCAGCACGCGGGCCGACTGGCTGCCACGCACCGGCGTAGCCAGGAACACCACGCGGCAGAAATCACCGGTGAACCGGTCCGGCGCCAGGACACCGGTTTCGAACATGCGGTAGATGACGATGCCGCCAGGCCAGCCCGACCAGATGCACGGGGCAGCGCGAGGCCAGCGCCAGCGCGTGGTCGCGCAGCGGCGCCGGATCCATGGGATTCGGCCAGCGGGGAATGGAAGACGCCAGCGCCGCGCGGGCCAGGTGGCGCCCAGCAGCAGGACTCGGCGCCGGTCATCACAGCCGTGGACGGACAGCCCAGGCGCGCAGGGCGGGCCGCAGCCGCGGTGTGGGTAGGGGGCTGGGGCGTGCGGACACGAATCGACAGCTCGCGCAGCTGCTGCTCGCTGACCGGCGTGGGCGCGTCGGTGAGCGGGCAGGCCGCGGTCTGCGTCTTCGGGAAGGCGATGACGTCGCGGATGCTCTCCGCGCCGGACATCAGCATCACCAGGCGATCCAGGCCGAACGCGATGCCGCCATGCGGCGGCGCGCCGTACTTGAGCGCATCGAGCAGGAAGCCGAACTTGCGCCGCGCCTCCTCGGCATCGATGCCCAGCAGGCCGAACACCACCGACTGCATGTCGGCGCGATGGATACGCACCGAGCCGCCGCCGATCTCCGAGCCGTTGAGCACCATAGGCCTTGGCGACCGCCTTGCCGGGATCCGCCGCGAGCGCGGCCGGATCATCGACCTTGGGCGCGGTGAACGGATGGTGCATGGCTGCCCAGCGCTTGGAATCCGCGTCGTATTGAACATCGGAAGTCCACCCCACGGCGGGCCAGCCCTGCTCCACCAGCTTCAGGTCATGGCCGATCTTCAGGCGCAGCGCGCCCAGCGCATCGCACACCACCTTGTGGGTGTCGGCGCCGAAGAAGATCAGGTCGTTGTCCTGGGCGCCGGTGCGCTCGAGGATGCCGGCCACCGCCTCGTCGCTGAGGAACTTCAGGATGGGCGACTGCAGGCCTTCGCGGCCCTTCGCCTTCTCGTTGACCTTGATGTACGCCAGGCCCTTCGCGCCATAGCGCGCCACATACGCGGTGTAGGCGTCGATCTCGCTGCGGCTGATGCCGCCGCCACCCGGCGCGCGCAGTGCGGCCACGCGGCCGTTCGGGTCCTTCGCGGGACCGGCAAACACCTTGAAATCGCAGCCCGCGACAAGGTCGGCCACGTCGATCAGTTCGAGCGGCACGCGCAGGTCGGGCTTGTCCGAACCATAGCGGCTCATGGCCTCGGCGTAGGTCATGCGCGGGAACGGGTTGTGCAGCGCCACTTCCACGGTCTTGGCGAACAGCTCGCGGATCAGCCCTTCCATCAGGTTCATGATCTCGTCCTGCGACAGGAACGAGGTCTCGATATCGAGCTGCGTGAATTCCGGCTGGCGATCGGCGCGCAGGTCTTCGTCGCGGAAGCACTTGACGATCTGGTAGTAGCGATCGAAGCCCGAGACCATCAGCAGCTGCTTGAAGATCTGCGGCGACTGCGGCAGCGCGAAGAAACTTCCCGGGTGCGTGCGGCTGGGCACCAGGTAGTCGCGCGCGCCCTCGGGCGTGGCCTTGGTGAGCATCGGCGTTTCGATATCGATGAAGCCGTGGGCGTCCATGTAGTGGCGCATGGCCATGGTCACGCGATGACGCAGGCGCATGCGATCGGCCATTTCCGGGCGCCGCAGGTCTATGTAGCGGTAGCGCAGGCGCACTTCCTCGCTGACCTGTTCGTCGAGCTGGAAGGGCAGCGGCTCGGAGCGGTTGAGCACGGTCAGGCTGCGCGCGAGCAGCTCCACCTTGCCCGAGGCGAGGTTGGCGTTGGCGGTGCCCTCGGGGCGGGCGCGAACCAGGCCGCGCACCTGGATGACGAATTCGCCGCGCAGGCGCTCGGCGTCATTGAAGAGCTGGGCGTTGTCCGGATCGAACACGATCTGCAGCAGGCCCTCGCGGTCGCGCAGGTCGACGAAGATGACGCCGCCATGGTCGCGACGGCGGTGCACCCAGCCGGCCACGGTGACCTCCTGTCCGGTCAGCCCGTCGTTCACCTGCCCTGCGTAATGACTGCGCATATGTACCCGATTCTCGTGAAAAACCGCGCTGCGGCGGACTGAAGAGCGCGGCATGGTACGACAGAGCGTAGCGGGCAGCGAAACAGCAGCTTGTTTGACTTAGCTAAGTTGCTTAGTCCACCATCCGGAGGATGACGAAAAAGGTGGTCAATGTCCACGAAGCCAAGACCCAGCTGTCGCGCCTGCTGGAGCGGGTGGAAGCCGGGGAGGAAATCATCATCGCCCGGGCCGGCAAGCCGGTGGCGCGGCTGGTCTCCCTGACGCAGGGAAAACCCCTGCGCAAGCCAGGAAGGCTGGCGGGGCAGATCCTCATTTCGGATTCATGCTTCGATCCGATGACCGATAAGGAACTGGCCGAATGGGGACTGCTCTAAATGCGCCTGCTCGCCGATACGCACGCCCTGCTCTGGTGGCTCGCGGGATCGTCTGAACTGTCCGCACCTGCCCAGGCTGCACTGGCAGACCCGGCCA
>JADJXW010000011.1 GCA_016720075.1 Pseudomonadota bacterium
CCCTCGGCATGACATTTCGGGAACCGGTGGGTGTCGTCGGCGCGATCATTCCCTGGAATTTTCCGTTCAACATGGCCGTGCAGAAGGTATTCCCCGCGCTGGCGGCGGGGTGCTCGGCGGTGCTCAAACCCGCCGAGCAGACCTCACTGACTGCGATTCGCCTGGGCGAGCTTGCCCAGGCGGCAGGAGTGCCGGATGGCGTGCTGAATGTAGTGACGGGGCTGGGGCCCGCCGCTGGGCGCTGGCGCGCCATCCACAGGTCACGAAACCCGGCCTTCACCGGATCTACGGCCGTCCGGCACCCATGTCCGCCACTCTTGCGATGCAGAACGGCCATGACGCCTCGAGCTGGGTGGTAAGTCGCCCAGGTCGTGCCTGGCCGACGCCGATCGTTCCAAACCGCGCAGGGGTGGTCGGCGGCATTTCCTACAATGCCGGGCGGTCTCTTTACGCCGCGTCGCCGTTTGTATGTCGAAGAGTCCGTACCGACGCCCCTGCTCGACGCGTGGTAAGGCGAGCCGCGAATTCGCTGGAAGTCGCGCCCGGCCTGTCGCCGGAATGCCAGTGGGCCCGCTCGTCTCGGCGCGTCCGCGCGATCAGATTGATGGGTACATCGAACGGGTAGGCGCGGGGGAGTGACGTCACCACCGGGTCGAGGTGCCCGGACGAGGCTATTTCGTCCGGCCCACGGTGTTCACGGGACTTGCCCTCAGCAGCCGCTTGGTGCGGGAAGAGATCTTCGGCCCTGTCGTCACGGTTCGTTCGTTTGCCACCGACGCCGAAGCCGTGGAGCGGGCGAATGATACGCGCTATGGGCTCGCGGCCAGTATCTGGTCCAATGACCTGGCGCGGGTGCGAAACCTTGCTGGCGCCATTCGTGCGGGAACCATCTGGGTGAACACGCACAACCCGGTTGACGCCGCATTGCCGTTCGGAGGTTTTGGCATGTCGGGATTGGGTCGTGAGGGCGGGCCGGAGCAGCTCGACGCCTACCTGGAGACCAAGGCGATATGGATCGCCACCTGATCCAGGAAGTCGCCGCATCAGACGAGCGCGTCTCTGTTCGACCTCGTGGCGATGGCGCAGATCGGCGCCACCTCCATAGCGGCTGCAATCGGCAGGCGCTGACGGACTGAAAACAAGACCGGGCGCGATCTCCTCGTCCCAGTGGGCCCAGGCTGCCCGGTTGCACGGTTACGGTGGATGCAGTGGGCAACATTTTCGCTGCGCGCAAGAGTGTCGACCCCAACCCAGATCCGGTTCTGATGGGCAGCCATCTGGATACGCAGGCGACCGGCGGGCGCTTCGATGGGGTGTATGGCGTGATGGCCGGTCTGGAGGTCATGCGGGTGCTTGCGACGCATGGCGTTGACCTAAGCGCGCGGTGGAAGTGGCCTCGTGGACAAACTGAAGAGGTGCACGGTTGCGCCTGCCATGCAGGCTCCGGTGTTGTGGCGGAGCCTTACGCAGGATTTCGCATACAGGCGTATCGACAAATCCGGCAGGAGCTTCAGGGAGAACTCCGGGCATATGGGTATCGGGGCACCGCGCCCGCAAGGGCCCGTCCGTTCCGGGCGATGTTCGAGGCACACATCGAGCAGGGTCCCATTCTCGAGAATCTCGGCGCTACTATCGGCGTGGTCGCTGGCATTCAGGGGGCCTATTGGTTCGACGTCACCCTTGAGGGTCTTGCGTGTCATGCCGGGCCCACTCCGATGGAAATGAGACGGGACCCATGGCGTGCGGCCACGACCATCATCGAATCGGCTTTCGCGATCGCGAAGACGAAGGCACCCTGGGGCCGTGCCACGATCGGCGACCTCAAGGTTTCTCCCGGTGCGCGCAACACGGTTCCGGAGCGGCTGGTCGTTGCGGTCGACTTGCGACATCCGGAGCCGGATGTACTCGAAGAAATGGTGGCGATGTTCCGTGAGCAGGTAGCTCAGACCTCCGCTCGAACCAACATCGACGCCCGGATCGAGCTGATCTGGCACATGCCGGCCACCCGATTTGACACCGAGCTTGTCGGCGTCGTCGATCGAGCCGCGCAGGATCTTGGATTCAATCGCGTACCCATCGTCAGCGGCGCCGGGCACGACTCGCTGCATACGGCTCAGTTCGCGCCCACGGCAATGATTTTCGTGCCGTGCGCGGGTGGGCTGAGTCACAATGAAGCCGAAAGCGCGACGTCGGCGGATCTGGCGGCTGGCGCAAACGTGCTGCTCCAGTCCGTGCTCTGCGTTGCGAACAACTGACATGGCTGGAGACAGGGTGTGACATGGATTCGACGAGGCTCTTGAAGCGTCGCGAGCAATCGCTCGGCGCCGGTGCGGAACTGTTCTACAGCCAGCCGATCCAGCTGGTTCGGGGGCAGGGCGCCCATGTCTTCGACGAAGCCGGGCGGCGCTATGTCGACTTCTA
The DNA here is from genome assembly GCA_016720075.1 of Pseudomonadota bacterium. Taxonomy (GTDB): domain Bacteria; phylum Pseudomonadota; class Gammaproteobacteria; order Steroidobacterales; family Steroidobacteraceae; genus ZC4RG30. The sequence continues at coordinate 2,422 of JADJXW010000011.1, forward strand.
CAACAACGTGCCTGCGGTAGGACACGGCAACGCGTATGTCGCCGATGCCATTTCGCTGCAGCAGCGCACCCTGAACGTCAACAGCCGCTACCTGCACGAGGGTGTGATCGCCTATGCCGAGCGGCTCGCGGCGTTGCATTGCCCCGGCATTGAAAGTTTCATTTTCAGCTGCAGTGGCACCGAGGCGAACGAAGTGGCCATCCAGATGGCACGCCTGGCCACCGGCAGGCGCGGCGTGCTGTGCACGAACGCTGCGTACCATGGCAACAGCGATCTGGTCGGGCGGCTCACCAACGTGGGTCGCACGCAACCAGAGAGCGAGGAGATACGTTCGTTTCCGTTTCCGGACCTGTATCGTCCCATCGCCGAAGAGCTCAGTGAGGAGGAACTCGAGGACGCCTACCTGGCGACGGTCCGGCAGGCGATCGAGCGGTTTGAGGCTTCCGGCATCGGCCTCGCGGCCATGCTGGTCTGTTCCATCTTCGCCAACGAGGGCCTGCCGAATCTTCCCGGCAGATTCATGGCGCGCGCCGCGGCCATGGTCCGCGATGCGGGCGGGCTCGTGATCGCGGATGAGGTGCAGGCGGGGTTCGGTCGTACGGGCCACTGGTGGGGTTATGAGGCCACCGGTTTCCAGCCGGACATCGTGACCATGGGCAAACCGATGGGCAACGGGGTGCCGGTCTCTGCGACGGGCGCCAGCCGCAGTCTCATCGAGCGTTTTCGCGGCAGAACAGATTACTTCAATACCTATGCTTCCAGCCCGCTGCAGGCAGCGGCGGGCATGGCAGTGCTGGATGTCATCGAGCGCGATGCGCTTCTCGACAACGTGCGGCAGATCGGACCGGTCTTGAGGCAAGGCCTGGAGCAGATCGCGGCCGACAACCCGCACCTGGGCGATGTGCGTGGCCGAGGGCTGTTCTTCGTGGTCGAGGTCGTGACAGACAGGAGTCCAGAACGCCAGATCCCGGCAGGGCAGCGGCCATGTCAGACCGGCTCAAGGATCTCGGCTTTCTCACGGCTGCGGCCGGCGCGTACAAGAACCTGGTCAAGGTTCGGCCTCCGCTCGTCCTTTCAAGGGACGACGCTGCAGCGTTTCTCCAGGCCTTCGAGACAGCACGGAATGACGTTTGTGGGTGACCTCGCCGCCGATCCGATCATGGAGTCTGCGCAACAAGCGCTCTGGCAGTACCCGATAGAAGTGGCCGACATTTCGCTGCTCGCGCGCGCCGAGAACATCAGCTTCAAGGTTGCGGACGAGAGCGGCAATCTCTACACGCTCCGCTTGCACCGTCCGGCATACCACACACTGGAGGAACTGAAATCGGAGCGGCTGTGGACCAAGGCGCTGCTTCAGGCGGGCATCCATGTTCCGGAGCCGATCAGTGCGCGCGACGGTCGGGACCATGTCGGCGTCGATGTTCCGCAGCTGGGTGAACATCGCCATGCGAGCCTCTCGCGTTGGGTGCCTGGAGAGCCGCTGATGCAGCTGATTCGCGACGGCCATTCAGTGGCAGAGCTCGAAACGCACTTCCGCAACCTGGGTGCGTTGATCGCAGCGATGAACAATCAGGCCACGGCATGGCATCCGCCTGCGGAGTTCCGGCGCCATTCACTGGATGCGGATGGTCTGATGGGTCCGCAGCCGTTTTGGGGTCGATTCTGGGAGCGCAGTGATATTTCCCGCGACGAGCGGGCGCTACTGCTGGACACCCGTGTTCAGCTGCACGGTCTTTTCACCCGCTACGGCATGGGCACATCACGATACAGCGTCATCCACTCGGACCTGCATCCCGGAAACGCACTCGTGAATGGCGATACGTTGACGGCCATCGACTTCGACGACGTCGCCTGGGGCTGGCACATGTATGACCTCGCCGCTGCACTGAATCAATGCCAGGATCTGGCCGAGTTTGGGGCCCTCCAGGCTGCGTGTCTGGCAGGCTATTGCGACGTCAGAACTGTCAGTGACGAAGATCTGGCGATGTTGCCCTTGTTCCTTCTCGCGCGAGACATGGCCGAGATCGGTTGGTTTGCGGCGCGGCCGGAGAATGCCACACCGGCCCAAATGGAGGCCATGAAGAACTTCGTTGTTGCGCAGTGCCGGAAGTTCCAGGGCGGGCGCCTGACTCCGGTTTCGGTTGCACGGGACTGACTACGGCGCCTGCGGGAGTTGGTGTTCGAGGTCTTGCCGCAAGGTTTTGCCATTGGCTTGATGGCACCTGATCAAGGGTTGATTGAGGAAGGAGTGAAGGTGATGCACAAGTCGAGCGGGGCTCTGGCACTGGGCGGCCTCCTGGTCGCGGCGATCGCGGCCACGGCAGCAGGCGCACTGCGAGAATCCATCGCTTCGCCGCGCAGCCTGCCCACTGATGCCTTGCCGCCATTCAGTATGCTGGACGACTCCGGGAAGCTGGTTCCGCTGCCGGATCCGGAAGGCACTGGCAGCCTTTGCATCGCCGGCCACCGGTGGCGCAGTGAAGAAGGTAGCGCTGCCCAGGCCTCTGGCGCTCGATTTGGCCACCGATGCCCTGGTGCGTCCCTGGCCACCTGTGCCAGGATGGGCTTTCCCATCGCTGCGGCAGTTGTCGACTCGAAGGCAAGCCCGTCGCGATGATGGTCGAAGCCGGATCGGAAGGCAGCGTCTTCGTCGCGATGCGAAAGGCAGCTACCGCGCTGGGGTACAAGGTTCCCAGTTCAACGGTGGGTGCAGCGCTTCCGGCCGACAAGGTGCGGCTCGAAAAGCTGACGCCGGTGATGTTCATCGCCGGTGGTGCGTTACCGATCTGGCGGGGCAAGGAACTGATCGGCGCCATTGCTGCCAGCGGTGCCCATGGCGAAGGTCCGATCGGCACGCAGGATGAGGCCTGTGCGAAGGCGGGTCTGGAGCGTATCGCCGCGCGGATCATGTAGGCCCGTTGCGGGGGGGAGATTCTTTGTAGACTTGCGAGTCCCGAATCTCTGGATCGTGCGCGAAGCCCAAGGCACCATCAGAAGTGCTCCGATCCCCGATGAAGATCGGGCCGCGTTCGGACCAACGAAGGGAAGCTGACGAACCTTCATGGTTCGGGTTTGATGTTCCATCAAGTTAGCAGACCGCTGCCTGCGAGCGGGCATCGAGGGACCCTCGTTCGAGGGTTTCAGTCAAGGAATCCGCGAATCTCCCCCTTGACGAGGGGGATGGTGCCCAGGAGAAGACCCGATCCTCCGCTGCGACACTCTGGGAGCTATAATGCTGATGGATCCGAGAGGTGCCTGAGACGGTGAGGGCTGCCGAAGGTTTTTGGAGCTGGAATCCTAAGGTACATTTCGGTTCTGGTGCATTAGCGGCCTGAGCCGATAGGCCTCGCCACACTCCCGTGTGGGGTGCATATGCCGAAAGCCAGAGCGCGCGACCCGATCTACCGCCAGAGGCGTTTCCCGGCCGAGGTCATCGAGACCTGCGTCCGCTGGTACATCACCTACCGTCTTAGTTACCGAGACCTGGCCGCCATGATGGCGGAGCGGGGCGTTGTGGTGTCCCATACAACCATCATGCGATTGGTCCTGCGGTACGTGCCGGAGTACGAAGCCCGCTGGGGGCAGTATGCCAAGCCTGTCCACGGCTCCTGGCGAATGGACGAGACGGCTGTCCGGGTGAGGGGCGGTAACCACTACCTGTATCGGGCCGTGGACAAACATGGGAAATCGGTGGATTCCTTGCTGTGTGCGGGGCGGGACCGAGAGGCTGCGCAGGCATTTTTCGAGCACGCCGCGGCGAGGTCGGAGGCTGGTTGGCCTGACAGGGTGAATGTTGATGGATGCGGCGGCGACACATCTGGCCTTGCGCATGCTGGGCAGGAAGGATCAGCGGTGGCGGTCGGTCGACGTTCGCTCCAACCGGTATCTCAATAATGTCGTCGAGCAGGATCACCGGGCAATCAAGCAACGCTGCGCCTCGATGCTCGGAATGAAGTCCTTCCGAACGGCAGCCATCACGCTCGCCGGTATTGAGCTCGCGCATCGGATCCGAAAGCGACAGTTCTCACTGCCATCAGGAGCGGGTGACCGGACCGATTCGCTCAAGGGGTTGTGGGACCTCGCGCTGAGCAGGAGCAAGGCAAGTTCAGGTCCGAAGCCGGTGAGACTGGCTCAAACCGCGAATGCACCAGAACTCAAGCAGAGAATCGGACAGCCGGCGTCCCGCACGGGACTTCTCGGATTTCGGGCCCGGCGATATTCACTAAAGGTCTCGGCAGGACGTGGCCTATACCTTCTGCTCGCGCCGCGTGGAGGGAAATATTGGCGCTACAACTACACATTCGAGGGTAAGCGCAAGACGTTGGCACTGGGTGTCTACCCCGATGTACCCGCCGCACTGGCAAAGAAGCGCCATCAGGAGGCAAGAAGACATTTGGCGCGGGGAATCGACCCTATGGCCAGGAAGCGAGATCTGCAAATACTCAATATCGCATAGTAAGTTCTCCTCAGCTACGCGGCCGCCTGCATTCACCACATAGCGCTTTCTCGAAGTTCAGGAAGTGGCTGACTTGAAGTGCGGATTTACAGAGGCAGCTTCCGGATATCCTGGATGACAGCATCAAGATTCGGTCGGGTCCTGAACGTAGGTTCCTGGAACAGCAGCCGGATCCGGCCGGAACTGTCCAGAATATACAGAGTGGGCCGCGGCACACCGAACGCGGAACTGCCTACGGGATATTGCGTGTCGCGGATTCCCAGCCGCTCGTTGATTGCGCCTTTCGGATCGGACAGCATCGTGTAGCCGATGCCCTGCGACTTGGCGAACTCCGCGATCGGTGGCACCTCGTCCACGCTGACCGACGCGACTTCGATACCCAGGGCGCGAAATGCCGCCAGGTGCCGATTGGCATCGACCAGTTGCCCCTTGCAGAACGGACACCAGTCGGCTGAACGGACAAAGAATAGCGCCAGCCCTTTTGGCCCATCAGCGATTGCAGGTTCCGGACCTTGCCAGTGGCGTCCGGAGCGTTGAGATTGTCAGGGAACTTCTGTCCCACGATTGGCGTCGCCGCCGACGCAGCCAAAGACGCTAAAAGGCACGCAATCGCGAGTATTCGCTTCATGTTCAACTCCGTGTTGCCAACGTGCTGTGTACGTTTGGATCGTTGTATTCGTTACAGAGAAATGTACTTTCCGCAGGAAGAATTTCCGATAGGCTGAGCTCGTGCATTGCAGGAGGTATTCGATGACCGAACCCAGGCTCTCCACATACCTTGATGAATTCGAAGACATCCCCGGAACGCAGGTTTTCAACACGTTCCGCTCGCGACAGGGCTTCAACCTGAACCAGTTTTGCATGTCGCTGATGAAAGAAGAGAACCGGACGGCGTTCAAAGCGAACGAAGTGGACTACCTGAAGGACTGGACTCTCACCGCCGCGCAACACGATGCCGTGCTCGCGCGCGACTACACCGCGATGATGCGGGAGGGCGGGAACATCTACTTTCTGTCGAAGCTCTTCTCGACCGACGGCCAGTCCTACCTGGTCGCCGTGGCCACGATGACCGGCATGAGCCAGGCCGACTACCAGCAGATGATGCTTTCAGGTGGCCGCAATCCCAAGGGCGTCCGCAGCAAGAAGAACCCGGAGTTGTAGACACAAATGGCCAGAATCTCCGCGGGAGTAACCACTTCCCACGTCCCCGCCATCGCCGCGGCGATCGATCTGCAGAAGACCGCCGATCCGTATTGGGCACCGATCTTCAAGGGGTTCGAGTTCTCCAAGAAATGGATGGCGGAACACAGGCCGGATGTCGCGATCGTGATCTACAACGACCACGCCTCTGCGTTCGATGCGACCATCTTCCCGACGTTCGCCATTGGCTGCGCCGACGAGTATCTGCCTGCCGACGAAGGCTGGGGTCGCCGCCCGGTGCCGGTCGTGAAGGGGCATGCGGAGCTCGCCTGCCATATCGCGCAGAATCTGATCCTCGACGAATTCGACATGACCGTCGTCAACCGGATGGACGTCGACCATGGCCTGACCGTGCCGCTCAACAATCTGTTCGGCCACCCGCCCGGACGAAGCCTGGCCCGTCAGGGTCATCCCGCTCCCGGTCAATGTCATTCAGTATCCACCGCCGACGGGCAAGCGCTGCTATGCCCTCGGGCAGGCCCTGCGTCGCGCCGTCGAGTCGTATCCCGAAGACCTGAACGTGGTGGTGTTCGGCACGGGCGGTATGTCGCACCAGCTGCAGGGCACGCGCGCCGGTCTCATCAACCGGGAATGGGACACGCGTTTCCTCGACCTGCTGACGGAGGATCCGGTGGCCCTGAGTCGCAAGGAGCATCTGGAATACGTGCGAGAAGCCGGCTCCGAGGGCATTGAGCTCGTCATGTGGCTCGCCATGCGCGGCGCGCTCAACGACACGGTGAAAGAGGTCTACCGCTTTTACCACGTGCCATGCTCGAACACGGCGCTCGGGCACATCATTCTCGAGAACGGTTGAATTGGGGGAGGCTGCAGTTGTGTGCGCATGGGCCTCAACGCCCGGACGGATGCGCTGCTGTTCACTTACGATGGGTGCATCCAGATGGCGGGAAAACCGGGAGTCCAGCATGCCCAAACCGGCCCGAGCAAAGGCTACGGCCTTGAAAAGGCGTGGCAAAGAGTCCCAGTGCCCGCAAGCCCTCGCACACAGGCATGTCCGGGGCGCCGGTTTCGACCTGCCACCGGTACACACCGTCCGACTGCTGCGGCCGGATGATATCCACGGGATGTCGCCTGACAATGGTGGTGCCGCTGACGCCCGCCGAGTCCATGGTCATTGCATGCAAGTGATTCGGGCCATCACCACCGTGCCGCCGACCTGAAATGCTCGAGCTTTACCACCACGGCACCTCTGCCTGTGCGGCAAAGGTGCGGCTGGCCCTGGAGGAAAAGAACCTCCCGTGGACCGGTCACTACATCGACATCCTGAAGGGCGAGCAGTTCGATGCCCGGTTCCTGAGGATCAACCCGAAAGCCGTGGTGCCGGTACTGGTGCACGATGGCCGCGTCATCCGGGAATCCACGGTGATCTGCGAATACGTGGAAGAAGTATTTCCCGACCAGCCGCTTTACCCATCGGACCCTTTCGAGCGCGCGCAGGTTCGCATCTGGACCAAGGCCGTGGACGAGGAGCTGCACCCGGCCTGCTCCACGCTAACCTACGTTGTCTCGCACCGGCACACGATCCTGCGCAATGGCGCCGGCACGTTCAACGACTTCCTCAAGCAGGGGGCGGGTGAGGGAACGGCCGCTCGCGAGCGCAAATGGCGCTGGATCCAGGAAGGATTGAAGGCGCCCGGCGCAGGCGACCAGATCCGATTGTACGACGGTTACCTGCGCAAGATGGAAGACGAGCTGCAGTCGAGCCCATGGCTCGTGGGGAGTCGGTTCACGATGGCTGATGTGGCGCTGGCCCCCTATCTGAATCGTCTTGCGGCGCTGTCGATGCAGGGGATGTGGGACAACGGCCGGTACCCGCGCGTGGCAGAGTGGTTTGAACGTCTGCGTGCCAGGCCGGCGTTCAAATCGGCACTGGTCGACTGGGTTCCCGAGAGCCTCAGGCACGAGATGGAAGAGAATGGCCGCAAGTCCTGGCCCGAGGTCCGGGAGCTGCTGTCTGGCCTTGGCGCGTGATCTGGCGCCGGGCGCAATTCCGCAGCCAGGCTATCTTCGAGGCGATGTGGCGGTGAGCTGATCAGGCCGCGGGCTTGATGGAGTGCCGTACCACCGTACCGATCGTGAGGCCCTGGCAGAGGATCGAGAACACCACCACGCAGTAGGTCAGTGGTATCAACACGCTTCGCGCTTCTCCTGCGGGCAGGGAAAGAACCAGCGCTACCGATATTCCACCCCGCAACCCGCTCCAGCTGAGCACCCGCCATGAGCCGGACGGCAATCCGAAGGTATCGTGCATCAGCAGAACCGGCAGGCCCGCCGTGAGAAAGCGCGCGAGGAGCGTCACCGCTATCACTAGTATCGCTGCCGGCAGCAAACCCACATCGTAGGGAACGATGAGTACTTCCATGCCGATCAGCACGAACAGCACGGCGTTGAGTATGCCGTCGATGAGATGCCAGAACGCATCCACATGGTGACGCGTCTCATCCGACATCGCGAGCTCGCGACTCTGGTTGCCGGTGAGTACGCCGGCAACCACCATGGCCAGAGGCCCCGATACGTGCAGATGACTGGCCAGCGCGTACCCTCCCACTACCATTGCGAGGGTAATCAGCACCTCGGCCTCGTAGTGATCGATGCTGCGCATCAGCCGGAACCCGACGAAGCCGAGTGCCAGGCCGAACAGGATTCCCCCGCCGGCCTCCCGCAGCAGGAGCATTCCCGCCTCACCCATGGTGGGTGTCGTGCCACTCGCAGTCAGGCCAAGCATCAGGACGAACAGCACCACGCCGACGCCGTCATTGAACAGGGACTCGCTGGTGATGACCAGCTCCAGATCCTCGGGGGCACCTGCCGATTTCAGTATTCCCAGCACGGCAATCGGGTCGGTTGGCGAAATCAGCGCACCGAACAGCAGGCAATGCGGCAGCGAAAGTGACAGGCCAACCCATGGCAACGCCCACCAGAGTGCAGCGCCCACCAGCACGGTGGACAAGGCCGTGCCGAAAATGGCGAGCGCAGCCACCTGGAAGCGGAACGCACGCAACCTGCGCAGGTCTACGCCCAGCGCACCGGCGAAGAGCAGAAACGAGAGCATGCCCTGCATAAGCAGTTCCGAGAAATCGACCGAACGCAGCAGCGATTCTTCGTAGGCCCGGACGGCGGGCAGATAACCTGCGGCATTGATCGCAACCAGCAGCAATGATATTCCCAGCGCGAATGCCATAACGCCGATGGTCATTGGCAGCTTCAGGAACCGGGCGTTGAGATACGCGAATCCGGCGGTGAGCGCGAGAAATGCAGCGATGACATCCATATTTGCCCGCAACAATATTACAGAGAGGGGGGGTATCTGCCCGCCTATGTCGCGGCGCGCTGGGCGGCGATGCTTATTCGGCTGGCGCGCCGGCCAACATTACAACGACGCACCACAGGGCGATCGCGGTCAGGCCGAGAAGAAGCGGCATGCGGCCATAGCCAGAGCGCACTGCATGGCATAGTAAGAGGCGAAGGCGCGGGATGCCAACGCAATGACCTCGAACGGGTCCGTCACCCAGACGACTGCAACCGCCAAGGCACCCGAGGTGACGAACGCCGCACGGTTGCCAATTCGATGCCGCGTCACTTCCTTCAGGAGTCCGGCCGATCCGTTGGAATCGGCAACTGAAGCGCTGAGTTGACTGAACCCTGCGCCCGCCGCATCGTCAGAATCCGCAGGTTCCCAGCGTAGCTCTGTCCGAGGTAGCGGGATAACTCGAATCCCTGGACAGTTACCAGTAATCCGAGAAGCACGCCGCCGCTCAGCGCCAGAAGCACCAGGGCCGATATCAGCAGCGTGACAGCCGGGGGAGCAAGGAGCGGATGCGCATCATTTGCGTAACGCAGAGCGAACTCCGCGAGCAGCCTGAGATAATAGGCAACCGAGACGGCGTAGGCCAACGCAAGAATGAACTGCCCAGATCGCGCCAGCCAGGCGATCGGGTGTAAGGCATCGACTTCGGCCACCACCAGCAGTGCGGCCATCGCGACTATCGCCAGTCCACCAAATTCACGGGCAAGAAGCGGACCGGAAACAAGAAAGCCGCTGCCGATGATAGAAGCCAATGGAGGAGCAGTTGCGTGCCAGGAATTCGATCTCGCGAACGGCGAAAGGGACAGCAGTAGGGTCACGCCAATGGCGACCGACAGGGCGACAATTAGGTAGATCACGGAGTTCAGGCTGCCACGTTCGCGACAAGTGTGCCCCAGGGATCGAGGAGAGCCACCAATACAATGCCGCGGCTTCCTGCTCTGCGAGGTTGCCAGAATACATAGTGAGCTATATACTTTCCTGCGATCATTCTGAAATGGGAGAAGACCTGCATGTCAGCAGATATTCACCGCCACGCCGCATTGCAGGGCGCCGAGGCATTCTCGCCTCCTTCCCCCGCTTCCCATCGGGACAGTGATTGTATCGTGGCGGATCTGGTGGTCGCCTTCGATGCGGCAACCGGACAACTCAACGAATCAACTCATGCAGCCATCCGTCACTGGGTGAACACGTGGCGTACGAGGCACCCCGGCGCCGTCGTCGTCATGGGCTGCAACGGCAAGTCGCGCAATACCGAGAGGGAAATCCGGGTGTCGCGGTTGCGCGCAATCGCTGTATTCTTGGGTGAGTGCGGTGTTCCTGAAGAAAGGATCCGCTACACAGACGAAATCGTCGAAGCGGACGCGGATGGAACTCCCATTTCTCCCCACCGTGGAGTTGTCCGGCTGAAGGCCTTCCGGTCTGCAGCCATCGACGCGGCCATCGTGCCTATTCGACAATTGTTCGGATCTTCAGTCGCTGATCGGGAATAGCCGAGGCATGCTTGGGGCGGAGCCTCTTGTCGACAGCGCTGCGAATGTCGCAAGCGTCCTGCAGCAACTGCGAGTCGTGCTGCATGCCGTGAAGGCGCATTTTCAGGAAGTAGAGCAGGTTACCGGCGTAGGGGGCGCGCAGGTCTGGGCGCTATCCGTGATTCGAGACCGGCCGGGAATCGGGGTAACCGACCTGGCGCGCGCCCTCAGTATTCGCCAGCCCACGGCCAGCATCCTCGCGAAGAATCTTGTCCGGCAGCGGCTGATCCAGGTACGGCGCGTGCCTTCCGACCGGCGGTCCGTACAATTGAAAGTGCTGGCAAGAGGCGAGGAGGTTCTGAGGTTGGCCCCGAAGCCGTTCTCGGGGATCCTGCCCAAGGCGCTGTCGTCGCTCGATCCGGGAGTGTCTGCAACGTCTGCACGCTGATCTGGAGCTGGTGGTCGCCAGACTGGGTACCTATTCGAACTCCCGGGAGACCACGCTCGATCGCCTGTGATCGCCGAGGGAAGAGCCGGATCGGCAGTTGCCGTGCGCGGTAGTTCCGCGCCACTGACACTATTGTGCTTCACTGCCTCTGCGGCACGTGCACCACCCTGGAGAGGCGGATGAGTTCAAAGCCCCGGAAACCGCCCACTGGAGCCACGTAATGGCCCAGCTTCGGCGACTGTTCGCGCAGCGATTCAGTCTGCTGGCCGACAAGGCGGACGATGCGACCATCGAGCGCCGGATTCGCGAAGCCGTGGAGTTGGTGGGCGCGACACCCTGGATCCTGGTGTTCGCCATTCTCGTCGCGTCGGTTGGGCTGAACGTCAACTCCACGGCGGTGATCATCGGCGCGATGCTCATATCCCCGTTGATGGGGCCGATCATGGGCGCGGGTCTTGGCGTCGCCATCTATGATTTTGCGCTGGTAAAGAAATCGCTGTTCAATCTTGCTATAGCCACGACGATCAGCCTGCTGGTGTCGTCGATCTATTTCGCCCTTTCTCCGCTGCAGGAGGCACAGTCCGAGCTTCTAGCGCGAACAGCACCAACGCTTTGGGATGTGCTGATCGCGCTGTTCGGTGGCTTTGCCGGCATCATCGGGGTGACACGCCAGGAGCGGTCCAATGTCGTTCCCGGGGTGGCCATCGCCACCGCGCTGATGCCGCCGGTCTGCACCGCCGGATTCGGCATCGCGCATGGTGAATGGACCTTCGTGGCCGGCGCGCTGTATCTCTACACCATCAATTGCGTGTTCATTGCGCTGGCGGCCATCGCCGGCATCCGCATCCTGCGCCTGAAGCGTCACGGCTTTGAAGACGCGGTCGTCGAGCGGCGCGTCAAGCTGTCGCTTCTGGTGCTGGTGTTGGGCACGACAGTGCCCAGCGGCTACCTGGCGGTCAGGTTGGTGAAGGCCGAATATTTCAAGTCGCGCGCGCTCCTTTGTTGCACAGGAATTCTCCTTCGAAGCAACTCACGTGGCCGATACCAGCATTGATCCCCGCAAGCGGGTAATCGAGCTGACGCTGATCGGTGAACCTTTGGGGGCGCAGGTGATGAAGGATATCGAGGCGCGCCTTTCCATGGCGCACCTAGACAGTACCCGCATCGTCATCCATCAGATGGGCGACAACCGGCTCGACATCACGGCGCTGCGATCGAGTCTGCTCAGTGACTTGTACCGGGACAGCCAACAAGAGCTGCGAAAGAAGGATGAGCAGGTCCAGTCCTTGCAGAAACAACTCGAGCAGCGTGATGCGCTGTTCCTCAAGGCGCGCGATATCGCTGATGAGCTGCGCGCGCAGTATCCGGCTGTGTCACGGGTGGTCGTCAGCGAAGGCATCGCGTTTCAGGACGGTGCGGACCAGAAGCAAATGCTGCAGCTGTCCGTCATCAGCGCGCGTCCCCTGGCAGCCGAAGAACGCAAGCGCATCGACAACTGGTTTCGCGTCCGTACACGCTCCGATGATGTGCTGCTGCAGTTCGAAGGCGGAAAATAGGCTGCTGGAGGTAACGCCGTGAACGCAGACTCAATCATCGAGTGGATGCGCAGCGTGCTGACAGGCATTGGCGCCGATCCTCCAGGGATCCTGTGGTCGTGGCAGGGGCTGGTTGGGCTGCTCATCATCCTCGCCGCCATCTATTGCGGTCGAATACTGGCTGGCAAGGTGGCAAGTGCCAGTCCGGTGGCGACTTCCGGCCTTTTAAGCGTCATGGCGGCAGGGGCGTGGGCTTCGTGTATCGCGCTGGATGCCTCGGGTCTGGTCTTCGTGGCGCTGCTCGTGCTGGGTGGCTGGATGGTCGTTGCGCGACTCGGCGTATTCATTGCACTGCGCATGGTCGTTTCTCCGTCGAAGGTATCTCGGCTGGAGCTCGCGATTGGCTGGATTCTCTGGGCTATTGTCCTCTTGCTGTTGCTGCAGTGGCTTGATCCGGTCGTCAACGTGCTGGACGCCATTGCCATCCCGTTTGGCAAGAGCCGCGTATCGTTGCTGGACGCAGTGCGCTTGGCGGTCGTGCTGCTTCTGTTCATTGGCGGCGCAACCTATCTGGGAGCGCTGGTGGAGCGTCGGGTGCTGGTTGTTGCGCAGCTGCCGATTGGCCTGCGGGTCGGCATCGCCAAGGTATCCAGGGTTGTCCTTGTCGTGCTGGCAGTAGTGCTGGGCCTGAATGCCCTGGGTGTGGACCTTACCGCGATGACGGTGATCGGCGGCGCGGTTGGCGTGGGCATCGGGTTCGGACTGCAGCGGATTGCATCCAATTTCGTCAGTGGTTTCGTGCTGCTGGGGGATCGTTCCATCCGGCCTGGGGACGTGATCACCATCGGCACGCGATTCGGTGTGGTCCGGGAATTGCGCGCGCGCTATGTGGTGGTGCGGGATCGAGACGGCGTGGATACCCTGATTCCGAACGAGAACATAATTACTTCGGAAGTCGTCAACTGGAGCTATGCCGACCGGAACATCCGGTTGAAGGTGCCCGTCCAGATCAGCTTCCGCGACAACCCCAGGGCAGCCATGGCACTGATGGAGGCCGCAGCCCGTTCACACCCACGTGTCGAACGCGAACCCTCTCCGGCCTCACGAGTCATGGGATTTGCGGAAAATGGCATCGATCTGGAGCTTCGGTTCTGGATCCGGGATCCGGAGGATGGTGTGAACAACGTGCGATCCGACATCTTCCTCGCCATATGGGATGCGTTCGAGGCCGCCGGAGTCACCATTCCGTATCCGCAGCGGGACGTGCATTTCCAGGGCAGCGCCGGTCCTGTCCGGGCTCCGGAGCAGCAGGCATGACGATTCCCGGACCGCACGCCATTGTCGTGCTGGTCATTGCGCTCGTCGCGTTCTATCTCTATACGCGTCCGCGGATACGGATGGAGCTGGTGGCGCTGTTGCTGCTGGTCGCGCTGGTGCTGACGTTCTATCTGTTTCCGCTGCACGAGGGACAGATCCATATAAGCGATGTGGATGTGCTTTCCGGTTTTGGACATCCGGTGCTGATCGCCATCCTGTGTCTGATGATACTGGGTCGTGGCATGCTGATGACCGGTGCGCTGGAGCCGGTGGTGCGCTTGCTGACCCGGCTGTGGAAGTGGTCTGCCTCGATCGGGCTTCTGCTGACGCTACTGTTCGGCGTGGCCGCCAGCGCATTCATCAACGACACGCCTGTTCTAGTGATGATGTTGCCCATGCTGCTCGGGATCGCCGAGCGTACCGGGACCTCGGCGACCAAGACGCTGATGCCGGTTAACTTCGCGATTCTTGGCGGTGGCATGGTCACATCGCTGGGCACATCAACCAACCTGCTTGTTATTTCGATCGCGGCTGACCTGGGCGTGCGCCAGATAGGCATCTTCGATTTCACTTTGATTTCAGCAGGGGCGCTGCTGGTGGCGATTCCCTATTTATGGCTGATTGCGCCGCGTCTGCTCAAGGCGCGAACTGGCGAACAGGTTGCACATCGGCGGCTGTACGAAGGGAAGATCCGCGTGATCGAGGGAGGTCTGCTTCTCGGCAAGACCCTGGATATGGCCTCCCGGGTCCTTGGAAGGACAATGCCCATCGTGCAGGTTTCCCGGAGCGGGCGAATCATCGACATGGAGTCGGTGCAACAGTTGAGGGTTGGCGATGAAGTGCTGCTTGCCGATACGCCAGCTGGCCTGCGTGAAATATCGGCTACCTGGTCGGTGGAGCTCTTCGACCGGGAGGGTTTGGCGGGTTTCATCGAGACCGAGGGCCGCAGTGAAGACCAGGGTGTCGTGGAATTGGTCATTGGAGCCAAGTCGCTGCTATGCGGGAATACCCTGAAGGAATCTCGATTCGCCGAACAGTTCGGCGTGGTCGTTGTGGCGATGCACAGGAGCGATACGGATCTGCTGCGCACCTCCAGCGGTCTTGCGGAGGTCATCCTCCAGCCGGGCGACCTGTTGCTTGTGCAGGGTCCTGAGAGTCGCATTGCAGCGATTCGTGGGCAGTGGGATCTGATGACGCTGGACTCGAAACTTATTCTGCCACGCACGCCTCTGGCTCCGTGGGCACTTGGAATAATGGCGGGTGTGGTGCTGCTCGCGTCCTTCAAGATTCTGCCGATTCATGTTGCGGCGCTGCTGGGTGTCGTGGCGATGCTCCTCAAGGGGTGCGTCAGGTTCGAGGGTATCGGCCGTGCGCTGAGCCTCGAAGTCATATTGCTTGTGGTCTCCAGTATCGCCCTTGGATTGAGCCTGGTTGGATCCGGCGCCGCCGACTGGTTGGCGTCCGGCGCCGTAGTGGCTGTGTCGGGGCTGCCGCCCGCGGTGCAAATTGCCTGCATCATGGCGATGTCCGCCTTGATGACGAATTTCGTGTCAAACAGCGCATCCGCAGCCATTGGCACGCCCATTGCGGTGACCATGGCTACGCAATTGGGACTGCCCGCCGAGCCATTTGTCCTGGCCATCCTCTTTGGCGCAAACCTCAGCTATGCGACGCCCATGGCCTACCAGACAAACCTGCTGGTCATGAGTGCCGCGGGGTATTCCTTCCGGGACTTCGTCCGGGTTGGTCTGCCGCTGGTGTTCCTGATGCTGGCAACGCTGTCCTTTTATTGGTCCGCCACTATTCCCTGTAGCGCATTGGCCGGAGTACCAGCGTTGTTCCGCGGCGTGTACTCGACGACTGGGCAAGGATCGAGCCTGGAGATGGGACTGGAATGGCTCTACGCATGAAATCAGTCCCCGCTCGGTCCTAGGCCTCCAATGGAGATGGCCAACCCGGCAGCGGCCTAGGATCGACAACCTATCGCATTTGCTGGTCCACACATATCATATGAGCAGGCTTGCGCTGGGATTACGGAGACCCTTAAAGCCTGCCACTTACCCCGGCAGCGCGCGGCGTCTTGCCTGCGAAAGGAGGTCTCCGCCAGGATCGTGAGATTCTGGCGGAGACCTCAAGCCGCTTCGCTCCTTGTGGTAAATTCCGACTCGGGTGTCATCGCGCTACGCGGCATGACAGGCATTGCGCAGGTCGGGCCGCCTGTGCGGAGAGCCTGCATCCATGAATCGACCCATTGGGCCGCTTGAGCCATCGCGCGCCCAGCAAATCGCCGAGCGCGCATTCGCGACCCTAGAGAAGTTCCTGCATGTGGAAGCCGTCAGCGGCGTGGTGCTGCTAATGGCTGCCGCCGCGGCACTTTTCTGGGCAAATTCCCCCTTTGCACAGAGCTATCACGCCGTCTGGCACGCGCCGCTGTTGATTGGGATTGGCGAGCGGTTGATTTCGCAGCCCGTGCATTTCTGGATCAACGATGCACTGATGACGGTGTTCTTCCTCGTGGTCGGCATGGAGATCCGACGCGAGATTCACGAGGGCGCACTGAGCAATCCGCGCCAGGCGCTGCTGCCTATTGCCGCAGCCCTGGGAGGAGTGAAGGTGCCGGCGCTGATCTATCTGGCGATCAACCATTCTGCCGGGCAGTTGCAGGGGTGGGCAGTTCCCACGGCGACGGATATCGCGTTCGCCGTCGGTGTGCTTGCGCTACTCGGACGTTCGATACCCTCGAGCCTGAGGATCTTCCTGCTGACGTTGGCCATCATTGACGACCTGATCGCGGTACTGATCATTGCGATCTTCTACTCCGGCGGACTCCAATACGGTGGCTTCCTGGTGGCAGGAGTGGGGTGCCTGCTCGTACTGGCGTTTCAGCGCGTGGGAGTAGGTTCTGCCTGGGCCTATGTGCTGCCCGGTGCAGTGGTCTGGGGTGGGCTTTTGATGACAGGAGCGCACCCCACACTGGCTGGAGTTGCGCTGGGACTGCTGACTCCCGTGGCATCGGGTCACCTGCGGGGTTACTCCCCCGATTCTGCGCCGCCAGTGGTCAAGGTGCAGTCTGCGCTGCATCCCTGGGTGGCCTACGGCGTCATGCCGGTTTTCGCGTTGGCCAATGCAGGTGTGACTCTGGGTAACAACTCGACCCCGAGCGGTACGCAGTGGATTACCTGGGGAGTGGCGAGCGCGTTGATCGTTGGCAAGCCGCTGGGTGTGGTTTTCAGCAGCTGGATCGCCGTGCGGCTGGGCTGGTGCCGATTGCCGCCAGGATTGTCATGGGGTGGAGTCTGGCTCGCCGGCCTGCTCGCGGGGATAGGATTCACGATGTCCATCTTCATCGCGACGCTGGCATTCACGGACGAAGGAGCGATCGAGTCGGCAAAGCTGGGCGTGCTCCTGGGCTCTTTCGGCTCTGCCTTGCTGGCGCTGTGCTGGGGGTGGTGCCTCCGTGTGAAGTCTTCCGGGTCGGCTGCAGCCTAGAGGAAGTCCGGACGCCGGCATCGTGGCTCGGTTGATCCGGGAGACTCGACAGCAAGGCCGGTAGCGCCAACTCCAGGCGGTGCAGATCTACATCGTCCAGCTCGCGAACCGATCGCTGCAGCGTCGCGACGGCCCGACCTGCCGTAGCCTTCAGAACCTTCAGTCCGATGGACGTCGGAAAGAGTTGCACGGCGCGCTGGTCGGAGGCGGGCCTGATTCGCTCGATCCAGCCGCGCTCAACCATGGCAGTGACGACCTGGCTTACTGCGGGCCGGTTCATCCCCAGCGCGACGGCGAGGTGCGAGGCCTGGATCCCGGGGTGTTCTCCGATTGCGGTCAGCGCACGATGCATGCTGATCGGAGCGCCGGTCATCTGCTCCAGTTCGCGGTACAGGCGGCGCATGCGATCAACCAGGGAGCGAGCCGCAAGCAGCACGATCCGCTCCCGATCCTGACGTATCGAGGCAGGGCGGGGCGCGGTGTCGTGGCGAGTTCGCATTGCAGGGCTCTGGATGGATGGACAGTATGTAGATGATTGCATGAATGCAATCATTGCGTAAACTGAACCAATGTCGGACTCGAGAAGGACATCGCTGCCTCCGGGCGGTAGTCGACGGCCTGAGCCGCAGCTCCTGCCGGCCGAGCGCATCTGTGTTTTCCTCGATGTCGATGGCACGCTCGTGGAGTTCGCCGATACCCCGGGCTCCGTCAAGGTGGATCCGCCCGTGATCGACATGCTTCTCCGGCTGCAGGTTGCGCTGGACGGCGCGCTGGCAGTCATCAGTGGCCGATCCGTGGCGGAAATCGACCGCATCCTTGCGCCGCTACAGCTGCCCGCGGCGGGTCTGCACGGCGCGCAGCGTCGCGATTGCGCAGGCGTGCTGCACGTGCCCGATGTTCATGAAGCGCCCCTGGATGCTGTGCGCAGGGAGCTGCAGCCCTTTGTCGAGGCCCACGCGGGTCTCCTGCTCGAAGACAAGCGGTGGGCGATCGCTGTTCACTACCGACGGGCACCGGACCTGCGCGACGAGGTCTGGCGCGCGATGACGGCTGCATCGTCCGGATTGTCCCCGGCATTCAAGCTGCTGGAGGGCGACATGGTGCTGGAGCTCAAGCCAGGCCGGTTCGACAAGGCGGCGGCAGTGGACGCCTTCATGCGCGAGGCCCCGTTTCGGGGCCGGGTTCCGGTATTCGTCGGCGACGATGTCACGGACTACGATGGATTCTGCGCCGCAAGGCGACACGGCGGCGTCACGGTCGCGGTCGGCCCGCGCGTCACGGCGCAGTGGTATCTGCCTGACCCGGGTGCAGCCTGCGCCTGGCTGATGCAAATCGCCGAGCAGGGAAATGGCAGTGGAAACTGACCGCCAGCATGGCCTGGATCTGGCTGTCGTGGGGAACTGCGAGGTATCGGCGCTGATCGACAGCCTCGGTCGTGTGGTCTGGATGTGCCTGCCACGACCGGATGGCGACCCGGTCTTCGCCGCACCGCTCACCCGTGAGCTGGGTGAGAGTTCCAACGGCGTGTTTTCCATCGATCTCAAGGATTGTTCGGAGTCCAGCCAGAGCTATGTCCGCAACTCGGCCATCGTCGAGACTTCATTGCGCTCCACGGACGGCAGCGAGATACGGATCACCGATTTCTGCCCCCGGTTCAATTCACGCGGACGCATGTTCCGGCCCCGCATGCTGGTGCGGATCGTGGAGCCCGTCGCGGGTCGACCTCAGGTTCGCTTGCGCCTGCGTCCCGCGGTCAATTACGGCGGGCCGGCAACGCCGGAATGCGAAGGCAGCCACCACCTCCGGTACTCGTTTGCAGGTCACGCCTATCGTGTGACCACGGATGCATCCCTCACGGCGATCGCGGACTCGCGGCAAATCGTGATCGACGAGCCGCTGGTGTTCATCCTGGGACCCGATGAATCCCTGGACGAGTCGCCGCGCGCATTGGCGCACCGGTTTCTCGCCGAAACTCGCACGTACTGGCAGGAATGGGTTCGCACGCTGGCGGTGCCGTTCGACTGGCAGGAGGAGGTCATCCGCGCCGCCATCACGCTCAAGCTGTGCACCTACGAGGACTCCGGTGCCGTCCTGGCAGCGCTCACGACTTCGATTCCGGAAAGTCCCGGCAGCGGCAGGACGTGGGACTACCGCTATTGCTGGCTTCGCGATGCCTACTTTGTCGTGCAGGCGCTGAATCGCCTGGGTGCGACGCGAACCATGGAAGGTTATCTGCACACATCGACCAGATCGTGGCGCGGACCGAGTCTGGATTTCTACGACCTCTCTATCGCATCACCGGAGATGCCCCACTCACCGAGCGGTTCATTCTGTCGCTGGATGGATATCTCGGCATGGGGCCGGTCCGCGTGGGCAACCAGGCCGAGACACAGACTCAGCACGACGTCTATGGATCCGTGATTCTCGCGGCTAGCCAGCTTTTTTTCGATCAGCGCCTGGTGCGTCCCGGTGGGCGCGAGCTGTTCCGGCAACTGGAAGTGCTGGGCCGGCGGGCGGCCGACGTCTACGAGAAGCCTGATGCGGGACCCTGGGAATTCCGGGGAACCGAGCGCATCCATACATTCTCGGCCGCGATGTCCTGGGCGGGTTGCGACCGGCTGTCACGCATCGCCGCCAGATTGAATCTGACCGCCGAGGCAGTGCATTGGCGCGAGGTCGCCGATGGCATGCGGTCACGGGTCCTGGAGCGTGCGTGGAATGCCCAACGCGGGGCGGTCGGCGCCTCGCTGGGCGGCGAGGATCTCGATGCGTCGCTGCTGCTCTTGCCAGATCTTGGAATGCTGGAGGGCACGGACCCCCGGTTTGTCTCCACGGTGGAGGTGATCGGCCGGGAACTGCGTGAAGGTGACCTGCTGTTCCGCTATCGCCATACCGACGACTTTGGACGCCCGGAGACGGCGTTCACTGTTTGCGCCTTCTGGTACGTGAATGCACTCGCGGCGACGGGCAGGCTGGACGCCGCGCGGGAGCAGTTCGTGTCCCTGTTGAAACGCCGAAACCATCTCGGACTCCTCTCCGAGGACATCGACCCCGCAACAGGGCGCCAGTGGGGCAACTACCCGCAGACCTACAGTCTGGTGGGAATCATCAACAGCGCGATCCGGCTCAGCCGCTCGTGGGAGTCGGCACTATGAGCCCTGCGACCGAATTCGGCGACCTTCTGCATCCGGGCTCCTGGAGTTCCATGGCGGTTACCTGGGCGCGAATCGGGGCAATACTCGTGAGCGCCTGGGTGGCGCGTTTCGTGGCGACGCGCCTGATCATCGCCTTTCGTAAGCGCATCGCGGCCCGCATGCATGACGCCGAACAGGTTCGGCGTGCCGAGACGCTGGGGCGGGTGTTTCGCTATCTGGCCTCGATGATCGTGGGGCTGGTGGCCGGCACGCTGATCCTGTCCGAACTGGGGATTTCGGTCGCGCCGATTCTCGGTGCCGCGGGTGTCGTGGGATTGGCCATCGGATTCGGGGCACAGAGCCTCGTGAAGGACTTCTTCACCGGCTTCTTCCTGTTGATGGAGAACCAGATCACCAAGGGCGATGTCGTGCAGGTTGCGGACAAATCCGGCGTTGTCGAGGATGTGACGCTCCGGTACGTCCAGCTGCGGGACTACGACGGCAATGTTCACTTTGTTCCGAACGGACTGATTGCCAGCGTCACCAACATGAGCCGCGGATATGCCTTCGCCGTGGTGGACGTGGGTGTGGCCTACCGTGAGGATCTCGACGAGGCGCTTGCCATCATGCGCGACACCGCGGCGCAGATGCGCAAGGACCCGGAACAGGCGCCGCGGATACTCGAGGAGTTCGAGCTTGCGGGCGTTGAGCGCTGGGAGGATTCGGCAGTCGTGCTGCGCGGGCGATTCAAGGTGGCGCCGCTGCAGCAATGGAATGTCCGGCGCGAATACCTGCGGCGCCTGAAACGCGCGTTTGACGACAAGGGCATCGAGATTCCCTATCCGCACCTGACGATCTTCGCAGGGACCCCGAAAAGCGGTGTCGCGCCCGCGTTCCAGCTAAACCGGGATCAGCGCGCCGGATGATTCGCCGCATACTATTCCGATATGTTTTGCCTCTTGTCGCAGCCATAGCGCTGGTGGCGTTCGTCGCTGTGCCCTATATCGATCGGGTCTTCAGTGGGTGGTTCCGGTCCGACGTTGAACTGCGCTCGCGCCTGGTCATGACATCCGTCGAGGACCCGCTGGCCGACCTCCTCCAGAACACCGAGCTGAACCGGGCTCGCGCCTATCTGGATCGGGTGGCCGGCGATGAGCGATTGCTGGGAATCGTCGTTTGCGGACGCCTGGGCGAGAAGCTCATCCAGACGGCACTGGTGCCATCGATCGTCGGGTGTTCGGCGACCGAGTTGCCAGCGACCGGTTCCCACTCGGTGGCGCAGGCGAGCTTCGGACCCATCGAGATCTCCCGCTTTCCCCTGGCGACTTCCAGCGGAACGCAGTACCAGGTCCTGTTCGTGCACGACCTGAGCTACATCGGGCGGCGACAGACAGCGGCCCGGAGTGTCCTGCTGGCGTTCGTGGTGTTCGCGGCGGCGATTCTCGCGATTCTCGGTGGTCTGGGTGTTCGGCTGCTGCTCAACCGCTGGATACGGCTGCTGCTGGGTGACATCCGCAGCCGACGCTTCCTGGACGATGCGGAGTCCTCGAGGTCTTCTGCCCCCGTACTCATGCGTGTGCGCGAAGTGCTGCGCGAGATGGAGGTCAACCAGCGGCAGGAGATCGAATTCAGGGAAAACTGGACGCCGCAGGCGCTGCAGCAGGTGGTCCGGGAGCATCTGGACGGCTGCAAGATGCTTGTGGTCTCCAACCGCGAGCCCTACATCCACAACCTTGGCGAGGATGGTCGTCCCGTCGTGCAGGTGCCGGCCAGCGGCATGGTGACCGCCATCGAACCGATCATGCGGGCCTGCTCGGGCACGTGGATCGCGCACGGCAGCGGTGCGGCCGACCGGATGGTGGTGGACAGGTTCGACCGGGTACAGGTGCCTCCCGAAGATCCCAGCTATGCATTGCGGCGGGTCTGGCTCTCGCCCGAAGAGGAGGAGGGGTACTACTACGGGTTCTCGAACGAGGGGCTGTGGCCACTGTGTCATCTGGCCTACGTCCGTCCGGCCTTCCGCGAAAGTGACTGGCAACAGTATGTAGCCGTGAATTCGCGATTCGCGGAGGTCGTGAACCGTGAGATGGGCGGCACCGAGTCGGTGATCCTGAGCCAGGATTTCCACTTCGCGCTGCTGCCTAAGCTGATACGGGATCGGGGCGTGAAGGCGACGATCGCGCTCTTCTGGCACATACCCTGGCCGAACGCCGAGACATTCGGGGTCTGCCCGTGGAAGTCGGAGCTGCTGCTGCATCTGCTGCGCGC
The DNA here is from genome assembly GCA_016720075.1 of Pseudomonadota bacterium. Classification (GTDB taxonomy): domain Bacteria; phylum Pseudomonadota; class Gammaproteobacteria; order Steroidobacterales; family Steroidobacteraceae; genus ZC4RG30. The sequence goes on from JADJXW010000011.1 coordinate 25,063, forward strand.
GGACATCCTCGGATTCCATACGATCTACCACTGCCAGAACTTCCTGGCCACCGTCGACCGGTTCGTCGAGTGCCAGATCGATCACGAACGCATGACCGTTACGCACCAGGGTCATGTGTGCCGAGTCACTGCATATCCGATCTCCATCGAATGGCCGCCACGATGGCTTGCGCACACATCCGCCGTGGAGGCCGCGCGGGCCACGATAAGAAGTCGTCACCAGATCGGCCCGAACGTGCGACTGGGATTGGGTGTGGAACGCTGGGACTTCACCAAAGGCATCGTCGAGCGGCTGCATGCCCTGGAGTGCCTGTTCGAAAAGAATCCGGAATGGATCGGCCGTCTGACGCTGCTGCAGATCGCGGCGCCATCGCGCAGCAAACTGCCCGCCTACCAGGCCCTGCAGCAGCACACGCTGGCGGAAGTCGGTCGAGTCAACGCGCGCTTCGGAACCCCTGCGTGGCAGCCCATCGTGCTCATCGGCGAACACCAGGAGCCGGCGCAGGTGTTTGAGCTCTACCGCGCAGCGGACTTCTGTCTCGTGAACAGCCTTCACGACGGCATGAACCTGGTCGCGAAGGAATTCGTCTCGGCGCGCGATGACGAGGACGGCGTGCTGATCCTCAGCACCTTCGCCGGCGCATCGCGTGAACTGCCCGAAGCCCTGCTGGTGAATCCGTTCGATGTGACGGAAACCGCTGCCGCGATCGTGGCGGCGATAGAAATGCCGCGCGAGGAGCGCCGCAAACGCATGCAGCTGATGCGCCGCACCGTGGCGGAGAACAATGTCTATCGCTGGGCCGGCCGGATGCTGATGGATGTGGCGCGTATCCGCCAGCGGCAGTCGCTGGCGCCGTGGAACGCGCCGTGACCGTTGAAGGGGAGCGAAGCTGGTTGAGTCCCGCGAGGTGGCTCCGGCACATGGTGTTCTGGGGCGGTGCGGTCACTTTCGGTGCGGCGGCCGTCATCTTTGCGCGCGGCGCCGATGAGGCGCAGACGCTCTTCCAGTGGGTGCCTGCCCGGTTTCCCGCAGATCATCGCGGCGCTGTCAGTGACGGCAGCGGATGCCCGCGATCGTCTGTTGTCCCTTGCGGATTGCGGTGGGAAAACTGGTGCTGACTGTCGCAGGACTTGGCTGTGAGGCATCCGCAGGCCGAGAAGGTCCTACCGTGCAGATCGGCGCGTCGATCATGCATTCCCTGGGTCGTCTGGTCCGATTCCTGCGGCGGAGCTGGATCGAGGGCTGATTCTTGCCGGGGGCGCAGCGGGGGTGGCCGCGGCGTTCAATACGCCGCTCGCCGGCATCGTGTTCGCAATCGAGGAGGTGTCGCGCTCCTTCGAGGAGAAGACCTCCGGCACGATTCTGACAACAGTCATTCTGGCGGGCGTCACTTCCGTAGCGCTGGTAGGCAACTACACCTACTTCGGATCGACCCATGCGGCACTGGTGGATCCCAAGATGTGGCTTGCAGTGCCGATCTGCGGCGTGGTCGGTGGTCTCGCTGGTGGTCTGTTCGCCCGCGCCATGTTGTCCTGGCGGGAGATTTTGCCGGCTCCGGCTCGCAGGCTATGCAGTGACTCGCCAGTCAGGTTTGCGTTTTTCTGCGGACTGATCGTCGCGGCATTGGGCTGGGTGTCTTCCGGGGCGACGTTTGGCACCGGCTACAGCGAGGCTCGCGCGCTGATCCAGCAGGAGTCGATACCGGGGTACTGGTTCGCGTTCGAAAAGGCATGCGCCACACTGGTGTCGTACATGTCGGGCATCCCGGCCGGGATATTTGCCCCATCCTTGTCAATCGTGCAGGTCTGGGAGGGGCGCTAAGTCTTCACATGAGCTTCGTGCCCGGTGGCGCCGCGGTTGTGCTGACAATGGCGGCGTATTTTGCAGGTGTTGTGCAGGCTCCCCTGACGGCGCTGGTCATCGTCAGCGAAATGACGGGGAGTCACAGCCTGACACTGCCCCTGATGGCTGTCGTGCTTCTGGGGCGTGGCGCGAGCGCGATGGTGTGCAGGGAGAGCCTGTATCGAAGCCTTTCCATGAGTTTCGTCCGAGCTTCGCAAGCTGCGGGAGGCTCGAATGAGTTGAGGCAAAATCCGACCCCTGGCAAGCCCTAGCGTCTTGCCATACGGCAAGCCGTCGGTTCCGAATCATTGAGATCTCCTGCGGCCAACCTTACTCATCGGCTGCGAGCCCGAAGCAGTGGAGGCAAGGATTGCGCAAATTGGCTCCGGCGCCAAGGCCATAGACGCGCAACAGTCTGTCCGCGGCCTTGAGTTACAATGCTCACTGGCGCCGAGAGGTGCCTGAGACGGTGAGGGCTGCCGAAGCTCTGGAGCCGGATTCCCAAGGTACATTTCGGTTCTGGTGCATTGGCGGCCGGAGCCGCAGAGCCTCGATGCACTCCCGTGTGGTGCACATGCCGAAAGCTCAAGAGCGCGACCCGATCTACCGTCACAGGCGTTTTCCCGCGGAGGTCATCGAGACCTGCGTCCGCTGGTACATCACCTACCGGCTGAGCTACCGGGACATGGTGGCCATGATGGCGGAACGCGGTGTTACGGTGTCCCATACGAGCATCATGCGGTGGGTATTGCGGTACGTGCCGGAGTACGAGGCCCGCTGGGGGCGGTATGCCAGGCCTGTCCACGGCTCCTGGCGGATGGACGAGACGGCCGTCCGGGTACGGGGCGGAAATCACTACCTGTATCGCGCCGTGGACAAGCATGGGAAGTCGGTGGATTCCGTGCTGAGGGCAGGGCGGGACAAAGGCGGCTGCGCAGGCGTTTTTCGAGCACGCTGCGGGTAGGCGGGAATCCGGATTCCCCGACAAAATCAATGTCGATGGATATACAGCGACACATCTGGCCTTGCGCAATCTGGGCAAGCAGGATCGACGGTGGCGATCGGTAGAGGTGCGTTCCAACCGCTATCTCAACAACATAGTCGAGCAGGATCATCGGGCGATCAAGCGACGGTGTGCTTCGATGCTCGGGCTGAAGTCGTTCCAGTCTGCCGCGATCACTCTTGCCGGCATTGAGCTCGCGCATCGGATCCGAAAGCAGCAGTTCTCGCTGGTATCAGATGCAAGTGACCTGCCCGGCTCACTGAAAGATCTGTGGGACCTCGCGCTGCGAGCAGATGGTGCAAACCGATATCCGATATTGGGACTCGCTCGAGCCGCTAATGCACCAGAACTTATTCAGCGCATTAGGCAGCCAACGGCCCGCAGGGAGCCGATGGATCTGCTGCCACGGCGCTACTCTAGAAAGGTCACCGCGGGGCACGGCCTATACCTTCTGATTGCACCGCGCGGCGGCAAGTATTGGCGGTACAACTACACCTTCGAGGGCAAGCGCAAGACTTTGGCATTGGGCGTATACCCCGATGTATCTGCTGCATTGGCAAAGAGGCGACACCAACAGGCTAGAAGTCAGTTGGCGCGGGGGGTGGATCCCATGATCAGGAAGCGGAACCTGCGACTTCAACATGCCGCATAGGCACTCTGGCTGGTTGCGACGCGACGGCCGCGTTTGTTTCGCACGAAGCTGAGCGCAAGGGTTTCATCGGCAGAAGCCGCGAATCTTTCCCTAAACAGAAGGTGTGCCCAGGAGAGGACTCGATAGCTTGCTCCAACACCCCGAAATCCCTAAGAAGTACAAACCAGGGGGGAGATACCCCCACCAGTATCCCCGACTGGAGCACGACTATTAGGGGGCGGAGGGGTTTTCAGGGGCCCTCCAGGAACCCTCCAGAGCTTACGGGGTGAAAAAATGTGTATCTTGGGATTCAAAATCTCATTTCTATTGTGTATTTAGGGATAGAATGCTGTCACTAAAATGTTCCCCTGAATACACAGGTGTCCAGTGCCCAAGTACCTCAAGACTAGCTCTGCCGAGCTCTTTGATCGCAAGCTGCCCAACCTTCAGGCGGCAGGCGCGGTGCTGCGCGAGCGGCCGGTGAAGGGGTGGATCCACGCGATCCGTACCGCGCTCGGTATGAGCGTTACCGTTCTGGCCGAGCGCCTGAAGGTCGCGCATACCACGGTACTGTCGTATGAGAAGGCCGAGTTGCCTGGGCGTATCCAACTGGACACGCTGCGGCGGGTGGCGGATGCAATGGATGCCGAACTGATCGTGGCGGTGATTCCGCGCCAGCCGATCAGTGAGACGCTGCGCGCGCGCGCGCGGGAGATCGCGCGGCAGGAGATGCGCGCCACCGTGCAGAGCATGCGGCTCGAGAATCAGGAAGTGGGCGAGGTGGAAACGAACGCACAGTTCGACCGGCTAGTCGAGAACCTGATGCGCGAGCCTCGGAAGCTGTGGCGCTGACCGATCCACATGCGATTGGTGCAACCCCGCTCACGGTAGAGCAGCTGCACGGCCTGAAGCTGCCTATCACAACGCATGGCGAGCTGAACGCGGCAGAGCAGGAGAACATCCTGCGCGCGCGCCTGTGGGCGCGCGGCGCGCGATCTATCGCGATGCCGGGGATGCTGTCGCGGGAGTTCATCGAGCAGCTGCATGCGCGCATGTATGGCGACGTGTGGGAATGGGCAGGCACGCAGCGCGTGACGGACACGAACATCGGTGTGCCGTTCCCTGAGATCGGCGTCGCACTGCGCATGCTGTTCGACGACGCGCGGTACTGGCTGGAGCACGGGACTTATGAACCGGTGGAATTCGCGGTTCGCGTGCACCATCGCCTGGTGTTGATTCATCCGTTTCCGAATGGTAACGGGCGTCTGAGCCGATTCTACGCGGATCTCGCGCTGACGCATCACTTCGGGCGTGATCGGCTACCTTGGGGTGGCGGCGAGTTGGGCAGTCGTGATCCGCGGCGACAGCAGTACATCGAGGCGCTGCAGGTAGCGGACCGACATGATTACGATCCTCTGCTGGAGTTTGCCGTCACCTAGACGTGGGGCGACCAAAGGGCCGAGATCTTTCCGCCTGCCGGTACTCTGCGCCAGACGGCGCCGCGTTAGCAGGGGATTTCGACCTGACACCCGCAATAGCTCCGTCCGCTCTTGGAGTTGCAGGATTGTGGTGTTCGGTGGCCGATGGCCGCGTATCACCACTGCCGTGCGCTCAAGGGTTTCAGCCAGAGAAGCCGCGAATCTCCCCCTTGACAGAGGGTGTGCCAGGAGAGGACTCAAAAGTTGCTTCTAAGCTTCTGAACGTCCTCAGAATCGAGAAGCCAGGGCCGGATAGGTACCCCATTCGATACCCCTAAGTCGTCGGCCGCGGCCTGCTGGTGCAACGGTGGTACGAGGGCTCGAGGTCGTCGCACGCGAATGAGGGTGGGTCTGACGGGTTGGCAGGGGCGGGAATCCGGAGACTCGGCTGAGCGACCGCAAGATCGGTCAGGCGTCCGAGTTTCCCGGATGGGACACTGTACAAATGAGGCTATCGAGCAACGCCGACAATTTCGTCGAGAAGGTGCAGGACTACATCCTTCGGCACTTGGATGCGCCCCATCGGCTCTCCGATCTGGGGAGCATGGTTGGCGTCTCGACTTTCCATCTCCATCGGAAATTCCGGGAGGTCGTGGGGCAGACTCCATCCCAGCAGGTTCGGCGATTGCGCCTGAAGCGGGCGTCGGCCCGACTGGCGTTCGAGTCCTGGCGCTCCATTACCGACATTGCGCTCGAAGCGGGTTACTCCAACCCGGAATCCTTCACACGTTCCTTTGGTCGCCTCATGCGCCAGTCGCCCAGTGCGTTCCGGGAGAAACCCGATTGGCACTGGTGGCGGGCAGTGTTCAAGGTGTCAGGAAATGCCGGGACGGTCATGCCGGTTGTCCAGATCGTCGACTTAGCGCAAACACCTGTCGCGGCGGTGGAGCATAGAGGCGCGTCGGCGGATGTTTACGAAAGCACTCGTAAATTGATCGAGTGGCGACGCCTTCACCGAGTGGTGGCGAATTCCCATCGAACCTTCTGCGTCGTGCACGACATTCTGGCGGAGGCCGCCCGCGACTACCGGGTCGACGTGTGTGTAGAGTTCGCCCGCGAAGTTCGTGCCAATGCACAAGGCGTGATCAGTAAGGTCACCCCCGGCGGCCGCTGTGCGCGCGTGCGCTACGTGGGGCCTCGAGAGTACATCCCTGTGCTGCATCCGCTGTACGCCGAATGGCTTCCCGAGAGTGGGGAGCGCCTACGGGAGTCCCCTCTGATCCTCCATTTCGTGAACGTGGGGGCAGGTATCCCGGATCACGAAATGATCACTGACGTCTACCTTCCCATCCAATGATGTACCAAAAAAGCCTGCTGAACTCCGACGACGCGTTTTCCGTTTCGGTCATCGATGCCCGGTTGCCACGCCGTGTTGTGCTCTTTGCTGCTGGCGCCGGCGGGAACCCCGAGCGTCACCAGGATCTGCTGGAGTCGTTAGCTCGGGAAGGAAGCACCGTAGTGGCTCCCCACTTTGCCCGATTGATGTCTCCCATTCCCACCGCCACGGAACTGCTCACTCGCGCTCGCAGACTTCGGCTTGCAGCCGAACAGGTCCCGACTTCAGATCTTCCTCTGGTAGGGGCAGGGCACTCCATTGGCGCTGGTCTTCTCATTGCACTGGCCGGCGGCCAGATGTGGCTCAGCCGGGAGCAAAGTCTGGATGTCGCCCGAATGCCGCTGGAGCGCTTGGCTCTGTTGTCCCCTGCTGCCGGATTCTTCCAGGCGCCCGGCGCATTGAAAGCGGTCCACTGCCCCATGACAGTTTGGGTCGGAAGTGAGGATGCCATTGCTCAGAAGGACCAAGCGGCATTCCTCCAGCAGACGTTACGCGACCAAGCGCCCATCGAGGTGCGGATTGCGGAAGGCGCGGGTCACTACTCTTTCATGAACGTGTTGCCGCCCGGCGTCGTGGACCCAATGCCCGACCGCGATGCGTTTCTGCTGGACTTGGCCGCCCGTATCGCTGAGTTCCTGGATCCGATCCGCTAGCCATCTGAATCGCAGCCACGGGCTCTCACATCGAGGCGATTGGTGCGCAGCGCCCGAGACCACGCGCATCGGGTGCATCAAGGCGGTTCAGGTTTCGGGAGAGAGTTGGGTCAGGACGTCATCGAGAGCCGTAAAGATCGCGCCTATTGCAGAGAGTTCCCTCGATTCCGAGCTTGATTTTCGGAAAAGAGGTGGTGCCCAGGAGAGGACTCAAACCTACGTGGTGTTGTTCGGCCGGAGGTATAGGGCCACCGATTCGATGGCCTAAACAGAGTCGGTTCTGCTCATCCTCAGCAGAGATTTTCCTCTGGAAGAATCCGCCTAACCGCCTGCACGGGCAATTGAGTTAGTATTCGCATGGCGCCGAGAGGTGCCTGAGCAGAAGTGGTCTGCCGAAGCTTTGGTGCTGGATTTCCAAGGTACATTTCGGTTCTGGTGCATTGGCGGCCGGAGCCGCAGTGCCTCGATGCACTCCCGTGTGGTGCACATGCCGAAAGCTCAAGAGCGCGACCCGATCTACCGTCAGAGACGTTTTCCGGCGGAGGTCATCGAGACCTGCGTCCGCTGGTACATCACCTATCGGCTGAGCTACCGGGACATGGTGGCCATGATGGCGGAGCGTGGTGTCACGGTGTCCCATACGACGATCATGCGGTGGGTTCTGCGGTACTTGCCGGAGTACGAGGCCCGCTGGGATCGGTATGCCAAGCCTGTCCACGGCTCCTGGCGGATGGACGAGACGGCGGTCCGGGTGCGGGGCGGGAATCACTACCTTTATCGCGCCGTAGACAAGCATGGAAAGTCGGTGGACTCCGTCCTGTGTGCAGGGCGGGACAGGGCGGCTGCGCAGTTATTCTTCGAGCACGCCGCGGGTAGGCCGGAATGCGGATGGCCCGAAAAGATCAATGTCGATGGATATACAGCGACACATCTGGCCTTGCGCAACCTGGGCAAGAAGGATCGACGGTGGCGGTCGGTAGAAGTGCGTTCCAATCGCTACCTCAACAACATCGTCGAGCAGGATCATCGGGCGATCAAACGGCGGTGCGCGTCGATGCTCGGACTGAAGTCCTTCCGGTCTGCCGCGATCACCCTTGCCGGCATTGAGCTCGCGCATCGAATCCGAAAGCAGCAGTTCTCGCTGCCATCAGATGCGAGACACCAGCCCGGCTCGCTGAAAGATTTGTGGGACCTCGCGCTGCGCACAGATGGAGCAATCCCATACCCGATGTTGGAGGGACTCGCTCAAGCCGCCAATGCACCAGAACTCAAACAGCGCATCAGGCAGCCAGCGGCCCGCAGGGAGCTGCTGGATCAGCGGCCACGGCGCTATTCGAGAAAGGTCACCGCAGGGCATGGCCTATACCTTCTGATCGCACCGGGCGGCGGCAAATATTGGCGGTACAACTACACCTTCGGAGGAAAGCGCAAGACATTGGCATTGGGCGTATACCCCGATGTACCCGCTGCATTGGCAAAGAAGCGACACCAACAGGCCAGAAGTCAGTTGGCGCGGGGGATGGATCCCATGGCCAGTAAGCGGAACCTGCGACTTCAACCTGCGGCTTAGCATGTGTCGCCGGCTAGACAGCTTATATTGCCATAAGCAGGATGCGACGAAGCTGGAGCACACGGTTTCCGAATTGTCGGGCACCATGGTGGCGGAATGCGCGAAAGCCGGGCACCCTGAGGCACTGGAGCACGGAGTGTCGAGGAACCCCATGAAGATGACTTGCAAGGCTTCAATTGGCGCCATGGTCGCTGTACTGCTGGCTGGCGGCGGTTGCTCCAGGGGTGGGAATGACGGCTCCGTGCCCGCAGCGCCCTCGACAGTGACCAACGCAGCGGCAAGCCCCGCTGATAAATTCCAATCTGTGTTGGTGGTCCACAAGAACGAGAGCTGCGGTTGCTGTGGCGAATGGGTCAAGCACGTCCAGCGTGCTGGGTTCAACGTGGAAGTCCACAATGAAAGCAACCTCAATGACGTCAAGGTGCGTCTCGGGGTGCCTGCCGCGAAGGGTTCCTGCCATACGGCCGAGATCGACGGCTACCTGATTGAAGGGCACGTTCCTGCGGAGGATATCCGCCGATTGCTCGCAGAGCGTCCGGATGCGCGCGGGCTGGTGGTGGCGGGCATGCCGGCCGGCGCGCCCGGCATGGAGGTGGCTGATGGCCATGTGGATCCGTACACCGTGGAGCTGGTCGAACGCGATGGCACCACGAAGCCATTCTCTGTTCACGCAGGAACACCCGCTCGGAGGTAGTTGCTGCTCCCGCCAGATGCCCTGTATCGCACCTGCGCGCGGCGCGGGGGCGTCGGGGGGCCGCGTGCGGCGCGGGCGGGTAGCTTCGCCGTGGATCACATCGAGCTGCAGCTTGCGCATCGGGCGCGGGGCCGATTCAGCCGGGTGCCTGTTTGGGCACGCAATTCAGTCGCGACCCAGGCGAAATTGATACGCAGTACCCAGGATCCGACGAAGCAACATGGCACAGTGCGGTCGGATCGGAGACACTATGCGCATGCGTTTGGCGAAAATCCTGCTGTCCGGCCTGATTTGCCTTGGCGTCGCGTTCCAGGGGTTTGCCGGTGCGGCTGTCGTGGAGCCGCCCTGTCCGATGACGCAGGCCGCCCCGGATGCCGCGATGTCCCCAACCATGTCGGGCGAGCAGATGCATGACTGCTGCACGGACGCGGCGACTTTTGCCAAGACCGGAAAGATGTGCAAATCGGGGATGGCCTGTCTGTCTGTCAGCCAGGCGCCGCGAACATACCTCGGACTCATCACGCACGTTGCGACGGTTGGCCTTGTCACTCCAATTCCGCCTCCGCTCATCGACTCTTTCGATCCTTCCTCCGTCTGGCGACCGCCAGCGCTGATCTAGCTTCCCTGCGATTCCGGCCGCTGCACGTGATCACGAGCTGATCGCCTGCCGGCGGACAGTGCGCACAGGGCATCGGCTTGATGCCGCGCATTCATCGACTGGAGCTGGAACATGCATTTCTTACGACGCGCCGCGGCCGGTGTATTGCTGGCGGGATGCGCAGAATTAGTGTTTGCGGATGATCTTTCGCTGCCCGAGGCCATAGAGCTGGCCTCGCGCAAGGCGCCGGCGCTTGTCGCCAATGCGGAGCAGATCGAGGCCGCCAGGCAGGTCGCCGTGTCGGCAGGGTCCTTGCCCGATCCAAAGTTGCTACTGGGCATCGATAACCTCCCGGTCGATGGCCCCGACGCCTACAGCTTCTCGCGCGACTTCATGACCATGCAGCGCGTTGGTCTGATGCAGGAGTTCACCAGTCACGCCAAACGCGACGCCCGCGTGGCTGGTGCGAAGGGCCGGATTGCAATGGCCGAGGCGCAGGCCCGCGTGACGCGTCTCGATGCAATCCGGCAGACGGCCGCGGCGTGGATTGCGCGCGACACCGCCGAACGCCAGTTGGCGCGGATCCAATTGCTGGTCGCAGAGAACCAGCTATTCGATGCGGTCATACGCGCCCGACTGGTCAGCGGGCAAGGCATGGCCACCGAGACGATTGCCCCGCGGCAGGAATCGGCGCTCATCGATGAACGGCGCGACGCGCTGCAGGCCCAGCTTGAGCAGGCACTGGCTTCACTTCGACAATGGATCGGCACTGAGGCAGCCGAGAGGCCGTTGGCATCAGGGGCGCCCGACTGGTCCATCGACCATGAGCGGCTGCTGCACGGCGTGCAGTCTCACCCGGAGTTCGGGTTGATTGACGCAGAGGCTCGAGCGCTCGATGCCGACGTTGCGGAAGCCCAGGCGGGGAAGCATCCGGATTGGTCGGTCGAAGTGGCGTACCAGAAGCGCGGCGGGCAGTTCAGCAACATGATGTCGCTGCAGTTCAGCATCGACCTGCCGGTGTTTTCGGGATCGCGCCAGGATCCCCAGATCGCGGCTCGTCGTGCCGAGCGCCGGGCACTGGACGCAAGCCGGGAGGCGGATGTACGCGAGCATGCGCAGATGCTGGAGTCTGAACTGGCCGAGTATCACCGACTGCGCAGCGCCACGATCCGGCAACGCGATGTGTTTCTGCCGCTGGCAGACGAGAAAGTTTCACTCGCCACCGCCGATTGGCGCAGTGGCAAGGGCGGCATCATGGACGTGGTGGGTGCCCGGCGCGAGCGCATCGATGCGCAACTGCGACTCATCTCGCTCGAAGGCGAGCAACGGCAGGTGGCCGCGCGCCTGCACTACACCTATGCCGAACACGCCGGAGAACAGCCATGAAGTGGTCATTTGTCGCGGCGGGTGCGGCGCTGGTGGTGGTGGGCGGAGCTGGCGGCTGGTGGTGGGGACGGCACGCTGTCCACCCGCCTGTCACGAGCGAAGCGAAGCCGGCGGACGTGCTCTATTGGTACGACCCGATGGTTCCGCAACAGCACTTCGACAAACCCGGCAAATCCCCGTTCATGGACATGCAGCTCGTGCCGCGATACGCGACGGATGCAGCCGCGTCCTCTGGGGTTCAGATCACACCGGCGGTACAGCAGAACCTTGGAGTGCGGCTGGCAAGCGTCGAAAGCATCGCAGTGAGTTCCCAGATCGATGCGACCGCTATTCTGGGGTTCAATGAACGTGACGTTGCTGTGGTGCAAAGTCGCGTCGCAGGCATCGTGCAGAAGGTGTCTCCTCTGGCGCCCGGCGATCTGATCGAGGCAGGTGCTTCGATTGCCGAGCTGCTGGTTCCGGAATGGGCGGCCGCCGAGCAGGAGTTGCTGGCGGTCAGGGCGTCAGGCGATGCAGGCCTGGTTCAGGCCGCTCGCGACCGGCTGCACCTGATTGGGCTTGAGGCAAGCGAGATCGCGCGACTTGACTCCGAGGGTACCGCTAGGTCGAGCTTTCACGTGAGGGCGCCGATCAGCGGCCTGGTCCAGGCGCTCGACATACGGATGGGGATGACATTGGTTGCAGGGCAGACGCTGGTGCGAATCAACGGTCTGTCCACCGTGTGGCTCGAAGTCGCCGTGCCGGAGTCACTGGCAGGGGAAGTGCAGGTCGGTGACACGGCGCAAGTGCGACTGGCGAGTCCCGGCGCTCCCCCGGTCGTCGGGCGCGTCAGTGCGCTGCTGCCGACCTTGAACGAAGCCACGCGAACACTGCGCATCAGGGTGGAGTTGGCCAATCCCGGTGGGGTGCTGCGACCAGGGCAGTCGGCACAGGTCACGCTGAGCGCTAAGTCGAAGGCGGCCGCATTGGCTGTGCCGACCGAAGCGGTCATCCGCACTGGCAAGCGCTCTCTGGTCATGCTGTCCCACGAAGGAAGCTTCCGCCGTGTGGAAGTGACGCTGGGGCAAGAGGTAGGCGATCGTACGGTCATCGTAAGTGGACTTGAGGCAGGCCAGCAGGTGGTGGCCAGCGGTCAGTTCCTGCTCGACTCCGAGGCAAGTCTTCGGGGCCTGGGAACACCGGCGATGGAGCAGGGCCAGTGATCGCCGCGGTCATCCGCTGGTCAGTCACGAATCGCTTCCTCGTGTTGCTGGCCGCGATGTTCCTGTCGGCATGGGGCCTGTGGTCTGTCAGCACGACGCCGATTGATGCCCTGCCGGATCTTTCGGACGTGCAGGTGATCATCCGCACGAGCTATCCGGGGCAGGCGCCGCAGATCGTCGAGAATCAGGTGACCTATCCCCTGACCACCACGATGCTGTCGGTGCCGGGCGCCAAGACCGTGCGCGGCTATTCGTTCTTCGGTGACAGCTTTGTCTACGTGTTGTTTGCCGATGGCACGGATCCGTATTGGGCCCGATCTCGGGTGTTGGAGTATCTGAACGCCGCGCAGGCGCGCCTGCCCGCTACCGCGCGGGCTTCCCTGGGGCCGGATGCCACGGGTGTGGGTTGGATCTTCCAGTACGCCCTGACTGATCGCACCGGCGAGCATGATCTGGCCCAGTTGCGCTCATTGCAGGACTGGTTCCTGAAGTTCGAGTTGAAGACGCTGCCGGATGTGGCCGAGGTTGCCACCATCGGCGGCATGGTGAAGCAGTACCAGGTGGTGCTGGATCCCGTGCAGTTGGCCAGCCGTGGCATCACGCAAGCGGAGGTACGCGCCGCGATCAGCATGGCCAATAGCGAGACCGGCGGCGCCGTCTTGACGCTGGGCGAGGCCGAGTTGATGGTGCGCGCCAGTGGTTACCTGAAATCCCTGGCTGACTTCGAGGCCATCCCGCTCAAAGTCGTGGGCGGTGTGCCGGTGCTGCTGGGCGATGTGGCCCACATCCAGCTGGGGCCTGAGATGCGGCGTGGGATTTCGGAGCTTGATGGGCAAGGCGAGGCCGTTGGCGGTGTCGTCATCCTGCGCAGTGGCAAGAACGCCAAAGCGACCCTTACTGCCGTCCACGAAAAGCTCGAAGAGCTCAGGAAGAGCCTTCCCAAGGGTGTCGAGATCATCCCGACCTATGACCGCAGTGGCCTGATTGACCGGGCCGTGGAAAACCTGACCCACAAGCTCATCGAGGAGTTCGTTGTCGTGGCGCTGGTCTGCGCACTGTTCCTGTGGCACCTGCGCTCTTCTCTGGTGGCCGTGATCTGTCTGCCATTGGGTGTGCTGATCGCCTTCGCCGTCATGCGACAACAAGGCATCAACGCCAACATCATGTCGCTGGGCGGTATCGCCATTGCCATCGGCGCCATGGTCGATGCGGCGGTGGTGATGATCGAGAACGCCCACAAGAAGATCGAGGCCTGGCAGCGCGCCAATCCCGACAAGACGCTCGTCGGCGAGGCGCATTGGCAGCTGATGACGGCCGCTGCGGTAGAGGTGGGCCCCGCGCTCTTCTTCTCGCTGCTGATCATTACCGTGTCGTTCCTGCCCGTGCTGACGCTCCAGGCGCAGGAGGGTCGGCTCTTCGGTCCCCTTGCGCTGACCAAGTCCTATGCCATGGCCGCGGCGGCGGGTCTGTCGATCACCTTGGTACCGATACTGATGGGCGCGTTCATTCGAGGTCGCCTGCCCAGCGAATCCAGCAATCCCCTGAATCGCTGGCTCGTGAAGGGATACGGTCCTGCGCTGGGATGGGCTCTGCGTAGGCCATGGACCACGCTGGCCCTTGCCGCGGGGCTGTTGCTGACTGCGCTATGGCCATTGAGCCGCCTGGGTGGCGAGTTCCTGCCCCCTCTGGACGAAGGGGATCTGCTCTACATGCCGAGTGCACTGCCGGGTCTGTCTGCACAGAAGGCCTCCGAACTTCTGCAACAGACGGACAGGCTTATCAAGACGGTGCCGGAAGTCGCGCGGGTGTTCGGCAAGGCTGGCCGCGCGGAAACCGCGACCGACCCTGCGCCGCTGGAGATGTTCGAGACCACCATCCAGTTCAAGCCGCGCGAACAGTGGCGCGCGGGCATGACACCCCAGAAGCTGGTGGAGGAACTGGATCGAGCTGTGCAGTTGCCGGGGCTCACCAATATCTGGATACCCCCTCTGCGAAACCGCATCGACATGCTGGCCACCGGCATCAAAAGCCCCATAGGCATCAAGATCGCCGGTCCCGATCTGCAGCAGATCGATCGCGTCGGCAGTGACGTGGAGCGGATCGCCAAAAGCGTTCGGGGCGTGTCGTCGGCACTGGCCGAACGACTGACCGGTGGGCGCTACGTGGATGTCGACATCGACCGGCGCGCTGCAGCACGCTTTGGCCTGAGCATCGCGGACGTGCAGTCGGTGGTGGCGGGGCTCGTCGGTGGCGAAACCATCGGAGAGACCGTGGAAGGGCTGGCGCGCTACCCCATCAGCCTTCGCTATCCCCGCGAATGGCGCGACTCCGTGCAGCGCCTTGAGCAGTTGCCGTTCGTGACGCCATCGGGTGCGCAGGTCACGCTGGGCACGGTGGCACATATTCGCGTGAGCGACGGGCCACCCATGCTCAGGAGCGAGAATGCGCGTCCCAGCAGCTGGGTCTATGTCGACGTGCGGGGGCGTGATCTGGCATCAACGGTTGCCGATCTGCGCACAGCCATCGCACGCGAGGTGCATCTGTCGCCCGGCATGAGCCTCGCGTACTCGGGGCAGTTCGAGTTTCTGGAGCGCGCCAATGCACGCCTGAAGCTGGTTGTGCCCGCAACGCTGCTCATCATTTTTGTGCTGCTGTATCTGACTTTCAAGCGGATCGACGAGGCTCTGCTGATCATGGCTACGCTGCCTTTCGCGCTAACCGGGGGCGTGTGGTTCCTGTACCTGATGGGATACAACCTCTCGGTTGCCACGGGAGTTGGGTTCATCGCGTTGGCCGGCGTCTCGGCGGAATTCGGCGTAATCATGATTGTGTACCTGAAGCAGGCCTGGGAGCAGCGACTGGAGGCAGGCATCGTGACGCAGGGCGGACTGCTTGATGCCATTCGCGAAGGAGCGCTGCTGCGCGTACGCCCCAAGGCCATGACGGTCGCGGTAATCTTTGCCGGACTGCTGCCTATCCTTCTGGGCAGCGGCACGGGCAGCGAGATCATGAGTCGTATTGCTGCGCCGATGGTCGGCGGAATGATCACGGCGCCTTTGCTGTCGCTGCTCGTCATTCCGGCGGCGTACCACCTGATGCGTTGCCCTGCGGGCAAGCCCGGCGGCGGCGTTTAATGGGAACTGTGAACTTCATTCAGGCCCGAGAGGGTCCGCGCCGTGTTTTCTGCTAACCTGCGCCCATGGGTCCCACCCACCGCTACCGACTTCTCGTGACGCTGATCGCATGTATTGCGTTCCTGTCGTTGCGGCTGGTCGGAGATCACCTGCATTTCTGCTTCGACGGCAGCGAGCCGCTGGTCTCTGTCCACGGTGATGACGGTGATATCCACCATGCTGAGTTGGGCATCGACGCTCCCCATCAGGATGCGAATGTCGACCTCATGAGTGCGGTGCTCAAGGGCACGGCCGACGTACTCCTGCCGCTGGCCCTGCTGAGCGCGCTGCTGCTGTTCCTGCTGCCGCTGGTGCGCGCGCAGCGCATCGAATTTGCTTCTCTTCTGTTGCCGGATTCCCGGTTTCACTTTCTGCGTCCGCCTCTGCGCGGGCCCCCTCGCTGACTCCCCGACCTTTCGTCTGATGCTTTGACGCGCCCCAGGCGCGTGGACGTTGTTTTTGGGAGTCCTACATGTTTGTCACTGGATGGCGTGCCGTCGTTGCATGCCTTGCACTGTGCGCTGCGGTGCCCGCGGCCCATGCTGCGGAGCCGGCGCCACCGCTGGGCCTGCGCGATGCGATATCGGCGGCGCTCGCCCGCAATCCCGATCTCAGGGAGTTTGCGTTTGCGTTGCGGGTCGAGGAGGCGCGGCGTGACGGCGCGGCGCTTCGACCGGCTCCGGAGTTCACCGCGGAGCTGGAAAATGTGCTCGGCACGGGTGCCTACAAGGGACTGTCAGGCGCCGACACCACGCTGGCGATTTCCCAGGTCGTCGAACTCGGTGGCAAGCGCGAGGCGAGGATTTCCGCGGCGTCCGCCAGTATCGATACGCTCACCAGTGCGCGACAGGCCGCCCAGCTGGACATCCTGGCGGAAGTCACGCGCCGCTATGTCGCGACGGCCGAACTGCAGGAGCGCCTGCGACTGGCCGAGCGGGCCACCACGCTGGCGCAGGGCACGCTGGAGGCGGCGCGCCTTCGCGTGCAGGCCGCCAAGGCGCCTCACGTGGAGGAGGACAGAGCCACGGTGGCGCTGGAGCGCAGTCGCCTCGATATGCGAAATCTGCGGGCCAGGCTTGAGGCCGCCCGGCGATCGCTGGCCGCAACCTGGGGTGCCGACGATGGCACGCTCGAGGGTCGCCCCATGGGGGACATCACCGGGGATATCTACGCGTTGCCGGCAGTTCAGGACTTCGCGCCCCTGGTGGAGCGACTGCAGCGCAATCCGGATTTCCTGCGCTTCGCCAGTGAGGAACGCCTTCGGGAAGCCGAACTGCGACTGGCTGCCACGCAGAAGCGCGCCGATATCACGATCGGTGGCGGCGTCCGCCGCTCCCAGGAAACGAAAGACATTGGACTGGTCGCGTCGTTCTCGATGCCGCTGTTTGCGGGGCGCAGGGCGCAAAGCGCGATAGCCGAGGCGGCCGCCCGACGCGATGCCGTCGGTGCGGCACGGGAGGCGGCACTCACGCGCGCGCGCGCAAGCCTTTTCGCGCTCCACAGCGATCTTGTGGAGGCCGAGGCGAGAGTGGCTGCGCTGCAGTCGACGGTGCTGCCGCGAATGGAAGAAGCACTGAAGGAAACGCAGTACGCCTTCGAGCGCGGTCGCTACGGCTACCTGGAGCTGGTCGACGCGCAGCGCGAATTCCTGGATGCCCAGGCTGACCGCATCGAGGCTGCCACCCAGGCCCAACTGCTCATTGCCGAGATCGAGCGCCTGACCAATGCGCCGCTCGCCAACCCCTGAACCGGACTTGTGAGTACACACATGAAACTCAAGTTGTCATTCCTCTTTTTTCTTGCACCGCTGATGCTGGTCGCCTGCGGCGGTTCCTCGCCTGAAGCCGCGAAGGAGCCCGCCGAGGCGAGCGAAGAGCCCTCGGAAGCCCATCTCTCGCTGACTGCTGAGCAACTCAAGGCGGCAGGCATCGGCCTGGAAACGGCCGGTCCGGCACAGATTCGCGAGGTGTTGCCTCTGTACGGAGTCGTGGCCCCGAACGCAGAGCGCGTGAGGGACGTTGCAGCCCGCTTTCCCGGCGTGATCCGCAGCGTCGATCGCAAGCTGGGCGATACGGTGCGTCAGGGCGATCTGCTCGCGAATATCGAGAGCAACGAGAGCCTGCAGGTGTATGCGGTGCGATCTCCCATCTCGGGTGTCATCTCGGCTCGCAATGCAAATCCGGGTGAGCAGACTGGGGACAAGCCCCTGTTCGTGGTCGTGGACCTTTCGACCGTGTGGGTCGAACTGTCGTTGTTCGCGCGCGATGCGGCCAAGGTGAAGGCCGGGCAGTCGGTGCTGGTGAAGTCGCCGGTGGCCGAATTCTCGGCGCAGGGCAGGGTGACCTACGTGGGCCCTTTCGGTAACAGCAACCAGGCGCTGACGGCGCGCGTGGAGGTGCCGAATCCCGACAATCGCTGGGCTCCGGGCCTGTATGTCACCGGCGAAGTCACGCTCGCCCAGAAGTCGGCCGCGCTGGCCGTCCGCTCCAGTGCCATCCAGATGATCGAGGACCGGCCGGTGGTGTTCGTGCAGAGCAACGGACAGTTCAGGACCCATGCGGTCACGCTGGGCAAGACCGACGGCGAACGCACCGAGGTGCTGCAGGGGCTGTCCGTGGGGGATATCTACGCGGCAGCCAACAGCTACGTCATCAAGGCAGAGCTTCGCAAGAGCGAAGCCGAGGAAGACTGAGACCACCATGATAGACGCACTGCTTCGTACGTCCATCGCCCGGCGGTGGATCGTCATGTTCCTCGTGGCTGCCATCGCTGCGCTGGGTATCTGGAACTACCAGCGCCTGCCGATCGATGCGGTCCCCGACATCACCAATGTCCAGGTGCAGATCAACGCGCGGGCACCCGGTTATACGCCGCTGGAAACCGAGAGCCGCATAACCTTTCCGATCGAGTCGGAGATGGGCGGCATTCCGGGACTGAAGGAGTTCCGGTCGATCTCCAAGTACGGGCTTGCGCAGGTGACCGCCGTGTTCGAGGACGGCACCGACCTGTACTTCGCCCGCCAGCTCGTCAACGAGCGACTGCAGGGCGTGCGCGAATCGCTGCCGCCGGGTGTGGATCTGGAAATGGGTCCGGCCGCCACGGGTCTGGGCGAAATCCTGATGTACGTGCTGGAAGCCGATCCGGACGCCCGCAAGCCCGATGGCACGCCCTACGACGCAACCGACCTGCGCACGATCCAGGACTGGTCCATCCGTCCGCAACTGCGGCAGGTGCCCGGCGTGTCGGAGGTGGACAGCATCGGCGGCTATGCCAAGCAGTTTCATGTGCTGCCGGATCCGGCTCGCCTGCTGTCCTATGGCTTGACGCTCAACGATATCGAAACCGCCCTGCAGGCCAACAACGGCAACATCGGCGCAGGCTACATCGAGACCAATGGAGAACAGAACCTGGTTCGTGTCCCGGGCCAGCTCCGTGGCATCGAGGATCTGCGCAACGTGGTGGTCGCCAGCCGCAATGGCGTGCCGGTGCGAATCGGCGACGTGGCCGATGTGGCCCAGGGCCGTCCGCTGCGCACGGGCGCGTCGGTGCTGGGGACAAAGCAGACCGTGCTCAGCACGGCCTACATGCGTGTCGGCGAGAACAGCCGCACCGTGAGTCTGGCCGTCAGTCAGAAGCTGGAGCAAATCAGCAAGAGCCTGCCGAAGGGCGTGCACGCGATCACCGTGTACAACCGCACGGATCTGGTGAACCGCACCATCGCCACCGTGCAGAAGAACCTGCTGGAAGGGGCGATCCTGGTCCTGGTGGTGCTGCTGCTGATGCTGGGCAACGTGCGGGCGGCGCTGCTCACCGCAATGGTGATCCCGCTGTCGATGCTGATGCTGATGACCAGCATGGTGCAGACCAAGGTCAGTGCCAACCTGATGAGCCTCGGTGCGCTGGACTTCGGCCTGATCGTCGACGGGGCGGTGATCATCGTGGAGAACTGCATCCGCCGCCTGGCCGAGAAGCAGCGCCACATGGGGCGCCTGTTGACGACTGAGGAACGTCTGCATGAGGCCTTTGCTGGTTCGCGAGAGGTGTTCACGCCGAGCCTGATCAGCGTGCTGGTGGTGATTCTGGTGAATCTGCCGCTGCTCGCGCTGACCGGTGTCGAGGGAAAAATGTTCCGGCCCATGGCGCTGGCTGTCATCCTCGCACTGCTCGCGGCACTGGTGCTGTCCCTGACGTTCGTGCCGGCTGCGGTGGCGCTGGTTCTGCGTGGCAAAGTGGAGGAGAAGGAGAACTTCATCGTGCGCGGCGCGCGTCGCCTCTACCAGCCGGTGTTCGCCTTTGCCATGCGCCGCCGCCTGCCGATTGCCGTGGCCGCACTGCTGCTGGTCATCGGGTGCGGGTTCCTCACGACCCGCATGGGCACCGAGTTCATCCCGCAGCTGGACGAGGGTGACATCGTCATCCTGGTGGCGCGTATCCCCGGCATAGGGCTCGAGCAGGCGGTTTCCATGCAGGAGGGCCTGCAGGCGGCGCTGCAGAAGCATCCGGAGCTCAAGCTCGTCTATTCAAGGACGGGTACCAACGATGCCGCCACCGATCCGATGTCGCCGAGCGAAACCGACACGTTCTTCATTCTCAAGCCACGCAAGGAGTGGCCGGATCCGAACAAGTCCAAGGCCCAGCTGCTGGCCGACATCGATGCCACGCTGGCAACGGTGCCGGGCATGCTCTACGAGTTCAGTCAGCCGATCGAGATGCGGTTCAATGAACTCATTGCCGGCGTGCGCGCGGCACTTGCCGTGAAGATCTACGGCGATGATTTCGAGACGCTGGAACGGCTCTCTCAACGTGCGGCTGCGCTCATCCGTGGGGTGCCGGGCGCCGAGGGCGTGAAGGCGGAACCCATCGGGGGCCTGCCAACGCTGACGATCTCTCCGCGGCTGGAGACCCTTGCCCGGTTCGGCATACCTCAAGCCAGCCTGCAGCAGACGATTTCCACCGCGGTGGGTGGCACCGCAGTGGGCCAGATCTTCGAGGGGGATGCCCGCTTCGACGTGGTGGTGCGCCTGCCAGAGCATCTGCGCACCAGCACCAGCGCGCTGGAGCGACTGCCCATCGCGCTGCCCGGGGGTTCCTTCGTCCCGTTAGCCGAACTCGCCGACGTTCGCCTCGCCAGCGGCGCCAACCAGATCAGCCGCGAGAACGGCAAGCGGCGCGTGGTGGTCTCCGCCAATACGAGCGGACGCGATCTGGGCAGCTTCGTGAAGGATGTCCAGGCGAAGCTGGAGCGTGATCTGAAGCTTCCGCCCGGCTACTACCTGGGATACGGCGGCACCTTCGAGCAGCTGCAATCGGCCACCGAGCGGCTGTCGCTGCTGGTGCCGATCACGCTGTTGATGATCTTCCTGCTGCTGATGATGACCTTCGGCTCCCCGGTTGAAGCCGCGCTAGTGTTCAGTGGCGTTCCGCTGGCGCTCACCGGCGGAGTGGTCGCGCTGCTGCTGCGAGGCATTCCGCTGTCGATCACCGCTGGCGTCGGGTTCATCACCCTTTCGGGTGTCGCCGTGCTCACGGGCGTCGTCATGGTATCGGCCATTCGCAGCCGGCTCGAGGCGGGCGAGGACATCGATACCGCCATCCGTGAGGGCGCACTGCTGAGGTTGCGTCCCATCCTGATGGTGGCGCTCGTGGCCGCGCTGGGGTTCCTGCCCATGGCCCTCAACACGGGCACCGGCGCCGAGGTGCAGCGACCCCTGGCCACCGTGGTGATCGGTGGAATCATTTCGTCGACGCTGCTGACGCTGATCGTGCTACCGGGCCTTTACCGCATGGTGCGTGGTTTTCGGCGCAGGCGGGAAAAGGTCGAGGCCGAACTTACGGTGGAGCCTGATCATGCCGGCTGATCCAGAATTGTTGCAGACGGCGAAGCTTCGCATCTCCAACATGGACTGTGCGACGGAGGAAGCCGAGATCCGCAAGGCACTTGATCGGATCGATGGCATTCGAAGCCTGCGATTTCAGCTCGCCGCGCGAACGTTGGAGATCACCGCCTCCGAAGCCGGGCTTGCGCAGGCAGTCGAGGCGATACGCAGTTCCGGTTTTGAGCCGGAAACGCTGTCGACTCATGGATCTGCGGCGAATGTGGAATCCAGCCCAGACGGACGTCGGGAACTGATGAGGCTCCTCGCCGCGCTGGTGCTGGCGACCCTGGCAGAAGGGATCGCGTACTTCGGCGGCGGCGGCATGCAGTGGCGCGCATTGGAGATAGCGTGCGCGGTGGCGGCCATCGCGCTCTCGGGTCTTGGCACCTACAAGAAAGGGCTGAGCGCACTCGCGCATTTCAAGCTCAACATCAATGCGCTGATGGCGGTTGCCGTGACCGGCGCTTTCCTGATCGGCCAGTGGCCCGAAGCCGCGATGGTAATGACGCTGTATGCCATCGCCGAACTGATCGAGGCCCGCGCGGTGGACCGCGCCCGCAACGCCATCCAGGGATTGCTGCAGCTCACACCCGAGACGGCTGAAGTCCGGCAGCCCGATGGGTCCTGGGCATCGCAATCCGTGAAGGCCGTTCCCCTGCAGGCCGTTGTGCGCGTGGTGCCGGGCGGCCGCGTGCCGCTGGACGGCGTCGTCGCGAAAGGCAGCGGCGCCGTGAACCAGGCGCCGATCACGGGTGAGTCACTGCCCGTGGACAAGAATCCGGGCGATGTGGTGTACGCCGGCACCATAAATGAGCATGCAGAGCTTGAAATCAGCGTGACCGCAGCCGCCAGCGATACCACGCTGGCGCGGATCATCCATGCAGTGGAGCAGGCGCAGGGCACCCGGGCGCCGACCCAGCGACTCGTGGATCGATTCGCGGCGTTCTATACCCCGGGCGTGTTCGTGCTGGCGTTGGCCGTTGCCATCGGCGCTCCGCTTCTGCTGGACTGGAACTGGCTCGCGGCGGTCTACAAGGCGCTTGTTCTGCTGGTCGTGGCCTGTCCCTGTGCGCTGGTGATCGCGACGCCGGTTTCAGTGGTCAGTGCGCTCGCAAGTGCGGCCCGGTGGGGTGTGCTCATCAAGGGCGGAACCTACGTGGAGGAAGCACGAAAGATCCGCTTCGTGGCAGTCGACAAGACCGGCACGATCACCGAGGGCAAGCCGACGATGGTCGGCTTCGAGGTGCTGAAGGGAGAGCCAGACCACGTCGCCCGGCTGGCTGCAAGCCTGGCATCCCGCTCCGACCATCCCGTGTCGAGGGCCATCGCGCAGGGTCTGAAGGTTCAAGGTCTCGCTGTGGATCAATTCCAGGCACTGGCGGGTCGCGGTACGCGGGGTTCTGTCGAGGGCGAAGTACTTCATCTCGGCAACCACCGCCTCGTGGAGGAACTGGGCCTGTGCAGTGCTGAACTGGAGGCCAAGCTCCAGGGCCACGAGGCACAGGGCCGTACGGTGACGCTGCTTGTTTCGGCGACCCAGGTACTGGCCCTCTTTGCCGTGGCCGACTCCATCAAGCCCACATCGCGGGAAGCCATCGCGACGCTGGCCGGCATGAATGTCTCCATCGTCATGCTGACGGGCGACAACCAGCGCACTGCCCAGACCATCGCCACTGAGGCGGGGATCAGCGAGGCTCGCGGCGATCTATTGCCGGAAGACAAACTGGCCGCCATTCGGGAGCTGCGAAGCAAGGGTCCGACGGCCATGATCGGCGACGGCATCAACGATGCACCGGCACTCACCGAATCGGACATCGGGATAGCGATGGGAGTCGCAGGCTCGGACATCGCCATCGAATCCGCGGACGTCGTGATCATGAATGACGATCTTCGCAGGATCCCGGACCTGCTTCGGTTGTCGAGACGGACGCACGCCGTCCTGTGGCAGAACATCGCCCTGGCGCTGGGAATCAAGGTCGTATTTCTGTACCTGGCCATATTCGACAACGCTTCCATGTGGATGGCGGTGTTTGCAGACATGGGGGCAAGCCTGCTGGTGGTTGCCAACGGTCTGCGATTACTCGGTCGCGGTGACGCCGCACATTAGGGGGTCATGATGGGTCGTCAAGTGTCTGTGATTGTGGGTTTGGCGCTGATGCTCGCGTCAGCTTGCGGGTGCGCTACGCCCAGGTTTGAGACGTTCTCCGATGCGATTCACTCATGCAGGCTGATGCAGCCTGGACGTACTCTTCGGAAGAGTGGCCTGCCTTCGACGCACCCCGGAGTTGCCGCGTGTCTGGTGCGGCATGGGTGGAGCGCCGACGGCAGACGTCTGCAGATAGGTGCTCCGGCGAGGATTGCCGACCAGGAAAGCGATAATCGCTAGGCAGGATGTCGCACGTGCGGTAGCGCGTCGGATTCGGACAAGATGATGGTTGGTGTATCGGCGTCAGCGCTTTGTTTGTGATCTCAATCAAAAAGCGCCTTGCTGCCTAGACTCGCACCAGTCTCAGTCGCAGTGCATTGCCGATGACGGACACCGAACTCAGGCTCATGGCTGCCGCGGCGACGATGGGACTGAGCAGTATTCCGAATACCGGATACAGCACGCCAGCAGCCAGTGGGATCCCGAGCACGTTGTAGACAAAGGCCAGAACCAGGTTCTGCCGGATGTTGCGCATGGTGGCGCGGCTCAGCACCCGCGCCCGCGCAATCCCCGCCAGGTCGCCCTTCACCAGCGTGACGGCAGCGCTCTGCATGGCGACATCCGTGCCCGTTCCCATGGCGATGCCGACGTCGGCCTCCGCCAACGCGGGCGCATCATTGACGCCGTCGCCGGCCATGGCCACGGCGTGTCCCTCGGATCGCAGGCGGCGCACGATGGCATTCTTCTGCTCCGGCAGAACCTCCGCCTCGACATCCTCTATGCCGAGTTTTCGTGCCACCGCCTGCGCGGTGATGCGGTTGTCGCCGGTGAGCATCACGATGCGGATGCCCTCGGCGCGCAATGTCTGCAGGGCGGCAAGGGTCGTGGACTTGATGGGGTCCGCTACGGCTATGACTCCGGCCGGCTTGCCGTCGATAGCCACGAACATGGCGGTGCCGCCATCGGCGCGCAACCTGTCGGCCTCGGCCTCCAGAACCTGGGCGCTGGCGCCCAGGCCCTGCAGCAGTTTGCTGTTGCCGACTCCCACGGTCTGGCCGCCCGCGCGGCCGGTCACGCCCTTGCCCGTGACTGACTGGAAGTCTTCGACCGATGGAATGGTCAGCGACCTGTCGCGTGCGGCAGCAACGATGGCCGCCGCCAGCGGGTGTTCGCTGGAGCGCTCCAGTGCTGCGGCCAGTGCCAGCACCTGGTTTTCCTCGAAGCCCTGCGCGGGAATCACGGCGATGACGCGCGGATGCCCTTCGGTGAGGGTGCCGGTCTTGTCCACCACCAGTGTGTCGATCTTCTCCATGCGTTCGAGCGCTTCAGCGTTCTTGATCAGCACGCCGGCCGTCGCGCCCTTGCCCACGCCCACCATGATCGACATCGGCGTGGCCAGGCCCAGCGCGCAAGGGCAGGCGATGATCACCACCGAGACGGCCGCAACCAGTGCGAAGCTGAACGCCGGTGCCGGTCCCCAGACCATCCAAGCGATGAAACTCAGCACTGCGACGAGGATGACGGCCGGAACGAACCATGCGGAGACCTGGTCCGCAAGGCGCTGGATGGGCGCGCGGCTTCGCTGGGCTTCTGCCACCATGTGCACGATGCGTGTCAGCATCATGTCGGCGCCCACCCGTTCGGCTTGCATCACAAGCCCGCCGGTGCCGTTCATAGTGCCGCCGATGAGCTTCGCGCCCGGCCCCTTGGCAACCGGCAGGGATTCTCCGGTCACCATGGATTCATCGACGCCGCCCTGGCCCTGAAGCACCACGCCATCGACCGGCACGGACTCGCCCGGGCGCACGCGCAGGCGATCCCCGACCAGCACCGCGGCCAGCGGCACCTCCTCGTCATGCCCGGCCGCGGTGATCCGGCGGGCAATCTTCGGGGCGAGGCCGAGCAGCGCCTTGATGGCGCCTCCGGTGCGTTCGCGTGCCCGCAGTTCCAGAACCTGACCCAGCAGCACCAGCACGGTGATGACCGCACCGGCCTCGAAGTACACAGCGACTACACCCTCGGCACCGCGCAGCGCCTCGGGAAATGCATCTGGCAGCAGCAGGGCCGCCATGCTGTAGAGGAATGCCGCGCCGATGCCCAGCCCGATCAGGCTGAACATGTTCAACGAACGGTTCCTGACAGATGCCGCCGCCCGTGCGAAGAAGGGCCAGCCAGCCCACAGGATGACGGGTGTCGCCAGCACGAACTGGATCCACTGCGAGATCCGTGCGCCTAGGTAGTGATGCAGGTTTAGCGCGGGCAGGTGAGCTCCCATCTCGAGCAGCACCACGGGCAGCGACAGTGCGGCCCCGATCCAGAACCGGCGTTGCATGTCCCGCAACTCCGCGTTCTCTCCGCTGGACTCTGCGGCATTGAGCGGTTCGAGCGCCATGCCACAGATGGGGCAGCTTCCGGGTCCGACATGGCGGACCTCGGGATGCATCGGGCAGGTGTATATCGCATCGGAAGGCGCGGCCGGCGCGGCGACAGAAGGCGCGGCGTGTCCCTGATGCGCGTGATGGTCTGCTGCGCCATCAGCCTTTGCCTGCGCATAGCGCTTGGGTTCGGCGACGAACTTCGTGCGGCACGACGCCGAGCAGAATGCGAAGTGTTGTCCTTCATGCATTGCATGGTGTGTCGAGTTGGGGGACACACTCATCCCGCACACGGGATCGATGGTGGCATTGGCGGCCGCTGCATTGTCGTGTTCGTGACCGCTCATGGTGATTCTCCTCCAAGGGCCTGCAGAATGGGGCAACTCTCCGGCAGGCCATGACCCGGGCAGGCTTCCACCAGCGACGACAACCCTGCACGGATACGCTTGAGTTCCGTCAGGCGCCGATCCACGTCTGCCAGCTTGGCTTCGGCCTTGCGCTTGACGCTCGCGACATTGCGGCTGGAAGACAGGGCCAGCAGTTCCCGAATCTCCTTGAGGGAGAAGCCCAGCGACTGGGCTCTGCGGATGAAGCGAAGGCGTGACACCTCCAGTTCTGAATAGCGACGATAGCCGGAGGACAGTCGTCCTTTCGGTGCGACCAGGCCCGCCCGCTCGTAATAGCGAACGGTGTCGATGCCGACCCCGGCTGCCTTTGCCACTGCGCCGATGCCCATGGATTCCATGCCGCCTCCTGAAAGACTGTCGCCAGCCTAAACCCTTGACTATGGTCCAGAGTCAAGCACGTCAGCTCGATGCGCGACTGGCTCGGACCAGCAGGACGGCACCGCCCCAGGCCAGCGCGGGAACCAACAGGACCCAACGGAAATCCGACCGCAGCATGAAGTTGACCACACTCATCAGGCCGACCGACATGAGCCCAGCGCCGATGAAGCACGCCAGGTCCAGCGCGCCACTGCCCGAGCGAGACCGGAGGTTTTTGATGAACGGCACGAGCAGCAAGCCGCTTGCCACCATCTGCCCGCCGAGGACTGCAAAGACAAGTCGAAGCCAAGGCACCAACCCTTCGGGAATCGTTGCCAGCTTCAGGAAGCGCAGGTCCTCTGGCAGCAGCGGGGGTCGAAGGGCGATGAAGTAGGTCCCTATGGCCACCTGGTAGGCTGCCAGCAGGATGATCACCCGGATTGCCCATCGCCGTGAGGCGTCAGTGCGTGGGTCGAAGTTCATCGCTCAGTCGCTCCGAGAGCAGCTTTCTTGCGCGGTATACCCTTGTCTCGACCGCCTTGGTGGAGATCCCCAGTGCCTTCGCAGCCTCATCCTGGGAGAAGTCCTCGAAAGCAGTCAGCAGCAGTGGCTGCTTGAGTTTCGCGGGCAGCGATGCGATGGCTCGATCCAGTCGGTCGCGGGTTTGAGTCGCCGCAAAGGATTGCTCGGGCGTGATGGCCTGATCGGCGACCGCCAGCGCTTCGCCTTCTTCCGTTGAACGTGTGCCGAAAAGCACCCGGCGCACCAGGGCTCTGCGCCCCAGGTCACGGACCTTGTTGATGGCGATGGTCCGCAGCCAGGGGATGAATGGCAACGCTGGGTCGTAGCGGTCCAGTGCCCGCCACGCTGCGATGAATGCTTCGTGGGTCGCCTCGTATGCGTCCTCGGGATTGCCGGTGTAGCGCCGCAGCAGGCGATAAAGGCCTTCCTTGTGCCGCCTCACGAGCGCCGCAAAGGCCTCGTCGTCGCCTTTTGCGGCGCGTCGGGCCAGCTCGTTGTCCGATTGGTCGGACGTCGGGCTCACTTACCGCCTGCGGTCAGGGACCTCTGGACGGTCTGGTCGAACAGTTGAGCCTGTTCCGGAGTCAGCACGGCGCGCATGGCCAGGACGTGAAGGATGGTCTGCTTCTGCAACTCACCCATCGCATGATGGAAGCGATCCACGGCGGCCTGGACCTCGGGCGTGTAGGCATGTGAGGCTGAAATTGCCATGGAAAGATCCGCATTGGCTGCGCGCATCTCCGCCTGCAGCGCCTCCTGGCGCGCGGTCTGCTCGCGCTCAAGGCCTTCGATCCGCATCTGCTGCTCGGCAGTCAGCCCCAGTTTCGCGTGGACCAGCTCGTGCAGCGGAGTCTGCGCATGCATGTGATGAGTGACGTAAGTTGCACCCGCCCAAGCGCCAATTCCCGCCAGCAGGAGTGACAGCCCCAGCGTAAGCAGAATGCTCCGGGTGACACTCATCAGGCGCCTGCCAGCAATGTGGAGGGCGCGAGGTCAGTGCCGACAGCAAACGTGTCCAGGGCAGGAGCACGTATGACAGATACAGCCATGGCTCCACCGGCAAACGCGCCAATCAGCAGCGCAACACTCAGTGCAATGTAACGCGCGGGCGTCAACGCCGAGATGGCGCGGTTCTGTTGTCGGAGTCTGGTGATGTCCCCACTGATCCGGGCTTCGAGCCCGCCCAGGTTGCGGTCCGGGGGCATAGCAGCCAATTCCGCCATCCATGAGTCGAGATCGTTCTTCACGCTTTGGGGCTCCTGAAGTGAGCAAATACTATAGTCGTAGTCATTGCGCCTGGATTGCAGTGATCTGGTTGCCGGGTGTCCGCACCGTGAACTTGACGTCCTGCCCTACCTTCAGAGCCTTGAGCAGCTCTGGCGCTGCCTGAAACGTCATGGTCATCGCCGGCCAGCCCAACGTGGGAATCGGCGCGTGATGGATGGTGACCTTGCCGGACTTGGCATCCAGGGCCTTGATCTGGCCTGAACCCTCGCTTCCGGGCAGATCAGCCGCCGCTTCCGGCGCGTGTTCCGTGTGACCTTCATGCGCGTTGACCTGGGCAAGTGCAGGACCGGTCATCGCCAGTGCTGCGGCAATCCAAAGTACTTTGAACATGTGACCTCCGTGAGAGGGCTTGGGCGGCGGGGCCGGGCTCCTCAATTGGCATACGCGCCGGCAGCTGCATAGCCCTCAACTAAATAGCTGAGGGATGGGGTGTGGCTGGCGCGTAACCCCCAATGAGTGCTCCATCACATGATCGGCAGACCATGAAGACAATTGATCGGCGAAGCCTTCTGCGCAGTGCAGCGCTCCTGGGAGGAGGGCTGGCCGCAGCGCGGATGCCCGCCTGGGGGGCTCCGGCCGCCGGCATCGCTGCCATGCCGACTCTGACCGGTGAGGAACTGAAACTCACCATCGAGCGTGGTCAATGGGCCATCGATGGTCGCCACGGGCGGGCGGTGCTGATCAATGGAAGCATGCCCGGGCCCTTGCTGCGCTTGAAGGAAGGACAGAATCTGCACATCTCGGTGGAAAACCGGATGGACGAAGAAACCTCGGTCCACTGGCATGGCGTCCTGACACCGGTCCACATGGACGGAGTCCCCGGGATCAGTTTCCCGGGGATCGCTCCGCACAGCACATTTGTCTACGAGTTTCCGGTCGTGCAGACCGGCACGTACTGGTACCACTCGCACAGCGGATTCCAGGAACTCGAAGGGATGTTCGCACCGATCATCGTCGACCCGCGGGGACCCGATCCAGTGGCGTACGACCGCGAGCATGTGGTGATGCTGTCGGACTACAGTTTCATGGCTCCCGCAAACGTGCTTCAGAAGCTGAAGCAGGAAGGCGGGGTGTTCAACTACCAGCGCCAGACGCTCGGTGGGCTCTTGTCGGGCAGGGATCAGGCTTTCAATGAGCGGCGTGCCTGGGCGCGGATGCTCATGGATCCCACGGACATCTCGGATGTCACCGGTGCCGTGCTCAGCTACCTGGTGAACGGACATGGGCCGCAAGACAACTGGACAGGACTGTTCAAGCCCGGTGAGCGAGTGCGCCTTCGGTTCATCAACGCCGGCGCGCAGACGATCTTCAATGTACGCATCCCGGGACTGAAGCTCTCGATCGTCGCGACGGATGGCCAGCTGGTCCGGCCGGTCGAGGTGGACGAATTCCAGATCGCCAATGGCGAAACCTACGACGTCATCGTCCAGCCCTCCGAGGAGAAGGCGTTCGCCATCGTCGCGGAGGCTGTGGATCGATCCGGCATGGCCAGTGCGACGATTGCTCCGCGCATTGGCATGGTCGCTCCGGTGCCTGCGCTGCGGCCGCGGCCGCTGGATCGGATGAAGGACATGGGAATGGACATGTCCAGCATGTCGCACGGCCAGGAGGCCGGTCCCGACTCCCACGCCGATCACACCGGGCATGTCGCTGTACCCGGCATGGCGGCACCGGCAGCGCGCGGTACAGATGTTATGGCTGACATGCCCGGCATATCGATGTCCATGCTGGATCCCCTGAATGCCCCGCAAGTGAAACTGGGTCCAGGCGTGCAGATGATCTCACCGCTCCCCAGGGATCGAACGGGTGAGCCCGGGCAGGGTCTGGAGAGCGTTGGTCACCGGGTGCTGGTCTATCAGGATCTGGTTGCCCTTGAGCGCAATCCGGATGTCAGGCCACCCACGCGAAGCCTCGAGATCCATCTGACGGGCAACATGGAGCGCTTTATCTGGGGTTTCGATGGTCGCAAGTACAGCGAGACCACGGCTCCCTACATGTTCCGGACCGGTGAGCGCGTTCGCGTCACTCTGGTGAACGACACGATGATGGCCCACCCGATTCACCTGCACGGGCACTTCTTCGAGCTTGCGCACGGTCCCGAAGGATTTCACCCGCGCAAGCACACGATCAATGTCCTTCCAGGCGGCAAGGTAGGCTGGGATTTTACGCCGGAGGCCGGCGACTGGGCTTTCCACTGCCACATGTTCATGCACATGGCAGTGGGCATGTTCCAGGTATTCGCCGTGCGACCGCTGCCGGAGAAGCGCTCGTGAGGCGGGTTGCCTGCATGGCATTGCTGCCCTTGATCCTGTTGCTGCCATTTGCGGCGGACGCAGCGCAAGACGCACCAGAAGTACCCACCTGGATGGGAGACTTTGCCGCAGATCGCTATTTTGATCCGAAAGCGATGCATCACGCACGAGAGATGGTCAAGGAAGAGATGGGCGGGATGCGCTTTTCGAAGGTGATGCTCAACCTGGCCGAGTATCGGCCGGCCGCTGGCAGCGATGGCTACCGTTGGGACGGGGAGTCCTGGTTCGGTGGCGACGTTCATCGATTCGTCCTTCGGACCTCTGGCGAGGGGACGGGAGAAAGGGTGGAGTCCGGGGACGTGCAGGCGCTGTATTCCAGGGCCGTTGGCCGTTACACCGATCTGCAGATCGGGCTGCGCCAGGACTTCGAGCCCCACGGCCGGACCTACGCAAGCGTCGGGGCGCAGAGCCTGCTTCCGTACTGGTTCGATCTCGAAGGAGCGCTGTTTCTTTCCACGAAGGGTGAGCTTCTGGCTCGCGCGGAGGCGAGCTACGACCTGCGACTGCTTCAGCGCCTGGTGCTTCAGCCACGGGCGGAGGTGAACCTGGCCTCGCAGGATAGCGCCGCGACGCGAACCGGCTCGGGCCTGTCGAGCGCAGAGGGTGGCCTGCGGTTGCGTTATGAAATCCGTCGGGAGTTCGCACCCTATGTGGGTGTGTCCTGGAAAAAGAGGTTTGGAAAGACGGCTGACTACTGGACAGCCGCGGGTGATTCCAGGCACGCGACGACGTTTGTCGCGGGCCTGCGTGCCTGGTTCTGAGTTCTGAATTGACAAAGGAGACGAACATGAATACTAGAGCAGTGATTGCAATGGTGGTACTTGCCCTCCCGGTGGCCACGTTCGCGCACGCGCATCTGGAGAGTTCGGTGCCGGCCAAGGGCAGTACCGTCCAGGCAAGTCCCGGCAAGGTCGAACTCGTTTTCAACGAACCGGTTGGACTCACGGCCCTTAAGCTGCAGAAGAAGGGCGAAACCACCGTACGCGACCTCTCGCCGCTGCCGAAGGCGGATTCCGCATCCCTGTCGGTTCCCCTGGGCAAGCTTGCTGACGGCGACTACGTGCTGTCCTATGCGGGGGTGAGTTCCGATCAGCACGTGTCCAAGGGCACCATCGAGTTCAAGGTGTCTGCCACCGCCAAGCCGTCGATGGGCGGCATGTCCGGGATGAAGGAAGGTTGCTGCAAGGAAATGATGGAACACATGCATGGTGAGGCAGGCGCGGGCAAAGCGGACCCTGGCGCTGCGAAGCCGGCCGCCCCTGTCGCACCCGCTGCACCGGCGGAGCATGATCACAATCATCCTGATGCGGTGAAGTAGGACACGCCATGGGTACAGAAGCGGAGCCCGTGGAACATCGACATCGGCGGTCGAAGTGGGGAATCGCGCTGATGATGCTTCTGGCGATCGGCATATTCGCCCTGCTGCGTGAGCATTGGGCTCACGTGGCGGGGTACTGGCCGTACCTGCTGTTGTTGGCCTGCCCTGTGATGCATCTATTCGGTCACCATGGCGGCCACGGCCACGATCATGGAAAGTAGGGAGCCCGCACAGATGCACACGACCACGGAGACTGGGGAGTCGGGTAGGAAGGCTTTTCACAGGGCTATTCGCGGCTCCCTGGCCTTTGGTCTCCTGGCGTTTGTCGCGTGCTCGAATGTCGCTGACAGCGGGAAAGCCGCGGGTGTCGCTCCCGCTGCGCCTCTGGCTGCTGCCGGTCCGAACAGCAAGTTCAGCTCGGTATTGGTGGTCTACAAGAACGAGAGTTGCGGTTGCTGTGGCGAGTGGGTCAAGTATGTGCAGCAGGCAGGATTGCGGGTCGAAGTTCACAACCAGAGCAATCTCAATGACGTGAAGGTTCGCCTCGGCGTTCCGTATGCGAAGGGATCCTGCCACACGGCAGAAGTGGATGGATATCTCATCGAGGGGCATGTGCCGGTCGAAGACATTCGTCGCTTGCTGGCGGAGCGGCCTGATGCGAGGGGGCTGGTGGTGGCGGGCATGCCGGCCGGATCCCCTGGCATGGAGATGCCTGACGGGCACGCGGACGCGTATACGGTGGAGCTGGTCAATCGAGATGGCAGCACACAGCCGTTCTCGGAGCATGCTGCGGTGCCCCCGCGCCCGTGATGCGCCGCGGTCCGAGTCCGTAGGCGCATTGTGGCCGTCGATATTGTTTCCATTGTTGTACGCACGCTGGGCTTCGTGGTCCTGTTGCAGGCGGTGGGAATCATCCTGTTCACCGCCTTCTTCGGATGGCAGGAAAAAGGGTTGTCCGATGAACTGCGCGTGACCGCGCGCTGGATCGCGTTTGCTGGTCTGATGTTTGTGGGCATTCACCAGCTGCTGGAGGCCGCGCGAATGACCGGAGCCTTTGCCGGCATCATGGAAGTATCCCTGCAGCGGCGGGCGCTTGTTTCGAAGACGGGTCTCGCCAACGGCTTGCGGATGGCGGGCATGCTGGCAATCCTCTTTGGCGGAATCGGGTTCGGGCGGAGAACTGTGTTTCCAGGGCTGATCGGCGGGCTGCTTGTGGCGATTTCATTCACGGTCACGGGACATACGTCGATCAATCCATTGCGTGGTCTGCTTGCACCGATACTGGCGCTTCACTTGTGGGTGGTGGCGTTCTGGTTTGGTGCGTTGGGGCCTCTGTATCGCGCGACTGGACTTGAACCCGCGGTCGCCGCGGCGATCGTGGGTCGCTTCTCGAGTCTCGCCACCTGGATGGTGCCGGGCATTGCGGTGGCGGGCTTTTGTCTCGCGGCGGCAATCGTGCCGACATTGCGAGCGCTGTGGACTCCGTACGGCCAGTTGCTGACTGGCAAAGTAATGGCTTTTTCCGTCTTGATGGGACTCGCGTCCTTCAACAAGCTCAGGCTCGGCCCGGCCCTGGAGCAGGGCAGTCCGACCGCCATCAGGGCGCTACGCTACAGCCTGATGACGGAGTTCGTACTCATCGCGGCCGTGCTGGTCATGACGGCGACAATGACGACATTGTATTCACCGACGGTGGAGTAGCAGCTTGTCCAAGCTGTGCCTCCTGCACAGCCTCAGGCTCTATCCAGCGTCAGCACTGGAGCGAAGCCGCCTCCGGGCGTGCGAAAGTTGGTGGTCTGTCCCTGATACAGGCGTGCCGCATAGCACAGGGCCCTTCCCTCGTAGGCGTAACAGCGCAGATCCACCTTCAGTGCCGGCGCGCCGGGAGCGGTGTGACGCTGACTCGGTGGCACGATCGCCTGTGCGACGTAGGGCTGGGAGGCCATCTGCTCCCACGTCTTGTGGGTGAGTTTGTCGCCCCGGTAACTGGCGCGGCTTCCAAAGCCGGCCGCCGGTTTGAAGAACCATTGGCGTCGTGTCTCCCACAGATGCTCGCGATTGTCCGCTGACAGCAGCTCGGTCCGCGGCACGACGCTGGCCAGGCGCAACTGCTGTTCTGGCGACAACCCGGTCCGGGCGAGAAACGCCGGCTGGCACAGCAGACTCAGGTTCCGTTTGTCGGCCCACAGCGCGTGCGCGCGTGGATGTGGGCTGAGGGCCACGTTGTCATCCAGAAAGGCCTGTCGCAGTGGTTGCAGCGACGCCGCCTCCAGGGCGAAGTCGGTGAGGCGGTTGTAGACAAATCCGACGCGCTGAGCACCCAGCCGCAATGCGCCATCGGCATAGTGCAGTTCGGCCGGATCACAAATGATCGTGCGATGACCTCGAAGTTCAAGCAAGCGCTTGAACAACACGAACTCGGCATACAGGTATTGCTGCTCAGGGGCTTGATCGGTAATGGCCACCAGGGAGTCCATGCCGGGCCCTCCCTGCAACTGCCACTCATGGAGCAGGGCGTCGACTGCGGCACTTTCGGCATCGGCAATGGCTGCAGGCGCACTCAGATGCGGCAGGCAAAGTCGCTGGGCCCGGGCAAGAGTGGCGTTGAGCAACAGCCCGCCAGGATTTGTATTGATCTCGATCAACCTCGGTCCGTCTGGTCCCAGGTGAAAATCGAAACCCAGCAGGCCGCCGGGAGATCCTGGATCATGGTTGGCAATGGCTGGCGCCCAGGACATGGCTGCGGCCACGTACTCGGGGGTCGCCACCACCTGGGTCAACGCCTGCACTGTTGCGGTCATGAGCGCCACTGTCGGCGTCGGTACGAAAATCGGCAGTGACGAGAACAGATGTGCATGAGCATCGGTCAGTCGCACCGATGTGCCGTCCGCGTCCAGCAGGGAATTGAGCTGTTCCTTTACCGCATTCGGGTCGACCGCGACGCAGAAACAATCTCGGTGCAGAGCCTCCGCCGTGGCATCCTCGACGCACGAAGCGCCGCAACCGTCATCCAGGACGCGGCGAACAGTCTGCTGGACATCGTCCTTCACGGAAACCTCGCTGGAGCAGGCCGTGACACCAGATCCGCGCCGGTCCAGTGCGCCCCTGAACATGCATCGAATAGCGCCTGGCTCTTGGCGCTCACGATGGGCGTATCTTGCCACTCCCGTGGCGCTCTCTTTGGAATGACCGCATGAATCCAATTAACCCCAGTGCACTCAAAGTGGCAACGAGCAGTCCGCTGACCGTCATGACAAGCTTGTAGGCAAGGTTGCCAACTCGCGCCGTATGAAGTGGATACGCAGCATTGAACAACCGTTCGTGCCAAGGCAATACCTGATTGTCGATACGGACATCCATATAGCCTCCGCTTGCCTCGATATATACCTTGTTGAGACCTTGCGGATTCAGCTCGCCTCTTTGCTGCAGTCCCACGATTCGACTTCCCGATTCGAAGTTGGCGAATTGTGCAGACCGGATGGTGGATCCCGGGAAGCTTTTCAGCGAACGCTGAAGCACTGGCAGCCAGTCCCCGCTGTCGGGACCGGAAATGGTGTCCAGATGCTCGCCGAATGCCTCCCCGTAGTTTTCCGGCCGAAGGGGCTCGAGCATCAAACGCTGCGCCTGGTCTGGAAATGCCAGAAGCACGCCCGTAACCA
Organism: Pseudomonadota bacterium; assembly: GCA_016720075.1. GTDB lineage: Bacteria > Pseudomonadota > Gammaproteobacteria > Steroidobacterales > Steroidobacteraceae > ZC4RG30. The sequence continues at coordinate 60,889 of JADJXW010000011.1, forward strand.
GGCTCAACAGTAGCGGCGTGGCGACGATAATGCCGAGGTTGCGATGGGCGCTGCGCAGATGGCGCACCGCGCCGCTCCTGGGCCACAGTCCGTCCCGAAAACCGCGCCGCATAGGCCAGAAACTGGCAACCCCGGCGATCAGCAGGATGATCATGGCCATTGCCGCGCAGCCAACGATGGCAAGACCCGTGTTCTCCAGCAGCAGGCGATGGTGCAGATCGTAGATCAGCTCCTCCCAGCGACCATTTGAGCTCCACTCTGCAACGACGTTCCCGCGAACATCTACATAGGCGTACCGCGAGTCGTTCAGCGTGACACGGCCCAAGGGCATAGCAGAAGTGGGAAAATCAATCTGGCGCAGATTGGCAGCGCCAAAATGGGTCTCCACGGTCTGCGCAATCGTGGCCAGTGATTCCACCGATGGCTCATATTCGACCCGGGCCTCCGGGATCGCCAGTCGGAGGTAGTCGAGGCGCCACACAAGCAGGGCACCCGTGAAGCTGACCAGCAACATCAGCAGGGCCAGCGTTGCCCCGCCCCAAGCGTGCACGGCGCGAAGGATCTTCAGTGTCATCCACGCAGAATGCCAGATTCATGTGCGTCGAGTCAGGCACCCAAGAGTGCTGCTTGTTCTGGTGTTAAACGGCGTCCAAGAAAAGTGACCACCCCCCAACCGTGAAGTCCGATAGGACGGCGCAGGGGGCTGAGGAGTTGTGCATGGAGGCTTGCAATGCGCCTGACGAAATCACCTTTCCTTTCCAAGGACTCACTAGTCTCCACTTGAGTTGAATCTATGCCGGGGACTGTCGTGGAAATGCAGAAAACCCAGTGAATCTCAGTGTTTCAGGGTCAGACAACGTGGCGACGCTGCTCTCTCAATCCGGTTCAATGGCGGTGACGATGCTCCGCATCCGGATAGTGCGGATGTCGGTGATGCAGATCACCATGCCAGTGCCAGTGGTCATGGACTTCGGTGGCGTGCAGCCACACTCCGATGGCCATCATCCCCGCTGCGATCCAGAACAGGGGGGTGGTCGCCTCACCGAACATGGCAATCGACAACGCCGCGCCCACGAAGGGCGCCACGGAGAAGTAGGCCCCGGTTCGAGCGACACCCAGTCCGCGCAGCGCGAGCACGAACAGCACCAGGCTGGCTCCATAGCCGAGCAGACCGACCAGGAAGATTCCGGCGATGGCGTCGACTGGCGGAAGCCGGGCGCCGACAGCCAGGGCAAGCCCGGTGTTGATGAAGCCTGCCACCAGTCCCTTCAATCCGGCGATGAAAAGCGCATCGTCCGTTGCCACCTGTCGAGTGAGGTTGTTGTCGATTGCCCAGCTCAGGGCGGCCAGAGATATTGCGAGCGGGCCTAGCCAGCCTAGCCACTGCGCCTGCGCTGAAGGCCACGACAGCAGCACTCCACCGGCGACGATGGCCACCATTCCGAGCACGACGCGACGGTCCGCGTTCTCGCGGAATACGACCCAGGCGATCATCGCAGTGAGCACGGCCTCAAGGTTCAGCAGCAGAGAGGCTTGCGCGGCGCCGGCATGCGTCAATCCATACATCAGCGCCGCCGGTCCCAGCACGCCTCCGAACAGGATCGCGGCAAGCAGCCAGGCCCAACCCCTGCGCGTCAGGCCCGGTGGCCTCCACCCCCGATCACGAATGCAGCGGAAGATCGCAAGCCCCAGGCCGCTGCCCAGGTAGAGTAGGCCCGCCAGCAGCAGGGGCTGCACCTCGCCGACCAGCTGCTTGGCGAACGGCGTGCTGGCGCCAAACAGCGCAGCAGCAAGCAACGCATAGGTAATCCCGCGATTCACGAATCGGCGCGGCGGGCGCCTGCCATGCGCATCAGCGCGGGCAGCACCAGCAGCGTCAGCAGCGTGGATGAGATCACCCCGCCGATGACCACCGTCGCCAGTGGTCGCTGCACCTCGCTGCCGATGCCGGTGTTGAAGGCCATGGGAACGAAGCCCAGTGCCGCCACCAGCGCGGTCATCACCACCGGTCGAAGTCGTGTCATCGCCCCTTCGCGGATGGCCGCTCCCAGTGACTGGCCCCTCTGTTGAAGTTCCCGCACGAAGCTCACGAGCACGAGTCCGTTGAGCACGGCAATACCCGACAGCGCGATGAACCCGACACCGGCGGAAATCGACAGCGGAATGTCCCGCAGCCACAGCGCGATGACACCCCCGGTGAGCGCCAGCGGCACGCCGGTGAATATCAGAAGGCCAGTTTTCAGCGAACGGAACGCGAGCCAAAGCAGGCCCAGGATCAGGGCGAGCGTGGCAGGTACCACGATCGCCAGCCTCGCGCTCGCCGACTGCAGCTGTTCAAAGGTGCCGCCGTACGATGTCCAGTCTCCGGGCGGGATACCGGCTTCCCCGGCGACCCGCGCCTGCACCTCCGCGACGAATGAACCCAGGTCGCGACCCCGGACATTGGCCGTGACCACGACGCGTCGCTTGCCGTTCTCGCGGTTCACCTGGTTGGGACCCTGCGCCAGTTCCAGTTCCGCGACTTCTCCCAGGGGCACATGTCCGCCGTCCGGTAGGGCGATGGGCAGCTGGAGCATGGCGTCGACATTGCGCCGTGCACCCTCCGGCAGACGCACGACCAGGTCATGACGGCGGTCGCCGTCGTACACTGAGCCCACCGCAGCGCCGCCGTACATCGTGGACACGGTGTCCTGCAGCGACGCCACGTCGAGCCCGTAGCGGGCCAGCACTTCGCGGCGCGGCTTCACGCTGAGCACCGGCAGTCCTGTCACCTGTTCCCGCGCCACGTCGCGCGCGCCGGAAACGGTCTTCACGATGCCCTCTACGCGCTTTCCCATCGCGGCGAGCTGCTCCAGGTCATCGCCATAGACCTTGACGGCCACGTCGGCACGCACGCCGGACAGCAGTTCGTTGAACCGCATCTGGATGGGCTGCGTGAACTCGTAGTTGTTGCCGGGAATCACCCGCACCGTGCGCTCCAGGTCCGCGACGACCTGGTTCTTTGGCTTGCGCGGATCGGGCCAGAGCGAGCGATCCTTCAGGATGATGAAGTTGTCGGCCACGCTGGGCGGCATGGGATCGGTCGCGATGTCGGCCGTGCCGATCTTCGCCACGATGTGGCTGACCTCCGGCATGGCGCGCACCGCGGCCTCCAGCTGTTCCTGCATGCCGACGGCCTGCGACAGGCTGGTGCCGGGTATGCGCAGCGCATGCATGGCAATATCGCCCTCATCGAGGCTGGGCAGGAACTCCGAGCCCAGCCGCGTGGCAAGCCAGCCGCAGAGCACTACCAGTGCCGCGGCGACGGCCACCACCGCAACCCGCAGCCGCAGCACCGCATCGAGCAGCGGCGCATACGCGCGCTGGGCGAAGCGCGTGATTTGATCCGGGTGCGCAGCGGTCGCCCGGCGCACGAAAATCGCCACCGCGCCCGGCACGACGGTCACGGATACCACCAGCGCTGCCACCAGCGCCATGACAACCGTCTGCGCCATGGGATGGAACATTTTCCCTTCGACGCCGCTGAGCGCGAAGATCGGCAGGTAGACCGCCGTGATGATGAACACGCCGAACAGCGCCGGGCGGATCACCTCGCGCGTGGCTTCGAACACGATTCGCAGCCGGTCTTCCAGCGGCAGCGTGACGCCGGCGCCCGCGATGCCGAGCCGGCGCAGGCAGTTCTCGACGATGATCACCGCGCCGTCGACCACCAGGCCGAAGTCCAGTGCGCCCAGGCTCATCAGGTTCGCCGACACACCGGTCCGCACCATGCCGGTGATGGTCATCAGCATGACCAGCGGAATCACCATGGCCGTGAGCAGCGCAGCGCGCAGGTTGCCCAGCAGCGCGAACAGCACCACGATCACCAGCAATGCGCCCTCGGCCAGGTTCTTCTGCACGGTGCGCAGCGTCTTGTCGACCAGCGTCGTGCGGTCATAGCTGGTCTTTACCGTGATGCCGGGCGGCAGCGTGGCAGCGATCTCCTTGATCCGCGCGGCAACGGCGCTGGCGACTTCGCGGCTGTTGCCGCCGACGCGCATCAGCACGGTGCCCAGCACCACCTCGCGGCCATTCTGCGTGGCGGCGCCGGTGCGCAGTTCGGAACCCAGCGCGACACTGGCCAGGTCCCCGACGCGGATCGGGGCGCCCCGCACGGTCTTTACTACCAGCTGGCGCAGATTGGCTAGCGCCTCGTCACCCACGCCGATCTGTCCCGGAATGCGCAGCAGCATCTGCTGCCCGTTGCGCTCGATGTACGCCGCGCCGCGGTTGGCGTTGTTCTCCTCCAGCACCCGTAGCAGGTCCTGCAGCGTGACCCCATAGGCCAGCAGGCGCTGGGAATCCGGCTGCACCAGGTACTGCTTCTGCGAGCCGCCTATGGTGTTCACGTCCGCCACGCCCGGCACACGCAGCAGCTGGGGTCTCACGATCCAGTCCTGCGCGGCGCGCAGGGCCTGGCCGTCGATGCCGGTTTGCGCGCTGCCGGGTGGGGCGGTGGCATCCACCGTGTACATGAAGATCTCGCCCAGGCCGGTGGCGGCCGGGCCCATCTGCGGCTCGATGCCGGCGGGCAGCACCGCGGCCATCGACTGCAGTCGCTCGGCCACCTGTTGGCGGGCAAAGTACATGTCGGTGTGGTCTTCGAAGATGACGGTGACCTGCGAGAGTCCGTACCGCGAGAGCGATCGCGTGTACTCCAGCCGCGCAAGCCCGGCCATGGCATTCTCGAGCGGCAGGGTGATGCGCTGCTCGGCCTCGAGCGGTGTGTAGCCGGGCGCCTCGGTGTTGATCTGCACCTGCACGTTGGTGATATCAGGCACCGCGTCGATCAGCAGGTGCCGGAAGCTCCAGATGCCCAGCCCCGCCAGCACCAGTGCGAACATCAGCACGGCGATCCGGTTGGCCAGGCTGAAGCGCAGCACGCGCTCCAGCAGCCCCGTTTGCGGTGACTCAGTGGTCATGGCTGGCCCCTGACTTCTCGATGTCGGCCTTGATCAGGTAGCTGTTCGCGGCCACATACTTCGCGCCGGGTTTGAGTCCGCCCTTCACTTCGATGAAGGTTTCGTCCTGGCGCCCGAGTTCGAGCATGCGCACTTCGTAGCTTTCACCCACCTGCTCGAACACCACGGTGAAATCACGGAACGCCTGCAGGCCACTGCGCTTGACGGCCAAAGGCACCTTGATGCTGTTCACCCGCGCCTGTCCCTGCAGGTACTGGCCCGGCGCCCAGCGTCGGTCGCGGTTGTCCAGCGCCACGCGCGCCACGTACATGCCGCCCACACCGGCGGTGGGACCTTCCGCAGGCGCAAGCCGCACGATGGTGCCTGAGGCCTCGGCTTCACCTTCCACGGCACGAACGCGCACCGGCAATCCGTTACGCAGCTTCTGCAGGTCGCGCGGAAACACGGTGAACTCGGCCCACAGGGCGCCGTAGTCAGCGATCACGAACAGCGGCTCGCTGCCTGCCGCCTCGCCTGGATTGGTGCGTCGCTCGATGATGGTGCCTGACAACGGCGCCGTTACCGTGTAGGTCTTCAGGCTTTCATTGCTCTCGACGGTGGCCAGCGCATCGCCGGCCTTGACCACATCGCCCACCGAATGCATCACGGTGCGCACCGGACCGGGGAATCGTGCGGTCACGGCGCGCAGCCGCTCCGCGTTCGGCACGGCCCGGCCGGTGAGCGCGATTTCCTCGGCGATGGTGGCGGGGCCGGCAGCCTCGACCTCGATTCCGGCTTCTTTGGCGGTGGCCGCGGGAATGGCAACGCGCCCTTCGAAGCTGTCGAAGTGCCAGCGTGAAGTCTTGCCATTGCGTGTGGCCTGCACCTTGACGCTGAAGGAATGGGGCTCGTGCACCACGCCATTGCCACGCAGGAACTCACCGTCTGGCGCGAAGGCGAACGTATTGACCTCGCCATCCAGGCGGGTGAGGTCCACGCTCACCTGCGCGGCACTAGGTGCCAGCGGCTTGCCGCCCTCGAAGAGGAACACATGGAATTCCGGAGGAACGCCATCTTCGAAGATTTGCAGTTCCAGCGAGAAATCGCCGTCGCGCAGCAGGCGGCCGCGGTGCGGTCCACGTTCGAAATCCGCGGCGGCCTGCGCATGGGATTCCCCGGCGCCGGAGGAGGTGGGTTGCTGGGAAGCGCCACAGGCAGCCAGCACACAGGCTGCAAGCGATGCGGCGAAGTGGGTTGTGCACTTCATGGCGAGACTCCGGAAGCATCGACACTGGAGGCCGTCAGGCGCTCGATCTCGATGCGAAGCAGGTGGAAATTGGCGTTGGATTCGATCAGGCGACGACGGCCTTCCAGCACGTCGCGCTGCGCAGTGGACCATTCGAGGAAGGAATAGCGGCCCCGGTCGTAGGCGTAGGTGGTCAGGTCCAGCGCCTGCTGCAGCCGCGGCATCAGCTGCTGGCGCAGGGTCGCTGACAGTTCCCGTTCGTGGCCGAGCTGCAGGTAAAGGGAATACAGCTCGGCCTGCAGGTGCAGGAATGCCGTCTGCCTCTCCACTGGAAGCTTTTCGGCGCGCGCCCGCGCAGCCTCGATCTGCGGCTGTGCCCGGCGCGCTGCAAACAGGGGCACGGTGACGCCTGCCACGAGCGCGAAGTCATTGCCCTGTTCAAAACGACGGACACCCAGAGTGGCTCGCACGTCGGAGCGGCGCTGCAGTTCCGCGAGGCGCACCTCGGACTCGCGCAGGCGGGATTCATCAGCGAACCGCAGCAGATCCGGCGACTGTTCCAGTCGTGCCAGCAGGGCGTCCAGATCGGCCACCGGCTGCTGCTGGCTCAGGTCGCCTGTTGCCCGTCCGAACCCGGCATCGCGTTCGCCCATCGCCGCGGCAAGGAATCGCCGAGCAATTTCCAGCTCGTGTTCTGTGTCTTCCAGTGCGAGTTTCGCATCCAGCAATGCCACCTGCGCGCGGGCGCCCTCCGCATCGGGTGCGCGCGCCGCGTTCACCCGCTGTTCGACGCTGGCCAAGGTACGCTCGGCGATCTGAACTGCTTCCTGCGCCAGGTCGTGGCGGGCCTGGCCTCGCAGCACCTCGATGAAGCGGCGACCGACTTCCGCGACCACGTCGAGCTGGGCCATGGCGCGCTCATTTGCGAGTGCCGTTTCCGAGGCGCGAGCAGTGGCAACGCGCGCATCGAGCTTGCCGCCCAGTTCGATCACCTGGCTCAGTAGCAGGCTGGTCTGCGCCGCATCGAAGCCGCTGCGCGTGCCGGTGCCGGGGGCATCCTCAACCAGCAGCTCGACCTGCGGCGCGGGCCGCAGACTGGCTGAGGTAACTCGCGCGCTGCGCGCACGGGTCTCGAAAGCGAACGCCGCCAGTTCAGGCCGCTTTGCCAGGGCCTGGCGAAGCGCGTCCGCCAGCGTGAGGTCGACAGCCGGCGCAGCGGCCTGCAGTGATACGGCAGACAGAAGATACAAACCGCACGCTGCCAAAGCAGCGCGCGCGGAAAACGATCCCATAGAGCCTCCAGAATCCACTCTCCCGGCAACGCGGGAGATCAGTCATGACGCAACGCGTTTCAGACTGCGAGGGGTGGACCCTGGGAAGGCGGAAGTAGAGCGGAGCGTCGCCACAATGGCGGCGGCCGGAATGGGGGACGCTCGGCGCGCAAGAGAGCCGAGGGCGGAGCCGTCAGCGCTGCGAGGACCAGGAAGACGAGAATCAAGGGCGCCGCAACGCTTGATGGGCCGCTGACGGGCATGGCGCTGGACTCGATGTCTTCGTCGCCGTTCAGCAGGTGATCGTCCAGATGATGCTCGTCTGACTCGGATTCAACATGAGCCACGGCTTCCTGGGAAGGCAGGTGATCGTGGTCCTCTGCGTGGAAATGCAGGCCCAGCAGCCTGCAGGCCAGGAAGGCCATGGCAACAATCGCCGGAACTGGAGTGCGACGTCTCACCCGATCAGCATATCAGGCGGCGCGTCGCATGTGCTGCCGCAGTGTGCGTGATATCCCCTGCTTTCTACTAGGGGTTGGCTCTAGAGTGCCCGCTTCGAAGCGAGGCCCGGTCCACCGGAATCCTCGCCGCCGCACATTCCGGAAGGCCGCCGTCCAGACGCCGCACTCTGTAGCCGTGCTGCCGAAGCAATGCGACAGCCTCGAACGACAGCACGCAGTAGGGGCCTCGACAGTAGGCGACAATCTCGCGTGATCGCGGCAACGACCGAAGCTGCCGCTCCAGATCCTTCAGGGGAATATTGCGCGCACCGCGCACATGACCATCTCGAACTCCGCCACGGGGCGCACATCCAGCAACAGCACCTCGTTGCGCTTCACGGCGCCTCGCAGCTGGCTGATCGACATGGGCTCCATGTTGTCGCGCGCGAGGAAATAGTCCTTGATCGACCGCGCAGCCTCGGCGACGTGCCGCTCTCCGATGCTGCGCAGTGCAGCCAGCAGGTCCAGGACTTCCGGGCTGCTCATGCGATACAGAACGCGCTTGCCGTCCCGTCGCGAGGCCACCAGTCCGCCGCGGCGCAACCGCAACAGGTGATGGGAGGCATTGGCCACCGACAGGCCGGAAACCCCGGCCAGTGTTTCCACGGACCGCTCACCCTGGGCCACGTGCTCGAGCAGGTCGAGCCGCCTGGCATGGCCTGCCGCCTTTGCGACGGTGGCGAAGGCAGCGTAGAGATCGAGCTTGGGAGAGGGTTTTGACACGCCTTGTGCGACTCGTATAAATTCAAACAAGTGTTTGAATGATGTGACGCCACAACTGAATGGTCAACGGGTATATGGTCACGACGCGCAGTACGAACCAGAAGTTCCTGACCACAGCCGGTAATGGTCGGGTGGAGATTCAACTCGATGCACCGGCTACCAAGGGTGGCACAGGGGAACATTTCGGCCCGCATGAGCTGCTGGAGGCCTCGATCGCCTGCTGCATCAACATGGCCGTGCGTATGCACGCCGCAGCGCACGGCCTGGCGCTGGACAGCGTACAGACCACTACGCGCATAGTCCGCCCCGACGAGGGCACCGTTCGATTCGAGCAGAGCCTGCAGCTCACCGGCAATCTCCAGTGACGCTGATCGCGCCGTGCTTCTGGAGGTGGCCGCCAATTGTCCGGTTCGCCAGACGCTGTCGCGACGCATCGAGTTCTCCTGGAGCGCACCATGACTACACCAGAACCTCAGTTCCGGGCGCACTGGGACGGGGTGTATTCGCAGCGCGCAATCGACAAAGTGAGCTGGTTCGAGGCGACTCCGGCGCGCTCGTTGGAGTGGATTGCAGCCACTGGTGTGGCTCCAGAGGCGGCCCTGATCGATGTCGGTGGCGGTGCCTCCACATTGGTCGACGAATTGCTGGCTCGTGGCCATACCGACATCTCGCTCCTGGATGTCTCGGGAGAAGTGCTTGAGTTGGTCGGGAAGCGTCTCGCCGAGCGGTGCCGCTTCGTCGAGCTGATTGCCCAGGATGTCACGACATTCCACCCGTCTCGCACTTACGCGTTGTGGCACGACCGGGCCGTATTTCACTTCATGACGGACGAACCCGGACGGCGGGGGTACCTTGAAGCCCTGCTGGCGGGTACGCACCCGGGAAGTCACCTTCTTCTATCCACGTTTGGTCCGGAGGGTCCGACCCGTTGCAGCGGGCTTCCCACTGCGCGCTACGACGCCGACGCACTCGCCACTGCACTCGGCCGGTCGTTCCGCCTGATGCGCTCTGAGTTGGAGATCCACACCACGCCGGGCGGCGCAGCCCAGCAGTTCCTGCACACACACTTCACGCGCGAGTAGCAGTACATGCAGGCCCTGGAGCTGAGAGTCCCGCCACCGGTCGTCATGCTACTGCTCGCTGTCGGCATGTATTTCGCGAGCGCTGCGACGCCAGCGATGCAATACCCGTTTGCGCTGCGGCTGCCTTCTGGTCTGCTGCTCGGGCTGGCAGGGCTGGCAGTGAATGTTGCTGGACTGCAGGCCTTTCGCCGTCATCGCACCACGGTCAATCCACTGCAGCCCGGGCGCGCAACCGAACTGGTGGGTGACGGCATCTTCCGCTGGACCCGAAACCCCATGTATCTGGGGATGGTGCTGCTGCTGGGTGGCTGGGCTCTCTATCTTGCCAACGGCGTCGCGTTCCTCGGTCCGGTGGTGCTGTTTGCATGGCTTACCCGCTTCCAGATCCTCCCGGAGGAGCGCGCGCTTCGGCACAAGTTCCCGGGGCATTTGACGACTACGCGCGCAAGGTAGGGCGCTGGCTGTGAATGCCGCGCCGAGCTCCAGATGATGGACGGAAGCATCACCGTACATGACACCTTGTTCCGCGGACGCGTGGTGCGCATCGAGGCCGCGAGCGTGCAGCTTCCTGGCGGCAATGTCGCCGAGTACCAGATCGTTCGCCATCCAGGTTCGGCGGCAGTGGTGGCCATGGACGCCCAGCACAGAGTGTGCCTACTGAGGCAGTTCCGCCCGGCAGCTGGCGGCTGGATATGGGAACTTCCGGCCGGCCGGCGAGAACCCGATGAACAACCCGAACAGACCGCGCGTCGTGAGCTGACAGAGGAGGCGGGTTGCCAGGCCGATTCATGGCATGCACTGGGTTCCATTCTCAGTTCTCCGGGGTTCTGCTCGGAGGAGATCCACCTGTTTCTGGCAACGGGACTGACGGCCCATCCCACGCATCACGAGTCGTACGAGGCCATTGAGATCCACTGGATCGACTTCGATGTTGCCCTGCAGCGTGCGCTGACGGGCGAGGTCCGCGATGCCAAGTCAGTAGTGGGCCTGGTGCTCGCGAGGGAGCATCTGGCGCACGGAAAAACACCACCGGAGCGGTCTACATGAACTTCCTGTTTATCCTCAACGACCCGCCCTACGGCACCGAACGCAGCTACAACGGTCTGCGGTTGGCGGGCTCTCTGGCGCGTGACACCGCGCACGAGGTCAAGGTGTTTCTGATAGGCGAGGGCGCTACGTGCGCCCATCGAAACCAGAAGCTCCCGCAAGGCCATTACAACATCGAGATCATGCTGAAGTCGGTACTGAAGTATGGCGGGGAGGTCGGCGTGTGTGCGTCCTGCATGGATGCCCGTGGAATCACCGACACCGAGCTGGTCGAAGGCACCCATCGCAGTTCGCTCGAGCAGCTGACCTCCTGGACGGCAGACGCGCATCAGGTGCTGGTGTTCTAGACGCGAGCGACACACTTTTTGGGCGACTGCGGATGTAGGGTACATGTCGAGGTCCGAAGTTCATTCAGGCGTAAGTGGTCGTTGCGGGCTGTGCGCGGTAGCCATTTGGATCGCTGATCCATCTTTGGAGTGCCGATGAGTGCCAGCCGCAGGCGCGACCGCCTAAATGCAACAGGAGCGGGGAATCTCTGCGCCGCGATTCTTCTGTAGAGCGTTGGGCGGCTCAATCCCGTAATGTGAATGACATCCCGCATCCTGTAGTAGACAGGTACCGACAATGCACAGATAGAAACATCAATGTGAGGGTTGGTCGTTGTCATGGCCGACGTTCCGAATCGGGTAAGGCGGTCGGGCTGCGAGGAGTCCGAGGTGGTCGCGAGCGCGCGCATTCTCCATCGCGCGCTGCGCGGGCGGAGGCACATCCTCAATGCGTGGGTGTCTGAGCGAATTGCGATCCCTCAGTACCGAGCTCGGCTGACACTGAAAGACTTCCTGACATCCAGTTCAGGACGTCGCGCCGCCGCCAGCCGAGTGGGCGACCGTGGAATCTGACCTTGGCCGGGAATCTCCCTGCCAGTGCCAGAAGCTTCAGCACCCAGCGGGGACGGCGCGTGATCCGGGCAACATCATGGGCTGAGAGCAGGTCGCCGCACGGAGGAAGGCCTTCGTTGACCCACTTGGAGAGCGCGATGTCGGCTGTTCGGGCCAAATCCCTCGGCCGTGTTTCGGAAGTCAGACCAGTCCCAACCATGTTAAGCCCCTGCAAAGTGTGGTTCCCGACGATTCGGGACAAGATTTCACTTGGGCGGGAGCTTTTCACGCGCCGGTATACGCGTCAGCGATGGGTATCGCGGGAAATTCGGGCGATTGTTGCTCAGGATCAACTTCCGAGATCCCGGTTGACTGCGGAGGTCTCTGGGCCCGAACAGCGCAGTCGGTGAATTGCGCGGGATTCAGTCGATCAGCTGGGCGAACGGCTTCGCGGGATCGACTTCGAGGGCCTTGTCCACGAGTGGTTGGCATCATGATCGAGAGGAATTTTGCACGAAAAGTGATGATTGCCGCCGACGTTGGGTTCGCTGTGCGCATGCTGCGCGACTACTTGGTTGGCGTAGCCGAAGATTCCAGGGTGGTTTCAGAGAGATGACCCGAGCTCGAAGGGTCTATCCCGCGCGATCTGTCATCCAGAAAATATTCCGGAGGTATAATCGGAACAGGTGCCGAGAGGTGCCTAAGACGGTGGTGACTGCCGAAGATATGGAGCTGGATTTCCAAGGTACATTTCGAGGTACTTTGAGTTCGCAGCTCAGACTCTCGGCAGTCAAAACAATCGGTTACGGTGGAGTTCGATTTCCTCCCTTTCCACCAATTCTAGATCTCGCGCCCGTGAAGACGTCTTAGCAGTCGCCGCAACCGGGCTATTGCCCCGTCGGCATGTTCTTCCAGCCGCCGGGCCCCGGGCCGAACCAGCTCGTATCCCAGCCCGTGGGTTCGGCATCATTGCGGTTGACCAGCACGGCCTGGATCTCCTGGATCTTGCCGGACTTCACCGTGAAGAATTCGCCCACGATGCGGTCATACGCCGTGACGGAAGAGGCGTTCTGCACGCCCTCGACCTTGCCGAAGCGCAGGATGGTGAGCACGATGCCGCGCTCCTCGTCGATCACCGCCTGACGGCGGTCCCAGAGGTTTCGGCCGATGAAGTTGCCTCGTTCGAAGCCTGCGGCGGCGGTGGCGTAGGCGCCATTGCGCACCGTACCTGTGAAGTGCGTGCCGTTCTCGAAACGCGTCGTGTCGGGCATCAGATCGGCGGGGTGGTAATCCGGCGTGCCATTGGTCTGGAAGGCGCGGAAGTAGCCATCGGCAACCGCGGCCAGCCCGTAGTACGAATCACGTTCCGCGGGCGGGATCGGCAGCTGCAGGAAGGCCGAGGGCTTCGGGTCGAGCTGCTCTGGTCCCCACCAGGCATCACCGGCGCAGCCCTTGAAGCAGCGCAGGATCTCCATCTCCGTAATGGCGCCGCGCGCCACCTTCAGGCGCAGCACTTCCATGGTTTCGGAGCCATCCTCGTTGATGATGACCACCTGGGTGCCGGTGTCACCCAGGCGTTCGTTGACCGCATCGAAACGCCAGCGCACGGTCTTGGCGGCAGGCCAGAACGCGCCGGCCAGCGCCGTCTGCGCGCCATTGAGCGTGATGCGCGCGCCCGCTGCCTGCGGCAGCGCACGGGCGTTGTTGGCGAGCAGCGCCTGGTAGTAGGTGTCGATGAAGCCCGTAAGGCAGGCACGATTGCAGGTGACCGGGGCCCATCCGCCACGCGTCGGGCCGTAGTCCGGCGGCCAGGCAGAGGGGAGTTTCTCGTCGCGGTTCACCATCACGGCCTGGATGTCGAAGATGATTCCCTTGCGCACCGCGAAGAACTCCGCGACCAGCCGCTCGGCGGCCTGGGCCGGACGCAGCGGCTTGACGCCGCTTTTCAGTCCGAACCGCGCGAAGCTCATCACCACGCCGTACTCTTCATCCACCACCGGATAGCGCAGGTCCCACACATTGCGGCCGGCGTGATATCCCAGGTCGAACTGCTCCGCCGCGCTCATGGGCGCACTGCCTGCCACGGAAACATCCGTGGTGCGCACGCCGTTCTCCAGCCGCAGCACGCCGGGCCAGAACTCGGCGCGGTGGTACTCGGGCGAGCCGTTGGTGTTGAACGCCCGCCAGTAGCCCTCGGCGGCCGCCACCAGGTCGTAGTAGGAGTCCTGCTCGGCCGGGCGGATGCGCGTGCCGAAGTTGGGATTCGCGCGCTGCAGCGATCTGGTGTCGTACAGCCCACCTTCCTGTGCGTTGCGTACCAGGATGGCCTCGACCTCCGTGATGCGGTTGGCCTTCACCTTGAGTCGGAATGCGTAGACATGCTGCGAGCCATCGGCGTTGTTGATCACCGCCTGCGTGCCGGTATCACCCCAGCGCGGATTGGCGATGTCGATGCGCGACTGCACGGAGGCGGCCTGATCCCAGAAGAGCTTGCCTGGCGCGACAACCTCATCGTTCAGCGTGAGCTTCGCTCCCGGCGCCAGTGGAACCAGCGCGGGATCGTTGGCAACCAGGCCAGCAAAATAGGCGTCCACGACGCGCCCAAGGCAGGCGCGGTCGCAGGCGAAGGTGACGTTGCCCTGGGTCTGGGCACCCGACGGCGCCGCGAACGCCAGTCCAAGAGCAAGGAGCGCGGTCCGCGTGAATCCCACAGAGCTGCGTTTCATGAGGTTCCCCCTGTTTTCCCGATCATCCGTGAATCGAGTCCCGTTGTCAGCAATGTGGACAGAATCGACAGTTCACGAATAATGAAAATATGAAACCCGCAGCAGTGATTCAGGCCCTGGCCGCGCTCGCGCACGCCTCCCGACTGGAGGTGTTCCGCCTGTTGGTCAGGCGGGGGCCGGAGGGTTATCCGGCCGGTGACATCGGTCAGAGACTCGGAATCCCCGGCCCCACGCTTTCCTTCCACCTGAAGGAGCTATCGCAGGCGGGCCTGGTCGAGTCACGACGGGATGGGCGTTTTGTCTTCTACAGCGCCAGCATCGAGCGCATGAACGCGCTGATGTTTTTCCTGACGGACAACTGCTGTTCGCTGGGGTCATCCGGTTCCACGTCCTGCGCGCCGGTCGTCACCGCGCGCTCCAGAAAGTCCGCCTGACAGAGGAAGCCCGATTCGATGAATGTCCTGTTCCTGTGCACCGGCAATTCCTGCCGGTCGATCCTGGGCGAGGCCACGTTCAATCACCTGGCCCCGCCGGGCTGGCGGGCGCTCAGTGCGGGAAGCAAGCCCACCGGGCAGGTGCATCCGCGGTCGCTGGCGCTGCTGGCCCGTGAAGGCATCGACACCCGCGGCTACCACAGCAAGTCGTGGGATGGACTGCCGGTGACGCCGGACATCGTGATCACCGTCTGCGGTAGTGCGGCCGGCGAGACCTGTCCGGCCTATCTCGGGCCGGTGCTGCGCACTCACTGGGGCGTCGAGGATTCCGCGCACGCCACCGGCACCGATGCGCAGATCGATGCCGCATTCCACAAGGCCTATCGGACGCTGCGTTCCCGCATCGAGGCTTTCGTAGCCTTGCCCCTGCAGAACCTGCAGAGTGAGCCTGCCCGGCTCAAGGCCGAAATGGATCGCATCGGAACGCAGTTCGCCTGAATGCGACCGAATCGACCAGGAGAAGCCATGAGGACCATTCATATATTCGATCACGCCCTGTGCTGCAGCACAGGCGTTTGCGGTGTCGAAGTTGACCAGGAGCTGGTCATCGCTGCCGCAGACATCGGTTGGGCGAAGCGCAACGGCGCGACCATCGAACGCTTCAACCTGGCGCAGCAGCCTGGCGCATTTGCCGAGAACCCAGTGGTACGGGGTTTCCTGGAGCGTTCAGGTCATGACTCGCTACCCCTGATCCTGGTCGAAGGCCAGGTTGCCGAACTCACGCAGCCGGCACCAGCCGCCGGTTGTTGCGGTGGATCCAAATGCTGCTGATCGGGCGATCATGAATTTCCTGCAGCAGCCGCCGCGCTTCCTCTTTTTCACAGGCAAGGGTGGCGTAGGCAAGACGTCCATCGCCTGCGCGACGGCGCTGCAGTTGGCAGAAGCCGGCAAGCGCGTGCTTCTGGTCAGCACGGATCCGGCCTCCAATATTGGACAGGTCTTCGACGTTGTCATCGGCAACCACATAACCGCCGTCCCGCGGGTGCCGAATCTCTCGGCGCTGGAAATCGACCCCGAAGCAGCAGCGCAGTCCTATCGCGATCGGTTGGTGGGTCCTGTCCGCGGAGTGTTGCCGGACGCCGTGGTGCGCAGCATCGAGGAACAGCTGTCGGGTGCCTGCACCACCGAGATCGCGGCTTTCGACGAATTCACGGGACTGCTGGTTGATTCCGCGCAGACCGCCGCCTTCCATCATGTGATCTTCGATACGGCGCCTACGGGTCACACCATCCGGCTCCTGCAATTGCCGGGCGCCTGGTCGGGTTTCCTTGAGTCCGGCAAGGGCGATGCCTCTTGCCTGGGACCGCTGGCCGGGCTCGAGAAGAATCGCAGTCAGTACGCAGCGGCCGTAAAGGCGCTGGCAGATCCTTCCAGCACACGTCTGGTTCTGGTGGCACGCGCGCAGCGCTCTGCATTGCGCGAGGCCGAACGCACCCGCTCCGAGCTTGGAAACTTGGGATTTGCCCGGCAATACCTGGTCATCAATGGGGTGTATCCGCAGTCGGGCATCGCCGGTGATGAACTTGCGCAGGCGCTGGTCAATCGCGAGCAGGGCGCGCTCGCGCAGATGCCCGCCGGCCTGGCTGCCCTGCCTCGCGACCTGATCGCCCTTAAGCCCTTCAACCTGGTGGGTCTGGAATCGCTGCGGATGCTGTTTCGCGACGTACCCGGATTTGTCCTGTCTGCTCCCATGGCGACACCAGCACCCGCGGTTTCCGGCACGCAGAGCCTGGCGGCGCTGGTCGAGCAGATCGCGGCCGACGGGCACGGGCTGGTGATGGTGATGGGAAAGGGCGGCGTGGGAAAGACGACACTGGCCGCCGCAATAGCCGTGAGCCTCGCAAAGCGCGGCATGCCTGTGTACCTGACCACTTCGGATCCGGCGGCACATCTGGCAGCCACGCTGGAGGGGACGGTTGATCACCTCGATGTCAGTCGCATCGATCCGCATGCGGAATCCGAGCGATACAGGCAGCATGTCCTGCAGACCAAAGGCGCCAAGCTGGATGCCGCCGGAAGAGCGCTGCTCGAAGAGGACCTGCGCTCGCCTTGCACGGAGGAGATTGCGGTATTTCAGGCATTCTCTCGAATCATCCGCGAGGCAGGCCGCAAGTTCGTCGTCATGGATACGGCGCCCACGGGACATACACTGCTGCTGCTCGATGCGACGGGAGCCTACCATCGCGACGTGGTGCGACAGATGGACGCATCCGGCCTGCACTACACGACTCCGATGATGCAGCTGCAGGACCCGCAGCAGACCAAGGTGCTGATCGTGACGCTGCCGGAAACCACGCCCGTGCTTGAGGCCGCCGTCCTGCAACGCGACCTGCGCCGGGCAGGCATCGAACCCTGGGCGTGGATCATCAACGCCAGTCTTTCGGCAGCCGCGCCACGGGCGCCACTGCTGGTGCAGCGTGCCGCCAACGAGGCGGGGCATATCGATGTCGTCGTGCGGCAGCATGCGTCGCGCACGGCCCTGGTGGCACTGCAGAGGCAAGAGCCGGTTGGCCTTGAGCGCCTGCTCGATCTGGCGGGAAATCCCGCAAGACCAGCCCCGGCAGCCCCGTAATCCAGTTGCACGAGACCGGCAAGGAGTAGCGGATGTCCTCGTTCGAGCGTTACCTGACCCTGTGGGTCGCCGCCTGCATTGTGGTGGGAATAGGCCTGGGACACGTCTTCCCCGGGACATTCCGGCTCATCGGCAGTGCTGAAATCGCCAGGGTGAACCGGCCGGTCGCGGCGCTGATCTGGCTGATGATCATCCCGATGCTGATGAAGATCGACTTCGCCGCCCTGCGCCAGGTCGGCCGTCACTGGCGCGGCATCGGCGTGACGCTGTTCGTCAACTGGGCGGTGAAGCCGTTCTCCATGGCGCTGCTCGGCTGGTTCTTCATCGGCTACCTGTTCCGGCCATACCTGCCGGCCGCGCAGATCGACTCCTACATCGCAGGGCTCATCCTGCTGGCCGCGGCCCCTTGCACGGCAATGGTCTTCGTCTGGAGCAACCTGTGCGAGGGCGAGCCGCATTTCACGCTGTCGCAGGTGGCGCTCAACGACGCGATCATGGTGGTCGCCTTCGCGCCCATCGTGGCGCTGCTGCTGGGGCTGTCTTCCATCCTCGTGCCGTGGGATACATTGCTGCTGTCCGTTGGCCTGTACATCGTCGTGCCGGTGCTCATCGCGCAGGGGGCAAGGCGGCTGCTGCTCGCCAACGGCGGACCGGAGCGGCTGGCGGCCACTTTGCGGCGCATAGGTCCTGCCAGTCTCGTGGCGCTGCTGGTCACGCTGGTGCTGCTGTTCGGTTTCCAGGGTGAGCAGATCCTGCGCCAGCCGCTGGTGATCGCGCTGCTTGCCGTTCCCATTCTCATCCAGGTCTATTTCAATTCCGGGCTCGCCTACCTGCTGAACCGCGCCACCGGAGAAGCGCACTGCGTAGCGGGACCCTCGGCGCTGATCGGCGCCAGCAATTTCTTCGAGCTCGCCGTGGCGGCGGCGATCAGCCTGTTCGGCTTCGAATCCGGTGCCGCGTTGGCCACGGTGGTGGGTGTGCTGATCGAGGTGCCCGTCATGCTGTCCGTGGTAAAGATCGTCAATGGCAGCAGGGGCTGGTACGAGCGCGGGATGCCAGTGGCCAATCGGGCTTCGGCTGTGCAGAATTCAAGTCTCGGCAAAGGAGACGCCAGATGAAGTCGCACTCGATGATCGCAATGCTGGCGCTGGCCTTCATGGCGACGGGAATCCGCAATGTGCCTGCAGCCGCGCCCGCGCAACTGCGCATCGAAGCCCCCTGGGCCCGCGAAACGGCCGAGGGTCAGCGCGATGGCGGCGGGTTCATGACGATCGTGAACGACGGCAAGTCGGCCGATCAGCTGGTGGCGGCAAGCTCGCCGGTCAGCGCCGAAGTGCAGATCCACACCGTGCAGATGGAGAACGGCATGATGCGCATGCGCGAATTGCCGGAGGGCATCGCCATACCCGCGCAGGGCCGTGTTGAACTCAAGCCACGCAGCCTGCACATCATGTTCATCAAGCTCCAGCGACCGCTGCGGGCGGGCGAAAAAGTGCCGGTAACGCTGAAGTTCCGAGCCGGTGGTGAGCAGACGGTCATGATGGAAGTGCGCGCCATGGCCGCGTCGATGATGAGCCCCATGCCCGCGCCGCCGGCGAAATGACACAGCGCGGGATTCTTGCCCGCCGCCCGGCATGGTCGGTGGCGGTGCTGCCGGTAGTGGCTGTTGCGGCCGGGGCCTTCCTCAGCCATTGGCTGCAGCGCCCGCCCTCGATCGGCGGTGCCTTCGAACTGCTTGATCGCGACAGCCGCCCCTTCACAGATGCGAACCTGCGCGGCAGGCCGTTCGCGATCTACTTCGGCTACACGCGTTGCCCGGACGTGTGCCCGACCACGCTCCTGCACCTGGCGGACTGGCGTCGTCGCATGGGCGCCGACGGCGAGAAGCTGCAGATCGTATTCGTGTCGGTGGATCCGGAGATCGATACGCCGGCCTCGGTGGGCGCGTACGTCGATCTGTTCCGAGCTTCGATGATCGGGCTTACGGGCACGCCCGCGCAGGTCGCGGCGATCGCCGATGCGTACCGCGTGGTCTACGCGAAGGTGCCGCAGCCCTCGGGCGGGTACAACGTCGATCACAGCACCGCGGTGTTTCTGGTGGACAGCGCCGGACGCTACGTTGATTCGATCTCACCACTCGACAACGACGAGGCAGCCCTGGCAAAACTGCGCACGCTGGTCGCGCGGTAGACGCACCGGATCATTCCGGTGCGTAGGCCTTCATCGGGAAGTCCAGCAGCTTCTCCGCGCAGTCTTCCTCGACCAGCAACGTGGAGCGGGGCTGGGCCTTGAAGACCAGGCGCGCCGTCCACGGCTTCGAGTAGTACGTGGCATCTTCGTAGGTGACGAGATTCTCGAGCGTTTCGGCATCGACGCGGCGGATGCGCTCGGTTACCCGCATGGCCACCGACTGCGGCAGGCCCGAGTCGTCGAGCCACTGCTTGCCGTTGAAATTGGCGGTTTCGATGACCAGCGTGTCGCCATCCCAGCGACCCGATGAAGTGCCTTCCCACAGTTCGTCGCGGTTGTCGTCGGTCACCTGCAGCGGGCCATCCAGATACACGTGCCGGATCACGTGATAGACCTGATGGAAGAACGTGACCTTCACCGCGGCGTGCGCGATCGCAAACGGCTTGTCGACCGTGAGTGAGCGGGGCGTGCCGGGCGGCAGGCACAGGTCCATCGGATCGGGATTCCGTCCGGCCTTGCGTTCGGCGGCCACCTGGCGAAGCACCTTGCGGCCGGCGGCATTCAGCGGTGGCGACTTGCCTTCGACCGTGGTCAGCGCGGCGATGGGCTGCGCGATGCGCCAATAGCCACCCAGGTACGGCTTGGCGCGGGCGGCCGCCAGCAGCGGGCGGGCGGCGTTGTCCACCGCGGCCTGCCTGGCATTGGCCTCGTTTTCCGCCGGGATGGAGCTGTTGCGGGCACCCTGTGGCCAGGCGGCCGCGGAGCCGAGCAATGCCAGGACGGTTGCGGCCGCAGCCGCGAATGAAACGTTTCTTGCCATGGTGATGCCCCTCAGCGCGTGCGCAGCTTGCCGCTGGCATCCGGCTTGTTGCGGTTGTTTTCTTCGCAGACGTATTCACTGAAGCGCAGGGTTGGCGCCCAGCGATACTGTGCACGGGCGGTCCACGGGCGCGAATACGTCCTCGGGTCATCCAGCGTGTAGGTGATTTCCAGCAGGTCCGGTGCGCGCTTCATGTAGCGCTCCGTGACTTTCATTGAACTGCTCTTGGGGCGGCCTTCCTCGTCCACCTGCGTGTAGCCGTTGAGGCCGGTGGTTTCCACGACCAGCACGTCGCCTTCCCATCGGCCCGCCGAGTAGCCCAGGTAGGTGGGCTTGAAATCGGCCGGCATTGGCCTGCCATCCATGTGGATGATCCGGAAGCTGTGCATGACCTCGATGCCGATGTAGATGGCATCGGGGGTCTGCACGATGTCGAGCGGATAGGGCGTGGGGATCACGCGCGGCACGCCACTGGGCAGGCAGTTGGCGTTGGGGTCGAACAGCGGCTCGCCGCGGGCCTCGGCCGCATTGCGGTTCAGGAAGAACTCTCGCGCCCAGGGCAGGAAAGGGGTGGCGGAGCCATCGACCGGCGAGATCACACGGAAGAAGGTGTTGGGCGACCAGGTGCCCGAGATGTTGGGCGAGCTGTCCGGCACGCCCAGGTCGCGCCGCAGCGGATCACCCATGACGACCGGTTTGGGCGGCTGCGCCCCCGAGCCTGGTGCCTGGGCCGCGATGGCCTGCAGGCAGGGTCCTGCGGCGAAGACCAGCGCGGTCATCGCCCTGAAGGTCAGAATTCGCACTTGCATTGGTTTCTCCTGCAGGAGACTGTATGTCCTACTGACGATTCAGGCAATGCCCCCCGGGGTCAGCGTTCCGGCAGCGCGAAGACCTGCAGCGAAATTTCCGTGACCGGCTCGCCGAGTTCCGGCACCAGCCCGCGGTTGTAGTTGCCCAGGTGACTGGCCTCGCCACTGACCACGGCGATGAACTGCCTGTTGCCCGCGGCAAAGGCAATGGGGCTGGATTCCGCGGCGGCCGGCAGGCGCGTGCTCCACAGCAGGGCGCCAATGTCCTGGTCGTACGCGCCGAAATGGCGATCCACATCGGCCATGAACACCACGCCACCGGCCGTGGCCAGCAGCGAACTGGCCACGGGCATCCGCTGCCGATGCATCCATGCCACGCGACCGGAATCCAGGTCGAGCGCGATCAGGCGACCCAGCTTGCCATCGCTTCCCGGTCGCATTCGCGGCGTGAACCGGATGTCCGATCCGCCACTGGCCGTTTCCTTCGCGCCGCGTGGCTGCCAGGTGAAATCCGTGCAGGATTCCTGCAGCGGCACGAACAGCATTCTAGTGGCGGGATTCAGCGATGTGGCGGGCCAGTTGCGCGCGCCGAGGTTGCTCGGGCACAGCAGCAGCGCCTTGCCCGGCACCGGCTCCAGTTGCGGGTTGTTGATCTTGGCGCCCGTGGCCGGATCGATCGAGGCGTACAGGTTCGACAGGCCCGTGTCGTGCGCGAACAGGAATTTCCCGGTCGCCGCATCCACGGCCTCGAACACCGCGGTCTTGCCGCCCGTGACCACGGCGCGGCGCGCAGCGGGGCCATTGCCAAGCGTCACCACCGTCTGTTCGAAAGCCCAGTCCTGGTCCCAGACATCGCGCCGGTGATGCTGGTGATGCCACACCAGCTCGCCGGTTTCCGGCCGCAGCGCGAGAGTGGCGTCGGTGAAAAGCCCGTCGTTGGATGTCACGCCACCCGCGCCCGGGCGCGGCTGCAGCAGCGTGGCGGTGGTGTAGGTATTGCCTACGCCGAAATAGGCGAGGTTGAGCGTGGGGTCGTAGCTGCCGGTGGTCCACACGCCAGCGCCATAGCGTTCCTCAATGGGCGCGCCATTCCACGAATCGCCGCCCGGCGTACCGGGTCGCGCCACGGTCTGGAAGCGCCAGCGCTCGGCACCCGTGAGGGCATCCAGCGCCACGATGAAACATCCACCAGCGCTCGCCAGTCCCAGGCTCACGCCAATCATCACCACGCCGCGCGCCGCGAGCGGACCGCTGGAGAGCTGCAATCCAGAACCGGCGGCGCCTGCGTTGATGGCGCGATCCCAGAGCAGCTTGCCGGTGCGCGCATCGAGCGCCACCAGATGGCCATCGGGCGTCGGCATGTAGAGCGCATGCCCGTAGATCGCGATCGACTTCACGCGCGCCCGCCGGCTTGGGTCGAACTGCCGTGCCGCGCCGGAAGCGCGGGCGATTTCCCGCTCGTATTTCCACAGCGGCGTGCCACTGGCCGCATCCACCGCGGTGAGCGAAGCGCCGCTGTGCACGAACAGGATTCCGCCATGCACCAGCGGCGTGATCTCGTTGCCGCTCTGATCTAGCACGAGACTCCAGGCCTTGCCGAGGCGCTGCACGTTGCGCCGATCGATCTGCTTCAAGGGGCTGAAACCCGCCGAGTCGAAGGTCCGGCGCCACATCAGCCAGTCGCCCTCGGCCGGCGAGGCCAGCATGGCATCCGTGACGGCGGCAAGTCCCTTCAGGCGCTGGGCCACCGCTGCGGGCATGGGAGCCGTTCGGACGATCGCCGTCGCCGTGTTCGCCGCCGTGGCCGTGGCCGACGAGGCCGCTGGCCCTGTCAGCTTCGCAAGAAAACCGGATCCTTCTTCATTGGCCTTGACCAGGAAGGCCAGCAGGTCGGGGAACGCTTCAGGCCTTACCGTCCCGGTGCCCTTGGGAGGCATGGTCTTGCGCATCTGCGCGAGCAATTCAGCGGCCGGCTTGCCGCGCCAGTGATCCTGAAAACTGCTGCCTACCAGCGCGGGTGCGAACGGACTGCCCTCCAGCCGCGGCCCGTGGCAGGCGAGGCAGGACTGCACGTAAGTGGCTTGTCCCGTGTTGGCATTGCCGCGCACGGCGCTGCCGCCCGAGAACAGCGACTGTGCCGCGGCATGAGGGGCGGCGGCAGCGATGAAGACCGTCAGCAGTGTGTTCCGGAGAATCATGGCGGTTTCGGTATTGGAATTGTTTCGCGACGCCCCCGTGCAAGTTATAGCGCATTCCCTGGCGTGAAGTACTATCTGCCGGAACGGATAGGGCGGGGGAGAAGAAAATGAAAAGGCACTTGATAGCGGTGGCTTCAGCAACACTGGCGCTGCTGACCTGGGCAGTCCAGGCGCAGGCGCCCGCCTCGGCGAAGCGCGCGTATCCGGAAGGCTTCATCTCAGGCCGTGTGCTCAACGGCGCCGGACCCGAGGCCGGGGTCTGGGTCATCGCCGAGACGCAGGAAACCAATACCCCTTTCGTGAAGATCGTGGTCACCGATGACGCGGGTCGCTTCACGCTGCCGCAGCTTCCCGATGCCACCTATAACGTGTGGGTGCGTGGCTATGGACTGGTGGATTCCCCGAAGGTGAAGGGCCGTCCGGGTGATGCCGGGCTCGAGCTGAAGGTGCAGGCCGCGAAGGACGCGCGCGAGGCCGCGAAGGTGTATCCAGGCGACTACTGGCTGTCGCTGCTCGAAGTGCCCGCCGCCAGCAGTTTTCCCGGCACCGGCGGCGTGGCCAACGGCGGCAATGGGTTCATGCCCGGCATACTCTCGCAGGACGACTGGATGCACCGTTTCAAGAAGGACTGCAACTTCTGCCACCAGCTCGGCAACCAGCTCACGCGCACGCTGACGCATATGGATGCCGAGAAGCTCGGATTCAAGTCGCACGAAGATGCCTGGCTGTATCGCACGACGCTGGGCGTGCGCGGCACCAACATGGCTGCCGCTTTCCTGCAGTTCGGCGGCGAGGGCATGGCGAAGACCATGGCGGACTGGACGCGCAGCGTGGAATCCGGCGCCGTGCCGCCTGCTCCCCCGCGGCCACAGGGCATCGAGCGCAATGTGGTGGTCACGCTGTGGGACATCGGCGGCCCGCAGGATTTCATGCACGATGAAATCGCCACCGACAAGAATCGTCCCACGGTGAACGCCTACGGGCCGATCTACGCGGTTTCCGCGGGCCACGGCACGATCAACGTGGTGGACCCGGTGACCAATGATGCGTGGAAGGTGGTTATTCCCACGCGCGAGGATCCCCGCAAGGTGGCAACGCGTTTCCCACCGGCGGCCCGACCCTCGAACTTCTGGGGCATGGAGCACCTGTGGGGCAAGGAGCACCCCTCCGATCCGCACAACCCGATGATGGATGAGCGCGGCAGAGTCTGGAACACGTCCAAGATCCGCAATGACGAGCCCGCGTTCTGCAAGGAAGGCAGCCAGAACAAGTTCGCGAAGTACTATCCACTGCGCAACAGCTTCCGGCAGGCCTCGGTGTATGACCCGGCCACGGGCAAGTTCGAGCTGATCGACACCTGCTACAGCACGCACCACCTGCAGTTCGCCAATGACGCGGACCGCACGCTCTACTTCAACGAGCTTACCGGCCCGATCTTCGGCTGGTTGAACACCCGCCTGTTCGACCAGACGCACGACGAACAGCTCTCGCAGGGCTGGTGCCCGCAGATCATCGACACCAATGGCGATGGCAGGATCACCAAGCCCTGGAACGCGGCCAACAGCGCCAAGCCCGATCCGAAGCTCGATACCGAGGTGCGCAGGTCGCTGTACTCGGTCATTCCCGATCCCACGAATGCGAACATCGTCTGGGGCGCGTCGGAGGGTGCGAACGGCGTGGACCGCGGGTTTATCGTGCGACTGGATCGCGGCAGCAATCCGCCCGGAATCGTGCATTTCGGAGGTCTATCGCGTGCCCAAGGGCACCCTGAATCCGCGGGGCATCGACATCGACAGCCAGGGTCGTCCCTGGGTGGCGATGGCCGCCACATCGCAGTGGGCCCGCTTCGATCGCAGCAAGTGCACGCAGACCAATGGCCCTGGCGCCGACAAGGGCGACCTGTGTGCCGAGGGCTGGACGGTGTGGCAGACGCAGGGTCCGAAATTCAAGGGCAGCATCTATCCCGCCGACTTCCATTACTACGGCTGGGTGGACCAGCACGATGTCTCGGGCCTCGGCAAGGACACGCCTATCCTCACCGGCTCCAACTCCGACTCGCTGATCGCGCTGGATCCGAAAACCGGCAAATGGACGTACCTGCGCGTGCCTTATCCGCTGGGCTTCTACCAGCGCGGCCTGGATGGCCGCATCGATGATCCGAATGCCGGCTGGAAGGGGCGGGGCCTGTATGCCAACTACGGCACCCATCTCGTGTGGCACACCGAAGGCGGCAAGGGCACGACGGGGAAAATAGTCAAATTCCAGATCCGGCCGGATACCCAGGCCCACTAGCCGCCGACGCTCTGCGGGCATGACGCAGGTCGCAGCCTGCGGCCATTCCCGCCGCCCGCCGGAATAGCCCCGCTACACTTTCCGCATTGCCGTGCAGGGAGTGCAGGAATGAAGAAGCTCGTCGTCGCCATCGTCGTGGCGCTGGTCGTGATCGTGGGCGCTGGACCTTGGTACATGGGTCGCGTCGCGCATTCGCGCGTGGACAAGGGCCTGGACTCGCTGGTCGAGAAGGTGCCCTACATCCGCATCGCTGAACGCAAGTGGAGTGCGGGCTGGTTCCGTTCCGAATCGCTGGTCACGTTCGAGTTCGTGCTGCCCGGCCTGGGCGGCACGCCTGTCGCGGCCCTTGCCGATGCCGCGCCGGTCCTGGCGCAGCAGCGATTCTCCGTGCGCAGCGACGTGCTGCACGGACCCGTGCTGGGCGGCGCCGGGCTGGGGCTGGCCCGGCTCGACACGAAATTCGTGATCAACGAGCAGATCCGCAGCAAGCTGATCGAGGTGCTGGGCACCGAAGAGCCGGTGAAGATCCGCACGCGCATGGGCTTCTTCGGCGGCGGCACCACCACGCTGTCCGGCGACGCGCGCACGATAGCGCTCAGCAAGCTGGGCGCACCCAGGGCCAGCGGCACGATCGCCTGGGATGATTTCAGCCTGGCCATCGGCATGTCGCGTGGCGGCAAATCCTATGATGTCAGCGGGCGCCAGCCGCGCATCGAATTCACCAGTGATGACGGCAAGGAGCACGCGCTGTTCAGCAACCTCAGTGTCGAGGGCAAGGGCAGCCGCGTCACCGAGGATCTCTACGATGGCAAGGTCGGCTTCGGCGTCGGCAAGGTCAGTGTGGCCAGCAGCCGCTCGCCAGCGGTGGACGTGAGCGACATCCGCTACGACATCGACAGCACCAGCAAGGGCGACTATTTCGACTATGCCTTCCGGATGGGGTCGGGCGAGGTGAAGACCGCCGCGCTGGATTCGCTGAAGTTCCAGCTCAAGGAAGTGCACTACGACATGACGCTGCGGCACCTGCACACGCCCACGCTGCAGAAGCTCACCCGGGCGCTGCGCGATTCGTACTCGAATGCCATGGGCAATCCCCTGGGCGCCGAGGCGGCGCTGATGGCCCCGCTGGCCGAGCATGGCCGCGAGCTGCTCAAGCACGATCCGGAGTTCGTCATCGACCGCATCGGTGTGGTCACGGCCGAAGGCGAGGCGGCTTTCAGGGGCGTGATCAAGCTGCAGGGCGTCACGGACGAGGACCTGGCGTCCGGCGCCATGGCGCTGCTGCCCAAGCTGGTGGCCGACATCACCTTCGAGGCGCCGCAGGCGCTGTTCGAGAACGTGCCCAATGGCAACATGATCATGGGCATGGGACTCGACCAGGGCTACGTGAAGCGCGAGGGCGGCAAGGTCACCAGCCACATCGAATTCCGCGACGGCAAGCTGTCGATCAACGGCAAATCCCCGCAGCTGCCGCCGATGTTCGGTGGCCAGCCACCGGCGCCACCCGAGCCGCTTCCCGAGGCACAGATGCCCGCGCCGCCGGAAGGCTGACAGCCTGTTGAGGGCGGGCCCTGGGCTGCCGCGCCACTAGCGCGCGGGCAGTTGCTCGAAGTTGCGGTTCGCCAGTTCCCGCAGTTGCGCGAGGCGCGCGGGATCGACGGTTCCGCCGGCAGGATCGCGCAGCAATGCCGCCAGCCGGGTGGAGGCGACATCGGGCTGCGCGGCATCCATCCATACCGCATCCGGGTTGAGCCCGAGCCGGTCGATGAGCCCCTCGTTCTTGGCCGTGTTGCTGCCGGCAATCAGCAGCGCCGTGCCCACCGCTGCGGCGGCGATGCTGTGATGGAAGCGACCTGAAATAAGCAGGCCCGCCCCCGCGATCGTTTCCAGCCATTCGGCCTCGCTGGTGGCGGCCACCAGTCGGTAGCGGCCGCGTAGCCGGGGATGCAGCGCGGCGAGCAGCAGCGCATCGTCCTGTGCGAGCCACGCATTCGCGCCGGCCAGGAAGATGAGCTCGCATCCCGCAGCCAGCACCTCGTTGCCCAGTCGCGCCAGCAGCTCCACCATCCGCGCATCCAGCTGCACGCAGCCGGCCATCACCACGCGGCGCATGACGCGCGGCGCATTCACCGGGTGACGGGCGGCATAGAGAGGCAGGCAGTCGAAGGTCGGCGTCGCCTCGATGCCCAGCGCAGTCAGGCGCGCGAGGCTCTTTTCCTCGCGCACGGCCACGAACGAGGCGGTGGAATACACCATGCGGTACAGCGCATCCAGGGCCGTCGGATCGCCAGCCGTGGCTGGATAGCAGGAGTGATTCACGATGTGCACGGCCTTGCCCATGCGCTTCGCGGCGATGTAGATCAGATACAGCAGCGCGCGGGCCGTGATGCCGAAGTCATGCAGGCTGCCCTCGCCATTGACCATCACCCGGGATGCGGCTTGCAGCCGCGAGATCAGTCCCGGGTTGCCGGCGCGGAACGCCTCGAAGAACGCATCGTCGTCGAACTGCGCGACAGTGACCGGCAGCGGCGCCAGCGCGTTAAGGTGCGTGATGTGCACGGGGTCCACCGTGAGTCCGCGTTCGCGCAGCGACTCGTGCAGCGCGAGCGAGGTGCACGTGCAGCCCCAGTGGTACCAGTAGCTGGTGTCGTTGAGCAGCAGGATGTCCGGGGCAGCGTCGACGTCAGGGCGTGCAACGCCGGGCGCAGCCGCCGCAGCAACGCCACCTGACAACACCTGCGCTCCCGCCCCGTCCATGTTCGAAAGCTGTTCGCTGGCGCGTTGCACGACGCTGGGCCATGCATCCGGTCCGGGTTGCTGCTGCCACAGCAGGCGCAGGCTGGCGTACCAGGGGGAGGCCTCCCGTCCGTGCTCCCATCGCCAGTCCGCCTGGAAGGGCAGCAGCAGAAGGGTGGGTACGCCCAGCGCGCCTGCCAGGTGCGCGGTGGAGTTGTCCACGCAGACCACGGCATCCAGCGCCGCGATGGCCGCCGCGAATCCGTCCATGTCCCTGAGCGGATCGATGTCATCGAACCTCGCCAGGGGATTGGCGGCGCCAGCATTGAAGCGTGCGATTTCCTCGCGATGATCGCCGTACTGCAGATCGACGATCCGCACGCCTTCTATCGCGAACAGCGGCGCGAGTTGTTCCAGCGCGATCGAGCGTGCCTCGCGCGCCCGCGGCGCGCCACCGCCGCGCCAGGAAATTCCGATGACGCGCCGGCCACCCAGGGCCGCGAAGCGTTCGCGCCAGCGCGCCGTCGCGACGGCATCCGCTGCAAGATAGGGCGAGCCCGGGAAATCTGGCGCCGCGCGCCGAAGAAAACGCGGCAGCGAGGCCAGCGAGCAGCGCAGCGTTTCATTTGCCTGCGGCTCCAGCAGCGGCGCCAGTCCGCCACGTGGCTTGGCCAGAACCTCCACGCCGGGAAATGATCTGGCGAACAGCGGTGCCAGGCGCGGCTCGCACCACAGCTTCACCTGCGCTGCGCGCCGCGCCATGTCTGCCACGCAGGAGGCAAACATGATTTCATCGCCAATGCCCTGTTCGCCGTAGAGGTGAATCGTGCGGCCGGCCAGATCGCCGCCGTCCCATTTCGGCAGGGGCATGGGCCAGGGCAGGGCTGCCCGCCAGCGATTCACTGGACCAGTAGCGCCATTCGTAGTCGTCCCAGCCGGAGAAATCGCCCGCATCAGACGCGTGGCGCCGAGCTGCACGGCTGCATCGGCCTGCAGCGGCTGCAGATCGAGCACGGCACGGTATTCAGCCTCGGCCTCCTGCAGGCGACCCAGCGCGCGCAGCGCATTGCCCCAGGTTCTGCCGGGCCAGCACCGATCCGGCATCCAGCACGAGGGCGCGGCGGTAGGCGGCAATGGCTTCATCGTGCTGCTGCTGGTCCTGCAGGACCACGCCCAAGTTCTCCCACGCCTTGCGGTAGGCGGGATTGAGTTTCACGGCCTGCCGATACGCCGTGGCGGCGAGTTCCAGTTCGCCGCTGGTCTGTTGCGCAAGTCCCAGGTTGAACTGGAAGGCCGGTTCGGCCGGACGCTGCTCCACGGCCGCACCCAGCAGCAGCAGGGCGCCATCGGTATCGCCGCGTGAAAGCCGGATGATGCCCAGGTTGTGCAGGGCGCCGGGGTGGGTGGCGTCAAGCGCAAGCACCTTGCCGTACTGTTCCTCGGCGGCCACGAGGTCGCCGGCCTGGTGGCGCTGGAGGGCGAGTTGCATCGCGCTGTCCAGCGCCTGCCGGGTCTTGGAGGACATCACATCGGACTGTACCCGAACTGGGCTAACATCGCCCCACCGGCACGTCCGGCAGAACACCAGAAAAAAGGGGGTCACGATGCGTACCGCGATTCGGCTGGCGATCATGCCTGCGTTGTTGCTGACGATGTCCGCGCAGGCACAGCAGAAGGTGCCGTTCGCGAACGGCGTGCCTGTCGCGCCCACGGGCCTTGCCGACCAGGTGCTGCCTGCCGGTCCCTTCGACATGCGCACCGGTGAAGGCCAGGACATCCGGGTCACCGTGCTGGCACGTGATATCGAATATCCCTACAGCCTGGCTTTCCTCCCCAATGGTGACCTGCTGTTCACCGAGCGCACCGGCCGCCTTCGAGGGTGCTGCGCGGCGGCAAACTTGATCCGAATCCGATAACCGGGGGCCCCGTCTCGAAGTACGCCGGAAAGTCCGGTGGGTTGGGCGCGGTGCACGGCTACATGAGCCTCATCGTCCACCGCAATTTCGCGCAGAACCAGCTCATCTATTTCGCGTACAGCAAGCCGCTGGACGCCACTCGCCACACTGTGGCCGTGGGCGCGCGCGCCTCGTTGGCAATGCGCTGCAGGATGTGCGCGACATCTTCGTCGGCGAAAACCTGCGCGGCGCGGTGAGCCTCGCCATGACGCCCGACAACCTGCTGTGGATCGCCACCGGGGCCGATGCGGCCGCGCAGGATCCGATGTCACTGGGCGGCAAGGTGATGCGCCTGAAGGACGATGGCACCGTGCCTGCCGACAATCCCTTCGTGGGCAAGGCAGGCTATCGGCCCGAGATCTACACGATGGGGCATCGCAGCTCCATGGGCCTGGCGGTTCATCCGGTTTCCGGCGAGGTGTACCTGTCGGAAATGGGCCCCAACGGGGGCGACGAGATCAACCTGCTCAAGCCAGGCCGCAACTACGGCTGGCCGCTGGTGAGCCTTGGCCGCACCTATCCCGGTCCGTGGCAGGCCAAGGTCAGCGAGCCCACGCATGCCGGGTTCGAGCCGCCGCTGCTGTACTGGATGCCAGCCATTTCGGTATCGGGCCTCACCTTCTATACCGGCGATGCGCTGCCGAAATGGAAGGGTGACCTGTTCGTGGGTGGCGTCAGATACGGTGAGGTGCCCGGCACCGGACGGCTGGATCGCATCCTGCTCAACGACAGGCTCGAGGAGCTGCGCCGCGAATCGCTGCTGGGCGAACTGCACCAGCGCATCCGCGACGTGAAGCAGGGCCCCGATGGCATGCTCTACGTGGCGACGGATGAGCCCAGGGCGCCATCCTGCGCATTCACCGGGCGCGCGCTGACGCGCCGGGAATGTTCAGTCCGCCAGCGCCAGCGCGATGAACTCGCCGGCGTTGCCGGGCGATCCCGCAGGCACCAGGATGTACTGCTTGCCGCCGATGGCGTAGCTCATCGGCAGTCCGGTCTGCCTGAGACCCAGGTCCATCTCCCAGAGAATCTTGCCGGTGCGCTTGTCGTGCGCGCGCGGAACATGTTGCCGCCTTCGCTGGCGACGAACATGCCGGCGCCTTCGCCGGCGAACAGCAGCGATTTGGTCACCAGCAGACCCGCGCGATCGTCATGTCCGGTTCGCGGAATCACCATGCCCTGAGCTTCTCGTGCTTGCTGACCCACTCGGGCGTGTCGCCATTGGCGACGGTCCAGAGCTTCTTGCCCGTATTCAGGTCGGTCGCCACGATCGTGCCCCAGGGTGGCGCGCCAGCGGCAGCCCGAATGGCCCTGCGATGCGACTGCCCGCGAGGATGTAGCGCATGTTGGAGCGCGCCGGATCGCTGGCCAGCTGCATCGTGGTGATGGTGGAAGTGGACGACACATACAGGATGCCGGTTTCCGGATCGGCCACGGCGCCCTGCCAGTTCGAGCCACCCTGCGATCCGGCACCTGCAGCGTGCCGGCGTTGGTCTCGGTGATCAGTGACGGCGGGGGGTACAGCGGCCCCATGCGATAGCGCGCCACCAGGCGCTTGGCTTCGGCCAGGATCTCGGGCGTGAGGTTGTTGAGGTCGGCCTCGCTCACGCCCAGACGCCTGAAGGGTTCCGGCAGAGTGGGAATCGGCTGCGTCGGTGAGGTGACCTCGCCCGGCACATCGCTCTGCGGCACGGGCCGCTGGACGATGGCCACACGGGCAACGCCGCTGACGCGGTCGAACACGTACGTGAGTCCCGCGCTAAACTGCGCCACCGCGGGAATGCGCTTGCCCTTCACGGTGATGTCGAGCAGCACCGGCGCGGCCGGCGTGTCGTAATCCCAGATGTCGTGGTGGACCAGCTGGAAGTGCCAGCGGCGTTCGCCGGTGCGCGTCCACGCACACCAGGCTGCTGGTGAACAGGTTGTTGCCCGGGCGATGTCCGCCGGAGAAACCCCTGTGGCCCC
Source organism: Pseudomonadota bacterium (assembly GCA_016720075.1). Taxonomy (GTDB): domain Bacteria; phylum Pseudomonadota; class Gammaproteobacteria; order Steroidobacterales; family Steroidobacteraceae; genus ZC4RG30. Next base: position 93,333 of record JADJXW010000011.1, read on the forward strand.
CTTCAACCGGCAGGTAAACCAGGCCGCGTTCGGCATCGGCGCTGAAAGGCGCCCACACGCCCGCGTTGCCGGTGCACCGCGCGCCTCGTCGGTCCAGGTGTCGCCGCCCACCTCGTTCGCGCGTGCGATCGTGTGGAACACCCACAGGCGCTTGCCCGTGCGCGCGTCGAAGGCCATCACGTTGCCCTTGGGCATTTCCGCGCGGCGGCGCGGCGCCGGCGGCGAATGCCGAGCCCACGATCACCACATCGCCCACCACCACGGGCGGGAGCTGGACCCGATTGGCGTCTTGTCCGGATCGAGCGGCGGATCGGCGGCCAGCTTCAGGTCGAGGATGCCGTCCTTGCCGAAACCCGCGACAGGCCTGCCGTCGCGGCATCCAGCGCCACGAGCTGGTAGCCCGGGGTGATCATGAACAGCGTGTCGCGGCCATCGCGGCGCCACAGC
>JADJXW010000012.1 GCA_016720075.1 Pseudomonadota bacterium
GATCTCGCTGCGTTGCCGGGCGGCGCGGCCACGCACCTGCAGTCTCAGCCCCGAAGCGGCTGCCATGGATGAAACCCTCCGCGGTCCTCATCAACACCGCGCCCGGGCCGGTGGTGGATGAAGCGGCGCTGATCAGGGCGCTCCAGGCGGCGTGCATCGCCGGCGCAGGCCTCGATATCTATGAAGCCGAGCCAAGGTGCATCCGGGCCTGCCTGTCGCTCGACAACGTGGTGCCGCTGCCACCTGGGCAGCGCCACGCGAAAACCCGCACCGACATGGGCATGCGGGTGGCGCGGAACCTGGAAGCCTTCTTCCTTTGGCCCGGCCACTGCACGCCCGGCGTCGGTGGCCACAAGCAACCACGCCATGCGGGAATAGATCGGCCGGTACCTGCGCGAGGAGAAGCTTCCGGGGGCTGCCGGCACACCATCGAGTCCGCGCTGCCGCTGCAGGAACGCTGGCCACGCGCATCCGGCAGCGCGACGGCCTGGTGGTCATCGGCCTGTGCGGCGCTGGGGCGGCAGCAAATCCACCACGCATCAAGCCGTGCTGGCGGAGCTGCTGAACCGCGACGAACTGCCCACCGCGGCAGTGTCCATCGACGACTTTTACCTGCCGCATGCCGAGCGCCAGCTCGCGCACCGTGCGTCCACGCTGCTGGCCGCCCCGCGGCGTGCCCGGCACCCATGACGTGGGCTGGCAGGCGGTGATCGACTCGCTGGCCGGTGCCGGCGGCACGCAAAATTGCCGGTGTTCGACAAGGCCATCGATGACCGCAGGCCGCGCAGCCCAGTGGCGCACGGTCGAGGGCCATTGCAGGCCGTGATCCGCCAGGCTGGTGTGTCGGGGCGAAACCCGGAGTCAGCAGCGCGGCTGGCCGCGCCGGTCAGCGCGCTGGAGACGCGACGAGGACGCGCGGGCCGCTGGCATGACCGTATGAACGGAGCGCCCTGCAGGGGCGCTATGCGGCACTGTTCGCGCCTGTCCCGCTGGTGCTGCTGGCCGCCCCTCGTTCGAAGTGGTGCTGGCCTGGCGCACGGAACGGGCACTGAAGCTGCGCGAACGCCTGGCGCGCGAGGGGCAGCGACGGCTCGCGGAGTGATGGGCGATGCGGCGTCGCCCGCTTCACCAGCCACTACGAGCGCATCACCCGGCATATCCTCGCCAGATGCCCGGCGCGCGCCAATCATCTCATTGCCTCGATGCCGCCCGGCACGCGCGATTGCTGCGCTGATCAGGTCGCGCGCCTGGCGGCATCGCCCCAGCCCAGCACCTTCACCCGCTTGCGGGTTCCGGGTCGCTACAAGTGATCGGAGTGCTGGATCTGCATCACCGTGATATCCGGCGAGTCAGGTGGTGTGCACATGTTCGTAGGGGCGCGAGCTTCGGCACCGGCACGGCGATGATCTTTCATCGCCGCCCGCCTCGTCACTGCATCTTCAGCACGCCCACGGGTCGCACGCCCGGCTACGCGCCCGGCGTCAGCCCGCGCTGGTTGGCGATGACCACGTCGCGGGGGTCGCCGTCATCGGACAGCGTGTGCGGGATGAAGCCGTAGTTGCCCGGGTAGCGCATGGCCGTATACGGGAAACGATCCACCATCGGCGCGCCCGAGGGCTTGTGGATCGTACTTGATGGGTTCACCGCCAACGGGCACCTCGACCACGACATTGACCTCGTGCGGCGGGTTTTTTTCCGATGGGCAGGTGTTCCAGGTTCATGCGGGCTCCGTAGGGGAAAAGCGTTTGAACGACTATAAGGCATCCGCATCATGGCTGGATGCCGACTACCCCCCCCGCCGATCTACCGCCTAGGGCGTGCGGAAGCGCTACGGCAGCGGCGACGCCGCCGTGTTCGCTGCGCGGCGTGGATTTCACGGTGGAGCCGGGCGAGGCGTCGTGCTGCTGGGCCCTCGGGCTCCGGGCAAGTCCACGCTGCTGAACATCCTGGGCGGCCTCGACCGCCCCACCGCGGGGCATGCCTGGTTCAACGACATCGACCTCGCCTCGGCAACCGATGCGCATCACGCAGTTCCGGCGCGACAACGTCGGCTTCGTGTTCCAGTTCTACAACCTGATCGCCAGCCTCACCGCGCGCGAGAACGTGGAACTGGTCACCGAAGTGGCGCACGACCCGATGCCAGCGGCTGATGCGCTGGCGCTGGTGGGACAGATCCCGCGCCGATCCTTTCCCTCGCGGCTTTCGGGCGGCGAACAGCAGCGAGTGGCCATCGCGCGCGCCATCGCCAAGCGCCCGCATGTGCTGCTGTGCGATGAACCCACCGGCGCGCTGGATGTGGCCACCGGCATCCGCGTGCTCGAGGCGCTGGTCAGGGTGAACCGGGAGCTTGCCACCACCACGCTGCTGATCACGCACAACGCCGACATCGCGCAGATCGGCGACCGGGTCGTGCGTTTCGCCGACGGCATGATCCGCGGCATCGAGCGCAATGCCACGCGGCGCGACCCGGAAGGACCTGCACTGGTGAGCTGGCAGCTCAAGCTCGATCGCAAGCTGCTGCGCGATCTCATGCGCATGAAGATGCAGCTGGCGGCCGTGGGCGGCGTGCTGGCCCTGCGGCATCGTGCTGTGGGTGATGGCCAATGGCATGTACGACTCGCTGCAGCAGGCGCGCGACACCTACTACGAAGACCAGCACATGGCCGAGATGGCCGCCGGCGTCGTGCGCGCCCGCTCGCGCTCGCCACGCGCCCTGGCGGCGGTGCCTGGCGTGCGCGAACTGGGAAGCGCGCGTCGCCGGCGTTGGCCTGCTGGACCTTGCCGGCCGTGATCAACCGGTGTCGGCGCTGATGGTGTCGCTGCCGCCGGACCGCGCGCCGCGGGTGAACCGCATCGTGATGCGCGCGGGTCGATTGCCCGATCCCACGCGCCCGGGCGAGGTGCTGGTCAACAGAAGCCTTCGCCGAAACCAACGGCATTGCGGTGGGCACTTCGCTCGGCGCCATCATCTACGGCAAGCGCCGCGAAGGTGCAGGTGGTGGGCATCGCCAGCTCCCCGAGTTCGTGTTCGCCGTGGCGCCCGGCGCGATGCTGCCCGAGCCGGAACGCTTCGGCATCGTGTGGATGGACCGTGAATCCCTCGCGCGCGCCTTCGATCGGGACGGCGCCTTCAACGAAGTGGTGATGCGGCTCGACCCGGGCGCGAACTTCCAGGCCGTGGCCGCGCGGGTCGATCGCCTGCTGGCACGCCACGGGGGACGCGGCGCCTATGGCCGCGACCGGATGCTGTCGGCGCAGTTCATGGCCGATGAACTGACCTCGCTGCGCACGATGGCTTCCATCCTGCCGCCGTTCTTCCTGGTGGTGGCGGCATTCCTGCTGAATGTCTCGCTGTCGCGGCTGGTGGCCACCGAACGCTCGAACATCGGCCTGCTGAAATCCTTCGGCTACGGCAATGGCGCCATCGCGATGCATTACGCCAAGTTCGCGCTGGTTTTCGGATTCATCGGCGCGATCACGGGCATGGCCGGTGGATGGCTGGTGGGTAATTACGTCGGCGGCATCTATGCCACGGTCTACCAGATTCCCGGACTGCACTTCGATGCCGGTCCCGGCGTGTACCTGAGTTCGCTGGCCATCGCGCTGCTGGCCGCGCTGGCCGGCGCGACCCAGGCGGTGTGGCGCGCCACGCGCCTGGCGCCCGCCGCGGCGCTGGCGCCGCCTGCCCCCACTGCCTTCGGCCGCCTCGGCGCCGCGGCGGAGCGGCTGGCTTCGAAGCTCGACGGCAAGACGCGCATGGTGGCGCGGCGCATCCTGCGCTTTCCGCGCCGTTCGGCCACCACGGTGGCCGGCATCGCGCTGGCGATGGGCCTGATGGTCACGACGCAGCACTTCCCGCTGGCGATGAACCGCATCATTGAAGTCACCTTCGAAATGGCACATCGCGAGGATGTGATGGTGTCGTTCTCCGAGGCCGCGGACGACCATATCCTCGATCAGATCGCCCGCATGCCGGGCGTGCTCAGCGTGGAACCCGTGCGCAGCACCGATGTGATCTTCGAGTTCGGCAGCCGCTCACGGCGTAACGCGCTGGGGCGTTCCCGCCAGCGTGGCCCTGAACCGCACGCTGGACGAAAACCTGCAGCAGGTCTTTCCGCGCCCGGATGGGCTCACGCTGGCGGTGAACCTCGCCGACAAGCTCGGCGTGGTGCCGGGCGACACGGTGCGCGTGCAGGCCACCGACGGCCATCGTGCCAGCGCGCTGCTGCCGGTGGTGGCCATCGTGAAGCCCTATCTGGCGGGGTCCGCCTACCTGGAAATAGAAGCACTGGGCCGCTTGCTGCGCGAACCCGGCCGCGTCACCGCGGCCTATCTGCTGTTCGACAGCCGCTATCGGCCGCAGTTCAGCGCCCGGGCCAAGGAGCTGCCACGCATCGTCGCGGTGAGTTTCAAGGACAACGCCCGCGCCTCGATGACGAAACTGCTCAGCCAGGGCAGCGGGTTCTTCTCGGCCCTGTTCGTGGTGTTCTCCTCGCTGATGGCCGCCGGCGTTGCCTTCTCCGCCGCGCGCGTCACGCTGGCCGAACAGGAGCGGGACCTGGCCACCCTGCGGGTGCTGGGCTTTGGCCGTCGCGAGGCCTCCTATGTGCTGGTGGCGGCGCTGGGCGCGCTGATGCTGGTGGCCCTGCCCATTGGCGCTGCAATCGGCGTCTTCATGTCGCGCTGGCTTATGTCGAAGTTCGAAACCGATCTGTTCACTTTTCCGTATGTCACCAACGCCGCGGCCTATGCGCGCCCCGCCCTGTTCGTGACCTTCGCCGTGCTGGTCGCGACGCTGCTGGTGCGACGGGGCGTGGATCGACTGGATCTCGTGGGCGTGCTCAAATCGAGGGACTGATGGTCACCGAAGAATTCAAGACCCGACGCCGCCGCGTGCGCCTGATCTGGGGCATCGCCGTGCTGGTGCTGTCCGCGCTGGTCATCTGGGGACTGCTGCCCCGGCCGATCGAAACGGACTTCGCCACGGCGGACCGGGGCGCCGTGCGCGTCGAACTGGTGGATGAAGGCCGCACGCGCATGCACGACACCTACGTGATCTCGGCGCCCATCTCAGGGCGCGTGCTGCGAGTGGATGTGGAGCCGGGCGATAGCCGTCGCCGCGGGCGCGGTGATCGCGCGCATGACACGCGCCGCGGCCGGCTTCCCTCGATACCCGCACCGATCTTTCCGCCCGGGCCGCGGTGGATGCTGCCGCCGCGCAGCTGCGCTCGGCGAAACGGCCCTCGACCTGGCGAGGAGCGAACACGATCGCACCCGCCTGCTCGCGCAACAGAAGCTGGTCTCCACCGCCGCGGTGGAGACCAGCCAGGCGCGCCTCGACGCCGCGCAGGCCGCGCGCGATGCGTCGCAGGCGGAACTGGCGCGCGCGCGCAGCGCGCTGCAGCCCGCCGATCGCACGGTGGCAGGATCCGTGGTGGTGCGCGCTCCGGTGGCGGGCAGCGTGCTGCGCGTGCCGCAGAAAAGCGAAAACGTGGTGCCAGCGGGTTCGCCACTGCTGGAGATCGGCGATGCCTCGCATGTCGAGGTGGTTGCCGAGTTCCTGTCGCAGGACGCGGTGCGCATGCGCCCCGGCCAGCGCGCCTTCATCGAGAACTGGGGAGGTGCGCCGCTGGCCGCCACGGTGGAACGCGTGGAGCCCGTGGCAAGGATGAAGGTCTCAGCACTGGGCGTGGAGGAGCAGCGAACCAATGTCATCCTGCAGTTCGAGGATCGCCAGGCTGCAAAGACACTGGGCCATGACTATCGCGTCGACGCGCGAGTGGTGGTGGAAGAACAGCCCGATGCGGTCCGGTTGCCTCTGGGGGCGATGTTCCGCCATGGCGAGGGCTGGGCCACCTACCGGGTAGTCGATGGCCGGGCCTTGCTCACGCCGCTGACTACCGGCATCGCCGACGAGAATCACCGCGTCGTCACCGACGGCGTGAATGCAGGGGACACCGTTGTGCTGTTTCCTGGCAATGCCGTCACCGACGGCCAGCGCGTGATCCAGCGCCAGACAAAATAAAGCGAAGGGACCAAAGGGGGAACTCGATGCGCCTGATGACTGCAATGTCCATGGTGTTGCTGACGCTGCCCGGCTGGGCGGGCGCAGCAGCCGCTCCTCCCGCTCCGCCGCCCCTGTCGGCAGCGCCGCCCGCATTCACCGCCGCCCAGGTCGAAGCCGGCCGCACGCTCTACTCGCGCCAGTGCGCCGCCTGCCATGGCGCGGCGCAGGAAGGTGGCGAGGCGGGCCCAGCGCTGCGTGGCACTGCGTTCCTGGCCAAGTGGGGCCCGAAGCCCTGGCAGGACCTGTACGAACAGACCCGACGCACCATGCCGGTCACTCAGCCCGCGGGGCTCGCGCGCTCGCAGTACGAAGACCTCGTGGCGCTGATCCTGTCGGTGAATGGCCAGGCGCCCGGCGCCACGCGACTGTCAGCAGGCGATGTGCGCCCCTCCCGCGCGCCCGATCTGCCGGCGCCGGACACCGAGTGGCTGCATCATCGGGGCGATGCGGGCAGCATGAACTACTCGCCGCTGGCGCAGATCAACCGTGACAACCTCACGCGGCTGCGCGTGGCGTGGCGGTGGAAATCCCACAACTTCGGCTCCAGCATCTATCCGAACCTGGAGGTCACGCCACTGATGGCCAATGGCGTCATCTACGCCACCGCGGGTGCCTCGCGCAGCGTGGTGGCCATCGATGCGCGCACCGGTGAGACGCTGTGGATGTACCGCCTCGACGAAGGCGCGCGCGGCGAGATCGCGCCGCGCAAGGGCCCTGGCCGCGGGCTTGCGCTGTGGCGCCGCGATGGCCGCGACACGCTGTTCATGATCACCCCGGGCTACCAGCTCGTGGCGCTGGATGCCGCGACGGGCAGGCCTGTCGCGGGTTTCGGCAAGGACGGCATCCTCGACCTGAAGCTGGCCGCCGATCCGCCGCTCGATCCGGACAAGACGCCAATCGGGTCCAGCTCCCCGCCCGTGGTGGTGGGCGATGTGGTGATCGTGGGCTCGGCATTCGCCGCCGGCGCCGCACCGCCGCGCAAGGAAATGCCCAAGGGCAACGTGATGGCCTTCGACGCGCGCACGGGCAAGCGCCTGTGGGTGTTCCACACGATCGCACGCGCGAACGAGGTGGGCGGCGACACCTGGACCGACGAGGCGCGCGAGTACACCGGCAACACCGGCGTGTGGGCGCCCTTCAGCGCCGATGCCGAACGCGGCCTGGTTTACCTGCCGGTGGAAGGGGCCACAGGGGATTTCTACGGCGGACATCGCCCGGGCAACAACCTGTTCACCAGCAGCCTGGTGTGCGTGGACGCGCGCACCGGCGAACGCCGCTGGCACTTCCAGCTGGTCCACCACGACATCTGGGATTACGACACTCCGGCCGCGCCGGTGCTGCTCGACATCACCGTGAAGGGCAAGCGCATTCCCGCGGTGGCGCAGGTGAGCAAGCAGGGACTCACGTACGTGTTCGACCGCGTCAGCGGCGTGCCGGTGTGGCCCATCGTCGAGCGGCCCGTGCCGCAGAGCGATGTGCCGGGCGAGGTCACCTCACCGACGCAGCCGATTCCCACTCTGCCGGAACCCTTCGAGCGTCTGGGCGTGAGCGAGGCCGACCTCAACAACCTCACGCCCGAGATCCTGGCCGAAGCCAAGCGCCTGGTGGCGCGCTATCGCATGGGGCCGCTGTACACCCCGCCGTCACTGATCACCGAGACCAACGCCGGCACGCTGCAGGTGCCCGGATCGCAGGGGTGGCTCGAACTGGCAGGGCGCCGTGGCCGATCCGGAAACCGGCATCCTGTATGTGTCGTCCACTTCCACCATCACCACGATGCAGCTGGCCAGCGATCCGGCGCGCTCCAACATGCGCTACATCCTCGCGGGCAGTCGCATCGCAGGGCCATTCGGGCTGCCGCTGGCGCGCCCACCCTGGGGCACGATCGTGGCGACCGACCTGAATACGGGCAAGAAGCTCTGGACCGTCGCCAATGGCGACACGCCCGAGTGGGTCAGCAAGCACGAGAAGCTCAGGGGCATGGTGATTCCGCGAACCGGCCATGACGATCGCGCGGGTCTGCTGGTGACCAAATCGCTGCTGTTCGCCGGCGAAGGCGCCGGCATGTTCGTCGCCAGCGAAGGCGGCAACATGTTCCGCGCGCACGACAAGCGCACCGGTGAGATTCTCTGGGAGATGGACCTGGGCCTTAGGCAGACCGGACTGCCGATGAGCTACGCCATCGGCGGCAAGCAGTACATCCTGGTGCCTGCGGGATCGCCCGGCAACGCCGGCGAGTTCATCGCGCTGGCGCTGGCGGACTGAACGCTCCCGGGCGCGTCAGCGCGCGCCCGGTGAGATGCGCAGGATGGCGCCCTTGGGCTCATCCGTCGCCACGTAGAGCATGCCATCGGGGCCCTGCTTCACGTCGCGGATGCGCTGGTGCAGTTCGCCCAGCAGCGATTCGCGGCGCAGTTCCTCGAGCCTGTCGTTGAGCAGGATGCGATCCAGCCGTCCGGTGCCGGGCACCTCGCCGTATCTGACGCCACCCACGAAGAGGTCACCCTTCCATTTCGGCAGCGCATCGCCGGTATAGAAGGTGAGGCCCGATACCGAAATGGCTGGCATCCAGTACAGCAGCGGTGGCTCGAACCCGGCATGCGTGGGCTCGCTGACCTTGGCCTGCCACGGACCGGGATAGGTGCGGCCAAGGCTCACCAGCGGCCAGCCGTAGTTGCGGCCGGGCTTGAGCAGGTTGATCTCGTCGCCCCCGTTGGGGCCCATTTCCGACAGGTATACCGCGCCGGAAACCGGATGAACCGCCAGGCCCATCGAGCTGCGATGCCCCATCGTGTAGATCTCGGGCCGATAGCCTGCCTTGCCCACGAAGGGATTGTCGGCAGGCACGGTGCCATCGTCCTTCAGGCGCATCACCTTGCCGCCCAATGACATCGGATCCTGCGCGGCCGCATCGGCCCCGGTGGCGATCCACAGCAGGTTGTCGGGCGTCATGGCGAGGCTCACTGCGCCGCGCAGGTTCTCGCCGACGAAGATGTCGCGCACATCCTGCAGCGCATTGCCCACGAGACGCGCGCGCGCCACGGCCACAGTGTGGCGAGTGGCGTCCAGCGGCTTGCTGTACGCGAAATAGATGAGCTGGTTCTGCGCGAAATTGCGGTGGACGATGAGGCTCATGTAGCCGTGCACCGCGCCCAGCCCACCGGACTTGCCGGCGTACTTGGAGACGGGGCCGCCGGTTATCGGATTCGGATCAAGCTTGCCGCCGCGCAGCACTCGAAGGCGGCCGGTGCGCTCGGTGAACAGCAGGTCACCATTGGGGAGGAAAGCCAGGCTGTAGGGATATTCGATATCACGTGCCAGCACGGTGACCCGGATGTCCTGGCCTTCACCGGTGCGCATGTCGAAGGGACCGGCAGGCAGCACCTGGTCGGCAAGGCCCGTGGGCGCGACAGGCACGCCGTTCGCGAACGGCACCTTCTGCTGTGCCTGCGCGGACATCGTCAGCAACAACGCAGGCATGATCGCCAGCCGAATCGCGGTACGCATCGTGACCCCCTTTTTTCTGGTGTTCTGCCGGACGTGCCGGTGGGGCGATGTTAGCCCAGTTCGGGTACAGTCCGATGTGATGTCCTCCAAGACCCGGCAGGCGCTGGACAGCGCGATGCAACTCGCCCTCCAGCGCCACCAGGCCGGCGACCTCGTGGCCGCCGAGGAACAGTACGGCAAGGTGCTTGCGCTTGACGCCACCCACCCGGCGCCCTGCACAACCTGGGCATCATCCGGCTTTCACGCGGCGATACCGATGGCGCCCTGCTGCTGCTGGGTGCGGCCGTGGAGCAGCGTCCGGCCGAACCGGCCTTCCAGTTCAACCTGGGACTTGCGCAACAGACCAGCGGCGAACTGGAACTCGCCGCCACGGCGTATCGGCAGGCCGTGAAACTCAATCCCGCCTACCGCAAGGCGTGGGAGAACCTGGGCGTGGTCCTGCAGGACCAGCAGCAGCACGATGAAGCCATTGCCGCCTACCGCCGCGCCCTCGTGCTGGATGCCGGATCGGTGCTGGCCCGGCAGAACCTGGGCAATGCGCTGCGCGCGCTGGGTCGCCTGCAGGAGGCCGAGGCTGAATACCGTGCCGTGCTCGATCTGCAGCCGCTGCAGGCCGATGCAGCCGTGCAGCTCGGCGCCACGCGTCTGATGCGGGGCGATTTCTCCGGCTGGGACGACTACGAATGGCGCTACTGGTCCAGTGAATCGCTGGCGGGCAGCCTGCCCTGGCCCATGCCCCTGCCGAAATGGGACGGCGGCGATCTGGCCGGCCGCACGATTCACCTCTACGGCGAACAGGGCATTGGCGATGAAATCATGTTTGCCTCCTGCGTGGCGCACATGGCGCGGCGCAGCGCAGGTGAAGCTGTGGTGCGAGCCGCGCCTGGCACCGCTGTTCGCCAGATCATTTCCCGGCGTGGAGGTTCTGGCCAAGCCACGTGGCGGACTGGCGCCGCTGCTGGAGCCGCAGGCAAATGAAACGCTGCGCTGCTCGCTGGCCTCGCTGCCGCGTTTTCTTCGGCGCGCGGCGCCAGATTTCCCGGGCTCGCCCTATCTTGCAGCGGATGCCGTCGCGACGGCGCGCTGGCGCGAACGCTTCGCGGCCCTGGGTGGCCGGCGCGTCATCGGAATTTCCTGGCGCGGCGGTGGCGCGCCGCGGGCGCGCGAGGCACGCTCGATCGCGCTGGAACAACTCGCGCCGCTGTTCGCGATAGAAGGCGTGCGGATCGTCGATCTGCAGTACGGCGATCATCACGAGGAAATCGCGCGCTTCAATGCTGGCGCCGCCAATCCCCTGGCGAGGTTCGATGACATCGATCCGCTCAGGGACATGGACGGATTCGCGGCGACCATCGCGGCGCTGGATGCCGTGGTCTGCGTGGACAACTCCACCGCGCACCTGGCAGGCGCGCTGGGCGTGTCCACTCTTCTGCTGCTGCCCTTCCAGGCGGACTGGCGATGGGAGCACGGACGGGAGGCCTCCCCCTGGTACGCCAGCCTGCGCCTGCTGTGGCAGCAGCAACCCGGACCGGATGCATGGCCCAGCGTCGTGCAACGCGCTAGCGAACAGCTTGCGAACATGGACGGGGCGGGAGCGCAGGTGTTGTCCGGCAGCGTTGCGGCGGCGACTGCGCCCGGCATTGCGCGCCCTGACGTCGACGCTACCCCGGACATCCTGCTGCTCAACGACACCAGCTACTGGTACCACTGGGGCTGCACGTGCACCTCGCTCGCGCTGCACGAGTCGCTGCGCGAACGCGGACTCACGGTGGACCCCGTGCACATCACGCACCTGAACGCGCTGGCGCCGCTGCCGGTCACTGTCGCGCAGTTCGACGACGATGCGTTCTTCGAGGGCGTTCCGCGCCGGCAACCCGGGACTGATCTCGCGGCTGCAAGCCGCATCCGGGTGATGGTCAATGGCGAGGGCAGCCTGCATGACTTCGGCATCACGGCCCGCGCGCTGCTCTATCTGATCTACATCGCCGCGAAGCGCATGGCAAGGCCGTGCACATCGTGAATCACTCCTGCTATCCAGCCACGGCTGGCGATCCGACGGCCCTGGATGCGCTGTACCGCATGGTGTATTCCACCGCCTCGTTCGTGGCCGTGCGCGAGGAAAGAGCCTCGCGCGCCTGACTGCGCTGGGCATCGAGGCGACGCCGACCTTCGACTGCCTGCCCTCTATGCCGCCCGTCACCCGGTGAATGCGCCGCGCGCTGCGCCGCGTGGTGATGGCCGGCTGCGTGCAGCTGGATGCGCGGATGGTGGAGCTGCTGGCGCGACTGGGCAACGAGGTGCTGGCTGCGGGATGCGAGCTCATCTTCCTGGCCGGCGCGAATGCGTGGCTCGCGCAGGACGATGCGCTGCTGCTCGCCGCGCTGCATCCCCGGCTACGCGGCCGCTACCGACTGGTGGCCGCCACCAGCGAGGCCGAATGGCTGGAAACGATCGCGGGGCGGGCCCTGCTTATTTCAGGTCGCTTCCATCACAGCATCGCCGCCGCAGCGGTGGGCACGGCGCTGCTGATTGCCGGCAGCAACACGGCCAAGAACGAGGGGCTCATCGACCGGCTCGGGCTCAACCCGGATGCGGTATGGATGGATGCCGCGCAGCCGGATGTCGCATCCACCCGGCTGGCCGCGCTGCTGCGCAATCCTGCTGCGGGAACCGTCGATCCGGCGCGACTCGCGCAGCTGCGGGACCTGGCCAGAGGCAATTTCGAGAAACTGCCAAGGCGCGGCTAGCGGGCCAGCGGATCCGGTCGGATCTGGAATTTGACTATTTTCCCAGTGGTGCCCTTGCCACCCTCGGTGTGCCACACCAGATGCGTGCCGTAGTTGGCATACAGGCCCCGCCCCTTCCAGCCGCCATTCGGATCGTCGATGCGGCCATCCATGCCGCGCTGGTAGAAGCCCAGCGGATACGGCACGCGCAAGTAGGTCCACTTGCCGGTTTGCAGATCCAGTGCGATCAGCGAATCGGAGTTCGAGCCGGTGAGGAAAGGCGTGTCCTTGCCGAGGCCCGAGACATCGTGCTGGTCCACCCAGCCGAAGTAGTGGAAGTCGGCCGGATAGTGGCTGCCCTTGAACTTCGGACCCGGCGTCTGCCACACCGTCCAGCCTTCGCCGCACAGGTCGCCCTTCTCGGCGCCGGGGCCTTTGGTCTGCGTGCACTTGCTGCGATCGAAGCGGGCCCACTGCGATGTGGCAGCCATCGCCACCCAGGGCGGCCCCTGGCTGTCGATGTCGATGCCACGCGGATCAAGGGTTCCCATCGGCACGCGGTAAACCCTCGGAGATGCAGGACTCAGGCGGATTGCTTGCCACGATCCAGGCGCACGACATAGCCGCGTTCCTGGCCGTTCGCGCTCCGAGGCCCCCCCAGACGATGTTCGCATTGGTGGGGTCGGGAATGACCGCGTACAGTGATTTTCGCGCCTCGGTATCGAGTCTAGGATCTGGCTTGGGATTGTTGGCCGCGTTCCAAGGTTTGGTGATCCTGCCATCGCCATTGGTGTCGATGATCTGTGGGCACCAGCCCTGCGAGGCCTGTTCGTCATGCGTCTGGTCGAACAGGCGCGTGTTCAGCCAGCCGAAGATCGGACCCGTAAGCTCGTTGAAGTAGAGCGTGCGGTCCGCGTCATTGGCGAACTGCAGGTGGTGCGTGCTGTAGCAGGTGTCGATCAGCTCGAACTTGCCCGTGGCCGGGTCATACACCGAGGCCTGCCGAAAGCTGTTGCGCAATGGATAGTACTTTGCGCATACTTGTTCTGGCTGCCTTCCTTGCAGAACGCGGGCTCGTCATTGCGGATCTTGGACGTGTTCCAGACTCTGCCGCGCTCATCCATCATCGGGTTGTGCGGATCGGAGGGGTGCTCCTTGCCCCACAGGTGCTCCATGCCCCAGAAATTCGAGGGCCGGGCCGCCGGTGGGAAACGCGTTGCCACCTTGCGGGGATCCTCGCGCGTGGGAATAACCACCTTCCACGCATCATTGGTCACCGGGTCCACCACGTTGATCGTGCCGTGGCCCGCGGAAACCGCGTAGATCGGCCCGTAGGCGTTCACCGTGGGACGATTCTTGTCGGTGGCGATTTCATCGTGCATGAAATCCTTGCGGGCCGCCGATGTCCCACAGCGTGACCACCACATTGCGCTCGATGCCCTGTGGCCGCGGGGGCGCAGGCGGCACGGCGCCGGATTCCACGCTGCGCGTCCAGTCCGCCATGGTCTTCGCCATGCCCTCGCCGCCGAACTGCAGGAAAGCGGCAGCCATGTTGGTGCCGCGCACGCCCAGCGTCGTGCGATACAGCCAGGCATCTTCGTGCGACTTGAATCCGAGCTTCTCGGCATCCATGTGCGTCAGCGTGCGCGTGAGCTGGTTTGCCGAGCTGGTGGCAAGTTGCAGTCCTTCTTGAAACGGTGCATCCAGTCGTCCTGCGAGAGTATGCCGGGCACGAACCCATTGCCGCCGTTGGCCACGCCGCCGGTGCCGGGAAAACTGCTGGCAGCGGGCACTTCGAGCAGCGACAGCCAGTAGTCGCCTGGATACACCTTCGCGGCCTCGCGCGTCCTTCGCGGCCTGCACCTTCAGCTCGAGCCCGGCATCACCCGGACGGCCTTTCACCTTCGGGGAATCCACCAGTCCATAGCCACGCACCCACACGTTATAAGTGGCATCGGAAGCTGCGGCAGCGAAGCGACCCGCGTCATCGGTGACCACGATCTTCACGAAAGGGGGTATTGGTTTCCTGCGTCTCGGCGATGACCCAGACCCCGGCCTCGGGTCCGGCGCCGTTGAGCACACGGCCTGAGATGAAGCCTTCCGGATACGCGCGCTTCGCCGTGGCGGGCGCCTGCGCCTGGACTGCCCAGGTCAGCAGCGCCAGTGTTGCTGAAGCCACCGCGATCAAGTGCCTTTTCATTTTCTTCTCCCCCGCCCTTTCCGTTCCGGCAGATAGTACTTCAGGCCAGGGAATGCGCTATAACTTGCACGGGGGCGTCGCGAAACAATTCCAATACCGAAACCGCCATGATTCTCCGGAACACGCTGCTGACGGTCTTCATCGCCACCGCCGCCCCTCATGCCGCGGCACAGTCGCTGTTCTCCGGGCGGCAGCGCCATGCGCGGCAATGCCAACACGGGACAAACCACTTACGCGCAGTCCTGCCTCGCCTGCCACGGGCCGCGGCTGGAGGGCAGTCCGTTCGCACCCGCGCTGGTAGGCAGCAGTTTTCAGGATCACTGGCGCGGCAAGCCGGCCGCTGAATTGCTCGCGCAGATGCGCAAGACCATGCCTCCCAAGGGCACCGGGACGGTAAGACCTGAAGCGTTCCCCGACCTGCTGGCCTTCCTGGTCAAGGCCAATGAAGAAGGATCCGGTTTTCTTGCGAAGCTGATAGGGGCCAGCGGCCTCGTCGGCCACAGCCACGGCGGCGAACACGGCGACGGCGATCGTCCGAACGGCTCCCATGCCCGCAGCGGTGGCCCAGCGCCTGAAGGGACTTTGCCGCCGTCACGGATGCCATGCTGGCCTCGCCGGCCGAGGGCGACTGGCTGATGTGGCGCCGGACCTTCGACTCCGGCGGGTTTCAGCCCCCTGAAGCAGATCGACCGGCGCAACGTGCAGCGCCTCGGCAAGGCCTGGAGTCTCGTGCTGGATCAAAGCGGCAACGAGATCACGCCGCTGGTGCATGGCGGAATCCTGTTCGTGCACAGCGGCGCCTCGCTCACCGCGGTGGATGCGGCCAGTGGCACGCCGCTGTGGAAATACCAGCGGAAATCGCGCGCGCTTCCGGCGCGGCACGGCAGTTCGACCCAAGCCGGCGGGCGCGCGTGAAATCGATCGCGATCTACGGGCATGCGCTCTACATGCCGACGCCCGATGGCCACCTGGTGGCGCTCGATGCGCGCAACGGCAAGCTGCTCTGGGATCGCGCCATCAATGCGGGCGCCGCCGGTTCAGGATTGCAGCTCTCCAGCGGTCCGCTCGCGGCGCGCGGCGTGGTGATGATTGGCGTGAGCCTGGGACTGGCGAGCCCCGGTGGTTGTTTCATCGTGGCGCTGGATGCCCTCACGGGTGCCGAGCGCTGGCGCTTCCAGACCGTGGCACGACCCGGCACGCCGGGCGGCGATTCGTGGAATGGCGCGCCCATTGAGGAACGCTATGGCGCTGGCGTGTGGACCACCGGCAGCTACGACCCCACGCTCAACCTCGCCTATTTCGGCGTAGGCAACACCTACACCACCGCCACGCTGCTGCAGCCACGCCTGCCAGGCGCGGGTGGCGTGACATCCAACGACGGGCTTTTCACCGACGCCACTCTCGCGCTGCGGCCGGAAACCGGCGAACTGGTATGGCATCACCAGCATCACCGGCGCGATGTCTGGGACCAGGACTGGGCTTTCGAACAGACGGTGGTGACGCTTGGCAATGGCCCCGCTGCGCGCCGCGCCGTGGTCACGGCGGCAAGACCGCGGTGTTCGAGGCCGTGGATGCGGCGACCGGGGAAATTCCTGTTCGCGCACGACACGGGCCTGTCGAACCTGTACGCCTCGATCGATCCGGCCACGGGCGCCAAGATCAACAACCCGCAACTGGAGCCGGTGCCGGGCAAGGCGCTGCTGCTGTGCCCGAGCAACCTCGGCGCGCGCAACTGGCCCGCCACATCGCTGAATCCCGCCACTAGAATGCTGTTCGTGCCGCTGCAGGAATCCTGCACGGATTTCACCTGGCAGCCACGCGGCGCGAAGGAAACGGCCAGTGGCGGATCGGACATCCGGTTCACGCCGCGAATGCGACCGGGAAGCGATGGCAAGCTGGGTCGCCTGATCGCGCTCGACCTGGATTCCGGTCGCGTGGCATGGATGCATCGGCAGCGGATGCCCGTGGCCAGTTCGCTGCTGGCCACGGCCGGTGGCGTGGTGTTCATGGCCGATGTGGATCGCCATTTCGGCGCGTATGACCAGGACACTGGCGCCCTGCTGTGGAGCACGCGCCTGCCGGCCGCCGCGGAATCCAGCCCCATTGCCTTTGCCGCGGGCAACAGGCAGTTCATCGCCGTGGTCAGTGGCGAGGCCAGTCACCTGGGCAACTACAACCGCGGGCTGGTACCGGAACTCGGCGAGCCGGTCACGGAAATTTCGCTGCAGGTCTTCGCGCTGCCGGAACGCTGACCCCGGGGGCATTGCCTGAATCGTCAGTAGGACATACAGTCTCCTGCAGGAGAAACCAATGCAAGTGTGAATTCTGACCTTCAGGCGATGACCGCGCTGGTCTTCGCCGCAGGACCCTGCCTGCAGGCCATCGCAGCCCAGGCACCAGGCTCGGGGCGCAGCCGCCCAAACCGGTCGTCATGGGTGATCCGCTGCGGCGCGACCTGGGCGTGCCGGACAGCTCGCCCAACATCTCCGGCACCTGGTCGCCCAACACCTTCTTCCGTGTGATCTCGCCGGTCGATGGCTCCGCCACCCCTTTCCTGCCCTGGGCGCGCGAGTTCTTCCTGAACCGCAATGCGGCCGAGGCCCGCGGCGAGCCGCTGTTCGACCCCAACGCCAACTGCCTGCCCAGTGGCGTGCCGCGCGTATCCCCACGCCCTATCCGCTCGACATCGTGCAGACCCCGATGCCATCTGCATCGGCATCGAGGTCATGCACAGCTTCCGGATCATCCACATGGATGGCAGGCCAATGCCGGCGGATTTCAAGCCCACCTACCTGGGGTACTCGGCCGGCCGATGGGAAGGCGATGTGCTGGTGGTGGAAACCACCGGCCTCAACGGCTACACGCAGGTGGACGAGGAAGGCCGCCCCAAGAGCAGTTCAATGAAAGTCACGGAGCGCTACATGAAGCGCGCACCGGACCTGCTGGAAATCACCTACACGCTGGATGACCCGAGGACGTATTCGCGCCCATGGACCGCCCGTGCGCAGTATCGCTGGGCGCCGACCCTGCGCTTCAGTGAATACATCTGCGAAGAAAACAACCGCAACAAGCCGGATGCCAGCGGCAAGCTGCGCACGCGCTGAGGGGCATCACCATGGCAAGAAACGTTTCATTCGCGGCTGCGGCCGCAACCGTCCTGGCATTGCTCGGCTCCGCGGCCGCCTGGCCACAGGGTGCCCGCAACAGCTCCATTCCGGCGGAAAACGAGGCCAATGCCAGGCAGGCCGCGGTGGACAACGCCGCCCGCCCGCTGCTGGCTGCCGCCTCGCCAAGCCGTACCTGGGTGGCTACTGGCGCATCGCGCAGCCCATTGCCGCGCTGACCACGGCCGAAGGCAAGGCGCCGCCGCTGAATGCCGCCGGCCGCAAGGTGCTTCGCCAGGCGGCCGCCGAACGCAAGGCCGGACGGAATCCCGATCCCATGGATGTGTGCCTGCCGCCCGGCACTCCGCGTTCGCTCACGGTCGACAAGCCGTTTGCGATCGCGCACGCCGCGGTGAAGGTCACGTTCTTCCATCAGGTCTATCACGTGATCCGGCACGTGTATCTGGATAGCCCGCTGCAGGTGACCGACGACGACAACCGCGACGAACTGTGGGAAGGCACTTCATCGGGTCGCTGGGATGGCGACACGCTGGTCATCGAAACCGCCAATTTCAACGGCAAGCAGTGGCTCGACGACTCGGGCCTGCCGCAGTCGGTGGCCATGCGGGTAACCGAGCGCATCCGCCGCGTCGATGCCGGACACGCTCGGGAAATCTCGTCACCTACGAAGATGCCACGTACTACTCGAAGCCGTGGACTGCGCGCCTGGGTCTTCAAGGCCCAGCCCCGCTCCACGTTGCTGGTCGAGGAAGACTGCGCGGAGAAGCTGCTGGACTTCCCGATGAAGGCCTACGCACCGGAATGATCCGGTGCGTTTACTTCGCGATCAGCCTGCGCAGTTTTGCAAGGGCCGCGTCATCGTTGTCGAGTGGTGAGATCGAGTCAACGTAGCGGCCGGCGCTGTCCACGAGAAACACCGCGGTGCTGTGATCGACGTTGTACCCGCCCGGGCTGCGGCACCTTCGCGTGACCACGCGGTACGCATCGGCGATCGCCGCGACCTGCGCGGGCGTGCCTGTAAGGCCGATCATCGAAGCTCGGAACAGATCGACGTACGCGCCCACCGAGGCCGGCGTATCGATCTCCGGATCCACCGACACGAACACGATCTGCAGCTTTTCGCCGTCGGCGCCCATGCGGCAACGCCAGTCCGCCAGGTGCAGGAGCGTGGTCGGGCATCCGGGCAGCGCGTGTAGCCGAAGTAGATCGCGAACGGCCTGCCGCGCAGGTTCGCATCTGTGAAGGGGCGGCTGTCGCGATCAAGCAGTTCGAAGGCACCGCCGATCGAGGGCGCTCGCTGCAGCGAATGGCTGAGGAAGGCCCCGGCCGCAACGGCAACTACCGGCAGCACCGCCACCGACCATGCCGGACGGCGGGCAAGAAGCCCGCGCTGTGTCATTTCGCCGGCGGCGCGGGCATGGGGCTCATCATCGACGCGGCCATGGCGCGCCTACCCATCATGACCGTCTGCTCGCCGCCGGCGCGGAACTTCAGCGTTACCGGCACTTTTTCGCCCGCCCGCAGCGGTCGCTGGAGCTTGATGAACATGATGTGCAGGCTGCGTGGCTTGAGTTCAACACGGCCCTGCGCGGGTATGGCGATGCCCTCCGGCAATTCGCGCATGCGCATCATGCCGTTCTCCAACTGCACGGTGTGGATCTGCACTTCGGAGCTGACCGGCGAGCTTGCCGCCACCAGCTGATCGGCCGACTTGCCGTCGTTCACGATAGTCATGAACCCGCCGCCATCGCGCTGACCCTCGGCCGTTTCTCGGGCCCACGGGGCTTCGATGCGCAGTTGCGCGGGCGCGACTGCAGGCACATTGCGGATTCCCGTCGCCATGAAGGCCAGCGCCAGCATTGCGATCATCGAGTGCGACTTCATCTGGCGTCTCCTTTGCCGAGAACGTAATTCTGCACCTGCCGAGGCCCGATTGGCCACTGGCATCCCGCGCTCGTACCAGCCCCTGCTGCCGTTGACGATCTTCACGACTGACAGCATCACGGGCACTTCGATGAGCACACCCACCACCGTGGCCAGCGCGGCGCCGGATTCGAAGCCGAACAGGCTGATCGCCGCCGCCACGGCGAGCTCGAAGAAATTGCTGGCGCCAATCAGCGCCGAGGGTCCCGCGACGCAGTGCGCCTCACCCGTGGCGCGATTCAGCAGGTAGGCAAGCCCGGAGTTGAAGTAGACCTGGATGAGAATGGGAACCGCCAGCAATGCGATCACGAGGGGCTGGCGCAGGATCTGCTCTCCCTGGAAGCCGAACAGCAGCACCAGCGTGAGCAGCAGCGCCACGAGACTGGCGGGACCTATGCGCCGCAAGGTGGCCGCCAGCTGGTCCGGTCCGCCGTTGGCGAGCAGCAGCCGCCTTGCCCCCTGCGCGATGAGCACCGGCACTACGATGTAGAGCCCGACCGACAGCAGCAGCGTGTCCCACGGCACGAGGATGGAAGACAGCCCGAGCAGCAGCGCCACGATGGGCGCGAAGGCGACCACCATGATCGCGTCGTTCAGCGCCACCTGCGACAGCGTGAAACGCGGCTCGCCCTCGCACAGGTTGCTCCAGACGAAGACCATTGCCGTGCAAGGGGCCGCGGCCAGCAGGATGAGCCCTGCGATGTAGGAGTCGATCTGCGCGGCCGGCAGGTATGGCCGGAACAGGTAGCCGATGAAGAACCAGCCGAGCAGCGCCATGGAGAACGGCTTCACCGCCCAGTTGACGAACAGGGTGACGCCGATGCCGCGCCAGTGCCGCCGACCTGGCGCAGCGCCGCGAAGTCGATCTTCATCAGCATCGGGATGATCATCAGCCAGATCAGCGCTGCGACCGGCAGGTTCACGTTGGCGATTTCGGCGCTGCCGATCGCGCGAAAGGTGCCAGGGAAGACATGGCCGATGGCGATGCCGATGACGATGCACGCGGCGACCCACAGGGTCAGGTAGCGTTCAAAACGGGACATGTTTCGGTTTCCAGGTCAGGCGAACTGCGTGCCGATGCGATCCATCTCGGCCTTCAGGCGGACGGGGTCCTTCTGCAGGTCCCTGAGCGGCAACGCGAGGAAAGCCTCGATGCGGGAACGCAGCGTCCGGTAGGCCTTGTGGAATGCGGCATCGATCTGGGCATCGGTGCCGGTGACGGCGCGGGTCCTCCACTCCCAGTGAGTGCGCAGCACCGGCCCGAGATAGGCCGGACAGGTCTTCGCCGGCCGCACTACCGCAGACGGTGATCACGATGTCCGGCGTCACCGGCAGCCCATCCCACGACTTGCTGTGGTAGCCGCGGGTGTCGATGCCTTCACGGGCCAGCAGCGCCAGCGACCGCGGATGCACCTGCCCGGTGGGCTTGCTTCCCGCACTGAGCGCCCGCCAGCCGGGCGGGGCCGGCGATTGAACGTGGCCTCGCCGAGGATCGACCGGCAGGAATTGCCGGTGCACAGGAACAGGACATTCATCGAATCGGGCTTCCTCTGTCAGGCGGACTTTCTGGAGCGCGCGGTGACGACCGGCGGGCAGGACGTGGAACCGGATGACCCCAGCGAACAGCAGTTGTCCGTCAGGAAAAACATCAGCGCGTTCATGCGCTCGATGCTGGCGCTGTAGAAGACAAAGCGCCCATCCGTCGTGACTCGACCAGGCCCGCCTGCGATAGCTCCTTCCAGGTGGAAGGAAAGCGTGGGGCCGGGGATCCGGAGTCCCTGACCGATGTCACCGGCCGGATAACCTTCCGGCCCCCGCCTGACCAACAGGCGGAACACCTCCAGTCGGGAGGCGTGCGCGAGCGCGGCCAGGGCCTGAATCACTGCTGCGGGTTTCATATTTCCATTATTCGTGAACTGTCGATCCTTGTCCACATTGCTGACAACGGGACTCGATTCACGGATGATCGGGAAAACAGGGGGAACCTCATGAAACGCAGCTCTGTGGGATTCACGCGGACCGCGCTCCTTGCGCTTGGACTGGCGTTCGCGGCGCCGTCAGGTGCCCAGACCCAGGGCAACGTCACCTTCGCCTGCGACCGCGCCTGCCTCGGGCGCATCGTGGATGCCTATTTCGCTGGCCTGGTTGCCAACGATCCTGCGCTGGTTCCACTGGCGCCGGGAGCGAAGCTAACGCTGAACGATGATGTTGTCGCACCAGGCAAGCTCTTCTGGGACCAGGCCGCCTCGGTGCAGTCGCGCATCGACATCGCCAATCCGCGCTGGGGTGATACCGGCACGCAGGCGGTGATCAACAACGCCGATGGCTCGCAGCATGTCTACGCATTCCGACTCAAGGTGAAGGCCAACCGCATCACGGAGGTCGAGGCCATCCTGGTACGCAACGCGCAGGAAGGTGGGCTGTACGACACCCGATCGCTGCAGCGGGCGAATCCCAACTTCAACACACGCATCCGCCCGGCCGAGCAGGACTCCTACCACGATCTGGTGGCGGCCGCCGAGGGCTACTGGCGGGCGTTCAACACCAACGGCTCGCCTGAGTACCACCGCGCCGAGTTCTGGCCCGGCGTGCTGCGGCTGGAGAACGGCGTGCGCACCACGGATGTTTCCGTGGCTGGCAGTGCGCCCATGAGCGCGGCGGAGCAGTTCGACCTGGGATATCACGCCGGCCGCAATGTGTGGGACCTGCGCTATCCGGTGGTGGATGAAGAGTACGGCGTGGTGATGAGCTTCGCGCGGTTCGGACTGAAAAGCGGCGTCAAGCCGCTGCGTCCGGCCCAGGCCGCCGAGCGGCTGGTCGCGGAGTTCTTCGCGGTGCGCAAGGGAATCATCTTCGACATCCAGGCCGTGATGGTGAACCGCGACGAGAAACTCCCCTCGGCCTGGTCGCCGGACTACGGCCCGACGCGTGGCGGATGGGCCCCGGTCACCTGCAATCGTGCCTGCCTTACGGGCTTCATCGACGCCTACTACCAGGCGCTGCTCGCCAACGACGCCCGCGCGCTGCCGCAGGCAGCGGGCGCGCGCATCACGCTCAATGGCGCGCAGACGGGGCTGGCCGGCGCGTTCTGGCCTGCCGCCAAGACCGTGCGCTGGCGTTTCGATGCGGTCAACGAACGCCTGGGTGACACCGGCACGCAGGTGGTCATCCTCAACGAGGATGGCTCCGAAACCATGGAAGTGCTGCGCCTGAAGGTGGCGCGCGGCGCCATTACGGAGATGGAGATCCTGCGCTGCTTCAAGGGCTGCGCCGGTGATGCCTGGTGGGGACCAGAGCAGCTCGACCCGAACCCTCGGCCTTCCTGCAGCTGCCGATCCCGCCCGCGGAACGTGATTCGTACTACGGGCTGGCCGCGGTTGCCGATGGCTACTTCCGCGCCTTCCAGACCAATGGCACGCCGGATTACCACCCCGCCGACCTGCTGCCCGACACGACGCGTTTCGAGAACGGCACGCACTTCACCGGCACGGTGCGCAATGGCGCCTACGCTACCGCCGCCGCGGGCTTCGAACGAGGCAACTTCATCGGCCGAAACCTCTGGGACCGCCGTCAGGCCGTGATCGACGAGGAGCGCGGCATCGTGCTCACCATCCTTCGCTTCGGCAAGGTGGACGGCGCGCAGAACGCCTCCTCCGTCACTGCGTTCGACCGCATCGTTGGCGAGTTCTTTACCGTGAAATCCGGAAAGATCCAGGAGATCCAGGCCGTGCTGGTCAACCGCAATGATGCCGAACCCACGGGCTGGGATACGCGCTGGTTCGGCCCGGGGCCCGGCGGCTGGAAGAACATGCCGACGGGGCAATAGTCCGGTTGCGGCGGCTGCTCAGACGTCTTCACGGGCGCGAGATCTAGAATTGGTGGAAAGGGAGGGAATCGAACTCCACCGTAACCGATTAGTTTGACTGCCGAGAGTCTGAGCGGCGAACCCAAAGTACCTCGAAATGTACCTATGAAATCCAGCTCCAAAGCTTCCGCAGCCCTCACCGTCTCAGGCACCTCTCGG
>JADJXW010000013.1 GCA_016720075.1 Pseudomonadota bacterium
ATTCATGATGGCCGTGCAATCCGCGTCGCCCGGACCGGACATGCACCCGGAAGCGGTCTTAAGCGCATTCACCGTGATGTCGGTTTCCGCGAGCAAGGCGCCCAGGTCAAGCACCACCTTCGAGCTCTTCGGATCAAACACTTCGAGCCTGTAGGTCGGGCGGTTGGAATTGCCGCACGGCGTGCTGGGAGGCGTCGTGGGTTTGCCCTCGCCGCAGTCCGTGCTGCCCAGGTGGATCGAGAAGCCCGTCGCGTGATTGGGTCCGGCAACGCCACCACTGGTCTCCAGGTCGATCGTCGTGAACTTGTAGCCATATCGCCAGGGCCAGGTGAGCGCGGTCACGTTCAGCGGAGGCGAGGCAAGTGGATCCCGGTGGTTAATTCCCGGGCACGCCGATCTCGGAACACCAGGCCGCGGTATGTTCCCGCCGGCACTTTGCCGTGCACCACGGTATTGGTGGCAGCATTGCCATTGCAGTTGCCAGTGCGGTTCTCGAAGTCGAGCAGCGCGACCTGGTCGCTCTGCCACTGCCCGTCCGGCGTGAGCGTCACGGGCACTTCCCGCCCGTCCGCACCCAGCAGCCGCAGAGCCGAGACATAGATGCGCAGATCCTGAAAACGCATTCCCGCCCTGGCCTTGCCGATCCCGGTGTAGGCGTGATCGCAACGGGCGGGCTCACCGCCCACCCTGGCGTCGAAGCGAATTTCGACCGGCTGCGACCCAGTCTGCGCCGTCGCCGGCACAGTCCAACCAACAACACAGACAGCACCGATCAGAGATGCTGTCGTTCGCAAGAGATACCTGCAAAGAGTATTCATGATTCGACTCCCGCTAGAACTGCGTACGCAGTGTAAGGTAGGCCGAGCGCGGTTGTATCGCCGTCACGTAGGTGCCACCGAAGTACTGGTACGGCTCATAAGCTCCGGATCCGAAGAGGTTCGTCACCGACAACCCTGCCTTGACCGGCCCGATCGGAAAAGTGACTTGCGCATCCACCAGCGCCGAACTCCCCACGGAGAGCGTATTCGGCAGCGTGAGTTCACGCCGGGAAACCGCGGTCACCCCCGCGCCGATCTCCAGTCCCGCCAGACCGCCGCCGGAGAATCGATAGCGTGCCGCCAGCCGTCCGGAATGTTTCGGCACGGCACGCAGACGATCGCCCACGGGAATCGCATCGTCTTCCGTGACCTTCGCATCGGTGTAGGCATAGTTGAACAGCACTGAAACCGCACTGGTCGGTTCGTAGATGAGATCCAGCTCCGTGCCACGCGCCCGCTGCTCTCCCGCCTGGCTGTAGAAGAAGGTATTGGGAACCGAGGTCAGCACGTTCTGCCGGGTCAGCTGGTACAGCGAAGCGGTGCCCGTGAGGCCGGGAACCAGCCCATGGAACTTCACGCCCCATTCCCACGACTGCGAGGTTTCCGGCTTGGGCGTGATGCCGTAGAAGCCGCCAGCGACGACGCCCTGGAATCCCTGGGAATACCCAGCGAACAGCGACACGCCGTCGGACAGGCGGTAGGGGGCGCCCACGCGCGGCGTCACCTTGTCATAGGACTCATCGGTGACCGCAAGACCCACGTCGCTGCGCACCTTGAGCTGCGTCCAGCGCACACCCAGCGTCAGGTCGAGTCGATCGCCCAGCCCGATCTGATCCTGCGCGAATACCGCGACGGTGCTGAGCCGGTCATCCTGCTCGATGAAGATAGGCGGCGTGGGTCCAAAAGCCGGGGCGGGCAAGGGGTTCGCGTAGTCCACGGTGGCCCATGCGAAATTGGAGTACATGGCGCCGTAGTACTTCGTGTGGTCGTAGTCGACACCCACCAGCAAGGTCTGGTGGAACTCCGCATCACCCAGCTTCGCCGCCAGCGTGGCAGTGGCGTAGTTCTTCTGGCTGTCGGAGGGCAGCAGAGTACTGCCGAAGTTGTAGATCGTGCCCGCAATCTGGCCATACGGGAATGTCGTCCATTCCGCGAACTCGCTGGTCGAACGGTTCACGGTCACATTGCCCTCGAGCCAGCTAGAGAACGCATGCGTCAGGGTTGCGGACAATCCCTTGTTCGTCACCCATGTGCGCGGCGTGTCGCGCGCACCCGCAAAGACATCGTCGTCGACGAGCCGGGTCGGCTGAATGATTTCATAGGGCAGCCCGGTGTACTCGGTCTGCGCGAGGTGGTTGTAGCGTCCGCGGATCACCAGGCGCGTGGCGTCCCCCATCTTCAGCAGCAGCGAGGGGAAGAACGCGCGCCGGTCGCTCGTCACATGGTCGATGAAGCTGCCACCGCTTTCGGCCATACCCGAGATACGGAATGCCGCGACATCGCCCAACGGCAGATTCACGTCCGCGCTGCCACCCCAGGTGTCGAAGCTTCCGCCCCGCAAGGCCACATTGCCGGCAAACTTGTCCGTCGGATCGAGTGACACGAGATTGATGATGCCCGAGAGCGGGGCGCCAGATCCGCCGCCATACAGCGTCGCCGTCGGGCCCTTGGCCACCTCGATGCGTGCAACATTGACAAGCGTCGCCGGGTCGGCCGCACCCTGCGGCAGCTGGTAGGTCGGTACGCCGTCGATCAGATAGTTCACGCCGAAGCCACGCACCAGCGTCGGCTGCAGCACGGTCTGCGCTTGGCTGGTCGGCGTCACGCCCGACACATTGACCAGCGCACCGGTGAGGTTCTGCAGGTCCTGGTCCTCGATGAGTTTGCGCGTCAGGGCCTGGATGGACTGGGACTTTCTCGACCGGGGTGGCCACCCGGGTGGCGCTGAGGGGGCCGAATCGCCGTAGCCCATCCGCTCGGCGGTAACCACCACCTCTTCCAGTGTCCAGCCGGAGTTGGGGGTGCCTTCAGCAGCGGTAACGGTGTGGGCAGAGGCTAGCAGCCCCCCCATCAGCAAGAAAGAACGCTTCATCAATGAATCTCCGGAACCTGAACAGGCAAATGGCGTTGAAAAACAGGGATTTTCGACGGTCCGCGCGAGATGCGGCACCGAGGCGGGAATCGTAGCCGAGGCACACCCGGCTCCCTCTGCGACATTTTGTCCCTGCGACAATCTGTCGCACCTCACGCCAGGTCGGGGCGTCTGCAGCCTTGCCTGCGATAATGTCGATGTGAAGTCCCAGAGCTCTATGACCGACCTGCTGCGCCAGCTGGCGCTGCTGCGCTGGATCGCCGTGGCGGGCCAGGCCACTACCATCGCGGTCGTCAGTAAAGTGATGCAGGTACAGCTGCCGCTGCTGCCACTGTGGCTGGGTGTTGCTGGGCTGACCCTGTTCAACGCCTACGCCGCATGGCGTAGCCGCACTGCGCGCAACATCTCGGCCGCGGAACCCGTTGCGCATATCGTGGTGGACATCGCCGAACTATCCTGGGTGGTCGGCTGGAGCGGTGGCATAGAGAATCCCTTCTCTTCGCTGTTCCTGCTGCCGATCGCCCTGTCGACGTTTTCCCTATCGCGCAGGTGGCTGCTTGCGGTGACAGGATGCGCCGGCCTGGGCTTCGCGCTGTCCGTGCTGCTCGGTAGGCCACTACCGCACATCCACGGCGTGTTCGGTGATTCGTTCAACGTGCACAAGCTCGGCATGCTGGTCAATTTCCTGGTTTCAGCGGCCATGATGATGTTCTTCTTCGCACGCTTCGCAGCAGCCTGGCGCACGCGCGAGTTAGAGCTGGCCACCCTGCGCGAGCGCTTCGCCCGCAACGAAGGCATCGTCGCGCTGGCCACCCACGCAGCCTTGGTGGCCCACGAACTCAACACCCCGCTGGCCACCCTCACCCTGCTCACCGAGGATCTGCGGGAGCAGACCTCGGATCCCGCCCTGCGCGATGATCTGGCCGTGATCCAGCAACTGGTCGACCGGTGCCGGGATCGCGTCCGCGAACTGGCTTCCCCGGCGCATGCGTCGCCCGGCCAAGCCCGGGTGGAGCTCGAGTCGGTCGTGGAACAGTGGCAACTCTTCCGACCGACCGTGGAATTGATCCGAACGAACCGCCTGGATGGCCCGGTTCGCGTCGATGCCGCCGTGGGACATCTGCTGCTGGTGCTGTTGAACAATGCCGCGGACGCCAGCGAACAGGCTGGCATCGCAAAAGTGGAGTTGGCGCTGGAAGCCGGCGGCGGAAGGCTCGTGGGTAGAATCCGCGACTTTGGCGTGGGGTTCGAGCAAGTCGTACCGACGCTTCCGGGCGAACTGATGCGGACCAGCAAGCCCGGCGGCCTTGGCATCGGCCTTGCGCTGTCCCATGCAACGATAGAGAGACTCGGGGGAGAACTGTCGATGGCCAGTGCGGGTGAAGGAGGCGGTGTGATCGTGTCGTTCAGGCTGCCGAACGGGACATGAACGGCCTACTGGTCGACGATGACGAGCTGTTCGCGCAAACATTGCAGCGAGCGCTCGCCCGCCGCGAGATCGTCACCCAGATAGCCACCTCTGCCGAAGTGGCCCTGCAGATGGCGAAGACCTCCGCCTTTGATTTCGCACTGGTGGATCTGAAGATCGCGCACGACAGCGGCCTGCAGCTGATTGCGCCGTTGAAGGCAATGCGGCCCGGCATGCGACTCGTGATGATGACCGGCTACGCCAGCGTGGCGACGACCGTCGAAGCCATCAAGCGCGGCGCCTATGACTACCTCGTGAAGCCGGTGGGCGTGGAAGCCGTGCTGCGCGCGCTGGAGAGTGACCCGGAAGCCGAACCGGAGCCGGACGCAGGCAGCGGCGACGCGATGCTTCCCCTCAACCGCGTGGAATGGGAACACATCCAACAGGCGCTGCGACAGACCGATGGAAATATCTCCGCGGCGGCGCGGATGCTGGGCGTGCATCGACGTTCGCTGCAGCGAAAGCTTTCCAAGAGGCCCGGCAACTGAGGCGGGAGAATCGCCAACGCTCGATCAGCCTCGTGGTGGCGACCGCATTGCATGGGTTGCTGCTCGTCGCAGCGCTGATGGCGCATTTCGATCTGCCTCGCCCGCAGCCGACGCGCATTCCCGTCCAACTGCTCAGTGAGCCCGCCACGACACCCACCGAGCGGCCTCCCGCCATGCCGCCCGCCCGGCTCGTCGTGCCCGCGCCGGTGGTGGTTTCCGACACCGCGCCGACGGTGGATTTCCCCGCTGCCATCGAGGATTCCCCAGCTCCGCCCGCTGCCGTGACTTCGACGGTGCTGGCAGCTCCCACTGCCTCACCACCTTCAGAGAACCTGATCGCCGACCTGTCCCTTCAGTGCCCGGAGCGGGCAGCGCCCCGCTACCCGCCGCTGGCTCGGCGCCAGCATGAGCAGGGCGAAGTCGTGCTCAGGGTGGAACTGGATGAGTCCGGCCGGGTTGAAAACGTGGCGGTGCTTCGCAGCAGCGGATCCGGCCGTCTCGACGACGCGGCGCGGACTGCAGTAGCAGCCTGGCGCTGCCGGCCGGCGCAGCGTCAGGGTCAGCCGGTGCGGGCCGTCGCGCTGCAGAGCCTCGCCTTCGTGCTCGATCGCCACTGAACTCCGTTCGCCGCGAGCAGTCGGCGCACTGCGACAATCTGTCGCATAGGCGTGGAAGCTGCCTCCCGGCAAAGTAGGCGGTACATCTCACCTTCCCAGTGCGCTTGAACATGTCCAGCGACATCAACGGCTTCGCCGTGCCAAGCGCCCTCCTGGGCATTGCTGAAAAACGGTCCGGCTCTGGTGCCTCAGCGGGATACGCCTCGCGAGAGGAGTCGCCGGAAATCGGCTCGATATTCGCGCGCCACGCCGACGAACTTGTCCGCTTTCTTCGTTGCCGTCGGGGCGAATCGGACGCACGGGATCTAGTGCAGGAAGGATTCCTCCGGCTTCTGAAAGGCGGCGCGGGCAACCTGCCCGGCAACGCACGGGCATGGCTGTACAGAACCTGCTCCAACCTCGCCGCCGATGCCCGCGACTACCGCCGCGTGCGCGAAGCCGTGCACGCCCCGGCACCGGTCGCGCACATCGAATCGATCGCCGCACCCGCATCCGATCCTGCGGTGCAGGTCGAGGCAGCGCAGCGGCTGCAGTGCGTATGGCAGGCGCTGCAAGTCCTTCCCGCGCCTGTCCGGCAGGCGTTCCTGCTCAACCGGCTCGAGGGATTGAGCCAGCGGGAAATTGCGCAACGCCTGGGTCTTTCCGAGAAGACCGTGGAACGCCATGTGCTCAGGGCGCTGGAAGCCTGCCACGCCGCAGCCGACGACCGCCCTTGACGGCATGAAGTGGTCTTGCCCGTCCTATAGGATGGGAGTTCAAGCCCGCGTCGTATCGCCATGCCCGACACTGATCCTCAGATTTCCCGTGAAGCCCTGCGCTGGGTAGCCCGGCGACATTCCGGCGACTGGAGCGCCGAAGATTCAGCCCAGCTCGACAGGTGGGTGAATGCACACGCCGAGCACGCCGAAGCCTGGCGGCGCGCGCAGCAGGAATGGAACCAATGGGGCGAACTGCGCGCCATCGCCGCCCCGGAAATCGCTGTAGCCCTCGAGCGCCAGCCAGTCAGGCGCTGGCGAGTCGCCGCCAGCCTCGTTGCGGCGCTGGTCTGCGCCACCGCCGCCTACGTGCTGCATCGCTTTCCTGGCGCGCTGTCGCGTGAATCCTTCCACGTAACGCAGCTCGGTGGTCACCGGACCCTGGGGCTTCCGGACGGTTCCACGGTCGAACTCAATACTTCCAGCCAGCTCGCCGTCGATTTCGGAATCACCTGCCGCTGCCTGCGGCTGCTTTCGGGCGAAGCGGTATTTCATGCGGCGCATGGCGACCCTCGACCCTTCAAGGTGCAGGCCGGAGCCACCACCACCCGCGATATCGGCACCGAATTCTGGATTCGCGTGCGACCCGAAGAAACGAACATCGCGGTGCTGGAAGGATCCGTCGAGACAAGCAGCCCGGCCTTCAAGGTTCCGCAGCAATTGCGCGCCGACAACCGCCTGACGCTGGATGCTGGGGGCCATGAGATGACAGCGGGCGATGTCCCGCTTCAGGACCTGATGGCCTGGCGCCGCGGCGAAATCGTGTTCCGGGATGCGCCGCTCGGGGATGTGCTGGCCGAGTTCGCGCGTTACCACGAACTGCAGTTCCGGTTCGATGCGCGACTGAATGCCTACCACCTCTCGGGCCGATTCGCCTCGGCAGACCTCGACGGCCTTCTCGGACTCATCGAATCCTCATTCCCGGTGAGGATCGAGCGCGAGCAGGGGAATTCCGTCCTGACCTTGCGATCCCGTTGATCGGGTGATCTCATGCTGCCGGTGACGGAAGTCACCGGCCTCGACCGTCTCAGTCATGAGCATCCATCCCCGTCGAGGACGCCGTGACCCACAGAATTGCCGCCCAGCGCACCGCCAGTGCCACTCTGCTTGCCTTCCTCACCCTCGGAGTCGTTTCGCAGACCGCCGTTTCGGCCGAGTCCGCCAAGATATCGATACCCTCCCAGCCCATGGCGGCGGCGCTGGCGGAGTTCTCGCAGCAGACCGGCCTCAAGACCTCCTATCCGGCAGCGCTCGTCGAGGGCAAGACCGCTCCCCGGGTGGACGGATCGCTGACCGCGGAACAGGCTCTGTCCCGGCTGCTGGCGGGAAGCGGATTGAGGTACCAGCGGGTCGGCACGGATGCGGCACGGATCGAAGCCGATCCCTCCGTTGCGATGGCGCAGGAACTGCCTCGCATGGTGATCAGCGAATCGGATGATTCGGGAACCAGCTACGCCGCCGTGGCGGCCAGCACGGGAACCAAGACCGACACGCCACTGATCATCACGCCCGTGGTGGTGACGGTCATCCCCAAACAGGCACTCGAAGACCAGCAGGTCACCTCGCTCTCGGAGGCGCTGACCAATTCCAGCGGCGTCTGGTCCTACAACCAGGGCCAGGGATGCGACGGCACCTGCGAGGCCATCAACATGCGCGGCTTCGGGCAGTTCGGCAATGTCATGTCGGATGGATTCATCACGGCCAGCTCCGGCGGCCTCACCAACCTCTCAAACGTGGAGAGCATCGAGGTGATGAAAGGGCCCGCCTCCGTGCTGTATGGACGCATGGAACCCGGCGGCGCGGTGAACATCGTCACGAAGAAGCCGCAGGGCACGCAGAGTGCCTCGATCGACCAGTCGTTCGGCTCGCGCAGCCTGTACGTGACCAATTTCGACGTCACCGGCCCCCTGACCGACAGCAAGTCCGTGCTGTACCGTCTCAACGGAACGTGGAACCAGCACGACCTGTACATCAAGGGGCTCAAGAACGAGCGCATCTTCCTCGCCCCTTCGTTGCAGTGGAACCTCACGCCCAGCACGCAGGCCCTGCTGGAACTGACCTATGACCGCAACCGCTATCCCTGGCAGCGGGAGCTCTACCAGGATCCGGACACGCTGGAGCCGGTCTACTTTCCCTGGACCAGTGACATCACGCCCAATTCGCAGCTGACGAAAACCACCACGGCCAAGCTGGGAGTGACCCAGGCCCTCGGCGAGCAGTGGTCGGTGAAAGTGCAGTATCGCTACGGTCACTCATCGGAACGGACCAGCGATGACAGCTGGACGATCGGATGGATGGATCAACTCGGCAGTGACTGGCGGATCTGGCGCACGCCGGCACCCGGCCATGGATCGCTGGATGACCATGCTGTACAGGCAGACCTCACGGGTCACTTTTCAACCGGCGGTCTGAAGCACACGCTCCTCTTAGGTGGGGATGCCAGTCATTCAAGAAACTTCAGCACCAGTGGCAACAGCATCGATGCCGCGAACTTCGACTATTTTTACGACATCACTTTCGCGCTGGATCCGGTCGCGCCCACGGCAAGCCTGCCCATCAATGCCTGGTGGGGCACCCACACCAAGGACACTCGCCGTGGCGCATATCTCCAGGACCAGATTGAGCTGCCGCACAATGTGCATGTGCTGGCTGGCCTTCGGTACTCCAAGGTCACGTATCACTCGAGGGACGAGGTAAGCGGAGTCTGGGTATCGGACTTCGGCATCGATCCCGAAAACATCCGTGCCACACGCAAGGACGATGCCCTTACGCCCCGCCTCGGTGTGCTGTGGGAGCTGCGGCCGGGCACGAGCCTCTACGCCAACTACACCGAGAACTTCGGGAAATTCCAGGGCGTCTTCGATTGGCAGGAAAACGCGCTCGATCCGCAGCTGGCCACGCAGAAGGAGATCGGCGTGAAGCACCAGACGGCAGATGGCAGGCTGTCTGCCTCGCTGGCGCTGTATGACCTGCGCAAGACCAATGAAGCCGTCCCGGATCCGGCGCACACGGGCTGCCGGGACCAGGTTACCGGCATCCGCGACACCAGCGGATCCAACCCGTGTTACCTGGCGGCGGGCGTCACCCGCGCCCGCGGCGTCGAGGTGGATCTCGCGGGAGAGCTGACTCCGGGCTGGAACATCATCGCCAACTACTCCCTACAACGACACCGCGTGTTGCGCGATGACCGTCCCAGCGCAGACAGCTGGGTCGGCAAGCGCGTCGGCTACTACCCGGCCAACATGGCCAAGCTCGCCACGACGTACAAGATACCGGCAGGCCTGCTGCAGGGTTGGCGGTTCGGGTTCAGCGTGCGGTACACGGACCAGACCGATCTGGGCAACACGAACCCCGTGCAGACCATCACGCCGGCGTACACACTGGTGGATGTCATGGGGTCGTACGGATTCAGGATCGCCGGTCGGGCCGCGGAGCTGCAGCTGAATGTGAAGAACCTCGCCGACAAGGACTATCAGGTCACGGCATCTCGGGGCTTCTTCACCAGCCTGGGCCGCGGCGATCCGCGCACCGTGATCGCGCGGCTGAAGGTGGACTTCTGACACCGTAGGTCATGCACCGGCAGTTCTGGCTGAAACTGCACCGCTATGCCGGCCTCGGCATGGCGGTGTTCCTGGTCATTGTCGGCCTGACCGGGAGCCTGCTCGCCTTCGGGCAGGAAATCGACGACTGGCTGAACCCCGACCGTGATCGCGTGGCCGTGCGGGTCGCGCCGATGCTCGAACCGCTCCAGCTGCGGGATCGCGCCGTTGCATTGGTGCCGTGGGGTCGCAATGCCTACGTCGACCTGCACGCGAGACCCGACCGATCGTTTGAGATCATCTTTGCCCCGCCGCCGGATCCGGTCACCGGCGCCGAACGCGAGTCGGGCTATGTCGCGCTCAAGCTAGATCCCTACACGGGCGCCGAGTTGTCCCGCCGCGACCCGTCGCAGGACAAGCACGAATCCTGGCCGTTGACCCGCGAGAACGTGATGGACACGATCCGCATGCTGCACATCCAGCTGCTGATGGGCCAGACCGGGAACCTGATCCTGGGAATCGTGGCGTTGGTCTGGTTGCTGGATTGCTTCGTTTCCGTCTACCTGACCC
Organism: Pseudomonadota bacterium; assembly: GCA_016720075.1. GTDB lineage: Bacteria > Pseudomonadota > Gammaproteobacteria > Steroidobacterales > Steroidobacteraceae > ZC4RG30. The sequence goes on from JADJXW010000013.1 coordinate 10,348, forward strand.
TGCCCGCCCGCATCTCAACGGCACAGCCGGTCGCAGCTCCACCGGATGCCAGGCGGCGCTCGCGGCTGCCACGCTGGGCCATCGCCTGGAAGATCCGCTGGCGCGCTTCCACATTCCGGCTGAACTTCGATCTGCACCGCGCCGGAGGACTGTGGCTGTGGGGCATGCTGTTCATGTTCGCGTGGTCCAGCGGCACCTTCAACCTGCAGCCGGTCTTCCGGCCCGTCAACGATTTCTTCTTCGAGCCACCGCCCACGGAACCGGCACCGCTCCACCATGGAGTTGAATCAACGCCCGACTTCCGTGCGGCCTTGCCCATCGCCCGCCAGCTGATGGCCGAGCAGGCCCGCCTGCACGATTTCAAGATCACGCAGGAGTACTACATCGCGTTCGCTTCGGACCGGCAGGAATACATCTACGCGGTGAATGGCGACCGGCTGTTCGGACAGCAGGACGGGACATACATCCGCTTCGACGCGGCCCGGAAGACGGTCACCAAGCTCTACATGCCCAGCGGGCAATACGCTGGGATCACATTGATCAACTGGCTTTCGGCTCTGCACATGGCCGCCTTCGGCGGCATCCCCTACAAGACCGTCGTGTTACTGATGGGATTGGCGATCACGATGCTGTCGGGCACCGGCGTGTACATCTGGTGGCGCAAGCGGCGGGCCCGCCTCGCGGGTGCGCGGCTTACTCCAGCGCGGGGGAGACGCTGACGTTGCCTACCAGCGCCCGCAGGCGCCCGGCCATCTCAATGCGTTCTTCTTCGGCAAGAAATCGGCCGATTTCACGCCCTTTGCCATGCGACTCGATGAGCAGCCTGCTGGCGTGACTGCGGATCGGCGCCGCACTCAGGCGCACGCGCGCCCAATGGCGCGAGAACTCGGCCTGGCGCAGACCGGCGCGGTCGTGCCATTCGATGCGGATGGAGTCGTGGTCCACGACGATGCATTCGCGACGCCGGGAATCCTGAAGGGATGCATGCAGCGCCCACGCCAGCACGCCGATCTCAAGCCCTGCGAATGGCAGGATTGGCCACAGACCCTTGGACGTGAAGTACAGCGCGATAGCGAATGTCATGCCGGCGACGAGCCCCAGAAAACGCCGCGCAGCAGCCGGTGTCAGCGAACCATTGGGCTCCAGGATGAACTGACGACCACCATCGGGCAGGCGCACTTCAGTAGCAGGCATGGAAAACTGTTCTGTCTGTCAGGGGTCCAATCGTCGATCGTAGTGCGTGATCGAGCATCGAGAAAGGTGCGACATTTCGTCGCGTACTCGGGGTCGATGGTGTGACCTAGACTCCTATTCCGTCATGTTACGACTTGCGGAATTGATGGCACAGCTGGGGCTTGGACCTCAGTCCGCTAGCCGGGAAGCCTCGCGCAAGAGCCCGCTTTCCTGCCAACAGCCCCTGGACGGGCTCGAAGCGATGATGCGTTTCGTCACTCGCATGAATATTGCCGCAGCGCTGGCGATGCTCGTGTGGCTTGCCAACGCAGCGAACAACCCATGAGCGCGTGGTATTCCGAGCGAGGGCTGCAGCGCGGCCTGATCCTTGCCGCCATTGTCGCTGCATTGATTGCCGCCTGGGCCTTCGGCTACCACCAAGGAGCCACTCGCCCTGCCGGAGTGGCCCCGGTTCGCGGGTTCCCGATCGAGGCTCCCACTCCGCCTGCGAACGTCACGACGGACTCCCCGCGACCGGCGATATACGCGCGTCAGTTCGCTTTGACGCCTCCGATGACGCCATCCTTCTCGAGCAACGGCAGCATCGCGTAGTCATACATCTGGTGCATCATGTCGAGCACCAGATCGTCCGTCTTCTCGGGTGATCCGGCCGCAATCGGCGGCGCTGGGTGGTAATTGAGTCGTGAGACCGCGTTCCGCCCGGCCTCCTCGCCCTTCAGGCTGGCCAGCAGCGCCAGGCTGAGATCGATGCCGGCGGATACCCCTGCCGACGTCCAGTACTTGCCGTCATTGACATAGCGCCGGGTCTCAAACGTGGCGCCATAGTGCTCCATCATCTGCCGTGCGCGATACCAGTTCGTGGTCGCGCGATGCCCCTTCAGCAAGCCTGTTGCCCCCAACACCCACGACCCGGTGCAGACGCTGGCCGTGACGCGGCTGTCTGCGTCGATCTGCCGGATCCAATCCTTGGCTGCCGCATTCTGCGTGAGCGCCCAGGTGCCATCCGACCCACCCGGCACGATCAGCACGTCGAGGCGGGATACATCGTTCGTGGTGATCGGCACGTGCAGCCGGGTACGACCGCTCTTGATCACCTCCTCGCCGCCATGGCGAATCAGCTTGACGTTCACACCCGGCGTGTCGGAAAGCACCGCCAACGGCCCGATGGCATCGAGCGTGAAGAAGTTCGGATAGACGAGGATGCCAACTTCCAGCGCAGGGCCTGCAGCCGCCGGCAGTTCGGAAGCCTGCGACACAGCGCTGAACTGTGGCGGCTGCGGGTCGTACTCCAGGTCGAGCATCGCGGCTTGCACGTACAGGCTGCCACTGATGGATTGCAGCATCGCCAGTGACATGTCGAGCGCAGCCGTCGCCCCCGTGGAAGACCAGTACTTGCCCTGACGCAAAAAGCGACTTCCTGCTGGTGCAGGCACCGCCACACCGGCTGCGGCCAGCACTTGGCCGCCTGCGCCGACAGCCGCCGTGAGTCGCGTACCCATATCGATGCGCTGAAGCCACGCCGACAGACCGGGCACCCCCGCCAGTCCTGACATCGCGACGGGTTCACCACCGGGAACAATCAGCACATCGAGCTGGGAGATATCCGCGAACGCATGCTCCACATCGATGTCCAGCAGGCGGGTCCGAACCCGGCCCGCGTGGACTGCGATGTATTCGAGCTTGACGCTCATCATCTCGGAAAACGCCACCATCGGCGCAATGGCCTCGACCGTATCGGCCCCGTCATAGACCAGAATGCCAATCGTCTTGACGTCGATGGCCGGATCACCAAATACCCCGTGCATCACCGATTCGTGGTTCAGCAGCGTCATCCTCGGCAAGCGCGCGCGGCCCGGTCGTCCATATTCGTATGCGGAGGCCGGATCGTGCGAGGGCGCGTACTGCGTGAAATACACCAGGACGCCGCCACAGACCACGAGCACAGCGACCACGGTAAGTATGATTCGTGCTCTCGTCATGTACGGACGCCAAGGTTGAACGAAGATCGTTGAATGCTAGCACGCACGGCATTCGCTTCGTCTCCGCCCGCATGCTGCGACCGATTGTCGCACCCTGGCCTGAATGTGACGCGCGGGCGATCCGCAGTCTCCGGAAAAGAGCATCTATTTCGACGCGAAAACCTGCGGACTGAACCGGACTAACCGGTAAACAGGAGAACCCGCCGGCAATACCTTCAGAAACTGGCTACGCCCACTGCATCTAGCCACGAGTCCATTCGCCGTGAACTGGCATCACTGGGTATTTGGTCTTCACAGGCCTGCATGTGTGTCTTCTTTGCCTACACCGGCGTGATCAGCTGGTCGCGCAAACTCAAGGCAAGGGCCTGGACACGCGTGGCGACCATTTAGAGCATCTGATCGTCAAACATCAGCGACGCACCCGCACGGCCAACTACTAGTGGGTTTGTGGGACCGGGGGTGCAGTAGCAAACCCAGCGCACCCCATACGGCCTTAACATTGAGCGGGGGTACAAACTGGGGTACCTACCCTCGTGCACTGTGCTCTAGCAAGCTATATCAGTGAGTTAGTTCCAGCTTTCGAGTCCTCTCCTGGCACCACCCTATTTACGGGGAAAGACTTGCGGCTTACGCCGATGAAACCCTTGCGCGCAGCTTCGTGCGGTGCAAACGCGGGCGTCACGTCGCAACCACCCGTACTGGCTATGCATCATGATGAAGTCGATGGTTCCGCTTACTGATCATGGGATCCATCCCCCGCGCCAACTGACTTCGAGCCTGCTGGTGTCGCCTCTTTGCCAATGCAGCCGATACATCGGGGTAGACGCCCAATGCCAAAGTCTTGCGCTTGCCCTCGAAGGTGTAGTTGTACCGCCAATACTTGCCCCCGCACGGGGCCATTAGAAGGTATAGGCCACGCCCTGCAGTGACCTTTCTCGAATAGCGCCGTGTCAGCAGTCCCATCGGCTCCCTGCGGGCCGTTGGCTGCCTGGTGCGCTGATTGAGTTCTGGTGCATTAGCGGCTTGAGCGAGTTCCTCCAATATCGGATATCGGTTTGCACCATCTGCGCGCAGCGCGAGGTCCCATAGTTCTTTCAGCGAGCCGGGCCGGTCGCTCGCATCTGAGGTCAACGAGAACTGCTGCTTTCGGATCCGATGCGCGAGTTCAATGCCGGCAAGGGTGATCGCGGTAGACCGGAACGACTTCAGCCCGAGCATCGAAGCGCACCGCCGCTTAATCGCTCGATGATCCTGCTCGACGATGTTGTTGAGGTAGCGGTTGGAACGCACTTCTACCGATCGCCACCGTCGATTCTTCTTGCCCAGGTTGCGCAAGGCCAGATGTGTCGCTGTATATCCATCGACATTGATCTTGTCGGGGAATCTGGATTCCCGCCTACCCGCAGCGTGCTCGAAAAACGCCTGCGCAGCCGCCGTGTCCCGCCCTGCCCTCAGCACGGAATCCACCGACTTCCCATGCTTGTCCACGGCGCGATACAGGTAGTGATTTCCGCCCCGCACCCGGACCGCCGTCTCGTCCATCCGCCAGGAGCCGTGGACAGGCCTGGCATACCGCCCCCAGCGGGCCTCGTACTCCGGCACGTACCGCAATACCCACCGCATGATGCTCGTATGGGACACCGTAACACCGCGTTCCGCCATCATGGCCACCATGTCCCGATAGCTCAGCCGGTAGGTGATGTACCAGCGGACGCAGGTCTCGATGACCTCCGCCGGAAAGCGTCTGTGACGGTAGATCGGGTCGCGCTCTTGAGCTTTCGGCATGTGCACCACATAGGAGTGCTTCGAGGCACCGCGGCACTGGCCGCTAATGCACCAGAACCGTAATGTACCTCGGAAACTTAGTCCCAATGTCTTGGCAGCCCGCACCAGTTCAGGCACCTCTCGGCGCCAGCGCAAACTTTACCTCAGAAGTGCGAGCGGCCTTTATCCAATTGCTCGTTGGCGATCAAGTCCGTTCCGTGACGAGGGGAGGCAGCCCAGTACAAGCTGTCTCCAAGCACAGCTGCGCGCCGAGTGCGGAACTCTATGAGGCGGCTAGGTTGCATCAACCCTTGAGCGAGCGCAGTTCCACGCTGGCATCCGCCAATTGCATCAGGTCGACTCTCGCCGCTGCCGCAACGAGATGCTTGCCTTGCATGAAATCCCGCGCGGCATTGATGCAATCCATCGCCTGCACCCTTCCGTCACGCAGATAGACAACTGAGAAAGTCCGATTCGCAGGATTTCCGCGCACGACGGTCTGGTCGAATCCGCTGGAGAGCCCCACCGTCTGCAGCCTCAGGTCAAACTGTTCCGACCAGAACCAGGGCACTTCCGTGTACTCGGCAGGTTCGCCGGCCAGAACCCGCGCCACCGTGGCAGCCTGACCCACGGCGTTCTGAACGGATTCCAGCCTCGTGAATCCCGCCGCTGCGAACCGGTTTGGATGCCAGGCACAATCTCCTATGGCGTAGACATCGGGAAGCGTGGTTCGGCACTGGGCATCGACCCGCACGCCATTGGCCACTTCCGCCCCGGCCGCGCCGAGCACTTCGAGGTTGGGCAGCATGCCGACGCCGATGATCACTACTTCGGCGTCGATAGCAGGCTCATCCTTCAATACCACGCGGGCGACGCGACCGTTCGCACCCTCCAACCCTTCCACCGCGCGATCAACCAGAACTTCCACGCCCCGCGCCTGATGCTCCCGCGCATAGAAGGCCGACACCTCGGGACCCGCCACCCGCGCCAGTACCCGGGATTGGGCTTCTATCAGGCACACCTGCTTGCCCAGCGAGGTGAGACTCGCGGCAGCTTCGAGGCCGACGTAACCCGCCCCGATGATGGCGATTCGCGCCGCGGATCTGACTTCCTCCCGGAGGCGATCAACATCTTCTCGGGTTCTGATCGCATGAACACTCGCCAGATCATGGCCGGGACAGGAAAGCCGTCTCGCCCGTCCACCCGCGGCCCAGACCAGGTTCCCGTACGTAAGTGTGCGACGGCTTTCCAGGGTCAGGGCATGCGCCTGCGCGTTGACCTCAACGGCCCGCTCACCCAGCAACAGATCGATGCCGTGGCTTTCCCAGACGGGCAGCGATCGCAACAGGATCTGCTCGAAGCCGCGCTTTCCAGACAGGTAGTCCTTGGACAGGGGCGGCCGTTCGTAGGGCAGGCTCGATTCATCGCTCACCAGCGCTATCGAGCCCGTGAACTTGCGCTGTCTCAAGGCGAGCGCGGCGTTGGCCCCGCCGTGCCCGGCACCGACGATCAGGGCGTCATAGTGGTCGCGCAAGGTTCCGCCTCACAACGCCCCGCGCGTGGCGGCTGGCGAGGTCTCCGCTGAGGTCCACCAGTTTTCCGCCGGCCGGATCATCGAGCATCCGCGCCTGCTGGGCTTCGATCATCCGCTGGTCCTCGTCGAAGGCCTTGATCGTCAGCGCGTGATAGTTGCGGTAGAACTCAGCGGCGGCAGGGTTTGCGCGGTGCACCACTGCCCAGAAGTAGTGGCAGCTCGTGGATGTTTCGGGCGTGACGCCATTCACCACATAGTGCGTGGCGAAGCGATTCTCGGGCTGATCCTCACGCCATCCCTCGAAGCCCACGGTCACGAAGGAGGGACTGTAGAACTGGGAGTTCTGGGAACGGCCGATCAATGCGCCCTCGGGCAACCCGGCGGCAACCTCCGGCGGATCCATCGGACGCAGACTGGTGCTTCCCGCATCCCGATGTGTATGGACCGCATCCCCTTCCACCCAGGTCTTCTGTGGCGAGAGGTACAAAGAGGCATCGACCATCCGGCCCAGCGTTTCTGCATGGACAAACGGCAGGTGCGTGAGATCCAGCAGGTTGTCGCACACCAGTTGATAGTGCCCGCGAACGTAGTGATAGCCACGGAAATCCGTCCAGCCGCCCTGCTCCATGAACTCCCAGGACGGCAGGCCCGAGGTATCGGCGGGCGGTGTCACCCCCATCCAGACGAAGACGAAGCCAAACCGCTCCACGGTCGGATATTTCCGTGCGGCGAGCCTGGGCGGCTCGTTGCCCTGCAAGGGCGCCCAGGTGCAAATACCTTGCTCGTTCAGCCTCAACCCGTGATAGCCACAAGCGATCTCGCCGTTGGTTACCGACCCGAACGACAGTGGGGCCTTGCGGTGCGGGCATCGATCTTCCAGCGCAACGATGGACCCGCTCGCTCCCCGGAAGAACACCAGTGGCTCATTGCAGACGCGGCGTGCCAGCGGCCTGTCGCCGATTTCGTTTGTACTTGCCCCGATGTACCAGGCATCTGCAAGGATATCCATGACCGCGCTTCCCATGACTGACTTCCTGCGCTCCATGCGGCAGCTCAACGCGGCCGATAGCCCCGAGCCTGGGACGTATAGGGCCAGGGCCTGATCCTCGCCCGGATCTCCTTCTGCACATGTCGTTCGACACCGGGTTTGCGGGATCTTCCACCTGGCTCACCCCAGATGACGATCACCTCTGCGTCGAGCGCGGCGTCCGCTTCATCTATCGTGCCAAGAGAGATCCACTGCCGGTCCACCGACAGATAGGTCGGGTACGTGGAAATCCCGACCATCCTGCTTCCGGACAGCACCATGTCGTAGGGGTGCGCGGCGTAATGGGCGTTGGGCATTTCCATGAACTTTCCGGGCTCGCCCCGCCCCAGGATGCTGGCTTGGACAGCGAGCACATCGTCGGCATTCCATTCGAGCGTCACCTTGCGTCGGTGCGGCTGATCCTTGAGCTTCGACAACGCATCGCGACCGATGAATTCATGGTTGAAGTTGATCAGACGCCCGTAGTCCAGATCCCAAGGGGTGAGGTAATAGTCCTCGATTCGCTTCGATACGAAGCTGCCACCAATCGAGGCCACGGCTTCGAACGAATTGCCCGGCAACCACTCGCGATATTCCCTCAGCTTGTCGCCGGTATAGATGGCCTGCAGGGGTGACGGGATCCACCCCGCCTCGGCGGCACAGGTTCCATAGGCTCTTCCCCCCACCAGCCGGAGATTGAACTCGACACCCGCTTCGATGATCGCATTGCGAACCTCGTCGCGCTCCGCCCAAGGCCCCCAGAACTCGAGCCCTGGCGCTCCAGCGAAAGAGTGCCCAAGGGCCCGAACTCGCCGACCCGCAATGCGGATGACACCCATCCTGAAGAAGCCGATCTTCTCGATGGGGCCGCCATTGAGCTTCTCGAGCAAAGCCCAGGCCTTCGGTCCCTGCAATTCGAATCGGTAAGTGCGCCGGGGTTGCGGATTATTCACCGCACGCTCATCGCGCAGGAACTGGACGTCGTACTTGCCGCGCTGGATCTGGTACTGGACCCAGTTCGCCACAACGGGGCGGCCCACGATGTTGACTTTGTCGTCCTCGAGCCCGAACAGCACCATGTCGCCGATCAGGAACCCATCGGGAGTGCAGCAGACGAGCTGCTTTCCCTTGTCGCGACCATAGTTCTCGAAGGAGTTGATGCCCACATCCGACAGCAGGCGGATCGTGTCCGGACCTTCGACGTAAAGGTCCGTCATGTGCAGCGATTGATCGAGCAGGCCGACGTCTTCCCGCCACGAACGCTGCTCGTCGCGCCAGTTCGTGAACTCCGCCTGGACGGGGTAGATATAGGCACCCACGGGGACATCGCGCAGAAACTCGGCTGGATTACCCAGCTGATCCAGCTTTTTCTGAAGACTCTTGTACGTCACATTCACCTCTCACCTACCGGGCTGATGCCTTGACGACGAATCCAATACTCGGCCACGAGCAGATTCGGAACCCAGCAGCCCCACCCGATGATGTCTAGCGCCGTCTGGCCCGACATGCCCCCAATCACCAGCAAGGGAATCTCGATCCGTAGCGTGACTGCGGCGAACGTCAGGGCGTAGTTGCGAATCATCCAGCGACGGTGTGCAGCGACGTCGCGTTGCCTGATCGACTGGTACGCATTCCAGCCGGTATAGAGCCAAGCCAAGGCCAGTGCAACGAAGGCGATGCCGAGGTTGTTGCGGGCGTTGCTGTTGGGCGCGAGACACAGCGCTGCGATCGCACTGGCCGCGACGCACAGCAGATAGGTTCTGCCGGCCCAGACATGCCAACCGGGGAATCGGCGTCGAAACGCCGGCAGGAACTGGAACGGCCCGATCGCCGAAGCCAGCGCGCCGCCGAGCGTGTGGGCAGTGCCGAACGCGGCAATCGCAAACATGCGGATCTTCTGTTGGGCGAGAAGCTCTCCTCCTGCCGTCGTATCGCCCACCGCGGGAGACACCGCAAAATAAAAGGCATGCGATGCGGACCAGATACCGAGCAGGGCGACGGGATACCACCACCACGAGACTCTCGTCTGCGTGGGCAGGGTTCGGACATGGGCTGCGGTTGTGACCACTGACGCTTGACTCCTATTTGCGCTCGATGCCGGGGTATCCGCGCTCGGCGGAGGCGTCGCAGATTTCCTGGAATGCACCGAAACCGCCCAGGTACGGCAGAAACTCCCTGGGCTTTCCTGGCACGTTGTCACCCATGTACCAGGATTGGGTTTCAGTCATCTTGAAGATGGAATCTTTGGCGATCGCGTTGACCTGGGTACGCCACTGCTCTTCAACATCCCTGGCAACTTCGAGTCGAATCTTTCCCTGGTCGCGCAGGGTGCAGGCCAGGCGGACGATCCACTCCACGTGCTGCTCGATGGCGACGACGACATTTCCGAATACGGACGGACTGTTGGGTCCGGTGACCAGAAACACGTTGGGGAACCCGGAAACCAGGACACCCAGGTACGCATGCGCCCCTTGGGCCCACGCGTCACGCAGCGTCTGACCGTTGGCCTTGATCTCGATCTGTGCCAATGCACCCGTAATCGCATCGAATCCCGTTGCAAAGACGATCGCGTCGACCTCGTAGGCCGCCTCGGCGGTCTGGATCGATGACGCCGAGATCTGCTGGATCCCGCTCTGGCTGATATCAACCACTTCGACATTCGGCTTCTGCAGCGCATCGTAGTAGTGCATTCCCAGGCAGAGCCGCTTGGCACCGATCGGATAATCCCGGGGAACGATCTTCTCGAAGAGCACTGGGTTTTGGACGATCTGACGGATCTTCTTCCTGAAGAAGTCGGCGATGATCCGGTTGGATTCGAGGTTCACGAACACATCGGGCAAGGCGCCCAGAAAACTGAACGCGTTCCCCGCATTCCAGCGACGCTCCAGTTCGGCCTCCAGCTTCTCGGGTGTCAGCGCCGGATCTGTTCGGTCCAGCGGCGCATCGGCAGCTACCCCGGCGGGCGATCGAAACGCCGCCTTGCGCTCCTGCACAAAGGCGGCGCGGCGCCGCGCCAGCTCGTCGTCAGACAGCAGTTCATTGCGCACGGGCAACACGTAGTTCGCGGTTCTCTGGAAGACATACAGGCGTTGTGCTTGCCTTGCGATCTCCGGAATCACCTGCACGCCGGACGAACCCGTGCCGATGACCGCAACGCGCTTGCCCGTGAAATCCACGCCCTCTCGCGGCCATGCACCGGTGTGCAGGAGTTGTCCGCGGAAGGTGTCCAGACCCGCTATCCGGGGATACTGCGCCTTCGACAGACACCCGGTAGCAAACACCACGTGGCGGGCAGCGACCGCCAGGCCCTGCCGCGTGGCGATTTGCCAGGTTCGGGTGGATTCATCCCACTGGGCCTTCTCGACGAATTGGCTGAACTGGATCATCGGCCGCAGCTCAAGGCGATCTGCAACGAACTGCAGGTAGGCTTCGATTTCCCGTTGCGACGCGAACTTGCCCTGCCAGCGCCACTCCTGCTGCAGCAGCGTCGGCAGACCAAGCTGATATTCCAGGGACTCTATGTCGCAGTAGGCCCCGGGGTATCGATTCCAATACCAGGTGCCACCGACGTCACTTCCGGCTTCCAGGACCTGGACGGTGAACCCGGCATCCCGCAACCGGTACGCGAGCGACAGCCCAGCAAAGCCTGAACCGACGACCAGATAGTCCAACATCTCCCCTCCCCTCGAGCGCAGCCAACGATGCGGGCTCGGCTATTTCGAAATGTCCGGCAGGGGTTGCTCGACGATCTCACGAGCCCTGTCCTCCTTCACCCCGAGCGCCCTCAAGAGGTGAAACGAGATGATCTTTGGACTGGACCTCGTGGTCAGCCCGCGCAGCGAAGAGACCATCGAGGCGAGGCACGATCCCAGCAGCAGATCCCGGGCGCATTGGGCATTGGGCACGTCGAAGTCCCCGGACTTGATGCCCCGGGACATGGTTGCAAGGCAGGCCTCGTAGGATTCCCATCCGAAGAAGGGCCCGGTGGCGCTCAGGTGCACCATCGCCCAACCCCACTCGGGATCACGCTGGGCCCGGCGCAGATAGTGCTGGATCGCGGCGTTGGAGCCGACTGCGCAGTCCTCGATTCCCTCCAGCGTCGCGACCACCGCCTGATTGAAATCGTGGCTGAGCTCGATGGCGAGCACCTGGAACAGGTTTTCCACACTGGGGAAATAGTTGTAGAAGGTTCCCCGCGACACACCGGCCGCGGCACAGATTTCCTCGATCCGCACCTGCAGCCCATTCTCATACCCGATGAGCTTGAAGGTGGCGTCCAGGATGTTCTGACGCGTGACATGCTGCCGCTTCGAGAATGACTTGGCTTTTGACTTGGCAATCACGGGAACTTTCCTCCGCTCGACATGGGCTGAAGCGTTGACTAGCGACCTTCGACTGTCACGGGGATGGAGCTCCGGGAAGCCAATCCCGCCACCACCCATCGAACAGCGGGACCGGCAGGTTTCAGGGTGCGGATCCTCGAAGCCATCGCACGCAGCAGCGCACCGACTTCCATGCGCGCCAGGATCTGGCCCGCACAGTTGTGGATGCCCGTGGAGAACCCGAGGTGCCCTCGCATCTTTCGCTGAATATCGAAGCGATCCGGATCCGGGAATTCCGCCGGGTCGCGGTTCGCGCAAGCTGCGCTGAGACCGATCCGGGAACCCTTCTCGATCCGGTAGCCGCCGAGCACCAGATCGCGTGCCGCCACGCGGTAGGACTGCTGAACCGGCATGGTGAAGCGCAGGACTTCCTCGTAGGCATTCTTCGCCAGATCCGGATTGCCAGACAACAAATCCCATTGATCGGGGTAGTCCAGGAGATCCTTCACCCCGTTGCTCAGCGAAGTAATCGTTGTATCCAGGCCGCCGAAGAGGAACAGCGTAATCAGCATTCTGGCCTCCTCGTCTTCGATCTCGCCACGGTCCACGGCAGTCCAGATTTCGGCCCCGACGCCATCGGGCGTGAGCGATTCGCGGGCCACGACGCTTTTCACCCACTCCATCGTGCCGGCCTTCATCACGGCCTCCATGGTCTCGCGCATCTGCTCCGTGACCGGACCGACGGAGTTCAGGGTCATGTCACCGAGCAGGCGCATGTGGTAACGACCTTCCTTGGGAATTCCCACGACGTCGGGCAGAACGGTTTCGGTAAAGGGACGGATGACCTCCGACACGGCGTCGAAGGTGCCCTTGCGCACAGCCGCACCCACCAGGTCCCCAGCGACCCGATCGAACATGTCCTGCCAGCGCTTGAGCGCCCCGGGCATCATGACCTTGGTAAGCACGGCGCGATGACGGGTGTGGTCCGGGGGATCGGAGCCTACCAGCACGTTCCTGCCCTGCGGCCTGGCCAGCGTGCGGTTGTCTATCAGGCCGATGCCGCCAACGGAGTTGAAATCCTGCCAGTTGTTGAATGCCTGGCGGACCAAGTCGAATCCGGTTACGTAGTACACGTTGTAGCGGGACATCCACACCACCGGCGCCAGCGCGCGCCATTTAGCGGCATAAGCATGGAGGTTTCCCTGCACGGCCGGATCGTAGAGGTCGTCGTCCACGACGGGGGCTGCAAGACCCTCAACGGTTTCGGACCTGGACGTCTGTGCTGTCATGACTGCTCCCCCGGGTTTGTCGTGTTCGGCACTATATGAGTTTTTGACACTTTGTCAATCTGCCATATAGTATCCTCCAAGTAGTCGATGCGAGACTGCACGTGGCTGACGAACTCACGCAACTCATTGAGGCCTGCGGGCGGGCGAAGGCCCGATTTCTCAGCCGAACCGCTGGCTGCGCGGGCCAACTTCGAGGCATTGCTGGCGACCTTGCCGGTCAATGCGGACATTCGCATCGAGCAAGAGTTTCTCCGGGCGTGCCAGCCCCTTCTAGCCACCTGCCCTGGCGTGCGCGAGGATTGTGCGCTGCTCTATTTGCATGGCGGCGCCTACATTGCAGGCAGCGCTTCGGGGTATCGCGGCCTGGCGGCAGAGTTGGGCCGCGCGGCCAACATGACAGTCCACGCCATCGACTACCGGTTGGCGCCGGAGCATCAGTTTCCTGCGGCTATCGAAGATGCCGTGATTGCATACGGCGCGCTGCTGCAACAGGGTCTGCCCCCAGAGCGGATCGTCCTGGCGGGAGATTCGGCAGGAGGAGGTCTTGCCCTGGCAACGCTGGTCGCACTGCGTGATCGACAAATCAGCTTGCCGGCTGCGTGTCTGCTCATGTCGCCCTGGGCCGATCTCGCGTGCGAAGGGCGGAGCATCGTCAGCAAGACGCAAGAAGACCCGTCATTGACACCGGAAGGCCTGAGGGCGGCTGCCATGCACTATCTGGGCGCAGCGATGCCACGTGCCGCCCTGGCCTCGCCGATTCACGCGGACCTCACGGGTTTGCCGCCGCTACTCATCCAAGTCGGGTCCGCGGAGATTCTGTTGGATGATGCCGTGCGCATTGCGCGCGCAGCTGGCGCTGCAGGCGTGGAAGTGCGCCTAGAGATCTGGCCGAGGATGGTCCATGTGTGGCAGGCGTTCGCCTTTATGCTCACCGATGGAAGACGGGCGATAGATCAGGCTGGCTCGTTTCTCGCGGACTCGGTTGGTCCGGAACGCGCGAGAGGCGATTGAGAGTCCCCGCCCGCCCCTCAGGCGATAGGTTGCGACGCGGATCTTTTGTCGCCACGGCATTCACCACAAGGTTCGACGGAGCCTTCGATGCGCTGTCGATAGCGGGGCCACCTAGTTGGCCTGACAGGCTTTCTACGCCATTCTGAGTGTTCGCGATCTCCGCTTACTGAGCATCGGGTCCATTCCTGCGCGAGCTGGCTTCTGGCTTCTTGATGGCGCTTCTTTGCCAAAGAGGCAGGTACGTCAGGATAACCGGACTCAGCCGACCCACTATCTACAGACGGATCGCCGCTCAAAGATTTCCTGCACCCGTGCATCTGGGCGGACGGGCCTGTGGATGGCCCTCCGTTGCGCTGCAAAGCTGGATCAGCGACCCGGAGGGCTACTGCACCCCTCCGGCTCAGAAGGCCCCTTCCTAGGACTGGCGTCAGAGGACGAGCAACGAGAAACTTCACTCCATCTATTCGTGCGGACATCGATAAATATGCAGCCGCCGAATTGGACGATCAGTCGCGCGCGTGCACCCGGCCCTGGTCCATCAGTTCGCGCCGTTGAATCTCGCGCCCTATTAGCGACGATCAGAAAAAAACGCGCGCATATCGGCCACCAAGAGGTCTGGCGCCTCAACGCGGCGAAATGGCCGCCTCGCGGCATTTCCGTCCAACGTCGAACGTCATACAGTCTTTCGACCCAGGCGCGCGGTGCAAGGTACGGTTCCTTTGGAAACGCCGCAACGCCGGTCGGAACGGAGACGCGAGGTTGACTCAGACGTCATCACCCTCGACGGCCGTCTCGAAGTAGATTCGTGTGGCGCTGGCGACACTGTTTGGCAACCAATAGAACATCAGGTTTGCAAGCAGCGTGTCGCGTGGAATCGCACGCTCAACGACACCGCCACAATCACTCCAGCTGCGGAACTTTTCGAGTATCCAGGCCGCCAGACCCATTGGCGAGTCTGACAGCCCCGCGGTCAAGGTATCTGCTCGGGTATTCTGCAGATGCAGATATCCAGTGAGGTCCGTGGCACGTGCAATGGAGCCGGAGTCGATGGGCGTGCCGGCAGGTGGCGGTGCATATGCCATATTGATATGCAGGGCCCGTACGTGCTCGCCGTGATTGCGTGAGATGCGCCTTCCCAGAATAGTGCCCCAATCACCGCCCTGAATCGCATATCGCGGGTACCCCAGAATACGGGTCATCAATTGATTGAGTGCTGCGGAGATGCGATTCGCCCCCCAGCCTGGAACTCGGGGCTTTCCACCGAAGCCAAAGCCTGGCAACGCCGGAACGATCACGTCGAAACAGGGAGCTGCGGGCAAGCCATGTGCCTCCGGATCCGTAAGAGGACCGATCACGTCCAGGAACTCGACCTGGGATCCAGGCCATCCATGCAACAGGAGCAGAGGTGTTGACGCTGGGCTTCGTCCACGTACGTGGATGAAGTGCAGATCGACACCATCGACCTCGGCCGTGAACTGAGGCCAGGTATTGAACCTCGCCTCATGCACCCGCCAATCGTAGTCGTTTCGCCAGTAGTCGCACAGGTCGCGCAAGTAGTCCATGTCCGCGCCCTGACGCCAGCCGGTTCCAGACAGCTCCTCGGGCCAGCGCGTGCGCATGAGCCGCTCCCGCAAGTCATCCAGTGCGGCACCGGGAACGTTCAGTCGGAAAGGGCGAGGCGTCGTCACCGTATCGCTCACGGCCAGAGCTCGCGCGATGCCAGTCTCGCTCCTTCCGCCAGCGACCTCAGCTTGGCCCACTGGATGCTCGGGTGAACGCGCTGGACAAATGGCCCTTGCGCGAACCCGCAGTCCGTTCCCGCCAACAGGTTTTCCCGCCCAACGACACCCGCAAAGCGAACGAGCCGCTCCGCGACCAACTCCGGATGCTCCACCACGTTCGTCTGGTGACTGACCACGCCCGGTATCAACTTCCTGTGGGAAGGCAGCTTGGCGGTCTTCCAGACCTTCCATTCGTGCTCATGCCGGGCGTTGGCTGACTCGATGGCGTAGGCGCCAGAGTGAACCTGGAGAATGAGACCAGCCATCGATCCAAGTGGAACGTCGCAGCAATGTGGCCCGTTCCAGCTACCCCAGCAGATGTGGTAACGAACACGGTCTTCCGGAATTCCGCGTAGCGCATGATTCAGTGCGTCGATCCGGACTTGCGCCCATCTCCGGAAGTCTTCGTCTGTTCCAGGAGGAACGATCCGGTCGTACATGAACGGCAGGTGTGCATCGTCAACCTGGACGTACAACCCGGCGTTGACGATGGCCAGGTACTCCTCGCGCAATGCCTCTGCGCCCGCAAAACGTACTCCTCGTCCGTCTTGTAGTACGCATTGGGAGAGAGAGCGAATGCGCTTGCCGGAGCAGCGACGGGAAGGAATCCATGTTTCGCACCTGCGCGTTTCATTGCCTCCTTGAGCGTCTCGATATCCCTCTGCAGTGCGTTGTGCCCTGTGTAACGGATCGGACCGATGCAGGGATAGATCCCTTCAGAAAGCTCCTGATGCTTCCAGTACTCCTCGTAGAAGTCTGGAAATTGCTGCATGTCGGAAAACATCGCCGACCCGCCAGTATGCATCTGCAATTCCTGACGGGGACCGAATCCCTCCATCCGCTCCAGCGCGTACTGCTCCCATCCGAGCATCTTGCCGTACTCGCCATCGCTGACGACGTCCACGCCGGCCTCAACCTGCTCTTGCACGACCTGCTGAACAGCGGACCGCAAGGCCTTCTCATAGTCCGCATCGGCGAGGCGCCCTGCCTGTCGCTCCCTGAGCTGCATTGCAAACCCAGGGGGCCGCACCAGGCTGCCGACGTGGGTCGTTAGGATGCGCGCCTCGCCTGCGGACATGTCGGCTAGCTCCTAAAGTTCATAGCCCAGGCGAACGTACCACTCGCGCGGACGGTTCCAGGTGCCATAGATCTGACCACCGGCAATCTGCGCCTGGCCCGTCACCAAGTATCTCTCGTTAGTGACATTCATCGCGCCACCGGTCAGGTTCCAGCGGCCGTCCTGGGCATGATAGGCCACGGAGGCATTCACCAGGCTGACCGAAGGACGATTCAGCAGGTAGGTACCTTCCGTGTCGTTGCGCAGAGAACTGCTGCGTGTGTAATCAGCCAGGAACACGATTTTTCCGCCGCTGGGGGCCTTGACCTCATAGCGCGGGCTCAGGTTGAACTTCCACTTTGGCGTCTTGGGCAGCGAAGAGCCGCGCGTGATGCCCTGCTGGAAGGGATTCGCAGCAACAACGGCCTGTGCATCCACGGACGTGTACCGCGCATCAAGATACCCGACCGACGCATCGAGTGTGAGGCCGTCTCCGACGATTGCCGAGAGCTCGACCTCACCGCCATCGATGCGGGCACGCCCAGCATTGCGGATCGTCGGGCTGACGCCTTCCTGGAAGTTCAGCTGAATGCCATCGTACTTGGTCGTGAATGCGGCTGCGTTGACCTGCAGACGGTGGTCCAGCAGCTGCGACTTGACGCCCGCTTCGAAGGACTCGGCCTTCTCCTCGTCGAAGTCGGGGGCCGTCGGCAGGGGGTTCGAGAGGCGGGTCGTCCAACCACCCGTCTTGTAACCCTTGGACCATGACGTATAGGCCATCACGTCTTCAGTGGCATGAAACTGGAAGCCGATCTTGGGTGAGAAGTTGCTGAACTTCTTGTGTTGCGTCTCCGAGACGTAATAACGAAGCGGCTGTGTCGGATCATTGAATCCAATCGCCGTCGTGCAGGGGTTGCCGTAGACAACGCAGTTGAACAGCTTGTAGTTGAACCCATTGAGGTCCGTCTGTCCGCCATTGAAGCTCTTGTTTTCCTTCGTGTAGCGGGCGCCTGCGGTCACTCCCAGCCTGTCCGTGAGCTTCATGTCGAACTGGCCAAAAGCGGCATAGTTCTTTGTCTTCAGGTGATTCGGCCCGAAGATCTGCAACAGGCCATCGGAGAAGGTGACGTAGTCCTCCATGTAACCCTTTTCCTGGAAGTAGTAGCCACCCAACACGTAGTTGGCGCGACCACCAGCCGCTTCTCCGGTGAGCTGAAGTTCCTGGCTGAACTGCCACTGTGCAAGCGAGAAGGACGGTTCGAGCATCTGGACCGGCGAGCCGTCAATGTCCATGCCTGACGCCCATTCCAGATCGCGATAGGAGGTAATCGACTTCAGCGCCATCGAACCACCGAGATCGATGTCTGTCGTCTCGTTGAGACCCCAGACCTGCATGTCCGAGAAGCTGTTGCCCGTGGCGTAGCTCTTGTCCTTGTCGGCCAGGATGTATCGGGAGTCGTAGGGCAACCGGTTGTTGTCGGGGTTGGCATCGATATTCACGCCGGCCAGCCCACCGATCAGCTGCGACGAATTGAGAGATGTTCCCCTGGGACCGCAAAGATTGGCTGCATTGCGGGCAGCGATCTGGGTCGAATTGGCTCCGATGCAGAAGTTGTACAAACCAGCAAACAGGAAGCCCGAGCTTCCCGTAACGACATCGAGTGCCGTTCCCGGAATGTTGTTCGCCGCGAGACCGGCGAAGGGACCCGGCACGAACTCGGTGGTGGCCAGGAGGCTGTTCGCCATCGAAGACTGGTCGATCTTGAGGAAATCACCGCCAAGCCTCACGACGACCCGGTCCGAGGCGTCCCACTTCAGCTTCGCGCGTGCGGTCCACTCGCCCTGGCCGCCCTCGGCATCTGAAGTCTGGTTTCCGGTCGTGCGGAAGGCGGTCGCCGGATCGACCACGAATCGGGCCGCATCAGGGAACGGAATCCGCTTCTGGTATCCGTCTCGATTCTTGGAAGACACCGTGATGGTTGCTCCCAGCGTATCGGACAGTGGGAGGTCCGCGCTGGCGCGAACATCCATCCGGTTGTAGCGCCCCGCGGTGACATCGCCCCGGAAGGCGAACTCCTTGCCCGGATCTCGCGTAACCACCGAGATCGCTCCACCGATCGTGTTGCGTCCAAACAGGGTGCCCTGGGGGCCCTTCAGGACCTCGATGCGCTCCACGTCAGGCAGGTCGAGGTTTGCACCCACGGTCCTGGCGAGGTAAACACCGTCGATGTAGATGCCGACACCAGGATCGAGGTTCATCGCAAAATCATTGGCGCCGATGCCGCGAATGAAGGCGGAAAGCACGGCGCTGGATCCAGAGAACGGGGTGCCCGCATCGAGGGTGATGTTGGGCGCGACGTTCGAAAGCGCAGCGACGTCCACGACTCCGCGTTCGAGGATGCTGTCTGCAGAGAACGTGGAAATCGCAATGGGGACATCCTGAACGTTCTGTGCCCGCTTCTGGGCGGTCACCACGACCTCCTCCAGCGTGGATGACTCCTCGGCACCGATAGCAAGGCTCGAGGCCGCCATCGCGCAGCATACGGACGTCCAGACGAGAAGATTTAGCTTCGGGGATTGCATGGTTAGAGTGCCTTGTGAGTGGTAGCGGATTTGGAAGCGGACGGGGTCTCTGCATCGATCAGTTTCTGCAGAATCCGGTGGTACAGCAGCGGACCTCTGTCCGCAGGCAGCGGCATTACGCCGCGCCCTGTGTCCAGAGACTTGACGGTCTGCTGTGCTTCAATCATTACTTTGTCTTCGAGGAATGCGCCCTGCGCGATGTCGAGCATCAGCTGAGCCATCGCTGCATCGCCTTGGCTGCGACGGGGTCCCCACGCAAAGAAGTAGCGCGCCGTGCCTGGAGACGTCGGCGTGACCGCCTGGGAAGTGAAATTGCTGTGCAGCGAGACCAGGTCGTCGGGTGGCGGCCCACTGTTGAGACGCTTTGCCGTGCCGGTTGGAAACAGCGCCGTGTACATGAGAAAGAGCCCCGGCACCATGAATTCATAGGACGACCAGATGTCGACGGAGGAATGGCTCGCCGCGTCACCGAGGGGCGGAATGGGAGGAGATCCCTCCACCCAGCGTGAGACACGGATCCCTCGCGGCAACGCTTCGACCTCGGGTCGGGTCGTACTCCACTGCAGATCGGCACCAAACGAGTTGGCATGCACGAAGCTCAGGTGAGACAGGTCCGTGAGGTTGTCGTTGATCAGCATGTAGTCGGCCTGATAGTCGAGTTGGCCGCTCTTCACGACGAACTCCGGGTGCTCCAGGCCAACGGATTCAGGAATCAAGGCAGGATCAGCCTTGGCCGCATCGCCCAACCAGACCCATACCCAGCTGTTGCGTTCCTGAACGGGATAGGTTCGAACACAGGCCCGATCCGGGATCGCCTGCGTCAGACCGGGCACGTCATTGCAGTGTCCGTCGGGTGCGAAACGCATGCCGTGGTACATGCAGCGGACGTCATCACCCTCAAGCCTTCCCAGCGAAAGCGGCGCAAGGCGGTGCACGCATCGGTCTTCCAGCGCCACAAGGCTTCCGTCCTGCCGCCGGTACAGCACGATGGGATCGTCCATGACCCTTCGCGGCACGAGTTTCCCGGCGGGAATCTCGTAATCCCAGGCGATGACGTACCAGCAATTGCGCAGAAACATTAATTCTCCCCATCCACCCTATTCAGGGTGTTCCGCACATGAAATTAGGGCTGTGCAGCCGGAACGGCGCGGATCAGGGGAACTACGTCTTGTCTACCAGTGCACTGCTGGCCAATCGACTAGCCGCTGGCAACCAGACTCGCCAGCGGAACGGAGGCGTCTGCAATGGCAGCTATCGGGAGCATCGCGGCGACCTTTACCAAGGCCTTGGATTGCATGAAGTCCTTGGTGTTGTTGATGCAATCGAATGCCAGAATCCGACCATCTCGAAGGTAGGCGACGCTGAATTTGCCTGTCTGAGGATCACCCCTCGTCACAGCGGTGTCGTAGCCGGACGAGAGTCCAACCGTCTGGAGCTTCATGTCGAATTGGTGAGACCAGAACCAAGGCACTGCGTCATACGTTGTTGGGGTTCCCGCAAGGGTCAATGCCACGGCCTTGGCCTGATCCGTAGCGTGCTGCACCGACTCGATGCGCACCCTCTTGCCCCCGGCATAGGGTGATATCTGTGCGGCGCAATCCCCGATGGCATACACGTTGGGGAGAGACGAACGACAGTGCTCGTCCACGTCGATGCCGTTGCTTGTTTCTGCTCCGGCGGCCCCCAGCGGATCGCACACAGGCTGGGTGCCGATTGCCACGATGACGAGGTCACAGTCGACCGCGCTGCCGTCCATGAGACGTATCCCGCTCAGGCGGCCTTCGGCCATGATTGGCTCCGTCACCTGCACGCCAAGCTTGAACTCCACGCCCTTGGCGCGATGCATACGCTCAATCCAGTTGGAAACAACCGGTGCCGTCCTGCTTTCGAGCAGCCGTGTGCCCGCCTCAAGAAGGATCACAGACTTGCCCTTCTTCAGAAGCCCAGGTGCTGTCTCGAGACCAATAAACCCTGCGCCAACGATGGCGACTCTTTTCGCATCCGGCAGTCGCGAATTGATCCGGTCGACATCCGCTCGAGACCGGAAGGGAAGCACCTGAAACGGTAGGGATCTGGCCCAAGGCAAGTCCCGAGGTTTCGAGCCAGCCGCCCAGACAAGCGCTCCGTAGCCCAGGATGGATCCATCAGCCAACTCAACACACTGCCTTCGAGCGTCTACCCTCACCGCCTCACAGCCCGTCTGAATCTCAACATTCTGTTCCTGCCAGAAAGTCCCTGATCTCAGGAGCAACCGCTCGGCCGGTC
Organism: Pseudomonadota bacterium; assembly: GCA_016720075.1. Classification (GTDB taxonomy): domain Bacteria; phylum Pseudomonadota; class Gammaproteobacteria; order Steroidobacterales; family Steroidobacteraceae; genus ZC4RG30. The sequence continues at coordinate 32,154 of JADJXW010000013.1, forward strand.
TTTCGCCCGTGAAATAGTCCTTGGACAGCGCTGGACGATCGTAGGGAAGCTCAGGCTCGGCACATACCAGCCGAATCGAGCCGCGGAAATGAATCTGGCGCAGGGCTGCGATCACTGCCGCGCCAGCCATTCCTCCACCCACCACGATGACATCCCGCTGCTGGATCATCCACGCCCACTCCCCGTGTGTGCGCGGATTCTGGCGGAGGCATTCCTTCGCTGCCCGTCTGGCAACGAAGGCACATCCGTACGGCAGTGCAGTGGTGTGCACTCCCATGCAATAACCAGTTCCCTGACGCGCAGGTTCAATGGCATCGCCTCAACCTATTCTCGGCACATGAATCCGTCGATGCAAAGTGTGAAAGGCGCGGCCAGCGGTGGCTACATCAGGAACTGCTGGTATGTCATCGCGTGGAGCCACGAAGTTCAGCAAGACGCTCCGTTTGCTCGTCGAGTGCTCGACCAGTCTGTCGTGCTGTACCGGAGTGAAGACGGCAGCATCAATGCCCTCGAGGACCGCTGCTGTCACCGTCACGCTCCCCTGTCTTTCGGAAGGGTGGAAGGCAACGCACTTCGCTGCATGTATCACGGCCTGTTGTTTGGTGCGGATGGGCGCTGCCTGGAGATTCCCGGACAGGCATCTGTTCCTGCAGCCGCGCGCGTACGCTCGTTCCCGGTGATCGAGAGGCGACGGTGGATATGGATCTGGATGGGTGATCCATCCAAATCGGATCCCGCGCTGATTCCAGATACGTTTTCACTGGATGATCCTGCGTGGCGCATGAAGCCGGGCTACATGCACTACGACGCCAGTCATGACTTGATTACCGACAATCTCCTCGACTTCTCCCACCTGTCTTTCGTGCATGAGAAGTCTCTCGGTGGCACGACTCAAATCGCCGAGACGAGAGCCCACGTGGACCTGCTTTCCAATGGCGTGCGTCTGACGCGGCGCGTCCACGGATCGGTTCCGGCGCCGTATCATGTTTCCATTGGCGCCCCGCGCGGACCTGTGGATCGGTGGTGGATCTACGATTACCTGATACCAGGGGTATTGCTCCTGGATTCTGGCGTGCGTCCTGCCGGCACTACGGGCGATGTGGAAGGAATGCTGCACTTCCACAGTTGCCAGGCCATCACGCCCTCCGGCCCGAAGACTACGCACTACTTCTTCATGCAGGCGCACTCCTTCAAACTGGATGACGCGGATATCACGGAACACCTTTACCAGAGCGTGGTGGGCGCATTTGGAGAGGACCGCCGAATGATCGAGGCGCAGCAGGCGATCATCGACTCGAATCTTCCCGCGCCGATGCTGGGCCTTCCGATGGACGCTGCCCTGGCGCAATATCGCCGGCTGTATGGGCGGATCCTGCAGTCGGAAGCGAGTGCATGACGCACGTTGCTGGAGTGGCGCCAGATTCCTACCGGGATTCAGGGTACCCAAGCCGGATCCTCGCCTGGACGACCGTGATCCTCTTGCTCAGCGCCTATGCCGTCTCCCTGGTGGACCGACAGATTCTGAGCCTGCTCATCGAGCCGGTGCGCCGGCATTTTGAAATCACTGATACGCAGATCAGTCTCCTTGCCGGCATAGCCTTCGTGATCTTCTACACCCTGCTTGGACTGCCCTTCGGCCGCTGGGCGGACACGGGCAACCGCCGCAACATCGTGGTCGCCGGGATGCTGCTCTGGTGCGTCGCGACAGTTTGCTGCGGCCTGGCGGGGAATCTGCTGACTCTGTTCCTTGCCCGGATGCTTGTTGGTGTGGGTGAAGCAGCACTGGGTCCATCAGCCTATTCCCTGATTGCGGACAGTTCCCCGCCAGGGCCCCGGGCGCGCGCCATCAGCGTCTCTACAACCGGTGTCTTCCTCGGGACCGGCTCTGCGCGCTGCATCCCCGGGCTGCCGACCTGAACCTGCCGATTGTGGGTCAGCTGGAAGGTTGGCAGACCGCCTTCGTTCTGGTCGGTGTACCGGGCCTTCTGGTGGCGGCGCTGATCGCGCTGATCATTCGCGAACCTGTCAGACATGGGCAGAGCGCCGGTCGGGCACCATGGACCACAACTATTCGGCATCTGGGCTCCCGAGGCGGAGCCCCGCTGATGCTGATCATCGCATTCGCGTTGAACGGACTCGTCAACTACGGCCTCATCACCTGGGTGCCCAGCCTGTTCATCCGTCAGTACGGCTGGAAGGCCGCGTCAATCGGCTCCACTTATGGGCTCATTCTGATGCTGGCAGGTTCGGCTGGCGTTCTGACCGGGGGATGGTTGGCGAGCCGAAAGAATCGCGCGAATTGGCCGATCGTCATTTCACGTTGGGCCATGCTGGCCATCTTCGTGCTCTTGTTGAGCTTCGGCGCGTCCTCGACGCCGGTTGGAACGTTGGTATTGCTCGGACTGTTGGCGTATCTCATTGGAATACCTGCGGCTCTGGCACCGGTGGCAATTTTCGAGATCACGCCCAATGAAATGCGGGGACAGTTCTCCGCGCTCTACCTACTTGGAGCGACTCTGCTGGGACTGGGCTTTGGGGTTACTGCAATAGCGGCAGTGAAAGACTATGTCCTCGCTCGGGAGGATGGTCTCGGACTCGCGATGACTATTGTGCTGGCGCTCAGTGCACTGCTTGCGCATTACCTGCTCCGGTTGGCGGAGCGGCGCGTGCTGTCAGTCGCCTAAAGACTTCTGTTTGAACGCCCTCGGTGAAAGATTGAACCTGTCCTTGAAACGCCGTGCAAAATGACTTGGTTCGGCAAACCCGCAGCGCGCGGCCACTTCGCCAACCGGAAGGTCCCTGAACCGGCTGTCCGTGAGCAGGCGCTGTGCCAGATCCATCCGGATATTCGTCAGCACGTCGCAGAATGTCGTACCCGTCCTGGCAAACAGCATGTGCAGGTATCGGCGGGAAATACGGTGTTCTGCCGCCACGACTTGCGGGGTGAGGTCCGGCTCACCACAGCGTTCCCGCATCGTGCTGATCAATCTTCCAAGAAGAGGATTTCTGGGTTGTTTCGGCTCCGAATTCTCTTCCGCGCCCGCCATCGCAAGCAAAGAAGCGACCTGTTCGGACAGTGCCATTTCCGGGATTTCGACCCGCGCGAGACTGTCCGGGTCAACACAGCGCAACCACGACGCAAGAGTTGCTCCCCAACCACTTCTCACATTGATGGGCCTTGCTATCAGGGCATCTGGAGACCGTATCCAGTTACGAAGCCAATCCCGGGGCAAGGAAAGCACGGTGCAAGCAGTACGCTCTGGAAAACGAAGCGCGTAGGTGTCCGTCGAGTCCAGCAGCACACAGTCACCGACGGAGACAGCCGCAGTACGCCCTCTTTGGGCGACGGAACCGCCACCCGATCTGAAATACAACAGGCGATAGTCGGAGAAGCGACTCTTGCCTATCATGGCGCGCGTGCGAAGGATTTCCTGTCCTTCCGCTTCGATCATGCTGAGGCCGCAGACACCGAAAGCAGACTGGCGCAACTCTCCGCGAAATGTATTCTGCGCGGCGCTGTCGATCTGCATCTCAAGCAGATGATCGCAGACCGTTGCAACCCAGTAGTCGAGTGCTCGGGCCGGCGCAACCGCGTCTGTAGACCAGACGCGAGAACTGATCCTCTGCAACCCCGCCACGATCGCCCCCCAAGATGATGCTTATAGTTGCTATTGGTAATCGATCTTACCTGTTCGGGCAACCGGCTGGGCGGTCGCTGACAAGGCAGGTTCTCACTTTAAGTGAGGGGAAGCCGTGGGAGGCCGAAAGCGGCCGCCAGAGTGGAAGCCGGGTTCCGCCAAGGTGGAGCGGAGGCTGGCGTACCCACACCAATCTTGCAGACCCTGCGCTCCGGCCACGGTCGACTCCTTTCGCGGATTTGCAAGGACTTCTCCTCAGTCATGCTTGATCGACGCTCCTTCCTGATAGCCTCGACAGCCACGACAGCCGCGATGGCGGCCAAGGCAAGCAGCGCCTTGTCAGGCGGCTCAGCACGCATGGCCGACGGAAGTCGCACGCTCGTTCTTTTCGATCAGCGGTTTCCGGCCGCTCGTCCTCACGCAGAACGACTCGCCGGCATCGTTCACGACCTTGAACGCCTGCCGACCGACCTCTCGGACCTGTTCCAGTCATTTGGCAATGGCTACGGCTCTCGGCGACTCATCGGCGTCACACCAGAGTCCATCCCCTTCTGCCTTGCGGAGTTCGCGCCGCGTGGCAAGCGCCCACAACTCACCCTGCGTCGACTCGACCAGGATCTATTTGCTTGGTACCTACGACACCCTACATGACACCCAACACACTGCCTCCCGGACTTTCAGAAAAGGACTTCAACGACGCTCTGGCGGAGTTCCGCCGCATAGTCGGAGATGCCCATGTCTTCACCGGCGATGCGCTTGTGCCCTATCGCGATCCCTACTCGATCGAAGACGACGCGAAGTTCAGTACGCCCGCCGCCGTCGCACCCGACAGCGCCGAACAGGTGCAAGCCGTCGTGAAAGTGGCCAATCAGTACGGCGTACCGCTGTGGACGATTTCCGCCGGCAAGAACCACGGCTACGGCGGCGCGGCACCGCGTATGGCCGGCACGGTGGTGCTCGACCTCGCGCGCATGAACCGGATCCTCGAGGTGAATGTCGATTCCGGATATGCGCTGCTCGAGCCTGGCGTCACGTACTTTGACCTGTACCGTTACCTTCAGGAAAGGAATCTGAAGCTGTGGCTGGACGTGCCCGACCCGGGCTGGGGCAGCGTTGTCGGCAACGCTCTTGAGCGCGGCATCGGCTACACCCCCTATGGCGATCACTTCATGATGCAGTGTGGCATGGAGGTGGTGCTCGCCAATGGCGACATCATGCGTACGGGCATGGGTGCGCTGCCGAAGAGCAATGCCTGGCAGTTATTCAAGTACGGCTTCGGGCCCTACGCTGATGGCATCTTCACGCAATCGAACTATGGCGTCGTCACGAAGATGGGAATCTGGCTGATGCCGGAACCACCGGGCTACCGGCCCTACATGATCAGCTTCCAGCGCGAGGAAGACCTGGAGCAGGTGATCGAGATCCTGCGCCCATTGAAGGTGAACAATATCATCCAGAATGCCGCTACTCTGCGCAGCATGCTTTTGGTAGCCGGCATCAACGCCACGCGCAGCCAATACCACAGCGGCCCGGGACCCATCCCCGACAGCGCGGCGAAGAAGATCATGGCCGACCAGGACATCGGCATGTGGAACTTCTACGGTGCGCTGTACGGCCCTCCGCCGCTAATGGACGTGCTGTGGGGCATCACACGCGATGCATTCGCCTCGGTGCCGGGTGCGCGCTTTTTCACTCCAGAGGAACGTCGACATGAGAACGACGTGTTGAAGCACCGCGCGATGACCATGCGCGGCGTGCCCCGCCTTACGGAGTACAGCTTCGTGAACTGGGTGGGTGGCGGTGGACATATCGGCTTTTCGCCCGTTTCACCCATCAACGGCAAGGAAGCGATGAAGCAGTTCGTCATGGTACGCGACCGGCTTGCCCAGTACGGATTCGACTATCTGTCGGTGTTCGCCATCGGCTGGCGCGAGCTGCATCACGTAATCGAACTGATCTTCGACCGGCGCGATCCCGAGCAGAAGCGAAAGGCCTACGAGGTATTCGGCATCATGGTGCGCGAGGCTGCGGAAGCCGGTTACGGCGAATACCGCACGCACTTGTCGTTCATGGACCAGGTGGCAAAGACCTACAGCTGGAACGACCACGCGCAGCTGCGCTTCCAGCAGACGCTGAAGGATGCTCTCGACCCCAAGGGCATCCTGTCACCGGGCAAGCAGGGTATCTGGCCGGCGCGCTTCCGGCAGGGAGGTGGGGAATGAATCGCAATGTATCTACTCCGTTCAAGGGAGCGGCGCTGGCCGTGACGGCAGTTCTCTTCGGAGCGGCCGCGCTGGCGCAAGGATTCGCGCCAGCCGAACCCTCAAATGGCAAGGCCGCATTCGACCGCTGGTGCGCCGAATGCCATGCGGCTGGAATCGGTCATCCAGGCACACAACAGCTTGAGCGAATCCGAGGCGACAAGTTGTCGCTGCTTGAGACCCGCAAGGACCTGGAGCCTGCATACATCCGGTACATAGTCCGACATGGTCAAAACGCCATGCCGGCTTACCGCCCGAGCGAAATCAGCGACGCCAATCTGGAACTGATCGCGAATTACATCGGGAGAAAGCCCGTCCCTGCTAAGAAGCAGCGCTGAACGCTCGGCGATATCGCTGAGGAGCAAGTCAATCGATTCTCGCTGTCAACGTCCCATTGCAGGCAGTGAGATATTTGGGGGTATCGACGGGGGTATAGAGTTTCTCATCGGACACTTTCTTTTTGTATATCAATGTCTTGGATTCAAGGTTTGGCTCCACTCCTGGGCACACTTTCTGATCAGGGGAGATATTCGCGGCTTCTGCCGCTTAGACCCTTTGCGCGCAGCTTTGTGCGAAACAGACGCGGGCGTCGCGTCTCAACCAGCCAGAGTGCCTATGCGGTATGTTGAAGGCGCAGGTTCCGCTTACTGATCATGGGATCCATCCCCCGCGCCAACTGATTTCTGGCCAGTTGGTGTCGCCTCTTTGCCAATGCAGCAGATACATCGGGGTATACGCCCAATGCCAAAGTCTTGCGCTTGCCCTCGAAGGTGTAGTTGTACCGCCAATACTTGCCGCCGCGCGGTGCAATCAGAAGGTATAGGCCGTGCCCTGCGGTGACCTTTCTCGAATAGCGCCGTGGCCGCAGATCCAGCAGCGCCCTGCGGGCCGTTGGCTGCCTGATGCGCTGTTTGAGTTCTGGTGCATTAGAGGCTCGAGCGAGTCCCTCCAACATCGGGGCTCGGTTTGCACCATCTGCGCGCAGCGCCAGGTCCCACAGATCATTCAGCGAGCCGGGCCGGTCGCTCGCATCTGATACCAGAGAGAACTGCTGTTTTCGGATTCGATGCGCGAGCTCAATACCGGCAAGGGTGATCGCGGCAGACCGGTAGGACTTCAGCCCGAGCATCGAGCCGCACCGTCGCTTGATCGCCCGATGATCCTGCTCAACGATGTTGTTGAGGTAGCGGTTGGAACGCACTTCTACCGATCGCCACCGTGGATCCTTCTTGCCCAAATTGCGCAAGGCCAGATGTGTCGCTGCATATCCATCGACATTGATCTTGTCGGGGAATCCGGATTCCCGCCTATCCGCAGCGTGCTCGAAAAACGCCTGCGCAGCCGCCTTGTCCCGCCCTGCCATCAGCACGGAATCCACTGACTTCCCATGCTTGTCCACAGCGCGATACAGGTAATGATTCCCGCCCTGCACCCGGACGGCCGTCTCGTCCATCCGCCAGGACCCGTGGATAGGCGTGGCATACCGCCCCCAGCGGGCCTCGTACTCCGGCACGTACCGCAGAACCCACCGCATGATCGTCGTATGGGACACCGTGACACCACGCTCCGCCATCATGGCCACCATGTCCCGGTAGCTCAGCCGGTAGGTGATGTACCAGCGGACGCAGGTCTCGATGACCTCAGCCGGAAAACGTCTCTGACGGTAGATCGGGTCGCGCTCTTGAGCTTTGGGCATGTGCACCACACGGGAGTGCATCGAGGCACCACGGTTATGGCCGCTAATGCACCAGAACCGAAAAATACCTACGATTGGTTGAGACATACCGAGAGGCTATGAGACGACGTGAGACCCAGAAAACCTGAGTTTCCCGGTACTTACGGCGTTTCTTAGACTGCCTGAGACGGCGTGAGATCGGATATTGGTGGAAAGGGAGGGACTCGAACCCTCGACCCCGGCATTATGAGTGCCGTGCTCTAACCAGCTGAGCTACCTTTCCGCCGGCCCACGAATCGCATGGGGGCGCGGATTTTCCGGGCCACGGCTGGAGGTGCCGCCGACCAAAACCGCGGAATCAGACCTGCAAACGCCTCGCAAGCGCGTGGCTGGCGGGGTCCCGGGCGTCAGCCGCCCAGCGCCGAGCGCAGGCTGGCGATCTCGCCCACGGTCTCCTGCAGCACCTTCTGGACGGCCTCGGCGTTCACGCCCAGGCGCACGGCTGCCGATGTCTCCTTCAGGCGCATTTCCAGGGCCGGAAGGTCGGTGTGGAAGGACACCAGCACGTTGGCAATGGTCAGCACGTCGGTGAGGTCGACCTCGCCGGTGCCGGCTCGGTCCAGTACTTCGTACTTCACGGCATCGATGATGTCGGGGCTGATCTC
>JADJXW010000014.1 GCA_016720075.1 Pseudomonadota bacterium
GCCAGCCCGTGAAGGCTCGCCGGCCATGATGCGGTCCAGCACTTCGACCCCGCGCGTCGAGCCGATGCGGCACGGGGTGCACTTGCCGCAGGACTCCACCGCGCAGAACTCCATCGCGTAACGCGCCATGCGCGCCATGTCGACCCGATCGTCGAAGGCCACGATGCCGCCGTGACCCACCAGCGCCCCGATGCCCGTGAAGGCCTCGTAGTCCAGCGGCGTGTCGAAATCCTTCTCGGGGATGTAGGCGCCCAGCGGCCCGCCCACCTGCACCGTGCGGATCGGCAGACCGGACGCCGAGCCGCCACCGAAGTCGTAAAGCAGCTCGCGCAGCGTTACACCGAAGGCCTTTTCCACGAGGCCTCCGTGCCTTATGTTCCCCGCCAACTGGATGGGCAGCGTTCCCCGGGACCTTCCCATGCCGTAGTCGCGGTAGAAGGACGCTCCCTTCTCAGGTGATGGGCAGGCTCGCCAGCGAGATGACGTTGTTGATGACGGTGGGCTGCCCGAACAGACCCTTGATGGCCGGCAGCGGCGGACGGAAGCGCACTTCGGCGCGCTTGCCCTCCAGGCTCTCGAGTAGCGAGGTCTCCTCGCCGCACACATAGGCACCGGCGCCGACGCGAACCTCCAGTTCGAATTCCCTGCCGCTACCCATCACGTCGCGCCCCAGATTGCCGCGGCTACGCGCAACTGAAATGGCCTCGCACAGGGTGGCAATGGCATGCGGATACTCAGCGCGCAGGTAGACATAACCCTGCGTCGCACCCACCGCGGTGCCGGCGATCGTCATTCCCTCGATCAGCGCGAAGGGATCGCCTTCCATCAGCATGCGATCGGAGAACGTGCCGGAGTCACCCTCGTCGGCATTGCACACGACGTACTTCTGCGCTGCCGGCTGCTCGAGCACGGTCTTCCACTTGATGCCCGTGGGAAACGCGGCGCCGCCGCGGCCACGCAAGCCGGAGTCGGCAACTTCCTGGACCACCTGCGCCCCGCCCGGGACGCTTTGCGCGCACCTTTCCGCTGTAGCCGCCAAGGGCGACGTACTGATCAAGGTCCAATGGATCGCTGATGCCGACGCGCGCGAAGGTGAGGCGCTCCTGATTCGCGATGTACGGCAGCTTGTCGACGGCACCCACGCACAGCGCGTGCGTTGCGCCCTGGAGCAATCCCGCCTCCAACAGCGCAGGCACCGCAGATGAAACCACCGGCCCATAGCCGATGCGCTTTCCACCCACCTCCACCTCGATCAATGGCTCGAGCCACACCATGCCGCGCGAGCCCGTACGCACGATGTATCGGCGCGCCCTTCGCCCGGGCGGCTGATCGCAGCGCGGCGGCCGTCTGATCGGCGCCAGCGCCAGCGCTGCGGCATCGCGCGAAAATGATCTTCACGCTCACGGGCGCGCCTCCCATTGCTTCAGCAATTCATCGAGGCGTTCCGGCGTTACGCGGCCGTACAGCGTGTCATCGATCATAACCGACGGGCCAGCTGCGCAGTTGCCGAGGCAGTAGACGGCCTCGAGCGTGAAGGCGCCATCCGCACTGGTGCCGTGGTAATCGGCGCCGATCGAACGCTTCGCATGGGCCTCGGTGGCTTCGCCATTCATCGCCTGGCACGCCTCTGCGCGGCAAATGCGCACGATGTGGCGACCCGGCCTCTGTGTCCGGAAGTAGTGATAGTAGCTGATCACCCCGTGGACCTCGGCGCGCGAGAGATTCAGCGACCGGGCGATCCGCGGCACGGCTTCGGCGGGAATGAACCCGAGCTCGCCCTGCAAAGCATGCAGAAGCGGCAACAGGGGCCCGGGCGTCGCGGCGAACCGCCCGCTCAGGGAATCGACAACTTCCGCCAGCTTGTCTTCGGATCCGGCCATGAATCGATGAACCCTTTGCTTGATCGGTTGCATCGCATTCTGGTGACACCGGGCCGCACGTGAAATATGTGGGTCATTTCATATGATCCGCTGTTCATATGTGCGGCCTTGGCTGCCGCATGCATCGAGGCTACTGCGTGAGACTGGCGTTCGGAAAAAAGAGCTGCTGCCCTTCCACGCGGAATCGCGCGATCTCCTGTTGCCCTTCCGGTGAAAGCAGGAAGTCGATGAACCTCAGCCCCTCGGCGGACCTGGCTTCAGGATGACGCTCTGGATTGACCAGGATCAGGCTGTACTGGTTGTGAAGCCGCCGGTCGCCTTCCACCAGCAGGACCAGGCCGGCCTTGTTGAGAAAGCTGATCCACGTCGCCCGATCCGTCAGGATGTAGGCGTCGCTCGCCGCCGCGATGTTCAGCGCCGGACCCATTCCCTGACCCACCGCGCGATACCATCGATCCGTTGCTGCATTGACTTCGATGCCGGCCTCCTTCCAGAGGCGCAGTTCCGCCTGATGCGTGCCGGACTTGTCACCCCGCGAGACAAACAGCCGCTGACCGCGCCGTATGGCCTGCAGCGCAGGCAGCACCTCGCGGCCCTTGACGCCCGCGGGATCGGCGGCGGGACCGACGAGCACGAAATCGTTGTACATGACCAGTTGACGCCTGATCCCGTGCCCCTCTGCCACGAACCTGGCCTCGGCCTCCGGATCGTGCACGAACACCACGTCCGCATCGCCCCGCCGCGCGGTCTCCAGCGCCTGGCCCGTGCCCTGCGCGATCACCTTTGCAGTGATGCCGGTGCGCGCCTTCACGATCGGCAGAAGGTGCGTGAACAATCCCGAATCCTGCGTTGACGTGGTGGAAGCCACCACGATGGATTCTGCTGGTTCCGCGCAAGCTGCGTGTGGCGCAGCCACAAGCGCTCCCACTGCAAGCATCGCCGCACACCAGAGTCCAGACTGTCGCTTCAGAATTGCCATCACAGCACCAATTGACCGGAAATGAATCGCCGGGCTATTTCAGTGGTGGGGTTTCCAAGCACCTGCGCCACAGGCCCCGTCTCCGCCACTTCACCCCGGTGCAGCAGCACCACGTCGCCGGCAAGGCGCGCTGCCTCGCCCAGGTCATGCGTGGTCATTACCACCTTGACGCCGCGCGCACTGACCGCGCGCACCAACTCCTCGATGGCCAGCGTCGCCGCGGGATCCAGGCTTGCCGTCGGTTCATCGAGGAACAGTGCTTCCGGATCGCGCGCCAGAGCGCGCGCCATTGCCAGCCGCTGCCGCTCGCCCCCGGAAAGCCGGGGCGCGGGCCTGTTGGCCAATGCAGCGAGGCCGACCAGCGACAGCAACTGCCCGGTGCGCTGTTCACGCAGCGGGCGCGGGAAGCCGGAAACATCAAGCGCATATCTAACATTGTCCGCAACGGAACGGCGCAGCATGACGGGCCGCTGGAACACGAGCGCGGAGCGTCCTGGTGAACCATCGCCGTCCGTGCCCCAGCGGACGGCGCCCGCGGTGGTGGGCATCAGGCCCATGGCTGCGCGCAGCAGCGTGGTTTTCCCTGATCCGTTCGGACCGATCAGCACGGTGGGCGCGCCGGCTTCCAGGCGCAGCGAGACATTCCGCAAGATGGAGGTGCCGCCGATACTGACGTGCACGCCATCCAGGACGATTGGCAGATGGGTGGTGTTCAAGGAATCATTGCTCGAATCTTGCGCCGACCTGCTTCACCGCCCAGGCCGCCACGTTCACCGCCAGCACAATGCACAGCAGGATCATTCCGAGTCCCATCGCCAGAGGCAGATTCCCCTTGGATGTCTCCAGCGCGATGGTGGTGGTCATGGTTCGCGTGTAGCCCTCGATGTTGCCGCCCACGATGATGATCGATCCCACCTCCGCCGCGGCGCGCCCGAAGCCCGCGAGCAGCGCCGTCACCAGCGAAAAGCGCGCATCCCACAGCAGGGTTCGGATGCGGCGCACTGGACCCACGCCCATCGCGGCCAGTTCCTCTCGGTATTCCTGCCAGAGATCCTCTATGGTCTGCCGCGACAGCGCCGCGATGATGGGCAGCACGAGGATCGTCTGGGTCACCACCATGGCCGACGGAGTGAAGAGCAGTCCCCATTCGCCCAACGGCCCGGACCGCGACAGCAGCAGGTAGACCGCGAGGCCCACGACCACGGGAGGCAATCCCATCAGCGCATTGAGCATCACGACTACGGCCTGCCGACCGGGAAACCGGCTCAGCGCGATGAGCGCGCCCAGCGGGGCCCCCAGCAATGCGGCCAGCAGCGTCGCACCGAGGCTTACTCCCAGGGACAGCCCCACGATGGCGTAAAGCGCAGGGTCGCCACTCAGCACCAGAGCCCATGCCGAAGCCTGCTGTTCCATCACTGTTCCCCGCCGGGCAACGGGGGAAGCTCGAGCGCGCGCGCCACGCCCGCAGCGACGGCCCAGGGCCGCTCGCCCAAGCCGAAGACTTGCGGCTCCTCGCGCGGATCCACTTCCAGCAGCCGCTGTCCGGCCGGAACCTGCACGCCATTGCGCGCGACGCCACGCAGATGGCCGGCTATGGGCGCGGCAACGATCCGACCCGCGATTTCGCCTACCGGCTGCCCGGCGATCACTCGCTCGCCCAGGCGGCACTCGGTGCGCCAAGTACCGGCACAGGGCGATATGGCGAATCGCTCCCGCGTCACTCCCCCAAGCGCCCGAGGACCGCCGCTGCGCTGCGCCGCGGGCCGGTCTCGCAGCACCTCACCCATGTGCGCACCCCATTGGGTTTCGATGGCCAGGTGGCAATTGCGCCCTGGCGCATAGCCCGGGCCCAGGCCAATGACCAGATTCGCGGCAGTGCGCAGGTCCGGTGGCTCCTGATGCCGGCGCATGGTGGCTTCCACGATCACATCGAAGCCGATCCCTGCAATGAGCAGGTGTTCGGGCAACGTAACCACGGGAATAGCCACTCGCTGCTGCCAGCAGGCCTCGACTCCCGGGATGTCGGGCTGCCAGCTGGCATCCACGCCGGCCAGCTGCGACCGGCCTTCGAAGAGCGCATCGGTGAAGGCCATCCCGCGACGGGCATGCGGCGAACTGGCGCGCTCGCTGAGCAGCACGCGCACGCCGTGCCGGAAAAGTCGATGGGCGATCGCGGAGCCCACGTCACCGCCGCCGATCACCAGTACTTTGCGCTGATCCATGAAGGTGTGCGAATAGCTGTCGGCGGCATGCTTCGGTGTGGGCGGCACCCCATTCCGGCCAGGGTCCGCATGATATTCTCTCGCAATCCAGATGCCTTGATTTCAGGGCCGCAGAGCCGTGGGAACCATACACCGAATGAGCACACAAGCCACGCGAAGTGACGCCACCGTTGCCGCCGTATCCGTCGACCAGCTGCGGGGGCGCCTTCGCAAGAAAAGCCAGCTCAAGGGCCGCCAGCCTGACGCCGCATCCATGGCCGAGGTGCAGACCCTGATCGGTACTGCTCCTCACCGGCGCGACCTGCTTATCGAGAACCTGCACAAGCTGAACGACCTCTACCGGGGTCTTCACGACCGGCACCTGGTGGCTCTGGGCCGGCAGATGAACATTCCCATGGCCGAAGTCTTCGAGGTGGCCACTTTCTACCATCACTTCGAAGTGCTTCGGGATGGGCAGGAGGCCGCTCGACTCACCGTCAGGGTCTGCGACGGCCTCGCCTGCGAACTCAAGGGCGCGCGCGACCTCCTGGCGCGATTGCCCGCGCTGCTGGGCTCCGACGTGCGCGTGATCGCGGCGCCCTGCGTGGGTCGCTGCGAACAGGCCCCGGTGGCAGTGGTCGGCCAGGCCCCGGTGGTTTGCGCGAATGCAGGAAATATCCAGGCTGCCGCCTCCCATGGCGCCAACGCGCATCCGGCGCCGCCGGATGACGGCAGCTTCGACCCGGCGGCAGCGGGGGCGTCTCCCGTCACGCGTTCGCCCACCGAGGTGTCGCCTGCATACGTGGGGCTGCGTGCCTACCGCGCCCGCGGCGGCTACGAACTCGCCACGCGCGTGATGAGCGGCGCGCTGTCGGCCGATGAGATCATCAAGACCCTGTCGGACTCCGGCCTGCGCGGACTGGGTGGGGCTGGCTTTCCCGCCGGCAGGAAGTGGGGAATCGTGCGCCAGCAGCCCGCGCCGCGGGTCATGGCCGTCAACATCGACGAGGGGGAACCCGGCACGTTCAAGGACCGCACCTACCTCGAGCGCGACCCGCACCGCTTCCTCGAGGGGCTGCTGATCGCAGCGCAGGTCGTAGGTACGGAAGCCTGCTACATCTATCTTCGCGACGAGTATCACGGCTGCCGGGCCATCCTCGAGCGGGAGCTGACGCGACTTCAGGCCGACCCGCCCTTCCCGCTGCCGCACATCGAACTGCGGCGCGGCGCGGGTGCCTACATCTGCGGCGAGGAATCCGCGATGATCGAGAGCATCGAGGGCAAGCGCGGCGAGCCGCGCATGCGACCGCCGTACATCGCCCAGGTTGGCCTGTTCGGCAAGCCCACGCTCGAGCACAACTTTGAAACCCTGTATTGGGTGCGGGACATCCTCCAGCGAGGCGCGGGCTGGTTCAGCGGCTTTGGCCGCAATGGCCGCAAGGGTCTGCGCTCCTTCAGCGTCAGCGGCCGCGTGAAGGAGCCTGGCGTGAAGCTGGCGCCGGCTGGCATCACGCTGCGTGAGCTCGTCGATGAGTTCTGCGGCGGGATGCAGGAGGGCCACGAACTGTATGCCTACCTGCCGGGCGGAGCCTCGGGTGGCATCCTGCCCGCCACCATGGCGAACCTCCCGCTGGATTTCGACACCCTGCAGCCGCACGGATGCTTCATCGGCTCGGCCGCCGTCATCGTTCTGTCGCGAACCGACAAGGCTCGCGATGCGGCGCTGAACATGATGCGCTTCTTCGAGCACGAGAGCTGCGGCCAGTGCACGCCCTGTCGCGTCGGGACTGGCAAGGCCGCGCAACTGATGAGCGCGGCGAAGTGGGACCACACGACTTTGGAAGACCTGAATCAGGTGATGATCGATGCTTCGATCTGTGGCCTGGGCCAGGCGGCGCCGAATCCGGTGCGTTGCGTGCAGAAGTATTTTCCGGACGAGGTCTGAACATGAGCGCTGTCGAGTTCGAACTGGACGGACGGAAGGTCCAGGCCCTGGATGGCGAGACCATCCTGCAGGCGGCCGAGAGGCTGGGCACGGTCATTCCGCGCCTTTGCTACACGCCCGGCTATCGTGCGGATGGAAACTGCCGCGCCTGCGTGGTCGAGATAGACGGCGAGCGCACGCTCGCCCCTTCCTGCTGCCGCGCGCCGGCGGCGGGCATGAAGGTGAAGTCCACCAGTGATCGGGCCGTAAAGAGCCAGAAGATGGTGGTCGAGATGCTGCTTTCGGACATGCCGGAGCAGGGCCACAAGTGGAACGACGGCGCTGGCGAGCAGCAGCATGGCGAGCTGTCCGACTGGGCGGCACGCCTGGGTATCAGCGTGCGTCCGGCGCTCAAGGCGTTGACGCGCCACCAGCCCGCGCCGGACGTCTCGCATCCGGCGATGGCGGTCAACCTCGACGCCTGCATCCAGTGCAATCGCTGCGTACGCGCCTGTCGCGAAGAGCAGGTCAACGACGTGATCGGCTACGCCTTCCGCGGCGGCCACAGCGCCATCGTGTTCGATCTGGCCGATGGCATGGGCGATTCCACCTGCGTGGCCTGCGGCGAATGCGTGCAGGCCTGCCCCACCGGCGCACTGATGCCCAAGACGCTCATCGGCTCGCAGGTCGTGGACAAGAAGGTGGATTCGGTCTGCCCGTTCTGCGGCGTAGGCTGCCTGCTCAAGTACAACGTCAGGGGTGGCGAAATCGTCAGCGTCGAGGGACGCGACGGGCCAGCCAACCACAATCGGCTGTGCGTGAAGGGTCGCTTCGGGTTCGACTACGTGCATCACCCGCAACGGCTGACGAAGCCGCTGATCCGCAAGCCCGGTGTGGCGAAGGACTCTGCCGAAGTGGGCGACCCGGCCCGCTGGCGCGAGGTGTTCCGCGAAGCCACCTGGGACGAGGCTCTCGACCTTGCCGCGGGCAGCCTGAAGGGATTGCGCGACAGGCACGGACTGAAGGCGCTGGCAGGCTTCGGCTCGGCCAAGGGCAGCAACGAAGAGGCCTACCTCTTCCAGAAACTGGTGCGCACCGGCTTCGGCAGCAACAATGTCGATCACTGCACGCGCCTGTGCCATGCCTCGAGCGTTGCAGCCCTGCTGGAGGGCGTGGGATCTGCCGCCGTCTCCAACCAGGTCAACGACGTCGAGCATGCCGAGATGATCTTTGTGATCGGCTCGAACCCCACCGCGAACCATCCGGTGGCGGCCACGTGGATGAAGAACGCGGCCAAGCGCGGCGCGAAGATCGTGCTGGCAGACCCGCGCATCACCGACATCGGCCGGTACGCCTGGCGGACGCTGCAGTTCCGGGCCGATGCCGATGTCGCCCTGCTGAACGCGCTGATCCATACCGTCATCGACGAAGGACTCGCCAACGAGGAGTTCATTCGCGATCGCGCCAGCAACTACGAGGCGCTGAAGAAGAACGTTCTGGGCTACAGCGCCGAGGCCATGGCGCCGATCTGCGGCATCCCCGCGGAAACCATCCGCGAGGTGGCGCGCGCCTTCGCCACGGCGAAGTCGGCGATGATCCTGTGGGGCATGGGCATCAGCCAGCATGTGCACGGCACCGACAACGCCCGCTGCCTCATCGCGCTGGTGACCGTTACCGGTCAGATCGGCAAGCCCGGCAGCGGACTGCATCCGCTGCGCGGCCAGAACAACGTGCAGGGCGCGAGCGACGCCGGCCTCATTCCCATGATGCTGCCGAACTACCAGCGCGTCACCAATGTCGCGGCGCGCGAGCGCTTCGAGAAGTTCTGGGGCACGAAGCTCGACGAGAAACCGGGCTATACCGTGGTCGAGATCATGGACAAGTGCCTCGTCGACGACTCCGATCCGCACAAGGTGCGGGGCATGTACATCATGGGTGAAAACCCGGCGATGTCCGATCCCGACCTGAATCACGCACGCGAGGCGCTTTGCGCGCTCGATCACCTGGTGGTGCAGGACATCTTCATGACGGAAACGGCCTGGTATGCCGATGTGGTATTGCCTGCCAGCGCGTGGCCGGAAAAAACCGGCACCGTCACGAACACCGACCGCATGGTGCAGATGGGCAATCGCGCGCTGGATCCGCCGGGCGACGCCCGCCAGGACCTGTGGATCATCCAGGAAATCGCCCGCCGCATCGGCCTGCCGTGGAACTACCAGGGCCCGGAGAGCGGCGTCGCCGCGGTCTACGAAGAGATGCGGCAGGCCATGAAGGAAGTCATAGGCGGCATCAGCTGGGAACGTGTCGCCGCACAGTCCAGCGTCACCTACCCATGCCTCTCCGACTCCGATCCGGGGCAGCCCACGGTGTTCGTGGACCGATTCCCGACCGAGGATGGTCGCGTAAAGCTGGTGCCGGCCGACATCATCCCCGCCAACGAACGCCCGGATGTGAACTATCCATTCGTGCTCATCACGGGCCGGCAGCTAGAACACTGGCACACGGGCAGCATGACGCGGCGCGCCGCGGTGCTCGATGCCATCGAGCCGATCGCGACGGCGTCGATGAATGGCTCGGACCTGCAGAAGCTGGGGCTTTCGGCCGGCGACACCATCACCGTGCGTTCACGCCGCGGCGAGGTCTCGATCACGGTCCGTCGGGATGACGGCACGCCGGATGGCGCAGTCTTCATTCCCTTTGCCTACTACGAGGCGGCGGCCAATGTACTGACCAACGCGGCGCTGGACCCGTTTGGCAAGATTCCGGAGTTCAAGTACTGCGCCGTGTCGATCAGCCGCGGCGGCACGCCGCTCGTGGCGCAGGGATACAGCCGGGTGCCGGAGACCATCGTGTGAGCAAGGCGCCGGCGCCGGCCGAGGCCGCTCGGATCATCCTCTCCCGCGTGACGCTGCTGCCCGCCGTGCAGAGCTCCCTGCGGGAGCTGCCCGGTCGCATCCTGCGCCAGGATGTGCAGGCAGAACGCGACAATCCGCCGTTTGATCGCGTCTGCATGGATGGCGTCGCCATCGACAGTCGCGCTTTTGCCTCAGGCATCCGTCGCTTCCGCATCCAGGCCACGCAGGCCGCCGGAGCGGTGCCCCTGACGATCGCAGGCTTGGACTCGGCCGTGGAGATCATGACCGGTGCCGTGCTTCCCCACGGCGCCGACTGCGTCATTCCGCTGGAGGAATACGACCTGGATGGCGACGGGCTGCAACTGAAGCCCGAGGCGACCGCGGAACCCTGGCGCAACCTGCAGCGTCGTGGCTCGGACAGCAGTCCCGGGATCCCGATGCTGACCGCGGGGATGAGTCTCGGGGCGGCGGAAGTGGCGGTGGTGGCATCTGCGGGCCTCGCCCAGGCGCTGGTCAGCCGCCAGCCCCGCATCATGGTGATTTCCACTGGTGATGAACTGGTGGAGCCCGGCCTGCCGGTCGCAGATCACCAGATCAGGCGCTCCAATGCCTACGGCGTCAGCGCAACACTGCGGTTGCATCAGTTCACCGATGTGCATGATGAGCATCTTCGCGATGACGAATCACTCATGCGGCGCCGCCTTGGCGAAATGCTGGAAACCCACGATGTGCTCGTGCTCAGCGGCGGGGTTTCCAAGGGCAAGTTCGATTTCGTGCCTGCAGCGCTCAAGGCGCTCGGTGTCGAGGAAGTCTTCTACCAGGTGGCGCAGCGGCCAGGCAGGCCGATGTGGTTTGGCACTGGCCCTCGTGGGCAGCTGGTGTTTGGCCTTCCCGGCAATCCTGTGTCCACGCAGGTCTGCACAGTACGTTATGTGATTCCCGCCCTTCAGGCAGCCATGGGCCTGCATCGGGGACCGCCGGAGCGCATCGCGATGTCGGCGCCGCTTTCCGGGCGCAAGATGACCTACTTCATGCCCGTGGTTCTGCACTGTGAGCCGCTGGGGACCACCATCGCCAGCGCACGCGCACCACAGGGGTCTGGGGATTTCCTGGCGCTTGCGGGTACTGCGGGCTTCGTGGAGCTGCCACCGGAGCCCGATGGCTATCCCGATGGATTCATCGCCGACTTCTACCGCTGGTAGCTCGCCAGCCGCAGTTGCTCGAAGCGCTCCAGGTCCTGCCGGGTATTGAGGTTGGCAAAGCAATCCGGCGGATCAAACCTCACCCTTGCCGCACCAACCTCCTCCAGCATGCGCCAGGTGGGCGGATGTGCTCCTCCCTCCAACCCCGCCTCCACCTTCGGCAGGGCTGCTACCGGCCAGATGGCAAACAGGGGTTGTCGGCCCTCGCTCGTCTCGACCATGGCGGCGCCAGTACCCGCTGCGGCGTACAGCCGGGGATACAGGTCATCCGGCACCAGCGGGGCATCACAGGGGCTGACCGCCAGCGAGGCAGCACCACGCTGGCGGGCCCACGCGAGACCGGCCTTGACGCCCGACAGTGGACCGTCCGGGTCGCCAGGCGCGTCCCCCAGCACAGTAAGCCCACTGGCCCGCGCGAGGGCCTCGGCTTCGGTGCCCGGCCGGGCATTCACCGCCACTTCGACGCAGGCGCGGCTCAGCCGCTCCACCGCCCACAAAAGCAGCGGACGACCGGCGAAACTTGCCACGGCCTTTTCACCGCCGAATCGCAGCGATCGGCCACCGGCAATCACGACACCCAGCAGGGCTTCCTTGGCAGGCATGGTGCGCCACTATATAAGTTCAGCCATGCAGGACACACGGATCCTCGGCCTTGCAGGCTGGAGCGGCGCAGGCAAGACCACTCTGCTCAGGGCGCTGCTGCCAGTGCTGGTCAAGCGTGGGCTGCGCGTCGCCACGCTCAAGCACGCCCATCATGAATTCGATGTGGACGTGCCCGGCAAGGACTCCTGGGAACACAGGCGCGCGGGAGCCGGCGAGGTGATCGTATCTTCGGCCCGACGCTGGGTGCAGATGCATGAACTGGGGCGCAGCCAGAGCCCACCCTGGCGCAACTGCTGCGTCGCTTTTCGCCCTGCGACCTGATCCTTGTGGAGGGCTTCAAACACTCCCCGCACCCGCGCCTGGAGGTATATCGACCGGCCGTGGGCAAGCCACCGCTGTTCACCACAGATCCGGGCATCCTCGCCGTGGCCAGCGATGCGTTGCTGCCTGCGCCTCATCCACGCCGCGTCGCGCTGGACGACATCCAGGCCGTCGCGGATTGCGTGCTGGACTGCGCCCGCCCGCTTGGCCCGACGCTGGCGCTGCTCGAAGGTCGCCAGATTGAGGTCCTGCCGAACTAGTCGAGTCTTTCCGGGTGACTGTAGACCACCTGCTGGTCCTCGCGCGCAAAGCCGACCAACGTCAGGCCGCAGTCCTGCGCCAGCTTCACGCCGAGCGCAGTGGGGGCGGAGACGGCGACCAGCATGCGTATCCCGAGAGTGGCTGCCTTCTGCACCATCTCGTAACTGGCGCGACTGGTGACCAGCGCGTACCCGTCGGCCATGCCAAGGCCGGCACGAAGTCGCGCGCCAATCAACTTGTCGAGCGCGTTGTGGCGGCCCACGTCCTCGCGGACCAGCCGAACTTCACCATCCCAGCTCACCCACGCCGCCGCATGCAGGCTGCCCGCCTGCGCGCCCAGGGGCTGCAGTTCCCGCAGGCGGCGCAGGGCACCCACCAGCGCTTCGCGCGTGCTTCGCCCCCCCGCAGGCACGGGCGGGGGGCGGCGAATGGCGTCCTCGATGGTTTCGGCTCCACAGACGCCGCAGCCAGTGCGACCCGTTAGGTTACGACGGCGCTCCAGCATTTCGCCGAGCCTCGCGCCGGTCACCGATAGTCGCAATTCGTAGTCGCCGGAGCTGATGTCCACTGCCACGTCACGGATCTCGGCGACATCGGCCACGAGGGACTCGCTGACGGTGAAGCCCACTCCCATGTCTTCAAGATCACGGGGAGTGGCCATCATCACAACGTGAGGAATGGAATTGTAGGTCAGCGCTACCGGAGACTCGGATGCGATGCTGTCGGTCGTGTCGAGCCAGGCCCCGCCACGCCAGCGCCGCACCTGCAGACGGACCACCGGCAGCGCCATCTCGTTGCTGGCGACAGGGCATGCGGCAGGGTCGGTGGTATCAGGGCGTCCCATGGAGACGCCCAGTGTACCTTCCCCTCAGGCGAGCCGGCCCAGCAGTGTGAGCAGCTGCTGCAGCTCCGCCCCGGAAAACAGCTCCAGCGCGAAGGATTCCGCCTGCTCGGCCTGCTGGCGCAGCAGCTGGGTCTGCTGCGCGCCGGAAGGCGTCAGGAACAGCCCGTAGCGGCGGCGGTCCTGGCTGCTGCGACGGCGCACCACCCAGCCCAACTCCTCCAGGCGATCCACAACGGCCACCACGCTGGCCTTGTCGATGTCGAGCGCGGCGGCGATCTGGAACTGCGCCAGCCCCGGATTCTGTTCACACAGCACCAGCGTGCCGAATTCGGCCGGACCCACGCCGCTGGCCGACATGCTGCGAAGGCCTCTTCGCTGCAGCGCCAGTTGCGCCTTGCGCACATGGAATGCGAGCGAGCGACTGAGGATGCCCATGTCCACCACGGTGGGTGCGGGCCGATCCTGGCGCACGCCGGGCGCGCGGTCAGCAGGTTGGAGGGAGGACTTGCTGGTCGAAAAGGTTTCGGTGCTCATGCCTTTGTCAAAGCAAACACCGTGCCATCCGGCAAGGCCCGCCAGAAGCGGCCAAAGGCCTTCCCGGCAGCGCAGCCGCGCCCCATGGGAGCGCGACTGCACTAGTTGTGCACAATCAGTACACGACCACCGAGCGGATCGACTCGCCGTGATGCATCAGGTCGAAGGCGTCGTTGATCTTCGCCAGCGGCATCTGGTGCGTGATCAGCTCGTCGATCTGGATCTTGCCGTCCATGTACCAGTCGACGATCTTCGGCACGTCGGTGCGGCCGCGCGCGCCGCCGAAGGCCGTGCCCTTCCACACCCGGCCGGTGACCAGCTGGAACGGCCGCGTCGAAATTTCCGCGCCCGCTTCCGCCACGCCGATGATGATCGACTGGCCCCAGCCCTTGTGGCAGCACTCCAGCGCCTGCCGCATCACCGAGGTGATGCCCGTGCAGTCGAAGGAATAGTCGGCGCCGCCGTCGGTGGCGTCGACAATCGCGGCCACGACCTTGTCGTTGCCCACTTCCTTCGGGTTGATGAAGTGCGTCATGCCGAACTTCTCGGCCATCGCGCGCTTGGCGGGATTGATGTCCACGCCGATGATCTTGTCGGCGCCCACCATCCGGGCGCCCTGGATCACGTTCAGGCCGATGCCGCCGAGGCCGAACACCACCACATTGGCGCCCGCTTCCACCTTGGCGGTGTAGATCACCGCGCCGATGCCGGTGGTGACGCCGCAGCCGATGTAGCACACCTTGTCGAACGGCGCGTCCTGGCGGATCTTGGCCAGTGCGATCTCCGGCAGCACCGTGTAGTTCGAGAAGGTTGAGCAGCCCATGTAGTGGTACAGCGTCTGCCCGCCCAGCGAGAATCGGCTGGTGCCATCCGGCATCACGCCCTTGCCCTGCGTGGCGCGGATCGACGTGCACAGGTTCGACTTGCGGGAAAGGCAGGTCTTGCAGCCGCGGCATTCCGGCGTGTAGAGCGGAATCACGTGATCGCCGGGCTTGAGCGAAGTGACGGCCTTGCCGACCTCGCGCACGATGCCCGCGCCCTCATGGCCCAGGATCGAGGGGAACAGGCCTTCGGAATCCTTGCCCGACAGGGTGTAGGCGTCGGTATGGCAGATGCCCGTGGCCTTTATCTCCACCAGCACTTCATTCGGGCCCGGACCGGCAAGGTCCACCTCGTGGATTTCCAGAGGTTTGCCCGCCCCCACCGCCACAGCTGCTTTCGTTTTCATTGTCTCAAGCTCCTCGACTTCAATTGCCGTTTTTGCGTGACGGGCCGAAGCGCAATGCCGCGGTCGCCACCCTGACTTCGATAAGGAAACACCACAGCGCGCCGACCAGGGCCAGCATCGCGCCGATGAACACCAGCGCGATGGACGCGCCGAACGGAAACTTCACGAAGGCCGTGGCGAACAGCAGCACCACCACCAGCGCCACCAGCAGCGCGGCCATCGTGCCCAGCGTGATCGCGCGGTTCATCAGCCGGCCACGCCGGCTGGTGATGGCCAGGTAGCGGTGGATCTCCGCGGCCTCTTCCTCGCTGGCTTGCGGCAGCCTGGCCTCGAGCACGCGGGCCCGGTCCACGATGCGCGCCAGGCGCGAGGTGAGCATGGCCAGCAGCACGCCAAGGCCGTTGAGCAGGAACACCGGACCCAGCGACAGCTGGATGGCATGCGCCACGTCCGTGACCGGCACCGTGAAATCGAGGCTGCCCCACATCAGGCGCCCTGCCCCAGTTCCCTGGCCTTCAGCGAGCGCACCAGCGCCAGTTCCTGCTCGGTATCCACCGCCGGACCCGGCGGGGCGACGGCGTCGAGCACGCGGATCTGCATCCCGTTCTCCAGCACGCGCAGCTGCTCGAGCTTCTCGATCTGTTCAAGCGGACTCGGGGGCAGCAGCGACAACCGGCGCAGTGCCCCCACGCGGTAGGCGTAAAGGCCCACGTGCCGGCGCGCACCGTTGAAACTGCGCTGGCTGGCAAGGCCCGCAGGCGCCGTGTCGCGCCCACATGGGATGGGCGCGCGGCTGAAGTACAGCGCGCGCCCCTCAAGGTCGGTGACCACCTTCACGCAGTTCACGTCGCGGAAGGGATCGAGCCCGCCGATGCGCACGGCCAGCGTCGCCACATGGGCCTCGGGATTGCGATCGAGCGAATCGGCGACCTGCTGCAGCAGTTCCGGCACCATCAACGGTTCGTCGCCCTGCAGGTTGACCACGATGTCGTTCTCATCCCAGCCGCCCTGCTGGGCGACCTCGGCGATGCGGTCGGTGCCCGAGGCATGGGTGAGCGAAGTCATGCATGCACGTCCACCGAAAGCCTCCACCGCCTGGACGATGCGCTCGTCGTCGGTGGCCACGATCACCTCCGTGGCCCCGCTGCGCACCGCGATCTGGAACACCCAGTACAGCATGGGTTGCCCGCAGATATCGACCAGCGGCTTGCCAGGCAGGCGCGACGAGGCATAGCGGGCGGGGATGACGACCCGGAATGGCACGGGATTCTTCAGCGTTCCAGCAGCGGATCATCGCTGGCGAGGACGCGCGCTTCGTTCTCGAGCATCACCGGCACGCCATCGCGCACCGGGAACGCGAGCCGGTCCGCGCGACAGACCAGCACCGCGTCGGGCCGGGCATAGCGCAGCGGCGACTTGCACAGTGGGCAGGCCAGGATGTCCAGCAGTCGGGCGTCGAGCATTCAGGTTCCCTGTTCTTCCGCGAGCGCGCGCGCACCAGCGCCATCAGCCGCGCGGCGTCAGCCGCTTCGAAATGGATCGCCGCCGACAGATACCACATCCGGTCGGAAGCAAAGCCTGCGCATTTTACGGCATCCTTTTCAGTCATGACGATGTCCCGCTCGTCGCCGAAGGCCAGGTCGCCGGGACCGAAGCGATGATGGTCCGCAAATGCATGCTCCACGGCGTCAATGCCCAGCGTACGCAGGGTGGCGAAAAAGCGGTCGGGATTGCCGATAGCGGCCACCGCGTGCACCGAGCGACCGCGCCACGTGGGGATCGAGGCCCCCTCGCCCGTCGCAAGTCGCACGAACTGGCGCGGCTGTAGCGCCATGGAGAGGCATTTTTCGCCCACCGCAACCGAGGCAGGCATGGGCCGGACCAGCCGGCCGTTGAGAACCACGGCATCGACTTCGCGCAGCCGCTGCGGCGGCTCGCGCAATGGGCCGGCCGGCAGCAGCGTGCCGTTCCCAAGACCCCGCGCGCCATCGACCACCGCGATTTCCAGGGTCCTGCCAAGGGCGTAGTGCTGCAGCCCGTCGTCGGCCACGATGACCTGGCAGCCCGCGGCGACCAGCTCGCGGGCTGCGGCCAGCCGGTCAACACCCACGCATACCGGGCATTCAGCGCGTCGCGCGAGCAGCAGCGCTTCGTCACCCACCTCGTCCGCCGGATCCGCTTCGCTGACGAGGCGGGGAACACGCGCCGGGTGCCTGGCGCCATGGCCGCGCAACACCACGCCCGCGCGCAGCCCCTCGGCCTGCAACTGCTGCACCAGCCAGAGCACCAGCGGAGTCTTGCCCGTGCCGCCCACGCTGATATTGCCCACCACGATCACCGGCACGCCCACCTGCGCGGACCGCAGGAGGCCCCGGCGGTAGGCCCAGCGTCTGGCGCGCACCGCCCACCCGAACACCACGCTTAAAGGTCGCAACAGCGGCGAGGCAGTCGCGCCGTACCAGCTTGTCTCCAGCAGGCGCCGCAGGGCGTCCATCAGCCTTCGAACTGCAGCCGGTGCAGTTGCGCATACAGGCCATCGCGCGCGATCAGCTCGGCATGCGTGCCCGACTCGGCAACGCGACCTTCCTGCAGCACGATGATCCGGTCTGCCTGCTCAACTGTAGAGAGCCGATGCGCGATCACCAGCGTGGTGCGGCCGCGCATCAGCTGACCCAGTGCATCCTGCACATGGCGCTCGGATTCGCTGTCCAGCGCCGAAGTGGCCTCGTCCAGGATGAGGATGGGCGCATCGCGCAGCAGCGCGCGGGCGATGGCCACGCGCTGGCGCTGGCCACCCGACAACAGGTTGCCGCGATCCCCCAGCGGCGTGTCGAATCCCTGCGGCAATCCGGCGGCGAATTCACTCACGTGGGCCGCCTCCGCCGCGCGCATGAACTCGGCCTCGCTGATGTTCGCGCTGCCGAAGAGGATGTTGTTGCGCAGCGTATCGTCGAACAGCAGCACATCCTGGCCCACGTAGGCCACCTGCCGGCGCAGGTCCGCCAGCGAGTACTCGGTCACATCGACGCCGTCTACGAGCACCTGGCCGCTGCTGGCGGTGTACAGGCGCGGCACCAGCCCCACCAGCGTCGACTTGCCGGCGCCGGAACGTCCGACGATGGCCAGTTGCTGCCCCGGCTGCACCGAGAGGTTCACTTCGCGCAGCACGGGCGAACCGCCATTCGAATAAGTGAACGACACGTCGCGCATCTGCACCTCGCCGCGCACGCGCGAGACGTGATGGGTCCCGCCCGCGGGCTCCCGGGCTTCATCGAGCACCGCGAAGATGCCCTGCCCGGCGGCGATGCCCTGCTGCAGCGGGCCACCGACATTCACCAGTCGCCGCAGCGGCGCCATCACCAGCAGCATGGCGGTGATGTAGCCGATGAAATCATTCACCGACACCTGCGATTGCAGCACCTGCGATATGGCGACGGCGAGCACGGCCGCCAGCGCGCAACCCGCCACCATCTGCACCACCGGGCCACTGGCGGCCCGCACGTTGATGAGTCGCTGCTGGCTGCGGCGGTTGTGCTCGTTGACCGCCTCGAAGCGCTGCTGCTGCCAGCCTTCTGCGGTATGCGTCTTGATCAGCACGTGACCATCGAGGGCTTCCTTGGTCACGCGGGTGACATCGCCCATGGACTGCTGGATGCCGGCACTGTGGCGGCGAAAGCGCCGGTTGATGCCCGACAGCACCCAGCCGATCACCGGCGCGGCCACCAGCGCGAGCAGCGTGAACTGCCAGGATTTCCAGAACATCAGCGTCAGCAGTCCCACCAGCGCCAGCGAATCGCGGATCAGCACGCACACGGAGTTGGTCGCGGCCTCGGCCACCTGCTCGGCGTCGTAAACGAGCCGTGACAGCATGCGCGCGGAGGATTCGCGGTCGTACCAGGCGGCCGGCAGGTGCAGGTACTGCGCGAACAGGTCGGCGCGGATGGCCTTGACCACGCGCCGGCCCACCCGACCCGGAAAGGCCGTGGCGAGGAAATCGCCCGTGCCACGGACCAGGAACAGCAGCAGCGCGCCCAATGGCACCGCCCACACCGCGCGCGGATCCGGATCGACGAAGGCGTACTTGAGGAACTGGTCCACGAACCAGGCGATGCCGGCCTCGGTCGAGGCGTACAGCGCCATGCCCGCGACGCCGATGAGGAATGTGCCACGCCACGGCCGCGCATAGGCGAGCAGGCGCCGGTACACCGCCCGGACCTCCGCCGCGCTGGCCGTGCGGGTCATTTCGCTGTGGTCTGCTGCACGGTGGCGATCTCGAGCTGGGAGAACCCCATCTTGCCCAGCACATCCATCGCGGTGATCACGGACTGGTGCGTGGCCCTCGCGTCCGCGCGCAGCACCACGCGAACACCGCGATCCTCGCCGGCCACGGCGGCCACCGCGCCGCGCAGCGTCTCGCGACTGGAATTGACCAGCTCGCGCTCGTTCACCCGGAAGCCGCCCTGCTGGGTCACGGTCACCACGATCCGTTCGGAAGAGCGATTGTCATGCGGCTTGTCGCTGGCCACGGGCAGCTGCACGCGCATGCGGCCCTGGTCCACGAAAGTGGAGGACAGCATGAAGAAGATCACCAGCATGAGCAGCACGTCGATCAGCGAGATCAGGTTGATCTCGGGATCCTCGGCCCGGCGCAGCGTGAACTTCACTCGCCCTGCTCGGCGTTCTCGCCCCGATCGTTCAGCGCGTCCGCGAAGCGCACGACATCGCGCTCCATCTGCGCCACGATCCGGTCGACCCTGCGACGCAGGTGTCGGTAGGCGATGTACGAAGGAATGGCGACGCACAGGCCGGCGGCGGTGGTGATCAGCGCCTCGGAGATGCCACCCGACAGCAGCCTGGGATCCCCCATTCCCCTTCCTGGATGGCATTGAAGGCCTTGATGATGCCGGTGACCGTGCCCAGCAGTCCGATCAACGGCGCGACGCCGGCGATGGTGCCCAGCGTATTCAGGAAGCGGTCGAGGTCCTGCGCCACATGGCGGCCTTCATCCTCCAGGCGCTCCATCATCACGGCGCGCGGGCGGTGGCGGCTCTTGAGTCCAGCGGCCAGCAGCTTGCCCAGTGGTGAATTGGTTTCCAGCGCGGCAACGACCTTGTCGTTGATCTGCCCGGCCTCCACCAGCGCCCAGATGCGTCGCGTGAGGTCTGTCGGCACCACGCGTCGCAGCTGCAGCGTCCACATTCGCTCGAGGATGATGGCTGCAGCGATGACTGAACACAGCAATATCGGCCACATCAAAGGGCCGCCGGCGCGCACGATTTCCCACATGGGCGCGAATGATAGCCCAAAGCACCCGGCCGGCTTTGGTCGCGTTGCGTCAGGGACGGGCGCAGGCGTCGGCGCGGCCACCGGCCGACCAAATCCCCGCCTGCCACTCGGTCGCGGCGGACCTGACCAGCCGCCCATCGGCGCGCAGCGTGAGGCGCACCGAACCCAGGCTCGCCGTGCTCCACAGTGATCGATCGCTGCCGCCGCGGTGCGCGCGCAGCGCCCGCCAGCTGCCGGATTGCCATTCGCTGGACGACAGGCTTGCCAGTGCCAGCACGTCGGGTGCGGAGCGTGCCAGCAGCGCTGCCGCGTCCCTGGCGCTGCTCGGCAGGATCACGATCGAGGCCGGACCGGAGTCGGGCATCTGCCCCGACGGCACGCGCAGCGGCGACACGACCAGCAGCCTGCCGCCGGCGCGGGCGTAGAGCCAGCAGCCGTCTGCGGCGGCGAGCCGCGTGAAGTCAACCCCATCCCACTGCCACCGACCATCGACGCAGCCGGGAATATCCGGCGTGGACCTGGACGTGCCGGACAGCACGGCACCCAGGGGCAGTCCTGCCCTCGCCATCGCCAGGCCCTGCAGTGAATCCCGGTCCAGGCGATCGAGCAGCACATCGACGGCAGCCGCGGAGCGGCGCAGTTCCGGCAGCACCTCGCGCTCGAAGCGCCGACCGGCCGTGCCGAAGCTCTCGCCCGTGCCGAGCAGCAACTGATGTTCCGCAGTGCGCAGCACCACCGCCCGCGAGGCGCCCACATCGAGCATCACCACTTCAAGAGTGCCCCGTCCCGGTTGCGGCGCCTGGGCAGCAAAGCCGCTGCCCAGCAGCGCCAGCGCGCCCAGTCGCATCGCCGGTGGCAGCGGCGCGAGCACGCAGAGCACCGCCGGCGCGGCAATCAGCAGCCACATCGTGGTGGCATTGATGTCCAGCAGAGCGCCCGGCAGATCAGCGGCGCGCACCAGCAATGGCCAGGATTGCTGCGCGGCCCAGGCGGCCAGATCCACCAGCGAATCTGCGCACCAGTGCGCGACCTGCAGCGGCACAAGGTACAGGGCCGTCGCAACCAGCACCGGCGGCACCAGCGCGAACGTGAACAGCGGTATGGCCACCGCATTGACGAACGGACCCACGGCCGAGAAACTGCCGAACAGCGCCGCCGTGACGGGCAGCAGCGCGATGGTCACCACCCACTGCACCAGCGCCGCGGCGCGCAGCGTTCCCGGCGGGTGCAGCCTGCCCCCGGCGATGAGGATGATCGCGGCCACCGCGCAGAAAGACAGCCAGAAGCCGGCACTGAGCGCCGCCAGTGGATCGAGCACCAGCACGGCGACCAGTGATGCCGCCACGCTCCAGGTCGGCGCCACATGGCGCCCGCAGCAGCGGGCCGCGAGGAATACCGCCAGCATCAGCGCAGTGCGCTGCGCGGGAACCGAAAAGCCCGACAGCAGCGCATAGCCGAACGCCAGCACGATGCCTGTGACCGCCGCGAACGATTCGCGGCGGCAGCGCGCGCCAGGGCCTGGCCAGCGCCGCCATAGCCCCCGCGCCAGCGCCATGCACAGCAGCGCGAAGAACGTGACATGCATGCCGGATATGGCCACCAGGTGCGTGATGCCCGTGGCACTGAAGACGCGCCATTGCAGCGTGGACACATCTGCCGTGACGCCGACGGCCAGCGCCGCCAGCAGCGCGGCCGCAGACGGATCGGCAACCCGCGTCCGGATGCGATCGGCCACCGCCAGGCGCAGACCGTCGATGGAAGCCGGGGCCGGCGCCAGCAGGTGATTCAGCGGTGATGCGCGCACGCGCGCCGTGGCGCTGACGTGATCGCGCAACAGTGCACGCCGCCTCGCATCCGCGCCGGCTGCGGTCGCGGGCGGATCGAACTGCAGCAGGAGTTGCCAGCGCTCGCCACTGATTGGCGGCTTCAGGCCCGGTTGTGAGATGCGCACGCGCAGCGGCGGATATGCAGGCGGACGGGCGGGCTCCACCCAGGCGTCGTACTGCCACCCTGCGCCCTGCGGGGCCGGGATCGAATCGATGCGCGCGATGACCAGGCGTCGCTCCGCGCAGTCAAACGTGGCCGACAGCACGCGCCCGGCGGCCGACTGCGCCAGCAGAAACCCGGCAACCATCGCAACGCCCAGCATCCGCCAGCCGCCGATGAGCGCGAGCACTGCGATTGCCACCAGGGCGCCGAACACGCCCGCTTGCCAGGCCGCCGGCGCGAACAGCGCAATGAGAATCCCTCCCAGCAGTCCTGCGGCAAGCGAACTCACCGCACGGCCCGGTGTGCGCCGGAGCACGCGGAGGTCGGGCCTGATAAAGTGCGCGATCCGATGCCACGCGAATTTTTCCGCAAGTTCCGGCCCACGGCGCACAAGCTGCGCACCAGCTGGTATTTCCGGCTGCTGGGGCCGCGCATCACCGATGCGCGGCTGTGGGGCCTGAACCGCCGCGCCATCACCGCGGCCTTCGGCGCCGGTGTTGCCATTGCCTTCATCCCCCTGCCCGCGCACCTGCTGCTGGGACTCATTGCCGCGATGGTCTGGCGGCTGAACATCCCCGCGATGGTCGCGACGCTGCTGCTGCTGAATCCCTGACCGCCGTACCGGTGTACTACGTGGCGTATCGGGTGGGCGCCCTGATCCTGCGGGTGCCGCCGGGCCAGTTCGCCTTCGAACTGAGCTGGAACTGGCTGCAGACCGGGCTGGGCAGCATCTGGAAGCCCTTCCTGCTGGGCTGCCTGGTGTGCGGGGTGCTCGGTGGCTACGCGGCGTATCGCGCGCTGGAGCTCGCCTGGCGCTTCAGCACGGTGAACAGGTTAAACGCGCGCCGCAGTTCAGTCAGGGAGCCTTAAGCGGCGCGTTCGCGCAGATTTCCGTCGGTCAGCGTCAGCACGCGTTCCATGCGCGAGGCCAGCTGCAGGTCGTGCGTCACCACGATGAGGGCCGTGCCTTTGTCGCGATTGAGCTCCAGCATCAGCTCGAATACCTGCCGCGCGTTGGCGCCGTCCAGGTTGCCGGTGGGCTCATCGGCCAGCACCAGCGCGGATCGGTCACCAGCGCCCGCGCCACGGCGGCGCGCTGCCGCTCGCCGCCTGAGAGCTGGTGGGGTCGGTGCGTCAGTCGCGCCGACAGCCCAACGCGATCCAGCACCGCCTGCGCGCGCGCGCGCGCCTCCTCGGCCGGCATGCGCCGCACCAGCAGCGGCATCGCCACGTTCTCCAGCGCCGAGAACTCCGGCAGCAGGTGGTGGAACTGGTAGACGAATCCCACCGCGCGATTGCGCAGCTGGCAGCGTTCGCGCTCGCCCAGCGCGTGGATGTCCCTGCCCTGCACCAGCACCTGCCCGCCGTCCGGCGCATCCAGCCCGCCCAGCACCTGCAGCAGCGTGGTCTTGCCCGATCCGGAGGCGCCGACGATGGCCAGGCGCTCGCCGGCGGCCACCTCGAGGTGCACTTCCTTCAGCACATCGAGCCGGGTGCCGCCCTCGCTGAAGCCGCGACGCACGCCGACAGCGCGCAATACCGATTCAGTCATGACGCAACACCTCTGCGGGAGCCAGTCGGGAGGCCCGCCATGCCGGATACACCGTGGCGACGACACACAGCAGCAAGGCCACGATGCTGACGCGGGCCACGTCGGCGAGCCGCACCTGCGCGGGAAGATCACTCATGAAATACACCTTCGCATCCAGGAAACGCGTGCCGGTCAGTGCTTCCAGGCCATGCACCAGCGTCTCGAGGTTCATCGCCAGCAGCACGCCAAGCCCGATGCCGGCCGCGACGCCGGCAAGGCCGATCATCATGCCCTGCACGAGGAACACGGCCTGGATGTTGCGCGGCGCGGCGCCCAGCGTGCGCAGGATGGCGATGTCCTGGGATTTGTCCTTCACCACCATCACCAGCGTCGCCACGATGTTGAATGCCGCCATGCCGACGATCAGCGACAGGATCACGAACAGCATCGACTTGGTCATCTGGATCGACCTGAAGAAATTCGGATGGATGCGAGTCCAGTCGCTGACGTAGAAGCCGCCGCCGAGCTCGAGCGCGAGGTTGCGCACCGTCTCGGGCGCGCGGACCGGATCGTCCAGCGCGAGGCGCATGCCGGTGACGCGGTCGCCGAGGCGGTAGATCCGCGCCGCGTCGGCCAGATGCAGCAGCGCCAGGCCCCGGTCGAATTCGTACATGCCGGAGTGGAACAGGCCGGAGACCTTGAAGCGGCGCATGCGCGGCACCAGCCCGGCCGGCGTCACGGTGCCCTCGGGCGCGATGACCACCACGGTGCCCCCGACGCCGATGCCCAGCTCCTGCGCCAGCGCATCGCCCAGCACGATGCCATAGCCGCCGGCCTTGAGCGAAGCCAGCTCCCCCTGCACCAGCGAGCGGCCGATGCCGACGATGGCCTGTTCCTGCAGCGGATCGATGCCACGCAGCTGCGTGCCGGCCAGCCGCGTGCCGGCCGCGAGCATCGCGCGCGCCTCGATGAACGGCGCCGGCCGGACGCCCGGCGCGTCGTGGCCCGCTGCTGCACCGCGCGCCAGTCCGGCAGCGGCCCTCCAGCCCCATCAGCGTGGCGTGCGAGGTCACCGTCAGGATGCGCGCGCGCAGTTCGCTCTCGAACCCGTTCATCACCGACATCACCACCAGCAGCACCGCCACGCCCAGCGCCAGCCCCACCGCACTGATCAGCGTGATGAACGACAGGAAGCCGCGCCGGTTGCCGGAGCGCAGATAGCGCGTGCCGACCAGCCATTCGTACGTGTTGGCGCAGCGACAGACTCATTCGTAGCGCAACGCCTCGGCCGGTGGCGTGGCGGCCGCGCGCCGCGCCGGATAAACGGTGGCGAGCGCGGTGACGAGCAGCGCGCTCAGCGCGACCAGCAATACATCCATCCAGTGCAGCTCCGAAGGCACCTGGGTGATGTAGTACACGTCGGAATCGAATAGCTGCAGGCCGAACACGGCGCCCAGGAAACCCAGGATGGGGTCCACGTTCATGGCAATGGCCAGGCCCAGCAGCACGCCGGCGATCACGCCCGCCCAGCCGATGATCAGCCCCTGCACGATGAACACGCGCGCCATGGTGCCGGGCTCGGCACCCAGTGTTCTGAGGATGGCGATGTCGGTGCGCTTGTCGGTGACCACCATCACCAGCATGGCCACGATGTTGAAGGCGGCCACTCCCACCACCAGCAGCAGGATCAGCGCCATCATCGTCTTCTCGATGCGGATCGCGCGGAAGTAGCTGGCGTGCTCGCCTGTCCAGTCCGACACCACGGTGCCAGCGGCCAGCGTGGCGCGGATCCGCGCGGCAATCTGCGGCGCCGCCAGCGCATCGGGAACCTGCACGGCAAGGCCCACCGAACCGCTGCGAGCGGCGCCCAGCTCAAGCAGCGTGGCGGGCGTGGCGAAGGCCAGCGTGCCGTCGTGCTCCTGCAGCCCCGCCTCGAAGATGGCGCCAACGGTGAACTCGCGCAGCCGGGCCTCGGGCAACTCGCCGCCCGTCACCGTCGGCACCAGCAAGGTGAAAGGATCTCCCACGGCCACGCCCAGCTGCTCGGCCACCTGGCGGCCGACGATCACTGGACTGCCTGGCTGGTCGGCGGGCGCACCTCGCCCTCCAGCAGCAGGTCGGCAAGCTCGGCGCGCATCGCTGCGCCCGCGGCCGGCAGCAGCAGCGGCAGCATCTCCGGTTGCCGCACGGCCAGCGCCTGCAGCTCGGCATAGGGTTCCGCCGCCTTCACGCCTGGAACGGCAGCCAGCCCGGGAGCGCATGGATTCCCAGTCGCGCGCGGGATCATCGGGGCCGAGAGCCTCACCGGCGCCGACAGCGCCAGCAGCCGCGAGCGCAGCTCCGACTCGAAGCCATTCATCACGGAAAGAATGACGATCAGCGCCGCCACGCCCACCGCGACTCCCAGCAGCGACACCCAGGTAATGAAGGAGACGAAGAACCGGTGCGCGCGGGCGCCTGAATAACGCAGACCGATGAACAGTGGCAGGGGCTGGAACATGGGCGAGGCATTCTTGCATGGCGCGGAGAAATAGCGACGCAATTCACGTTTTGCCCCACCCGCCGGCGGGGCGGGGTTCGTCCGGAACCCATGGCGCTGATATAGTCGGGCCATGAAACGCACGCTGGCCCTGCTGCTGGTCATTGCCGCCACGCCCCTGGTCGCCGAGACCCTGGTTGTGGATTCCCAGGTGCAGCTGCGCCCCGTTTCCCGCGAACTGCCCCGCCGCGGCGTGAACATGGCCGCCGTCGAGGCGCAGTTCGGCGCCCCCCGCGCGCGCCATGCCGCCGTGGGCCAGCCGCCCATCACGCGCTGGGATTACGAGGGGTTCAGCGTCTACTTCGAGAATTCGCACGTCATCCACGCGGTGGCCACCGGCGGTTGATGTTCCCTCGCCTGTGCATCCGCACGGGCACCCCGCTATGCTGCGCGACCCCACGCGCCGCATTGCCCTCGGATGTATCCCAAAGACGCCCTGCCCCTGCCTGATGCCGCGCATCCGCTGCGCCAGTGGCCGCGCGGATCCGTCAGCGCGCAGGCGCTGGCCCTTGCCCATGCCGCGGCCAGGGACTCACGACCCTGGGTAGTGGTGGCGCCGGATGCGCGCACGCTCGACCAGCTCCAGCGCGCGCTGGGTTTCTTCGTCGACGGGGACGCGCCGATCCTGCACCTGCCGGACTGGGAGGTGCTGCCCTACGAGCAGTTCTCGCCGCTGCCCGACCTGGTCTCGGATCGACTCGCCACGCTCGCACAGCTGCCCCGCCTGCAGAAGGGACTGCTGCTGGTCAGCGCGGAAACACTGCTGCAGCGCCTGCCACCCACGGACTACATCGAGGGCCGCGCATTCGACCTGGCCGAGGGCCAGTCGTTTTCGATGCGCGCGGTCAGCGAACAGCTGGTGCGCGCCGGCTACCAGATGGTGGCGCAGGTGGGCGCGCCCGGCGAGTTCGCGCTGCGCGGTTCGCTGTTCGATGTCTTTCCGATGGGATACGCGCAGCCGCTGCGCATCGACCTGTTCGACGAGAACATCGACAGCATCCGGCACTTCGATCCCGACACGCAGCGTTCGCTTGAGCGCCTGCCGAAGCTGCGGCTGCTGCCGGCGCGCGAGATCCCGCTGGACGAGGATTCATGCCGCGAATTCCGGCGCCGTTATCGCACGCGCTTCGAGGGCGACCCCACCCGCTCCACGGTCTATCGGGGCCTGCGGCAGAACATCGGACCGGTGGGCATCGAGTTCTACCTGCCGCTGTTCTTCGAAGGCACCGCGACGCTGTTCGACTACCTGCCGCGTGATCCGGTGCTGGTGCTGCCCGAGCACCTAGATTCCCGCCTCGGACAGGTCTGGCAGGAGATAGCAGCCCGCTACGAAGACCAGCGCCACGACATCGAACATCCGGTGCTCGAGCCGGCGGAGCTGTTCCTGTCGCCGGAAGAGGCCATGGTGCGCATCGGCCAGCGCGCGCGCGTGGAATGGAGCGCCGAATCACCCGCCGCCGTGCAGGGCGCACCCGAGATCAAGCTCGACACGCGCGCCGCGCAGCCGCTGGAGCCGCTGGTCCGATACCTTGATTCCTATCCCGGGCGCGTACTGCTCGCCGCCGATTCACCGGGCCGACGCGAAGTGCTGCACGACCTGCTGCGCGGCGCCGGACTTGCCCATGACCAGGTGGGCGGGTGGCGGGATTTCCTGAAGTCGAAGGCGCGGCTGTGCCTGGCCATCGGCGCGGACGTGGGCGGCCTCAGCCTGCAGGCGCCGGACATCACGCTGCTGGCCGATGGCGAGCTGTTCGGGCGCCACGCGCAGCAGGAACGGCGGCGACGTCGCAGCCAGCTCGATCCGGCCGCCATCCTGCGTGACCTGCAGGATCTGTCCGCCGGTGCGCCCGTCGTGCACACCGAATATGGCGTCGGCCGCTACGTGGGACTGCAGCCGATGCAGGTGGCCGGCGAGGACGGCGAATTCCTGGTGATCGAGTACGCCGGCGGCGACCGCATCTATGTGCCGGTGCAGCGCGCTGCACAACGTCAATCGATACACGGGCGCTTCGCCGGAGGCGGCGCCGCTGCACAAGCTCGGCTCGGACCAGTGGGCCAAGGCGCGCCGCCGCGCCGCCGAACAGGTGCGCGACGTCGCCGCCGAACTGCTCGATCTCTATGCGCGCCGCCAGGCCCGCAAGGGCAGCGCGCTCACGGGCGACGAGGCCGAGTACCGCGCCTTTGCCGCGGCCTTCCCGTTCGAGGAGACGGCCGACCAGGCCGAAGCCATCACCGCGGTGCTGCGCGACATGGCCTCGGAGCGGCCCATGGACCGCGTGGTCTGCGGCGACGTGGGCTTCGGCAAGACGGAGGTGGCCATGCGCGCCGCGTTCGTGGCCGTACAGGCCGGAAGACAGGTGGTGGTGCTGGTGCCCACCACGCTGCTGGCCGAGCAGCACGCCGGCAACTTCCGCGACCGCTTCGCGGACCTGCCGGTGCGCATCGAATCGCTGTCGCGATTCCGCTCGGCCACGGCTTCGAAGGACATCCTCGCGCAGCTGGCCGACGGCCGGATCGACATCCTGGTCGCCACGCACCGGCTGCTGCATGCCGATGCGCGCTTCCGCAACCTCGGACTCATCATCGTTGACGAGGAACACCGCTTCGGCGTGCGCGACAAGGAGCGCCTGAAGGCGCTGCGTGCCGAGGTGCACGTGCTCACCCTCACCGCCACGCCCATTCCGCGCACGCTCAACATGGCCCTTGGCGGTCTGCGCGAGCTGTCGCTGATCACCACGCCGCCCGCGGGCCGCGTGGCCATCCGCACGTCCGTGGCCGAATGGCATGCACCAACCATACGCGAGGCCATGCTGCGCGAGCTGCGCCGCGGCGGCCAGATCTACTTCGTGCACAACGAGATCCAGGGCATCGAGAAGATCGCCGAGGAGCTGCGGCGCATCGTGCCCGAGGCCACCTTGCGCGTGGGCCACGGCCAGATGCGCGAGCGCGACCTGGAGCAGCTGATGGTGGATTTCTACCACCGGCGGTTCGATGTGCTGCTGTGCACGACGATCATCGAGAGCGGCATCGACGTGCCCACCGCCAACACCATCATCATCAACCAGGCCGACCGGCTCGGCCTTGCGCAGCTGCACCAGCTGCGCGGCCGCGTGGGCCGTTCGCACCATCGCGCCTTCGCCTACCTGCTGGTGGCCTCGCGCAAGGCGCTGACGCAGGACGCGCAGCGCCGGCTGGAGGCGATCGAATCGCTGGAAGAACTCGGCGCCGGCTTCGTGCTGGCCACTCACGACCTGGAGATCCGGGGCGCAGGCGAGTTCCTGGGCGAATCGCAGAGCGGCGAGCTCACTGAAGTCGGCCTCGCCCTGTACCTGGACATGCTCGAATCCGC
Organism: Pseudomonadota bacterium; assembly: GCA_016720075.1. GTDB lineage: Bacteria > Pseudomonadota > Gammaproteobacteria > Steroidobacterales > Steroidobacteraceae > ZC4RG30. The sequence goes on from JADJXW010000014.1 coordinate 29,527, forward strand.
GGTACGCAGCCTGAAGAGCGGCGGCGATGGCGCCGTGGGCGCGCCGCTTGCCGGCTCCGCCGAGGTGAACCTGCACCTGCCGGCCCTGCTGCCCTCTGACTACGTTGCAGACGTGCAGATGCGGCTGGGCCTGTACAAGCGCATCGCCGCGGCGCCCGACGCGCAGGGCCTCGATGACCTGCAGGCGGAAATCGGCGATCGCTTCGGCGCGCTGCCGCCCGCGGCCACGCAGCTGTTCCACAACGCGCGCCTGACGCAGCAGTGCCGCGCCCTGGGACTGCGGCGGCTCGATGTCTCCACGCAGTCCAGCTACCTGGTGTTCGAGGAGAAGAACGCCATCGATCCCGGCGCGGTGATCAAGCTGCTGCAGAAGGAGCCGCGTGTGTACCGCCTCGAGGGCCCCCTGAAGCTGCGCATTGCGCGGGGCGCGGAGCCCGCCGCGCGCTTCGAGTTCGCCCAGCGCCTGCTGGCGGGGCTGCGCTAGGCCCGGGACGCGCGCCGGCGGGCTGCGCGGGGCGGCGTTCTGCCTATAATCGACCCCCATGAACCACCTGCACCTACTGCGCGCGCCCCTGCTGGGCCTCGCGCTGCTCGCCACCTGCCTGCCGGCGCTGCCGCAGCAGGCCACGCGCTACACACTCGAGATCATCGTCTTCCGCGTCGATGGCGATGCCAGCGGCGAAGACCCCTCGGCGGCGCCGTCGCTGCGCAGCTCGTCATCAACCGAACTTGCCACCACGCCCGTGTCCGGACGCAAGCTCGCCAGCGCCGCCTCGCGGCTGCGCGCGGGCAGCGGATATCGCATCCTGGCGCACACGGCCTGGTCGCAGCCGGCCGCCGGCTGGAACTCGCGCCGGGGCGTGTCGCTGTCGCAACTCGGCGTGAACGTGCCCGGACTCTCGGGCAACGTGGTGCTGGAACGCGGACAGTTCCTGCACCTGGGCTTCGACCTGAAGCTGGATGAAGCGGGCAAGGTGGCGCAGCTGGCGGAAATCCGCCGCGTGAAGCCCGACGAAGCGCAGTACTACGACAATCCGCAGCTCGGGGTCATCGCGCTGGTCACCAGCGGCACCTGACCCACGATCGACAGGCCTCAGTCCGGAGCCTGGTTCAATCCACCGCGCAGATCGCGCTTGGCCTCGCGCAGCGCGTGGCTCGCCCGCTCGATCAGACGCGCCGGCAACTCCTCGTCGCGCTGCGGGAACACGGTGGCAAGCCCCGCGGTGACGGTCACGTATTTCTGGGTGGGCGAGCGCGGATGATGCACGCGCATCTCGGCGACCTTGCGCACCGTGGCCTGCGCATGGTCCACGACACCGCCCACCGAGACGCCGTCGCGGTGCGCCGCCAGCACGGCGATGATGCCGCCATCCCAGCGCGCCACCACATCGCTGCCGCGGCGGAACGCTCCGGCAATGGTGCGCGCGATGCGCTTCAGGCAGGTGTCGCCGGCCGCCTTGCCGAAGGTGTCGTTGTAGAGCCCCATCGCATCGATGTCGAACAGCGTCAGCGTGAGCGGGCGCTCCTCGCGCCTGGCGATCAGCCACTCGCGCTCGAGCAGTTCGTCGAACCAGGCACGGGATGAAAGCCCGGTGACCCGATCCTCGCGCAGCCAGCCCGGCAGCCCCTCGTTGCCGCGCTCGGCCGACTTCAGGCGGCTGCTGGCATCGCGGAAGAACCCCACGTAGTGCGTGACCTGCCCTTCGCCATCACGCATGGGCTGCAGGTACATCTCGCTCCACAGCAGCTCGCCGTTCTTTCTGTAGTTGCGCAGCAGCACGCGGCATTCCTCGCCGCGCGCCAGCGCCTCGCTGATGCGCCGCCGCCCCTCCTGCTCGCGATCCGTGCCCTGCAGCAGCCTCAGGTTGGTGCCCATCAGTTCCGCGGCGGCATAGCCGGTGAGCTTCTCGAAGGCGGCGTTCGCATACACCAGCGGAAAATCCCCGGCACGCGCATCGCAGATCACGATGCCTTCCGGGGCACCGTCGAGAATCCGTTGCACGAACGCGGAATCGAACTGCTGCATGGATCAGCCCTGGCTCAGGACCAGTTCGGGCGGACGTTCGCAGCGCGCGAGCCACTCGCGGCATTCGCGGTACTCGGGGTTCGCGGCCAGGCTCTGCCGATCCACGGCATCCCGCCCCCGCATGCGCAGGATGCGCAACTGGCTCGCCGGCCCGGGGCGCGAGGTCAGGCCATCGAGCAGCTCCACGACACTGGCGCGGCGGTTGCAGACAGGCAGCACATCGCAACCCGCCTCCAGCGCCGCCTCGGCGCGAGCCACCACGCCGCCCATGATGCTGGCGCCCTCCATGGTCAGGTCATCGGCAAAGACAACGCCGCGGAAATCCAGCTCCCCGCGCAGGATGTCGCCCACCCAGCGCCGGGAGAAACTCGCGGGCACGGAATCCACCGCCGGAAACAGCACGTGACCCATCATCACCGCGGCCAGGTCGTTCGGGATGAGGCGGCGATACGGCAGCATGTCGGCGGCAAGGTCGGCCAGGTCGCGTCGATCCACCGGCAGCGCCAGGTGCGAATCGGCCACGACCGCGCCATGGCCGGGGAAATGCTTGGCCGTGGCGGCCATGCCGGCCTGTCGCATGCCCTGCATCACCGCGATCGACAGCCTTGCCACCGTCTCGGCATTGGCGTGATAGGCGCGATCCCCGATGATCTCGGAAACGCCGAAGTCCAGGTCGACGCAGGGCGCGAACGAAAAATCGATGCCGAAGGCGCGCAGCTCCGCCGCCATCAGCCAGCCCATGGCGCGCGCCAGCGCCAGGCCCTGCTTGTGGTCGAGGTCGTATTCGAGGCCGACGCGCCGCGCCGGCGGAATCACCGAGAACCCGGGACGGAAGCGCTGCACCCGCCCGCCCTCGTGGTCCACCGCCACCAGCAGCGGCGGCGAGCGCAGGCCGCGGATCTCGGCCACAAGCCCAGCCAGCTGTTCGGGATTCTCGTAGTTGCGCGTGAACAGGATGACGCTGCCCACCAGCGGGTGGCGCAGCAGTTCGCGGTCTTCCGTCGTCAGCGTCTTGCCGGCAACGTCAACCATCAGCGGACCCAGTGTCATTCCCTCGAAACCCCCGGACCGTCCAGCACGGCGACGGACTCTACATGGCTGGTGTGCGGAAACATATCGACGATACCGGCAGCGCGCAGCGAAAACCCGTGATCGGTTACCAGTATTCCCAGGTCGCGGGCGAGGCTGCCCGGATGGCAGGACACATAAACCACCCGCCGGGGCGCCAACCGGGCCACGGCCGGCAGCACATCGGCGGCCCCGGTGCGCGGCGGATCAAGCAGGACATGCGTGAATTTCCCGGCTCCGGCCCCCGCCAGGCAGCGCTCCATCGCGCCGTCGCCGGCAAGGTTGGCGACGCCGAAACGCGCATTGGCCAGTCCATTGGCCGCGGCATTGGCGCGGGCCCGCTCGATCAGGCCCGCATCCCCCTCCAGGCCCACCACGCTGCCGGCCACCCGGGCCATGGGCAGCGTGAAATTGCCGAGGCCGCAGAACAGGTCGAGCACCGAGGAGGAGGCCTCGAGCTTCAGCTCACCCAGGACCTGCGCGATCAGCCGGCGATTCACGTCCCCGTTCACCTGGATGAAATCCGTGGGTTCGAAGGCCAGCCGCACGCCATGTTCCGGCAGCTCGTACCACAGCCCCGGGGTGCCCTCTTCCAGTGGTTCTAGCTGGTCGGGCCTGCCCGCCTGCAACAGCCAGTGCACGCCGTGCCGGTGCGCGAACTCGAGCATCAGCTGCCGGTCGGCGGCCGACAACGGCGAAAGCGTGCGCATCACCAGCACGGTCGTGTTGTCTCCCACGGCCACCTCGATCTGCGGCACGCGCGTGGGAATCGACAGCGCGGTGAGCAGCGTCGAGAGCTCGCCGATCAGGTTGCCGATGGGCGACACCAGCACCCTGCAGTGCTTCACATCGGCCACGAAGCTGGACATCTTCTCGCGGAATCCCACCAGCGAGCGCCCCTTGGCGTGCACGAAACGGGCGCCCAGGCGCGCACGGCGCCGGTAAGCCCACGGGTCGCCATGCAGCGGCGCGAGCCAGCGATCGGGTTCAACCTTGCCGATGCGCCGCAGCGACTCGCGCAGCATGTTGTCCTTCACGGCGCGCTGCGCCTCGGGCGCCAGGTGCTGCAGCGAGCAGCCGCCGCAGATGCCGAAATGCTCGCAGCCGGGCGTCACGCGCTGCGGCGAAGGTTCGACCACCTGCAGAAGTTCGGCCTCGTCGTGGCTGCGTTCGCGGCGGCGAATGCGGTACTCCACCAACTCGCCCGGCAGTGCGCCGGCCACGAACACGGCCTTGCCGGACTTCACCACGCCCCAGCCTTCGTGGTTCAGGTCCTCGACGCGTCCGGTGCCGCTCTCGGTCAATGGGGCGCGCTTTCGGGCCATGCCTTCAGGAACTCCGCGTGATGCGTCTCGCCGGACGCGGACAGCATCTGGCGCACGCGCTGGCATTCGGCCTGCCATTCGCCGGCGTCGAGCCGGCCGCGCATCCGCTCGAACGACAGGAAGATGAGGTACGTGTTGAGGACGTCGGTTTCGCAGTAGCGGCGGATGCCGGCGAGGTTGCCCGCCTTCCAGGCATCGAACACCTGGCTGCCATCGAAACCCAGCTTGCCGGGCAGGCCCAGCAGGCAGGCCACGTCGGCCAGGCTCGAGCGCCCCCGCACCTGGAAGCCCGAGATCACGTCCATCAGATCGAGGTGCCGCCAGTGAAAGCGCGACAGGTAGTTGTTGTAGCGGAACGAGGAATCCTCTTCCCCGCTCTCCCAGTATCGGGCCGCCCGCACGCCATGCAGCATGCAGCGGTAATGCATCACCGGCAGGTCGAATCCGCCGCCGTTCCAGCTGACCAGGTCTGGCGTGAAGCGCTCGATGCCGTCGAAGAACCGCTCCAGCAGTTCGCGCTCGCTGCTGCCCTCCTCGCCCAGGCTCCACAGCCGGAACGTGTCGCCACGCCGCAGCGCGCAGGAGATGGCCACGATGCGGTGCTGGGGCAGCGGCAGGAAATCGCTGCCGGTATGCTCGCGCCGCAGCGAGAACATCGCGGCGGCAACTTCCGCATCGGGCAGCGACGGCAGGTCGAGCAGGCGCCGACCATAGTCCACATCCGGGATGGTCTCGATGTCGAAGATCAGGTGGTTCATTGCCGACCGTGGTTCATTGCCGCGCGGCGAGCATCAGCGCTTTCATTTCGCGCACCGCGGCGGCCAGGCCCGAGAACAGCGCCCGGCCAACGATGGCATGGCCGATGTTCAGCTCGACGATCTCGCGGATGGCGGCCACGGGCTGCACGTTGTGGTAGTCGAGACCGTGCCCGGCATGCACAGTCAGGCCGATCGACGCCGCATGGCGCGCGGCCTGCTGCAGGCGCTGCAGCTCACGCGCGCGATTGCCACCGGTGACCTCGGCATAGGATCCGGTATGCAGCTCGATCACGGGCGCACCGGCGGCGCGCGCGGCGTCCACCTGCTTCTCGTCCGGATCGATGAACAGCGAGACCCGGATGCCGCCTGCCGCGAGCTGGGCCACGGTTTCTCGCAGCCGCGCCGGATCACGCGCCACATCAAGGCCTCCTTCGGTGGTGACCTCGGCGCGGTTCTCCGGCACCAGGCAGCAGTCGGCGGGCCGCAGCCGCGTGGCGATCTCCACCATCTCGCGCGTGACCGCCATCTCCAGGTTCAGGTGCGTCTGCATCAGCGCCTGCAGCGCGAACGGATCTGCATCGATGATGTGCCGGCGATCCTCGCGCAGATGCATGGTGATGCTGTCGGCGCCGGCCTGCTCGCACACCAGCGCGGCGTGCACCGGATCCGGATGTCGCGCGCGCCGCGCCTGCCGGACCGTGGCCACGTGATCGACATTGACGCCCAGCGCGATTTCCGCCCGTTGCATGTGTTCTCCCTTCAGCGCCCGCGGACCATCAGCGGCCAGACCGGCTCAGCCCGAGAAGTGACTTTGCCACAACGCGGGTCCGGAGGCTTCGCCCTTCAAGGCACTGGTCCAGCGCGGCACGCAGCCGCGGGCGCAGCGCCTCGGCGCCGGCAAGATCGGTGAGCAGCGATTCATCCACATCGGAAAGGCCATATCCCAGCACATCCAGCAGCCGCTTCTCGAAGCGGCGCAGCGTGCACTGCTCGGGCGCCTCCTGGCGCAGGTTCGACAACGCGTCGGCGTAGTGCGAATACAGCAGCGGCTGCGGATCGTGGCGCAGCGTCAGCGACATCACCAGTTCACTGAGGTAGTAGGCGGACATCAGCCGCGCAGGAGGCAAAGGTGGCAGCGGCTGGCCGGCATTGTCGGGCTCGGCGCCAGTCAGGCGTGGCGCCTCCCCTCGCCCGGCCCACGAGACGAGCAGTGGCACGAAGGGTTGCAGCACGCCAGCCAGCTTCGCCTGCGGACCGCGCACGCCCTGCGCGAACACCGACAGGCGGCCATGCTCGCGAGTGTACAGCTCGAAGATCCGGCCCCGGTCACCCCATGGATGCTGATGCAGCAGGAAAGCCGCCGCGTGCGCGACGCGCTGCATTCACTCCATCCCCAGCTGACGCAGGGCCTGCGCGCTGTCGGCCCAGTCCTCGCGCACCTTCACCCACAGGTTCAGGTGCAGCCGCCGACCGAGCAGCGTGTTGAGTTCATGCCGCGCCTGGGTGCCGATGCGCTTCAGGCGCTCGCCGCCGGCGCCGATCACGATGGGCTTCTGGCCCGCGCGATCCACCCAGATCACCGCGCTGATCTCCAGCTGCCCTTCCGGGGTTTCCTCGCGGGACTCGATCTCCACGGCGATGCCGTAGGGCAGCTCGTCGTGCAGCTCCATCGTCAGCTTCTCGCGGATGATCTCGCAGATCCGGAAATTCTCGCTGCGGTCGGTGAGCTGGTCCGCCGGGAACAGCGCCGGGGATTCCGGCAGGTGCCGCGTGATCACTTCCAGCAGGCGCTGCATGTCGCGCGGATCGCGCGCCGATACGGGAATGATCTCGGCGAATTCATGCCGCCCGGCGAGCTGCGCGAGGAACGGCAGCAGGCGGTCACGCTGCTTCAACGCATCGATCTTGTTCACCACCGCGATCACCGGGCGGCCCGACTCGCGCGCGCGCGACAGCGCGAGCTCGTCCTCGGCGCCGAAGCGCACGGCCTCGACCACCAGCAGCACCAGATCGGCATCCAGCGCCGCGGCCGCAGCCGTGCGGTTCATCGCCCGGTTCAGCGCGCGCTGCTGCGCGTGATGCAGTCCCGGCGTGTCGACGAAGGCGATCTGCGCCTGCGGCAGGTTCACCAGGCCCAGCACGCGGTGGCGCGTGGTCTGCGGCCGCGGCGTGACGATGGAGATCTTCTGCCCGGTCAGCGCGTTCAGCAGCGTGGACTTGCCCACGTTGGGACGCCCGACCAGCGCCGCAAAACCGCAGCGGTGCGCGACTTCGTTGCGTCATGTCGGCCTCCCACCCAGTTGCCGCAGCACGGCGGCTGCGGATTCCTGCTCGGCGCGGCGCCGGCTCGATCCGATGCCGCTGGCCTCGATGGGCTGCTGGACATTGGCGAGGTTCACCACGCAGCGCACCGAGAAGGTCTGCTCATGCGGCTCGCCCACCGCGCTGTCGAGCACGTAGCTGGGCAGGGATTCACCCCGCCCCTGCAGCAGTTCCTGCAGGCGTGTCTTGGAATCCTTGAGGTCTTCATCGGGCTGCAGCTCCTCGAGCATCGTGGCATACAGGCGCAGGATCAGCGCGCGCGCCTCGGTGAGCCCGCCGTCCAGGTATACGGCGCCGAACAGCGCCTCGGTGGCATCGGCGAGGATGGATTCACGGCGGAATCCGCCGGTGCGCAGCTCGCCGCTGCCCAGTCGCAGCACCGCGCCGATGCCGAGCCCCAGGCCGATCTGGGCCAGCGGACCCGCGCTGACCAGCCTTGAGCGCAGCCGTGAAAGGTCGCCCTCATCGGCTTCCGGAAACCGCCGGTAGAGCTCTTCGGCGATCACCATGCCGAGCACCGCATCGCCGAGGAATTCCAGGCGCTCGTTGTTGTCGTCGGTGGCGCTGCGATGCGTGAGCGCCGCCAGGAACAGCTCGGGTCGGCCCGGAGAGCGGCCCAGCAGAGCCTGCAGCCAGGCGTTCGTGGCGGAGGCCGCAGCCGGACTCATGGGTGGTACCGGCTATTCAATCTCGGCGCGCTCGTCGAACTGCACGAGCAGCGAGATGTTCTTGAACAGCTTCACCGTGTCCTCGTAGTTCGACTCCAGCACCCAGCGATCCCCTTCACGGGCGATGGTCACCGTCTTCAGGTCGGGGAAGTCGATGCTGTCGATGTCGAAGCGCTTCTCGAGCGCCACGCGCACGGTGGCGGGATTGATCTGCTCCTCGCCCTTGAATTCGGTGGCGGTATCGTTCAGCGCCTTGCTGACCTTCATCGCGTTCAGGTAGACCGGCGTCAGCCGGATGGCGCAGTAGCCCACCACCGCCACGGGAATCAGGAGGAACAGCCAGCCGATGAAGGTGATGCCTGTCTGACGCTGCCGCATGTGCTTGTCTCCGCTATTCGATCCGCTTGCCAATGCGTCCCCAGGTCACCCAGGGGGAACGCGCCAGGTCGAAGTTGAACCAGATGCGCCGGGCGCTGCCGACCAGGTTGGCCTCGGGCACGAAACCCCACACCCGGCTGTCCGAACTGTTGTCGCGATTATCCCCAATCACCATGTAGTTGCCAGCCGGAACCGTCACTTCTCCGTAGTCGTTGGCATCCAGGATGCCCGAGGCCGGTGAGACGGGGATCTCCTCGTCGCAGACATAACCCCGGTCGATGCGCCGGTTGCAGGACGGCAACATGGCCCCTGGCAGCACCCGCGGCGTCAGGCAGGACAGCGTCTGGTGGGAGTGCGCGCCGGTCTGGACGGCGGTCAGCCGCATGTTCTCGTAGCAGCCGTCCGAGAAGCGGGTGGGCTCGGCCTGCACGAGCGGCACGTCGTTCACGTAGATCAGGTCGCCGATCACCTTGATGCGGTCTCCCGGCAGCCCCACCACGCGCTTGATGTAGTTGATGGCCGGGTCCGGGGGATAGCGGAACACCATCACATCGCCGCGCTCGGGCGAGTTGATCGGCAGCATCAGCTTGTTCACCACCGGCAGTCGCAGGCCGTAGTGATACTTGTTCACCAGGATGAAATCGCCCGCCTGCAGCGTGGGCATCATCGAATCGGTGGGGATGCGGAAGGGCTCGAACAGGAAGGAGCGCAGCAGCAGCACCACCACCACCACCGGCACCATGCTGCGGGCGTAGTCGACCACGCCCGGCTCAGGCACCGCGGAAGGGTTGTGCCCCTTGAGCGATGCGGCGGCGGCGCGCCGGCCCCTCAGCCACCAGGCATCCAGCGCCCAGATCACCCCGCCGACGACCGAGACGATGACCAGCACCAGCGAGAAATCCAGGCGCTCCGACCGGAACAGCCGGATGGCGCCGGCGACCACGAGCAGCGGGAAGATGGCATAGGCCAGCCGCAGCGGCGCAGGGTCGACCGCCGCGCCCGGCATGGCCGCCAGCCGGCGCCCGGGCCTCAGGAACCAGTCGTCGACGATGACGATGACCGAGACCGGCAGCAGCAGCCAGGTGGCGAGCGTGATGATCTGTGCGAACACGGATGGGAACCCTCTTGCGTTACTTGCGGCCGACCTTCAGAACGGCGAGGAAGGCTTCCTGCGGTATTTCCACCGAGCCGACCTGCTTCATGCGCTTCTTGCCTTCCTTCTGCTTCTCCAGCAGCTTGCGCTTGCGCGACAGGTCGCCGCCATAGCACTTGGCCAGCACATTCTTGCGCAGCGCCTTCACCGAGGCCCGCGCGATCACATGCGCGCCGATCGTGGCCTGCACGGCCACCTCGAACATCTGCCGCGGGATCAGCTCCTGCATCTTGTCCACCAGCTCGCGTCCGCGCTGGTAGGCCGCATCCCGGTGCACGATCAGCGCCAGCGCGTCCACCTTGTCGCCGTTGATGAGGATGTCGAGCTTGACCAGCGGCGCCGACTGGAAATGGCTGAACTCGTAGTCGAACGAGGCATAGCCGCGGCTGCAGCTCTTCAGCCGGTCGAAGAAGTCGAGCACCACTTCGGCCAGCGGCAGCTGGTACTGCAGCGACACCTGCGAGCCCAGGAACAGCATCTTCTTCTGCACGCCGCGCTTCTCGGAGCACAGCTGCAGCACGCCACCCACGTATTCCGGCGGCACCAGGATGTTGGCGGTGATCACCGGCTCGCGCAGGTCCTCGATCTTGCCCACGGCGGGCAACCGCGCGGGGTTGTCCACATGCACGACGGTGCCGTCGGTCTGGGCCACCTCGTACACCACCGTGGGCGCGCTGGTGATCAGTTCGAGGTTGTATTCGCGCTCCAGGCGCTCCTGCACGATGTCCATGTGCAGCAGGCCCAGGAAGCCGATGCGAAAGCCGAAGCCCAGCGCCGTGGAGACTTCCGGCTCGTAGTGCAGCGCCGAATCGTTCAGGCGCAGCTTGGCCAGGGCGTCGCGGAAATTCTCGTAGTCCTCGGTGTTCACCGGGAACACGCCGGCGAACACGCGCGGCTGCACCTGCTTGAAGCCGGGCAGCGGCGTTTCGCTGCCGCGCACCTCGGTGGTGATGGTGTCGCCCACCGGCGCGCCGTCGATTTCCTTGATGCCGGCGATCACGAAGCCCACCTCGCCCGCCGCGAGTTCCGGCAGCGACACCGACTTGGGCGTGAAGCGCCCGAGCTTGTCGATCTGGTGGCTGCGACCGGTGGACATGACCTTCATCTTCTCGCCGACTTTCAGCGTGCCGTTGACCACGCGCACCAGCGACACCACGCCCACGTAGTTGTCGAACCAGGAGTCGATGATCAGCGCCTGCAGCGGCGCGGCCGGATCGCCCTTCGGCGGCGGTATGCGCCGCACCAGCTCCTCGAGCAGCAGGTCGACGTTCTGGCCGGTCTTGGCCGAGACATGCACGGCGTCCTGGGCATCGAGGCCGATGATCTCCTCGATCTCCTCGATCACCCGCTCCGGATCGGCCGACGGCAGGTCGATCTTGTTCAGCACCGGGACCACTTCCAGCCCCTGCTCGAGGGCCGTGTAGCAGTTGGCGACGCTCTGCGCCTCAACGCCCTGCGCGGCATCCACCACCAGCAGCGCGCCCTCGCAGGCGGCAAGGCTGCGCGAAACCTCGTAGGAAAAATCCACGTGCCCCGGGGTGTCGATCAGGTTCAGCTGGTAGCGCTTGCCGTCCTTCGAGTCGTAGAACAGCGTGACGCTCTGCGCCTTGATGGTGATGCCGCGCTCGCGCTCCAGCGCCATGTTGTCGAGCACCTGGGACTGCATCTCGCGGTCTGCCAGGCCACCACAGCTCTGGATCAGGCGGTCGGCGAGCGTGGACTTGCCGTGGTCAACGTGGGCAATGATGGAAAAGTTGCGGATCTGCTGCATCGGAAAGGAACGGCCACCACCTTGCGGGGTAATCGCCAATTATAGCCGGCCAGGGCCGGCTCCATGGCGCTACCGGGGCCGCAACAGCCTCAGCAGCTCCTGCCGGTCCAGCCGGTGGCGGCAGACGACCACGCCGTCCAGCAGCAGCACGGGAATGTCGAGTCCGTGGCGCCGGGAAAGCACCGGATCGTCATCCACGTCGAGCACCGCGAGGGGCGGCAGGGGCACCGTGGCGGCAACCTGCTGCAGCTCTTCCAGGAGTTCCTCGCACAGGCCGCAACCGGGCCTGCCGAGCAGCGTGAGGCCGCCCACGCTATTCGGGCTGGATGGCGGCGGCGATGGAACGGACGGTATCGGCCGGGACATCACCCACGACGGTGATGCGATGCCCCGCGGCGGTCAGGCTGTACGCGGCGGTGGTGCCCATCTGCACCAGCCCTTCGGCGCGGCGCATGGCGCCAGGCCGCTCTCCCGCGCTGGCATCCTCGATGAACACCGATACCCAGGCGAGGCCATCTGAAATGATGAAGCGCGTGCGCGGCGCCGGATCCGCGGCGGCGGGCAGGTTCGGGAAGCTCTTCACGCGAAAGCCCGGCGGCAGCAGATCCTGCCGCGCGACAAACGCGGTGCGCACCGAACTGGGCGCGCCGGGCTTGTCGCGGCGCATCCAGCGAAAGCCGGTGGTATCCGCATCGGGCTTGAGCAGGTCCTCGTCGACCATGTCCGGCAGCGCCATGCTGATGAAGGAAATCTCGGCGATGACCTCGCCGCTGGCGGCCACCAGCTGCGTGCGCACCGGCATGCTGGTCTTCTCGTCGATCCAGTAGCGATAGCCATAGCGCAGCGCATCGCGCGGCTCGACCGTGACCAGGCGGGCCATGAAGCCCCGCACCCGCACGGGCTGCTCGGAACTGCGCAGCTGGTAGAATTTTTCCGTATCGGCGTCCACGCCATACAGCGCCGTGATGTAGCCGCTGGCGCGACCGCGCTGCTCCACCAGCACGACCTTGCGATCAGGGAAATACCACACCGCCTCGGAGCCATCGCGCACGAATTCGCGCCCGGAGCCGTCGGTGGAAATCAGCCGCTCGGTCATGCGACCGTCGCGCATGCGATGGATGATCCGCCAGGTTTCGCGCCGCGTGCCGATCTGCTGCACGAACACGCCGTCGTAGTTGCGACGCGCCAGCGCCTCGTTCATGCGCCCGATCAGCGCGCGCGCATCGGTGGATCCGGCCAGCACCGGCCACGACAACACCGCCAGCAGGCAGGCTGCGCCCAGGCGAACCAGTTTTGCCCCCGCGGTCACGGCCATCAGCGTCGCGCGCCGACCTCGGCCGCCGACATCTCCACCGCATCCTGCGTGAGATCGAAGCCGCCGCCCATGACCGAGGACAGCGGTGCCAGGCGCACCGCCGAGACGGCCACGTCGTTGTGTGCCGCCACGTAATTGAACAGGGGCGCCGAACGGCGACCCGGGGAATCATCCACCGGCGTGGTGTAGCTGGGCGGTGCCGACTCGCGCGCCACCAGCAGTGGAGCCGGCGTTGCCTGCGGCGGAACCGTTGCCACGGCCGCAGGCTGCGGCGCCACCTGCCGCGCGGTGAGTTCGGCCGGCGCGCCAGTGCCGGGCATCATGGACTTCACGATGACCAGCGATACCAGCGCGACGCTGGCGGCGATGGCGCCGCCCAGGGCGCCCCGGCGCCACAGCGATGTCCTGTTCGCGGAGGCGGCGGCATTGTCCGCGTCGGCCTTTCCGGCCGCGGACAGTTCGGGCTCCGAGGCCAGGCGGGTGCGCACACGGGCAGCCAGGTCGACCTGCGGCAGCGC
>JADJXW010000015.1 GCA_016720075.1 Pseudomonadota bacterium
TCGGTCGAGAACAGGAACCCGCTGACCTTGTCGTGGATCATCACCAGCGAATTCTCGTGCCCCGGCGGCGTCCAGACGTCGAACTTCAGCGGCATCGCGTCGGTGCCGAGATCGAACTGGTCACCCTCCTGCACGTTCCTTACCTGCCGGATGTGATCCTTCGTGGCAAGCACAGCGGCAAGTCCCGCCCAGCTGCGATGGTTCGCATACACCGGAACTCCCGCGTCCAGGAAATTCTGCGCCTGCGCGATGTGGTCGCCGTGTGCATGGCCTATCACGAGCTTCAGCGGCTTGGTGGTCAGCATCCTGACCTTGTCGTACAGCGTGCCGCCCAACTGGTCGGTGCTGTTCCACGGGGTCTGCAGCGCATCGAAGACGACCGCGGAGTGTGGTCCTTCGATGAGCCAGGCCATCGAGCGCACCGACTCGGCGTCGCTGTACAGGCGGGTGACTTTCGGGGTGACCGGGCCCCTGGCCGGATCGAAGTTGCCGGGCTCGACCACATCGGCGCCGTAGACCGACTGCCAGGGACGAACCAGGTTCCACCTGAACGTGCGCACAGGGCTTACCGCAACGCCATTCTTCACCGCCACCGTTTTCCAGGTGACCAGGCGGTAGGGTTGGGGCCCCTTGGCGCCGGAACGTTCACCGACCAGCTCCTGGATGTGGCCGGTTGCCGTGACGTCGTACGGCACGCGGGTAAGGGAGGTCCGGGGATCGGTGCCGTCGGTGGTGTAGTAGATGGTGGCTTCCGGCGTGGGCGACGTGAGATGTATGAAGCGCCGGGGCGCGTAGTTCCGGTCGGCAAGCAGCCTCTGGAAGGTGGCGTCGTCCACCCGGCCGGCCGCACCTGCGCTGCCAGCGCCTTCTGGCAGCAGCGTGAGGTGCGCCGCGGCCTGCTTCGGCATGGCCTGGACCACCACGGCCGATTTGGCAGCGACGGCACGGAACACCGCCTGCGCCTCTGCGGCGGTAATCGCAGCCGCAGGAGCGAACGTGCTGCGCGTGCGGCCGGGCATGAACCCGGCGGCAACCAGCGCGGCGACGCTGGGTTTCGCAGCGTAGGAAATGGCGCCGGCGTCGCTGAAGGCGTTGAGCGCGCTAGTGTCGGAAGGCGTTGGCAGGAAGTACGCCTTCGCGAATATCACGGCGGCGTCCTCGCGCGTCATCCGTGCCGTGGGGTTGAACCTTCCCCGCGCGTCCGGCGAGATGACGTTTTCCTCATACGCGTTCTCGATCTGCTTGCCGTACGGGTCCTCCGCATTCACATCGGCAAAGGTCCGCAGCGGCACCTTCCAGTAGTCGTTGTAGCCGGAGGCGTGGTACCAGCCGAAGTAGTCCGATACCTGCGCGACGAACTGCGCGCGGGTGAGTTCATTGCCCGCCGGTGGCGCGGAAACGGTACTGGAAACATGCGCGCACCCGGCCAGACCCAGCGCGATCAGGATCGACGCGGACAGTCTGATCTTCATCATTGCGTCCTTCAGCGCTCGCTCTTCGCGATCACCTGCGTTACCGGCGCGCCGGTAATCGGGTGGGCGTAGTGGAACGGCATGAACTGCCGGCCGAGGGGTTCCAGCGGCGGAGTAGGGGCGCGCTGCGGCGGCATCTCGGCGCTGGCGGGCGCGCTCTGGAACCACATGTACTGGTAATCGTGCGAAACGTAGTACGTCGGCACCCAGAACAGCACGGCGATCTTCCAGACGCCGTTCTCCTTCACGTAGGTGTTCTCGTACACGCCTTCCGCGTACATCATCGCGCCGCCGGACAGCGAACCCGGAGGCCCCCGCCGGTGGCCGGCGCGGCAGGGGCGCTGCCCGGAATTGCCTGGCGCTGCGGACCGCCGCCAGCCTGCACCACGCCGCGCCAGCGGCCCTGGGCATGCGTTCTATCGGGTGCCACCGTGACGATGCCCTGGCCCTGCATGTGATTGATCACCTGCAGGCGCCTGAGGCCACTGACACCGTTGCCATTCACGTCCCGAAGGAACTTCAGGACATTGTCCTTGCCGACATCCTCGATGTCCTCGAGGATACCGACGCGGTTCTCCACCAGCACGTCGAGCTTGTGCTCGAGGTTGGCGATTCTCTTCAGCAGATTGTCACGACTGTCCATGGCGGATTCCCGTAAAGTTAGCGATGCGAACTGGTTCCCTGCGCGAGGTACCGGGCGAGAACCGACAACTCGGTGTCGCTGATCTCGGTCTTGCGGAACGGCGCCATCACCGAAACGCCATTGCACGCCCAGAAGCGCACCAGCTCGGGCGTGAGGTCGTTCCATTCACGGATCACGCCGGACTTGACGCCCTGGTACTTCACGCTGAGCGCATTCTCGGTGCTGTCCGGTGCCAGCGCGGCGGCAGCCAGCAGTTCTTCGGGTTTGCCGCGCAGCGGCGAGTAGGCGTCGCGATGCAACTCCAGGTCCGCATCGCTGGTGAACGACCACTCGGCGCCGATGACGCGTTCGAATTCGGCCAATGCGCGACGGAAACCCGCCTCTGCGGCAGAAGTGTCTGCTGCCAGAGCTGAGTGAGATCGCCGTTGTAGCGGCTGATGCGTGCGCCTTGCGCCGCGGCGATTGCACCGAAGCGACGACTGGCGGCAAGCCGGGTGTCCACCAGCACGAACAGAGCGCCAGGCGCAGAGTCAGCTTCCGCAAGGGTGAAAGCATGCGCTGCGAGCGGTAGTGTGCCCGTGGCAATCAATGACTGCCGGATGAAATCACGTCGATGCATGCTGCCCCTCAACACAACACGGCGCCGGTTTATTGCCGGTCTGGCTGGATCATAGCCCACGCCCGGCGTCCGGATGACCGAGGGCGCGCGGGATCAGGCCTGCCGCGGCCACTCGATGAGCATCGATGCGCCGCCCAGATCGGCGCTGACGCCCGCGGCGGCCCGTCCACCATGCAGTGCGGCGACCCGCGACACGATGGCCAGCCCCAATCCGATGCCGCCTGTTGAACCCTGCCGCTGGGTGTCGTGGGAGGTGAAGGCGCGAAAGATCTCTTCGCGCTTGTCCGGGGCAACGCCCGGGCCATCGTCCTCGACGAGAATCTGGTAGGTCGACCCCTGCTGTCTGGCGCTCACCCGGATCACTTGGCGCGCGTAACGGCCTGCGTTGGCCACCAGATTGCTCACGGCAAGCTCCATGAGCCGCGGGTCCATGTTCACGCTGCCAGCGCGGCCATCAACCGCCAGCTCGACGGGCCTGTCTGGCGGGCTCGCCGCTGCCAGTACATGTTGCAGCCAGCCGTGCAGTTCCACTTCCTGCCAGTCCATCCGCAGGTCTGGGTGGTCCAGCTTTGCATGCTCCAGCAGCCGGGTGATCAGGTTGTCGACCTGCGTCACGTCGCTGTTGATCTCGCGCAACTGCTCGCGGACCCGCTCGCGCGAGCCATTGTCCAGCACCGCAAGCGCAAAGCGGATGCGGGCCAGCGGCGTGCGCATCTCATGCGAGAGCGCTGCTGTCAGTTCCTTCTGGCCCTGGATCATCTGGCTCAGGCGAAGTGACATGTCATCCAGATTGTGCGCAAGGTCGTGGAGTTGCGTGACCTGCGAGGCGGTGCGAAGGGGTTCCCGGTAGTCCGCGGAAAAACGACGCGAGGCTTCCGTGAGCAGCGTCATGTCGCGCAGCAGCGGCCGTAACCACAACCCGACGATCACCAGGATCGACAGATAGAACAGCATCGGCAGCACGCGCGAGCCGAAGCCTGTGCCAGGCTCTTGCAAAGGTCCGATGCGAATAGTTGCCCCAAGCGCTGGCGACCACTTCAGCACCAGGCGTTCGTTGTCACTGTTCAGCACCGCCACAGGATCGATTGACGCCTCTGCGCCGGCAGGAGCAGCGTCGAGCAGTTGAACCCCAAGGCTTGCGTCACGGGCAATGCGATTCAGCGCGGCCGCGCGAGCCTCGGACGGGACATCGAGCAACCGTGACTCCACCAGACGGAAGGTTGCCCCGACCCACGCGTCCGTTCCGCGAGGTTCTGCAGGTTGCAGCCGGGAGAAAACCAGATCCAGCACCAGTGCCGCCACCATCAGGCCGCCCGCCAGCGCGACATACGAGCGGATCATCAGGCGACGTGTGCCGGGTCGATGGCTCCTCAACATTCCGGCCCCCAGGCATCGGGAACCAGCAGATAGCCCTTGCCCCAGATCGTCTTGATGCGGGTGGGATTGTCGGCGCTGTCACCCAGTTTTCGCCGCAGGCGCGAAACCCGCGCGTCCGCCGAGCGGTCCTGGCCGTTGTAATCGATGCCGCGCACCGCGCGGAAGACTTCATTGCGGCTCACGATCTGGCCGGCGCGCTGTGCGAGCAGGTTGAGCAGTTCGAACTCCTGCGTGGTCATTGGCACCAGCTTCCCGGCAAGGTGCACGGTCCGGGCTTTCGGGCTCACCTGCAGGGAGCCCAGCCGGATATCCGGCGCCGGGGTGCCCGAGTCCGGCGTCTCGGCGAGATATCGGGAAGCGGCATCGTGTTCGCGCGCGCTGGGTCCCGCGCGCCGCAGCAGCGCGCGCAGTCGTGCCAGCAGCACTATCGGATCGACTGGCTTGGCCACATAGTCATCGGCGCCGGCCTCCAGTCCGATCACCTGGTTCAGGTCGGTGTCCAGCGCCGTCAGCATTAGAATCGGAACGCGGCTGACGCGGCGCAGTTCGCGGCACAGCGTCAGTCCATCGATGCCCGGCAGCATGAGATCCAGCAACACGATGTCCGGCTGTTGCTGATGGAAGCGTTCAAGGGCGCGATCACCTCGGGACTCAATGGCGACGCGCAGACCGTTCTGGACCAGGTACTGCGCGGTCAGCTCGGCCAGTCGCTGATCGTCCTCGATCAGCAGCACATCGATGGGTTTGCCGCTCACAACACATCCCCAGACATGTCGACTGCGGCGCTCGCGCCGCCGATCTTCCGGATGCAGGCGCAGCAGTTCAACCCTTGACGGCGCTGAGGCGGCGCGCTTCTCCCGAGGTAGTGATCCAGTAGTAGAAATCGCGCGTCACCGTGACGCGATCGGAGTGCGCTCCCGTGCTGGCCTGGGTCCAGCAGCGTAGTGGTTCGCGCCGCTCGTCGCTGCCCAGGCAATAGTCGCCCGGCGCGCTGCTTTTCCAGTCGATCTCGAACACCGTCGCGCAGCTCGCGGAATCGCGACCCGCAATGCACATGACCGGACGCACCCGCAGGCGGGGTGCATCAACACCTGGTGTCGCGGCCAGGCCAAGGTGGCCCGTCGAGGCCAGCGCCAGCAGTGCGACACCCGGGACAGTGAAGCGTTTAACCAGGCGTGACATGTCTTCAGAAGCTGTAGGCGAAGCCGCCGAAGTAGGCTCGCACGGCGCGCTGTTCGACCAGCGGACTGTGCGCCGCGTCCGCGTTGAGTCGCTCATGGTTGAAGGTCGCCACGAAGCGAAGGCGCCGCGAGAAGTAGTAGCTGCTGCGCACACCCAGCTGCCAGTTCAGCCCATCGCCCGCGTCGTAGCGGGCAGGGCGGCACTGGCCTCGCCAGCGCGCACGCCCCAGTAGTAGTCGTTCAGTTCGCCACTCTTGTAGCGCAGCAGGATCGACGGCTCGAGTGTCCAGCGCCGGCCCTGGATCGCGTAGCCGTACTCCAGGTCGGCACCAAAGCCATTGTGCACACTGCTGACGTCCTGGAATCCAGCCAGTGACATGCGGCCCCATCGTCCGTCCACCAGGTATTCCACGCCCGTTTCGATGGCGTATCGCCGCTTTGGAGGTTTCAGGGGGGCGGGGGTCGCCAGCGGAGCGCCGGTGACGCTGACGGAGACGAAGCGCGTGCTGGTTCTGCTGAAGAACACGCGATCGGAGTTCGCGCGCACGACAAAGCTGGCCGTTCCTGCGGGGCGGTTCATGAAGGTGAGGCCCAGGTCGCCATTGTCGAAGAAGAACCGTTTGCCGAACCAGGCGATGTCCAGGTCGACGGCCACGGGAATATCACGGGACTGGATCAGTGGATTGCTGCGTTCGCCATAGCCCAGCGCGACGCCGAGGCGCCATGGGGAATCCGGCTTGGCAGGCGCCTGGGCAAACGCACAGCCTGCGAACAGCCAGGCACCGACCAGCCCCACGGTCAGGGCAGGAGATTTGGGATGGAGCATCGTGATAGTTTCTCCGCTTCTTCCCCGCGGTCTGCAGTGTCTTGTACAGGATGCGTGCAAAAGTGTAACGCTCCGGACAAGCGATCGCGCTGCCCGCCGCGCCGGTGACATATCCGGACACTTTCCATTCAGGATTGCCATGGATTGCCCGGCTGCGCCTGCATA
Organism: Pseudomonadota bacterium; assembly: GCA_016720075.1. Taxonomy (GTDB): domain Bacteria; phylum Pseudomonadota; class Gammaproteobacteria; order Steroidobacterales; family Steroidobacteraceae; genus ZC4RG30. The sequence goes on from JADJXW010000015.1 coordinate 6,284, forward strand.
GTCTCGTGGCCATCAGCGGCAGATGCGCCGCAGCCAGAGACAGGAGTTTTCCATGTCAAGCATACGGACTAATGCTCACACGACACGGTTCCGCGCAGCTGCAGCGGCCTTCACGATGCTGGTGCTGGTCGGATGCGGGGAAGGCAGTGTGTCGGATCCGCCAGCTCCGCAGGCCGAGGCCCCGGGTCTGTTGCGCAGGGTCACATCCGACACCGAGCTGGAAAACCTGCTCAAATCCGCCATCCGCGCCGCCCCGTCGACCGATCAGCTGGCCGTGGCCGTCGCGGCACCGGCAGCCGCGTTCTCGGGAACCTATACCCAGGAGGCGCGTGTCGATGAAGCCGATACCGTGCGCTACGACGGCAGCCTGCTCTTCGTCGCGCCGTCGCGATCCTTCTCGTGCTGCTTCGTGGCCGATCCGCTGGCAGCTGGCCCCGCCAATCCGCCGCCTCTGCCTGATCGTTCGATCCGCATCCTGCGCACGAACCCGACCGCGGCCACGGCCTCGCCGGTTGGGCGAATCCCGCTCGAATCCGGCGTTTCGGTGCAGGGCCTGTACACCACCGGCGATCGGCTGGTCGCTCTGACTTCCGAAGCCTATTTCGGAACTTTCGGCCAGTTCTGGATCGGGTTGCCATACTGGGCGCCGCGCAAGTTCGGTCTTCGCATCTTCGATATCGTCGATCCGGTGGCCCCGCGCACGCTGTTCACCGCGAGCCTGGATGGCACCTTCGTCGACAGTCGGCGCGTTGGCGACCGGATCTACGTGGTGAGTCGATACGCGCCGCGCGTGCTGCTCGATGCTCCGGGTCGAGCCGCCGCCGACAGCGCGTCCCTGGCGTCGCTGCTGCCACAGATCACCGTGAACGGCGCTTCCCGGCCGCTCGTCGATCCACTTCGCTGCTATGTGACGAACGATGCAAGCGATTCTGACAGCGCCGTCATCACCAGCATCACGGTCATTCCCGTGTCGAATCCTGGGGATTTCACGACGACCTGCTACAACGAGGACGCCTACGGCCTCTACATGTCCGAGCAGTCGATCTACCTCACGCAATACCGCGTGGCGGCAGGAGTCCCCGGTTCAGGCTCGGGCCAGCGCACGCGAATTCACCGTTTCGAGATCAGTGGGGCGGCGCCTGTCTATCGCGGGTCCGCCGAGATCGATGGTGCCGTCTGGACCGGCGGCCAGGCGGACTTTCGCATGAGCGAGGCCAATGGATTGCTGCGCGTCATGACCTCCGATGCCGTGAACGACGCGACTGACAACGTGGATCACCGCCTTTATGTGCTGCGGCAGAGCAGTGCTCGCACGGAGCTGGAGATTGTCGGGCAGCTTCCCAACAGCCGGCGGCCCGAGGAAATTGGCAAACCCAATGAGTCGCTGTTTGGCGTCCGCTTCCTCGCGGATCGCGCGTTCGCGGCAACCTTTCGCCGGATCGATCCGCTCTATGCTTTCGACCTGACGGACCCAACCGATCCGCGCATTGCCGGCTCGCTGGAGCTTCCCGGGTTCTCGGATCTGCTGCACCCGGTGAGCGCCAGCCTGCTGCTGGGGATAGGGCAGGCTGACAACGGTGGAGTTCGCGTGGCGCTTTTCGATGTCTCGCGACTGGACCAGCCGCGAGAAGTCGGTGGTTACACCTATGGAGCCGCGGGCACGTACAGCGAGGCACGTCATGATCGACATGCCTTCGCCTATCTGGCGGACGTCAACGGGGTCGATCACTTTGCCGTGCCGGTCAACCTGTATTCGTCCGACGGGCAGTACCGGTTCATCAGTTCATCCCTGCAGCTGTTCGAGGTCCGCAACAAGACGCAGCCAGCCAGCACGCTGCTGATCGAGGCTGGGCGAGTGGTGGCACGCACCACCACATCCCAGGTGCCGGCCTATCCGGTAGCGCGCGCGCGCGTTCCTGCACCCGACCAGCGTCTTCTTTGTGGCGGACGACGAGGTTCTGGGCGCGAGCTGGGCCCAGCCGGCACTGGTAAACGGGCCCTATTGATCCCGGTTTCGTTGCTGCAAGGCGTACTCGGAGCGGGGGCTATACTCCCGGCGGGCCTTCTTCCACGGATTTCGGGCCCGCGCGGGAGTCCCCAATGCTTGTCTTGTTGGCCGGCCTGATCCTTTTCCTCGGTATCCACGCCATCTCGATCTTCGCACCCGCCGCGCGCGACCGCTGGGCGGCGGCCATGGGTCCCAACCTGTGGCGCGGACTGTTTTCCATCCTCTCGCTGATCGGCTTCGTGATGCTGGTGCGCGGCTATGCCGCCGCGCGGCTCGATCCCGTGGTGCTGTATGCGCCGCCGGGCTGGACGCGCCACCTGGTGATGCTGCTGATGCTGCCCGTGTTCGTGATGTTATTCGCGGCCTACCTGCCGGGTCGCATCAAGACCTCGCTCAAACATCCGATGCTGGCGGCGGTGAAGTTGTGGGCCTTGGCGCATCTGCTGGCCAACGGCATGCTGGCCGATGTGCTGCTGTTCGGTGGCTTCCTGGCCTGGGCCGTGCTCGACCGCATCTCGCTGAAACGGCGGGTGCAGCGGCCGATCACCGCCGCACCTGCCTCGAGATGGAATGACCTAGCCGCGGTGGTGCTGGGCCTTGCGGCCTACGCGGCATTTGTTCTCTGGTTGCACCGGCAGCTGATCGGCGTGCCGGTGCTTCCAGTCTGAATCAGAACCGCTTCTTGATCGTCAGCGCGTACTCCCGCGGCTTGCCCGGCTGGCCATCCGTGACGCCCGAGCCCGCGAACTGGTCGAAGCGCGTCAGGAAGTAGTACTTGTTGGTGATGTTGGTGGCCTCGACCGAGGTTTCCCAGTCACCCTCGCCATTGCGCCAGATCAGTCGCGCATTGCCGATGCCATACGGCGAGATGCGGTTGGTGGCCGCGTTCGTGCCGTTGGCCCACAGCTCACCCTGCCAGCTCATGTCCGCGCGCGCCGTCAGCGTCGAGCCACTGGCGAGGCTGAACTCGTACTGCGTGCCCAGGCTGAACTTCGTCTTCGGAACGTACGCGGGGTACATGCCGAACTGCGGTCCGGTCAGTCGCGTCGGGCCGCCGGCAGCCGGGTTGATGAAGGTGTACTTGAACTTCAGGTAGCTGGCCGACACGTCCATAGACCACGCCCTGGTGGGCCGCAGCGTGCCTTCCAGTTCCAGGCCGCGCATCTCCGCGTTGCCGGCATTGGCCACCACCGCGCAGGCAGGCGCCGCGCCGAACTGCGGGCAGCTCGCCAGCGTCAGGTGCAGGTCGTCGTACTTGCTGAAGAACACCGAACCGTTGACGCGCAGCGTGCGGTCGAACAGGTCGGACTTGAAGCCCGCCTCGTACGACTTGAGCTTTTCCGGATTGAACGGCACGGCCTGGGCGGCGATGAAGGGACGCGGGGAAACGCCGCCGCCCTTGAAGCCCGTCGCGAACTGCAGGTACGTCATGACGGCGTCCGTCCACTGGTACTGCGCGTTGATGCGGTAGTCGACCTCGGTGCCGTCGTAGTCCCGGCTCACGCCGTCCAGCGCGCCCAGCGTCGGGTGCAGCGCGCCAGCATAGGTGCGGCGCCGGAAGGTGTAGTCCTTGTGCTCGTCGGTGTAACGCAGGCCCAGGTTCAGGGTCAGCGGGTCGGTGACATGCACCGCCAGGTGGCCGAACACCGCCTTGGAATCCGCATTCACCGGGTCGTCACCGATGAACTGCGTGAGCGACGTGGAATTGCGCAGGTCCTGCGTGGTGGCATACACCGTCTGCTGGTCGGAGTAGTAAGCACCCAGCGTGTACTCGATACGGTCGTTCTCGAGAGCTGCGCCGTTCAGGCGCAGTTCCTGGCTGAAGAACCGGAAGTCCAGGTTGCCGAAGCCCAGCGAATTGGACAGCGGCGACAGATCGTTGTCATTGGCGAAGTAGCTGTCGTAGGTGCGATAGGCGGTGATGGACTTCAGCGAGAACTTCTCGGCCAGCTTCCAGTCCATGTTGACCGAGCCGCCCCAGCCGCGGAACTTCGCGCGGATGTCCGGGCGGGTTTCCTGCGTCGCCACCGTCACGCCGGTGGGCAGGTTCGTGGCGCCGCTGTAGTTCGAGAACGTGCCCCTCGGGCTCTGGAAGGTTGCGTAGTTGTAGTACGACCCGTGTGGCACGACGAAGGTCGACAGCGGCAGCGCCGTGACACCCTGCACGGGCTGGATGTTGTTGAGGTTCGTGGGGTTCAGTACGCCGCGTCCCTGCACCATCACGGCGCCGGCCGGCGTGCGGTCGTCGTTGGTGAAATCGATCGACGTGCTCACGTCGAGGTCTTCCGTCGGCGTCCAGCGTAGCGTCAGCTTCACTGCATCGTAGTTCACGTCACCCATCGTGCCCGCCACGCAGTTGCCGCGCACCGAGGTGAGGATGGGCACGCCGCTGGTGGGATTCAGGCAGCCGTAGTCCATGCGCTTGATGTGGCCGTCCTGCTGCTTGCTGACGCCCGAGATGCGTGCGAAGACGTTCTCGCTGAGCTTGAAGTCGGCGCTGCCGCGCAGCTCGATGCGATCGCGCGAACCATAGGTCGCCGTGATCGAACCGGTGTCAGTGCCCGTGGCCTTCTTCGAATACAGCTTCACCGCGCCGCCGATCGAGTTGCGGCCGGCCAGCGTGCCCTGCGGGCCGCGCAGGATCTCGACGCGGTCCAGATCGAGCAGGTCGAGCACGGAACCGGTCAGCGTCGCGTAGTACACGTCATCGACATAAAGGCCCACGCCGGGTTCCAGCGCGGGGTTGAAATCGAACTGGCCGATGCCGCGGATGGATGCGCCCATCGAAGGACCGAAGGCGGCGCCCTGTGACTTCAGCGTTACGTTCGGCGCCTGCGAGGCGACCTCGGCGATGTTGGTCTGGCTGCGCAGTTCGAGCAGGTCGCCCGAGACGGCGGTGATCGACAGCGGCGTGGTCTGCAGGCTCTGTTCGCGGAACTGCGCCGTGACGACCACTTCGTCGAGCGTGCTGCTGTCATCGGCGGCAATCGCCATGTTGCCCGCACAGGTGCTGATGGCCAGCGCCACCGCCGCCTGGATCTTGCGTGAAGTCATGAAGCTCCCCCCTGGGAATGAGTATTAATCGCAGGGGGGATTATAGCCGGGATTCGATATTCGCAATCTCGCCCGGCGGCAGCCAGTTTCTAGCCTTCAGAACATCCCGTTCGCGTTGGCGGCCTTCTCGGGAATGTCCTGGATGACGTCCCAGTGCTCGACCACCTTGCCGTTTTCCACCCGGAAGATGTCGATGATGGCGCGACCGGGCGTGCCGTCGCCGCGCGTGGAATGCACGTGCAGCACGACCTTGTCGCCCTCGGCGATCACCGACTTGATCTCGCCCTTCTGGTTGGGGAACCGGGCCTTCAGGAAGTCGATGAAACCCTTCAGGCCCTCGGCGCCATCGGCAGCCGTCGGGTTGTGCTGCTTGTATTGCGCGCCCAGGTAGGAGGCGGCGGCAGCGTAGTCCTTGCGGTTGATGGCGGCGTCGTAGAAGGCCACCACCACCTTCTTGTTGGCCTCGAGCCCCTTGGCGGAGGCGTCGGCGGCGGAGGCGGTCAGCGGCGCCACCAGCAGGGCCATCGCCATCGTGGCGCCGGTGATCAGGGCAGAGCGGCGTGCGGTCACGGAAATGCGGGTCGTGCCAGTCATGAAAAGTCTCCGAAGCCTCTTTGGATGTGTGAAAGCCGTGATCAGTGCTCGCCTGCTCGGTATTCGCGCGGCGTGATGCCGTAGCGCTGGCGGAAGCACTGGCCGAAATGCGAGGCGCTGTTGAAGCCGCATTCCAGCGCGATGTCGGTGATGGTCTGCTGCGAGTGGAACTCGCTGCGCAGCAACTGCGCAGCGCGCTCCAGGCGCCGGCGCAGCAGGAAACTCGAGAGCGATTCCCCGGCCGACTGGAACACCATGCGCACATAGCGTTCGCTCACGTCGAAATGCCGCGCGACATTGATGGGGCGGAAGTCGCCGTCGCCCAGGCAGGCATCCACATAGTCGCGGAAGGCCGAAAGGCGGCCAGCATTGCCCCGGCGCTGCGCGCCGTCATCGCGGTCGGCAAAGGCGGCGGCCACGAAGCCGGCGATGGAGCGGGCCATCATCGGTGGCAGCGAGCCCGGATCTTCGCCGCCCGACAGCTCCGAACCCAGGCTGCGCATCAGGTGGCCCAGCACGCGGCTGGCTCCGCAATCCGGCTGCACCACGGCGCCGGCATAGCGCGTGGCCTGTGGCAGGCAGGACTCCAGCAGCGCGCGCGGCAGTTCAATGCCGAGGGTGCACAGTCCGTCGCCGTGGATCATCTCGTAAGGCGCACTGCGATCGATGAGGCAGAACGAGCCGGTGGATACCGTGGCTGAAGGATTGTCGCCATGCACCAGCGAGAATTCGCTCTGCACCGGCATCAGTACCTGGAACGTGGGGCGTCGACGCAGTTCGCTGCGGCGGGTTTCATGCGAAACGCGCACGCTGGCGCAGCGGATCTCGAACAACGTGACCGGGCCAACGCGCTGGCGCGTGAGTGTGCCGTCGAAGTGCAGGGGGTCGCGCGGCTGCACGCGCACGGCGTCGGTCAGCTCGCCCAGAATGGAGTTCCACATTTCGACCTTGCGGGGTCCGGGCACCCCCTTCGTCGAAAATACCTGCACTGCCTGAACCATCACCCCTCCCGGCGAGCCTCTATCGGGCGCGCTTGTTGCGTAAATGCCGCCATCTGGCAGATGCGCTACCGCAACAGTGGAGACGCCCGCTGACCCTGTCAATAGTCTACTCTGGCAGGCTCAGGCAATAAGGGGGGAGCCATGATTCTCAAGCGCAATCCAACTCGCGCGGCCTCGGCCGTGCGTGGCATTCACATCGTAGCCACTGCAGTGGCAGCAGCCTTGGCCGCCGTGCCTTCAATGGCCGCCGACGAGGTGCTGGACGAGGTGGTGATCACGGCCGAGCGCCGCAGCACCAACCTGCAGGACACGCCGCTGTCCATCCAGGCCATCACGGCCGAGGTCATGGAACAGAAGGGCCTTGCCGACCTGTCCGACGTGGCCCTCTACACGCCCAATCTCTCCATCTCGGGCTCCCGCGGGTCCGGCAACAACCAGCCGACGTTCGCCATCCGCGGCATCTCGGGGGGTGGCGGCGCCACCAGCGAGCGCGGCGTCGCGCTCTACATCGACGATATATTCGTGCCGCGCACCAGCGGTTCGATCTTCAAGATCCTCGACCTGGAACGCGTGGAAGTGCTGCGTGGCCCGCAGGGCACGCTGTTCGGCCGCAACAGTGAAGGTGGCGCCGTGCGCCTCATCACCAAGCAGCCAAGCCGGCAGTTCGAGGCCTACGTGAAGGCCGACATCGGCAACTACGACCACCGCGATTTCATCGGCATGGTGAACATGCCCGTGGGCGACAACATGGCGTTCCGCGCGCAGGTTGCCCACCTTGAGCAGAACGGCTATGTCAGCCGCGGACCGGAAAAACTCGGCGGCAGCGAGGACTGGATCGCCCGCGCGCAGCTGGCCATCGACCTGAACGAGGACATGAAGCTCACGCTGTCGGGCCTGTATACCTACTCGTGGTCGGGCGGTTCGCCCAATGTCATGAAGAACTGGGACATGTCCCCGGGCATCAACAATGACGGCGGCAACCCCGCGTTCGCCATCCAGGGCAACTATGCCGACTGGATCTCCGACTGGCTGCAGGCTTCCGGCCAGCCGCGCCTGGCGATCGTGAACGACAACCGCGTGGTCCGCGGCGACTACAAGGCGCCGAACTTCTGCTTCCTGGATGACGCGAACCCCGACTGGGACGCCGCCTGCGCGCAGAAGAACGACAACCGCTACTACCAGGGCGATGCGAAGCTGGCCTGGAAGCTGGGCGCTGAAACCACCGCAACCTTCTCGCTGGGTTTCGCGCGCCTGGATCACTCCGGCATCACCGACTGGCAGTACCTGGGCACGGAAAACCGTCCCGACATCGTGCAGTCGAAGGTGCTGAACGCCGAAGCACTGATCAACTCGACGCTCTTCGGCGGCGCGGTGGATGTGGTCACGGGCCTGAACCTGTTCCAGGAGAAATCCAGCACCGACGCGGCCAACCGCACGGTGCGCGGCACCAGCGTGTTCAACGGCACCACGGGTGGAAGCGCCAACAGCAACGGCTGGGCGGGCGTGTACACCGTGGCGAGCAGCGCCGTAGACCAGACCTCGCGGGCGGCAGGCCTGTTTGGAAGTGGCACCTGGCACATGACCGACAAGCTCAACTTCCCGGGCGGCCTGCGTCTGTCGCACGACACCAAGGACATCCACTACCTGCGCCGGGCGGGGTCAGGTCCTGCGCCCAGCTTTGCGGGCATGTCGCCCGCGAATGACTTCGTGCCTTCCTACGTTGGCGCCAACGGGGCCACGTCCATCGCGGTGGATGGCGATGACTCCTGGACCGTGCTCGACTGGCGCGGCACGCTGGACTACCACTTCACCGACGACATCATGGGTTATGCCACGGTGTCCAAGGCGTTCAAGGACGGCCAGTTCTCCTACAACGTGGTCGCGAACCTGTCGCCGTCGGCGCAGAGCAGCATCATTCGCCCGATCGACCCGGAAAAGGTCATCAACTACGAGGCGGGCCTGCGCACCACTTGGCTGGATGGGCGGCTGCGTTTCAACCCCACAGGCTATTACATGACCTGGAGCAACCGGCAGTCCTCGCAGCAGCAGGCCTGCGCGCCGGGGGATGCGTCGTGCCCGACGGGTTTCCGCATCGTCATCCTGAACACGGGTGACGTGGATGTGTGGGGTGTTGAAGCCGACGCGCAGTTCGCGCTCACCGACCGGCTCACCCTTGATGGCTCGATGGGCACCACGCGCTACAAGCTCGACCCGGTGCTGAACTCCGGGCCATACATGTTCCCGGAACAGCCGGAACTCTCGTACAACCTGGGCATGAACTACAAGTGGACGGAAGAGCAGTGGGGTGACTTTGCCTTCTCGCTGAACTACGCCTACCGCAGCGCGCAGCAGACCTATCCGGGTTCGCTGACCTTCCCGGTCAACACGCGCGATTCCTCCTACGAGCTGCCCTCGTACGGCATCTGGAACGCGCGCGTGCAGCTGACCACGCCCAGCGGCAAGAACGTGATTGCCGTGTACGCCAACAACCTCGCGGACCGGGCCTATGCCACGTATGCGACGCGCTTCGGTGGCGGGTTCTGGGATTCGGGCAACCCTGCGGGCCGCGCGGCGCCGCTGCGTTCCGCCCTGCAGTGGGTAATGGGCCGACCGCGTGAGGTGGGCGTGACCTTCCAGCACAACTTCTAGAGGTATGCCGCAAATGCACCGGGCTGACGGTCTGTGCTCTAGCTTTCGATCTCCCCCTAGCAGACCGGGGTGCATTTGCGGCTCTTTCCTGCCGCGTCCTGTGCGGCGCTTCATGGGAGATTCAGCCTCGGATCGCTAGGCTGCAGGCGTCACTCAAGGAGACGCCCGTGATCCGCTTCACACCCAGGGGATACATAATCGCGGCCGCCCTGCTGGCGATGGCGGGTCTCGGTGGCTGCGCGACGATGAATCGCAGCGAATGCCAGACGGTGGACTGGCAGACTGTCGGCTACGAAGACGGCGTCAGCGGGCACTCTGGAGACCGGATCGCCCAGCACCGCAAGGCCTGTGCCAAGCATGGCGTAACGCCCGACCTCGACGCCTATCGGGCAGGTCGTGAGCAGGGTCTGCTCGAATACTGTACGGCGGAAAATGGCTTTCGACTTGGCGAGCGCGGTGCGCAGCTTCCTGGCTTCTGCCCGGACGAGCGCCAGATGGCCTTCGAATCGGCCTATCGCGACGGATTTCATCTTTATCAGCTGCGTTCCTCGCTCAGCCAGGCGGTAAACAGCCTCGAGGCGGCCCGCCGCGAGCAGCATGACATCGAGCGCCAGCTGGTCGAGCTGTCAGACCTGATCGTGGCCAAGGACACCGAAACCGCGGCGCGGGCGCAGGCCCTGGTCGACGTGAAGCACCTGGCTGAACGGCAGGGCGTCTCAAGGGCCGGATCCGGCAGCTCGAGGAAGATCGCGTTCTGCGGCAACGCGACCTGGACGATTACCTGTTCGCGAGAAGCAATCCGCGCTGAGTTCCCGCCGGTGTCAGGCGCTGCGCTAGCGCCTGCAGCATCTGCGCCTCGGTCAGGTCGGTGTACTTGATGCGTTGCGTCTGCAACGGCTGGTAGCGACGACTCTCCCAGCCGCCGTGGCGTGCCGGTTTTCACTAGCGCGCTTCGCCAGTCGAAGCATCGCTTCCATTGCGGACGAAAGCCGGGTCTATACTCGGCCAGTGATGTCTCGCCCCCGGCAACCTGTCGGCGTGACCACTAGCGGAAGGGTCACGCTGGTAGTGGGAGCGGGTTTGTCCCTGGTTCTGCTTGTGGCCGGGGATCATTCATATCCCAGCCTGCATACCACCCTCGATACCGCCTGTTGCCTGCTGTCCGGTGTGCTGGCGCTGCTGCTCTGGGATGTGGGTCGCCGCACGCCGCTGCTGATCGCAAGCCTCGTGTCGCTGTGTTTCGGCGCAAATTTCCTCGCCGGGCTGCTGCATGTGGGGGCGACCGTCGACTGGTTCGGTCGTCTGGAGTGGATCACTGAAGGACGCGAGAACCTGCGGCCTTCGACGTGGCCAGTGGCGCTGTACGTGCTGTCGCTTGGCGTCGCGGTGTCGCTGGGCATTCGCCGCATGGACAACCGCGGCCTGGCTGCCTTCGGCGTGGGGCTCCTCGTGGCCGTGGCGCTGCTCACGGGATTGTTCCAGGCGATACCGCGATACTCCAGCCCGGGTCTGCTTGGCATCACCCGCCCGGCATTGCTAGCAGTGCCGCTGATCTGGGCCGTGGTGGCGATCATCTGCTGGCGGCGTCGCGACGAAGATCGGCTTTACGCCATGCTCATGCTCGCTGCCATCACGCTGGCGGCGGCCAATGTGCCGATGCTCTATTCGCGCGCGCCGTCGGACACGAACGCCATGGCCTCGCATCTGCTGACCGCCACGGCGTTCTTCCTGCTCATTCTGCTGAAGCTGGGCGCCGCCACCCAGGACACGCGCGCGCGCATGATCGCGGAACGCAAGCTCACCGAGCTGAATGCCGAACTGGAGCAGCGCGTTGCCGCCCGCACGGCCGAGCTGCAGCTGGCCTACGACACCACGCGGTCCATCGTCGAGACTGCGCTCGACGGGCTGATCGTCATGGATGGCGATGGCAACATAGAAGGCTTCAGTCCTGCCGCCGAGCGCATCTTTGGTTACCCCGCGGCGCATGCAATGGGTAAACCTGTTGAAGACCTGCTGATGCCGCCGGAAATGAGGGCGCGGCATCGCGAAGCGCTGACCCACCATCTGGCAACGGGCACATCGCGCATCCTGGGAAAGCGCAACGAAGTGGAGGGCGTGCGCGCGGATGGCACCCGCGTGCCGCTGGAGCTCACGGTCAACCGCGTATCAGGCAGCGGGCCCGCGCGCTTCGCCGGCTTCGTGCGCGATCTGACGGAAAGGCGAGTGGGCGAGAAGAAGCTCGCCACGCAGTTGGCGCGCCTGGATCTGCTCAACCGCATCTCGCGCGCCATCGGCGAGCGACTGGACTTCCGCAGCATCCTGCATGTGACGCTGGCGAGGCTGGAGGAGGATCTGCCCGTCCAGTTTGCGTGCGTGTTGCTGTACGACGGGACATCGGAATCCCTGACGGTCAGTGCCGTTGGCGCGCACAGCCACGATCTCGCCCGGCAGATGGACCTGCTGGAGGGGGGCATTGTGCCCGTCGATCGGAACGGGCTGTACAAGTGCGTCGGCGGCACGCTGGTTCATGAACCGGAGACGCAGGGCAGTCCCCATGCCTTCCCCTCACGATTGAATCGCGCCGGCCTGCGCTCATTCGTGGCAGCGCCGCTGCAGGCCGAAAGCCGCGTCTTCGGCATCCTCATCGCCGCGCGGCGCGAAAGCCAGGCATTCAGCAGTGGCGACTGCGAGTTCCTGCGACAGCTCTGCGAGCATGTGGCGCTCGCGGCTCACCAGGCCGAAACCCACGAGGCACTGAAGCGGGCCTACGACGATCTGCGCCTGACGCAGCAGGCGGTGATGCAACAGGAACGCCTGCGCGCGCTGGGGCAGATGGCCAGCGGCATCGCGCACGACATCAACAATGCCATATCGCCGATCGCGCTGTATGTCGAAGCGCTGCTCGAGCGCGAGCCCGGCGTGAGCCAGTCCGGCCGCGGTTACCTGAAGGTCATCCAGCGCGCCATGGACGACGTGGTGCAGACCGTGGCGCGCATGCGCGAGTTCTATCGAGTGAACCCGCCTTCGCTGGAGCTCAAGCCCGTCAACCTCAACGATCTGCTGCGGCAGGTGGTGGACATGACGCGCGCGCGCTGGAGCGACATGCCGCAGCAGCGCGGCGTCGTCATCCGCCCGGAGCTGCAGCTGACCGATGGGCTGCCGCTGGTGCCGGGCGTCGAGTCCGAGATCCGCGAGGCCCTGATCAACCTGCTTTTCAACGCGGTGGACGCCATGGTTCACGGCGGCCTGCTGACGCTGCGCACCGGTGTGGATGAAGACACTGGAGACGTGGTCGTCGAGATCCGGGACAGCGGCATGGGCATGGACGAGGACACGCGGCGTCGCTGCCTCGAGCCGTTCTTCACCACCAAGGGCGAGCGTGGCACGGGACTGGGCCTTGCCATGGTCTATGGCATCGTGCGCCGCCATGGCGCGGAGCTGGCCATAGACAGCACCGTGGGCGTGGGCACTTCCATCCGGATTGCATTCAGCCGGCGCGCGGATGCCGCTGCTGATGCTGACACCGGCGACGATCCCTTGCCGGCGATGCGGCGCATGCGCCTGCTGGTCATCGACGATGATCCGCTGCTGCTGAAATCCCTGCGGGACATCCTCGAGGGCGACGGGCACCAGGTGACCACGGCAAATGGCGGACGAGAGGGCGTGGAGGCGTTCGGTGAAGCGCTGAAGTCCGGCGAACATTTTTCGGCAGTGCTGACCGACCTCGGCATGCCGCATATGGATGGCCGGCAGGTGGCGCGTGTCATCAAGAGCCTGTCGGGCGCCACGCACATCATCCTGCTCACGGGCTGGGGGCAGCGGCTGCTCGACGACGGCGACCTGCCGCAGCACATCGACCAGGTGCTGAGCAAGCCGCCCCGGCTGCGCACGCTGCGCGAGGCGCTGGCGAGGTGCATCGGGTAGCATGGCTCACGGCCCCCGGCCACGAGGAGCCCGCGTTGCCCCACGAAACCACGCTGATTGCGACGATTGCCGCGGCCTTCGTGCTGGCCTTCGGCCTGGGGCTGCTCGCAAGCCAGTTGAAATTGCCGCCGCTGGTCGGATACCTGCTGGCCGGCGTGGTGATGGGTCCTTTCACGCCCGGTTTCGTGGGCGACATCGCGCTGGCTTCACAGCTGGCCGAGATCGGCGTCATCCTGCTGATGTTCGGCGTCGGCCTGCATTTTTCGATCCCCGATCTTGTTTCCGTGTGGCGGATCGCCGTGCCCGGCGCCATCGGCCAGATAGTGGTGGCCACGCTCATGGGCGCGGGTGTCGCCTTGCTGTGGGGCTGGAGCCTGCCGGCCGCAGTCATGCTCGGGTTGTCGCTGTCGGTGGCGAGCACGGTGGTGTTGCTGCGCTCACTGGAAGGGCAGGGAAAGCTCGCAACACCGGAGGGCCGCATAGCCATTGGCTGGCTCATCGTGGAGGACCTGATGATGGTGCTGGCGCTGGTGCTCATCCCCGCTGTGGCCGAAGTGATCAGGGGCGATACCGCTGCGGCGGGTGGTTCACTTTGGATGGCGCTGGGCGTCACGCTGGCGAAGGTCGCTATGTTTGTGGTGCTGGCGCTGGTCGTGGGCGCGCGCCTCGTGCCGTGGGTGCTCGAACGGGTGGCGCGAACCGGGTCCAGCGAGCTGTTCACGCTCGGCGTGCTTGCCGTATCGCTGGGAGTGGCCTTCGGCTCGGCGGCGCTGTTCGGCGTGTCGTTCGCGCTCGGCGCGTTCTTCGCGGGCGTGATCCTCAGCGAATCGGATATCAGTCATCGCGCCGGCGAACGCCTGCTGCCGCTGCAGGATGCCTTCGCGGTGCTTTTCTTCGTTTCGGTGGGCATGCTGTTCGATCCGGGAATTCTGCTGCGCGAGCCGCTGCGGGTGCTCGCAGTGCTGGGCATCATCATCGTGGGCAAGTCGGCGGCGGCCTTCGTCATCGTGCTGCTGTTCCGGCATGCGGTGGGCACGGCGCTGACCGTATCGGCCAGCCTCGCGCAGATCGGCGAGTTCTCCTTTATCCTTGCGGCGATGGGTGTGTCGCTGGGGCTGCTGCCGCCGGAAGGGCGGGACCTGGTGCTGGCCGGCGCGCTGCTCTCGATCACGCTCAATCCCCTGTTCTTCGCCATCCAGCCCCGGATCGAACGATTCCTGCGCGGAGCCTGACATGTACGACGACTGGTCTGCCAATGCCCTGGTGGTGCTCGTCACCGCGATGTCGGTCGCGCTGGCGGTGCTGGTCCGCTACGAAGGTCTGGCGATCCTCAACCAGCGACTGGTCAAGGTGCATGCCCAGCGCCGCCGCAAGGTGCTGCTGGGCGTATACGGCGTGATCCTGCTGCATGTGGTCGAGATCTGGCTGTTTGGCCTGGCGTGCTGGCTGCTGCTGCTGATGCCGGGCACCGGGGCGTTGAGTTCGATGGCGCCGGTGCCGTTCCTCGACGCCGTATATCTGTCGGCCGAAACCTTCACCACCGTCGGGTTTGGTGACGTCGCTCCCCAGGGCGCCATCCGCTTCCTGGCTGGCACCGAGGCGCTGACGGGCTTCATCCTCATCACCTGGTCGGCGTCGTTCCTCTACCTGGAGATGGAACAGTACTGGCGCAAGCCCGGCGGCTAGGCTTCAATCGGTCTGGCTTCAATATTGCATGGTGAAAGGGATGGCCAGAAATACGACAGGCGTAGGACCCCGGACCCCGCAGGTCGTGGTGCTTTTTGGTGCGGCGGGCGACCTTTCACGGCGCAAGCTGCTGCCGGGCCTGTTCCATCTGGTGGCCTCGGGGTTCATCCCGGCCTGCCGGATCATCGGCGTGTCGCTCGACGCCCTGGATGCCGACGGCTTCCGGGCGCTGGCCAGCGCCGCCGTGGCCGAGCACGGCATGCGCAAGTTCACGGATGAGGAATGGAGTTCGTTCTCCTCGGGACTCGACTACGTGCCGCTGGGCGCGGGCCCCGCGGCGCTGCGGGCCGCAGTGGAGCGCGCGGAGCAATCGCTGGGCGCCGGATGCCGGCGCCTGCACTACCTCAGCGTGCCGCCATCGGCGGCGCTCTCCGCGGTGAAGATGCTGGCGGATGCGGACCTGGTGGCTGGCTCGCGCATCATCATGGAAAAGCCCTTCGGCACCGACCTTGCCAGCGCCGTGGCGCTGAACAGGGCGCTGCACGAGGTGTTCGCGGAAGAGCAGATCTTCCGCATCGATCATTTCCTCGGCAAGGAGGCGGCGCAGAACATCCTCGCGTTCCGCTTCGCCAACGGCCTGTTCGAGCCCATCTGGAACCGCAACTTCATCGACCACGTGCAGATCGATGTGCCGGAAACGCTGGGCCTCGGCAAGCGGTCGGGCTTCTACGAGCAGACCGGCGCCTATCGCGACATGGTGGTCACGCACCTGTTCCAGATCCTGGGCTTCGTCGCGATGGAAGCGCCCACGCACCTGGCCCCCAAGCCGATCAGCGAGGAGAAGAACAAGGTCTTCCGCTCGATGCTGCCCATCCAGCCCTCGAACGTGGTGCGTGGGCAGTACACCGGCTACCGCACCGAAGAGGGCGTGAGCGCGGAATCCGACACCGAAACGTTCATCGCGCTGCGCTGTGACATCGACAACTGGCGCTGGGCGGGCGTGCCCTTCTACCTGCGCACCGGCAAGCGCCTGGCCGAGGGCCAGCGCATCATCTCGATCGCCTTCCGCGAGCCGCCGAAGAGCATGTTCCCGGCGGACTCGGGCGTGGGCGCCCACGGCCCCGACCATCTCACCTTCGACCTGGCCGATTCCTCAAAGATGTCGCTGTCGTTCTACGGCAAGCGTCCTGGTCCCGGCATGAAGCTCGACAAGCTCAGCCTGCAGTTCGCGATGAACGATACGGGCCTGTCAGGCGAAGTGCTCGAGGCCTACGAGCGGCTTATCCTCGATGCGATGCGCGGCGACCATACCCTGTTCACGACGGCCGAAGGCATCGAGCGCCTGTGGGAAATCTCGGTGCCGCTGATCGAATCGCCGCCGCCGGTACGCACCTATGCGCCCGGCACCTGGGGGCCGAATGCCATCCACCAGCTCATCGCCCCGCATGCCTGGCGACTGCCCTTCGAGCGCGCCTGGCGGGAACAGAACCCGGGCGGCTAGCGCGCGGCGCGCTGCCCCACGAAATCCTCCATCACGGTCTGGCGCAGCAGGGCAGGTGGCAGCAGCCCCTGGTTCAGCAGGAAATCGTTGTAGGCCTGCCGGTCGAAGCGATCGCGCAGCGCGAGCTGCGCAGCCTGGCGGGTTTCCATGATGCGCTGGTAGCCATAGAAATACGAAGTGGCCTGTCCCGGCGCGCGGAACATGTAGCGCTGCACTTCCTGCATGGCCATGCCTTCGGAGTACACCACCTCCTGCATCAGGAAGTCCTTCACCTGATCGGGGGTGAGCTGGCCCAGGTTCACCATGGGGTCAAGAAAGGCGCGCGCGGCGCGGTGGGCCCGCATCTGCAGCGCGATGAGCTGGCCGTCGAGGGGCTCGTAGGGCTGAAGCTCCGCCTCGGCATACAGGCCCCAGCCCTCCACGTTCACGCTGTTGAACGCGAACACGGCGCGGGCGATGGAAACGCCGGCCTCGATCATCCGCGCGAACTGCAGCTCGTGGCCGGGCCGGGCCTCGTGCGCGGTCAGCGTCCAGGTAACGGCCTGGTGCGAGAAATCATCGAATGCCAGCGCCTTGCCCGAGGCATCGGGCGACATGCCGGTGGTCAGGACGAACTCGCCATATTCACCGGTGTTGCCAATCAGCCGGGGCGGATCCATGTGCGGCGCGGGTGACTGCGCGTTTTCCGCGGGCGATGCGAGCCTGATGGACGCGGCGCGGTCCGGCAGCGTCACGATCTTCTGCTCGCGCACGATGGCCTCGATCTGTGCCAGCCGCGAGCGGTACATCGGCATCACCTGGTCGGCCGGCAGCTGTTCGGACTTCAGCCGGCGGATCACCGCGCGATAGTCGCGCTCTGGCCAGCCGCGTTCCTTCGCCACGAGGCCCGCCGTGATGTTCATCTGCGTGCGGATCTCGGCGAAGGAGGTGAGCGCGCGGCCGATCAGTTCCTCCGGCGAAATATCCACGCCGTATTGGCGCAGGTTGTTCGCATAGACCTCTGGTGGCAGCCGGTGATCCTTGCGGGCGCGCGGCAGGATCTCGCGCTTCAGCCAGTCGTTGTATTCGGTGAGCTGCTTCTCGAGCAGCGCATGGCGCGATTCCCAGCCCGCAAGCTTGCTGCCCGCGAGCAGGTCGCGGATGCCGGCCAGCAGCGTGGGGGAATCGTTGATGGCCTTTTCCAGCTCACCCACATAGGGCCCCAGCAGCTTGCCATCGGCCCTGATGCGCTCCAGCGTGCGTTCCCTTGCCAGCTCCGTTACCGGCCGGAAACCGCTGGCCGTGCCGGTGTACTTGTCGAGTCGCACCAGCAGTGCCTGCTGCTTCTGCGAGGCGATGCGCGGATCGATCGTGTCGCGCACCACGCGGAACACCATGCCGGTGAGGTTGTAGAAAGGGATGAAGTACTTGCGGTCGAGCTGCGCCGTGGTGAGTTGATCCTCCGCCGCCTGCCGCAGGATCTGCAGGTCCTGGCGGACGCGCGCGTCGGTTTCCTTCGTCGCCCGGCTGCGCAGTTCCGCCACCGCCTTCTGCAGGTCGCGACGCTGCGGCTCGTAGGTGTCGCGGGAATAGTCGCTGATGGCCTCGTCGTATCCTTCGAGGCCCAGGCTGCTGGCGCTCTCCGGTGAGTACTTCGCCTCGATGCCCAGCAGCAGTTGCGCGTTCTGGTTGCTGCGCGTGACCCAGGACTGCTCCGCCGCGCTGGCGCCGAGGCTGAAGGTGGTGGCAATGGCCAGCAGGCAGGTGATCCGGATTCTCATGGATAGATTCCTCGCAGCGATCGGGCCTGCAGCACGCGCCGGCAGGCAATGATGAAGGCCGCCGTGCGCAGCGTGACTTTCTGTTCCAGGTGCAGGTCCCAGATGTTGTGGAAGGCCGGCAGCAGGATATTCTCCAGCCGCCGCTCGATCTCCTCTTCGGTCCAGAAGAACGAGCTGAAATCCTGCACCCACTCGAAATAGGAAACCGTCACGCCGCCGGCATTGGCGATCACGTCGGGCACCACCGTGATGCCGCGATCCTCGAGGATTTCATCCGCCTCGGGCATGGTGGGTCCGTTGGCGCCCTCGATGACGAATCCCGTCTTCAGTTTGCGCGCGCGCTCCGCGGTGATCTGGCCTTCCAGCGCCGCCGGAATCAGCACGTCACTCTCGACATTCCAGAAGTCGTCGCCAGAGATGACATCGGCACCGGCCAGCGACGGCAAGCCGCCAGTGCTGCGCGAAGCGGTGACTACCTTCGCGACGTCGAGCCCCTTGGCGTTGTACACGGTCCCCGTGTGGTCCTGGACGGCCACGATGCGCGCGCCGGCCTGCACAAAGAGTTCAGCGGCCACCGAACCCACATTGCCGAAACCCTGCACCGCGATGCGCGCGCCACCCAGCGAGAGTTTCCTTCGCTTCGCCACATCGCAGCCGATCAGGTAGACACCGCGACCCGTGGCCTTCACTCGGCCCAGCGATCCGCCGAGGGCCACGGGCTTGCCGGTGACCACGCCCGATACCGTGCCGCCCACGTTGGCGGAGTAGGTGTCCATCATCCAGGCCATGATCTGCGCGTCGGTGTTCACGTCCGGCGCGGGGATGTCGCGCTGCGGGCCGATGATGATGCCGATCTCGCTGGTGTAGCGGCGCGTGATGCGTTCGAGCTCCGCGCGCGAGACCTTCGCCGGATCAACCCGCACGCCGCCCTTCGCGCCGCCGAAGGGCAGGTTCACCGCCGCGTTCTTGACGGTCATCCAGGCGGCCAGCGCCATCACTTCTTCCAGGGTGACATCCGGGTGGTAGCGCACGCCGCCCTTGCCCGGGCCGCGCGACAGGCTGTGCTGCACACGAAATCCCTCGAAGTGCTGCACGCTGCCATCGTCCATCCTGATGGGGATGTCGACGATCAGCGCGCGCTTGGGGCGCGTGAGCGTGCCGACCAGGCCGGAGAGATCCCCGAGGTAGGGGATGATGCGATCCACCTGGGCAAGATAGGTGCCCCACGCGCTGGTGCGCGTGGGGGTGACGTAGCTTACCGAATGAGCGGGGTTAACCATGGTCGCCCCCGAAGGCCCCGGTTCAGGGCTTCTGTATGGTTTTCAGGTAATCAACGAGCAGCGCGATGCTTTTCTCGGCCTGCTGCCGGCCCTGCGAGGTATCGCCGGCGGCCATGGCCAGTTCCAGCCCCCACACGGGCATCTGGCGCGCGCCGTGTGGCGACACCACCTCGCGGCCATCGATGATGCGCTGGACGCGTTCAGTCGGGAAATTGCCGCCACTGCGCCTGGAGAGGCCCGTGAGGTCGGGCGGCGCCAGCTTGAAGAACGGCGCCACCGGTCCATCGCCCTTGCCATCGCGGCCATGGCAGCTCGCGCAGAAGCGCTGGAACAGCTGCGGGGCTGTGTAGGAGGAAAGGTCTTCTGCCGGCGCGGCCAGCGGCAGGGCGGCCAGCAGTGCGGCGGAAGCGAGGAATCGTGCGGGGATTTTCATCATGCGCTCCAACGGCATTCAATTGGGGAACGCCGGCTGGGCAGAGCTTAACTGTGTGGCCAGCTCAGCTCCAGCGTCGGGCGCGGGAAGCGCGTCTCGAAGCCTCGGCATCGAAGCTGCATCCGCCCGTGGCGGCCGCGGGCTGGCAAAGCAGTTCCAGGAATCGGGAGTGCCAGGCGGCGACGTCGTTTCTCCGCAGGGCCCGCAGCATGGATTCATGGCGCTGGATGCGCTCTTCCCGGGGCATGTTGAAGGCACGTTCCATGGCGTCCGCCATGCCACGGATGTCGTAGGGATTGACCTGCAGGGCCTCGGTCAGCTCCCGGGCCGCACCGGCAAGCGTCGAGAGTATCAGCACGCCGGGATCGGACGGATCCTGCGCGGCGATGAACTCCTTGGCCACCAGGTTCATGCCGTCGCGCAACGGCGTGACGAGCCCGACCGGCGCGTTGCGCATGAATCCCATCAGCGTTCCGTGCGGGAAGTTCCTGTTGAGATAACGGATCGGCGTCCAGTCGGTTTCGGCAAGCCGGCCGTTGACTCGCCCGGCGGTCTGTTCCAGCTCGCTGCGGATGGCTGCATATGCGTGCACATCGCTGCGCGAAAGCGGCGCAATCTGGATGTAGGTCACGCGGTTGCGTGCCTGCGGGTGTGACTCCAGGAACTGCTCGTAGGCCTTGAACCGCTGCACCAGTCCCTTGCTGTAGTCGAGCCTGTCCACTCCGATCATCAGTCGCTTGCCGATGAGGCCGCGGATCATGCGCTGGCACGGCTCACCGCGCTGCGCGAGGAGTGCCTCCTGCTGCACCAGGTCCACGTCGACTCCGATGGGGAACACGCCGACGCGCACGCATCGGCCATTGACGAGCACGCCGTCGTCGCCTGCAACGCTGCCTGGTCCGCGCACGACCCGGACTGCCGCGAGAAATGCATCCAGGTCGCTCTGGGTCTGGAAGCCAACCAGGTCGAAATCCAGCATCGAGTCGATGAGCTCGGCATGCACGGGCAGCACGCGCAGCGAATCGATATGGGGAAACGGGATGTGAAGGAACATGCCAATGGGCAGCTGCACGCCGCTCTGCCTCAATTGCCGGGCCAGCGGCAGGAAGTGGTAGTCGTGGACCCAGATCACGTCGTCGGCCCGGAGCAGCGGCAGCAAGTGCTGCGCGAAACGGCGGTTCACGGCCAGATAAGACTCGTACTGCGCGTCGTGGAACCGGAAGCCGTCCAGGAAGTAGTGGAACAGGGGCCACAGCGTGCTGTTGCAGAACCCCTGGTAGTAGTCGCGGGATTCCTCGCTGGAAAGTGACAGGGTGGCGTAAGTCACGTTGTCGCGGCGATGCACGGTGGGTTCCGGCGTGCATGGATCCTCCACCTCGCCATTCCAGCCGAACCACAGGCCGCCGCGGGACTTCATCGCAGCCAGCACGCCAACGACCAGGCCGCCGGGCGCATTGCCCCGCCGGGGCAGCATCACGCGATTGGAGACAGCCACGATGCGGCTCACAGCGAGTCCTCCCAGCGCCGGGAGAGTCGCACTGCGCTGTTGATGATGCCGACCATGCTGTAGGTCTGCGGAAAATTGCCCCACAGCTCGCCGCTGGCGGCGTCGATATCCTCGGAGAGCAGTCCCAGCGAAGTGCGGCGGGCCAGCAGCCGCTCGAACTGTTCGCGCGCCTCGTCGTGCCGGCCGACCGCGGCCAGCGCGTTCACCATCCAGAACGAACAGATGGCGAAGCTCGTCGACGGCCGGCCGAAATCGTCCGCGTGGCGATAACGGTAGACCAGGTCCCCTTCGCGCAGGTCGCGCTGCACGGCATCCAGCGTCGCGAGGAAGCGTGGGTCCTGGGGCTGCAGCAGGCCCAGTTCCGGCAACAGCAGGGCCGTGGCATCGATGTCGCTGCCGCCGAATGTCGAAGCCAGGAAGCCGAGCCGCTCATTCCATGCGCCGGCAAGGATGCGCTGCTGCAGGCGATGCGCAGTTGCCTGCCAGCGTACGGCGGCGCGCGAATCGCCAATCCGCATTGCGATGCGATGGAGCCGGTCGCACCCCGCCCAGGATATGGCGGCCGAGAACGTGTGCACGTGCTCTGATCCACGCAGCTCCCAGGGGCCGGCATCGGGCAACTCGCATACGGCCTGGGCTCGCTCGCCGAGGCGCTCGAGTCGGTGGAAGAGTCCCGCGTCGCCGGCCCGCGCCAGCCGGGCGTCGAAGAACAGCTGCGTGGAGGCGAGGATCACCGATCCGTAGACGTCGTTCTGGCGCTGCGAGACGGCGCTGTTTCCCACGCGCACCGGGCCCATGCCGCGATAACCCGCCAGTGCCGGCACGACGCGTTCCTCGGCCTTCGGGTCGCCGCTGATGCCATAGAGCGGTTGCAGCTCGCGGACCTCCGCGCTGCTGGCGATGTTGTCGATGAAGTGCAGGTAGGCCTCCATCGTGCGGGTGGCGCCGAGGCGGTTCAGCGCCTGGACCACGAAGTAGCTGTCGCGCAGCCAGCAGTAGCGATAGTCCCAGTTGCGCTGGGTGTCCTGCGCCTCTGGAATGGAAGTGGTCAGCGCGGCCATCACGGCCCCGGTGTCCTCGAAGGTGCACAGCTTCAGCGTGATGGCGGCGCGGATCACCGCTTCCTGCCAGTCAAACGGAATGGCCAGCGTGCGCACCCAGTCGCGCCAGTAGTCGATGGTTTCGGTAAGCAGCTCGCGCGTCAGCACCGCCGGAGACTGCTCGAGCGTCTCGTCCGGGCCGAGCACGAACGTGAGCGCGCGGTCGACGACGAAGGCGCGCTCCTCGAGGATGGCCGTGATCGAGGCGTTGGTGGTCACGCGGTAGTCGACCGCGGTGGATGTGAAGGTCAGGTGGTTGGATCCCAGCGCGTGCGCCCTGATGCCGTCGCCATAGCGCGCGGTGGGCCGCAGGCGCAGCGTGATCTGTGGTCGGCCGGAAATCGGCTCGACAATGCGCACCAGGGACATGGGCCGGAAGGTTCGCCCGCGGCGCCTGAACCGCGGGCAGAAATCGGTGATGCGCACCGCGTTGCCGGATTCGTCGGTGAGCGTCGTCTCCAGCACCGCGGTGTTGGGGACATAGCATTGCCGTGTCTGGCGCTGGTGCGCGAGCTCGATGCGAAATGCCCCGTGCCGGGCCGCACTGCCCTCGGCGGTGAGCAGTGCGGAGAATACCGGGTCGCCATCCGGGCGGGGCAGGCAGCACCAGACAATGGCGGCCTCCTTGTCCACCAGCGCGGCGACCTGGCAGTTGCCTATGACCCCGAGTTCCAGGGTCGGGGTCATGGGCGGTTCGCTCCAAGGCAGTCGGCCAGTTCGCGCAACCACGAGCGCGTGGAGCCCGGGCCCTGCAGGTGCCAGCGGGCCGAGGCGCGATCCCCGACCGCAATGTCGACGCCTCCATGGCTGCGCACCGCGGCGAATCCGTCGAAATCGGTCACGTCGTCGCCGAGGAATATCGGCACGCAGCCCTCGAAGGGCGGCTCCTTCATGAAGGCCTCTATGGCCGTTGCCTTGTTGAGGCCGGCGGGTTTCAGCTCCACCACCTTTTCGCCTTCGATGATCTCGTAGCCCTGGGCCAGCCGTGCCAGCGCGCCGCGCGCCAGGTCGAGAGCTCGACCGGCCGCCTGTGGCGAGAGGCGGTAGTGAAGGGCGAGGGAGTGACCCTTGTCCTCGAGCAGCAGGCCGGCTTCCGTCAGGACATCGGGCCGTAGCCAGCGGCGAACCTGATCGAGCGCCACTCCGGATGCGGTGGGTCGGTACACCACTCCGGCCGCACTGCGCCGTTCGAAGCCGTGAATGCCCGCGACAGGCATGAGCAGTGGCCGGAACATGGTGTCGATCTGCTCCAGCGGTCTGCCACTTACCAGCGCCACTGCACCGCCCAGTGCTTCCCGCAGGCGGGAGAGCAGCACCAGCAGGGCGTCATCCACGAGCGCGCCATCGGGAGTCGGGGCGAAGTCCAGCAGCGTGCCATCCACATCGAGGAACAGGCACGCACGGTGGCCGAGGAAGGAGCGCGGGTCCGGTGCCATTCCGGTTCCCGCCCGAGGCGTGAAGGTCTGCATATAGTTTAAGATATGAAATTATCCAGAAATGTCAATTAGTGCCGGAAATGCCGGCGGCCCATGGGTGCCGCGGATTGCTGCTAGGATCAGCGCCATGACCGACCAGGATCGGCATCCGGAAGACACCCGTGCTGGCATCGAGCGCAGTGCGCTGCTGCGCGCGCGTGAGCTCGTGGACCGGATGCGCTCGCTCTACCGCGAACTGGAAGACGCCACCGGCGCGCCGGTGGTCATGCATCGCGCGCTGGCGGTGATCGCCGCGGAGCCAGGCATACCTGCATCAAAGCTGGCGGCCGCGCTGGGGCTGCAGCGCTCGACCATGAGTCACGTGCTGAAGGCGCTGGCCCTGAAGAAGTGGATCGAGAGGCGGCGCAGCGATGAGGACCAGCGCTCGGTGCGCGTATATGTCACCGCCACCGGTCGCAGCATGCTGCAGGCCACGGCGGGTCGCGTGGCCGGTGTGCTGCAGCGGGCCGTGAAGCAGTTGGACGAGCGGCAGCTGCGCGAACTGGATCAGTCGCTGGAAGCGCTGCTGGGGCAGATGGCGCCCGCCAAGCCCGTCGCCGTACGCGCAAGTCGCCAGCGCGTGATGCGCGGCGGCGGCACGCCCGGCCGCTAGCCTCGTCGAGGGCCATGCCGCCCGCGCGGTCGGGTTGCCACACCGACGATTCCGCTGCCGGCCTGCAACTCACATAGAATGTATCTGTTCCGAGTCAGGGAGGGTTTGCACATGATCCGACCAATGTTGATCCTTGCCGGTTGCGCGGTGCTTTGCGGTTGCGGCCTGGCCGAAACCGGCGCTGCCGCCGCAGCCTCTGGTGCCAGCGCCGCCGAGCAGGCCAAGCAGGCAAAGGAAACTGAGAAGCAGTACGAGGCGAAGCTCGAGGATGCGCAGCAGGCTGCGGCCGAAGCGCGCGAGGCGGCGGAAAAGGCTTCCGAGTAAGTGACCGGCGCCGAACACGTGGATCTCACGGGCACGGGCCTCGCCCTGCTGGCGCTGGCCGTGTTCGTGCTCGCCTATGTTCTGGTGATCGCCGAAGAGTCCACGGGGCTTCGCAAATCCAAGCCGGTGGTGTTCGCGGCCGGCCTGATCTGGGTGCTGGTGGGCATTGCCGCCAGGGAGCACGGCTTCGATGCCGCCGAGCTGCTCGAGCACAACCTGCTCGAATATGCCGGCCTGTTGCTGTTCCTGCTGGCGGCGATGACCTACGTGAACACGCTCGACGAGCGCAATGTGTTCGCGGCGCTGCGCTCCTGGATGGTGAGGCGGGGTTTTCACTGCGCACCATCTTCTGGCTTACCGGTGCGCTGGCCTTCGTGCTGTCGCCCGTGCTCGACAACCTCACCACGGCGCTGGTGCTGGGCGCAGTGGCGCTGAACGTGGGTCGCGGCAATCCGCGCTTCCTGGTGCCGGCCTGCATCAACATCGTGGTGGCCGCCAATGCCGGCGGCGCCTTCAGTCCATTCGGCGACATCACCACGCTGATGGTCTGGCAGAAGGGCCTGGTCAGCTTTTTCGAGTTCTTCGCGCTGTTCCTGCCATCGCTGGTGAACTGGCTGGTGCCCGCGCTGTGCATGCACTTCGCGGTTCCCCAGGCGCAGCCCCAGGCCGAAGCCAGCGTCACGCACGTGAAACCCGGCGGCTACGGCGTGATGATCCTGTTCGCGGTGACGGTGGCGTTCACGGTGCTGCTGCACCAGTGGCTGCACCTGCCATCCTTCCTGGGCATGATGTCCGGCCTGGGGCTGCTCATGATCCAGGGACATTTCATCCGCCGCGCGGAGTTGCGCGCCGGCGTCGCTGCGGTGCCCCAGCAGGTGCCTGACGGCCTCAAGCCCGCCAGGAAGCCCTTCGATGTGTTCATCAGCGCCAAGCGCGTTGAGTGGGACACGCTGCTCTTCTTTTATGGCGTGGTGATGTGCGTGGGTGGCCTGGGCGCTTTCGGCTACCTGTCCTGGCTGTCGACCCATTCCTATGCGTCGCTGGGTCCTTCCACCACCAATGTGGCCGTCGGGCTCGCGTCGGCCATCATCGACAACATCCCGATCATGTTCGCCGTGCTGGCGATGAACCCGGAGATGTCGCACGGCCAGTGGCTGCTGGTCACGCTCACGGCCGGCGTGGGCGGGTCGCTGCTGTCCATCGGCTCGGCGGCAGGGGTGGCCCTGATGGGGCAGGCGCACGGCATCTACACCTTCATGGCGCACCTGAAATGGATCTGGGCGATCGCGCTGGGCTATGCCGCGTCCATCTGGGTGCACTTCCTGGTGAACGGGGCGCTGTTCTGAGGCACGGTTCTTGCTGAACTAGTGCTTATAACGAGGCAGGTGGCTATGGATCTGGGTCTGGAGCGCTACTTGCGGAGCGAGGGCTTCGATGAGTTCGTGGGTCCGGATGGACAGCCACGACCCGCGGCCCGGGCACTCTGCACCTATCTGGCGGGGCTGGCCGAGGATGATCTCCTCGCCCGGCGGGCGGCCGTGGATGCGGCCATCGTCACGATGGGCATCACCTTCACCACCTATGGCGACGGGGCCAGCATAGACCGGGCCTGGCCTTTCGACCCCATTCCCCGGGTCATGCCGGCCAGCGAATGGGCCCGGATCGATCGCGGCCTGCGGCAGCGACTGGTCGCGCTCAACCTCTTCATCGACGACCTGTACAACGAGCAGAAGATCGTGCGCGACGGGGTGTTCCCGGCCGAACTGCTCGCGAACTCGCGCAATTTCAGGGCACAGTGCAAAGGCATGTCGCCCCGTTTTGGGGTGTGGGCCCATATCTGCGGCACCGATCTGGTGCGGGACAAGGACGGCACCGTGTACGTGCTGGAGGACAACCTGCGGGTTCCCTCCGGTGTTTCGTACATGCTCGAGAACCGCATATTGATGAAGTCGGCCTTCCCGGAACTGTTCGAGATGTGCCGCATCCAGCCCGTGGATGGCTACACCGCCGCGCTCTACGACATGCTGGCCGCGCTGTCGCCACGGACCGGTGACCGTCCGGTGATCGCGCTGCTCACTCCGGGCATCTTCAATTCCGCCTATTTCGAGCACAGCTATCTGGCGCAGCAGATCGGCGCGCAGCTGGTGCAGGGCACCGACCTGATCGTCGGCAGCGACGATGTGGTCTACATGAAGGACATCGCCGGTCTGAGGCGGGTGGACGTGATCTACCGCCGCATCGACGACGACTTCCTCGACCCTGACGTATTTCGCACCGATTCCGTGTTGGGCGTGAAAGGACTGATGCGCGCGTGGCGCAAGGGCACCGTGGCCATCGCCAACGCGCCTGGAGCGGGCGTTGCCGACGACAAGGTCGTCTACGCGTTCGTGCCCGAGATCATCAAGTACTACCTGTCGGAAGAGGCCATCCTGCAGAACGTGCCCAGCTTCCTGTGTTATCGCGAAAAGGACTGCGCGCACGTGCTCGCCAACCTCGACAAGCTGGTCGTGAAGCCCGCCAATGAATCCGGCGGCTACGGCATCCTCATCGGGCCGCAGGCCACGCCCGAGGCGCGCCGGCAGTGCGCCGAGCGCGTGAAGGCCGATCCGCGCGGGTTCATGGCACAGCCCACGCTCACGCTGTCCACCGTGCCCACGCTCATCGGCAACCAGATCGCGCCCCGGCACGTGGACATGCGCCCCTTCGTGCTGCAGTCGGGAAGTCTCTATGCCACCACGGGCGGGCTCACGCGCGTGGCGCTGCCGGAAGGATCGCTGGTGGTGAACTCATCACAGGGCGGCGGCAGCAAGGATACCTGGATCGTGGAGGACACCTGATGCTCTCCCGTGCGGCTGAAAACCTCTACTGGCTGTCGCGCTACCTGGAGCGCGCCGAGAACACGGCGCGCCTGATCAACGCGACATCGCAGGTGCTGCTCGATCTGCCCCGCGGCGCGCAGTTCGGCTGGGACAACCTGGTGCAGGTGGCGGGCCTTGCCCAGCTCTTCCAGCGCGCGTACCCGGAATCCAACGAAGCCAACGTGATGGATTTCCTGATCTCCTCGCAGCGCAACCCGGGTTCCATCCATTCCTGCGTGAAGTACGCGCGCGAGAACTGCCGCGTGATACACAACGTGCTACCGCGCGAACTGTGAGAACGCGTGAACGCGATGTACCTGGCCTCGCTGCGCCAGTCGCAGAGCAGGATGGGGCGCGTCGAGCGGCGTCGGGTGCTCGAGGACCTGATCCGCGACAAGCAGTCCGCCTCGGGCATGCTGACCGACTGCATGAGCCACGACGTGGCCTACCAGTTCCTGCGCATGGGCGAGCACCTGGAGCGCGCGGACATGACCACGCGCATCCTCGACATCAACGCGGCCGTGCTGCTGCCGCCCGGCAGTCGGCGATCACGAGGACGCCGTCACGTCGCTGCTGTGGGTGAGCGTGCTGAAATCGATGTCGGCTTTCCAGATGTATCGCCGCCATGGTTCGAACCGCGTGAACGGCGATGGCGTGGTGAAGTTCCTCGTCACCGATCCGCATTTTCCGCGGGCGGTGGTGTTCTGCCTCGATGACATCGAAACGCGCCTCGCGAACCTGCCGCACAACGCCGAGCCGCTGCGCGCGCTGCGCGTGGCCCGACGGCGCATCGACCGCATCACGCCGGAAGAGCTGTCTCCCGAGCAGCGGCACGACACCTTCGACCACATGCAGGAGGATCTCGCGCACATCCATGACGCCGTCGCGTCCGAGTACTTCCACTTCCATCGCGACGTGCCCACGGAGCCCGCTTGTCAATCCATGTAGCGCTGCATCACGTCACCCACTACCGCTATGACCGACTGGTGACGCTGGGCGCCCAGGTGGTGCGGCTGAGGCCGGCACCACACAGCCGCACGCGCATACTTTCCTATTCCATGCGCGTGGAACCGGCGAAGCATTTCCTCAACTGGCAGCAGGATCCGCAGTCGAACTACCTGGCGCGACTGGTATTCCCCGAGCCCACGCGCGAATTCCGAATCGAGATCGACCTGGTCGCCGAAATGGCGGTTCACAACCCGTTCGATTTCTTCGTCGAGCCTTATGCCGAGAACTGGCCCTTCCAATACAAGGAAGACGAGGCACGGGAGCTCGCTCCGTTTCGCGTGCTCGCCAAGCATGGCGCTGCCTTCGACAAATACCTCGCCACCATCGACCGCAAGCCGCGGCGCACCGTGGACATGCTGGTGGAGCTGAACAGCGTTCTGCAGCAGCATGTCGCCTACACCATCCGGATGGAACCGGGCGTGCAGGCGCCCGATGAAACACTGACCAGGGCATCGGGTTCGTGCCGTGACACGGGCTGGCTGCTGGTGCAGCTGCTGCGGCACCTGGGTTTCGCGGCGCGCTTCGTGTCCGGCTATCTCATCCAGCTGACGCCCGATGTGAAGTCCCTGGATGGTCCCTCAGGCACCGAGAAGGACTTCACCGATCTGCACGCCTGGTGCGAGGTTTACCTGCCGGGCGCGGGATGGATCGGCCTCGATCCCACCTCAGGCCTGCTGGCCGGCGAGGGCCACATTCCGCTGGCCTGCTCGCCGGAGCCGGGTTCGGCCGCTCCCATCAGCGGTGGTCTTACCGAATGCAAGGTGGAGTTCGAGCATTCGATGAGCGTGCGGCGCGAATGGGAAGCCCCGCGCGTAACGCTGCCCTACAGCGACGAGCAATGGGAGCAGATCCAGGCGCTGGGACACGAGATCGACGGCGAGCTGACCGTCGGCGATGTGCGCCTGACGCAGGGCGGGGAACCCACTTTCGTGTCGATCGATGATCGCGACGGCGCCGAGTGGAACACCGAGGCGCTGGGTGAGCGCAAGCGGGTGCTGGCGGGTGAACTGCTGGCGCGGCTCAAGGAACACTATGCGCCGCAGGGGTTGCGGCATTTCGGACAGGGAAAGTGGTATCCCGGCGAGCAGCTGCCAAGGTGGTCTCTGAACCTGTTCTGGCGCAAGGACGGCCAGCCGCTGTGGACCAGCGACCGGCACTTCGCGCGCGAGACAGATGATCACGGCGCCACCGAAGCGCAGGCCCGCGCCTTCCTGCATTCGGTCGCGGCGCGCCTGGCCATCGATCCGAAGCACATGATGCCGGCGTACGAGGACACCTGGTACTACCTCTGGCGCGAAAGGCGCCTGCCGACGAATGTCGATCCTTTTGATTCGCGCCTTGCGGATCCGCTGGAGCGCGAACGCCTGCGGCGAATTTTCTCCAACGGCCTGGATGCCGTCGTGGGTCATGTGCTGCCGGTCTCGAAGCCCTTCCCGGGTTCGCGCTGGCAGAGCGGCCGCTGGTTCCTGCGGGATGAGCGCTGCTACCTCGTGCCTGGGGATTCCCCGATCGGGTACCGCCTGCCGCTGAATTCGCAGCCGTGGGTGACTCCCGGTGATTACCCGTGGATGCATCCGCCCGATCCGACGCAGGACTTCGCGCCGCTGCCCGCCTACCGCGCCCTGCTGCAGCCGCTTCCCGGCGAGATCATGGCGAAGTCGAAGGAAACCTCGCGCCCTCCGCAGGCCTTCGAATCAGCCAGCTGGGTCGCGCGCACCGCGCTGAGTGCCGAACCCCGAGATGGCCGGCTGCACATCTTCTTCCCACCCACATCGAGCCTGGAGGATTACCTCGAGCTGGTGTCCGCCGTGGAAGCAACCGCCATCGCGCTGGATATTCCCGTGGTGCTCGAGGGCTATGAACCGCCGCGCGATCCGCGACTGCAGCACCTGCGCGTCACGCCCGATCCGGGCGTCATCGAGGTGAACATTCACCCGGCCTCGAACTGGGGCGAACTCACCGAGCGCACCGAGTTCCTGTACGAGGCGGCGCGCCAGACGCGGCTGTCCACCGAGAAATTCGGCCTCGATGGCCGGCACATGGGCACCGGGGGCGGCAACCATTTCGTGCTGGGTGGGGCCACCACGGCCGATTCACCGTTCCTGCGCCGGCCGGATCTGCTCACCAGCATGATCGCCTACTGGCACAACCATCCCTCGCTGTCGTATCTGTTCTCCGGCCAGTTCATCGGTCCCACCAGCCAGGCGCCGCGCATCGACGAGGCGCGCAATGACTCGGTGTACGAGATCGACATCGCGATGCGGGAGCTGCGCCGGCTGCAGGGCAGCGGCGCCACCGACGACGCCCCGTGGCTTGTGGATCGCGCGCTCAGGAACCTGCTCATCGACGTGACCGGCAATACGCACCGCGCCGAGTACTGCATCGACAAGCTTTATTCACCCGACGGCAGCACTGGTCGACTCGGGCTGCTGGAGCTGCGCGCCTTCGAGATGCCGCCGCACGCGCGCATGAGCCTGGTGCAGCAGTTGCTGCTGCGCGGCATGCTGGCGCGTTTCTGGAAGCAGCCTTACCAGCCCACGCGGCTGCAGCGCTGGGGCACCGAGCTGCACGACCGCTTCCTGCTGCCGCACTTCGTCGAAGACGACTTCAGCGATGTGCTGGAAGAGATGGGCATTGCGGGCTACTCGTTCGATCAGGCGTGGTTCAGTCCGCATTTCGAGTTCCGCTTCCCGCGCGTGGGGGACTTCACCACGCGCAATGTGGATGTGGAACTGCGCCACGCGCTCGAGCCCTGGCATGTGCTGGGCGAGGAAGGCGCCACCGGCGGCACGGTGCGTTTCGTCGATTCGTCGCTGGAGCGCCTGCAGGTGAAGGTGCGTGGTATGGTCGATTCGCGCCACGTGCTGTGCGTCAACGGCGTGCCGCTGCCGCTGCATCCCACGGGCACCGTCGGCGAGTACGTGGCCGGCGTGCGCTATCGCGCCTGGGCGCTGCCCTCGAACCTGCATCCGACCATCGGCGCGCACGCGCCGCTCACGTTCGACCTGGTTGACACCTGGATGAATCGGTCGCTGGGCGGCGCCACATACCACGTGGCACATCCGGGTGGCCGGAATTATGTGACCTTCCCGGTGAATGCCTACGAGGCCGAGGCGCGCCGCCTGGCCCGCTTCTTCCGCATGGGGCACTCGCCCGGCATCCTCAATACGGCCTCGGGCCGACCGAATCCGGATCACCCGCTCACGCTCGACCTGCGGCACGGCGCGGCATAGTAGACTCGCCGCCCCATGGTGACGACATACGCCAATCCGGATGGCCGTTTCGACGAGCTGTTCGCCGGCAAGGGTGTGCCCCGCGCGCACTGGTCGCGCCTTTATTCCACGCTGGCCAAGGCCACCGCCGATGAGATCGGGGCCATGCGCGTGGCCGCCGAGCGCCAGATCCGCGAAAGCGGCGTGACCTACAACGTCTATGCAGATCCCAAGGGCCATGATCGCCCCTGGGATCTCGACGTTCTGCCCTTCATCATCGACTCACAGGAATGGCAGGTTCTCGAGGCCGGCATCGCGCAGCGCGCCACGCTGCTCAATCGCATCCTGGGCGATCTCTACGGCCCGCAGCTCACCATGCGCGAAGGGCTCATTCCCCCGCCGCTGGTGTTCTCGCACGGTGGATTCCTGCGGCCCGCGCATGGCGCCGCCGTGCCCGGTGACGTGCACCTGCACATCTATGCCGCGGACCTTGCTCGATCGCCAGATGGCCGCTGGTGGGTGATGAACGACCGCACGCAGGCGGCCTCCGGCGCCGGCTATGCGCTCGAGAACCGGCTGCTGGTGTCGCGCACCTTCCCGAAGCTGTACCGCGACATGCGCGTGCAGCACCTGGCGCGGTTCTTCGCCACGCTGCGCGACTCGCTGCTGCATTTCGCGCCGCGAGGCGATGGCGCTGCGCTGGTGGTGCTGCTCACGCCGGGTCCCTTCAACGAAACGTATTTCGAGCACACGCTGCTGTCGCGCTACCTGGGCTTTCCGCTGGTGGAAGGCGGCGACCTCACCGTGCGCAATGGCCGTGTGTGGCTCAAGACCATCGGCGGCCTGCGCCGGGTGCACGCCATCCTGCGTCGCCAGGACGACAGCTACTGCGATCCGCTGGAGCTGCGCAGCGATTCAGCGCTGGGCGTGGCGGGCCTTACCGAATGCGCCCGCAACGGCACCGTGCTCATCGCCAACTCGCTGGGTTCGGGCATTCTCGAATCCGGCGCGCTGCTGGGATTCCTGCCGCGGCTGAGCGAACGCCTGCTGGGCGAGGAGCTGAAGCTGCCCTCCATCGCCACCTGGTGGTGCGGGGAGCCCGCCGCGCTGGAAGACGCCATCGAGAAGATGGACCACCTGGTCTTCAAGCCGGTGGACCGCAGCCACAACCTCGACATCGTTTTCGGCAACGACCTCGACGAAGAGTCGCTGCAGGATTTCCGCAGCACCCTCAAGGCCCGGCCCGAGCGCTACATCGCGCAGGAACTGGTGCATGTGTCGCAGGCGCCGGTGCTGTCGCGCGGCGCAGAAGTGGGGCTGGAACCCCGCTGCGTGGGCCTGCGCGTGTTCGCCGTCGCCACGCCCGGCGGCTACATGGTGATGCCGGGCGGACTCACGCGCGTGGCCAGCAGCGCCAAGGCGCGCGTGGTCAGCATGCAGCGCGGTGGCGGATCAAAAGACACCTGGGTGCTGTCGCCCGGGCAGGTGGATACCAGCTTCACGCTGCTGCGCACGACAGTGACGGCCGCGGACCTGGTGCGATCGCCTGCGGGCCTGCCTTCGCGCCTGGCCGAGAACCTGTACTGGTTCGGTCGCTACCAGGAACGCTGTGAAGACACCGCGCGCCTGCTGCGCCTCGCCCTCAGCCTGAAGCTGCAGGAAAACGAGGACGAAGAGAACTCGCAGCTGCCGATCCACGAACTGGCCAGCGAGAACGGACTGATCGCCGCCGGCGAAGACGCCGACAGGGAACTGCTGCGCGCGGCGGTGGACATCGAGCATCCGGATGGCATGCCGCGCAAGCTGCGCACGCTGCAGCAGGTGGCCTTTCACCTGCGCGAGCGCATGTCGCATGACAACTGGCGCGCGATCAACGGGCTGCTCGATGAAATGCCCGAGGATGAAGGCAAGGCCGTGCCCGGCGCGCTGCAGTGGCTCGACGTGGTGGCGTCGCGGCTGATCACGCTGTCGGGCTTTGCGCTCGACGGCATGACGCGCGACCATGCCTGGCGCTTCATGTCGATCGGTCGGCGCCTGGAGCGACTGCTGTTCCAGTGCGCGGCCGTGCAGTGCGCCTTTTTGCACGACGGGCAGTCCGGCCTTTCATGGCTGCTGACGCTGTCCGATTCCATCGTCACCTACCGCGCGCGCTACATGACCAGCCCCGAGTGGCTGCCCGTGCTCGACCTCGTGGTGGTGGACCCCAGCAATCCGCGCTCGGTGCTCTTCCAGGCTGGCGGCGTGCTCGACTACCTGGAGGTGCTTGAGCGCAGCTACGGCCCCTGCGGCTCGGATCTGCTGCGCCCGCATGTGCGCTTCCTGCAGACGCTCGACAAGGCCAAGGATCTGAATCCCGAGAGCAAGGCGCTGCGCGAGGCCATCACCGGCCTCCGGGGCGGAGCGCTCGACCTCAACGACCGACTCACCCGCTGCTTCTTCAACGTGCGCCAGTCGCCGCTGATCTCCTCGTTCGGAGCCTGATGTGGCCGAGCCCATCAGATACCGCGTTTCGCACGAGACGGTGTACAAGTACACCTCGCCGGTGGATGTCAGCCGGCAGATCGCGCACCTCAGCCCGCGCGAGATCAGTTGGCAGGAAGTGGTTTCGCACCGGCTCGACGTGAAGCCCGACCCCGGCGAGCGCACCGAAGGCGTGGATTATTTCGGCAATCCCTATTCGAGCATCATGGTCGACGTGCCGCACGATGCCCTCGTCGTGCGCGCGGAATCCGAGGTCATCGTCTCGCCGCATTCGCCGGCGCCCGGCGCGGCATCGCCGCCCTGGGAAAGCGCGCTGGCAATCCCGGGCGTGTGGGATCGCACCACAAAGCTCGACGTGGAACAGTACCGCGTGCCATCCCCCGCGGTGCCTGTGCTGAAGTCGACGCGCGACTACGCGCGCAGGAGCTTCGCCGACAAGCGCCCGTGGATGGATGCGATGCTCGAACTCACGCAGCGCATCCGCAGGGAGTTCAAGTACGACACCAAGTCCACCACGGTCTCCACCAGCGTGGAGGAAGTGCTGGAGCTGCGCAGCGGCGTGTGCCAGGACTTCGCCCACCTGATGCTCTCGTGCCTGAGGTCACTGGGCCTGCCGGCGCGGTACGTGAGCGGCTATGTGCTGAACCGTCGCAAGGATGGCAAGGACAGCAACGCCGGCGCCGATGCCTCGCATGCCTGGGTGGCCAGCCACTGCCCCGCGCATGGCTGGGTGGCGTTCGATCCGACCAACGGCAAGATCGCCGACACCGAGTTCGTGACGCTGGGTTGGGGCCGCGAGTATCACGACGTATCGCCGCTGCGCGGCGTGGTCCGCGGCGCCGCGGACCAGAAGCTCGCCGTGGCCGTCAGCGTGGTGCCCGTCGAGGATCCCGCGAGCGTCTAGCCGCCGCGGCGCCGGCCGGTGCGCGCCGGGCGAGCACTCCATCGCCACTGATTTCGGCCTGGAATCCCGCCAGTTCCAGCCTTCGCCGCACCTCGCGCGGCACATCCCGGCCACTGGTGATCTTGTTGGGCGTGCCCGTGTAGTGGAACAGCAGCCCGTCGCGCACCAGCACCCGCGCCAGGTGGTTGTAGAAGACCTGCGAATACAGCTCGCCGGCCGTGCCGAAGCGGGGCGGGTCGTGCAGGATCGCGTCGAAGCTCTTGTCGGGCAGCGCCGCGATGCGCTCGGAGATGTCGCCCTGGATGAGCTTCAGCCGCGAGTCCCCGCGCGGCGACCAGGGGTTGATCGAGCGCAGCCAGATCACCGCATCGCTCTTCTCGTAGGAAACCACCTCGACGGCCCCTTCGATGAGGCACCAGTGCGCGAAGTAGCCCAGGCCCGCGCAGCAGTCCAGAACGCGCTTGCCGCGGGGGCGGATCATCGCCACCTTGTCTTCGGCATCCTCGAATGGCGAGATCCTGGCCGTGGGCAGCATCTTGATGCCGTCGATCTCGAAGGTAGGTGGCCCCCAGTCCGTGGGCACCAGCTTGTAGAGCCCACCGTCGAAGCGCGAGACCGCCTCGAAGCCGCTGCCCGACCAGGCGTAGACCGTGCGTTCCTTGAGCCCGAAAGGGTAGGGGAAGGCTCCCAGCGGGCAGGACCACTGCTCCGGACCCGGTTCCACGATGACCGTGGACTTGCCGAGGTCGAGCGAAACCGTGATGCGGGGCTCCGCCCGGTCCTGGGCAACAATCAGCCGCTCGGCCACGGCCAGCGTAACCAGCGGAGGATTTAGAGAGACCGGTTCCATCCCGAAGGCATATTACGCCCGGGAGGCCCGATAGCGAGGGCCACGGACCCTCGAATGCGCCGTTTCTTCCTTGCCTCCCCCGGCCCGGAACCCTAGAATGCGCGTCCCCACGCGCCCGTAGCTCAGCTGGATAGAGCGTCTGGCTACGAACCAGAAGGCCGGGAGTTCGAATCTCTCCGGGCGCGCCAATCAATCAAGTACTTGGGTGATTTTCCCAAGTGCTTAGTTGATGGAACGTAGCGGAAACGTAGCAACGCTCGCTACGTTTCTGCCACGTAACTCCCCTGTTGGACCCACGAGCGGTTGCCGTTCGATGCGACTGGCCACGGCACCGAATTTCTCGGGCGCCAGGTGTGCATAGCGCAGCACCATCTCGTAAGACTTCCAACCTCCCAGTTCCATCAACTCCGGCAGCGAAGTGCCGCTCTGCACGTGCCATGAGGCCCAGGTGTGCCTCAGGTCGTGAAAGCGGAAGTCCTCGATGCCGGCGCGCGCCTTCGCGTTCTCCCACGCCGAGGAGCTCTGCTTGATACGGTGACCGGCGAACGTGAAGCACCAGCGCGGGTGCTTGCCGCGCACTGAGTCGAGCGCCGCCTGGGCGTCCGCATTGAGCGGGATGCCCCTGCCGTCGCCCGACTTCGTCGTGCCATGATCGAGCCACGCCACCTTGCGGATCAGATCCACGCGGCTCCATTCGAGCCCGTGAATCTCTCCCGCACGACAGCCGGTCGCCAGTGCGAACTGCACAATCGGCTTCATGTGGGAAGGCAACGTCGCCATCAGCCGGTCCGCCTCATCGCGTCGCAGGAATCGCACTCGGCGTCGGGGTTCCTTCAGCATCCGAATCTTCGGAACCCCGCGGAGCCAGCGCCAGTCCTGATGCGCGACATTTAGTATCCGCCGAACCACCTCGAGTGCGCGATTGATGGTCGCGTTCGAGACACCATCCTTCGACTTGCGATCACGGACGAACGGCTGCAACGCCGTCATGTCGATCGCCTCCAATCGCAGGGACCGCAGATAAGGGTCCAGCCTTTTCAGATGATCACGATCATCCCGGAGGCTGCGCTTGTCTGCGGACTCTTCGAGGTATCGCATGACCGCTTGCTGCCATACGAATACACCGACGATTCCCTGCTGCCGAGCTTCAATCGCCTCGTTCTTCAGGCGGACTGCGCAGGCCGCGGCATCGGCGTGATCGACACACCCAGTGCTTTGGCATACGCGGCGTCCGTCTGCGAGGACGAGGCTGATCCACCAGTACCGCGAATCCTTGCGGCGGTAGAGTCCACGTTCACGGGCCATAGATTCTCCTTCCAGGCCCGCCCTCGATGCCTATCGTCCTGCATGTAGGCGTCCAGATCAACGCGGTCGTAGACCTTGCAGCGGCCTTTGCGGATGAAGGGCAGGGTCATGCCGTCCAGGAAGCGCACGCTGCAGCGGATGTACTCGGCCGCTTCCTGGCGGGTGAGGTAGCGGGCGGGCGTCTCGGCTGTCTGTGCTGGTGGCTTGCGTGCCGTGCGGGGTTGGCTTGGTGGCTTTTTTGTCGTACCGATTGGAGTTCTTCGGTGGCGCCGAAAAGTCCAGCGCGAGCTGCTGTGAATCAATCGGTGTCACGGAAGT
The DNA here is from genome assembly GCA_016720075.1 of Pseudomonadota bacterium. Classification (GTDB taxonomy): domain Bacteria; phylum Pseudomonadota; class Gammaproteobacteria; order Steroidobacterales; family Steroidobacteraceae; genus ZC4RG30. The sequence goes on from JADJXW010000015.1 coordinate 44,129, forward strand.
CGCTGGCATGTGGTTCCGGCTGGAGGTCTGAAGGACTTTCCAGAATCGAATATGAGCGCAGCAACGTTGAACGAGCAGCAGGAGTTTCGCGGATTCTTCCGGCAATACCGCTGCCTGTTGTGCGAGTTTTTTTTGCGCGCAGTTCAGGTGGGTATTGGGCGCATTTACCGTGAAACGCAGGAAAGCCAACGGCTAAGTGTTGTTAGACAATCTTCCCCATGGCGCGAAACAAGATCAGTGGTGTGCGGCTCACGGCAGAGGAGAAGGCGCAGTTCGCCGGCGTGGCAGCAGGCTTCGGGCTCACCGAGGCCGCGCTGTTGAAACGACTGGTGGATGGTGCGGTTGATCCGGGTCGACTCGGCAAGCAAACATTTCCGGAGTCCCCGCAAGGGGCGCGGCTATCGAAGATGCTGATCTGCCTGCATCCGGACGTGCGGATTCCGCTTGCGGAGCGGGCGCGTGCCAGGGGCCTGCCGGCGGCGACCTATGCAGCCGCCGTCCTGCGCTCCCATGTGCTTAACCTGCGGCCGTTGCCGAAGGTCGAGATGCAGGCTTTCGAGCAGGGCGTGGTGCAGCTGTCCATCATCGGTCGCAACCTCAACCAGCTGGTACGCATGGCCAATGTGAAGGGTGAGCTGGAGCTCCCCGGAAGGCATGACCTGACCCTGTTCCTAAAGGTTTGCACCGCGATGCGTGACCACTTCAAGGCAGCGCTCAAGGCCAACAAGGCGTCCTGGGAGGTGGGGTATGAGCAGGCAGATTGAGGAAGAGTTGCTGCTGTTCAACTTTCGATCCTACGGGCGCGGCACGGGTCGCTGGGATCAGACCCACCTGACCCCAGCCCAAGCCCAGCTGGTTGCCCGGACGGCGGCGCGGACACCGGAGGTGATGGTCAAGGTGCTGTCCAGCGGCGCGGGATCGAGCAAGGCCGTGCAGCGCCACATCGACTACATCGGGCGAAAGGGGGAAGTGGAATTGCTCACCGATGAGGGCGACGTGCTCACGGGAAAGGGCAGTGCGGGCACGATTCCAGACGAATGGAATCTGGACCTTCAGGAAGCCGGAGCCAAGAACACTCTGGGTGCGGGGAGAAGGCAAACTCCGCCGCGACTGGTCCACAAGCTCGTGTTCTCCATGCCGGCGGGCACGGACCCGGAACGGGTGCTGTCGGCAGCGCAGATGTTTTGCCGGGAGGAGTTCGCCTTGAAGCATCGGTATGTCATGGCGCTGCACACCGATGAACCGCACCCGCATGTCCATGTGGTGCTCAAGGCGGTCAGTGAGCAGGGCCGGCGGCTCAACATCAAGAAGGCGACCCTGCAGGAATGGCGCGCGAAGTTTGCGGCTCACCTGCGGGAGCAGGGCGTGGCCGCCAATGCGACGCCCAGGAGGTTTCGTGACCAGCCCGTGCGAGCGACGCCGCACGCCTTGCTGCGCCAGCGGGCACGCGAGCAGTTGGCTAGGCCGCCAGGACGAGAGAGGGCGTTCCTTTCTCCCGGGTCCCCGCCTCTGAGGGTGAAGGATCGGGAGCCCTACACAAAAACCTAGATTTGGGATGTCCCAATAACCTAGAAACGGGAATGCGCAATAACGTGGTCTGGAGTCGGGCGGGTCACACTGGCGATAGAGGAATTGCGGAAAACTCCGACTCTGGTAAAGTAAGGATTCCTTTCACTTGGAAAACGCCATGCTTGCCAAAATGACTGCCAAGAACCAGCTGACCCTGCCGAAGGCCGTCACCAAGGCAGTAGGTGACCCTCGTTACTACGAGAT
>JADJXW010000016.1 GCA_016720075.1 Pseudomonadota bacterium
GGTGTCGTAATCGGTGGAGACCGTCTCGGGGTTGCAGTTGACCATGATGGTTTCGTAACCATCCTCGCGCAGCACCAGCGAGGCGTGCACGCAGCAGTAGTCGAACTCGATGCCCTGGCCGATGCGGTTGGGGCCGCCGCCCAGGATCATGATCTTCTTGCGATCGGTGGGCTCGGCCTCGCATTCCTCTTCGTAGGTGGAATACAGGTAGGCCGTGGAGGTGGCGAACTCGGCCGCGCAGGTATCCACGCGCTTGTACACGGGGATCACGCCCAGGCTGCGGCGCCGGTCGCGCAGCGTCTTTTCGGTCTGGCCCGTGAGCCGCGCCAGGCGCGCATCGGAAAAGCCCTTGCGCTTCAGCGCGCGCAGGCGCGCTGTTTCCAGCGACCCGAAGCCGCCAGCGATGACCTGCGCCTCTTCCCGGACCAGATCCTCGATCTGAGCAAGGAACCACGGATCGATGTAGCTGAGCTCGTGCACGCGCTCGAGGGACCATCCGGCCCGGAACGCGTCGGCCACCTGCAGCAGGCGGTTGGCGCCGGCATGACGCAGCTCGTAGGCCAGGTGCTCGGCGGCCTCTTCGCCCGCCAGCGGCAGCGTCGTGACGCTGCCAAGTCCATCCAGGCCTGTTTCCAGGCCGCGCAGCGCCTTCTGCAGCGATTCCTGGAAGGTGCGGCCGATGGCCATCACCTCGCCCACGGATTTCATCTGCGTGGTCAGCTTGGCGTTGGCTGCCGGGAATTTCTCGAAGGTGAAGCGCGGCACCTTCGTCACCACGTAGTCGATGGCCGGCTCGAACGAGGCCGGCGTGCGGCCGCCGGTGATGTCGTTCTTGAGCTCATCGAGCGTGTAGCCCACGGCGAGCTTGGCGGCGATCTTGGCGATGGGAAAGCCGGTTGCCTTCGAGGCGAGCGCCGAGGACCTGGACACGCGCGGGTTCATCTCGATGATCAGCAGCCGGCCATCGGCCGGATTCACGGCGAACTGCACGTTCGAGCCGCCGGTCTCCACGCCGATCTTGCGCAGCACGGCGATGGAGGCATCGCGCATGCGCTGGTATTCCTTGTCGGTCAGCGTCTGCGCGGGCGCCACGGTGATGGAATCGCCCGTGTGCACGCCCATCGGATCCAGGTTCTCGATCGAGCAGATGATGATGCAGTTGTCGTTGCGATCGCGCACGACCTCCATCTCGTATTCTTTCCAGCCGATGACCGACTCTTCGAGCAGCACCTCGCTGGTGGGCGAGGCATGCAGCCCGCGGGTGACGATGGTCTCGAATTCCTCGCGGTTGTACGCAATGCCGCCGCCGGTGCCGCCCATCGTGAACGAGGGCCGGATGACGATCGGGAAGCCGAGTTCGACCTGGGCAGTGAATGCCTGCTCCAGGGTGTGCGCGATCAGCGAGCGCGGCGATTCCAGGCCGATCTCGCTCATGGCGTTGCGGAACTTCTCGCGGTCCTCGGCCATGTCGATGGCTTCGCGCTTGGCGGCGATCAGCTCGACGTTGAACTTCTCCAGCACGCCCTCGCGCACCAGGTCGAGCGCGGTGTTGAGCGCCGTCTGCCCGCCCATCGTCGGCAGCAGCGCGTCGGGCCGCTCCTTCTCGATGATGCGCGCCACCGTGCGCCAGTTGACCGGCTCGATGTAGATGGAGTCAGCCATGCCCGGGTCGGTCATGATCGTCGCCGGATTGGAGTTCACCAGGATGACCCGGTAGCCCTCCTCGCGCAGCGCCTTGCAGGCCTGCGCGCCCGAATAGTCGAACTCGCACGCCTGCCCGATGACGATGGGGCCGGCGCCGATGATCAGGATGCTCTGGATGTCTGTGCGGCGTGGCATGTAATCAGTTCTCGGTGCCGGGTTGGCGCGGACGGCCGCCAGCCACCAGCTGCTGCTGCAGGCGCTTGATCATGGCCTGCGTGAACCGGTCGAACAGCGGCAGCAGGTCGTGTGGGCCGGGGCTCGCTTCCGGGTGGCCCTGGAAACTGAACGCGGTGCGGTCGGTCAGTTCGATGCCCTGCAGCGATCCGTCGAACAGCGACACATGCGTGGCGCGAACATTGGCCGGCAGCGATTCCGGATCCACCGCGAAGCCATGGTTCTGGCTGGTGATCATCACGCGGCGCGAGGCCAGGTCCTGCACCGGATGGTTCGCGCCGTGGTGGCCGAACTTCATCTTGATGGTGCGCGCGCCGGCGGCAAGGCCAAGCAGCTGGTGACCCAGGCAGATGCCGAACACCGGGATGTCGGTCTTCAGGAATTCGCGGATGGCCTCGATGGCATAGGTGCAAGGCTCAGGATCACCGGGGCCGTTGGACAGGAAGATGCCATCCGGGTGCAGCGCCATCACTTCCGAGGCTGGGGTCTGCGCGGGCACCACGGTCATGCGGCAGCCCGCGTCCGCCAGCAGCCGCAGGATGTTGCGCTTGATGCCGAAATCGTAGGCAACCACGTGCAGGCGCTGCTGCGGTCGCAGCGTGGGCCGGCTGCCGGTGCGCCAGATGCTGCCGTCATTCCACTGGTAGCGCTCGCGCGTGGTGACCACCTTGGCCAGGTCCATGCCCGCAAGGCCCGGGAAACGGCGCGCGGCATGCACTGCGGCGTTCGCGTCGATGTTCTCGCCCGTCATGATGCAGCCGGACTGCACGCCCTTCTCGCGCAGCACGCGCGTCAGGCGGCGGGTGTCGATGCCGGCAATGGCGACGATGCGGCCGCGCTCCAGGTACTCGGCCAGCGACAGGTTCGATCGCCAGTTGCTGGTCATCAATGGCAGGTCGCGTATCACGAGGCCGGCAGGCGCCACCATCGAGGACTCCTGGTCCTCAGGCGTGGTGCCGGTGTTGCCGATGTGCGGATAAGTCAGCGTGACGATCTGTCGGCTGTAAGACGGATCGGAAAGGATCTCCTGATAACCCGTCATCGAGGTATTGAAGACGACTTCGCCGGTGGTATTTCCTTTTGCCCCGATGGAAATTCCGTGGAAAACGGATCCATCCGCCAGAGCCAGTACGGCGCTCACACTCACTCAGCGACCTCCGCTGTTGCTTCGCGGCTCGTCATTGTCCTCGCGATACCGGTTTTCTGATTGCGGATGCACAAAGCGGGAGGAGTTCTTGTGGAACGCCCTCCCGCCTTGCGCGGACTAAACCCGAAACTGGATGTATCGGATTCGGGCGAAATTCTACGTTCCGGGTGCCCGCCCTGTCCATGTGAACTTGCCCCAAAATGGCCCGGCGCAAGGCGGGCGAGTAGTCGCAGGTAAATCATCAAATCATTGTTTTGGAAAGAGAAAATCTGCCATCTGGTAACGGTTGGCAGGCCTGTTGGACAGCCACAGGGCCGCTGCCAGGGCTCCCCGGGAGAAGATTGCCCTGTCAGTAGCTGTGTGGCTCAGGCGCAACTGTTCCCCAGACCCCAGGAACCGCACATCGTGCTCCCCCACCACGTCGCCTCCCCGGGCCACCGAGAAGCCGATGCCCCCTTTGCCACGGGCGCCCGAGCGGGCGCCGGTGAGGTCCACCGGACGTGAAAGATGCTCGCCGCGACCAGCGGCGGCGGCATCACCCAGCGCCAGCGCGGTGCCCGAGGGCGCATCCACCTTGTGGCGGTGGTGCGCCTCGAAGATTTCGATGTCGTAGGTTTCGGGCAGCGCCTGCGCGGCGCGGCGCACAAGTTCAAGCAGCACGTTGAGCGCAAGGCTGGTGTTGGCGGCGACCAGCACCGGAATCTTCCGGGAAGCCGCATCGATGCGCTGCTGCGTGTCGGCCGAGAGCCCGGTGGTGCCGATCAGCAGCGGCACGCCCGCCCTGGCACAGGCCTCTGCCGTATCGGCCACGACCTCGGCGCGCGAGAAATCGATGACCACATCGATCGAAGGCAGCACCGCCGGAAGGTCTGCGGTGATCGCGACGCCCGCAGCCCTGCCACCAGACAGGGAACCCGCATCCTGGCCCAGCACGCTGGAACCGCTGCGGGCTATGGCTGCGGCCAGCGTGGCCCCGGGATGGGAACAGACAGCCTTCACGAGCTCGGCGCCCATTCTTCCTGCTACGCCGATGATCCCGATCCGGACTGACATGCGACCTCTCTAGTTTTCGGCGCCGGTGAAGAAGCGCTTCACGCCCTCGAAGAATCCTTCCTCGCGCGGGGAGTGCCTGCCGTCATCGGCCTTCAGCGAAGACTCGAATTTTCGCAGCAAATCCTTCTGCTCGCTGGAGAGTTTGACGGGGGTCTCCACCATGACCTTGCAGAACAGGTCGCCACGCGACCCACCGCGCACGGGCTTCACGCCCTTGTCGCGCAGGCGAAAGACCCGGCCGGACTGCGTTTCGGCAGGAATCTTCAGCGAAACCTGGCCATCGAGCGTCGGCACGATCACGGTGCCACCCAGTGCGGCCGTGACGAAGCTCACCGGCACCTCGCACGACAGGTGCTCGCCCTCACGCTCGAAGATCTCGTGCGGGCGAACGTGCACTTCCACGTACAGGTCACCGGTCGGTCCGCCATTGCGCCCGGCCTCGCCCTCGCCCGACAGGCGGATGCGGTCGCCATTGTCGACGCCTGGGGGAATCTTGACCGCCAGCTTCTTGGTGCGGCGCACGCGTCCCTGCCCCAGGCAGGTGTCGCAGGGATTGCGGATGATCTTGCCGGTGCCACGGCAGCGCGGACAGGCCTGCTGCAGCTGGAAGAAGCCCTGCGTGACCCGCACCTGGCCCGAGCCATGGCAGGTCTCGCACTGCACGGGGTTCGAGCCCTTCGCGGCGCCCGAGCCACTGCAGGTCTCGCACTCGCACAGTTTCGGCACATCGATCTCGATCGACGCGCCAAACACGGCCTGGTTCAGGTCGAGCTCCAGTTCGTAGCGCAGGTCCGCGCCCCGGAACACCTGCGAGCGGCCACCGCGGCGGCCACCACCGAAAATGTCGCCGAACACGTCACCGAAGATGTCGCCGAAGGCCTCGCCGGGATTGAACCCCGGGCCGCCGCCACCGGCGCCGCGCTGCGCCTCGAGGCCCTCGTGCCCGAACTGGTCATAGGCAGCGCGCTTCTGCGCATCGGAGAGCACCTCGTAGGCCTCCTTGGCCTCCTTGAACTGCTCCTCCGCGCTCTTGTCGTCGGGATTGCGATCCGGATGCAGCTTCATGGCGAGGCGCCGGTAAGCCTTCTTGATGTCGGCTTCCGACGCGTCGCGCGCTACGTCGAGGACTTTGTAGTAGTCACGTTTCGCCATGCAGCTGCTGCTTGTTCCGGAGAAGTGGGGCTACGCCTTCAGGCGTTGCCACCCTTCTTGTCCTTCACTTCCTCGAACTCCGCATCGACGACATCGTCGTTCTTGCCCGTGCTGCCGGCATCGGCCTGGGCTGCGTCGGACGCGCCGCCACCTGCGCCGCCCGCGGCCTGCTGCGCGGCCGCCATCACGCCCTGCGAAGCCTTGGCAAGCTGCTCGGCCTTGCGATCGATCTGTTCCTTGTCGTCGCCCTTGATGGCGGACTTGAGGTCCGACAGCGCGGATTCGGCCGCGGCGCGGTCACCGCCCGACACCTTGTCGCCCAGCTCCGCCAGCGACTTCTCGGTGGCATGCACCAGCGCGTCGGCGCGGTTGCGGCTTTCCACCAGCTCGCGGAATTTCTTGTCCTCGGCCGCATGCGCCTCGGCATCGGCGACCATGCGCTTGATCTCGTCTTCCGACAGGCCCGAAGAGGCCTTGATGACGATCTTCTGCTCCTTGCCGGTGGCCTTGTCCTTGGCGGACACATGCAGGATGCCGTTGGCGTCGATGTCGAACGACACCTCGACCTGCGGCATGCCGCGCGGCGCGGCGGCGATGTCGGTGAGGTCGAAGCGGCCCAGCGACTTGTTGTCGTGCGCGCGCTCGCGCTCACCCTGCAGCACGTGGATGGTCACGGCCGTCTGGTTGTCGTCGGCGGTCGAGAAGGTCTGCGAAGCCTTGGTGGGGATGGTGGTGTTCTTGTCGATGAGCTTGGTCATCACCTGGCCCAGCGTCTCGATGCCCAGCGACAGCGGCGTGACGTCGAGCAGCAGCACGTCCTTCACTTCGCCGGCCAGCACGCCCGCCTGCACGGCGGCGCCCACGGCCACGGCTTCATCGGGATTCACGTCGCGGCGCGGCTCCTTGCCGAAGAAGTCCTTCACGTACTTCTGCACCAGCGGCATGCGCGTCTGGCCACCCACGAGGATCACCTCGGACACATCGCTCTGCGATGTGCCCGCATCCTTCATGGCAATGCGGCAGGGCTCGATCGTGCGCTTGACGAGGTCTTCGACCAGCGACTCGAGCTTGGCGCGCGTGAGCTTGACGCTCAGGTGCTTCGGGCCCGACGCATCGGCGGTGATGTACGGCAGGTTCACGTCGGTCTGCTGGCTGGACGACAGCTCGATCTTGGCCTTCTCGCCGGCTTCCTTCAGGCGCTGCATGGCCAGCGGATCCTTGCGCACGTCGACGCCGGATTCCTTCAGGAACTCGTCGGCCAGGAAATGGATGATCTTGTTGTCGAAGTCCTCGCCGCCGAGGAAGGTGTCGCCATTGGTGGAGAGCACCTCGAACTGGCGCTCGCCGTCCACTTCGGCGATCTCGATGATCGACACGTCGAAGGTGCCACCACCCAGGTCGTACACGGCGATCTTGCGATCCCCGCCGGCCTTGTCCATGCCATAGGCCAGCGCGGCGGCCGTGGGCTCGTTGATGATGCGCTTGACGTCCAGGCCCGCGATGCGGCCCGCGTCCTTGGTGGCCTGGCGCTGCGAATCGTTGAAGTAGGCCGGCACGGTGATGACCGCCTCGGTCACCGGCTCGCCGAGATAGTCCTCGGCGGTCTTCTTCATCTTGGCCAGCACGCGCGCGGAGATCTCGGGCGGCGACATGTTCTTGCCCTGCACCTCGACCCAGGCGTCGCCGTTGTCGGCCGAGGCGATCTTGTAGGGCACCATGTTGATGTCCTTCTGGACCACGTCGTCCTTGAACTTGCGGCCGATCAGGCGCTTCACGGCGAACAGCGTGTTCTTCGGATTGGTGACGGCCTGGCGCTTGGCCGACTGGCCCACCACGACTTCGCCATCCTTCGTGAACGCGACGATCGACGGCGTGGTGCGGTCACCCTCGCTGTTCTCGATGACGCGCGGCTTGCCACCTTCCATGATGGCGACGCAGGAGTTGGTCGTGCCCAGGTCAATACCGATGATTTTTCCCATGTCGTTTACCCCAAGAAAAATGTGCCCGGTGGGCTGATAAGTCCTATCTGGGAGCCGTTACCGGCAGTTCAAGTGTTTTCAGACCCGCGCGCGACGATGACGCGAGCGGGTCGCAACAACCGCCCGTTGAGCTCATAGCCCCGCTGCACCACCTGCAGCACCGAATGCGGTTCGGCCGTGGGCGATTCCTGCATGGCCATGGCCTCATGGCGCGCCGGGTCGAAAGGCTCGCCCTGGGGGTCCAGCGTGACGACGGCGAAACGCTCCAGCGCCTTGTGCAGCAGCTTCAGCGTGGCCTCCTGGCCGGCGGCCAGGCTCGCGGCATCGGCACGGGCACCGGTGGCCACCGCCATTTCCAGCCCATCCACTGCCGGCAGCAGTTCCTGCACGAATTTCTCAAGCGCATAGCGGTGGGCCTGCTCCACGTCGCGCGCCGCGCGCTTGCGGATGTTGTCCAGCTCCGCCGCCGCCCTCAGCACCTGCTCCCGATGCTGGACGAGCTGTTCACGGGCAGCCTCGAGCTCGGCCCGCAGCTGCGAGAGCTCGTCCGGCGCCGTCGCGCCCGGGGCATCCGCGCCCTGCCCGGTCTCCACTTCAGTCATTTAATCTCCACTAAACAATAGCCTGCACGGGATTTGAAACCCCGTTTCGCAGGCGACACTGCGCCGCATGGGCGCGGACAATATGGGGACTAGCGCCGGGAACTCAAGGCCGACCCGAGCAGGCGGGCGGTCAGGTCGACCACGGGGATCACCCGTTCGTACGCCATTCGCGTGGGACCGATGACGCCAATCACGCCCACCGTGCCATCGTCCGAGCTGTAGGGCGCGGCCACGACGCTGCAGTCGTCGAAGATCTGGTAGCCGGATTCCTGGCCGATGAAGATCTGCACGCCCTGGCCGTGCAGGCTCATGTCGAGCAGCTGCAGGATCTCGCGCTTCTCGTTGAAGGCATCGAAAAGCCGGCGAAGCTTTTCCACCGACGAAAGCTCGGCGAATCCCATCAACTTGGTCTCGCCGGCCACCATCAGCTCCATGTCACCCCTGCCGGCGGGCTCGGCAAAGACCTGCTGCGCCACGGAGATGGTGTCGACCATGCCCTGGTTCAGGTGCTCGCGCATCTCCGACAGCTGGGCGATGAGGTCCTGCCGCACCTGCTCCACCGTGCGACCGCGAAACTGCTCGTTGAGCGCGCCGGCGGCACGGCGAAGCTCCTCCGGAGGGATCTGCCGGTCGAGCTGCACGACCCGGTTCTGCACCTCCCGGTCATCGAACACCAGGATGGCCAGCACCCGCCGTTCAGAAAGCGGCAGGAACTCGATGTGGGTGAGCGCGGCGGCCTGCGAGGAATGCATGGACACCACGCCGGCAAGCTGCGTCACGTTGGAAAGCAGCTGCGAGGCCACCGACACCAGCGAGCGCGAATCATCGGACCCGCCCAGCTCCCGCCGCAGCTGTTCGACGGCGGCCGCCTCGAGCGGCTGCACCTTCAGCAGCGTATCGATGAAGAACCGGTAGCCCTTGGGCGTGGGAATTCGGCCGGCCGACGTGTGGGGCGAGGCGACGAAGCCATAGGCCTCGAGGTCGGCCATCACATTGCGGATGGTGGCGGCCGAGAGATTCAGGCCCGAATCGCGTGACAGGCTGCGCGACCCGACCGGCTGGCCGTCGCGAATATAGCTCTCCACCAGCACCTTCAGCAGCTGCTGGGCACGATCGTTGAGCTTGGATTCCTCGCGCTTTTCAGCGTTCATTGGCAGGGGGACGCTAGCCGCGCCCCGGCATTGCCGTCAAGTTGCCGATTCGCGCACCAAATCCCTGCCCAGCCCCATGGTGCGGTACCGGTAAACTAGACCCCTCATGAGCAAGGCCATCCATACCTGCGCATTGCTGGGCCGGTTCGAGGAGAACACGGTCCGGGAATCCGCTGCGGCGCTGCTGCCGCACCTGGCGCAGCGGGGTCTCACCACGCTGGTCCAGCGCACCGCGGCGGCCAGCGCCCTGGGCGAAGCCGCCGTTGCCGTGGACGACGCGGAACTGGTCACCCGGGCCCAGCTCGCCGTGGTCATCGGCGGCGACGGCTCGCTGCTCTATGCCGCAAGACTGGTGGCCGGCAGCGGCATCCCGCTGCTGGGCATCAACCGCGGGCGGCTGGGCTTCCTCACCGACGTCATGCCACAGGACATGTTCCAGTGCGTGGATTCGGTGCTGGAAGGTCACTACGAGAGCGACCACCGCCCCCTGCTCGAAGCCCGGCTCAGCGGCCCCGGGCGCGAAACGCGCTCGCAGCTCGCGCTCAACGACGTGGTGCTGGCCAAGTGGGAAACCGGTCGCATCCTCGACTTCGAAACCCGCATCGATGGCCGATTCGTCAACAGCCACGGCGCCGATGGACTGGTGGTGTCGAGCAGCACGGGCTCCACGGCCTATGCATTGTCGTGCGGCGGCCCCATCGTCGACCCCGCGCTCGATGTGCTGGTCGTGGTGCCCATCTGCCCGCACACGCTGGCCGATCGCCCCATCGTGGTTTCCGGTCGCAGCACCGTCAGCGTGGTGCTGCACGAACGCTACGACACGCGCGCGCAGGTCACCTGCGACGGCGTGGTGTTCGGCGAACTGCAGCCCGGCGAGCAGCTCGAGATCTGCCCCTCGGCACACCGCATCACGCTGCTGCATCCGCCCGGCTACGATTACTACCGACTGCTGCGATCCAAGCTGCACTGGGGCCGCGGGGGCGGCAACCTGCAGCGCTGAAGGGCCTTTCGCATGCTCACGCACCTGAACATCCGCGACCTCGCCATCGTCGAATCGCTGGAGCTGGACTTCAGCGGCGGGCTGACCGTGCTCACCGGTGAAACCGGCGCCGGCAAGTCCATCGTGGTCGACGCGCTCACGCTGCTGTGCGGAGCGCGCGCCGCCACCGACCAGATCCGCGCTGGCGCAGACCGCGCCGAGGTCGCCGGCACCTTCGACATCCGCCAGGCGCCGCGATCGCTGCGCGCGCTGCTTGAGGAACAGTCCATCGAGGTGGACGATGAGCTGCTGGTGCGCCGCGTGGTCACCACCGACGGCCGCTCGCGCGCCTATCTCAATGGCCAGTCGGTGGCCGTGCAGCAGCTGCGCGAAGTGGTCAGCGCCCTGCTCGACGTCCACGGCCAGCATGAATTCCAGTCGCTGGTGCGCGGCGCCGCGCAGCGCGAACTGCTCGATCGCTACGGGCGCCTTGATTCTTTGGCCGAAGAGGTGGAAGCCGCCCATGGCCGCTGGCTGGGCCTGCTCAACAGGCTGCTGGAAATCGAATCCCGCCTGCGCGATCGCGAATCCCGCATGGAGATGCTTCGTTTCCAGACCAGCGAGCTTGCCGCGCTCGACATGAAGCCCGGCGAGGCGGCGAACCTGGCTGCCGAAGCCGCGCGCCTCGGCAACGGGGGCCGCCTGCTCGAAGGCACGCAGCTGGCCGCGCAGCTGCTGTACGACGGGGAAACCAACACCGCCCAGCAGCGCCTCGCGCAGGCGAAATCCGCGCTCAAGCCGCTGCTCGGACTCGACCCCGCGCTCGAGCCGCTGATGCCGCTGCTCGAAGAGGCCTCGATCCGCATCACCGAAGCCGCGCGGGAGCTGGGGCGCTATGCCGATGGCCTGGAGCTCGACAGCGCCCGCCAGGCCGCCGTGGAGCGGCGCCTCGCCGCCGCCGAGGAACTGGCGCGCAAGCATCGCGTGCCTGTCGGCGAACTGCCCGAGCTGCGCGTGACGCTCGAAACCGACCTCGCCAACATCGAAACCGCCGAACAGGACGTTGCCACGATCCGCCGCGAACAGACCGATGCGCTGCAGGCATACCGCACGCAGGCCACGCGGCTGTCCGAGGCGCGCACGGCCGCCGCCGCCACCTTCAGCAAGGAAATCACCGCGCGCATGCAGCTGCTGGGCATGACCGGTGGCCGCTTCCAGGTCGAGGTGGGTCCGCACGAGTCGGCGGAACCGCAGCCGCACGGCCTCGACCAGATCGAATTCCGGGTCACCGCCAATCCGGGGCAGCCGCTGCGCCCGCTGGCCAAGGTTGCCTCCGGCGGCGAGCTTTCGCGCCTGTCGCTGGCCGTGCAGGTGGCCTGCACCGCCGACGAGCGACGCTGCATGGTGTTTGACGAGGTGGATTCGGGCATCGGCGGCGCGATAGCCGAAGTCGTCGGGCGGCAGCTCCGGTCACTGGGTTCGCGCGGCCAGGTGCTGTGCGTCACGCACCTGGCGCAGGTGGCCTCGCAGGGTCATCACCACCTGCGCGTGCTGAAGCTCACCGATGGCAAGACCACGCGCACGACGCTCACGGAGCTGTCGGGCCAGGATCGCGTGCAGGAAGTGGCCCGCATGCTGGCGGGTTCGCAGGTCACGCCCAAGGCGCTGGCGCATGCGAGGGAAATGCTGGCCGCGCCGGCGACCAGCAGCGGCGACACCGCCAGGATCAGGATCTCGCCGGGCCCCTAGGGGCCTACTGCGGCTTCTTCATCAGCGCGGCGGCTGCCCGCGACGGGCATTCGACCTTGCGGCAACGTCCATACAGGATCATCGAGTGATCGTGGATATCGAAGCCCTTGGTGCCTGCGATGGCCTTCTGGCGCTCTTCGATGTCCTTGTCGACGAACTCCTCGACCTTGCCGCAGTCCAAGCACACGATGTGGTCGTGGTGGTCGCCCCGGTTCAGCTCGAAAACGGCCATACCGTTCTCGAAGTGGTGCCGGGTTACGAGGCCCGCGGCCTCGAACTGGGTGAGCACGCGGTACACCGTGGCCAGGCCGATGTCCTCGTTCGAACTCAGCAGCGCCTTGTAGATGTCTTCAGCTGATTTGTGCCGCGCCCCGCCGCCCTCGAGAATCTCGAGGATCTTGAGCCGGGGCAGCGTTACCTTGAGCCCGGCATTTCTGAGGTCTTTGCCTTCCAATTTGGTCGGGCTCCATGTGGGGTACTATGCGCGATTGTACAATGACGCCTCCAACCATGCGACACGAACCCCTGCTTGAGAATGGCTCGCGGCAACGCGCGCTCAACCTGTTCCGCGCCATCGCCCTGTCGGGCGCGATGCTGCTGGCGGGTGGTTGCCTCTATCACATGCCCATCCAGCAGGGAAACTTCCTGGATCCAGGCCAGGTCGAGCAGCTGCAGACCGGCATGACGCGCTCGCAGGTGCGATTCCTGCTCGGCACGCCCATGGTGCCCAGTGGCTTCGACCAGGACCGCTGGGACTACTACTACTACGTGAAGGTTGGCCGCACGTGGAAGCCCGAGACCAAGCGCCTGTCGGTGTGGTTCAAGGACGACAAGGTCGATCACGTCGAGCGATCGGATGCACCGGCACCGGCAGCCTCGCCGGTTGCCGAGCCGGCGGCTGCATCACCCGCGGAACCCGCCGCAACGCCGGCGCCCGCCACCTCAGCCACTCCCTGACGGGCGCGCGCCACGAAGGCGTCCACCAGGGATCCGGCCATCCGTTCGATCATCGGGCCCATCGCAAGACCCGCCAGTCCGCGCTGCAGCTCGAAGCGCAGCACCAGCTGCACGCTGCACCCGCTTTCACCGGGCGCCGCAGGCAAGGGCTCCAGGGTCCACTCGCCCGTCAGGCTGCGAAACGGACCTTCTTCGAGATCCATGCGGACACTGCGGTCCGCCACCAGCTGGTTGCGCGTGACGAACGAAGTGCGCAGCGCGCCGCTGCCCACCGTGAGCCGCGCGCGCAGCATGTCGTGGGTGCGTTCCAGCACGCTGGCCGCCTGGCATCCCGGGACGAACTGCGGATAGCTGTCGATATCGTTGATCAGCGCAAACATGCGCTGCGCGGGCACGGGAACCAGTGCTGAGCGGCGGATCTCTCGCATGCCGCATAATACCGCATGGCCAAAAGCACCACGGATGAAGGCAAGCTGATCGCGGAGAACCGCCGCGCGCGCCACGACTATTTCATCGAGGATCGATACGAAGCCGGCCTGATGCTGATGGGCTGGGAGGTCAAGTCGATGCGCGCCGGCAAGGCGCAGATCGCCGAAGGCTATGTGGTCATCCGCGGCAGCGAGATCTGGCTGATCGGCGCACACATCTCGCCCCTGTCCTCGGCATCCACGCATGTGATCACCGACCCGGTGCGCGCGCGCAAGCTGCTGCTGAACCGCGCCGAGATCGACAAGCTGGTCGGCGCCGTCGAGCGCTCCGGCTACACCATCGTGCCGCTGGAGCTTTACTGGAAGGCCGGCCGCGCCAAGCTGCGAATCGGGCTTGCCAAGGGCAAGAAGCAGCACGACAAGCGCGCCACCGAGAAGGACCGCGACTGGCAGCGCGACAAGGCCCGCGTGATGCGCGTGCGCTGAAGCGCTCCGTGGCACCTGCCATTTCCATTGCGCTGCGCGAATTCCGGGACCTGTGGATCCATACCGGAACGGCCTGCAACCTCTCCTGCCCGTTCTGCCACGAGGGATCAAAGCCCGGCGATGCGCGCCTCGAGGCCCTCGGCGTGGCGCAGGTGCTGCCGGTGCTCCAGGCCGCGGCGGCGGCCGGCGCCCGTCGTTTCATCTTCACGGGCGGCGAGCCGCTGATCCTCAAGGGCATCCAGCCACTGCTGCTCGCGGCGCTTGGTCTGCGGCCCGTGCTGGTGCTCACCAATGGCACGGCGCCGTGGATCCGCCGCAGCCACCTGCTGGCCGCCCTGCGCACCGCCCCGCATCCACTGTCGTTCCGCGTCAGCCTCGACACGCCGGATGAAGCCGCGCACGACGCCCAGCGGGGCCTGAAGAATTTCCGCAAGGCCATCGAGGGATTGAAGCTGCTGCATGCCGCAGGCTTCGAGGTTGGCATCACGCGGCAGATGCAGTCCGGGGAGAACCAGGCGCAGGTGCTGCAGCGCTTCGGGCAGCTTCTGCGAAAAAACAATCTGCCGGAGAATCTTTCGATAGTGGCGCTGCCGCAGCTCGGGGCGCTCGATGCCGCCGCCGGTCCGCCCATGGCGGTTCGCACTGCCGCGCCGGGCACGCCCCTGTGCGCGCACGGGCGCATGCTGATCCGGCGCGACGGGGAGCTCAGGCTGACAGCCTGCGCGCTGGTGGACGATGACCCCGCCTTCGACCGTCTCGCCGACGTTGAATCGGCGCTCGCCGCCCCCATCAACCCCACGCATCGGCGCTGCAGCCTGTGCCTGGGCGGCGATGTGAACTACGTCGGCGCAGCTGCGCAGGCAGGCGTATAATCCAGTTTCTTCTGAAGGGGGCGACCAGTTTCGACGTGGGTTGCGAAACTTCAGGGGCGTACCGAGGTGCATGGGTCCTCGTTAAACTCTTGTGCAAACTCTAGTTGCCAACGACGACAACTACGCTCTGGCGGCTTAACCCCGCCTAACCTCCGACCCGCTGGTGCCTGTGCCACGGAACCGGGGGACGCGCTCACAGGATCGCGCTGAACCGTGCTACGGGGTTCAGCGTTAAGAGACACCGTTAGCTGGCCAAGCGTCTTCCCTGCTGCTCGGGTAGCGTGAGGTGAGAAAACAAAGAGACAGCTACGTACGTAGAGCCTGAAATGTAGGACTTGCGGACGCGGGTGCGATTCCCGCCGCCTCCACCATCACTCGCGTCGCCCCTCAGGGGGCGGCGCGCTGTACCCGGCGAAGCGCAAACGCGCCACGCAGTTGCCCTTGCCTGTAGCCTGTCGCGGCGTCGTGCGGATACCCCTGTTGCAGCGCTGCCCGCAGCGCCTCGGATTGTGCCGAAGTATCGCCATGGCACGACAGGCACAGCGGACCCACCACGATGGCACGCAGGTAGCGTTGTTCCACGCCCTGCTCCGTGATGGTCTGCGAGCTGGCATTCGGCATTTCCCCGCCCTGCGCGAGCCGGGCTGCCAGTTGCGGCAGCTGATCCCGTTCCCACTCATCGGGCACGCCCGTCAGCGGATTGCGCACGCGCGTGCCGATGCGCCGCACCTGCCAGCCCGTCTCGCGCGACAGGCGGCTGGCGATCGCCGGCGCCTCGACCTGGCATACGCGAACTGCCTCCACCGGACCGCCGGCGGCCATCGCCTGCTGCAGGCGCCCCTGCAATTCGGCCTGGAAGCGATCGGCTATGCCCGCAGCCTCGACTTGCCAGGGGGAATCGGCCGCCACGACCAGCATTCCCGGCAGCAGGCCGAACCCGATGACCAGCCAGCGCGGTGCGCGCCAGGATCGCATCACTTCGTGGCCGGCCAGTAATCGCCGATCTGCGGCGAGTTCTTCGCCGCGGACACCGAGATCGTGTGCACGTAGCGGTACTTGCCGTTCACGTAGCGGAACATGTGCGAATCCGGCATGCCATTGGTGCTGTTGCCGAAGCGGCAGAACACCTGCACCACGCCCTTTTCTTCATCGACCACGTAGTCGCGGTTCACGATGTAGAGCACGCCGTTAGGAATGCCC
The DNA here is from genome assembly GCA_016720075.1 of Pseudomonadota bacterium. Taxonomy (GTDB): domain Bacteria; phylum Pseudomonadota; class Gammaproteobacteria; order Steroidobacterales; family Steroidobacteraceae; genus ZC4RG30. The sequence goes on from JADJXW010000016.1 coordinate 15,634, forward strand.
ACCTTGCAGGTGGAATTCGGATCGGCCTTCACGTTGGTGTAGGCGCCGCCCTCAAGCCGCTCGCAGGGTGATCCCCAGGGCTGGTCCAGGTGCTTGTCTGCGAAGGCATCCAGGTACGCATTGGCGCCGTTGATCATGTCCTGCGCCCTGGTGCGCTGCGCGACCGGCAGCACGCCCCAGTCCTCCGATTTCATCACGTGCGCGTAGTTGTTGGCGTTGAACAGCCAGTCGCCCTTCGTGGTGACCAGGCTGTCGATGCGAGTGATGCGCCCTTCATCCACATAGAGCCGGGTGCCGATGATGTAGGGCGTGCCTTCGGTGACCACGATCTCGGTAAAGGTCTTGCAGCGCGCCGGATCGAGCACGCTGCTGGTGGCCGCGATGACCAGCGGCTTGTTCCACAGCCCCTGCGAGGCTTCGATGGGCGCCATGTCCTGCAGCACCCGCACATTGCCCGACAGCGACAGCTTGCGCGGATTGCCGCTGCGCTGCGCATCGAGGTAGCTGTCGACCGCCGCCTGCAGCGTGGCGCGCGTGCACACCGGCACCCGATCCGGCGGCGGGGGCGTGAAACTTCCGCCGGTGGGGCGCTGTTCATTGCCGGCCGGCTGGGCCGCCTGCGCCAGCGGAATCATTGCGCACAGCACAGCCACGACGGTGATGCATTTCTTCAACGTAAATTCTCCTTACCAACCCGATTCCATCTGGTACGGCACCGTGGTCAGCACGGCCTCGATCTGCCGGATATTGCCGTCCACGACCTTGAACACTTCGGCGATGTAGAACGATATGGGCTGCCGGAACACCGGCGCGACATCAGCCTGCCGGCGATCGGGGGTGTTGGTGAACTTCGCCACCGTGCCATTGTGGTCGAAGTAGGCCCAGGCAAAGGCCAGCCCTCGGGTGCGATCCACCACTTCGAAGCGGCGCTCGCGGGTGTCCGTGACGATCACCGAGAAACCCGTGTCGAACTGGGTCCTGCAGTCCCAGGACGCCATCGTGCCCTGGGGGGCATCGGGATTGTTTGCCATGATGGTGCCGTTCTCCCGGCGCTGGCACTCGGGCGCGAACCGCACGTTGCGCGCGCTCTCTTCGGTGTCGAGGCCCGTGAAATAGGCGTCGCTGATATCGGCCAGCTGCGCGCGCGTCAAACGTCCGCCCGCCGACACTTCCTGCATCATCAGCGGATGCGGTTCGGCGCCCTGGCGCGGCGGCGCGCCGCCAGCCCCGCCCTGCGGCGGACCGCTGATGCTGCGATTCACCAGCACCTCGATTTCGGAGACCCTGCTGCCCGGCTCGACCTTCAGCCGCACCGCATACCAGTTGTTGTTGCCGTTCTCGCTGATGCGTCCCAGCAGCCCGACCTGACCGGCCTCTTCATCGATCACGTCGAGCCGGTACGTGGGCAGTGCCGCAGCGGTCTGCCACAGTCCGTCGCCCAGGGCCAGGCGCACGCCGTTCTCGGTGTACTTCACATTGCGGGTAACCGGCAGCAGCGAGGGGTCGTGCTTCAGCTGTGCCTGCAGGTAGACATCCAGCACGCCCGCCAGGCACTGGCGATTGCAGGATGTTTCGGCCGCGGAACCGGAAATGGAGGCCAGCAGCGCGCCGGCCATCGCAACCAACAGGACGATTCTTCTCACGGCATACCCCCCGCTTGTGCTCTGGAGTATATGCCGTGCGTGGGCCTACTACGGCGCCCAGAAGATCGCAGGCCCGGGTTCGCGCAGCGACAACAGGTCGTCTATCGGCAACCACGCCCGACTGCCCACCGACTGGATGAGTTCGAGTTTGCGCTCACCGGTGATGAACAGGAACAGTCGCCGTGACGCTGCAAGCGCGGCCAGATTCAGCGACAGCCGATCGTCCGGCGCCGAGGAGCACGCATCGGGACACAAGCCGCAGCCGCGTGCGGATCCAGAGCCGCCTCGAGGCCCGGCGAGCCCGGGAACAACGAAGCGAAATGCCCGTCATCCCCCATGCCCAGCACCACGACATCGAATGGCCGTGGCATCTCGGCCAGGGCGCGCCAGGCTGCGAGGGCACCCTGCGCTGAAGTGGGTGCCACGTTGTAAAGGGGAATGAACTTCGCGGCGGCCGCGAATCCTGCGAGCATCTCGGTGGTCACCAGCCGCGCATTGCTGTCGGCATGATGCGGCGGAACCCAGCGTTCATCGGTGAGGCTGATGCTGACGCGATCCCAGGCGATGGGATGCCGTCGCAGCTCGCGGAACATCGCGGCCGGGGTGCGCCCACCCGGCACCAGCAGGCTGGCGGCGCCACGAACGCTGACCGCCTCGGCGAGCGCCGCACTGACTTGCGCCGCCAGGGAAGTGGCTGCGTCTTCCAGGGATTCGAATCGCTTCAGCAACATGGATACCGGGCGTGGACTTTCCTCACGCGCTTGCCTAGTGTGCATGACATGGCCGACACCCGCCGGGAAATCCACCCAACTGTTGCAGCCGTCACCGATCGCGTCCGCGAGCGCAGCGCCGACTCCCGCGCCGCCTGGCTGGAGCGAACCCGCTCGGCGATTTCGCAAGGTCCGGCGCGCTCGCATCACGGCTGCGCCAACCTCGCGCACGGCTTCGCCGGCGCAGGCTCGGATCAGGAAGCCCTGCGGGCCCGGCCCTGGCCCAACATCGCCATCGTCTCGGCCTACAACGACATGCTTTCGGCACATGCGCCCTACGAGCGTTACCCGCAGCTGATCAAGGCCGCGGCGCGCGAAGCCGGCGCCGTGGCGCAGTTCGCCGGCGGCGTGCCTGCCATGTGCGATGGCGTCACGCAGGGCACCGATGCCATGGAGCTGTCGCTGTTCAGCCGCGACGTGATCGCGATGTCCACCGCGGTGGCGCTGTCGCACGGCATGTTCGATGCCGCGCTGCTACTGGGCATCTGCGACAAGATCGTGCCGGGCCTGTTCATCGGCGCGATGGCCTTCGGTCACCTGCCGCAGATATTCGTGCCTGGCGGACCGATGAGCTCGGGCCTGCCGAACCCCGAGAAATCCCGAATCCGCAACCTGTATGCCGAGGGCAAGGTGGGGCGAGACGAACTGCTCGCGGCCGAAGCGGCCAGCTACCACGGCGCGGGCACCTGCACGTTTTATGGCACGGCCAACAGCAACCAGATGCTGATGGAAGTGATGGGCCTGCACCTGCCGGGCGCGGCGTTCATCCATCCGCACACGCCGCTGCGCGACGCGCTGACCCGCGCCGCGGCGCAGCGGGTCGCCGCGCAGACCGCGCTGGGCCCCAACCCGCTGCCCATCGCCGATGTCATCGACGAGCGCAGCTTCGTCAACGCCATCGTGGGCCTGCTGGCCACCGGCGGCTCCACGAACCACACGCTGCACCTGGTGGCGATGGCCCATGCGGCGGGCATCCGCATCAACTGGGACGATTTCAGCGATCTGTCGGCTGTGGTGCCGCTGCTGGCCCGCGTCTATCCCAACGGCAAGGCCGACGTGAACCATTTCCATGCCGCCGGCGGCATGGGCTTCCTGATTCGCGAGCTGCTGGGCGTGGGCCTGCTGCATGCCGATGTGCGCACCGTGGGTGGCCCCGACCTGCACGCCTACACCCGCGAACCGGTGCTTGCCGGGGGCGAACTGACCTGGCGCGATGCGCCCGCCGTGAGCGGCGACGACAGCGTGCTGCGCCCGGCCAGCAATCCCTTCAGCGCCGACGGCGGGTTGCGCGTGCTGCGCGGCAACCTGGGCCGCGCCGTGATCAAGGTGTCCGCCGTCACGCCCGAACGGCATGTGATCGAGGCGCCGGCCATGGTCTTCAACACGCAGCAGCAGGTCGCCGAAGCCTTCAAGGCAGGCCTGCTCGCGCGTGACGTGGTGGTGGTGGTGCGTGAGCAGGGGCCGTGCGCCAATGGCATGCCGGAACTGCACAAGCTCACGCCGCCGCTTTCGGTGCTGCAGAACCAGGGGCATCGCGTGGCGCTGGTCACCGATGGACGCATGTCCGGCGCATCCGGCTCGGTGCCCGCGGCCATTCACCTGACTCCCGAGAGCCTGTGCGGCGGACCCATCGCGCGGCTGCGCGATGGCGACATCATCCGCCTCGATGCCCGCGCCGGCACGCTGGAAGTGCTGGTGCCCGCCGCCGAGTTCGCCGCGCGTCCGCTGCCGCCGCACCCGGTGGCAGTCACGGGCGGCAGCGGCCGCGACCTGTTCTCCACCTTCCGCCTCGTCGCCACGGATGCCGAATCCGGTGGCCGTACCTGCAACGCATGAACAAGACCGATACCCTGCGCGCCGTCCTGCGGCGCGCGCCCGTCATCCCGGTGATCGTGGTCAACGAACTTGCCCACGCGGTGCCTCTAGCCGAGGCGCTGTGCGCCGGCGGCCTCACGGTGCTCGAAGTCACGATGCGCACGCCGGTGGCGCTCGAAGCCATCCGCGCCATGCGGCGCGCAGTGCCCGCGGCGGTGGTGGGTGTAGGCACCCTCACCCGCCCCGAACATTTCGCGCAGGCCAGCGATGCGGGCGCGCAGTTCGGCGTCTCGCCCGGACTCACGCCCGCGCTTGCCGCGGCTGCCCATGAAGTGGACTGGCCTTACCTTCCGGGCGTGATGACCCCCGGCGAACTGCTGCAGGCGCAGGAACTGGGATTCACGCTGCTGAAGCTCTTTCCCGCGCAGCAGGCCGGAGGCATCGGCATGCTGAAGGCGATGGGCTCGGTGTTCCCCGATGCCGCCTTCTGTCCCACCGGTGGCATCAGCCGCGACAACGCCGGCGAATTCCTCGCCCTGCCCAACGTGATGTGCGTGGGCGGATCCTGGGTGGCACCGCCCGCGATGATGAAGGCCGGCGACTGGGCCGGCATCCGTGCGCTGGCGCAGGATGCCGCCCGCCTCGCGAAGCCGGCCTGACCGACCTTACAGCCCCAGATCACTCAGCGACGGATGCTCATCCGGCCGCCGACCCGATGGCCATTGGAACAGGCGTGCGGAGGGCGTTATCGGCAGGTCGTTGATGCTGGCGAATCGACGCTGCATGTAGCCCTCGGCGTTGAACTCCCAGTTCTCGTTGCCGTAGCTGCGATACCACTGCCCGGAGTCGTCGTGCCATTCGTAGGCGAAGCGCACCGCGATGCGGTTCTCGGTGAAGGCCCAGAGCTCCTTGATCAGGCGGTAATCCAGCTCACGCGACCATTTGCGCGCCAGGAAGGCATGCACTTCATCACGGCCGCGCGGAACTCGGCACGGTTGCGCCACAGCGTGTCGGGCGTGTAGACGCCGACCACACGATCCGGATCGCGCGAGTTCCACGCATCCTCGGCCGCGCGCACCTTGCGCGTCGCTGTCTCGTGCGTGAAGGGGGCAGCGGGGGGCGGGGCTCCATCGGCGTATTCCTGGGTCAGCGGCGGGACGCCTGGTTCGGCTACATTAGCCCAGCCATGATCACCGAGGAATTGCTGTCGGCATTCCGCTCCACGCTGTACCTGGTGGACCTGCCCGCCACGCGCGTGCAGCTGCAGGTGGATGAGCCCAGCGAACCGCTGCGGCTGTGGCTGCATTCGCAGCAGCACTTCTGCGCCGCATTGCTCACCGCGCACAACCCTTCAGGCCAGCAGCGGGATGCGGCGGCCAACCACGCGGCGCAGCGCCGCCTGCACGAGATGCTGCGCGAGCGCAGCCTGGACTTTCACACCGGCTGCAACGTGGATCCCCGCCAGCGCTGGCCGGTGGAGGACAGCGTGCTCGTGGCCGACCTGTCGCTGCCACAGGCCCATCGCCTCGCCGTGCATTTCGGTCAGCTGGGATTCCTGTGGTGCGATGCCGCGGCCGTCCCGCGGCTGCACCTCGCGGCCAGCGACTGATCGCCCTCAGGGAGCGATGCGGAACTCCAGCGGCGGCAGCCCGTCGATGCCGGCGCGCACGGCGTCTCCGTTCCAGCGGACCCACGCCATCGGGCGTCCCGGTGTAGATCAGATCACCGGCCGCAAGCGTCACATACGAGCTGAGGATGCCGATGATCTCGGGCACCGACCAGATCATCTGCGACAGCTGCGAGTGCTGGCGCTTCTGGCCGTTGACCTCGAGCCAGATGGGCTGCTCGGCCACGGCGCCGAACCGCTCGGCCGGCAGGATGGCGCTGATCTGCGCCGAAGCGTCGAACGCCTTGGACATGTCCCAGGGCAGCCCCTTCTCCCGCAGCTGATGCTGCAGGTCGCGGCGCGTCAGGTCGTTGCCCACCGCATAGCCGAACACGTGCGACAGCGCGTGTTCCTGCGCGATATCGCTGCCGCCGGATTTCAGCGCGACCACCAACTCCACCTCGTGATGCAGATTGGCAGTGCGCGGCGCATAGGAGATGGTGCTCCCCGACGCCACGATGCTGTCCGCCGGCTTGGTGAAGAACACGGGCGGATCGCTCTTTGGATCCCCGCCCATCTCACGCACGTGGTCGGCGTAGTTGCGACCCACGCAGAAAATGCGACGCACCGGAAACCGGTCGTCCGCGCCTTCGACGGCCACCGACGCGCGCGCCGGCGGCGACCAGGTGTAGCGTGTGTACACCGCTTACAGTCCGCGCGACTTGGCCCAGGCAGCAAAGGTGCTGCCTGACTCGGCCAACTGCTTCAGCAGCGCCGAGGGTTCGAAGTCCGCGGCGCGGCGACCCTTGCCGTACTTCTTCAGGCCCGCCAGCACGGTGTCGAGGCCGATGGCATCGGCGTAGAACATCGGGCCGCCATGCCGGCGCGGGAAGGCATAGCCGGAGGTGTACACCACGTCGATGTCGGCAGGCCGCAGCGCCACGCCTTCTTCCAGGATTTTCGCGCCCTCGTTGATCATCGCGAAGATGCAGCGTTCGGTGATCTCCTGGCGGCTGATGGGACCGCTGCGCGCGACGCCGAGCTTCTTGCCCTCGGCCGCCAGCAACGCAAGCGCCTCGTCGTGCTGCAGGCGGTCTCGCGAGCCGGCCTCGTAGCGGTAGTAGCCCTTGCCGTTCTTCTGGCCCAGCCAGTTCTGGTCGAAGAGTATTTGCGAGGCGCGATAGAACGTGGGGTCGTCCTTGGGCACCTGGTCAGGATTGGCGCGACGCGCCTTCACGCCGACATCAACGCCGGCCATGTCGAACACGGCCAGGATGCCCATGCCCATGCCGAAGTCCTCGAGCGCCGCATCCACGTCGGCAGGCAGCGCGCCTTCCAGCACCAGGCGTTCGGCCTCGCGGGCATAGGGATCCATCATGCGGTTGCCGATGAAGCCGTAGGCCACGCGCGACAGCACGCCGACCTTCTTCACCTTCTTGGCCACGGCAAATGCGGTGGCGACCACGTCGTTGGCGGTGGCGTCGGTGCGCACGATCTCCAGCAGGCGCGTGACATTGGCCGGGCTGAAGAAATGCAGTCCGACCACATCCTGCGGGCGCCGGGTGGCGGAGCCGATCTGGTTGATGTCCAGCGTGGAGGTGTTGGTGGCGAGGATCGCGCCCGCCTTCGTCACGCGGTCGAGCTCCGCGAAGATCTTCTTCTTGAGCGCCATGTCCTCGAACACCGCTTCGATCACCAGGTCGCAGTCGGCGAAATCCTCTCGTACTTCGTCGAGGTCTCGATCAGGCCCATGCGCTTGTCCACGTCGGCCGGCGTCATGCGGCCGCGCTTGACCGACGATTCGTAGTTCTTGCGGATGGTGGCCATGCCGCGGTCCAGCGACGCCTGGTCCACGTCGAGCAGCACCACGGAAATATCGACGTTGACGAACGACATCGCGATGCCGCCACCCATGGTGCCGGAGCCGATGATGCCGCAGCGCTTGATCTCCCGCGGCTTGTCGGCCGGGGTGACGCCCGGCACGTCGGTCACCGCGCGCTCGGCAAAGAACAGGTGGCGCATGGCTTTGGATTCAGGCGTGCCCAGCGAGCCGTCGCTGATGGCCCGTTCCACCGCCAGGCCCTGCTCGAAAGGCAGCTCCCACGATGCGCGCACCGCGGCGATGTCCAGTTCGGGCGTGATCATGCCCTTGTGCTGCTTTGCCGCCTGCGCGCGGAATGCGGCGATCTGCGCCTCGGTGAGCGGCGTGACCTTGTTGTCGCGCACGCGGCGCGGCCCCTTGCCCTCGGCAACCAGGCGCTTCGCGTAGGCGATGGCCGCGGCGCGCAGGTCGCCTTCGGCGATTTCATCGACCAGGCCAAGCTGCCGGGCTTCATCAGCACCCACCGGACGGCCATCGAGGAACATCGCCAGCGCTTTCTCGGCGCCGACGATTCGCGGCAGTCGCTGGGTGCCAACCGCACCCGGCACGATGCCCAGCGTGATCTCCGGGAATCCCAATTTCGCGCCCTTGTCGGCAATGCGGTAGTGGCAAGCCAGCGCCACTTCGACGCCACCACCCAGAGCGGTGCCGTGCAGCGCCACCACGATGGGCTGCGGCAGCGATTCGAACTCGGTGAGCACGTTGCGCAGCTCGGGCGGCGCCATGACGCCAGCGAATTCGCTGATGTCCGCGCCGGCCATGAAGGTGCGCCCCGCACACACAAGCACCACGGCACGCACGTCCCGGTTTATTGCCAGATCGCGCGTGATCGCAAGCAACCCGCGGCGAATGGCGGCGGAGATCGCATTGACGGGCGGGCTGTCGATGGTGATGACGGCGATGCCGTCGTCAATGACTACACTGATGGGTTGAGACAAGGCATGACTCCTCGAAACCAGCAAAAATGTCTGCCGCTTGCCCGCAGGCGTTCACTGCGGGTGTGCAAAACGGCCCACCATTCTAGACCAATCGGCGGCGGGCTGGCTGGTGCCGGGGTGAGCGGGATTTACGTGACCAGGTGAAAGCGGACGATGGCCGCGTCACGGCGACGTTCAGCTATACCTACAAATATGCCCTTGTTGAGCCAGTCGTGGGGCCCGATCGGCGCCTCGAACTCTGCCACGGTGCGGAAGTAATACTCCTCCGGGCCCACGGCATCCCCCCGGAAAATCCGTTCCATCACGGCCGGCGGACCATGCCGCAGCGCCCGGTTGATGACCTGGATCAGCGCGCCGTCACCGGCCCGCAGCGTGTAACGCGCCTCGAGCTCCCAGACTCCGTCCGGGCGTTCGTACTGCCAGTCGGCGCCGCCCGCGAGCACTTCGCCCGAAAATCGCGGTCCCTCGACCTTGCCACCCAGGATGGGAATGATCCGGCGCACGCCGTGCGAACTCTTGCCCACGACCAGCGGCGGCGCCACGGCCACCTCGGCGCGGAATACGAACTCCAGCCCTGGATTCATGCGCGATTGGCCTCGACGGTCATGTAGCGATGCACCTTCTGCAGGACATCCAGCAGCACCCGCCTTTCGTCCACCGACATCAGGTTCAGAAGTCCCGCCTGGTAGCCCTGCGCGATCGGCATGACCTTGTCGTAGATCTGCCGCCCTGCAGGCGTGATGCGAACAATGACGCGACTGACAGCGGCCGATGCGCCGCCCTCGCCGGCTCCC
>JADJXW010000017.1 GCA_016720075.1 Pseudomonadota bacterium
TGGTGGGAACTTGAGCGGGCATTCTGCGGGGAGGCGGCACTCACCATAAGACCCGTTCGGCGAAGTAGACTGCACCACAGGGCTGGTTTGAACTTCCTATCCGCTGCTGGCTTTGGCCAGGGCCTATGAGGCAGCAACCCGCTGGCATGAGCGGCAGCCACCCGGGCTGTGAGCGCCTTTCCCGGACCCGCTGAGCACCATGAAACTTCAGGATCTCGACCTCAACCTGCTGCGAACTCTGGACGTCCTGCTGGAAGAGCGCCAGGTCAGCAGGACTGCCCTGCGTCTGGGCGTGACGCAGCCAGCGATCAGCCATGCGCTGGGCCGCCTGCGCCGGCATTTCGGGGATCCGCTGCTGATACGCAATGGCCAGGAGATGATCCTGACGCCTCGGGCTGCGGAAATCGCAGGCCCACTGCGACAGATCCTTGCCGGGATCCGGCAGCTGAGCGGACCCGCCCGCTTCGAGCCGGGCCGGGCGAAAGGCCGCCTGCGTATCGCCTGTACCGACTATGCCCTGGCAATCGTCATGCCTCATGTGTTGGCCGGCCTGGCGCTCGAAGCGCCAGGACTGTCCATCGCGTACAGCCACATTTCCGAATCGATGTTCGAGATGCTCGAATCAGGGTTCCTCGATCTGTGCCTGACAGGCCAGGCGTCCTGCCGCGAGCTGCAGGTCGAGGTGCTGTTCCGGGAACGATTCGTGCTTGCTGCACGAGCAGACCACCCGTTGGTGGGAGCACCTATGACCGTGGAGGGCTTTGTCGCCTATCCGCATGTCATGGTCGATGTCGTGCATTCGCGGCTGCACGGCATCGACGAGCGACTGGCAGGGCTGTCTTTGCAACGTCGCATTGCGCTGCGCATGCCGAGCTTTCTCGCAGCTGCCTATTTTGCCCGGGACAGCGACCTCATCGTGCCGATCCCAGAGCGCATCGCGGCAATTCAGGCCCGATCTCTGGGGTTAGCCATCCTGCAGCCGCCGCCGGCCCTGGACCTGGGTGCCTACGACTACGTACAGGCCTGGCACGCACGTCGCAATGACGACCCCCTGCACCAGTGGTTGCGCGGACTCGTCCGGCAGGCGGGTAGACGTATCAGAGTGGGCGACTGAGCCTGCGAGCGACGTCTGCCACGTGCATGCCCTGGAAGCGTGCAATGGCAAGTTCGTTTGCGCTCGGTTGTCGACTGCCGTCCCCGCGGGTCAGTGTGGTCGCCCCGTAAGGGGTGCCACCGGAGATCTCGTCCATCTCCACCAGCCGCTGCTCGATATAGGGAACTCCGACGACGACCATGCCATGGTGGAACAACGTCGTGTGGAAACTGGTGAGCGTCGTTTCCTGTCCGCCGTGCTGCGAGGCCGTGCTCGTGAAAACGCTGCCTACTTTTCCTGCCAAGGCACCCGTGGCCCAGAGTGACCCTGTCTGGTCGAGGAAATTGCGCATCTGCGCGCACATATTGCCGAAGCGCGTGGGTGTGCCGAAGATGATCGCATCGGCTTGCGCCAGCTTGGCGGGTTCTGCGACTGGAACATGCAAAAATGCTTTTCTGGTGTCGCGCGCGCCGCTGAGCAGCAGCACATCGTCCGGCACCAGTTCCGGCACTTGCAGAAGCGTCACCTCCGTGTCCTCGATTTCGCGCGCACCGGCCGCGATCTCTTCGGCCATGCGATGAATGTGGCCATACATGCTGTAGAACACGACCTGGATGCGGGTAGGCACGAGCGGAACTCCGGTCAAAGGCAGAGTATGGAACGCAATGACGCCGCGAGCTGATCGGCGGCATCGGGCAGATGGCTCACGGCACGCCAGCCCACATAGCCGTCAGGTCGCACCAACACTGCGCCGGTGGAATCGATGCCATAGGCTTGCGGAAAACTGCGCGAGAACAGCTGGCCGGCGGTCCGCCGGTGCGGCGGAAGATCCGTCAGGCGACTCGCCGATCCGGGTCGCCCGACGACGTGGAACGTCACAGGCGTCTTCAGTCGGGCCGCCACCGCAGATGCCGCAGTGGCCCAGGCCGCCCCCTCGGCTCCTGTCATCAGGACGAAATGGCGGCCGTACAAATCAAGTGTCGAAATGACCTGCCCGTCGTGACGCAGGTCGAGGTGGGGCGCGCGGGTGCCGGGCAGCGCGCGGGATAACCGAGGATCAATGTCGATCTTCCCATCATCGACAACGGCCGTGTCAGGCACAACCGCCTGCGATCGATAACGGTTGTACTCGACATGCATGTCCGGCACCTGCTTCTGCATGCCATCGGTGCCCAGATCCGGGTCCGATCGCGTCACATACCGCTGATAGGCCTGCTCCATCGCAAGCTCCCCGGCGGGTCTGCGCTCCGAATCGTAGGTATCCAGCAAACCAGGACCCGCTTCGCCGCGAATCACGCACGCCAATTTCCAGGCCAGATTGTGCGCATCCTGCACACCGGTGTTGCCGTTGAAGCCTCCGGTAGGCGGCATGTGGTGCGCGGCATCACCGGCGATGAACACGCTTGCGCTGCCGTAACGCTCCGCTGCGCGGGAAACCGCGACCCAGCTCGCCACGTCTTCCACCTTGACATCGAGGTCAGGGTCTCCGACGGCGTCCCGCACGTGCTGCGCCGCTCTCTCGGGGGACAGGTCACTGGCGGCATTGCGGGCCGCAGGATCACGGATGTCACCTACCGTGAAGATGACGAGGAATCCTCCCAACCCTGTCTTCTCCAGTCTGAAGAAGCCGCGGATCTTCGGGTTGTTGACGTAGATGACACCCAGATTCCGACCGCGCAGGGCGCGGGAGCAGTCCGCCCGGAAATAGATCGTGATGCTGTGCGACATCACCGGGTGACCCTTCATCTGGATGCCCAGTGACTCGCGAACAGGGCTGCGATTGCCGTCACAGGCCACCAGATAGCGGGCGCGAATGCGCTGCACCGCATGGGTGTCCACGTGCCGCACGGTCGCCGTCACACCAGTGGAATCCTGCTCGAATCCCACGAGCTCGGTGGAATAGGCCAGCTGCGACCCCAGCTCCAGAGCCCGGTCCTTGAGCAAAGGCTCAAGGACCTGCTGGGGCATGAACAGCCTGCGTGCAGGGCGGATGTCCTCCACGCCCTGATTGATGTCCGGCATGTAGCTGGTGATTTCCCGCCCAGCAAGCGGCTCGACAGCGACGAACCCGCCGTTGGGATCGTAGAGCGCGTGTGCGGCAGCAATGACCCGGTCTTCGATGCCGGCGATGCGCATCAACTCCAGCGTGCGCAGCTGGAAATAGCCGGCGCGCGGATGGATGGCGGTTCCCCGATGCTTTTCCACCGACAAGCAAGGCACACCATGCAGACCGAGGAACAGGGACGTCGACAATCCGACGAGACTGCCGCCAATGCGCAGGACGGGGACATCATGTTCTGGCGCCATGACCGGAGTCTAGGAAATCCCGTGCCCAGAAGCGAAATGCATTTCAGGAATACTCCGGATAAGCCGTGCGCATACCTGCAGGCGCGTAGCCTCACAAGATCTCTGACCTGCTAAGCTCAGTCGCATATGGACAGTACCTGGAAGGTTCCACCGATGAAGTTCCTCAGCGCCCTCGTAGTGGCCAGCTGCATCCTGTCGGGCAATGCTCTTGCTCACCACTCCTTTGCGATGTTCGATAATGACAAGCAGATCCGACTGGTAGGCACAGTCACGGAATTCCGCTGGCAAAACCCGCACGTTTATATCCACCTTGAGGCGCCCGACCCCAAGGGCAAAATGCGTCACTGACCATAGAGTGCGCGAACCCGGGCATCCTCAGTCGCATAGGCTGGAAGTTCAACATGATCAAGAAGAACGACAAATTATCGGTGGTGATTGCTCCACTGCGCACTGCGGAGGCCGGCGCCCTCTTGAAGCAGGTGAAACTCCCCGACGGCCGCAAGTTTTCCAATGGCGGGCCTGCAGGTCCAGCGAAGATCTCGATTGACTGAAACGACATGCTGAGGACCCGGATCATGCTTGACGAAGTTCAGAAGCGCCTGCGCGGTATCGCCGGAACATTCCTGTTCGCGCTGGTTGCAGGCTGCTCGCCTCAGATGCCAACGGCACCTGCTACGGAGGACGCACCTTCTGCCGCGACCGGTGCGTTTGATCCGCGTGACATCAGCGGCACCTGGGATCGCTATCCCCCACCTGCCGATGCAGCGAGACTCCCGTCGGCGGTGGACATTGCAGAGCCTGAGCCAATCCCACCACCACCGCGAAGCCGGAATTCAGAGTGGCTCGGGAGGCGGAGCAGAAGGACATCGCCGACGCGGCTGCGCGTGGACAGCCGATCGCGAATCACTACACACACTGCATTCCGGACGGCATGCCGACGATGATGGCCGGCATGTTCCCGATGGAAGTGCTGCAGACCTCACGACAGACGACGAGCATCCAGGAAGCCTTCAACCAGGTGCGTCGCATCTATCACGATGACGCCGTGCCTACCATCGAGGACGCCGAGCCCAGGTTCTGGGGGCATTCCGCAGGCCATTGGGAAGGAAACGATTTCGTCGTCGAAACGGTTGGGATCAAGGAACACGTTCGCTTTCGGGGTGTTCCGCACTCCGCAAACCTGCGCATCCGGGAGCGATTGCGTCGAATCGACGCTGATCATTTCGAGAATGAAGTGGTGCTGGAAGATCCGGAATATCTGACGGAGCCTTGGCGATGGAAATGGATCTACCAGCGCCGACCCAACTACAAGATGTACGAGTATGTCTGCGAGGACAATCGAGAGTACGCAGATCCGGAAACCGGAGAGCAACGCCTGCGCATCGACGCGGAGTAGCCGCCAGGGAGTCGAGCAGTTTGATCGAGACGATGGAGGCACAAGATCAACTCGTCGGGAGAGCGCTCTCCAAGCAGCCCGTGCGATACCTGGCCAATGACCGCCGGATCCGTGACGGAACGGTCCCGCCGCAGTGACAGCTTCTGCGGGTCGAAGGTGAAGCGTTCGACGAAGAGCGTATTACCTTCCCTTCGACCGTTGGAATGGCGAGCATGGGTTGGCATGAGATGCCCGGGATGCTGGGCCACTCCGACATGGATGGGGCGCTCGAACTCTTAAGGATCGCAAGCGATGTCGATCACCTTCGAGCGTCCGCGCGTCGACGGGCGGGTTCGATACCCGCGCAAGATTTCCTTCGGCGGAAATCTGTATCTGCTCGTTCGGCCCTAGGGTGGACGGTACTGGCACTACCACTACCGGTACGAAGGCAAGCGCAAGACGCTTTCGCTTGGGACCTATCCTGATGTCCCGACTACCCTGGCGCAGGCGCGCCACCGCGCTGCTCGCCGCGGGCGTCGATCTGTCGGTGCGGAGGCGCGAATTGCGGCTGCTGAACGGTGACGGCTGGGCGGCCCCCGACCTTCCCGGGGTCTGGCGTCAGGCGGGGTGAGAGGTTTACGGTTCGCCCGGAATAGTCACCGTGAGTGACGGAAATGGCGGGTTCGTAAACCGGCTCAGTTGCGGTATCGGTCACAGGACCGGCCAATGACGCCGTCGGATAATGACAAGCCACTGTTTATACGACTAATATTCCGGCTATGGAACCGGCCAAAATCCATGTTCATGGAGGTGTGTCTTGACCCCCGCCGCCGCCGAGCCATTCATGCCGGCCGAGGGCACGGCCGTGCTCGAGAACCTGGCCTTCGACCTTGCCCGGGAGGCCAGCGAGCTGTCGGCCCAGTTGCACCCCGTGGTTCGGTTGTCGGTCGCCGAGCTGGTGCGGTCGATGAATTGCTACTACTCGAACCTCATCGAGGGCCATAACACCCATCCGCGCGACATCGATCGTGCCTTGGCGGCGGACTATGCCAGCGACCCGCATCGCCGCGACGCGCAGCTCGAAGCAAGGGCCCATATCGAAGTCCAGCAGATGATCGACGAGCGAGTGGGCGACCTGCCGCGCCCGCCCGCATCGCGCGCATTCATCGAGTGGACACATCGGGAGTTCTGCAGGCGGTTGCCAGAGAGTCTGCTGGTCGTTGAAAACCCCGACACGAGAGAGCGGATTCCGGTCGTTCCGGGGCAGATGCGTTCCCGGATCGTCGCCGTGGGTCGGCATGTCGCACCCGACGCCGGGGATCTCCCGGCTTTCATGGGAAGATTCGAGGAAGGTACGACGCGATCTGGCTGACGAAGCCGCGACAGGTGATCGCCGTTGCCGCGGCTCATCATCGGTTCCTGTGGATCCATCCCTTCTTCGATGGCAACGGCCGCGTTGCGCGCCTGATGTCACACGCAATGTTGCTGGAGATCGGAATCGGATCCGCGCTCTGGTCCGTTTCACGCGGCTTGGCGCGCAACTCGGGCGAATACAAGCGTCTCCTCATGGCGGCGGATGAACCTCGCCGGAACGATCTAGACGGGCGAGGGGCGCTGTCGGACGAGGCGCTGATCGACTTCTGCCGGTTTTTCCTGGAGACCTGTCTCGATCAGGTCCGCTACATGCGCGAGTTGCTCGACCCTTCCGAACTCCAGCGCCGCATGGAGCTGTACGTGCGCGATGAGGAAAGCGCGGAGCGATTGCCGAAGCGCAGCTATGCGGTGCTACGCGAGGCGCTGCTCGCGGGCGAGCTGGAGCGCGGTCGCATTCCTCAGTTGATCGACACGAGCGAACGTACGGCGCGCCGCGTGATTTCCGCTCTTGTCGACAAGCGATTGCTGGTGACGGGCTCACACAAGGCGCCGTTGCGGCTGGGCTTTCCCATCGACGTCGTCGAGCGCTGGTTCCCGAAGCTTTATCCGGTGACGTGATGGGCGGGGCGGCCGACTGGGCCTTCTCCAAGCGCATCCGTCGCGGTGGCTTCGGGTGGCGTGCCAGTCGCCTTGCCAGCGAGCGGATTGCCGAGGCGCTTGCGGAAATCCAGGCCGTCGTTCGCCATGATCCGTTGCACGCGGCCGACGGCGCCGTCCGGTTTCTCGTGAAGCTATCGCCGGCGCTCGAGCAGGTGGACAGCTCATCGGGTGCACTCGGCGGCGCAGCGCGCGCCGCCGTCGACGCGCTCGTTCCCGTCATCGCGCAGGCGCCCGCCCACGGGGCAATGCGTGAGAAATGGCTCGAACAGTTGTTCGAGGCCATCCAGAACGATGATCCGCCCTGTCTCGAGCTGCTCGACGAGCGCTGGGGAGAATTGTGCGCGACGCCGGAAGTCGCATCGCATTGGGCTGATCGCCTGATGAGCCTCGTGCGGCATGTCCACGCCGATCGGCGTAGCGGGAAGTTCGCTTTCACCCGTGCTGAGTCAGCCTGTTACAGCGCGTTGTTCGCCGCAGGCCGGCACGACGAATTGATTGCCCTCATTGACAGTGATCCGCGCCCCATGTGGCATGACCTGCTGTGGGTCGGTCGGTGCAAGGTCGCCCGAGGCGAGATCGACGAGGCCATCGAGTTCATGGCCAAAGCCGTGGATCCGTGGACGCCGATGGCAGGGCTCGCGCGCTTCGCCGAACGCGTACTGCTGCAGGCGGGTCGTCGCGTCGAGGCGTATGAGAAATATGCGCTGGAGGCGAATCGCACCACCACCTACCTCGCGACTTACCGTTTGGTGGCGAAAAAGTATCCCGAGATTGATGCGGACCGGCTGCTGACGGACCTCATCGCGACCACGCCCGGAGAGGAGGGCAAGTGGTTCGCCACGGCGAAGACGCTCAAGCGCTTTGACCTCGCAATGCAGTTGTCCTGGAAATCTCCCTGCGATCCGAAGACGTTGATCCGGGCTGCCAGGGACAACGTAGAAAGGAACCCCGCGTTTTCTGTAGAAGTTGCGCTCGCCGCCTTGCACTGGATCTGCCAGGTCGGGGCTGGGCGATGACTTCGCTCGACGCAGATTGCCTATAGGCTCGCGAGCGAGGCCGCGACGCGGTCGGGCAATCGGAGCGAGTGGCGCTACGCATCAACACGATGCTCAAGCCGACGACCCGTGAGGTTCGATGGGTAAGAGAGATGTTAGGGTTGCCGGCGACTTCAGAAGCGGGCCACTCGTGATCAGACGCTTTCGGAATCAATCGCACTCTATCGGCTCCAAGCGCCTGGTTTTGTCGGTCGTCCTGACGGTAGAGTTGTCCGAAGGATCGAAGAACTTCTATTGCCGCAATCGCTTGCGAGACCGCGGAACAATTGAGTGGGAGTGAGGGGGCGGTTTGAAAATCCTGTCCGCCGCTTCATCCGCGAAGTATTACCGTGAAAATCCCGCATCTCCTGCGGGTTTTTCAAGCTATCATGGTTTCCCATGATCAAGCGAACTGACGATTTGGCGCGACTGCGCCGCGCGCTTGGACGCAGTCGCGTCGTCGCCCTGCTGGGTCCGCGGCAATGCGGCAAGACCACGCTGGCACGCCAACTCCTGCCTGCCGACTCCCTGAATTACTTCGATCTGGAAGATCCGGAAAGCCTCAATCGTCTGCAAGAGCCCAATACGGCGCTGCGCTCGCTGAGGGGCTTGTTGTCATCGACGAGGTTCAGCGGCGACCAGACCCTGTTTCCGCTGCTGCGGGTGTTGGCAGACCGCAAACCGCTACCCGCGCGGTTTCTCATTCTGGGTAGCGCCCTACAGAACTGTTGCGGCAGTCTTCGGAGTCGCTGGCGGGCAGAATTGAAACCGTGGAACTGACGGGTTGTCCCTCCACGATGTGGGTACAAGTCGTCAACAGCGGCATTGGCTAAGAGGCGGCTTTCCGTTGTCATATGTCGCTCGCAGCGAAGCGCAGTCAGTGGTCTGGCGCCGGGAATTCATACGCTCCTTCCTCGAGCGTGACTTGCCGCAGATGGGCAGCAATGTGTCATCAGTCTCGTTGCGTCGATTCTGGAACATGTTGGCGCACTACCATGGTCAGATCTGGAACGCGGCGGAGCTGGCTCGCTCGCTGGGCGTAAACGAGTCCACGACGCGGCGCTACCTTGATCTGCTCGCCGGAGTGTTCATGGTCAGGCAAGTGCAACCGTGGTTCGAGAATCTCGGCAAGCGGCAGATAAAATCGCCAAAAATCTACATTCGAGACAGCGGACTGCTGCACTCGCTCTTGGGCATTGGCTCAGCGCGCGAACTGGAGCATCACCCCAAGGTCGGCGCTTCGTGGGAAGGTTATGCCATCGAAGAAGTACTCAGATCGCTGCGACCTGACGAAACTTACTTCTGGGCGACTCATGGGGGTGCTGAATTGGACCTCCTGCTGTTTATCAAAGGTCGGCGAATCGGCGTTGAGTTCAAGCGGGCTGACGCGCCGGTAGTCACTGCGTCCATGCGAACTGCAATGGGGTCGCTTGGGCTTCATCGACTGTTTGTTGTCTACCCCGGCACGAAGGCCTACTCGTTGGCGAAAAACATGGAGGTGCTGCCACTGCAAACGCTTTCCAGGCGAGTTTGATGCGAGCAGGCGGCCCATTCCATCAAGAAGCGGCCAGTTTTGCAGATACCCCAGGGCGCAACTGTGACATAGCCTGCTTCGTCCTTGCCGTTCTGCAGGACGCTCGCCATGCCCGCTGCCGCTGCTCACGCGCGGCGTCCGCGCGCACCGCCTTTTGTCGAACCACAAGGTTACGCACGTCATCGGCCCGAGAGCACGCTGCTGTATCAGCTCGTCGAGCAGCACTATCCGGCATTTCGCGAGATGCGCGCCATGGCAGGCCGTTCACTGCCGGATTACATCGAGGAAGAGTTCGACGCCTACCTGAAGTGCGGCCGGCTGGAGGAAGGCTTCCTGCGTGTGCGCTGCGAGCACTGCCACGCCGAGAAGCTGGTGGCGTTCAGTTGCAAGAAGCGCGGATTCTGTCCCTCCTGCGGCGCGAGGCGCATGGCCGAGACCGCAGCGCTGTTGACCGACGAAGTGTTGCCAGAGCGTCCGCTGCGCCAGTGGGTGCTGTCATTACCCATCGCGCTGCGTTTCCTGCTGGCGACGGATCCAGATGCATTGACGCTGGTGCTGGGTGCGGTATATCGCACGATCTCGGGTTACTTGTTGGAGATGGCCGGTGTCACTGGCGCTACCGGCGACACAGGTGCAGTCACGCTGATCCAGCGCTTCAGTTCGGCGCTGAACCTGAATGTGCACTTTCATATGATCTTTCTTGATGGCGTGTACCTGCCGGTTGGCGATGGCCAAGCGGTATTCCGCCACGTGCCGGCTCCCACCAGTGTGCATCTGCAAGAGTTGGTGCAGCAGATCGCCGAGCGCATTGGGCGACTGCTTGAGAAGCGCGGCCTGATCGAGCGCGACATGGAGAACGCCTGGCTCACCACCGACGGGTCAGGCGGTGCGCTCGATGACCTGATCGGCCATTCCATCACCTACCGGATCGCGGTGGGTCCGCGCGCCGGGCAGAAGCTGTTCACGCTGCAGACATTGCCCGCGAACGCCATACCGGAAGCTGAGCAACAAGGCGATCACCGCGGCGCTGCGCAGGCCGGCGGATTCTCACTGCACGCCGGCATCGACATTGAGCCTGGCCAGCGTCAGAAGCTTGAGCGGCTGTGCCGTTACGTCAGCCGCCCGCCGGTAGCGGTGGATCGCATGGCGCTCACTGCAACGGGCCACGTGCGCTATTCCCTGAAGACGCCGTATCGAGATGGCACCACGCACATCGTGCTGGAGCCGCTGGATCTGATGGCACGCCTGGCCGCACTGGTGCCGCCGCCGCGGATGCACCTGACGAGGTACCACGGGGTGTTCGCGCCGCACAGCAAGCTGCGCGCAGCGGTGACGCCGGCGGGTCGAGGCAAGGGCAGCAAGCCGCAGGCTGAAGAGGGCGCCGACAAGCCGGCCACCCCACGCCATGTGGCGATGAGCTGGGCCAAGCGCCTGAAGCGGGTGTTCGGGATCGACATCGAGGCCTGCGCACGCTGCGGCGGGAAGCTCAAGGTGATTGCCAGCATCGAGGAGCCGGAGGTCATCGCGAAGATTCTGGCGCACCTGGAGCGCACGGCGCCGGATCACTACCAGCCCGAGTTGCCGCTCGGCGCCAGAGCGCCGCCGGCGCAGTCCCGTCTGGTTTGAACCAAAGCTCAAGAGGGCGTAACCGCTGACGGAAGACGGCGGGGCGGGTCGGCCTGTGCCTTGATTGCCGTCGGGGCGGGGAAGGGGCGGGATTTCCCGGTGCGGGCAGGGGTGAGTGCGGCTGGCGGACGGTCCAGAGGGGCTCCTGGCCGCCGAATTCACTGGCGGGGCTGGCGAGGGCGGGCTCGGGCTCACCATAAGGCCCGTTCCACGAACTGGACTGCGCAACAAAGGGGTTTGAACTTCCTATCCGCCGGGTCTGAGAGTAGCCTGCCGTCATGAATCCATTGCTGGACCGAATCCGTATCGACCCGAATGTCTGCTTCGGCAAGCCGACAATCCGTGGAACCCGTCTCTGGGTATCCCTGTTACTGGATCTGCTTGCATCTGGCGTCACTGCCGACGAGTTGATCGCCGACTACCCCCAGCTCACTCATGCGGGATATCCGCGCGGCGATGGCCTATGGCGCCGAGGCTGCGCGGGAACGAATCATCCCGGTTCCGACTGAACGCGTGGCGTGAAGTTCAAGCTGGACGAAAACATCAGCCGCAGGTCATAGCAACTGCTGCGAGACGCGGGGCACGATGTTTCACGGTGACACTTCAGTCGTTGAATGGCACGGCGGACGAAAACCTGTTCGACGTTTGTATTGCCGAACAGCGGGTACTGGTGACGTTGGATCACGATTCCGGGCAAGTGCTGCGATTTCCGCCAGCGCGCTCCGCCGGCATCGTGATACTGGAAGTTGCGCCGCGCGCTGGGGCTGGCGCTGTCGAGAACCGGAATTCACGACCTCATTGCGTTGTTATCCAAACATGAGTTGGGAGCGGAGCTCTGGATCATCGAGCCCGGCAGGGTTCGAATCCGCCAGAATCCGGACGTATAGCGTCGATCCGTAGTCGTCGAGCCGTCGCATACGACGACGCTGTGCAAACTGGGTTCTGGTGCATTTGCGGCTGAGCCCTAAAATCCGCGTCCCGAACCACCGAGGTACCGGACGATGGAGCGTGTTGCGCGAGATCCTATCTACAGAGGACGCCGCTTTTCCGCCGAGACCATCGAAACCTGCGTGCGCTGGTACATCACCTACCGGCTGAGCTATCGAGATCTGGTCGCGATGATGGCGGAGCAGGTGATTGTCGTGTCCCACACGACCATCATGCGATGGGTGCTGCGCTATGTGCCCGAGTACGAACGGCGCTGGTCGCGGTACGCGCGATCGCCGGGATCGTCCTGGCGCATGGATGAGACGGCCGTGGCCGTTCGTGGCGGTCGGCACTACTTGTATCGCGCGGTGGATCGGCACGGAAAGTCGGTAGCGTCGTTGCTCTGCAGTGATCGTACCATGGAGGCTGCGCAGGCGTTTTTCCGCATGGCAGTCGGCAAGGACGGCGTGCCATGGCCGGAGAAGATCAACGTCGACGGCAACAGCGCCACGCACCGTGGATTGCGACTGCTGGCGATAGAAGATCGTCGCTGGCAGGGCGTGGAGGTCAGGGCGCGCCGCTATCTCAACAACGTGGTGGAGCAGGACCATCGCGCCGTCAAGCAGCGGTGCGCACCGATGCTGGGTCTCAAGAGCTTTCGTTCGGCCGCGATCACGCTCGCCGGAATTGAACTCGCCCATCGCATCCGCAAGCGGCAGTATTCACTGCCCAAAGGGACGGGCGGTCGGGACAGATCAATGAAGGAATTGTGGGCCGCAGCGCTTGATGACTCCGCCGGGCTGATGTCCCGAGGCGACGACCGGGAATCCCCAACGCACCAGAACTCAGCGCATCAAATAGAGGCCCCGAGCGGGCGGCTTCGGGTTGATGGTCTGGTGCGCTATCCGCGCAAAATGTCCTTCGGCGGGAATCTGTACCTGCTGATCCGGCCGCAAGGCGGCCGGTACTGGCACTACCACTACCGGTATGGCGGAAAGCGAAAGACGCTTTCGCTAGGGACATTCCCGGACGTCCCGATTGCCCGGGCCCGGTCGAGGCATCTGGCAGCGCGACAGTTGCTCGCAGCAGGCGTGGACCCCTCGCTGAGCAGAGTTGAGCTGCGCAGGTAGCAGGTGGCCGACAGTGCTGTGGTGTTTCAGCGCTCGGCAAGGCAGGGAGCATCGTCGCGCGCTGCCTGGTTTACGCTTCGGCCAAACGAGTCACTCATGGTGACTCAAATTCAAGTTCCGTAAAGCTCCGCGCCCTGGGCACTGGATAGGCCTGGAATGGTAGTCACCGTCCCTTGCGTGAAACCCCGCTGGGTCTCTTGGGGGCGTTTCGGGGCGACGCGGAGTCTTTCTGCGCCTGTTCCGATCCGTACCCGGCGTAAAGGAGATCGAGTACCGGGAACATCACTTCGATGAGTGCGTCGTCGTCTGCAGCTCCCGATCGTGCGCCGGCCAGAATGGCAGTGAAGCCAGGGGCTTCGGGGGCTGACGGGCCGCCGACGTCCAGGCCATGAACCATGGTGCCGATGCGCTGCAGCGCTTCATCCCCGTCCAGGCCGAAGCTGGCGAGCAGGACTTCGAAGGTCACCAGTTCACCGACATGCGTGAACTCGGCACCGTCGAAATCAAAACCCACTGCGCCACGCGGCAGGTCTGATGGCTCGGCGAGCCATACAAACGTGGCCTTGGAGTCGATGAACCGTTTGATCAGCCAGGCAGAGGCGACTCGGTCCACCCACAGTCGCTGACGGGTTCCCCAGCGGCGCGCCTGATAGTCGCGCGCGGCCCTTCTCGCGATCTTCTGTTGTGTCGCGTGGGGCTCATCCGGAGAGAACTTCGCGATGAAGTCCTGTTCGGCGCCGGTCAGTGATTGTTCCAGCGCGTCCTTGCCGTCACTTGGGAAAAAGTCTATCGCGCCGAGGCTCGCGCCATCCCGCTTGAGTGCAGCCAGCTGGCGTCGCGCTTCGGGTTCCGCGGTCTTGCGCAGGGAACGCCGGAAGGCTGCGATGCGTTGCAGGAGCGCCGTGTACTCCGCACTGCGGTCGAACAAAGATTCGAACGCGGCCTGTTGCGTGTCATCGCGTACGAGTGGCAGCACCTGCGCGGAGCCGCCTCCCTCCTGATCTCGGTCGCCTTTTCATCGAGCAGTCGTCGTGCGTGCTCGGACGTCGGGAGTAGGTAGACCCCGTCCCGCAGCATTCCTGCGCCGGCAGCCTTGAGGGCGCGCCAGACGCGCATGCGCAGGGCCTGTTTGCGCCCCGGCAGGTTGGTGACCAGCAGCAGCCAGCCTGAAGGTGTCATGTAACTTATCCTACCAGTGTGTTATACACGCTTCACTACCTTCTTCCGACCCATGCCCATGGACCCCCTGCAGGCCAACGAGTCCTCCACCCCTTCCGTACCTGTAGCGGCTCTTCCGCGGCAGGTAAGTTTTCGCGAGGCCGTGGGGTTCTGGTTGAAGCTGGGCTTCATCAGTTTTGGCGGGCCTGCGGGTCAGATCGCCATCATGCATGCCGAGCTGGTCGAGCGCCGCCACTGGATCAGCGAGAAGCGCTTCCTGCACGCGCTCAACTACTGCATGTTGCTGCCGGGACCGGAGGCGCAGCAGCTCGCCACCTATATTGGCTGGCTCCTCCATCGCACGTGGGGAGGGATCGTTGCCGGTACGCTGTTCGTTCTGCCGTCCCTGTTCATGATGATCGGCCTGTCTTGGGTCTATGTGCGCTTCGGCGATGTGCCGGTCGTGGCGGCATTGTTCTATGGCATCAAGCCGGCGGTGGCTGCCATCGTGCTGCACGCCGCCTGGCGTATCGGCTCGCGTGCCCTCAGGAACAGCTGGCTGTGGAGTATCGCGGTGGCGGCCTTTGTCGCTGTGTTCGCCTTTGATGTGCCGTTCCCCGTGATCGTGATTGCCGCTGCGGCCATCGGGTTCGTGGGTGGACGAATTGCGCCCGACAGATTCCAAGCGGGCGGGCAGCACGCGGCGGGGTCCGGCTCGCGTGGTCCTGCGGTGATCGACGACGGCACGCCGCCGCCCGAGCATGCAAGGTTTCGTTGGAGCCGATTCGCGAGGGTGGTCGCAGTTGGCGCACTGCTTTGGCTGGTGCCCATGGGAGCGCTGCTCGCGTCGTTCGGCTGGGATCACACGCTGACGCAGATGGGCTGGTTCTTCACCAAGGCCGCGCTGCTCACGTTCGGCGGGGCCTATGCGGTTCTGCCGTATATGACGGATGGTGCGGTCAATACCTACGGCTGGCTGACGCCCGCTCAAATGATTGATGCGCTGGCGCTGGGCGAGACGACGCCCGGTCCGCTGATCATGCTGGTGGCATTTGTCGCTTCGTCGGCGCCTATCTCCAGGGCGCACTCGGACCTGAAGCGCTGTTCCTGGCGGGCGCGCTGGCCGCGACCGTGGTCGCATGGTTCACGTTCCTGCCGTCCTTCATCTTCATCCTGGCTGGCGGACCGTTCGTCGAGTCCACCCAGGATGACCTGAAGTTCACCGCGCCGCTCTTTGCCATCACCGCGGCTGTCGTCGGCGTGATCGTGAACCTGTCGCTGTATTTCGGCTACCACGTGCTGTGGCCGG
This sequence comes from Pseudomonadota bacterium, assembly GCA_016720075.1. Lineage (GTDB taxonomy): Bacteria > Pseudomonadota > Gammaproteobacteria > Steroidobacterales > Steroidobacteraceae > ZC4RG30. The sequence continues at coordinate 15,528 of JADJXW010000017.1, forward strand.
GCGGCTTCTCTGCGGATCTGGATGTAGCCTCGCTCGTGATCGCCGCTGGTGCGGCGGTGGCGCTATTCCGGTTCAAGCGCAGCGTCATGCAGGTCGTGGTGGCCTGTGCACTGCTGGGACTGGTCGTGAAGAGCCTTGCCTGATGCAATGGATTACCCGCGAGCGCCCGAAGATCGACCGGATCGCCTGTCCGTGGCTCATCCGGCGCTTCATCGATCCTGATGCGGAAATCCGCTATGTCCCGCCGGCGCAGGTTCTCACCGTTGCAGAACAGGAGGGCGCCATTGCGTTCGACATTCCCGGCGTTGAACTGTCGCACCGCGGGCCGTTGTGTAGTTTCGATGCCTTCCTCGACAAGTACGGCCTCGATGATCCTGCCCTGCACGCGTTGGCAAAGATCGTTCGCGCTGCCGACACCGATACGTTGCAGGACTCTGCACAGGCGCCGGGGTTGCTCGCGATCTCGCTGGGGCTGAGTGCCAACATCCAGGACGACCAGGAGTTGCTGGCTGCCGGCATGGTGGTCTACGACGCGCTTTACACCTGGTGCCGCACATTGAGCGGCGAGCGCCACGGCTGGAATCCGCAGTGACCGCAGTCCAGCCCCTGTTGTCGGTTGCCGGGATCGTCAAGTCATATGGCGATCAGAAAGTTCTCGACGATGTCGGCTTCGACGTGATGCCCGGCGAGATTCTGGGTGTCATCGGCCCCAATGGGGCGGGCAAGACCAAGCTGATGGAGTGCGTAGCGGGGTTACTGCCTGCCGACGCCGGCGAGGTCTGCTTCCGTGGTGCGAGGATGCCTGCATCCCGACGCCGGGAAGCGATGTTCTATCTCCCCGGACGGCATCGCCCCCTGGAGCGACCAGCCTGTATGGCGGGTAACAGGCTTGTTCCGCGAATTGTATTTTCTGGCCGCGAGCCACGAGGCCGACGTAGTGCTCAGACTCGAGCTGGTACCCGTGCTGCACAAGCGGGTGGCAGAGCTATCAAAGGGCTACCGACGCAGGTTGTTGCTGGCTCTCGCGCTGCTCACTCCACAGCCCATCCTGATGCTGGATGAGCCCTTCGACGGCTTCGACCTGCGCCAGACCCTGCATGTCATGGATCTGCTGCGGGAAGTGGCTCACGAGCGGGCGCTGATGCTGTCGATCCACCAGCTGAAGGATGCCGAGCGCATTTGCGACCGCCTGCTGTTGCTCGCCGCGGGTCGGCGCCTGGGTCTTGGGACTCTGGCGCAGCTGGCGGCGCAGTCCGGTGCTGCCCATGCCGACCTCGAGGAGGTGTTTCTTGGCATCACGGCCTAGCAGCGGCTCAACGCGCGCCGTGCAACGTCTCGCACGCGTCTTTGCGCATGAAATGCGAAGCCTGCTGACCGGGCGTGCGTGGTGGGCCATGGTCCTGTTGCTCGCGCCGCTCGTGGGGTTTGGCTATGTAGCGGCAGTGCGGCTGTTTGGCGAGGCGACCGCACAGCGCTGCGCTTCCCGGATCTGGCGCGTGGCATGACGCCGCTGGACGGTGTGCTGGTGCCAACGCTCGGTGCCTTCTATCTGGCCACGACGCTGCTGTTTCCTTTCGTCGCGATCCGGGCGATCGGGGCGGACAAGGAGAGCGGTGCGCTGAAGCTCGCTCTGCAGTGGCCCTTGCCTAATGGGGCGTTGCTCGCGGTGAAGCTGGCGGCAGTCATGGCAGCCTGGAGCATCACTTTGCTGGTGCCCGTTTCAGCACTGTTGTTCTGGCATTTCTCCGGCGGGCACCTTGCGGTTGCCGAGGCGGGGAATCTGTTCCTCGGGCATGCGCTCTACGCGCTGGCGGTGGCGGGCATCGCCTGCTTTGCCGCGGTGCTAACCGAATCGATGGCGACCGCAGCTATCGTCACGCTCGCGTTCACGCTGGGGTTCTGGGTGCTGGACTTCGCTGCCGAGACGGGGCCGCAGTGGCTGCGTGTTTTGGGCGAAATTTCGCCAACGCAGGCGTTGCGGCAGTTCGAGCGCGGCCTGCTGCCGGCCGCGCAGGTCCTGGGGCTGGCGACGCTCGGGCTCGGATTTGCGGGGCTGGCCGGGTTGTTGCTGTCGCCTGGACTTTCCCGTCGCGCGGCTGGCGCGCGGTGTGGTGGGAGCTGGCGTATTGCTTGTGCTCCTGGCGGCAGCCTCATCGCTGCGGCTGTCCGTCGATGTGTCCGAGGATCGGCGCAACAGCTTCAATCCGTCCGACGAGGCGGCCCTTTCCCGTATGGATCAGCGGTTGACGATCACGCTGCATCTCACGCCGGAGGACAGTCGCGCACAGGAGTACGCCGGCAACGTATTGGCCAAGCTTGAGCGACTGACTCCTGATCTTGTCGTTCGCTGGGCCGACACCGGCGAGCAGGCCCTGTTTGGCGCCGCCCAGTACGATCGCTATGGGGTGATCACTTACGAGTATGGCGGGCGCCAGGCAGAAAGTCGTTCGAACAGTCCCCGGGAAGTGTTGCCGTTGCTGCATGAACTGGCCGGTGCACACGTAACGCCAGGTGCCACGCCCGTGTATGCCGGCTATCCGCATGTGGGCGATGCACGGTCCGCGGCGCTGTGGTTCTACTGCGTGCTGCCTTTGTTGCTCGTTGTCTGCGCTTGGCGCTACCTGCGCTCCGGCAGGGTTCCGCTTCATCTTCGTTCGCTCCGATCCAAGGGAGAATCACCATGAAATCAATAGTGCTCGCAGGTCTTTTCGCAGCGGTGTCTGTGACGGCAGCCGCCGCGCCGCTGGTGCAGGGTTTTGATGCCGACACTGTCGGTGCCGAATCCCGCGCCTTCTCCGCGGCTGTCGGCAACTGGGTGGTCGTGGAGGAAGGCGGCAACAAGCGGCTCTCGGTCAACGGCTCGAAATGGGCGAGCGGCCAGGCCTCCGCAGGTCTCGCCGACAAGGCGCGCGCGCTCTACGGTGAGCGTTACGCCGGAATTCCTGGACAACGTCAAGGCCTATGCCTACTACCCGATCGCTGTGATGAATGACGTGCCGGATTTTCGCGAAGGCACCATTACCGTGCGCTTCAAGGGCGTCGCGGGTCGCATCGATCAGGCTGCCGGCATCCTGTTCAACGTCCAGCCCAATGGCGACTACCTCGCACTGCGCGCCAATCCACTCGAATACAACCTGGTGCTGTGGCAGGTCAAGAAGGGCAATCGTTCGTCCGTCAAATGGATCCGCAATACGCCCACTCCCTCGGGTTAGTGGCATGAACTGAAGCTCAAGGTGGTGGGCCGCAAGCTGCTGGCCTGGATCAACGACAAGGCCTACATGGAGCACGACCTGCCAGCCGGTGTGTCCGGCCGCGTGGGCCTGTGGTCCAAGGCCGACAGCGTCGTGTACTTCGACGACTTCCGTGTGGAGCCGCTGGCGCGCTGATCGTGGGCGCTGGCGCACGGATACCTGAACGATTTTGAGTGTTTGCAATCAACGACGAGGGGAAGACTATGAATGATGATTCCAGACGTGAGTTTCTGAAAACCTCCGCCGCAGTTGGCGCTGCTCTGGCAGTCGGTGCAATGGCGGCGGGAACGGCAACGGCCGCTGACGCGCCCGCGCTGCGACTGGCCTATGGCTATCAACACGCGCCCGTGCCGTGCCATTCGATCCGAAAAGCCTCAAGGGACTTTCGAGAAGCTGATCCAGTCTCACTGGAGAACAATTACGGCGGCGCTGTGCGTGCCCTGAATACGCTGCGTGGCCGGCTTGCAGCCGCCGCCGCGGATGCGAACACACCGCCGTTCGTCTACACGGGTCTCAAGCGCGAGCAACTGCTGCGGACCGGGTCGGTGGTGCTGCACGAGCAGTACTTTGCTGGTCTTGGGGGCAACGGACAGGCCGGCAGTGCGATGCGGTCGCGCATCGCGGCGTCGTTTGGCAGCTATGACGCCTGGGAAGTCGAGTTTCGCAAGATTGCGCAGGGGCTCGCCGGCGGCTCCGGGTGGGTGATGCTGGGCTACAACGAGGCGCTGGGCATCCTGGAGAACCACTGGATGGCAGATCATGCCACCGCGCCAGCACACACTCGGCCGTTGCTGGTCCTCGACATGTCCGAGCACGCGTTCCACATGGACTACGGTGCCGCCGCGGCGCGCTACATCGATGCATGGTTCGCGAACCTGAACTGGGAGACCGTGGCCGCGCGGGCCTGAGGTCATGAACCCCTATGGCACATCGATGATCGCAAGGAGACTGAAGTCATGAATATTCTCAGGACAATACAGGGGCTCGCGTTCGCAGCACTGCCATTCCTGGCGGTGCCGATGTCGGCTTCTGCAGGCGAAGCAGTGCCAATTGAGTGGGTCTCGATCCCGGTCGCCGCGCCGCCCACCCGTGGATGGTCGGGTTGACGCCATCTGGTCGAGCGCCGTGCCGTTGAAGGTCATGGTGCGCGAGGCCATCGGCGGAACCGCCCCACGGAGGTTACGCTGCGGGCGGTGCACACGGCGGACTCGGTGTATGTCCTCGCGCAGTGGGCCGATGCCACGCGCAGCGACATGCGAGATCCCCATGTCTGGAACAAGGCGCAGAACGCCTATGCCAGGCCCACGCTGGCGGATGATCAGTTCGCGCTGGAGTTTCCGATCGAAGGGCATTTCACGACCAGCATGCTGCCTGACGAAGGTGGCTACATCGCCGATGTGTGGCACTGGAAGGCCGGCCGCAGCAATCTCGATGGCTGGGTGGACGACAAGCGCCACATCATCTCGATGTCCCCAGTGAAGGACGCGTTGCCGTATGCATTCGGTGGGCGCAAGACAGTCTATATCGCTCGGCCCATGGACGATGGCAAGCCCTCCTACGTCGCCGTGCCTGCGCCTGCCGCCAATGCGGGAGATGTGGTGTCGTCCTATGTCGCCCAAGCGCCGGACGGCAGCCAGGCGGATGTCCGGGGCAAGGGCGTCCATGATGGAAAGGGCTGGACGTTGGAGATGGGTCGCAAGCTCAGCACTGGCAACGCCGACGACGCGGTGATTCCGGCGGGCGGCGAGATCTTCTGTGCCATCGCTATCCTCGATGATGAGCTTTATTGGAAGCACTCGGTCTCGGACCTGCTTGTGCTGAGGCTCAGGCAGCCCTGATGTCGCAGGGGCCTGGTTTGTGGCACCGGCGTGTGGCCGGGGCAGCCATGTGCCTGTTGTCCGGGTTGTCCGTGGCGGGTGAGGGTGCCATCGAGTTCACCGGCGATGCGCGCGCGGCTGTCGCGATCCAGCAGCGCGATCTGGCGGACGGAACCACCGAGACCGAGCTGCTGCCCGCCATGCGCCTTCGGCCAGGCATTGATGTGCTGCCGGGGGCGGCGGTGACTATGCGGTTCAGGCTCGCGGCACTCCTCAACAAGGACATGCAGGGCTTGCGGTTCGATGCCGACGGGCCGGCCGATGCCGGCGTCATTGCAGTAGATAGCGCCTATCTTCAGTTCAAGCCCAGTGACCGACTGCAGGTACGTGTCGGCAGGTTCCAGACTGCGTTCGAGCTGGATTCCGTGGTGGAGGACGGGCTGTCGCGGCACGACTCGGGTGGACTTGCTGTTGACTGGACCGACGGCATGCACGTCGTGCTGGGCAAGCCCAAGGAAGCGCGGTTTCACTACATTGGCCAGGTCAACCGGCATGATCGGTCTACTAATGGTGTCGGTGCACGTGGCCCTGTGAGGTTCGAGAGCGGGGTATCACGCGTAACCCACTTTGTGGGCCTGGAGCTTGCGCCGTTCGGATCGGTTACGCAGGCAATGATTGACATGACCTGGATTCCCGATGCCCTGGCCGATGGGCTTCAGGGCGCAAGTGGTGCCAGGGACTTCCTCTCCTTCACTGCTCGCTTTGCTGCCGACCACAACGTGGCAGCAGATCGCGTGCTGCATCCGGCGTTTGAGATCGGATGGATGCCGAACACGCCGCAACTGGAATCGCTGGGCTTCGCTTCGCGGTCGGGTCGCGCATCCGGATTTGCGCTGGTGGCGGGAATCGATATTCGGCCGTTGGCCCGCGGCGCATTGGGGCTGCAGCTAGCGCGGATACCAGCGGGGTTCATTGCCTCGCCGGACTACCCAGCCAACTCTCGCAGTGCCGAGCTACGTTACAGCTGGTGGCCGATCGAATCGCGGCTGAAGCTGGATCTGCGCTATCGGGTGAGGCAGCAGCTGCTTCGCGCCTCTGAGACTGATTCACGGCAAACGGCGCAGAATCTGCAATTGCGAGCAACACTGCGTTTCTAAGGTGCCTTTCGTTGGAATCACCGCCAACCCTTCGTGATCTATCGGTGAGCAACGGCATCAAGCGGAGCAAATCGTCGGTCAGGCTGACGGTAAACCCGCAACCTTCGCGAGAGAAGTCTTGGTGCAGCAGTAGGTTACGATAGTGCGAGATAATTGAGTGGGAGTGATTGTGAGCCTTTCGCCATTGCCCTGTGCGCACGCCTCGTGAGAGTAGCGTGCGGCACCTGGCGCGCGTTCAGGCCGTTCGAAGGTGGGTGCGGCACAGCCGTTCACCGGATAGATCTTTCTGACCGCTCCCACGTCCCCCAACTCGACAATCGTGGTTATCAATAGCAGTTCTTTCAGCGCGATCCGGATCTGGAGCCGGACCAGCGAAGCGCCCATGCAAAGGTGGATGCCCCTCGACTGGACGACAAACGGACTGCTCAGATACTGGACAAAGTCTGCTTCAACGTTTCCATTCCGTGAATCCAGAAACTGCCCTGCGAGTGACCGGAGTCGTGGCTCCAGCCTTGCCATGTACTCAGTTCAGGTTCCGCTCCTGTTGAGCGTGCGGCAAGGATCCATGAACGTCTGTTTGTTGCAGGAAACAGGGCTGAATGCAGGGGTGTGTCGGTAATGGGTGTAGAGTGCGTACGGTTCGACATGCCATCGCATGGCATACAGGCAGGAGTGCTCCGCAGATGGTCAAGTCAAACCTCAGCGACGTGGAAACGGCGTTCGTGCAGCGCCAGAAGGCGTTGTCGAGATGGGACAATGAGGGCTGCGCTCATTGCTCTGAAGCGCAAGCTGAGGTCCCCGCGTTGACGAATGCCGAGCTGGTACACCTTAGGGTTCGCGTGATTGCGCTCGGAAACCTGCTCATTGCATTGCTTGCTGATGGATCCGATCGGCAGCTGGGTGTCATCCGGACAATGGCGACCTATATCTCGCCGCGGGCGGGCTTCACCCAACATCCGCTGACCATCCGGGCAGCTCACCACATGACCGACATGGTTGATCGCGCGGCACACATTCGAAGTACTGAGTCATCATGAGCGAGACGGCCCCTTACAAGCGCACGCCGGTATTCGACGAGAACACACTTCCAGCCGCGCTGCGCCGGGAACATCGCACCAAGCCCGGAGTATGGGGAGTCATTCGAGTGCTCGATGGCCGGCTGTGCTATCGGGTGCTCGATCCGGCCTCCGAGGAAATCCTTGATTCCCGGAATCCAGGATTGATACTTCCTTGCCAAACCCATTTTGTCGAGGCGCTTGGGCCGATGCGGATGCAGGTCGAGTTCTACGACCATTTGCCGGCTCTCTAGAGCCGGCGGCGACCGGGCAGGGTGCTGCACATCCGGCCGCTACCGGACGACCGTGTTGCTGCCGCCAACTTCAGCGTTCGACGGCCGTGTAGAGCGTGCGGATCAGATCCGTCTGGGTAATGATGCCCGCGAGCCGGCCTTCGCCATCGATGATCGGCACGTGGTGGTGGCCGCCGTCCGATAACAACGGCAGCAGGTCCACGATGGGACGGTCGGCGCTGGCCACGCGCACCTTGCGCGTCATGATCTGACCCACGACCTCGGGCTTGTCGGTGTGTACGGAAGTGCTGGTCCGTACCAGACTGCGCATACGCTGCGCGATGCCGGAATATTCCTCGCGCTGGGCATGCTTGAGGAAATCACCGGTTGTGACTATGCCGATGAGCCTGCGCGCGGGGTCGATGACCGGCAGCGCCTTGATCCGGCGTTCCCGCATCTGCCGCCAGGCCTCGTCCAGCGGCATTGCGTAGTCGGCCGTCACAACCTGTCGGATCATCACGTCGCTGCAGCGCAGGTCACCCAGCCGTCGCTGATAGGCATTCGCCTCGGCGCGCTGCAGCAACTGCTCCAGATCAGCACGGCTGACGTCGAGCACCTGGTCATAGTGGGCGAGCGCGGCATCAAGGTCGGCGGGACTGAACCGGGAACCGGGCTTCGATGCTGCTGCCGTCTGCCGGTGCGGATAGTCGTGCCCCGTCAGGCGGTTGTAGAGCACACCCACCAGCAGCAGCAGCAGGCTGTTGAGCCCAACGGGGAACAGCGCGAACTGGGGTGATCCCGCGCCGCTCATGACTGCCAGCAACGCGCTCGCTCCGCCCGGCGGGTGCAGCGCGCGCGCCACGAACATCACGCCGATCGACGCACCCACCGCCACTGCCGCCGCGAGCACCGGCTCACCGATCATTCTTACGCAGAGGACTCCGACCAGCGCGGACAACGTATTGCCCACCAGCACGGCCCACGGCTGCGCCAACGGACTGGCCGGTAGCGTAAACACCAGTACGGCGGAGGCACCGAGAGGCGCCATCAACCAGGGCGTGCTGTTCCATGCCAGCGCCGCCCAGCGGCACAGCAGCCCCGCAACCAGGATGCCGGTGAGCGCGCCAATGATCGCGCGCCATCGCTCGCGCCGTCCCACCACAACCGGCGCCGGGACGAGCGCCTTGAGCATCGCTGCCCAGTGGGCTGCGGATTTCAATGTAGTTCGGACTGGATGGAAGCCGGCACGCGAAACAGGCCGAGAGCCCAGTAGCCCGCCAGCGCCACGCCCAGCCACAGGAATGCCACACCCAGCCGCCATTGGTCGTCGATCAGATAGCTGTTGCACAGGCGTACCGGCGAATGCGTATAGAGAAAGGCCAGGAATCCCGCCATCGACACGACCTGGGCCTTCACAAACGCCAGCAACAGCGCGTGCCCGCGCCGCCAGCATACGCAGAGCAGCGCGCCAATGACCGGGAGCGAGACGAATTTCGCCAGTGACATCATGCCGCCGTCGACTGCCCCATCGATGGAGCGCGGCAGCATCCAGAAGGCCACCCCGTTCAGAGCCATGATCAGCGGCGCAATACCTCCCGCAGCCCAGCGCCAATCGGCAACTACGCGCTGCGGCGGCACCAACAGGCTGCCACTCGCGGCCAGCAGCGGCAATTGCAGCAGCACGTGCAGCACCGGATCGGCCACGAGCCAGCGGTTCCCCGCTGCGCAGGCCAGCACGATGAGACTCGCCGCCGGAATCCCGGGGTTCATGGCCCGAGCGTGCGCCTGGTTGCGGACACGATCGCGCCGAAGTCATCTGGGTCGAAGATGCCCGCAAGCCGGCCATCCGCGGTCACCAGATGCACGGCAACGTTGTGCGCGAGTCCGCCATAGCCGTCCGGAATCACGGTCACGCCAAAGTCACTGAGCAGGCCGGGCAGCGCCGCGGGCTGCGGTCGCCCCACGGTCCAGAGCGCGCCATCCGCGCGGTGGCGGCGACCATAGTCAGCCAGCCGGGGCACATCGTCATGGGCTGGATCGAAACTGACCGACAGCGGCGATACCCGATCTGCGAGGTCATCGAGTTTCAAGCTGCGCACCCGGGCGCTTCATGTCGGCACCCGCGGACTGGCACAACGTCGGACACCGCGTGTAGATGAACTCCACCAGGGCCACCCGACCGTTGACCCGAGGCACGCGAAGCACTGTGCCGTCCATGGTTTCGACGGTGAACGGCGCAACAGGCGGTGTGCTGCGCGCCGCCTCGAGGCGCGCGCGCTCGGCCGTGAGGGCCTGGAACCCATCGGCATGGCTCCACAGGAGCACCACCCCGCCACCAGGGACAGCAGCGAGCAACCCAGAGCGTGCATCACTTCACCGCGGGTTCTCGTTGCGCGAGTCCACGGATATAGCGGATCACCATCAACGTTGCCCCTCCCACTACCAGCACCGAGAACAGGGTTGCGATCCGGTCCTGTGGCATCCACTCCGGAGCGTGCACCGCCCAGCGCCGCGGCACCGACAGCGCACCTGACACCAGGAACATCAGGGTGGAAGCCGACGGCTCCGGCGAGATAGGAGGAGAAGGCAACCCAGTCCAGGCTGGTTGCCGCACTCATGGCGCGACCACGCACGAGCCACAGCATGAACCCGAAGCTCATCACAACCTCACCCAGCACCAGGTAGAAGATATGGAATGACCGGGCACCCACTGAGTGTTGTGCATCACCTTATTCACCGAGATCATGCCATCGATGATGGCCGGACCGACCAAACGGACCAACCCGCCCGCCCAGCACCAGCAGCGCGGATGCCAGGTCCCACCGCATGCTGGTCGACTTGCGCAGGTACGGGACAAGCGAGAACGCGGTGACCGCGAGCAGTGGAATGCCCGATAGATAGGAGAACCTGGCCCAGCACCAGTGCCCGGGCCGGCATCACCGTGTCCTGGAGTGCGTGATGCGGATACACCGCCATCACGAACAGCAGCACGGCCGTCCACGCCACCGCAAACAGCCGCGTGGGCTTCCAGGGTATGCCTGTGTACTCAGGCAGGATCTCGATACACCCGCGATGACGGCCATGTAGATGCTGGCGTTGATGAACACATGTCCGAAGAAGTAGGTCATGTTCTTGGCCAGCAGTGCATCCACGGTGAATGAAGGCGCGTACAGGTTGACCGGGCAGCTGGCCAGCACTGCTGCCCCACCACCGTCCCGATGGTGTTGAACACAGTGGTGGCCATCGCGGCGATGACTGCGGGCGGGGGCGCCGAATCCGGATCTTGCCTGCCGGAGATGAGTCGCCAGCCAAGCGCACCACCCAGACCACCGTAGAGCGCCCTATCAGCTTCCTGCCGACCTCGAGATAAACAGCAGAATCCCACTCCGATCGCCACGTACCCCAGCATGAACGCCCCTGCGGCGTGCACCCCTGAACGCCGCCGGACTTGGCCGGCAGCGGAAAGAAGGAAGATCAGGCGCCGCCATAGCCGCCGATGAATATGGCCCCAAGGATCAGCACCACCCAGCAGGAACAGCGCGAGGAAGATCCAGAAGACGGCGCGGACCAGTGGCACGTACCGGCCGATGAAGTACCACAGGACCGCGGCACCGGTCGGTCCCGCCACGCCGACCATGCCGGCACCATGGGCCCGTGAGCAGCTGATAGAACAGGACGGGATTCACGCTGATCATGCCGGCCTGTGCCGCGCGCATCACGACGCCAAGCACCCATCATCAGCAGCAGTACCACGCCGGCGAGCAGCATCGTGAACTAGACCGCACCGACCTGTGGTTCTTGAGTTGGGGCGTGCATGGCGCTACTCCCTTGTTGCCGACCGTGAACTGGTTCTGCATCACATGATGGGCGACGCCGCAGAACTCCATGCACGCGATCCGGTAGGTTCCAGGATTCTCCGAAGACATGCTGCACCTTGTTGGCGTAGCCGGGCATCGCCTGGGTCTGGAACAGCAGTCTTCCGGTCGGATCCATCACACCGAATCCGTGGGTCACATCAGCAGTGTGGGCGTGGAACACCACTGGCACACCCAGCGGCTGGAATCCCGGTCGATCTGCCAGTACCACATGCCACCCGTCACGTTGACCGTGGCAACCGGCCCGTCGACGCCGGATTCTGAGCCCACGGCGTGGGGCCAGGGCAGCAGTGAGGAAACCGTGAGGACCACCCCGAACAGCAGCATGCCCTTGATCAGGCGCGAACGGACTGCCTCCGGACGGAACGGCGGCCCTGCTGTCCTTCGCGGCCCGGACGGCCCCGATGAAGATGGCCGCGATGACCAGACATGAGCACCAGGCTGACGAACAGCACGATTAGCTGGATCGACATGGATTTCCGCCTCTTGTTTTTGGTGTAGTATACGAAATGCATATTTAAATTGGATCCTTCAGGACTGTCAATCACGGCGACGAGGAGCACCGGGCAGCAGGAGACTCGAAGCGCCGTGGCGCCACTCCACGCTTGCGGCGACCGCCCGCACGCGAACAGGTCACAGCGTAGGCCTTGCACCTTCGGGAGGGGCCGCCATCTACGTGCCACGGCAGGCCGTCTGGGCGAGTCAGGAAGTCGCGGTGTCACTGGGTGGGCTGATCGGCGCGGGGCGAGCGGGGCCCCGCCTCATCCCGGAAACTCCTGTGGCCGAGTGCTTGCTGTTTGTTAAGATAGTAAGTACTTACTCACTCAGGACCGATGATGACGATGGTCAGCCGTGCAAGTCCCTGCCCGCAGATGAGCGGCGCGCCGTGACGGTCGAAGCCGTCGTTCACTAGCCGCCGAGCAGGACCCCGGAACGACATCACCACTGCGTCCGCATCGCCGCGCGCATGGAAGCAGACCCATGGCGCTGTTCGTCACTTCCCACCAAGGACGCGATCACTGCAGGCAGTCATGGAGTGGGTGGCGGAACGCCTGCTTTCCCGGGTGAACCAAGCCGCCGAATCCACGACGTCTCCTGTCGCCGCACTGGAGGCAATCTTCATGACGCACGTGGATTTCGTAGTCGAACACCCCGGCGTGCCGCGGATCATGTTTGGAGAATTGCAGCGCGCCGAGAAGTCAGGCGCCAAGCGCTTGGCACGAACGCTTGTCCAGAAGTACGGACAACGGCTGCAAAGCCGGGCTGGAAACAGGCCAAGGCACAGGGGAGTTGAACATCGCCCTCGACAGCGAGGCTGCTGCGATCCTGTTCATCGGTACCATTCAGGGCCTGGTCATGCAGGCGCTCCTGGCAGGCGATGTCACCCGCATCCGGCGCGACGCGCCACGGGTCTTTGCGATCTACCTGCGTGGGATTCGGGGACGCCATGAAAGGCCTGCCGTTGCGGAAGCGGCACGCTGGGCGCTCATCGCCGTGATCGTTCCGCTCCTCGCGCTCTTCATCTACGTTGGGCTTCGATCCGGCCCGCTGGCGCCGGTGGCCGTGACCGTCGCGAACGTGGAGTCGCGAGCAATCACGCCCGCGTTGTTCGGTATCGGCACCGTCGAGGCTCGCTACACCTACCAGATTGACCTACCTTTGCCGGGCGTGTCGGACGCCTGGATGTTCGCGTGGGTGATCGGGTCAGGGCAGGTCAGGTGCTTGGCGGATGGAGCCGTTGATCTGGATGATCGCGTTCGATCACGGGGCTCGGCGTTCAAGCGTGCGGTAGCGGCGCTGAGCGAGGCGGAAGCCCGACAAGTCTACGCACAGGCCCAGGCGCGCCGGTACGAGCAGTTGTTCACCGTCCACACGGTCAGCGAGGAATTGGTCGACCAAGCGACAGGAGCTGCAGATCGCCAATGCTGCGCTGTCCGCGGCCAGGGGAGATGTGGATCGGGCACGCGCGGACCGTGAAGGACTGGTCGCGCAACGGAGCATCTGCGCCTGGTCTCACCTGTGGACGCGGTTGTCGTCGCGCGCAATGCCGATCCGGGCACGACCATCGTCGCCGGCCAGGCGGTCGTGGAAGTCATCGATCCGAAGAGCCTGTGGATCAACATACGCTTCGATCAGATCAGTGCGGCGGGTTTGGCGCAGGACTGCCGGCGCGGATCGCATTGCGGTCACGCGCTGGTGCGAGCGTAGAAGGACACGTGCTGCGTGTGGAGCCCAAGGCCGATGCGATCACCGAGAGACGCTCGCCAAGGCGACGTTCGATGACCTGCCGGAGCCGATGCCGTCGCTGGGTGAGCTGACCGAAGTCACCGTCGACCTGCCAGCGCTCCCGGCCGCGCCTGTGATTCCGAATGCCGCCGTCCGACGTGAAGGCGGCAAGGTCGGAGTCTGGCAGCTCGTGGACGGCGCGCTGCGCTTCTCGCCGGTCGTTCTCGGTGCGTCCGATCTCGATGGCTTCGGTGCAAGTGCGCGAGGGCCTACGTACTGGTGATCAAATCGTGACCTACAGTGAAAAGGCCCTTACGGGCCGAAGCCGCGTCAAGGTAGTCGATCAAATCGCTGGAGTCGCGGAGTGATCAGCCTGGCCGGCCGCGACATTCTCCATGCCTGGGGAAAATTCGTGTTCACGGGCGTCGGGCTCGGCCTGCTGATCGGCGTCACGCTGATCATGGCCGGTGTCTACGGGGTATGGTGGATGACGGCAAGGCGCTGCTCGACAACAGTGGCGCCGATCTCTGGGTCGTGCAACGGGACACGCTCGGTCCCTATGCCGAGCCGTCCAGTCTCAACGACGACACCTATCGCACCATCCTGACGATGCCCGGAGTCTCGCAAGCGGCGAACGTGACCTACCTGACCATGCAGGTGCGAAAGGGCGAGGCGGATGTGCGCACCATGGTGGTCGGCATTGCTCCCGGCGCGTTAGGGTGCCGCCACGCCGGGATGGCCGCTATCTCGTCGCCGGACGCCAGATCACGCGTGGTCACTACGAGGCCGTCGTGGATATCGCCCCGGCTTCAAGCTCGGCGATCGCATTGCCATCCCGCCAGCAATCTCTATCCGGTCGTGGGGCTGACGCGCCGCATGGTTTCATCCAGTGGCGACCCTATGGGCGTTCATTCCGCTCAAGGACGCCCAGGAGCGCAGTTCCTCAGGACAACGATGCGATCTGGCAAAGTCGGCGTCGCACCGAGGCCAATCCGGCCTTCAATCGAACCGGCGTCCCCGGCCTGCTGGAATCCGTGCTCGCTTCCCAAAGCACGAACTCATTCGTCAACGCGGTGCTGGTCAGGCTCAAGCCGGGTCATGCGCCCGACGACGTCGCAGACTCCATCCGTCGCTGGAAGCGGCTGACCGTCTAACGCGCGCGCAGATGGAAGGCATCCTGGTCGGCAAGCTGATTGCCACGTCGGCCAAGCAGATCAGCATGTTCCTGGTGATCCTGGCGGTCGTCAGCGCCGCGATTGTCGCGTTCATCATCTACACGCTGACCATGGACAAGATCCGCGAGATTGCGGTGTTGAAGCTGATCGGAACGCGCAACCGGACGATCGCCGCAATGATCATGCAGCAGGCGTTGGCACTGGGCGTCATCGGGTTCGTCGTCGGCAAGATCACCGCAACCTTCGCTGCGCCACTCTTCCCCAAGTACGTGTTGCTGATCCCGACCGACTCAATAGCGGGGTTCTTCGCCGTGCTCGTGATCTGCGTGCTGGCCAGCCTGGTCGCCATTCGCATGGCGCTGAAGGTCGATCCCGCCGAGGCCATCGGGGGTTGAAATGAGCGGCAAAGGTATTCGCATCGAGGGCGAGGAAGCGATACGGTCAGGGTGACACGGCCGTGGATGCACTGAAAGATGTGAATATGGTCGTGGAACCTGGCGAAGTGATCGGATTGATCGGCCCGTCGGGCTCCGCAAGAGCACGCTCCTCAAGTGCCTGGGCGCGGTGATCGATCCGACCGCAGTCGCATGACGCTTAGCGATGAGACGATCTATGACAACGGCTGGAAGGTGCGTGACCTGCGCGCGTTGCGGCGCGACAAGATTGGTTTCGCATTTCAGGCGCCCTACCTGATTCCGTTTCTTGACGTCACCGACAACGTTGCGCTGCTGCCGATGCTCAGCAGGGTCGCCAATGCGGAGTCAGCGCCAGCGGGCAGTGGCGCTGCCTTACGGCGCTGGATGTGCAGCACCGGGCTCGGGCCATGCCCGCGCAGCTTTCCGGAGGAGAGCAGCAGCGTGTGGCGCTATCGCGCGTGGCTTTGGTGAATCGCCCGCCGGTGATTCTGGCCGACGCCTACTGCGCCACTCGATAGCGAGCGCGCCGTGGTCGTCATCCGCATCCTAAATGAAATGGCGCGTCAGTTCGAGACCGCCATCATCGTCGTTACCCATGACGAGAAAATCATTCCGACGTTCAAGCGGATCTATCACATCCGCGACGGGGTGACCCATGAGGAAGCAGGCGAGGGGAGAACCTTCGTGTGAGGGGAGTAGCAATGAAGCTGCGCGACATCTGGGTCTGGGAGGTTTTCGCGACAGTCCACGGCTGCACGCCGTTCTCGGGCCGCAAACCACAGTGGCGCCAAGATCGTCTACTTTCGCTTAACGCTTATGTGCAGTGAACCCGAGAGGCGCGGACCGTTGCGCCGGAAGGTGGCGGCCGAGGTGGCGATGTTTCGCGATCTATCGGCATGCACAGGATCAAGCGCCGCATTCTGTCGGTCAGGCTGACGGTAAAACTCTATGCGCCTGAAAGTGAAATGTGCAGCGTTAGTGAGTTACGATTATGCGAGATAATCGAGTGGGGACTTGACGCACCTGGTCGGCTTTTCGAGGTTACAGGGTCGTCGAATAGTGCTTTATCGTGGTTTCACGTTCTCCAGATACGAGCAGCTGCCAACGCGTCAGCGCGCAGCTAGTGATTCGTGCGCTTGTTGCCAACATGGCTGTGCCGAAGTTGACGTTATCGGGTCCGAACGTGATTCTGGTATAGCTGGAGCTCTTCTCTCACAATCTGTCGGATGGCTTCAGGTCGCTCGGTGTCACCCATATTTGCCTTTAGCGTTAGGCGATGTTATGGCCCGCAGAAGTCGAGACGTGCGCGCAGATCCGCGCAAACGGATAATTCGGTTGGAGTTCGGTGGCGGAATCTTTGCGCCTAGAAAAAACGACCATCCGCCATCACTTCGCGGCCCGACCGTCTGTTCGGGAAAAGACCGGAGAACGAAATCCCGCACGTGATCTGGAATCAAGTTGGTGTGCTCCTAGAGCGAAGTTGTTAGAACTGGCAGCCTTGGCAGTGGAAGCCTCTTCGGATTTAGGGTCGTTGCTTTAGGCCGGGAGCGCCGCCCTGAACTGGTCGAGCTCCTTTATCGATGCGTTCAGAGGCAGTGGTGCGCCGGCCCCGCGTTTCTGCGCGGAGTTCCTTGTGGTTACGGTCCTTCGCAATCACGCTTTGTCGCTTGCGATTGACCATGTCTTCAGCCTTGAGGTATGCCTTGGCAACCATGCGGTTCCGGCCGTGGTCTTCCATCAGGCGCGTGATGCGGTATTCGCGCATCTTCTCGCCCTTCTTCAAGGGCTAGTAGGGGCCGGGTCGAGGGGATTCCGTGCTCATGGTCCGGTCAATTGGCAGGGAGAGGGGCAGTCGGGAACCATTCGGGGAAGTTACTGACAGGCTTGGCAATGAGGGATTCTAGGTTGGGAGCTGGAAAGGATGCGTCGAGCCCATCACGGCCCGGAACCCAGCTTGGCGGGATTGAGGCCCATAGGAATAGACGGGCATGCCGACGCGCACAATTGGGTTTAAACTAACGCGAACTCCGAGAGATGTCTGGGTGGGTTTGGCGGTTTGAGTTCCAAGGGCGGAGGTCATACGGTATCTCCTACGGTATCAAGGGACCTCGCTCTGAAGTGGCTCTTGTAAATCAATCGGTTAGAAAGCGGTTCGAATCCCTCACTCTCCGCCAGTTTCCGAATTTCGAATTGACCGGGCTGCCGGCCGGTGTACCTTTCTGGCATGACACCCGTCCAGCGCGCAGAGCAAGCCGGATTCGACCTCAGTCTCGTCGAGGCTAGCCTGCGCCTCACCCCGGAAGAGAGGTTGCTGCAGCACCAGGCGGCGCTCGAATGCGTGCTGATGGCGGAGCGGGCGGGCAGGGAGATGCGTGAGCGAGCTCTGCAGCCTGCTGCAGCGCCTTAGCGACGCGGGCATCGAATTTGTAGTGGTCGGTGGCGTGGCGGCCGTGCTGAACGGCTCAGGAGCATGGTCAACCTGCGCGGCGCTTGCGCTTCGTGCCGCGTGACGCGAGTTCCGCCGCCTTTCCTTCAATGAGCGCATCCAGTCCGCGCATCGCCAGTTTGTCGAAGTCGAGGGTCTTTGCCAGCACGTGGGCATAGGGTGCCCGGGCGAAGCCAGACCAACCCGTCATCAACGCCTGGATGGTCGACTGCATCTCCATGGCGTCGCTCTCGGGCAAATCGAATGCCTGCAGCCGCTTCCTGATGCGACGTGTCGTGCGCTGCAACTGGTCGAGGTCCATGTCGGTCGTCGTGATGAGGCGCCCGAAGTCTCTCACCTTTCCCTGGGTTCGCCAGAGCACCTTGCCGAACGCCCGCATCCACTCCTGCCAGTCGTCATGGTCCGGGACCGAATCAAGGCATTCCCCGAAGATTCGTTCCATCACGGCTGACATCAGCGCCGACTTGTCCTTGAAGTGCCAATAGAGCGAGGGCGCCTTCACGCCCACGCGTTCGGCCAGCTTCCTGAGGCTGACGCCGTCCAGTCCCTCCTCGTTGAGGA
>JADJXW010000018.1 GCA_016720075.1 Pseudomonadota bacterium
CGCAGCAGCTTCACCTGCATGTGCAGCGGCAGGTCGGCCACCTCGTCGAGGAACAGCGTGCCGCCTTCGGCGCTCTGCACCAGGCCCTTCTTGTCGGCCACGGCGCCGGTGAAACTGCCGCGCTTGTGGCCGAAGAACTCGCTTTCCATCAGCTCGCCGGGGATGGCGCCACAGTTCACCGCGATGAACGGGCCTTCGGCGCGCGGTCCGCTGAGGTGGATCAGCCGCGCGGCCAGCTCCTTGCCGGTGCCGCTTTCGCCCGCGATGTGAATGGGGGCCTGGCTGCGCGCGACGCGCGAGATCATCTCGCGCAGCTGCCGCATCGGCACCGAATGACCCAGCAGCCGCGGCCCCTGGTAGGTCAGCCCGTCGCCATTGGCCCGCTCGGACAGCTTCAGCGCGCTGGTGATCAGACGGCGCAGCGCGGCGAGGTCCAGCGGTTTGCTGAGAAAATCGAAAGCGCCCAGCTTCAGCGCGCGCACCGCGGTTTCCACGTTGCCGTGGGCGGTGATGACGGCGCAGGGGATTCCAGGGCGCTTGCCCTGCAGCCAGTCCACGAAATCGAGGCCATCGCCATCGGGCAGGCGCATGTCGCACAGCACGAGGTCGAAGGGGTCGGTGAGCACCAGGCGCTGCGCGTCGCGCAGCGTGCCTGCGGACTGCGATGTCAGTCCCATGCGTTGCAGCGTGAGGGCGACGAGCTCTACGAGGTCAGGTTCGTCGTCGACGATCAGTACGCGTGCGTCGGGCATCCTGGCCCAATGATAGATCATTCTTCCCAGCGGCCCGGATCTGAAAACACCAGCCGGAAAAGGCTGCCGCCACCGGGCGGAGATTCGTGCAGCAGCGTCGCGCCATTGGATGCGGCCAGCTCGCGCGCAAGGAACAGGCCGAGGCCCGTGCCGCGCGCCGCGCGCGTGAAGAACGGCTCGAACACGCGCTCCAGGTCCTCGCGGGCGATGCCCGGGCCCTGGTCGATGACCTCGAGGAAGGGGCGCCCGTTGCTGGTCAGGCGGCCATAGCGGATCTCGACCGGGACGCCCTGGCCCTCGGGTCTGCTGCCGTGGGTCAGCGCGTTCTGGCAGAGGTTCGACATCACCTGGTGGAGCTGCGTGGGATCAACGCGCACTTCCACAGGCTGGCCCTCGTCCGGCGATACGGCAATCCGCAGCTGCGCCGCGCCCACCTGGTTCGTCGCGCAGAGCTCCACCCAGAAATCATTCACCCAGCCGCCCAGTTCCAGGCGTTCCGGCCTGCGCGTGCCGCGCCGGGAAAACTGCAGCACGTTCTCGATGATGCGGCTGACGCGCTCGGCGTTGTCGCGGATGATCTGCGTCAGGCGCCGATCCTCGGGCGAAGTGGAGCCGTTCTCGGCCAGCAGCTGGCCCGCATGGCTCATGGCGCCCACCGGCGTGCGGATCTCGTGCGCGATGCTGGCCGACAGTCGGCCCAGCGCCGCCAGCTTCGACTGCTGCACCTTCTCGGCCAGCAGGCTCGTGTCCTCGAGGAAGATGAGCACCGGCGCGGGCTGCATGTTGCCCAGCTGCGCGAAATGCGGCTGGATCAGCCGCGAGCCATCCAGCGCGGCGAAGGTGCCGATCTCCTGCGCATTGCGGTGCTGCCGCCAGCCCGACAGCAGGAACAGCAGCCGCGGCGAGCACTCGCCCAGCAGCACGCCGGGCCAGGCATTGGCATTGCC
Organism: Pseudomonadota bacterium; assembly: GCA_016720075.1. Classification (GTDB taxonomy): domain Bacteria; phylum Pseudomonadota; class Gammaproteobacteria; order Steroidobacterales; family Steroidobacteraceae; genus ZC4RG30. The sequence goes on from JADJXW010000018.1 coordinate 1,700, forward strand.
CAGGATTTCAGCTGCGGACTGGTTGATCAGCCGGATGCGGTCCTGCGCATCCACGACGATGATGCTCTCGCGCAGGTGCTGCACGATGTACTGCGACAGCTGCGCCATGTTGGCCAGGTCCACTTCCTGGCGACGGACCAGCGCCTCGCTGGCGATCAGGCGGTTGGCCAGCGGCCGCACCAGCATCGCGGCGATGAAGATCACGGCGCCCAGCACGCCGGCGGCGATGTAGCCCCCGCCGGTGCCGTCGGCATCCAGGTTGACCAGCAGCTGTTGCAGCAGCACCGCGCAACTGGCCAGCGCGGCGGTGAAGAAGGCATCGCGGTGGTAGGCCAGCAGCGCCATCGCGGCGACCGGCAGCAGCAGCAGGATGCCGAGGCCACTGGCCACGCCGCCCGCCGCCCAGAGCACGAAACCCATCGCGGCCGAATCCACCACGGAATGCGTGAGCGTCAGCGCGCGCAGGCCACCGAAGGGAACGCGGCGCAGCGCGATCAGGCCGATGCCGGCCAGGAAGTAAAGCGCGCAGATCACGGCCATCTCGACGGGGCGGTCGATGGAAATCGTCTCGCGGCCGACGGTGAACCGGCTGGCGGTGAACAGCCCTCCGGCCACCAGCAGGCGATAGATATTGACCAGCCCGAAGACGCGCCAGGCAAGGTCCGACGGGGCGCTTTCCAGTGGCGCCATTCTTGTCGCTGCAGGTGTGGGCATCGGGCCAATGTAGCAAAACAATGGCGCGTGGCTTTCGACTAGGCTTGCAACTGTGAAAGAACGCAGGTTTCACCGATGAGTGCGCCACTGGCGGGGATCAGGGTGCTGGAGCTGGCGCGCATCCTGGCCGGTCCCTGGGCCGGGCAGACGCTTGCCGACCTGGGCGCCGATGTGATCAAGGTCGAAAGCCCCGAGGGTGACGAGACCCGCCGCTGGGGTCCCCCCTTCGTGCGTTATGCGGACGGTGGCGAGGACGCGGCCTACTTCCACTCCTGCAACCGCGGCAAGCGTTCGGTGGTGGCGGATTTCCGCACCGAGGCCGGGCGCAGGCGGGTGCGCGACCTGTGCGCCGGGGCTGACGTGGTCATCGAGAACTTCAAGCGCGGCGACCTGGCGCGCCATGGCCTCGATGCCGACACGCTGCGCGCGGCGCACCCGCATCTGGTCTGGTGCTCCATCACCGGCTTCGGGCAGACGGGGCCCAGCGCGGCACTGCCCGGTTACGATTTCATCGTGCAGGGCATGGGCGGCATCATGGATCTCACCGGCGAGCCCGATGGTCCGCCGCAGAAGCCCGGCGTGGCTTACGCCGACCTGTTCACCGGCCTGTATGCGGTGATCGCCATCCAGGCCGCGCTGGCCGCACGCGCCACGAGTGGTGCGGGCGCCTTCATCGACATGTCGCTGTATGACACGCAGGTCGCTGTGCTTGCCAACCAGTCGATGAACTTCCTGGTTTCCGGGCGCTCGCCCCGGCGCATGGGAAATGCGCATCCGAATCTGGTGCCTTACCAGACCTTCGCTGTTGCCGATGGCGAGGTGGTGGTCGCGGTGGGAAGCGATGCGCAGTTCCGCGCGTTGTGCGGTCTGCTGGGGCTTGAGGAGCTGGGCATGGCGCCACAGTCGGCCACCAATGCGGCCCGCGTCGAGCACCGCGGTGAGGTCGTGGCGCGGCTGCAGGCGGCGCTGCGGCCCTGGCAGCGCGAGCGCCTGCTCGACGCCCTGCGCGGCGCGGGCGTGCCAGCGGGACCCATCAACTCCGTGGCCGAGACTTTCGCCGATGCGCAGGTGCTCGCGAGGCAAATGGTGTTTCAAGTCACATCCCGCGACGGCGAAGCCGTGCCCGCCGTGCGCACGCCGCTGACGATGACCGGCCTTGAGGGGCCCTCGACGCGGGCCGCGCCGCGACTGGGCGAGCACAGCCGCGAATCCTGGTCACAGAACCGCTCCTGAATCCTCCACCGCGCTGGCCTCACATGCGCAGTTGCGCGAGAATGAACGGCTACGATCCAAAGGGTCCGAAATGAATCTGCACGAGTACCAGTCCAAGAAGATCTTCGCCAGCTACGGCATTCCGGTGCCGCGGGGCACGGTGGCTTCCACTGCCGATGAGGCCGTCGCCGCGGCCCAGGGCCTCGGTGGCCCGGTGTGGGTGGTCAAGGCCCAGGTGCACGCGGGTGGCCGCGGCAAGGCGGGCGGCGTGAAGGTCACCAAGGAACTCGACGGTGTCCGCCAGGCCGCCAGCGCCATGCTGGGCACGCGTCTGGTCACCAAGCAGACCGGTGCCGATGGCCTGCCCATCAGCCAGGTGTATGTCGAGGAAGGCTCCGCCATCGCGCGCGAGATCTACCTCAGCCTCACGCTCAATCGCGAAAAGAGCCGCATCGCCGTGGTGGCCTCCGCTGCCGGCGGCATGGACATCGAGGAAGTCGCGGCGCACGAACCGGAGAAGATCCTCTCCATCACCATCCATCCGGCGGTGGGCCTCGAGGCCTACCAGGCGCGCGAGCTGGCCTTCGGCCTGGGCTTCGCGGGCAGCCAGATCACCGAATTCACGACCATCCTGAAGGCGCTGTACAAGCTGTACATCGACAACGATGCGAGCCTGGTCGAGGTCAACCCGCTGATCGTCACCGGCGACGGCAAGCTGGTTGCGCTCGATGCCAAGATCGGCATCGATCCCAACGCGCTGTTCCGCCATCCCGACCTGGTGGCGCTGCGCGACCGCACGCAGGAAGATCCGATCGAGGCGCGGGCCGCCGAGCACGACCTGAACTACGTCTCGCTCGACGGCAACATCGCCTGCATGGTCAACGGCGCGGGCCTGGCCATGGCCACGATGGACATCATCAAGCTGCACGGCGGCAAGCCGGCGAACTTCCTCGACGTGGGCGGTGGCGCCACGGTCGAGCGGGTCACCGCGGCCTTCGAACTCATTCTCTCCAACCCGAACGTGCAGGCCATCCTGGTCAACATCTTCGGCGGCATCGTGCGCTGCGACGTGATCGCCGAAGGCATCATGGCCGCGGTGCAGAAGGTCGGGGTGAAGGTGCCGGTGGTGGTGCGCCTTGAAGGCACCAACGCCAAGCAGGCGCGCGAGATGCTCTCGAAGAGCGGTCTTGCCGTCACTCCGGCCGCAAGCCTCACCGACGCGGCGAAGAAAGTCGTCGCTGCCGCCAAGTCACGCTAAAAGAAATCGGGAAACAGCACTCTCCATGAGCATTCTCGTCAACAAGCGCAGCAGGATCATCGTCCAGGGCTTCACCGGCAAGCAGGGCACCTTCCATGCCCAGCAGTGCCTGGCCTATGGCACCCGCATCGTCGGCGGCGTCACGCCGGGTCGCGGCGGCACGCAGCACCTGGATCTTCCCGTGTTCGACACCGTGCAGCGCGCCGTGCGCGACACCGGCGCCACCGTCAGCATGATCTACGTGCCGGCGGCCTACGCGGCCGATGCCATCCTCGAAGCGGTGGATGCCGGCATCGAGCTGGTCGTCTGCATCACCGAAGGCATTCCGGTCAACGACATGATCCGCGTGAAGACGGCGCTGGCCGGCTCTTCCGCGCGGCTCATCGGGCCGAACTGCCCCGGCATCATCACGCCGGATGAATGCAAGATCGGCATCATGCCGGGCTTCATCCACCAGCGCGGCTGCGTGGGCATCGTTTCGCGTTCCGGCACGCTCACGTATGAAGCAGTGCACCAGACCACGGCGATCGGCCTCGGCCAGAGCACCTGCGTGGGCATCGGCGGCGATCCGGTGCGCGGCATGAACTTCATCGACGTCATCGAACTGTTCGAACGCGATCCGCAGACCGAAGGCATCGTGATGGTGGGCGAGATCGGCGGCAGCGACGAAGAGGCCGCCGCCGCGCACATCGCGCGCTTCGTAACCAAGCCCGTCGTGGCCTATATCGCGGGCGTCACCGCGCCTCCTGGCAAGCGCATGGGCCATGCAGGCGCCGTGGTAGCCGGTGGCAAGGGCACCGCGGCCGACAAGTTCCGCGCGCTGGAAGAAGCCGGCGTGCGCACCGTGAAGAGCCCGGCCGAGCTCGGCGCGGCGATGGCCGAGCTGCTGAACGTGCGCAAGAAGTCGCGCGTGGCGGCCAGCCAGGTTGGCGAGCGTCCGGCGTCGATGCGCGCGAAGTCGCGCAAGGCGAAGGCCGCGCCGAAGGCCAAGGCCAAGGCCAAGGCGAAGCCCAAGGCAAAGCCCAAGTCCCAGGTGAAGTCCAAAGCCAAGGCCGCGCCGAAGCGCAAGGCCGTGAAGCGAGCGGCGCCCCGACGCGCGGCTCGGCGACCGGCGCGCAAGAAGTAGATTGAGGGTGGGCGCAGGCCTCCGTGTAGCCCTGGCCCAGCTTGATCTGCTCGTCGGCGACGTGCGGGGCAACTGCGCGCGGGTGCGCGAGGCCGCGCGCCGCGCGCGCGAACAGGGCGCCGATCTGGTCGTCTTCCCCGAGCTGACGCTGTGCGGCTATCCGCCCGAGGACCTGCTCTTCCACCGCGGCCTGCGCATCCAGGTGGAGCAGGCGCTGGCCGAGCTCGAACGCGACGTCAACGATCCCGCCGCAGGGCTGCCCGCCATCCTCGTGGGCTATCCCGAATACGAGGGCGCTGCCGGAACCCGCATCTTCAATTCAGCCAGCCTGCTGGCTGCAGGCATGGCGCGGCAGAACTACCGCAAGAACTGCCTGCCCAACTACCGCGTCTTCGATGAAAAGCGCTATTTCGAGCCGGGCGACAGCCCCACGGTGGTCTCGCTGGGCGGCGTGCGGCTGGGTCTTTCCATCTGCGAGGACATCTGGCAGTCGCAGCCCGCGCAGGCCGCGCGCGCCGCGGGTGCCGAAGTGCTGCTGGTCATCAACGCCTCGCCCTACGAGCAGCGCAAGCAGCGCGAACGCGAGGGCGTGATCCGCGAGCGCATCGCCGAAGCCGGCCTGCCCGTCGTCTACGTGAACCTGGTGGGTGGCCAGGACGAACTGGTGTTCGATGGCGGCTCCTGCGTCTTCGACGCTGCCGGCAATGCGGTGCTGCGCGCGCCGGCCTTCGACGAAGCGCTGGTGGCCGTGGACCTGGTGCGCGACGCCGCCGGCGCCGTGGTGCCGCGGGCCACGGCCCCCGATGCCATCGCGCCGGAGCTTGCACCCGAGGAGAGCGTCTACCGCGCATTGGTGCTGGGCGTGCGCGACTACGTGAACAAGCACCGCTTCCCCGGCGTGGTCATGGGCCTGTCGGGCGGCGTCGATTCGGCGCTGACCATGGCCATCGCGGTGGATGCGCTCGGCCCCGAGCGCGTGCAGGTGGTGATGATGCCCTCGCGCTACACCTCGCAGCTCTCGCGCGACGAGGCCGCCGCGCAGGCGCGCACGCAGGGTGTGGCCTACAGCGTCATCTCCATCGAGGGCATGTTCGAGTCCACGCTCGACGCGCTCAAGGAGCAGTTCGCCGGTCGCAAGCCCGATGCCACCGAAGAGAACATCCAGGCGCGCTGCCGGGGCCTGCTGCTGATGGCCATCTCCAACAAGACCGGCCGCATGCTGCTCACCACCGGCAACAAGAGCGAGCTGGCCGTGGGCTACTGCACGCTCTACGGCGACATGAACGGCGGCTTTGCGCCGATCAAGGACTGCAGCAAGATGCTGGTGTATCGCCTGGCGCGCTTCCGCAACGAACTCGCGCGCCGGCGTGGCGAGTACGGCGGCGCCGATGTCATTCCGCGCGCGGTGATCGAGCGCGAGCCCAGCGCGGAGCTGCGGCCCGACCAGAAAGACACCGATTCACTGCCGGCCTACGAAATACTCGATGCCATCCTCGAGGCGTTCATCGAGGAAGACCTGTCGGTCGACGAGATCGTGTCGCGCGGCTTCGACCGCGCCGTGGTGGGTCGGGTGCTCGACATGGTCAAGCGCAATGAATACAAGCGGCGGCAGGCGCCGCCCGGCATCCGCGTGAGCCGGCGCGCGTTCGGGCGCGACTGGCGTTATCCGATCACCAGTGGTTACCAGCGCTAGACGCTGGATCAGCCGAGGGCGCGATGCGCCCTGCTCAGCTTCCCCAGAACTTCCACCAGGGCTTGCCGGCCACCCGCGAGGTTTCCAGCGAATCCTCGGGATAGTTCTCGCGGAACACCTTGACGGTGTTCTCCTCGAGTTCCTTGTAGTCGAGCTTGCGGTAGCAGCGCACCAGCACCCGCAGCGCTTCCTTTGTCGCCGGCGCGCCGTCGTACTGCTCGATGGCCTGGCGCGCGCGCTGCGCGGCCGCCACCCAGGCGCCGCGCTCCTCGTAGTGGTGCGCCACGTTGATCTCGAAGTCCGCCAGCCGGTTTCGCAGGTAGATCATGCGCCGGCGCGCGTCATGCGCGTAGGCGCTGGTCGGATAGCGCTGCACCACGGTGCGCAGCGAGGTGAAGGCATCGCGCGCGCCCTCGGGCGGACGCTGCGACATGTCGACGCCCAGCCAGCGTTCGAGCGAATTGGGCACGCGCTCGAAATCGATCAGGCCCGTCAGGTACCAGGCGTAGTCGATGCGCGGATGCGCCGGGTTCTCGCGGATGAAGGTTTCGGCGGCGTCCTCGGCCGATTCCTTCTCGCCCAGTTCGTAGTAGGCGTAGATGATGTTGAGCCGCGCCTGCCGCGACTGCGGCGTGAACGGATAGCGCGCGGTGAGCGCCTCGTAGATGCGCACGGCCTCGCCGTAGTCGTGCGCCCGCAGCGCCTTCTGGCCGCGTTCGTACAGCGCGTCGGGCGTGAGCCGGGCAAGGCGCTGTTGCTGGCGGTCGCTTTGGCAACCGGTCACCAGCAGCAGGGCGCACAGGGGCAGCAGGAGCAGGCGGCAAAGGCCTGCAGATCGGGCAGACATCAGGGACATCCGACTAGTATAGACGAATGCCCAAGACTGCCTCGAAAGCCGCCGTGGCCCCGGTGCCAACGCCCATCCAGACCCGCCGGCACGAACTGGAGCTGCCCCCGCACCCCGGCGGACTGCGCCTCGACCAGGCCCTGAGCCTCGCGCTGCCCCAGTACTCGCGTTCCCGGCTGGCCGCCTGGATCAAGGCCGGCGCCGTGCGGCTGGATGGAAAAACAGCCCGCCCGCGTGATGCGGTCTACGGGGGCGAAACCGTGCGGGTGGAGGCCGAGCTGCCGCCCGACGACTCCGTTGCGCCCGAGCGCATGCCCATCAAGATTGCCTATCGCGACAAACATCTGTTCGTCATAGACAAGCCCGCGGGCCTCGTGGTTCACCCCGGCGCCGGAAATCGCGCCAGCACGCTGCAGAATGGCCTGCTGGCGCTCGATCCGAAGCTCGCCACGGTGCCCCGCGCCGGCATCGTGCACCGGATCGACAAGGACACCAGCGGGCTGCTGGTGGTGGCGCGGACCATCGAGGCGCACGCGGCGCTGGTGGAGATGCTGCGCGAGCACCAGGTGCAGCGCGAATACCAGGCGCTGTGCGTGGGCGCGATCACCGGCGGCGGCACGGTCGATGCCCCCATCGGGCGCCACCGCACCGACCGCCTGAAGATGACCGTGCGGCCCGATGGCAAGGCGGCCATCACGCACTACCGCCTGGCCGAGCGCTTCGCGCACCACACGCTGCTGACGGTGCAGCTTGAAACCGGGCGCACTCACCAGATCCGCGTGCACCTGGCGCATATCGGCCATCCGCTGGTGGGTGATCCGCAGTACGGCGGCCGCCGCCAGCTGACGCCGGGCGCCACGCCAGGCCTGCGCGACGCTCTGAAGGCCTTCGGACGGCAGGCGCTGCACGCGGGCCGGCTTGCATTCGAGCATCCGGTGACCGGCAAGACGATCGATGTCAGCTCACCCTTGCCGGTCGATTTCAGGCGCCTGCTGGCCGTGCTGCGCGAGGGCTGAATGGGCCTCGATCTTCCGTTCCTGCTGCCCGAGTGGCAGTCGCCCCCCGGCGTGCGGGCGCTTTCCACGCTGCGCGCGGGTGGGGTGAGCCGGCCGCCGTGGGACAGCCTGAACCTGGGCGCGCATGTGGGAGATGATCCCGCGGCCGTCGATGCCAACCGCCGCCGGCTGCGCGAGGCGGCGGATCTTCCGGCCGAGCCGCAGTGGCTGGAGCAGGTGCATGGGATTGTCGTGGCCGATCTGGACCTGCCGGATGCACGCCGGCGCGCGGATGCCGCGGTCAGTTCGCGGCCGGGCCGGGTGTGCGTGGTGATGACGGCCGACTGCCTGCCCGTGGTGCTGGCGAGCAGCGACGGGGCGGCCGTGGGCGTGGCCCATGCCGGCTGGCGCGGCCTTGCTGCAGGCGTCATCGAAGCCACGGTGGATGCGCTGCGCGGCAAGCTGGCGTCGACATCAGCGGCGGCGGCCACTGCACCTATGCCGAAGCGGACCGCTTCTTCTCCCATCGCCGCGATGTGCAGCATCGGGGGCTTGACGCCACCGGTAGAATGGCAACGCTCGTATGGCGGACATGAACACACTGACCTGGATCATCGGCTTCACGCTGCTGGGCGGCGTGGCGGGCGTGCTGCTGGCCAGCCTCTTCCTGCTGGTGCCCGAGAATTCGCGCCGGCACGCATTGCCCTTCATGGTGGCCTTCGCCACCGGCGCGCTGCTGGCCGCGGCATTGCTGGGTCTTCTGCCCGAGGCCATCGAGCTTGCCGGACCCGACAACTACGGCAAGGTGGGGCTGTCGCTGCTGGGCGGCATCGCGCTGTTCTTCGTGCTCGAGAAGCTGGTGCTCTGGCGGCACTGCCACGAGGACCACTGCGAAACACATTCCCCGGAACCCGTTCACGCCCATTCGCATGGCCATTCGCACGGCCACGACCGGGGCCACGACGCGCACCAGCGCGCGCCCGGCGTGATGATCATCATCGGCGACACCATGCACAACGCACTCGATGGAGTGCTGATCGCCGCCGCGTTCCTGATCGACGTGAACCTGGGCATCATGACGGGCCTTGCGGTGCTGGCGCACGAAGTGCCGAGCGAAGTGGGCAACTTCGCCATCATGCTGCACAGTGGCATGAGCCGGGCGCGCGCCTTCGCCTGGAACCTGTTCTCCGCGCTGGGCTCGGTGCTGGGTGGCCTGCTGGGGTACCTCGCGCTGTCGCGTGTCGAGCCGGCGCTGCCCTATGCGCTGGGCGTGTCGGCGGCCAGCCTGCTGTACGTGGCGGTGGCCGATCTCATCCCCGGCCTGCATCGCCGGGTGGGAACCCGGGATTCGGTGCTGCAGGTGATTCTCATCGCCGCCGGCGTGGCGCTGGTGGCCCTCGTCGAGCACCTGAATCCGCACTGAAATAGCGCCCCCGGGGGTTGATCCCGGGCCGGGGCGGCCCCACTCAAAGGGCCATGCGCAACGACAAACTGACCAGCCGCTTCCAGAACGCCCTGGCCGACGCCCAGTCGCTGGCCGTCGGCCGCGACAACCAGATGATCGAGCCGGCCCACCTGCTGGTGGCGCTGATCGAGCAGCAGGGAGGCTCGCTGAAGCCGTTGTTCGCCAAGACCGGCGTCAATCTCGGCAAGCTGAAGCCAGAACTGCAATCGCTGCTCGACCGCCTGCCCAAGGTGGAAGGAGCTCCCGGCGAGGTGCATGTCTCGCAGGATCTCTCGCGCATGCTCAACGTCACCGACAAGCTGGCCCAGCAGCGCGGCGACCAGTACATCTCCAGCGAGCTGTTCGCGCTCGCGGCGCTTGATGACCGCGGTGAACTGGGCAAGCTGCTGAAGTCCCACGGCCTCACGAAGCAGAAGCTGGAGAAGGCCATCGACGAAGTGCGCGGCGGCGAGGCGGTGAACGATCCCAATGCCGAGGAAAGCCGCGAGGCGCTGTCCAAGTACACCATCGACCTCACCGAGCGCGCCACCAGCGGCAAGCTCGATCCGGTGATCGGTCGCGACGACGAGATCCGCCGCACCGTGCAGGTGCTGCAGCGTCGCACCAAGAACAATCCGGTGCTCATCGGCGAGCCCGGCGTGGGCAAGACCGCGATCGTCGAGGGTCTTGCGCAGCGCATCGTCAATGGCGAGGTGCCCGAGGGCCTGAAGAACAAGAAGATCCTCTCGCTCGACATGGGCGCGCTGATCGCGGGCGCCAAGTTCCGCGGTGAATTCGAGGAACGGCTCAAGGCCGTGCTGAAGGATCTTTCCAAGCAGGAAGGCCAGGTCATCCTGTTCATCGACGAGCTGCACACCATGGTGGGCGCCGGCAAGGCCGAGGGTTCGATGGATGCCGGCAACATGCTCAAGCCCGCGCTGGCGCGCGGCGAGCTGCACTGCGTGGGCGCCACCACGCTCGACGAATACCGCAAGTACATCGAGAAGGATGCCGCGCTGGAGCGCCGCTTCCAGAAGGTGCTGGTGAACGAGCCCTCTGAAGAGGATACCATCGCCATCCTGCGCGGCCTGAAGGAGCGCTACGAAGTGCACCATGGCGTGGAGATCACCGACCCGGCCATCGTCGCCGCGGCGCAACTCTCGCATCGCTACATCGCCGACCGGCAGCTGCCCGACAAGGCCATCGACCTCATTGATGAAGCCGGCGCGCGCATCCGCATGGAGATCGACTCCAAGCCCGAGGAGATGGACAAGCTCGACCGCCGCATCATCCAGCTGCGCATCGAGGAAGTGGCGCTGAAGAAGGAGGACGACGAGGCCTCGAAGAAGCGCCTGGCCACGCTGCAGGCCACGCTCAAGGACCTGCAGAAGGAATACGCCGATCTCGAGGAGATCTGGAAGGCCGAGAAGGCCATGCTGCAGGGCGCGGCCTCCGTGAAGGAAGAGCTGGAAAAGGTGCGCCTGGAGCTCGATGCCGCGCGCCGCGCGAATGATCTTTCGAAGATGGCCGAGATGCAGTACGGGCGCATTCCGGAGCTGGAAAAGAAGCTCGCCGCCGCGCAGGCCGCCGAAGACAAACCCACGCAGCTGGTGCGCAACAGCGTCACCGAAGAGGAGATCGCCGAGGTCGTGTCCAAGTGGACCGGCATTCCCGTCTCCAAGATGCTGGAGGGCGAGAAGGACAAGCTGCTGCGCATGGAACAGGCGCTGGGCAAGCGCGTGGTGGGCCAGGAAGAGGCGCTGAAGATCGTCGCCAGCGCCATCCGCCGTTCGCGTGCCGGCCTTGCCGATCCGAAGCGGCCCAACGGCTCGTTCCTGTTCCTGGGGCCCACGGGCGTGGGCAAGACCGAGCTGTGCAAGGCGCTGGCCGAGTTCCTGTTCGATACCGAAGAGTCGATCGTGCGCATCGACATGTCCGAGTTCATGGAGCAGCACTCGGTGGCGCGGCTGATCGGCGCGCCGCCGGGCTACGTGGGCTACGAGGAGGGCGGCTACCTCACCGAGGCCGTGCGCCGCAGGCCCTATTCGGTGGTGCTGCTCGACGAAGTGGAGAAGGCGCACAAGGATGTCTTCAACGTGCTGCTGCAGGTGCTCGACGACGGCCGGCTGACCGATGGCCAGGGCCGCACCGTCGACTTCCGCAACACCGTCATCATCATGACGTCGAACCTCCTGGGTTCCGACGTCATCCAGCAGCTGGCCGGTGAAAAGCAGTACCAGCAGATGAAGAACGAGGTGATGGAGCGCGTGCAGGCGCATTTCCGCCCCGAGTTCATCAACCGCATCGACGACATCGTCGTGTTCCATCCGCTGGGAGCGGCGCAGATCCGCGCCATCGTCGACATCCAGCTTGCCAGCCTCAAGGCGCGGCTGGCCGAGCGCGACATGGTGCTGGAGCTGGCAAACGAAGCCCGCGACCTGCTGGGTCAGGCCGGATTCGATCCCGTCTATGGCGCCAGACCCCTCAAGCGCGCCATCCAGCAGCAGATCGAGAACCCGCTGGCCGAGCGCATCCTGCAGGGGCAGTTCGCGCCCGGAGACCGGATCCTCGTGGCCGTGGAGGGCGGCGTGCTGAAGTTCGAAAAAAGGGCCAACTGACGCCGCTATAATCGCCGCATGCCGTTCTACGAGTATCAGTGCCAGGCCTGTGGCGCGCAGGCCGAGGTCTTGCAGAAGATCACCGACGCGCCGCTGAAGAAATGTCCGGAGTGCGGCAAGAGCCGGCTCGTGAAACTGGTGTCCGCACCGGTCTTCCGCCTGAAGGGCGGTGGCTGGTACGAAACGGACTTCAAGACCGACAAGGACAAGAAGCGCAACCTGGTCGATGCGGAGAAGTCTGAAACCAATGCAGAGGCCAAGCCCGAGGCGAAGGACGCCCCCAAGGCGGAATCCAAAGCCGAGGCCAAGACGTCCGAGAAGCCCGCGGCCAAACCCGTGAAGCCGGCCAAGCGCGCCAAGCGCAAGGCCAAGCGGTGAAGATCCAGCTCGCTCGCGGGCTGCGCAGATACCTGATCGCGGGCCTGCTGTTCTGGGTGCCGGCCGGCCTCACCTGGCTCACTTTCAAGTTCCTGCTCGATCTGGCTGACGGGCTGCTGACGCTGCTGCCCGACCAGCTCAAGCCCGACAACCTGCTGGGCTTCCACATCCCCGGTTTCGGCGCGCTGATCGCGCTGGTGGTGCTGGTGCTCACCGGCCTGCTGGTGGCCAACCTCGTCGGCCAGACGCTGGTGGTGTGGTGGGACGAGCTGATGAACCGCATCCCGCTGGTGCGCACCATCTACTCCGGCGTCAAGGGCTTCACCGAGTCCCTGATGAAGAGCAAGGCGTCGTTCCGCCAGGTGGTCATGATCGAGTTCCCGCGCAAGGACGTCTGGACCATGGCCTTCGTCACCGCGACGAACCTGCCCGATTACTCCGGCCGTTATGGCGGCGAGCCACAGATCTGCGTGTATGTGCCCACCACGCCCATTCCCACCACCGGCTACAACCTCATCGTGCGGCAATCCGAAGTCGTGCCCATCGACATGAGCGTCGACGATGCGATGAAGATGATCGTCACGCTGGGAGTGGTGGTGCCGCCTGGCACGCATGCGGGCGGGCCAACCTCGACCAGCACATGAACGCGGCGCTCGAAGCGCTCATCGCGCGCGAGCGGCAGGCCTTCATCGCGGCAAGGCCACAGAGCGCGACCTTCGCGCGCGCGGCAGAGCGGCATTTTGCGGGTGGCGTGCCGCTGCACTGGATGCGCGACTGGCCCACGCCCTCGCCGCTGTATTTCCAGAGCGCCCGCGATGCCGTCGTGACCGACGTGGATGGCCACGAATACGTGGATTTCTGCCTTGGCGATACCGGCGCTATGTTCGGTCACTCGCCCCCGGCCGTGGCGCGCGCCATTGCCGCGCAGGCGCCGTTGGGCCTGACCACCATGCTGCCCGATGTGCGCGTCGCGGCGGTGGGCGAGGGGCTCGCCGCGCTCTTCGGCCTGCCGTGGTGGCAGCTCACGCAGACTGCCACCGATGCCAACCGCGCCGTGCTGCGCCAGGCGCGCATGGCCACCGGCCGGCCCCGCGTGCTGGTGTTCGATCGCTGCTACCACGGCACCGTCGATGAAACGATGGTGATCATGGGGGAAGACGGCGCCACGCTGCCGCGCCCCGGCCAGGTCGGCCGCATCCACGATCCGGTCGCCTCGACGGTGGTCGTGGAATTCAACGACATCGCCGCAGTAGTGATAGCGCTGGCGCGCGGCGACATCGCCTGCGTGCTCGCGGAGCCGGTGATGACCAATGCCGGCATGGTGCTGCCGCAGCCGGGGTTCCTCGAAGCCCTGCGCGAAGCCTGCACGCGCCGAGACGTGCTGCTGGCCATCGACGAAACCCACACGCTGTCCTCGGGCCCGGGCGGCTACGCGCGGGCGCGCGGACTGGCGGCGGATTTCATCGTCTGTGGCAAGGCCATCGCCGGTGGCGTGCCCTGCGGCATCTACGGGTACTCCGATGCGGTGGCCCAGCGGCTGCTCAAGGCCGACGCGCGCCGAGAAAGCGGGCATTCCGGAATCGGCACCACGCTCGCGGCGAATCCGCTGGCCATCGCCGCGCTGGCCGCAAGCCTTGCGCACCTGCACGTGCCGGCCACTTACCGGGTCATGGAAGCGCGGGCGCAGCAGCTGGCTTCCGGCATCGAGGCGGCGTTGCAGCGGCATCGGGTGAAGTGGCAGGTATCGCGCGTGGGCGCGCGGCTGGAGTTTGGTCCGGCACCGGCGCCGCGTACCGGACGGCAGAGCGTGCAGGCCATCGACCACGAGCTGGAAGGCGCGCTGCACCTGTACCTGCTCAACCGCGGTTTCGTGCTTACTCCTTTCCACAACATGATGCTGGCTTCGCCGGTCACCACGGCAGCCCAGGTCGATGCCTTCCTCACTGTTTTCTCCACGGCGCTCGACGAATTCGCGCCAATGATGCGTGCAACATGAGCCAGGAACTGCAGGATTTTCTCCACGAGCACCCCGACGTGGACGCGGTGCAGCTGCTGCTCACCGATCCTTCCGGCGTGCTGCGCGGCAAGACGGTGCGGCGCCATGAACTGGCCGCGCTGTATCGCGATGGCCGCAATGTGGCCGGTTCCATCCTGGGGCTCGATGTCACCGGCGCCGATGTGGAGGCCACCGGACTGGTGTGGGAAGCCGGTGATGCAGACAAACTCTGTCGCCCCGTGCCCGGTTCGCTGCGCGTCGCGCCGTGGCTCGAGCGCACCGGCCGGGTGATGCTGTCGATGTTCGGGCGCCGTGCCCCGCGGCCAGCGCGAGCAGATCGAGGCCTACAGCCTGTCGCGCCTCGATGCGCTCGCGCCAGTGTTCCGCGAAGTGCTTGATGCCGCCACCGCGCAGGGCCTGTCGGCGGGCACGGTGATGAGCGAATACGCGCCGGGCCAGTTCGAGATCACGCTGCAGCACCGCGACGACGTGCTCGCCGCCGTCGACGAAGCCCTGCAGTTCAAGCGTCTCATCAAAGGCGTGGCCGCCCGGCACGGGCTCATCGCCAGTTTCATGGCCAAGCCCTTCACCGATCGCGCGGGCTCCGGTGCGCATCTGCACCTGAGCCTGGCAGATGCCGCGGGCCGCAATGCCTGCGCCAGCGACGATCCCGCCGGCACGCCGCTGCTGCGCCAGGCCATCGCCGGCATGATGGCCACCGCCGGCGAATCCTTCCTGGTGTTCGCGCCGAACGGCAATTCATATCGCCGCTTCCAGCGCGAAAGCTACGCGCCCGTGGCGGTGAGCTGGGGCGTGAACAACCGCAGCGTCAGCCTGCGCATTCCCGCGGGGCCGCCAGCCTCGCGCCATGTGGAACATCGCTTCAGCGGCGCAGACGTGAATCTCTACGTGGCAGCGGCCACGGTGCTGGCGGCCGCGGCGCACGGCATCGAGCGCGAGTTCGATCCGGGCCCGCCGGTCGAAGGCAATGGATATGCCGCCACGCCGGCGTCAACGGCGGGCGCGCCCGTGCTGCCGGCCACCTGGCATGAATCACTGGAGAGGGCGCGCGCCTCGGCGTTCCTGCGCGAGGGGCTGGGCGAGGGCTTCCTGAAGGTGTTCCTCGCCATCAAGCAGCAGGAGCTGGCCCGTTTCGAAGCCGAAGTGACCGAAACGGACCGCGCCTGGTATCTCGAAAAGATGTGAGGGCGGCCATGGCCGCCGCCCACCTCACTTGGCGATGTTGATGACCTTCAGCTGCGTGAATTCCTCCAGGCCCTGCTGGCCCAACTCCACGCCGAAGCCCGACTGCTTCGTGCCGCCAGGGAATTGTCGGCGGCAGGTCGAGGTGCTTGTTGATCCACACCGTGCCGGTGTTCAGGCGCTTGGCCACTTCCACCGCGCGGTCGGTGCTCGCCGACCACACCGTGCCGCCGAGGCCATATTCCGAGGCATTGGCGCGCTCGATCACCTCGTCGAGCGATGAGTACTTCAGTACCGGCATCACCGGTCCGAACTGCTCCTCGCACACCAGTCGCGCGCTGTCGGGCAGGCCGCTGACCACCGTCGGGTGGATGAAGAATCCCTTGCCCTGGTGAGGCTTGCCGCCGGCGATCACCTTGCCCTGCGCGCGCGCGTCTTCGATGATGGCCTGCACCTTCTCGAACTGCATGCGGTTCTGCACCGGGCCGAACATCACGCCTTCATCCAGGCCATTGCCCACTGCGGCGCCTTCGGCGATCTTCGCCAGTTCCGCGCACACGGCGTCATAGATCTTCTCCGGCACGTAGACGCGCTTGGCGGCAAGACACACCTGGCCGGAGTTCACCATCGCCGCGAAGAACAGTTTGGGCGCGATCTCCTGCGGATTCACGTCGTCGAGCACGATGGCGGCGTCGTTGCCGCCCAGCTCCAGCGTCAGGCGCTTGAGCGTGGTGGCGGCGCTGGCCATGACTTTGCGGCCAGTGGCCGTGGAGCCGGTGAAGGCGATCTTGGCCACATCCGGGTGGCTGGTGAGTACGCCGCCCAGGTCATTCACATCCGCGATCACGTTGACGACACCGGCCGGGAAGATGCCGGCGCACAGCTCGCCCACCTTCAGCGTGGCCAGCGGCGTTGTGGGCGCGGGCTTCACGACCACCGTGTTTCCGGCCAGCAGTGCCGGCGCCAGCTTCGTCACCATCATGATCACCGGGAAATTCCACGGCGTGATGGCGGCCACGACGCCCAGCGGCAGTCGCTGCGCGATCACCTTCGACTGCGCATCATCGACCAGCACCTTGTCGGTGAGGCTCATCGCGGCGAAGCCGCGGATGTTGCCTGCCGCCACGGTCAGCTCGAACATGGCGCCGCCCAGCGGCTTGCCCTGTTCCTGCGTGAGGATGCGCGCCAGTTCCGGCATGCGCGCCTCGATGGCGTCAGCCAGCTTGTTCAGCAGCGCCGCGCGTTCGGCCAGCGGCTTTGCCGACCAGGCCGGGAAGGCCGCCTTGGCCGCGGCCACCGCCTGGTTGGCCTGTGCCACGTCGGCGCGCGGACAGCTCGCCAGCACGGTCTCGGTGGCCGGGTTGATCACGTCGAAGGTCGAGGCACCGGGCACCAGCTTGCCGCCGATGAGCAGCTGGAAGGCGCCGACCACGTTGGAACCTGTTGCTCCGGGATTGAGTTGTGCGTTCATCGTGAGTGCTCCTGCAGAAGAATTCAGTACCGATCGACAGCCGTGTTGGGATGGCTGTAGCTCTCGGCCGGGTAGGGCAGCATTGTGGCATTCCAGGCATTCCATTGCTGTTTCATCGCGGCGAATCGCGCCGGCTCGCGCAGCGAAAGGTTGGCCCGTTCGCGCTCATCAGCCGCCAGATTGAACAGCTGCTCGTTCTTGCCGATCTTCAGGTATTTCCAGTCGCCGTCGCGCAGCGCCGCCTGTGCGGCGGATTTGTAGCGCCAGTACAGCGTGCGGGATGCGGGGGCGCCCCGCCCCGTCACGACATCGATGAGATTCAGGCCGTCGCTGGGATACGCCGGATCCGGCGCGGCGCCCGCCGCGGCCAGCAGCGTCGGCACCCAGTCCATCGAGATGTTTACCTGCTCGCTGCGGCTGCCAGCTGCCACGCGCGCCGGCCAGCGCAGGAAGAATGGCACGCGAATGCCGCCTTCCAGCAGTTCGCTCTTCTGGCCCACGAACGGCCAGGTGTCGGAGAAGCGCTCGCCGCCGTTGTCGCTGGTGAAGATCACGATGGTGTTGTCGGCCACGCCCGCGGCGTCGAGCGCCGCCAGCACCTCGCCCACGCCACGATCCATCGACAGCACCATGCGCTTGTAGGTCTCCAGGTTGCCGCCGTCGCGGTGCTGGATGTCCTTGATGGTGGCGGCCAGCGCTTCGTCTTCCGGCCCTTCCCACGGCCAGTGCGGCGCGGTGTAGTGCAGGCTCATGAAGAACGGCCGCTTGTCGGAACGAACCGCCGTGATCTCGCGAACTGCGCGCCTCGAAAACAATTCCGTGAGATAGCCGCGATCAGAGGAGGGCGCATTGCCTTCCTGCAGCGCATTGGCTCCGCCCACGTTGTCGGTCTGTGAATGACGGAAGTAATCTGCCGCGCCGGGGTGGATTCCATAGAAGCTCTCGTATCCGCTCTGCAGCGGACCGAAGGCCGAGGAAATGCCGAGATGCCACTTGCCGACCAGGGTTGTGCGATAGCCGTGCCGACGCAGCAGCGATGGCAGCGTCGGGTGCGATGGCGCCAATCCCAGCACGTCGCTTGGCGCGGCCAGCGGTTCTTCCAGGCCCACGCGCAGCCGGTATTGGTAACGCCCGGTGATCAACCCGGTGCGCGTGGCCGAGCACACCGCGGAGTTGGAGTACGACTGCCGCAGGAACAGGCCCTCGCGCGCGATGCGATCGATGTGTGGGGTGGCGAACGCCCGCTGCCCCGTGAAGCTCAGGTCGGCGAAACCCCGGTCCTCGGCCATGATCCCCCCGATGTTCGGTCGCGCGGGATCGGCCGCGGCGGCATGCGCCCTTGCTGCGCCAGTGGCGCTTCCCATTCCGGCCGCCAGGCCCGCGGCCGTGCCGCCGAGCAGGATCTGCCTTCGCGACCAGTATCGATACGAAACTTCACTGCTCATCGTCATTCCCCCTGCATGTCACCCGGCCTGGTGCAATGTGCCGAGCGCCATCCGGATCAGCTCTGCATGCACGTTCTGGCTCAGTTGATCCTGCGGGATTCCCGGTGAAGGGAACAGGCCCATTCTTGCCAGTGGCTGCAGCTGGATATTCGAGGCTTCGGCCAGCAGGCGCAGTCTAACCAGCAACTGGTCGCCGGTCAGATGCGGCGTGAGCGGGGCGATCAACCGCGCCGTCTCGTTCACGCTTTCGTTGATGCGAGCGACGCCGCGACGGCGCTGCGCGGCGCCCAGCAGCGGCAAGACCTCGCGGATCACCTTGCGCGCGGATCCCTCGTGATGGATGGACCTGGTCGACCACAACGGATCCAGGTAGGCGCGCACCAGCGCCTCCAGCCGGGCTTCCCTGCCCCGCGCCTTCCCGGCGGCTGCCAGCTGGACGTCGCGCAGGTCGCAGATGGCATCGACATTGCGCTCGAGCAGCTGCTGCAGCAGCGCGTCCAGGCCGCCGAAATGATAGGAAATCAGCGCGGAGTTGACGCCCGACAGCGTGGCGATGCGCCGGATCGAGATGGAGTGAGACCCCTGCTCCAGCAGTATCTGCTCAGTCGCCGACAAGAGCCGATCTGCGGTCTCGCGCTGGCGGCTGTCCCGGTGTTGCACTGCAGACACGAATCATTTCCCCTTGCATCTGGATGCGAACCGCATTTTAATCGAGTGATTAACAAACGTCACCAACAAGTGCGGTCAACCGTCAGGGGTGGGGGGGGTAGTTGTGCTGAACATCGATCACCAGGCACGGGGCGCGTTCCGGCGTCGCAGTTTCTCGGAATGCCCGCAGGCCTCGGCCGCGGATCAGGCCGGTGGAACCCTCGACAGTGCCGATGTAGGCCAGATGAAGATCGGACACTTCACGGCGCACAAGTCGTGTGTCGTCCGCCATCCCTTTGCCATGTCGGGAGACACCCCCGGCTACCTGATGATCGCCGTGCAGAAGCGTGGTCAGTGCGATTTCGAGCAGCAGGGTCGGACGATGCGGCTGCCCGCGGGTTCATGGGGATTGTGTGACGCGCCCAGGCCCTGGGTTTCGCGGCATACGGCCGGCGGCGAACAGGTGCATTTCCTGATTCCGCGCGAGCAGGTGCGGCTGGGCATCGACCCGCGGTTCGCGATAGGCCGGACATTCACCGGCGCGTCGCGCGTGGCCGCGCTGATGTGCCAGACGATCGACTCACTGTTCGACGAGTTGCCCAGTCTCGGCGCGCGCCAGGCCGAGGAACTCGGGGACATCGTGCTGCGGCTGTTCCACATCGCGGTGAACGAGAAGATCGCGCAGCCCGCTGGCGCCTCGCCCCACGAGGACATGCGCGATCGCATCCGCAATTACGCGGAAAGCCGGCTGCGGGATCCGCGACTGTCGCTGGACCAGATCGCGGCGGGCCTGAACTGCACGAAGCGGTATCTGCACATGGTTTTCGCATCCGAGTCGCAGACGCTGAACCAGTACATATGGGCGCGCCGACTCGAACGCAGCCGCCAGGAGCTGGAAAACCCCGCGTTGCGCGACCGGACCATCACCGAGATCGCCCTCGCCTGGGGTTTCAGCAACGTGTCCCATTTCAGCCGCGCGTTTCGCGACCGCTACGAGTGCTCGCCGCGCGATGTGCGCGAGGGCAGACCCTCGGGCTGAGTGCCGGGACCGATACCCCGGGTTCTCCGGCATGCAAGCGCGACTTCGCTCTCGGAAAAGCGCCGGCGCCCTCGATCCAGTGAAATCCTCGAAGCCATGCGTGGAATATCCGGAAAGCTCACTCTGCTGGCGCTGCTGGCACTGACGGCGCAGGGCGCGACCCTTGCGTCGCAGGATGCGCCAGGCGTGCTGGTGGGCCGGTTGTCAGATCCGGACGGAAGGCGAGTGGAGCGGCTGGAAGCCGACATCGTGCTGACCGGACCCCAGGGCCGCGCCGTGGGCCGCGCGCGGGCCGACGGCAGCTACCGGATCGAGGCCATCGTGCCGGGCACCTACACTCTTGCTCTGGAGCTTCCCACGCGCATCTTCGAACGCTACGAGCGTGCCGGCGTGGTCGTGCGGCCCGGGCGCAATGAAGCGCTGGACCTGACCCTCACCTGGGGCATGAACCTGGGAACGGTGGGCGACGACCCGCTGATGCAGGGCGTGGACCTGCGCGCGAAAACCCGCAACGTCGACGGTCCTGTGCCGCGAACCGCCGATGGCAGGCCGGACCTGTCCGGCGTCTGGGTCAACTTCGGCGACTCCTACGCCGGCGCGATACCCATGCAGCCGTGGGCGCAGCAGATGCACGACGAGTGGCGCAAGATCCGCCAGGACAACCCCGGCGCGTATTGCCTGCCTCAGTCCGGCCTGATGACGATGACGAACTATCCCTACAAGTTCGTGCAGACGCCGGGCCTGATCGTGCAGCTGATCGAAGACATGGTGATCAGCCATCGCCAGATCCACCTGGACGGCCGCGGTCATCCCGATCCGGATGAATGGAATCCTTCCTGGTATGGCCACTCGATCGGCCGCTGGGAAGGCGACACGCTGGTCGTCGAGACCGTCGGCTTCAACGAGAGCACACCGGGATTCGGCATCCACAGCGAAGCGCTCAAAGATCACCGGAACGATTCACGCGCACCAGCCGTGGACGGCTGCACATCACCGTCACCGCCGAAGACCCCGAGGCCTGGACCGCCCCCTGGGTCCGCGAGCGCGAGGCCGGCCTTGCCGAAGGCACCGAGATCGTCGAGTTCCTCTGCGCGGAAGGCGCGCAGGCCCGTTCCGCCCAGCGCGCCCCCTGGCGGGCGCGACCCTGACATTTCCAGTTCGAGGAGAAGCCCACCATGAAATCGCAGTCCAGGTTCCTTCCGGCGGTGTTGCTGGCGTTCGCGGCCCTGCCCGCGGTCGCCCACCATTCGTTTGCCGCGCAGTTCGATTCCAACAAGCCGCTGACCATCAGCGGCACCGTGACCAAGCTCGAATGGACCAATCCCCATGCGCGCTTCTTCGTCGACGTGAAGGATGCCAAGGGCAAGGTGACCAACTTCGAAGTCGAACTGGGCAGCCCCAACAAACTGCTGCGCTACGGGTGGAACCGCAAATCCATGCAGAGCGGCGACAGCGTCACCGTCGAGGGATTCCAGTCCCGTGATGGCATGCCGTTGATCAATGCGAAGGCCGTCAAGTTCGCGGACGGCAGGTCGATCAGCGCGGGCTCATCGCTCGTCGACGCCTCGGACAAGAAAGAGTAATCAACGATGACCGGCGAACGGGGCGGCCCCGCATCGAAGGACAGGCGGCGCTTCCTGGCCAGTGCCGCCGCGGGTGCGGCGGTCACGGTGGGCGCCGCAGCGGCGCCAGCCGTCGCGGCCGGGGTGGATTTCCCGAAGGCGCGCGGCAAGTTCGGTGCCGGTGGCTCCGAGTCCGGCGGCGTGAGCCGCGCCGAGATGACGTTGCACGACTGCGAGGTTGAGGGGCAGCTGCCGCTCGATCTCGACGGCACCTTCTATCGCGTGGGTCCGGACGCGCAGTACCCCAAGCCCAAGGCGTACGAAGACGACATCTTCTTCGACGGCGAAGGCCATGTGTCGATGTTCCGCTTCCGCAACGGCCACGTGGATTTCACGAGTCGCTACGTCAGGAATGACCGCTGGAAGGCGCAGCACGCGGCGCGCCGCTCGCTGTTCGGCTACTACCGCAATCGCGCCAGCGACGATCCCAGCGTGCAGAACGTGCGGCGCGGATCGCACAACACGCACATCTGGGTGCATGCCAACCGACTGTACGCGCTCAAGGAAGACTCCCCGCCGGCGCTGATTCATCCGCACACGCTCGAGACGCTCGACGCCAACTACACCTTCGGCGGCGCGCTCACCTCGCAGACCTTCACGGCGCATCCCAAGAACGATCCGGAAACCGGCGAGATGTTCGCCTTCGGTTACGAGGCGAAGGGCCTGGGCAGCACCGACATCAACGTGTTCTCGGTGGGGCGCGATGGTCAGCTCAAGTGGTCCGCGTGGATCAACGCGCCGTACTGCTGCATGCTGCATGACTTCGCCGTCACGCGGCGGCACATCGCCTTCCTGGCGATCCCGATGGCCTACAGCCCGGCCTCTCCAGTTCACTGGGCCTGGGACAGCACCAAGCAGCCATGGCTCGGCGTGATGCGTCGCGGCGGTGACGGCAAGGACATCCGCTGGGTCCCCGGTCCGATGAACATGAGCGACCACACGATGGGTTCGTGGTCCGATGGCGACCGGTTCTACTGGGACATGGATGGCGCCGACGGCAACCGCTTCCCGTTCTTTCCGCACCTGCACGACAGCTTCGATCCGGTGAAGGGCCAGGCGCGGGTCCGGCGCTTCTCGATGGACCTTTCAAAGAAGCGCATCACGAACTTCGACATGCAGGTGCTGTACCCCGATGTGACGGGCGCGCTGTCGCGGCAGGACGACCGCTACAACGTCGATCCCTACCGCTACGGGTTCCTCGTCTCGAACACACAGGGCAAGGGCCCCGGCTGGACGATGTTCGACCACCAGACGCGCACGCATCGCACGTACCACCCCGGCCCGGACATCACGCTCAGCGAGGCCGTGTTCGCGCCGCGGCGCAAAGGCGCGCCGGAAGCCGATGGCTACCTCATGGGCATGGCGTACTTCCAGAAGGAAAACCGTTCAGAAGTGCTGGTGCTCGACACCAGGGACATCACTGCCGGGCCCATCGCGCGCGTGCAGCTGCCGTTCAAGGCGACGCCTCAGATCCACGGCAACTGGATACCGGCCGATCAGCTGCCGGCGGTGTGATTCCGGCCGGCACGTCCAGCCAGCGATGCGAGCAACCCGGTTGCCAGCAGCGCGACCGCTATCGCCCATAGCGGCAGCGTGAACATGCTGCGCGCGGGGTAACCGGCCGCCTGCATCGCACCTCCGGCCAGCGGCCCCACCATGGAGCCCAGCCGGCCGGCCGCCATGGCGGCACCAACGCCGGTGGAGCGGCAGCGCTCGGGATACAGATGCCCGGCAAGGGTTCCGAGCACGCTCTGGCTGCCAACCAGGCCAAACCCGAAGGCGATCATCAGGACGCCGAGCGCACCATTGCCGAGTCCGAACGCCGCCAGCAGTGCTGCACTGGTGAAGGCGATGCCCAGCAGCACCGACAGCCAGTGGAGTCCGAAGCGGGCGAAGGCCGGCGCCGAGAGAAATACAGCGCCCACGCCTGCCGCGTGGATCCAGCCGGTCAGCGTCGCGGCGCGAGTTGCCGCATGGCCCTCGGCCTCCAGCAGCAACGGCAACCAGCTGGTAACCAGATGCATGGCCAGCATGGAACCAGCGAACGCCGCCCACAGTGTCACGGTGATCCATGCTCGCTGCGGCGCGAACAGTTCCCGAAAGCCGCCGCGGGTGTCAGTCGGCTCGCCCGCCGCTGTGTGCTGGCGCTTCTCCGGCAGCGCCAGCGCCAGCACGGGCAGCAGCCGCAGCGTGCCGGCACCACCGAACCAGAACAGCAGCTGCCAGCGCATCGGCGCCGCGCCCCAATGCACGACAAGGGCCGGGAGGCTGCTGCCGACGGCGACGCCGCTCAGCACCAGTGTGGTCCACAGTGAACTGCCTCGTCGGGGCGCCATGTCGACGGCCAGCGCGACGGCATTGGCCGCGATGCCGCCGATGCCCATGCCCGCCAGCAGGCGCATTGCGGCCAGGCCGCTGGGCGACGAACAGGCAACGCAAGCCAGGGTTGCGATGCCCTGCAGCGCGGCGGCTCCCAGCAGCACGCGCCTGCGGCCCACCAGATCGCCGAGGCGGCCGAACGCGAGGGCGCCAGCCGTGATGCCGAGCAGGTGCAGAGTGAACGCCGCCGACAGCGCCGGCGCATCAACGCCCCAGGCGCGAACCAGTGCCGGCAACGAAAAGCTCAGGGTCTGCAGCACGAAACCGCTGCTGGCCATCGCCAGCAGCAGCAACAACAATCGGGGGACCGCGCGTCCTTCGCTCAGGGCCGGCCTTTCCAGGGTGCGCGCTTCATGGCCTGCGACTCATAGCCTTCCGCGCAGACGAACTCGATGATCTCGGCGCCTTCGGCCAGCCCCATCGTCCAGCTGTGACGCTGGGGCGCGGTCCAGGCCTCGGGATCCTCGGCGAACATTTCCACGCGCATCCGGCCGTGGTTGAGGCGCGTGTAGCGCTCCACGACATGCAGCGCTTCGGAGTGCACGCCGAAGCCCGGCGTGATCTCGTTGAAGCCGACCGTGTCGACGACCAGCGTGTCGCCCTCCCAGTGCGCGATGGAGTGCCCGTACCAGGAGGGATTCCACGCGTCGGGGTCCGGGTGGCTCCGGCCGTCCATGTGGAACTGGCGAAACCCGGGGTCCATGTCCTCGATCATGTGCACGACCCTGTCTGGTCCCTGCACGAAGCGCTGCGGATAGTGCATCAGCGATGGCACGCCCACCTGCGGCAGGCAGTAGGCGCCGGCGTTGTCCTGCTTGATCTTCGCCAGCTCGTCGGCGATTTTCTGTGCCCATGGCTGCAGCGGCACCGGCGGCCGCGTCACCGCATCGCCGATGTTGATCCACAGGCCGGACAGATCGGGCTTGCCATCGGCCAGGCGCTTGAACGGCCCGTCGACGTTCTGCGTGCGCGCGCGAAGGTCCGCCGACTGCTTCAGCGGGTCATCGCCCACCGTGCCCAGGTTCATGCCCCAGGGCAGCATGATGTCCTGCTGCAGCGCCTTGCCGGCCTCGATGACGACGCCGGTGCGCTGGAAGCGGTTGTAGAGGCGGGCTTCGACCTGCAGCTCGATGGAATAGGTGCCCGGCGGAGATGTTCTGCACGCTGTACCGGCCATCGTTGCCCAGTTGGCCGGTGACAGTGACCCCGGTGGCCTCGTTGCGCAGCATGACCGGCGCGGCCAGCTGCAGCACGGATCCACCGTCGGCGTCCAGCACGCGGCCGGTGAGGGATCCGGTGGGATCCATCGCGATGGCCAGGGTGGGCGCAAGGCACAGTGCCAGCAGCGTGGCCAGGAAACGCGGGGTCATTGCCGTGAACTCCGGTGGTGGGAATGGCAAACAGTGTGCGTGGCGGCTTCGCAACGGGTCAAACGCTGCGGGCGGCTTTGGCGGGCGGCGTTCGCTGCCAGCAAAGTCGCGCTTCGCTCCAGGGAAAGCGGGCGGGGAGGGGCTGACTACACTGCGCCTCGCGTTCCGGGTTCCTGCGGACCCGCCCAAAACACATCTGGGGGAAGATCTGATGGTCATCAAGCGAAATCTGTTTGCCGCGGGCACGCTGTCGGTCCTGGCGCTTCCGGCTACTGCCATGGAGAGCGCCGAAGGCGAGATGGCCGAAGTGATCGTCACCGCCCAGGGTCGCGAGCAGCGCCTGCAGGACGTGCCGGTCGCCGTGTCCGTCGTGTCGGGCGCGGACCTGGAGCGCGTCAACATCAAGACGCTGCAGGACGTGACCAGTCGCCTGGCCAACGTGAAAATCACCACCGGCACCCTGACCAATCCCATCAACATCCGCGGCATCGGCTCGGGCAACAACAGCGGCTTCGAGCAGTCCGTGGCCACGTTCTCCGACGGCGTGTATCGCCCGCGTTCGCGTTCCACCAACGCGGCGCTGCTCGACCTGGAACGCGTCGAGGTGCTCAAGGGTCCGCAGACGACGTTCTTCGGCGCCAACGCCATCGCCGGCGCCCTGAACATCACCACGCGCAAGCCCGGCGACGAATTCACTCCAATGCCAGCGCCCTGTATGCATTCGATGATGGCGAGTACAACATCGAAGGCGGTGTAACGCTGCCCGCGTCCGACACGCTGAGCTTCCGCCTCGCGGCCCGCGTTTCGGGCATGGACGGCTTCATGCGACTGCGCGATGGCAGCGACAAGGGTCCGCACGACAAGAGCCTGCAGGGCCGTGCCGCGATGCGCTGGACCCCGAACGACAATTTCCGCTCCGACCTGCGCTTCGACGCCGGCAAGTCCGATACCGACGATGCAGTGCCGATGGAGGTCATCGGTTGTCCTCCGGGCGCCGGGTATCCGGCGCCCGCGCCGCCGCCCCGGGGGCGCGCCCCGACCAACTGCTTCCTCGCGCTGAACTCCGGTGTCGCCAGCTTCGAGTCCACGCTCGACTACCACAGCAATGCGCCGGAAACCTGGTACGACTACGATTTCTACGAGGGCGCGTGGACCAACGCCTTCCAGACCGGCGTGGGCACGCTGACCTCGATCACCTCCTACTTCCACCAGGAGGCCAACAACCGCACGCAGCTGGTGCCGCTCGACATCTCGCCGTTCACGGCGCGCAACTACGACGCCCTGCCGTCGGAAGTCCGCGAGCAGTACCTCCAGGCGGCGCAGGAACTGCGCGTCGAGGCGCAGGCGGGCGAGCGCGTGGACTACATGCTGGGCGCCTTCTACCGCCAGGCTCGCTGGCGCAACACCTCCGGCACGGGGTTCTTCTTCATTCCGTTCGGCAACATCCTTTCCGGGGCGCCGTTCAATGGTCCTCCGTTCAATGTCGTCACCAACCCGACGCAGGCCTACACCGGTGTGCCGCTGATCCGCACCAGCGACAAGACCTACTCGGCGTTCGCCGCGGCCACCGTCAAGCTCACCGACCAGCTGAGCCTCGACCTGGGCGCCCGCTACTCGAAGATCGAGAAGACGGGCAGCCGTTCGCTCACCTTCGGCACGTCGGTCAACAACCAGTTCGGCACCTTCGTGCCGTTCCCCACCGCTGCCAACCAGATCGGTGCCTGCGTGATCCTGGTGTGCGACAACTACGGGTTCAGCCCGCAGGACCGCGCGAACCGCACCAACACAGGCCCGTACAAGATCTCCGACAGCGACTTCATGCCCTCGGCGGGCCTGCAGTACAAGTTCAACGACGACGTCATGGGCTATGCGAAGTACACCACCGGGTTCAAGGCCGGCGGCTTCAGTGGCGCGGCCACGTCCAACGTGTTCGGTCCGGAAACAGTCGATGCCTATGAAGTGGGCCTGAAGACCAGCGCCCAGGGCGGTCGGCTCACGGCCAACCTGAGCGTGTTCCGCATGGAGTGCAAGGGACTGCAGGAGACCGCCTATTCCCAGACGCTCGCCTCGCTGGTTCTGAACGCAGCCGAGTCGGTCTCACAGGGCGCGGAGCTGACGCTCGACTATCGTGTCACGCCGCAGTTCGCGCTGCGGGCGGACCTGGCGCTGCTCAATTCGGAATACAAGAACTTCACCAATGCTCCGTGCAAGTCGCTGGATATCGTGGCGGGGCGCTGCGGTACGGTGAGCATCGGCGGCCAGGACATGTCGGGCAAGGCGCGACCCTATTCGCCGGACCTGAGCGGCAGCGTCGGCTTCACCTGGAACCTGCCGCTGGGCGCGAACGAGCTGCGCATCGATCCGTCGGTGTTCTTCACCAGTGAGTACTTCATGAACGCGGCGGCCGATCCGCTGCTGCGCCAAGGTGGACACGCCAAGTACGATCTGCGTGTGGGATACGGACCGGCCGACGCGCACTGGGAAGTGGCGTTCGTGGGCAAGAACCTCACCGACAAGGAAACTCTGGGCGTGATGATGGAGATGCCCGGTTCGCCCGGCACCGTCTCGGGGTTCCCGGAACGCGGTCGCTCGCTGGCCGTGCAGGTCACGTTCCGCAATTGAGGTGAGAGCCGTGAAGCCGGGCAGCTGGATCTCGATCGCCTCGATCTTCCTGTTCGGGGTGCTGGGGGCCTCCACCGTCAGCAAGCTGGTGCCGTTGGGCGCGGATATCGCCGCGCGCTTCGGCACCTCGGCCGCCGACTTCGGCTGGCTGATCTCGCTGCTGGGCTTCACGGCGCTCGTGCTGGCGATTCCCAGCGGCCTGCTGGTGGATCGATTCGGGCCGCGGCGGGTGTTCGCCATCAGCGTGCTGCTCGGCATCGCGGCCAACCTGCTCTATTTCCTCGCCTCCGGATACGCGTGGATGCAGGCGGCGCGTCTGGTCGAGGGCGTGGCCATCGTGCTGATCTCTACACGGCCGCGCCCGTGTTCCTGATGGGCACCAGCGAAGGGCCTCGCCGCGCGGCCGCGATGACCGTCTGGGCGAGCTATATGCCGGTGGGCACCGCGGTGGGGCTGCTGCTCGCGGGACAATTCGCGGGCACGACGCAGTGGCGCTACACGTTCCTCGTCCACGGTGCGCTGTTCGCGACCGTGGGCCTGCTTGAACCTCTGGCAGCCCAGACCTGCAGTCAGCGGCGCTGCGCGGCTGCCCGGGGCTGGTCGAGCGCCTGCGCGGCGCTGCGACTGGCGTATTCGCGGGTGCCACTGGTGCTGCTCGCGCTGGCCTTCTTCCTGATGATCAGCGTTGGCTTCGGGGCCAACACCACTTTCCCCGGCTACCTGGCGCGACTGCACGGGCTTCCGGTCAATGTCACCGCCAACGCGATTGCGCTGGGCACGTTGCTGATGGTGCCGGGGTCGCTGGGCGTCGGCGCGATGCTGGCGCGCGGCGTGCGCATCGGCCCGCTGTTCACGGTCCTGGGCGTGCTGGGGGCGGTGTCTGGATCGCTGGCGTTCCAGGCTGGCCTCAGCGTGCCGCTGCGGGTGGCGGTGGTCGCTGTATGGTTCGTCGTGTCCGGCGCGGGCCTGGCCGCGCTGATGGCCACGCTTCCGAGGGTTGCCGAGCCCGAGCGGCGGGGCGCGGCTGCCGCGCTGATGAACCAGGCAGGTTCAACGGCGACCTTCGTGAATCCGCCGCTGTGGTTGTCATTGGCGGCGGTCGGCAAGGGGCTGCCGTTTGCGATACTGATGCTCGGCGCCTGGATCATCGCCGTGGCGCTTGTCTGGGGTGTAACCAGTCCGACGGAAACGGGGAAGCCGAAATGAAGGTTCACAAACTGGCAGTGCCGCATTGCATGGCGGGCGAAGGGCCTGTCTGGGATGTAGCCGAGCAGGCGCTGTACTTCGTCGACATCGTCGGTCGCAAGGTGCACCGGCACGATCCGGCCACCGGCGCCAACCGCAGCTGGGAGGTGCCGAAGGTGATCGGCTCTCTGGCGCTGCGCGAGCAGGGCGGGGCGATCGTGGCGCTGCCGGATGGCGTGCATGCGCTCGACTTCGACAGCGGCGCGGTGACTCCACTGGCCAGTCCCGCCACGCTGCATCCGCGCGCGCAGTTCAACGACGGCAAGGTGGACCGGCGCGGCCGCTTCGTGGTCGGCACCACCGATTCCAAGGTGCAGGAGGACATCGGCGTCGTGTACTCGCTGTCCGCGGACCTGCAGCTGTCGGTGATCGACACCAACATCACCATCAGCAACGGCCCGTGCTGGTCGCCCGACAACCAGACCTTCTATTTCTCCGACAGCAAGCGCTTCGTCATCTACGCGTACGACTACGACATCGACACCGGCCGCACGTCGAACAAGCGCGAGTGGATCAACACGCGCAGCTTCGGTGGCTTCCCGGACGGCACCACGGTGGACACCGAGGGTCGCGTGTGGAGCGCGCTGTGCGAGGGCAGCAAGGTGGTCGCCTGGGATGCTCAGGGCAGGGTGGAGCAGGTGATCGAGTTTCCCTGCACGCTGGTGTCGAGCGTGATGTTCGGTGGCCCGAAGCTCGATCAGCTCTATGTCACCACGCTCGACCCGCGCGCGCTGCCGTTTCTCAACAAGCCCGACGAAGCCGAGGCCGGCAGCACCTTCGTGGTCGAAGGGCTCGGCGTGCAGGGCATTCCCGAACCCCGTTTCGCAGGCTAGATAACCATGCAACCACAAACCATCGATCCGGCCATGCTTGCGCGCGCCATCAGCGCGCTGCGCGCCGCCATCGGCGAAAAGAACGTGTTCACCGCCGAGGACGACAAAGTCGCCTATTCGGATCACTACGCGCCCGATGAATCCGTGCACCGGCCGAGCGGCGGCCTGGCCCCCGCGACGGTGGATGAAGTGCGCGCCGTGGTGCGGATCGCCAACGAATTCCGCATCCCGTTGTGGCCCATCAGCCGCGGCAAGAACTTTGGCTACGGCGGGCCGGCTCCGGTGCTCAAGGGTTCGCTGGTGCTGGACCTCAGCCGCATGAAGCGCATCGAGATCGATGAAGAGAACGGCACGGTGCTCGTGGAGCCCGGCGTCAGCTTCTTCGACCTGTACGATTTCATCCAGGCCCGCAAGCTGCCGCTGTGGCTCTCGGTGCCCGGCAACAGCTGGGGTTCGGTGGTCGGCAACGCGCTGGATCGCGGCGTGGGCTATACGCCCTACGGCGATCACGCCGCGCGCATCTGCGGCCTGGAGGTGGTGCTGCCCGAGGGCGACCTGGTGCGCACCGGCATGGGCGCCATGGGCAACTCGAAGAGCTGGCAGCTCTACAAGCCGGGCTTTGGTCCCTCGTGGGACACGATGTTCTGCCAGTCGAATTTCGGCATCGTCACGAAGATGGGCCTGTGGCTGATGCCGGAGCCCGAGTCGGTGCTGGGCTTCGACATCGAGTTCGACAAGCCCGAGGACATCGGCTGGGCCGTGGACGTGCTGGCGCCGCTGCGCCGCGATGGCGTGATCCAGCAGTCGCCGTCGTTCGGCAACTGGATGCGATCGGCCGCGGTGATGACACGCCGCGAGCAGTGGGCCAAGCCTGACCAGATGCTGGACGAGAAGGCCATTTCCGCCATCCGCAAGCATTTCAACATCGGCTGGTGGAGCGTGCAGATCCGCACCTACGGGCCGCTGGAGATCAACGAGGCCACGAACCGTCACGTGCAGAAGGCCTTCAACGGCAAGAAGGTGCTGGCCATGAAGCCCTCACGCTGGGTCAAGGGCGACAAGCCGCTGGGCTCGCCGGTGTCCGGCACGCCGATCAGCTTTCCGCTGGCCAATGCCAACTGGTTCAGTGGCCGCGGCGGTCACGTGAGTTACTCGCCGGTGCTGCCGCCGCGGGGCGACCTGGCGCTGAAGCAGTTCCAGCGCACGAAGGCGCTGTACGACCGCTATGGCATGGACTATCACGCCAGCTTCTCGATGGGCGAACGCTCGATGACCAACGTCAACCAGGTGCTGTTCGATCGCGACAACCCGGTGATGGCGGCGAACCTGGATCGCATCTTCCGCGCACTGGTGGTGGATGCGAAAGAGCAGGGGTACGGCGAATACCGCACGCACATCGACTACATGGATGTGGTCGCCGAGACCTTCGACTTCAACCAGCACGCGCTGCGCAGGCTGAATGAAAAGGTGAAGGACGCGCTGGATCCGCGCGGCATCCTGGCGCCCGGCAAAAGCGGCATCTGGCCCGCGGGCCGGCGGGGAGCACGCGCATGAGCCGGTTTTCCGTACATTGCGTTGCCGGCCTGATGGCCGGTCTGCTGCTGGCCGGTTGCGGCAAGCCGCCAGCGGTAGAAGCTGCCGCCGGCGGCAAGCCACCCGCCGACTGGGCCAACCCCGGCGCCAACGCCGTGCAGGCCCGCGATGCCAGCACTCCCGAACAGGCGCTGTTCGTCGAGAAATGCGGCATGTGCCATCGTGAGATGGGCAGGGGCACGGTAATCCCGGCGCGGCGCCAGCCAGCGGACCGGGTGAGCCTCGAGCGGCGCGAGGATCTAACGCCCGAGTTGATCCACGTGGCGGTGCGCACCGCCATCATCACCATGCCGCGTATTCCGCGCGGCGAGGTGTCCGATGAGCAGCTGGAGGCCATCATCCGGCATCTCGTGAAGGTGAAGCCATGAACGCCATCACGCG
>JADJXW010000019.1 GCA_016720075.1 Pseudomonadota bacterium
TATCGGCAGGTTCGAGAAATAATAGAAGGCAGCGATGCCCGCAGCCACGATGCCCGCAGCGGCTGCGAGCTTTGCAGCATCCAGCGGACTGGCCCCGTCTTGAACTTGTTCAGTCATGGAGTCGATGACCCAATTTGCCGCCCACGTTTGCCGATCGCACGTCTGCCAATCAAAGATGGCAGGCCAGGAGGGAATCGAACCCCCAACCTGCGGTTTTGGAGACCGCCGCTCTGCCAATTGAGCTACTGGCCTAATCCTTTCACCAACCGCTTCGTCGACCTGCCCGGCGGAACACGTCCCCGTGCTGGGTCGAAACAGGGCACGGAGGGTCCAAAGCCCTCCGCGCCCGTCAACTCATGACTTACTTGAGGATCTTGGCGACGACGCCGGCGCCGACGGTCTTGCCGCCCTCGCGGATCGCGAACCGCAATCCGTCTTCCATCGCGATCGGCGCGATCAGCTCCACCACCATCTTGATGTTGTCGCCGGGCATCACCATCTCGATCCCCTCAGGCAACTCCGCCACACCCGTCACGTCCGTCGTCCGGAAGTAGAACTGCGGACGATAGCCGTTGAAGAACGGTGTATGACGTCCACCCTCTTCCTTCGTCAGCACGTACACCTCGGCCTCGAACTTCGTGTGCGGCTTGATGCTGCCCGGCTTGCACAGAACCTGTCCGCGCGCGACGTCTTCGCGCTTCGTGCCGCGCGGCAGCACGCCCACGTTGTCGCCCGCCTGACCCTGGTCCAGCAGCTTCCGGAACATCTCCCCGCCCGTGCAGATCGTCTTCACCGTGTCCTTGATGCCCACGATCTCGACTTCGTCGTTCACCTTCACGATGCCGCGCTCGATTCGACCCGTCACCACCGTGCCGCGGCCAGAGATCGAGAACACGTCTTCCACAGGCATCAGGAACGCGCCATCGATCGCACGCTCCGGCACCGGAATGTAACGGTCCATCTCCGCCACCAGCTTCACCACCGACGGAACGCCGATCTCGCTCTGGTCGCCTTCCAGCGCCTTCAGCGCCGAGCCCGTCACGATCGGCGTGTCGTCGCCGGGGAAGTCGTACTTCGACAGCAGCTCGCGCACTTCCATCTCAACCAGCTCCAGGAGCTCCTTGTCGTCCACCATGTCGGCCTTGTTCAGGTACACCACGATGTACGGCACGCCCACCTGGCGCGCCAGCAGGATGTGCTCGCGCGTCTGCGGCATCGGGCCGTCAGCGGCCGAGCACACCAGGATCGCGCCGTCCATCTGCGCCGCGCCCGTGATCATGTTCTTCACGTAGTCCGCGTGCCCAGGGCAGTCCACGTGCGCGTAGTGACGCGCCGGCGACTGGTACTCCACGTGCGCCGTCGCGATCGTGATGCCGCGAGCGCGCTCTTCAGGCGCCTTGTCAATCTGGTCGTACGCCTTGAACTCGCCACCGTGCAGCCCCGCCATCACCTTCGTCAACGCCGCTGTCAGCGTCGTCTTGCCATGGTCAA
Source organism: Pseudomonadota bacterium (assembly GCA_016720075.1). Classification (GTDB taxonomy): domain Bacteria; phylum Pseudomonadota; class Gammaproteobacteria; order Steroidobacterales; family Steroidobacteraceae; genus ZC4RG30. The sequence goes on from JADJXW010000019.1 coordinate 1,492, forward strand.
CGTGCCCGATCGTGCCCACGTTCACGTGCGGCTTCGTACGCTCAAATTTCTCTTTGCCACGGAGAGATACCTCTTCTGAATCAATAATGGCGACTGGCTATGGACCCGACTTGCGACCGCAACAGACCGGAACCCGCCCTGGCGGGAGGGTAACCTCTTGCGGCGCACGCAACGGACCTGAATCGAAACCCTTCAACTTCAACCCAACAGAACGACAGGCCAGCGGCGCTTCCTCATTTCCTTCCGTTATCCTTTATCAGGACGTGGAGCTCACGACCGGAATCGAACCGGTGACCTCGTCCTTACCAAGGACGTGCTCTACCGGCTGAGCTACGTGAGCGCCTCGTCCAGACCGAACCGCCGCCGCCCGGAACCCCTTCCGGCCGACCCATAGCCACCCGCCCCAGAATCGCGTCCAAGGCATCCATGGAGCGGGTGATGGGAATCGAACCCACACCATCAGCTTGGAAGGCTGAGGTTCTACCATTGAACTACACCCGCCCAGCAGCTGAACCAGGCACCGGTCTTCCGGCACCTCACCCACCCGACCCTCAAACTGCCTTGGAAAACCGCCCAAAACAGCATCAAACCCACTTACGTCTCGCGCACCTTCGACCCGTAGCCCGGGCCAGTATGGTGGAGGGGGTAGGATTCGAACCTACGAAGGCATAAGCCAGCAGATTTACAGTCTGCCCCCGTTGGCCGCTTGGGTACCCCTCCGCGGACATAAGAGCCGGGTATTCTCTTTACCGAGGGTGGCAGTGTCAATCACTGAAGAGTCTTTTATCTCCGGGGACCCGGCTCTCCCATCTAAGCCCCCGCTGCCCACAGGGACGGCCGATAGGGGGAATATCTTAATTATCTCCCAGGTGATCCTTGGATGGGCACTACCGTCCTCGGCCGGGAGCCCGAGGCCAGGCTGGCTCCTCGGTCGACTTCCCGAGCCTCCCGCGTCGCCAGCGAGGTCATTGCCTGGCGCGGGACCCCGATATCGAGGTTGCCAAGGTCGCCCAGGCCATCAGTCGCGACCCGCCATGACGGCGAAGGTCCTGCGCATTGCCAATTCGGCCTTCTACGCCCAGCGCCGTCCCAGCAGACCTCAGGCAGGCCCTGGTCATAGGCCTGAACGCAGCGCTGACGCTCGCGTTGAGCTTCTCCCTGGTCTCGACCTTGCGGGGATGTCGTCCCCACGGGATCGACTATCGGCGCTACTGGCGCCGGACACTGCTGGGCCGCCACGGCCTGCAGGGCCCTGGGCGAAGCCCTCCACGTAGGCCACGAGGAGGACCTCTTCCTCGCCGGACTGCTGCAGGACGTCGCCATTCTCGCCATCGCGAAGACCTCGAGCGACTTCTATGCATCACTTTCGCCGGAAGCGACCCACTCCCGCTGGTCGCGCACGAGAAGCAGGTCCTTGGAAAAGACCATGCAGCCTTTGGCGCAATGCTCCTCAAATCCTGGAACCTGCCTGAACGGCTGGCGCATCGCGTAGAGCTCAGCCACTCTCCGGACACCTTGGCAACTGCCGGCGAAGACGGTCAATTCATCGGCTGCATCGCGATGGGCGCGGAGTTGGCCGACGCGGTGCTGGCAACGGATCGTCCGGCCGCACTGGAGGCACTGGCGACCCGCATGCAGAAGAACCTGGGCTTGGGCGATGAGCAGTTCACCGAAGTCGTCACCGGATCCTGAAGCTGATCCCGGAGGCAGAAGACCTCTAAATGAGACGAGCATCATCGACCAGAATGATGCCGAGGCCCTGCTGGCCCAGGCGCGCGAGATGCTCACCGTGCGCAATCTGCATGCGCTGCGGGAAGTCCACGCGCTTCAGGAGACTGCAGGGTTGCTGCTGAGCCGCACGGAACAGCTTGAAGATGCCAACCGGCGCGACGGACTCACGGGAGTGATGAACCGCGCATGGCTGGACCGTCATCTGGAACGGGAATTTACGCAGGCCGTGATGTTCCAGCGCTCATTGAGCGTCGCCTTCGTCGACCTGGACCATTTCAAGAAGGTGAACGATACGTTCGGACACCAGATGGGCGACAAGGTCCTGCGTTCCTGCCCTGGCCATGCAATCGTCCGTTCGCGGCAGCGATATCGTCGCACGCTATGGCAGAGGAGTTTGTCGTGTTGCTGCCCGGCACTGACGACGAAATGGCACGCCAGGTCTGTCAGAGGATCCCAGTCGATCAGGAGCTGCGGCATCGATGCCAACAGCGCAACCATCATCACGACGGTATCAATCGGACTCGCGACCTATACGCCCCAGCACCGCTTCGCCAGTGCGACCGAACTCGTGGATGCGGCCGACCATGCGTTGTACGCGGCCAAGCTGCGCGGACGCAACCGGGTCGACTGCTTCGCGGAACTCGACATCGGGGTTGCACCGGGATGCCCCGGAAAGCGCCTGACGTCATGCGGTGCCGCAAGTCACCGCGATCGTCCTGAGATCAACCAGGCTCGTCCCTTGCGCTGATCGGCTCGTGGAGAAAGAGGCTGCCGACGCGCGCGAAACGCTCAGGACCGTCAGTAGCGAGGAATTGCAGGCGGCCCGGCGACCGACCGGCATTCAGCAACGCCTCACGGCCCAGGATTCGCTCCAGCGCGATCGCCGTCGTGGCGGCGGAATCAACCAGCGCCACCTCCGGCCCCGTCACCGAACGGACTACCTCGACAAGTACCGGGAAATGAGTGCAGCCCAGCACCAGCGTATCAGGGTGCTGTTGCGCCAACAGCTCATCGAGATACCAGTGCGCGACAGCCTCAGCGATTGGCCCGCTCGTCATCCCCTCCTCGGCGAGCGCCACGAACAAGGGGCAGGCCCTGGACATCACGATTGCGTCCGGTCGACGGCGCAGGATCGCCCGCTGGTAAGCGCCCTCCCTGACTGTGCTTTCAGTTGCTGGTGACGGCGATTCGCCCGCCGCGTGAAACCTGGCAGCCCGCCTCCGCGCCCGGCTCCACTACCCCATGACCGGCAGCGGGCGGAACCTCTCCTGGAGCGCCTCGAGGGCCACTGCGAAGCTGTATTGCAGGCAACCACCAGGCACTTGATTCTCATCCCGACGAGGAGCCCAGCGGCCTGCAGCGAGTATTGCGCGATGGAATCCCGGCTCTTCGTTCCATAAGGCAGCCTCGCCGTATCTCCCAGGTACAGAAAATGCTCGAACGGCAGCCGCCGACGCAGCGCATCGAGGACCGTCAGGCCACCAACACCGGAATCAAAGACCCCGATCGGCAGATTG
>JADJXW010000020.1 GCA_016720075.1 Pseudomonadota bacterium
GGAGAAATTGCTCGGAAGCTGGCCGGGCACCGGAATGCCTCATTCATGATCAGCGGCCGGAAGCTCCATATTTTTGCGGCGCGCAGTGCTAACTTTGGGAGCTTTGCATCCCAGCCTTTTGCGCTGGTCGAGCGCTTTCTCGGTCGTGCAACGACATAAGCTCCCCCTGGTTGGCAGCGGCATGCTTTGCGCCGCGCTCGCGCGATGACGCGCAGCCGCACCGGAAGTGTCGCCAGGCTGCGCACGGCGGCCAGCAAAGAACTGGCTGCCAGAGCTTGCCTGCTGCGCATCTGATCAGGATCGAGCGGTGAATGCCTGCTGCTGGTTGTCCGCCGGGAGAGCACCTTCTGGGGTGCCGTGGGCGCAGTTACTATCGAAGCCGATTCCTGCCGTATCACGCCGTGACTCCAGTGAAACGCGCCGCCGCGGACCCATCGAAGTGGGCGATGTCGGCGGGACCTGATTCCAGGCCGAGCCGGAAGTCGTATTCGGTCGACGCACCAGGTCCGGACAACGGGTGCCGTTGCGGGAAGCTCATCAGGGCCGGCGGTGGCCTGCTGATCCGCAGGCGCCCGGCAGTTCCGCCAGCTCCACGGCCCAGCAACTCCGGCCGGCGTGCGCAGTTGTTACTTCGATCTGCGCCGGATTGTTCGCTGACAGCAGTCGGCGAGTACGATCTCCTGCGCTATTCGTCTGGTCGTGCCATCGATGCGGGGGTGGTGGGTTGCGTATCGCGGCACCTGCAATGCGCCTGCTTCAGCCTTCTGCGTCTCCATGTCCAGCACGACCAGCGTCGCGGCGCCGTCGGTGGCAGGATCGCCGCCGATAGGCGCCTCTGGAGCGCGGTGAAGGATTCGGCCAGTGGCTTCGGCTGCGCGTCCCGCGGGGTGAAGCGCTGCGCACCAGCGCAACCATGTCGTTCCTGGTATGCGCCTGGATGAAGCAAATCGTCGCGGCCGGCGATGATCAGCATCGGCATTGCCGGAGTAGTAAGCCTGGTAGATGGCCATCGACGCGTGCTGCAGGCCGATGGTTTCCGTGCAGCATCGCGCACATCGGCCGCCCTTCGGCCCGCCATATCCAAGGGTACCATGTCCACGGAGGTTTTCTTCGTGGAGTGCGGTGAGGAACTCCGGCATCACGTTGGGTGGCGTGCCGTAGTTGACGATGGATTCCTGGATTCCCTCGAAGCTCGAGCCACGCCGGGATTGCCCGGCGACGAACTCGATGCCCAGATCCTTCAGGACCTGCGTCTGCAGGTCGGACCCACAACGCTGCACCGCGCGGTATGCGGTGCCCAGTTCGATACGCAGCAGGCCGCGTGTCGCGCGTTCAACCTGCGCGGCAGTTGGCGCCAGCACCGTGCTGGAAGAGGGCATCGCGCGGTCAGGAGGTCGGTGGAGGAGGCGCGCTGCGCGCGGAGCTGGCGCAAGGTCGGTGCCACCGCCCCACCTGTCGGGAACGCGCGTCTGTCGACAGCGTCGGAACCATCCTCCTTCGGCATGCTGTTTCACCCTCCAGCACAAGTGAGGGCGGCGGCGAACCCGCGAGTCCGCCGCCGGTCGACCAGGCCTTCCTCGGTAGGTGACCCCAGCACGTATATATCGGCGCCCTGAGGCGTCGTAGTTATTGCTTTCACCGTCTGGTGATCCCGTCCCCGAGTTGTAGCTCGGAATGACCATCGGATGCTTGTCGAAACGGGTTGGTCTACGTAAAGACGACAGGTCCCACGTATGGCCCGCGGCGGTTTCGTCGCGACTCTAGCCGATGCGGGCATTGAAGTGTTGAAAATGCCAGTTCGGCAGCCAGTTGTCGTCGACGCGTCCGGAAGGGTCTTGGTAGCGCCATTGACCACCCTGTCGCCCGCTGCGAGAACGCAGCCGTGTCGATCCAGGTCGTGTCGATCTTCAAACTTTACGATCAAATTCCTCGATCTGGCTCGGCGTCCCACTTGCCGAAGGTGTGGGGTCAGGCTCGCCGTAACGCTTCCACTTCAGGTGGGCGCACGCCACCCGTGAAGCCGCCATCGAACCGGTTTACCGCAGCGGTGTCCGGACGACTTGTTCGAGCGCTTCAAGGATATTGCTCGCGGATACCCGGAACGTGAGGGTTTCAGGCTGGCTCCGAGGAAGTCGGGACCGGCATTATTGCACTGCGCCTCGTAGTCCAACGCCCTTCACGTTACCGTGGTCTTGGCGACGTTCAGGTACGGGTTCTTTACGCGACCGATGACCTGGCTCGCCGCGTCACGCTCCACATACCCGCGCAGCGCCGGATCGATGTTCCTGTTGAAGCAGTCGTCGACGATGCGCTGGAATCAAGCTGCCCGATCGCGTCCACCGTATTCCCGGTGCCTTAGTAGTCGACTGCCGACATCTGCAGGCCATCGACGAAGCTACAGGACGGAAGGGCCGCGCCCAGCATCACCGTATGCTATCGGCACTTCAACACCGGCGCGAGGTTCGGACTGCCCACCGCGACCGAGGTGATCCCCACGCTGCAGCCCGCTGGGGCGGGTAAAGGGTTACCCCTCGGAGTTCCAGCACGCCGTGGCGTTCGGGTCATTACCGCGCCGCCCGAGGCCCTGCTCGTCCAGGCGTTCGGCGAACGTGGCTTCGCGCACGTCGCGCGAATACGTGCCGCGCAGGCGCAGGTCGCTATTAACGAACCCGGTGAAGTCGAATACGACAGCGGAAACTGACCGTGCCCACGTTCGAATAGCGCGAACTGCAGAGAGGCGGGTCGGCATCCAGGCAGGTGCCGGTGCAGCTTGAACATCGGCACGTTCACCTCGGCTTGTTTTGCTTCCTTCGTCGTATTCGCGCCCTGGATGGGCGGAACAACGGTCGAGAACGCACTTGGAAGACGTTCGGGCTGCCGCCGGTGAGGAAGCCGGAGACGGAATGCACCGAATGCCGACGCAGGCGCATTCGGCGAAGCGGACCCACCCGCTCGGCTCATCGGGGTAGGCGCGCTGCTTAAAGGTCAGCCGGCACCGATAGGTGGCGCAAATGGCGCTTTCTGAACACAGGCCCGCCCAACTCAGGCTACCTTGCCGGTCGGCAACACTTCGGCAGCGAAATCCTGGTGCACGCGTTGCTGATGCCCGTGTCGCCGATGGGAGTGATCGCGCGCGGCCTGCGACATTGCCTGGCCAAACGCATTGAGCGGCCACGCAACCGCTGATGCTTTGTCGGCCCGACGGGCGAGGGGCGGCGGCTGGCCGAACTTGTTGAGCCTGCCGGCGACCGATGCAGCCAGCTGTCGGCGTCGGATTCGTGAGCTTCACGTTGCGGGTGATGGAGCCGATTGGCAGGCCGCTGCTCCCACATTTGGCGCGGTGACCGTCACGGCATCAGTGCCAGGAACATGCGATCCCACGCGCAGTTCATCGTAGACGGCGCGGTGAACGTTTGCGAGCGTCCCCGCTGCCAAGGTGGCACGCATGTGCCGATCGGCGGCAGATCAGCATCGACGCCCACGCTCAGGTGAACATGCTGTGTTCGTTGCGGGGCTCTTCGCTGTCGTTCCAGTTGCTGGCATCGAGAACTGGCCCCTTCCAGCATCTTGAAAGAGCCCTACGTTCTGCGCGGTCGTCGCCTGCTGCACGTTGGCCGGCAGGTAAGGGGTTGCCCGAATAGATCGTGGCGTTACCAGATGTCCTGCAGGTGTGGCGGGCCGCGCTGGTCGAGCTGGTCCGATGCCGAGCTGCCGTATGGCATGGCCGAAGACCGAAACCAGGTCGTTGATGTCGTACTTCGGGCCGAGGAATCCAGCCTTCTCGTTGACCCTGGCGCCGTAGGGCCGCCGGGAAAAACGGCGTCGGCGGGGCCCAACTCGGGCCACCGGACATCGACTGGGTGCCGCCGGACCGGAAATGATCGCGCCGCTTGACGAAGGGCCGAACCCAGTGCCGTCTTGTCACGAAAACCGTGGTCGGAGCGTGAATGGCACCGGCCGCCGTGCTGCTACGTTCGACAGCAGGTAGCACGTGTCGATGCGACCCGTCGGCGAGTGCAGCGAAGAGATTACGTTTGGTAGCGTCAGGCGCTGCCGGGACACCAGGTAATCTGTCGCCGTGGCGGACACGAACGCCGGATTGAGTGACAAACCCCTTGCGCTGGAACCAGCTGCCCGGCGTTGCCCGGATCACGCTGGATCTGGTCGATGTGGGTGTATTCGACCGACGCCACCACGTGCAGTTTTTCACCCCGGCTTGAAGCCGCCGGCGAGGATGACTGGTGGTTGAAGCCATCGCCCACCTCGGTGACGCCGGTGCTGGCGCTGGCCCCGGGGCCGGTGAAATCGCGATCGAGCACGAAGTTCACCACGCCGCCGACCGCATCGGCGCCGTACTGCGCCGACACCGCCAGCTGACGATGTCGACCTTCTTGATCCAGCGCGGTCGGGAACACACCGATATTGACCGTGCCGCCGCGGTCCCGACTTCACACACGCGAAGCCATCAGCAACACCAGCGTGCGCTGGCTGCCCAGGCCGCGCAGGTTGACATAACTGCCGCCCGCATTGCCGAACAGCGCTCCGCTTTGCCGCGCTGGGCGGACTCCGTCTGGAAAACTGCGGAAGCTTGTCGAGCTGGTCAACCAGTGACGCGCCCGGATTGCTGGTTTTTCAGATCATCGGTGGAGACCGAAGTCACCGGCACCGGCGTGGTCATACCGGTTTCTGGCGAACCTTGCGGGAAGCCGGTAACGGTGTTTCTTCCGGCGCGGTTTCTTCAGCCGCATGGACCGGGCTTGCCGCCAGCGCCGCCATCGTCAAAACGGAAAGTTGGAAAGATCCGTTTCGCGGTACCTGCCGGCGGCCGCAGTGGTAATTGCTCATCTCTAGCCACCCTGAATAGTTTTTTTTTTCTTCGTGACGCGGTCGGATGGCCGGCCGTAGCTGCGGTACAATAATATACCGTAGGTGTCCATGCACTACCGACCGGTCGAAGACGCTGGGTGAGGGGAACTGTAGTGCTGGTACTCCCACCATGCTGCGCATGCGTTACCAAGTCAAAGCATCTTTGTGGCAGGGGCCGAACGGGTTTTATCCTTTCGCGCCGGGGTTCGATGAAAGAGTTCAAGAATTTCAATAAAGCAGGCGGGGCGTCACTGATGCGCTTACGGATGTCGGAGTGGCTTCAAATATTCCTGATGCTGGCCGGCACGGCCGCGGCGCCGGAGTCCGGGCATCCCCGCCAGGGGGCAGCTAGCTCGTCTATTGGGGGTTCCCGACACAAAGACACAACACCACTGGTGCTGAACCTGGACTTGCGCAACCGCCGGGTGGTGGGGCAGGTGAATCGGACCCGGCGCTGCAAACGTTACGCGAGCGGACATCGACTTCGCCACCTGGACCATGACCATGGAAACCTCCTTGCCAGATGAAAGCGGGCGCATCGAAATGGGTGGGCACGGGAAAGCTGGAGAACCTGGACTCGTGGACCAACCGCGTGTACTCCGGCACGTATGTTTTCGGCGCAAAGAAGGGCAACTTCAAGCTCACGCTGCACTGAGGATCAGAAATGAATAACTGGACCAAGATCACTGCTGGCCCCGGTGGCCCGCCGCGGCAACCGTGCTGCGATAGTACATCACTCCTTTACGGCCGAGTTCGACGGACCCAGAAGCTCAAACTCACCGGCACCGTCACCAGGGTGCGGTGGCGCAATCCGCACACCTCTTTCTTCGTCGACGAGAAGGGCGAGGATGGCCAGATCACAACTGGGCCATGGAGCTGGGCGCCCGAACGACTGCTGATGCGCACGCGCGGATGGACGCGGGACTCGCTGAAGATCGGCGATCGGGTGACGATCGAAGGCGCGCGCGACCGCTGAGCAGCTACAAAGAGCGATGCCCGTCGGTGGTCATGGCCGACGGCAAAGAAAGATGTTCAACGGCACGGACGAAGAAAACGAAGGGAATGATTAACCCATGAGACGCGGTGCAAGTCTTTCCTGCGCGGCAGCGGCGCATGCCTGGCATTGCTCGGCGCGCTGCTTGCCATGCCCGCAATCGCCGCAGCGCCTGCAGCGCCAGAAGCGGCATCCGCCACCGGCCAAACCAGTCAGACCCACACCGCGCCTGCCCGATGGCACGGTGGATCTCAATGGCAATGGCTCGTGGGCCTAAGGCTGGATCACCAACCACGGGCGGCATCTGCTCCGATACGCCGCCAGGCATCGAGAACGTGCCCTTCCTGCCGTGGACGAAGGCGATGTACGACTACGTGCAGAAGAACCAGAACACCTACGACCCCGAAGGCTTCTGCACGCCGCCAGCGGACCGCGCGCCTTCGACTCGCCTATCGAGCGAGTTCCTGCACGCAGAAAGACCGCATCATCGTCATCTTCGAGGCGGCGCGCATGTCTGGCGCGAAATCCACATGGATGGACGCGCGCATCCCACCGGATCGCTCACCCGACGCCGTTCCGGTCATTCGGTGGGGCGCTGGGAAGGCGACACCGCTGGTGATCGATACCGTGGGCTACAACGAGCGCACCTGGCTAGGATTCAACGGCTACCTGCATTCGGACGAGCTGCGTACCTTGGAGCGCATCACGCGGCCCAAGCACACGCGTTGCGCTGCTACGGTCCGATCATGATCCGGGTGCGCTACTCAAGCCCTGGCGCATGGCTGGAACATCCGCTGGACCGAGGGCCAGGGCTGCGAGCACATCTGCCAGGAGAACGAAGTTCTGATCGACCTGAAGGATGATTTCGGCGAGCCGTTCTTCCAGCCCACGAAAGAAAACGGAAGGGGGCGAGAGCCGAACCCGCCAGGAGAAACAAAAAAACCCGCAAAAAGAGCAGGAGCGGGTGCCCAGGAGAGGACTCGAACCTCCACGGTGTTACCCGCTAGTACCTGAAACTAGTGCGTCTACCAATTCCGCCACCTGGGCACGGTGGGGCGCGAAATGTACGCAAGTGTCCCCCCTGAAGTCAACGAACCTGGGGGCCGGCTGCGATAAACTCCCGTTTCACGTCCGCATTCCCGGGCGTATCCGCTCTCGCCGAGGTTTTCCTGAAGAAGTCCCGCACATCGAAACATTCCAGTCCTCCCCGGGGAAATGCCCCGCAGCGCTCCCCGCAGTTTGGTGGGCGGCGCGCCGCCCCTCGTCGGGGCGGTTCCGGAGGGTCCTCAATGACCCTGGTAGGCATTGTCAGCGCGAATCGCGCCGGCTTCGGGTTCGTGCGCAGCAAGGAGCTGGTCGAGAGCGTCTTCCTCCCGCCTCGGGAAATGGCCGGCCTCATGCACGGCGACCAGGTGCGGATCACGGCCACCCAGGGCCATGACGGGCGCTGGAGCGGCCAGATGGTCGAGGTCGTGGCCCGGGGGACGGAGGCGTTCCTGGCTACCGTGGACATCCGGGGCCGTGTTGCCAGCGTGCAGTCGGCCGATCGCCGCCTGAACCTGTACTGCACCGTCGCGCCGGCCGACCTGAACGGCGCCCGGCAGGGAAGCTGGGTGATCGCCCGCATCCTTCGCTACCCGGATCCCGGCGAAGCCGGCGAGGCGAGGGTGGAGCGCCTGCTCGACCCCGAAAAGCCCGTCTCGCTCGCCATCGAAGCGGCCATCGCCCGGCTGTCGCTCCCGCAGGAGTTCCCGGCCGAGGCGGTGCGCGATGCCGAGGTGCACGGCCATGCCGTGGACCCCGTGGAAGCCTCCCGGCGCGTCGACCTGCGCGGCCTGCCGCTGGTGACCATCGATGGCGAGGACGCGAAAGACTTCGACGACGCGGTATATGCCGAATCCACGCCCGACGGCTTCCGGTTGGTCGTGGCGATCGCCGATGTGAGCCACTACGTACGCGAGGGCACGGCGCTCGATGTCGAGGCGCGCCGACGCGGCACCTCGGTGTATTTCCCCGGCCGCGTGGTGCCGATGCTGCCGCACGTGCTTTCCGACCAGCTGTGCTCGCTGCAGCCGGATGTGGACCGGCTGTGCCTGGTGGCGGACATGCAGATCTCGCAGTCCGGCGCGCTGGGCAATGCGAAGTTCTATCCGGCGGTCATGCGCTCGCATGCCCGCCTGACCTACGGGGCGGCATACGCGGCGCTGTTCGAGGGCCAGCCTGAGGCACGCGGCAAGCTCGGCGCGCTCACCGACAGGCTGCTGCCTCTGGTGGATGTGTACCGAGTGCTGCTGAAGGCGCGCCAGCGCCGCGGCGCACTGGATTTCGATGCGCCCGAGCCGCGCTTCGTCTTCAATGCGGCCGAGCAGATCACCGGCATCGATCTGCCGCTGCGCAATGACGCGCACAAGCTGATCGAGGAGTGCATGGTGCTGGCCAACGTGGCCACCGCCCGGGAGCTGGCTGCCCGCTCGCGCCCTACGCTGTACCGCGTGCATGCCGAACCCGACGAAAGGAAGCTCGAGACGCTGGTGACCACGCTGCGCGCGCTGAACGTGGGCGTGGAGTTCCCCGCCGAGATTCACACGCGCGACCTGCAGAAGATCGCCCAGCGCATCAAGGACCCCGCCGCGCGGCCCTTCATCGAGACGCTGGTGGTGCGCGCGATGATGCAGGCGGCATACCAGCCCGTGAACATCGGGCACTTCGGCCTCGCACTGAAGCACTACGCGCATTTCACCTCGCCGATCCGGCGCTACCCCGACCTGGTCGTGCATCGCACGATCAAGGCGATGCTCTCGGGACAGGATCCGGCCGGTCGCAGCTACGAGAGCACCGAGCTGGAGATGATGGGCGTGCGCCTCACCGAGTGCGAGAAGCGCGCCGACGAGGCCGACCGCTACGTCGACAGTTACCTGAAGTGCGTGTATCTGCGCGACCGCATCGGCCAGACCTTCGAGGCCATCATCACCACGGTGGTGGATTTCGGCTGCTTCGTGCAGATCATCGAGGCGGCGGCCGATGGCCTGCTGCACCTGGACAACCTGCGCGACGACGAATACGTGAAGGACGACGCGCTGCAGGCCTGGGTGGGCACCCGCAGCAAGCGGCGCCTGCAGCTGGGCACGCATGTGCGCGTCATCGTCACTTCGGTCAATCCGGTCGAAGGGCTGGTGGATCTCGACCTGGTTCCCGAGGTGCCGGTGAACGGGGCGGGCAAGGGTAAGTCCAGGTGAGCAACGTTTCGCATGTCTTCGGCATCCATGCCGTTCGCAGCCTGCTGCAGCGCGCGCCGCAGCGCGTACGGCGCCTGCTGGTGGATGCGCGGCGCGAGGATCCGCGCATCCGCGAGCTGCTGCAGCTCGCGCAGTCGGCCGGGATCAAGCCCGAGCGCGCCGACGTGAAGGCGATCGTCGGTCGGGTGGGCGACGTGGCGCACCAGGGCGTGCTGGCCGACGTGGACCCCATGCCCGCGTGGCAGGAGGCGGATCTGCTCGAAGCGCTGACCGGCGCGCGCGATCCTCTGGTGCTGCTGCTCGATGGCGTTCAGGATCCCCATAACCTGGGCGCGTGCCTGCGCACCGCCGATGCCTGCGGTGCGGTGGCGGTGGTCGTGCCCAAGGATCGCGCCGCGGGCATGAATGCCACGGTGCGCAAGGTTGCCGCGGGCGCCGCCGAGACCACGCCGCTGGTTAGCATCACCAACCTGGCGCGGTGCATGAAGCTGCTGAAGGAAGCAGGCCTGTGGATTGCCGGCGCGGATATGGCTGGTGAGAAACTCGCCTGGCAGGCTGACCTCGGCGGACCGCTGGCGCTCGTGATGGGCAGCGAGGGCGAGGGCCTGCGCGATCTCACGCGCCGCAACTGCGACTTCCTTGTTCGGCTGCCGCAGGCAGGCAGTGTCGAGAGCCTGAATGTTTCCGTGGCCTGCGGAATGCTGCTTTACGAGGCCGTGAAGCAGCGTGATGTGAAAGCGGTTCGTTGACCGCTGTCGCCGGCAGGTATTGATCCGCATCCTGCCGCACCCTCCACATCGGGCTACAATCTCCTCTACAGAAATTTCACCGCGGGGTGGCATCCATGGGCTGGACCAAGCACGACTACGAAGACATTCCGGGCACGTATGTGTTCGATGGCAAGCACGCGCACGGGTCGTATCCGATCAACAAGCTGCTGTTCTCGTTCTGCGACGAGGCCAACCGCGATGAGTTCGATCGTGATCCGGCGGCGTACTGCGACAAGTTCGGCGTCACGGGCCAGTACAAGGAATTCATCCTGAAGAAGGATTTCCTCGGCATGCTGCGGGCCGGCGCGAACATCTACTACATGGCCAAGATGGCCATTCCGCGTGGCGTGTCCGTGCAGGATGCCGGCGCGGCGTTCCAGGGAATCCCGACCAAGGAATTCCAGGCGAAATTGCTGGCCAAGGGCGACGGACTCGTCGACAAGCTCAAGGCCCGGGGAGGGTACTGGATTGGCTAAGATCATCGGTGGTGTGACCACGTCACACATTCCCGCGGTGGGCAATGCCATCGCCAACGGGCTCACGCAGGAGCCGTACTGGAAGCGCTTCTTCGACGGCTACAAGCCGGCGCAGGAGTGGCTGCAGAAGCACAAGCCCGACATCGCCATCGTCGTCTACAACGACCACGGCCTGAATTTCTTCCTCGACAAGGTGCCCACCTTCGCACTGGGCTGCGCCGACACCTACTACAACGACGACGAGGGCTGGGCGCTGAAGCCGGTCTCGCCGTTCAAGGGCAACGCGCAGCTGTCGTGGCACATCGCCGAGAAGCTGGTGGAGCAGGAATTCGACATCTGCACCTGCCAGGAAATGAAGGTGGACCACGGCTTCGTGAACCCCATCCGCGCGCTGTATGGCACGCACGAAGTGTGGCCCATCACGACCATCCCGCTGGCGGTCAACACCGTGCAGCATCCGGTGCCCACGGCCGCGCGCTGCCTCAAGCTGGGCAAGGCGCTGCGCAAGGCCGTGGAATCCTATGACGAGGACCTGAAGGTCGTCGTGTTCGGCACCGGTGGCCTGTCGCACCAGTTGCAGGGCGAGCGCGCGGGCCTCATCGATGTGGACTTCGACCTGGAATGCATGGACCGCATCGCGAGCGATCCGGAATGGCTGACGCAGTTCAGCAACTCCGAGATCATGCGCCGCACCGGCACCGAGGGCATCGAGACCATCATGTGGCTGGTCATGCGCGGCGCGCTGCAGGAAAACGTCAAGATCATCCACAAGCACTACCACGCGCCCATCTCGAACACGGGCGCCGGCGTGCTGGTTCTGGAGAACACGTTCATCTGAGGAACCCGCCACGGTTCCTTGATGACTGGGGCCGCGCGAGGCCCGGCCCTTTTTTTTGGAAAAGTCCAAGTTCGAACAGGAATACGGTCGCCGTTCGGGCGAGGCTGCTGTTAGCGTGACTAGCGTGTCATCAGCCAGCGGAGATGCCGTGTTCACCTTCGATCCCTATTCGCCCCAGGTCGATGCCGATCCGTTTCCGTACTACAAGACGCTGCGCGACGAGCATCCGTGTTTCTGGAGTCCCGAGGCGCGCATGTGGGTGCTATCGCGCCATGCCGACATCAAGGTGGCGCTGCAGGACTGGCAGACGTACTCCTCCGCGCGGGGCAACCTGATGGACGAGCTCCCGGATCGCGCCGGCGCCACGCTGGGCACCACCGATCCGCCGCGTCACGACCGCATGCGCGCGCTGATCTCGCATGCCTTCACCAAGCGCAACCTCGAGGCCGCTGGCGAGCCAGTTCGCGCCGTGGTGCGTGGAGTGCTGGAGGAAATCCGCGGCCGCCGCGAGTTCGACTTCGTCGGCGATTTCTCGAGCAAGGTCACCGCCAAGATCCTGTTCCGGATCCTGGGGCTCCCGGAGGGTGATGACCAGGAAGTGCGCGAGCGAGCCGTGCTGATGGTGCAGTCCGATCCGGTGACGCGGCAGAAGGGCGCGGAGCATGTCGCGGCATATCGCTGGATGATGGACTACGCCGGTGGCGTGATTGCCGAGCGGCGCCGCAATCCCGGCGAGGATCTGTTGAGCCAGTTCTGCCTGGCCGAGATCGACGGTGAGCGGCTCACCGAACGCGAAGTGCTGCTCACCACCACCACGCTGATCATGGCGGGCGTCGAATCCCTTGGGGGATTCACGGTGATGTTCGGCTTGAACATGGCGGACTTCGCCGCTGCGCGCCGCGAGATAGTGGCCGATCCGGCGCTGCTGCCGGATGCAATCGAGGAATCGCTGCGCTACAACACGTCAGGTCAGCGCTTCCGGCGCAGCCTGATGCGGGATGTGTCGCTGCATGGCCAGACGATGAAGGCAGGAGATTTCGTCTGCCTTGCGTATGGCGCGGCCAATCGCGACGAGCGGCAGTTTCCCGATCCGGATCGCTACGACATCCGCCGCAAGCCGCGCACGCACCTGGGTTTCGGCGGGGGCGTGCACGCCTGCCTGGGCTCCATGGTGGCGCGCATGGCGGTGCGGATCACGTTCGAGGAGTTCCTGTCGGCATTCCCGAATTTCAGCCGCGTGCACCAGGATCTGCCCTGGATGCCGTCGACCACGTTCCGCAGCCCGATGCGCCTGGATCTCGCGGTTCACTGAGGCGTCGCCCCAGCGAACCGCGGGTATCCCGCGTCAGAACTTCGCTGTCATCGCCAGGAACACCTGGCGACCGAGCCCGTCGTAGAACTCGTAGTAGTTCGGCGCGCCGCCGGATACCAGTTCCGACGGCGTCAGCGGCGGATCGCGATCGAAGACATTGCTGATGCCGCCGCGGATCTGCAGCTGCTTGACGGGCTCCCAGGTTGCGGCGAGGTCCAGGTAGCTGACGGCTGGCATCTTCGCGCGGATGGTCGCCACGCCACCCAGTGCCGAGCCCAGCAGCAATGGGTTCGGATCGTTGTTGTCCAGCTTCACGCCGCCCAGGAACCGCCAGGTCGCGTTGATGGAGAGATCAGGCCGCGGGGCCCAGCTGGCCCGGGCCGTGTGGCGCCAGCGCGGGTTGACGGTCTGGCAGGTGGGGCCAAAGAGGCCGACGCAGTCGTAGCTACCGCCACCGGGCAGCGGCGTGGTGGTGTTCGACAGCTGGTATGCGCCGTTCAGCAGCAGTCGCAGCGTGCCGTATTCCCCCAGTCCGAACCGGTAGCCGGCCTGCAGATCGATGCCCTCGAGCACCGTGGAGCCGATGTTCACGTTCGTCTGCACGATGTAGCCGCCGCCGCCGACACTGGCGCCATTGAGCGTGCCGGTGAGGGGTTGCCGCCTGATCTGGCTGCAGTACGTCGGGTCGCCGGTATCCAGGCAGTTGCGCATGATGATCTGCGCGTCCAGCGCACCCACGGCATCCTCGAGCTTGATGCGGTAGTAGTCGATGCTGCCGGTGAAATTGGGCAGCGCTGCGGGTTGCAGCGTCAGGCCAACGGTGTAGGTGTCCGCGCGCTCGGGGCTCAGGTCCGGATTGCCACCCTGGAGCTGCGTGAGCTGCCCGGCCGTGCCCTGCGGAATGGTGTTGGTGGTGCCACCATTGCCGTACTGCGCGGCCGTAACGCCGGTGTTGAGGCACTTTGCCAGCGACTCGGCGGCCACGCCGGTGGTTTCTCCGGGCGCGCACGGATCCTCGCCAAAGGCGATCTTGCCCACCAGTTGCGGCACGAATAGTTCGACGATGGTGGGCGCGCGGATGGCCCGGTTGTAGGACGCGCGGAAGCGGTAGTCGGCCACCGGCGCATACTGCAGCTCGAACTTGTAGGTGTCGGTGGTGACTCCACTGGAGTAGTCCGAATACCGGTACCCGGCATCCACCAGCAGGTCATGTATGCCGGGCCGACCCTGGACGAGCGGCACGCGAACCTCGGCGAAACCCTCCTTCACGGCCAGCGCATTGCCGATGCGTGGCGAGGCGCCACCCGTGCCCACGATCAGTCCGCTTTCAAAGGCGGCATCCGGTACATACCGCACGCGCTCCTTGCGGTATTCATAGCCGACATTCATGCCCACGCCGTCATCCGCGGTGGGCAGCTTCAGGCCATACGCGCCCAGGTCTCCAGTGACATCGGCATGGAAGGTGCGAAGCTCGGTGTTGCCAGTAGCCGTGCCCAGTGTCTCCAGGTAGTCCAGTGACTGCTGCGTGACCCCGCCGTCGGCGAAGATGTTGTAGGGCACGCAGGCGCCGCCGGTGATGCAGCGCGGCGCTGCCGCGGTACCCGTCACCTGCAGCGCATTGGCGATCTTATCGAAGGAGAAGTCCTTGCCGTTGATGCTCGAGAAGCTGGTGTAGTAGTACTGCCCGTAGGTGTCGTACGACCAGCCTTCGGCAATTCGACCCTTCGTGCCCAGCGCCAGGCGATAGTTGGTGTGCTCGAAATCATAGGTGCGACCGCCGCCTTCCACGTTGCGTCGGCCAATCTCCACATCCGCGCTTGCGGAGCCTGGATTCAGCAGGTCCGCGGCGATCTGCTGCGGCGTGCAGAGCAGCGATGCCTGCTGCGCGCTCAGCAGCGGATTGCTGCAGTTGACCTTGTAGTTGCCGGTGTCGGTGAGCACCTGCGAGCCGCGGAACAGCGCCGTAGGCGCCACTTCCTGGTGGGTGCGGTCGTTCATGAACGAGAACTCGGCATACGGCTTCACCAGGTCGTTCACGTCCACGTGCGCAACGAAGCCGGCGTTGTATCGTTCATTGCCCCGCTGCATGTAGATGTAGCCCTGCGAATTGAAGAAGGCAGGTGGCGCGAGGCCCGTTGTCGTGCGCGGCACGAACTGGTCACCCTTCACCGAATAGGCGGCGTTGCCGGGCCGGGGTCCGAAATAGTTGGAGTTGGAGGATCCCTGGCAGACCAGGTCGTCCAGGTCATCGTTGTAGGACAGCTGGCAACTGCCGAAGTCGCGGTCCGAACTGCGCACCGGATCCATCTTCTGGTACGCGAAGTAGCCGGTCACGTTGCCGCGGCCTTCCAGGATGTTCGCGCCGGCCGTCAGGCTGGCGTTCACGGCCTTGCCGTCCCAGTCGCTGCCGCGTGGTCCGCTCTCGCCGGCATCAGCCAGCTTCTGGCGGGCGAAACCATTCGAGTTGCTGTGCCAGTTGCCGCCCAGCTGCGCGTCGAGCTGCAGGCCCTCGAAATTGCGGCGCGTGATGAAATTGATGACGCCGGCAATGGCGTCGGAGCCGTATACGGCTGATGCGCCGCCAGTGACCACTTCCACGCGTTCCACGAGCGCGGCCGGAATCTGGTCGATGTCCGGGCCGGGCGCGGAGATCGAGGTCTGAGGGGATCCCGCGCCGAGTCGGCGTCCATCCACCAGCACCAGCGTGCGGCTGGGACCGAGTCCCCGCAGGCTTGCGGTGGCTACGCCACCGGCCGATGACAGGCCGCTCGTCCGGTTGCCGATATCCTGGCCCAGGTAGTTGGCGTTGACCTGCGGCAGCTGGTTCAGCATGTCGGTGATGTCCATGCGCCCGCCGATCTTCATGTCGTCGCTGCTGACGGTGAGGATGGGGCTGGTGCTGGTCATGTTGGCCACGGCGATGCGTGAGCCGGTGACGATCACCTCTTCGAGGGCCGTGTCGGCATCCTGCGCGGTGGCGAGGGATGCGGACAGGGCGCCCAGCGTGATGGCCAGGCGAACGGCCGTGTGGATGCAGGAAGGACCGCGATCATCGGAAGTGGGTTTCATGCGAGACCTCGACGTAAGGGGTGCCTTAGTCGAGACGCAAACAATCCGCCAAACCCGACATGCGGTCGGGTAATGGGGTCAGGCGCCCGCGGAATGTCGGGCGCGGAGGGCAGGGGCCGTCTAGTGCGGACCGCCCGCGGCGCCGCCAGCGCCCCAGTCTTCCTGCGCGCGCGAGATCACATAGGCGTGCACGGCTTCCACGTCTTCCGGGCTCAACAGGTTGGCGAAGCTGGCCATGCCCTTGTCCACGCGCAGGCCCTTGAGCACGATGTCGTTGAACTGCCCATGGGTCTCGCGCGTCATCTGCCGCAGATCCTTCACGCCACCCACGGCGAGCTGTCCGTGGCACTGCGCGCAGGTGCGGGCAAAGATCTCGGCGCCTTTCTGCACGGTGGCCTCGGTGGCCCGCAGCGGCGGTGGGTCGGGGATGGGTGCCGCCGGCTTCAGTGGGGGCAACTGCTTCTTTGCGCCCAGCCTGAAGACCAGCAAGCGCGCCGAGGCCCGGTGCAGCGCCGTGCCGGCGCCGCGCTCGATCTGCGCAGCGCCGCCGCCCCAGCCCGCGTTGACGGCGACGTACTGCACGCCATCCATTTCATAGGTGATGGGGCCCGCGACCGGCGCGGACTGCACGGGCATTTCCCACAGCAGCGCCCCGTCGGTGGCGCGGAAAGCGGCGAAGGTCTGCTTCGTCGTGCCTTCGAAGACCAGGTTGCCCGCGGTGGTCAGCACGCCGCCATTGCCATGGCGGGGCAGCGGCACCTTCCACCGCACCTCCTGCTTCACCGGGTCCCAGGCGATGAGCGCGGTGCTCTCGCGCTCGTTGATCAGCTTCTGCAGTTCCATCCGCTTCTTGAGCGCTTCGCCCGAATAGCCGCCCCAGCCACCATTGGAGCGGAAGGGCTGCGGCTTGAAGTTCGGATCCAGCGCATAGGCGAACCAGTGTTCGTACTGCGGGAAGTACGCAAGCCCTGTCTGGGGATTGAAGGCCATCGGAAACCAGTTGTGGCCGCCGCCGGGGCCAGGCGCGACCAGCACCGGATCGGTGCCGTAATGCGCCTCGGGATTGATGATGGGCCGGCCATTGGCATCAAAGCCCTTCGCCCAGGTGACCGACACATGATTCTTCGCCGAGATGAACTGACCGTTGGTGCGGTCGATCACGTAGAAGTAGCCGTTCTTCGGCGCATGCAGCAGCACCTTGCGGGGCTTGCCGTCCAGGGTGAGATCGGCCTGGATGATGGACTGCGTGCAGGTGTAGTCCCAGTCCTCTTCCGGCACCTGCTGGTAGTGCCAGCGGTAGTGTCCGGTCTTCGCATCCAGCGCGACGATCGAGCACAGGAACAGGTTGTCGCCGCGCCCGGGGCTGCGATGCAGTTGTGCATCGGGTCCGCCATTGCCGGTGCCCACGTAGATGAGGCCCAGTTCCGGATCGTAGTTGATGGAATCCCAGGCCGTGCCGCCGCCGCCCCATTTCCACCACTCGCCAGTCCAGGTCTTCGTGGCCATTGCCATCACGCTGTCGGACGCCGCACCGTCCGGTCCCTTCGAGGGGTCTCCCGGAACGAGGTAGAACTTCCACAGGAACCTGCCGGTATCCGCATCCCAGGCGCTGACGAAGCCGCGCACGCCCAGGTCCGCGCCGCCATTGCCAACCACCACCATGCCGTCGAACACGCGCGGCGCGCCGGTGATGGAGTAGGGCCAGTCCTTCGTGAAGGTCTGCACGCTCCACAGCGGCTTGCCGTTCTTCGCGTTCAGCGCGATGAGGCGGCCATCGAGCGTGGCGATGATGACCTTGCCCTTCCAGAAGGCCAGGCCACGCGCCACCGGTTCGCAGCAGGCGTAGCGGCCCCATTCCCTCGGCACCTTGGGGTCGAAAGTCCACAGGCGCCGGCCCGTCTTCGCGTTGTAGGCGCTGGCAATGTTCCAGGCGCTGATGTTGTAGATGACCCCATCCACGAACAGCGGCGTGGCCTCGACGCCGCGCAGGGTGTCCAGTTCCGCGAACCACGCAAGCCCGAGCTGGTTCACGTTGCCTTCGTTGATCGAAGCCAACGGACTGTAGCGCTGCGCGCTGTAGTTGCGGCCGTCCATGAGCCACTGGCCGGGCTCGGCATCGGCGGCGCGCAGGCGTGCGGCATCGACAGGTGCCTTGGGGGCGGCAACCAGCACGCCGGGTGATAACGCCAGCAGCAGGCAGGCAAGGGCAGGCAGGTGCGGTATTCTCATGGGCAAATCCTAACCTTAAGCGGGGGCGCAAGGGATGTCTGCGAAGGGTCAGTTGATACGCGCATTGCCGGTCGCGGCATTGTTGATGGCCGGTTGTGCCGCGGTACCGCACTCCGCGCCGCGTGGCGATATCCTCATCGACGGCACGGGCGTGCATCCCGAGAGCGTCACCTCCAGCGGGAAGGGCGCGCTGTTCACCGGCAGTATCGGCGGCACGATCTATCGCGCCGCGCCTGGTGAATCTGTCGCGAAGCCCTTCATCGTTCCCAATTCCGAGAATGGCCTGCGGTCTGTATTCGGGGTGCTGGCTGATTCGAACTCCGGCCGGCTGTGGGCGTGCTCGGTGCCCAATTCCTTCGGGCCGCGTGTCGCGGGGCGCCTGCGCCCGCACCGTCCGAGGTGTTGCCTTTGACCTGGACAGCGGCAGACTGATTGGTCGCTGGCCGTTCCCCGCGCCCGGTGGCACCTGCAACGACATCGCGATCGCCCGCGACGGCAGCGCCTATGCCAGCGACACGCCGGGCGGCCGCATCCTGCGTCTGCCTAAGGGCGGTAGCGCGCTCGAAGTGACCGTCATTGACGAACGCCTGAAAGGCATCGACGGCCTGGACTTCGGCGCCGACGGCGCGCTGTACTGGAACAACGTGCAGAAGAACGAACTGTGGCGCGTGATGCTGCCCGCCGCGGGCAGGCCGGCGCAGTTCACGCTGCTCGAGGCGTCGGAGAAGATGGGCGGACCCGATGGCCTCAGGCACATCGGTGGCAATCGCTTTCTCCAGGCTGAAGGCACCAGCGGCCGCGCCACGCTCATCACCGTGAAGGGCAATGAAGCCCGCATCCAGGTGCTGAAAGACGGGCTGAATTCATCGCCCGGCATCACGCTGATCGGCGACACGGTCTACGTCGTCGAGGGCAAAATCCAGTACCTGTTCAATCCCGAACTGCGTGGCAAGGACCCGGGGCCGTTCAAGGCCATTGCCATCCCGCTGCCCAAGCCCTGAGGAATGAAGATGAAGAAGACACTGTCGGTCGCGCTCCTGTTGCTGGGCAGCGCAGCCATGGCCCAGTTGCCGCCGGGCGAGAGCACGGCCTGGCGTTCAGTGGACTGCGACCATGCCTGCCTCTCGCAGCTGGTGCGTGACTACATGGCGGCGCTCGGCAAGCGCGACGCGTCGTCGCTGAAGCAGGCCAGCGTGGTGCGCTTCACCGAAAACAACGTGGAACTGCCCTTCGGCCGGGAAGGCATGTGGGCCACGACCACGGCCGTGGCGCCCACGGGGCTCGTCGCCGCCGATGCCGAGATGGGGCAGGCCGCATGGCTGGGCACCGCCGAGGAAAATGGCAGGCCGGTGTATTTCGCGCTGCGCATCGGCGTGCGCGATGGCGCCATCGCCGAAGCCGAGACCGTGGTCGTGCGCAACACGGGCCTGCCGCTGCCCTTTGCGGATGTCACGAAGGTGGTGCATGACCCCACGTTCAACGACATCCTGCCGCCGGAGCAGCGCCGCTCGCGCGAACGCCTGCGCGCGGTGGCCGATGGTTACTTCAATACCGTGGAACTGAACGACGGCCATGTATTCACGCCGTTCGATCCGGACTGCGGGCGGCTGGAAAACGGCATCCTGACCACGGCCACCGCAACCGGTGGTGGCAACGCGGGTGCGATTTCGCCGGGCTGCGAAGCGCAGTTCAAGCTCGGCATCTACCGCATCAACAAGCGCATCCGCGAGCGCCGCTATCCGCTCATCGACGTGGAGCGAGGCGTGGTGGTGGCCACGGGCTTCTTCGATCACGCCAACGAGTTCGACCGCTACAAGCTCACCGACGGGCGCGAGATGCGCACCGCGCTCAAGTGGCCCAACTCCATCTCGCTGATCGAGGCCTTCCGCATCCGGGACAGCAAGATCCATCGCATCGAGGCGGTGTTTTCTTACGTGCCGCACCGGATGCACAACCCGTTCCACGACTACCTGCCGCCGCTGCCGCCCAGGCCCGAGGATCCGGCCGCGATGAAGGCGCGCTGCGACAAGGCCTGCCTGCTGGCCACGGGTGATGCATTCATGACGGCCCTGGCCGCGCAGAAGCCAGCGGCAGTGCCCTGGGCGAACGAAGTGAAGTTCACCGAGAACGGCGTGGGCATTCCGGTGGGCGAGGGCATCTGGGGTTCCATCCGGGGCAAGTCCGACTTCGGTCTTCGCGTCGCGGATGCGGCAGCGGGCACCTATGCGTGGTACGGACTTATCTACGACCACGATGCGCCGGCCTACGCGGGCGTGCGCCTGACGATGCGCGGCAATCGCGTGGCTGAGGCCGAGGTCATCGTTGCCCGCGAGCGCAATCCGGGGCCCTGGGCCGATCCGAAGCAGTTCCGCATTGACCCGCGGCTGGAAGTCGTGCTGACAAAGGGTGATCGCGCATCGCGCCGGCAACTCATCGCCGCGGCGCAGGGCTATGCCGCGAGTGTGGAGCGCAATGACGGCACGCTGCGCGCGCGCTTCGCGCCAGGCTGCGATCGCATCGAGAACGGACAGCTGGTGTCGCGCGGCGATGTGGGGTCGATTGGCCTGGTGAAGTCCCCGGGCCAGTACGCCCAGGGCTGCGAGGCGCAGCTGAAGATGGGCCTGTACCACCCGGTGGACCGGGTGCGCGGACGCCGCGTGCTGGCCGTGGACGAGGAGCGGGGCCTGGTCATGATGGCCTCCATCGCCGATTTCGGCCTTGCGCGACGCCAGTACACGCTGACCGATGGCCGCAGCGTGGAGAGTGACCGCCACCACGCCATGTCGCGCGAGCTGTTCGAGGTCTACAAGGTGGTCGGGGGCCGGATCGAGGCCATCCAGGCCGTGAGCGTGGACCAGCCGTACGGCATGCCGGTCGCCTGGTAGCGCGAGACTGCTGCCCGGGGCAGGTTTCCTTGCCCGCCCCGGGGCCTTGCCGTAGACTTCGCGGCCCTTCTTGCCACACCGCAAAGCCTTACGCGGGTGGCTTTATCCACAAGGAGACTTACATGAGGCATTACGAAGTCGTGGTCCTGGTGCATCCGGACCAGAGCGAGCAGGTTCCCGCCATGCTCGAACGTTACAAGGGCATGGTCACCGCCAGTGGTGGTGCCGTGCATCGGGTCGAGGACTGGGGTCGTCGCCAGCTGGCCTATCCCATCTCGAAGGTCCACAAGGCCCATTACCTGCTGCTGAACATCGAGACCGACCAGAACACGCTGGGCGAGCTCACGGGCGCGTTCCGTTTCAGCGATGCCGTGCTGCGTCACCTGGTCATTTCCACGGACGCCGCCGTCACCGAACCGTCGCCGATGGCGCGCGGTGAGGAAGAAGAAGGCCATGGCCGTCGCGACCGCGACGACGATGTCGAAGGTTTCCGGGAGTAATCAGCATGTCGCGTTTCATCCGTCGCAAGAAATTCTGCCGCTTCACCGCCGATGGCGTGAAGAACATCGACTACAAGGACCTGGGTACGCTCAAGGGCTACATCTCGGAAACGGGCAAGATCGTCCCGAGCCGTATCACGGGCACCAAGAGCTTCTTCCAGCGTCAGCTGTCGGTAGCCATCAAGCGCGCCCGTTTCCTTGCGCTGCTGCCGTACACCGACCAGCACTAAAGGATCCGCCATGGACGTCATTCTTCTCGAGAAAGTGGCCAACCTGGGCAACCTCGGTGACCGCGTCGCCGTGCGCTCGGGCTATGCCCGCAACTTCCTGCTGCCCAAGGGCAAGGCCACGCTGGCCACGCCCGCCAACGTGGCGAAGTTCGAAACCCGCCGCGCGGAACTTGAAAAGGTGCAGCGTGACCAGCTCGCCGGAGCCGAGGCCCGCAAGGCCGGCTTCGATGGCTTCAAGCTGACCATCACCGCCAAGGCCGGCAGCGAAGGCAAGCTCTTCGGTTCGATCGGCACCACCGACATCGCCGAGGCCGCCACGGCCGCGGGCCAGAAGCTCTCGCGCAGCGAGGTGCGGATGCCCAACGGACCGCTGCGCAGCGTGGGCGATCATGTCGTGGGCGTGCATCTGCACACCGACGTCAATATCGACCTGAACGTCACCGTCCTGTCCGAAGAACAGGCCTGACCGGGCGCCGGGAGTAACCGATGGCGGGTCCCCAACGACTGCGCCACGACGGGGCTTCCGGCACCGATCTGCTGCGCACGCCTCCACATTCGGTGGAGGCGGAGCAGGCCGTCATCGGCGGCCTGCTGCTCGACACCGCCGCCTGGGACCAGGTCGGCGATTCCGTCGCCGCCGATGATTTCTACCGGCATGACCACAAGCTGATTTTCGAGGCCATCGCCGACCTGGTGGCCGAGTCCAAGGCCCTGGACGTGGTCACCGTTTCCGAACAGCTGGACCGCAAGGGCCGGCTCGCCGATGCCGGTGGACTTGCCTATCTGTCCACGCTGGTGCGCGACACGCCGACCGCGGCGAACGCGCGCGCCTACGCGCACATCGTGCGCGAGCGGGCGCTGCTGCGCTCGCTGATCAGCGCCGGCAACGCCATTGCCACATCGGTGTATTCCGATGAGGGCCTGTCCGCGCGCGAACTGGTGAACCAGGCCGAGCAGCGCGTGTTCGAGATCGCCGAGCGGGGCGCGCGACGCACCGAGGGCGCGCAGGCCGTGCGCGCGATGCTGCCGGCGCTCATCGACAAGATCGACGAATGGCACAGTAATCCCGACGGCATGCGCGGCGTGGCCACGGGATTCGTGGATTTCGACCGCAAGACGGGCGGCCTTCGCGGTGGTGACCTGGTGATCGTTGCCGGACGCCCCTCGATGGGCAAGACCACGCTCGCCATCAACATGGCCGAGAACGTGGCCCTCGATCCGAACGTGAAGGGCTCGGTGCTGATCTTCAGCATGGAAATGCCCTCCGAGCAGCTGATGACCCGCATGCTGTCGTCGGTGGGCGGCGTGCCGCTGCACGACATCCGCAGCGGCCGCATCAGTGACCAGGACTGGGTGCGCATCACCAGCGCCACCAGCCAGCTGGCCGAGGCGCGCATCTTCATCGATGAAACCCCCGGTCTCACGCCCACGGAGCTTCGCGCCCGTTCACGACGCGTGAAGCGCGAGCATGGCCTCGACATGGTGGTGGTCGACTACCTGCAGCTGATGCAGGTGGCCGGCACCAAGGAAAACCGCGCCACCGAGATTTCGGAGATTTCGCGCGGCCTTAAGGCGCTGGCCAAGGAGCTCAGCGTTCCCGTCATTGCGCTCTCGCAGCTCAACCGCTCGGTGGAGCAGCGCGAGAACAAGAAGCCGGTGATGTCGGACCTTCGCGAATCCGGCGCCATCGAGCAGGACGCCGACATGATCCTCTTCATCTATCGCGAAGAGGTCTACGACAAGAACACGCCGCGCAAGGGTGAGGCCGACATCGACCTCGCCAAGCATCGCAACGGCGAGACCGGCTACTTCACGCTGACCTTCCAGGGCCAGTTCACGCGCTTCCAGAATTTCGCGCCGAACTACATGCAGGAAGGAGTCCTGAGGTGAGCGGGGCGGCTTCGCGTTGAAGTCGCTCATCCGAGCCGAAGTCAGCGCCGCCGCGCTGCGCGCCAATCTGGCGCGCGTGCGCGAGGTGGCGCCCGCCAGCCGCGTCATGGCCGTGGTCAAGGCCAACGCCTACGGACATGGGCTCGTGCCCACCGCCTTGTGCCTGGCCGATGCCGACGCCTTCGGCGTGGCGCGCATCGACGAAGCCCTGGCGTTGCGCGGCGCGGGGGTGCGCGGGCGCATCGTGCTGCTGGAAGGGGTGTTCAACGCCGAGCAGCTGGCCGAGGCTGCGCGCCAGAGCCTGGACATCGTGGTGCACGAGGCAGAGCAGCTCGAGCTGCTGGAGGCCGCGCCTTCGGGCCAGCGTTTCGTGGTCTGGGCGAAGATCGATACGGGCATGAACCGGCTGGGCTTCCGGCCCTCGATGGCGCAGTCGGCCCTGCGGCGGCTGGATGCGCTGGGCGAGCGCTTGCTGGAACTGCGCCTGATGACGCACTTCGCCTCCGCGGATGAACGGGACAGCAGCCTGATGCGCCAGCAGCTGGCGCGTTTCGACGTGCTCACGCAGGGTCGCAGGTCCGAGCGCAGCCTGGCCAATTCGGCGGCGCTGTTCGCGCAGCCGCAAAGCCATGCCGACTGGGTGCGGCCAGGACTTGCGCTGTATGGCGTTTCTCCATTCGCGGACCAGGTGGGCCGTTCGCTGGGCCTGACGCCGGCGATGCGGCTGGTGTCGACGGTCATCGCGGTGCGGAAAGTCTCTGCGGGCGAGACCGTGGGCTACGGCGGCGTGTGGCGCGCGGCGCGCGATTCGCAGGTGGCGATCGTGGCCGCCGGCTATGGCGATGGATTGCCGCGCGCGCTGCCCAATGGAACACCAGTGCTGATCCGCGGGGCCCGCGGTGAGTTGGCTGGCCGCGTATCCATGGACATGATCGCCGTGGATGTGACCGGCATTGCCGGCGTGCAGGTGGGAGATGCGGCCCTGCTGTGGGGCCCGGAATTGCCGGTCGAGGAGATCGCCGCCCACGCTGGCAGCATCAGCTACGAGCTGCTATGCGCCGTGAGCCAGCGGGTGCCGCTGGCCCTGATGTGAACCGCCGCCGCCTGGTCCATCAGGCCTCGTGCATCTGTGACTGCAGGTAATTCTGCTCGCCCACCTTGGCCACCAGCTCCAGCTGCGTTTCCAGGTAGTCGATGTGCCCTTCGGTGTCTTCCAGGATGCGCTCGAAGAGCTCGCGGCTGACGTAGTCGCGCACCGTCTCGCAGTGGGCGATGGCTTCCTTCAGGTGCTTCTGGCCCGAGGTCTCGATCTTCAGGTCGCAGCTCATCGTCTCGACCGCGGTCTCGCCGACCAGCAGCTTGCCCAGGTCCTGCAGGTTGGGCAGGCCGCCCAGCGTGAGCACGCGGTCGATGAGCTGGTCGGCGTGCTTCATCTCCTCGATCGACTCGTCGTGCTCGTGCTTGGCCATGCGCGCCAGGCCCCAGTTCTTCAGCATCCGGTAGTGCAGGAAATACTGGTTGATGGCGGTGAGCTCCAGCTTCAGCTGGCCGTTCAGGTAGGCAATGACTTTCTTGTCGCCTTGCATGCGGGATCCTTCAAAAAATGGTCGCCTCAGGGCGGCAAACTAGCAGTTCGGGCAGTCGGACGGGGTACATTAGGTTAAGTATTGCGAACAAGAACTATTCGCAATAGAATGAAACCCCATGATCATCTGCGTCTGCAAGAACATCTCTGACCGGGATATTGCCCGCGCGGTGTCGGAAGGCTGCCGCAGCTTCAAGGCCGTGCAGAATGAGCTGGAGCTGGGCAAGTCCTGCGGCACCTGCCTCGACTGCGCGCGCGAGTGCTTCGCCGAGAGCAAGGCCGCCAACAGCGGCGCCCGATCCTCCGAGTTTTCCCCCGCCTGAAACGCAGAACGCCGCGGAAGGCCGCGGCGTTCTGCTGATCCGGAAGGTTCCGGATCAGCTCGCGAAGAAGCCCATCTTCACGCCGGCCAGCTGGATCACGTCGTTGTCGACCAGGCGGCGAGCCTGGGCGCCGATCGGCGTGCCGTTGACCAGCGGGTAGTTGTCCGCCTTGTCGGATTCCACATGCACGATGTAGAAGCCGTCTGAACGCCGGGTGATGGCGGCCACTTGCACTCCTGGGCGACCCAGCGTGGTCAGGGCCTTCGCAAGCTCCAGTTCGCGGCCAGCGAACGCGCCGGACAGCACCTGCAGCTTTGCCTTCTTGAGCGTCGGCTGTGCCCCCTCGGGCAGGGCGCGGCGCGGCCGGGCGCGTGCCGCTGGCCTCGTCGGCCCTGGCGCGCGCGGTCTGGATCTTCTCCACCGGCCGCTGCGAGGGCTGGATCACCATCGTCTTTTCGAATTCGTCCTGCTGCTCGTCTTCCTCGACGAAGCGCAGCTGGTGGTGGCCGACCGTGACGATGTCGCCGTGCTGCAGGGCGTGCTTCTTGATCAGCTTGCCGTTGACGTAGGTGCCGTTGGTGCTGTTCAGGTCCTCGAGGAACGAGTCGTTGAGGATGTTGATGATCAGCGAGTGGTGGCCCGATACGGCGGGGTTGTCGATGCGGATATCGTTATCCGGCAGGCGCCCGACCGTATAGCGCTCCTTGTTCATGTTGTATTCGGCCAGTACCTGGCCATCGAGAGTCAGTATCAACCGTGCCATGTTGAGCGCCTTGCCTTCAGCTGAACCACTTCAGGGGTAGGTATCGCCCTTCTGGACGGGCTGCTCCTGCATTTCCACGTCGACCTGGGCTTCCACGCCCAGGGCCCGGGTCACGTAGTTCTTGTTGGAGGCCCTCGCGGCCTCTTCGGGGGAGTAGAAGCCGCGGTCGACCAGTTCCTGCAGCAGCGAATGATCCAGCGTGACCTGCTCGATCGCGCCGGCGCGCATGCGGTACAGCCGCGAGTCGCCCACATGGGCGACGGAGATCCGGTTGTCGAAGAACAGGCCGGCCACGACCGTCGTGCCCATGCCTTCGCACTTGGGCTGGGTCCGGGCGGTCTGGTAGATGATCTTGTTGGCGCGCTGGATGGCATCGCGAAGGATGATGCTGGCGCGGCACAGGCCGGTGGTAGGGTCCGGCACGGTAAGGTCCTGGCGCTCCAGCGCCTCGCGCACCAGATTGAACACCGTCTTCACAGCGATGCCGCTGGCCACTTCGCCGGCGTTATAGCCGCCCATGCCGTCGGCGAGCACGACGAGGCCCAGGTCGCTGTCCACAGCGATCATGTCCTCGTTGTGCTCTCGAACTCTGCCGGTATCGGTCTGGCCGACACATAGCAGTTTGCCTTTCAGGCTCATCAGCAGGCGATGCCCCGGAGTACTCCCTTAACCCCCGGGATCGTACTTAACTCTTGGATTACATGCACAGGGTAAGCGCTTGTTTTTCGACCTTTTCCGCCGGAAATGTGGGCCAGGTCGCGTGGTAGCATCCTGCGACCCCATCCAGAAAAACCATCTTCCGCCGTGGCCCGAGCTCAAACCGTGCATGTCTGTGACGCCTGTCATGGCGAATCCCCGAAGTGGCAGGGGCAGTGCCCGCACTGCGGCGCCTGGAACACGCTGACGGCGCAGATCGCCCCGGCAGCCGGCAGGGCCAGTGCGACCCGGCGCGCCAGCCTGACCCCCACCGGCGGCGCGTCGGGGCTGGCCGAGGCGATGCGGGCGACGCCGGAGGGTTCCACCCGCACCGGCGTGGGAATGGGGGAGCTGGATCGCGTGCTGGGTGGCGGGCTGGTCCCCGGCTCGGTGACGCTGATCGGCGGCGAGCCGGGCATCGGAAAATCCACGCTGCTGCTGCAGGTGGCGCAGGGCATCGCCGGTTCGCCGGCAGTGTTGTATGCCACCGGCGAGGAATCGGTTGACCAGGTGGCGATGCGGGCGCGCCGGCTCGAGGGGGCCTTCGGTCACGTGCAGGTGGTGGCGCAGACCGACCTCGACACCATCCTGGAACTGACGGCCCGCATCAAACCTGCGCTGCTCATCGTCGATTCGATCCAGACCATGGCGCTGGCATCGGTGCCCAGCGCGGCCGGCGCGGTGACCCAGTTGCGCGAATGCACGGCCGCGCTGGTCCGCCAGGCCAAGTCATCCGCAACGGCAGTCGTCATCGTGGGGCATGTCACGAAGGATGGCGCCATTGCGGGTCCCCGCATGCTGGAGCACCTGGTCGATACCGTGCTGTATTTCGAGCGCGATGCCGGCAGCCGTTTCAGGCGGGTGCGGGCGGCAAAGAACCGCTTTGGCGCGGCGCATGAGCTGGGCTTCTTCCTGATGCAGGACAACGGGCTGCGAGAAGTGAAGAACCCCGCGGCGATCTTCCTGTCGCGCGCGCCACAGCCCGTGATCGGCAGCCTGGTGATGGTCACCCGCGATGGCACCCGTCCGCTGCTGGTGGAAGTGCAGGGGCTGGTGGATGCCTCGCGCCTGGGCGCACCGCGCCGGGTGGCGCAGGGAATCGATGCGGGGCGCCTCGCCATGGTGCTGGCGGTATTGAACCGCCATGGCGGCATCGGACTGCAGGAACACGATGTGTTCGCCAATGTGGTGGGAGGCCTGGATATCGACGAGCCGGCCTGGGACTTGCCCGTGGCGCTGGCGCTGGCTTCCAGTCTGCGCGAATTCGCATTGCCGCCCGACCTGGTGGTGTTTGGGGAGCTGGGCCTGACCGGCGAAGTGCGACCGGTGACCTTCGGCGAGGAGCGCATCCGGGAAGCCGCCAAGCTGGGCTATCGCCGGGCGCTGGTGCCCGAGGCCAATGTGCCGCGCCAGGCGGTGGAGGGCATCGAGGTGCGCGGCGTGGCGCGCATCGAGGACGCCATCCGGAAGGTGCTGGGCTAGCGCCGCTATAATCGGCGC
The DNA here is from genome assembly GCA_016720075.1 of Pseudomonadota bacterium. Classification (GTDB taxonomy): domain Bacteria; phylum Pseudomonadota; class Gammaproteobacteria; order Steroidobacterales; family Steroidobacteraceae; genus ZC4RG30. Next base: position 28,163 of record JADJXW010000020.1, read on the forward strand.
ATGTTCGCAAAACTCACCGAGCGGCTCGGCAAGGCCGTCGAAGCACTGCGCGGCCGCGGCCGCCTGACCGAAGAAAACATCGCCGAGAGCCTGCGCGAAGTGCGCATGGCGCTGCTGGAAGCCGACGTGGCGCTGCCTGTGGTCAAGCGCTTCATCGACGCGGTGAAGGCCAAGGCCGTGGGCGCCGAGGTGGTGGGCAGCCTCACGCCGGGCCAGGCGCTGATCGGCGTCATCCATGACGAGCTCGTGGCCATCATGGGTGGCAAGGCCCAGCCCTTCGACCTGCGCCATGCGCCACCGGCCGTCATCCTGCTGGCCGGCCTGCAGGGCGCCGGCAAGACCACCACCGCGGGCAAGCTGGCCCGGCTCCTGATTGGCCAGAAGAAGCGCGTGCTGCTGGTCAGCACCGACATCAGAAGGCCCGCGGCCGTGCTGCAGCTGCAGCGACTGGCCGAACAGGTGGGTGCGAATTTCCATCCCGTGGAGCCCGGCGCGGCCCCGGCGAAGATCGCAACCTCCGCGCTCGATGCCGCGCGCCGTGGCGTGTTCGACGTGCTGATCGTCGACACCGCGGGCCGACTGCACATCGATGCCGAACTGATGCAGGAAGTGCGCGACATCGACCAGGCAGTGTCGCCGCACGAGCGCTTGTTCGTGGTGGATGCCATGGCGGGCCAGGACGCGGTGAACGCCGCGAAGGCCTTCGGCGAGGCGCTGCAGCTCACGGGCACCATCCTCACCAAGGCCGATGGCGATGCGCGCGGCGGCGCGGCGCTTTCGGTGCGCGAGATCACCGGCAGCCCGCTGCTGTTCATCGGCATGGGCGAAAAGAGCGATGCGCTCGAGCCCTTCGATCCGGACCGCATGGCGCGCCGCATCCTCGGCATGGGCGACGTGGTGGCGCTGGTCGAGGAGGTGCGTCGCTCGGTCGATGTCGAGGAAGCCCAGAAGCTGGCGCAGAAGGTCGCCAAGGGCAAGGGCTTCGACTTCAACGACCTGAAGTCCCAGCTGCAGCAGCTGCAGAAGATGGGCGGCATGGCAGGCATTCTCGACAAGCTGCCCGGTGGCGCGGCCGCGGCGAAGAAGCTCGCCCCCGGCGTGGCCGAGAAGGAACTCAAGCGGCAGATCGCGCTGATCGATTCGATGACGCCGCGCGAGCGTCGCCGGCCCGAAATCATCGATGGCTCGCGCCGCCGCCGCATCGCCGCGGGCTCTGGCATGCAGGTGCAGGACGTCAATCGACTGCTGAAACAACATCTGGAGATGCAGCGCATGATGAAGAAGCTGGGCGGTGGCAAGCTCGCGCGGATGATGGGCGCGATGGCGGGCAAGATGCCCGGGATGCCGCGCTGATGAGCGCCGCGCGCCTGATGGGCAGGGTAGTCGTCATGCTGGCCGCCGCGCTGCCGGCTTGCGTGCTGGCGCAGCAGGTGCTGCCGCCGCCGCTGCAGCTGCAGCCGGTCTCGGATGTGCCCGTTGCCGTGCAGATCGTGCGCTGGCACATGAACGACGGCGACCTGAACGCGCTGAGCTTCCGCAGCATGGAGCAGATATTCACCACCCGCAGCGTGCCGCGCAGTGGCCCGGTGTGGAACCTGCCCCGGTCCGAGCGCGCGCTGGATTTCTCCTATCAGTGGCAGGGCCGCGCGGTCGCTGCCGAAGACTTCCTCGAGCGCACCTACACCAACGCGCTGCTGGTCATCCGCGACGGCCGCATCCTGGTGGAGCGCTATCGCAACGGCAGCGATGAAAGCTCGCGCTTCATCGGCTGGTCGATGACCAAGTCCATCACCTCCGTACTGGTGGGGTGCGCGCTGGCGGAAGGCCGCATCGAATCGCTCGACAAGCCGATCTCGGATTATCTGCCGGAGCTTCGCGGCGGCGGCTACGAGGGCGTCTCGATCCGCCATGTGATGCAGATGCGCTCGGGCGTTGAATACGAAGAACGCTACGACTTCGCGAATCCCGGCCGCGCGGCGAGCAATCACATCAATTCGCTGGTGCGCAACACCACGCGCTTCGCCGATGCCGCGCGCACGCTGCCCCGCATCCATCCACCGGGAGAGTTCTTCCAGTACAAGACCATCGACACCGCGGTGCTCGGCTGGCTGATCGAGCGCGTGACGCGCGGCAGCGTGGCCGCGTACACCGCGCGCTGCCTGTGGGAGCCACTGGGCGCGCAAGCCGATGGCTACTACATCATGGACGGCGCGCCCGGCGTGGGCCGCGAGTTCAGCGGGGCAGGGTTCAACGCCACGCTGCGCGATTTCGGGCGCTTCGGCCAGATGATGCTGCAGGGCGGCGTGGCCGATGGGCGGCGCATCGTGTCGGCCGACTGGGTGAAGCAGTCCACGGCGCCGGTGGGCCCGGAGGACAACCGCCGCGGGGGTTACGGGCTGCAGTGGTGGACGCTCGGGGCGGGCACCTATTCGGCTATCGGCCTGCAGGGCCAGTATGTGTTCGTCGACCCGGCCACCCGCACGGTGGTGGTCAAGCTCAGCTATTTCCCGCCGGGGGACAACACCCGCCAGGACGAGGAAACCCAGGCTTTCCTGCGGGCCGTCTCGGCCTCGAGGCCGGCCGCGGCCCCCTAGAAACGCGGATTTGCTCCAACTCCTTGATCTGCGTAGAATCCGCGCTCTTTTTCGGTAGCCCTAACAGACTGAGGCCTTGACCCGATATGGTGACTATTCGTTTGACCCGGCGCGGCGCGCGCAACCAGCCCTATTACCACGTGGTCGTCACTGACCATCGCAAGCGACAGGGCGGCAAGAGCCTCGAGCTCGTTGGTTTCTTCAATCCCGTTGCACGCAAGTCCGAGCCGAAGATGCGCCTCGATCTGGCCCGCATCGATTTCTGGGTGTCCAAGGGCGCCCAGCAGTCCGAGCGCGTGGTTGCGCTGGTGAAGGACTATCGCAAGCAGGCGGTGGCGGCCGCCGCCTAAAGGCGGACCGACGTCATGACAGCGCGCACGGCCGGGCCTTTCATGACGCTCGGCCAGGTTGGGGCGCCTCATGGCGTGAACGGGTGGCTGATGGTGCGGTCGTTCGCCGATCCACCGGACTCGCTGCTCGACCACGATGAGTGGCAGCTGCTGTCGCCGGGCGGGAAAACCCTGCAACTGCAACTGCTGGAAGGCGCTCCGCACCGGGATCGGCTGCGGGTGCGCCTGTCGGGCATCGGCGATCGCGATGCGGCGTCGGGCCTGACGGGATGGTGGGTGCAGATCGCGCGCAGCGCGCTGCCGCCGCCAGCCGAAGGCGAGTACTACCGCGACGACCTCGTCGGATTCGAGGTCGTGAACACCGATGGTGTGGTGCTTGGTCGACTGGATTATTTCGCCGACCTGCCCGCGGGGGCGGTGATGGTGGTGAAGGGAGAGCGTGAGCACTGGGTGCCCGCGGCTCCCCGGCATCTGCAGAAGGTCGACCTCGCCGCAAAGCGGCTGACGGTGGACTGGCCGGCAGAGCTCGAGTGAGAAGGCCGTGAAGATCGAAGTCGTCACGCTGTTTCCGGAGATGATCCGGCAGGCGATGGAGTTCGGCATCACGGGGCGCGCCGTGAAGCGCGGCCTGATCGCGGTGGGAACGGAAGACCCGCGGGCGCACACCAGCGATGTGCACCGCACGGTGGACGACCGGCCCTACGGCGGCGGACCGGGCATGGTGATGAAGCCCGAGCCCCTGGTGGCGGCGATTGCCGCAGCCACGGCGCGGGTGCCGGCGGGAAGCCGGCGGATCTACCTTTCCCCGCAGGGGGAAAGGCTTGGGCAACGCCGCGTTGAGGCGCTGTCGAAGGAGCCCGGGCTGGTGCTCGTGGCGGGAAGGTATGAGGGGATCGACGAACGCGTGATCGCGACGTCGATCGATGAAGAGCTGTCGGTGGGCGACTACGTCCTGTCCGGCGGCGAGCTGCCGGCGTTGGTCGTGATCGACGCGGTGGCGCGGTTGATGGAGGGCGCACTGAACGACGCGCGTTCCAGTGCCGAGGAGAGTTTTGCGGAAGGTCTTCTGGACTGGCCGCACTACACCCGGCCGGTGGAATACGCGGGACTCAGGGTGCCCGAGGTGCTGCAGGGCGGTGACCACGAGCGCATACGGCGCTGGCGGCTCCGCGAGGCGCTGGGAAGGACATGGCGGCGAAGGCCGGACCTGTTCCTCTCACGCCGGGCGAGCACCGCAGAGGAAGTCGAATTGTTGAACGAGTTTTTGCAGGAAAGGCAGTCATGAACCACATCATCCAGCAGATCGAAGCCGAACGCGCCACGCGCAAGGTGCCGGAATTCCGCCCTGGCGACACCATCGTCGTGAACGTGAAGGTGAAGGAAGGCGACCGCGAGCGTGTGCAGGCCTATGAAGGCGTCGTCATCGCGCGCAGCAACCGCGGCTTCAATTCATCGGTCACGGTGCGCAAGATCTCGCACGGCGAGGGCGTGGAACGCGTGTTCCAGCTGCACAGCCCGAGCATCGAGGACATCACGGTGAAGCGTCGCGGCAACGTGCGTCGCGCCAAGCTCTATTACCTGCGTGACCTCTCGGGCAAGGCTGCCCGCATCGAAGAGAAGGTGTAGTTTCTGGGCGCAGTAGGCGGGTTTTTCCGGGGTGTCTGGCGCGGCCTCGACGTGCTGCGCCGCGCCCTGCACCTGATACTGCTGCTCATCATCTTCGGCTTCATCATCGGCGCGCTGCGCAGCAGCCTGCCGCACCTGCCGGCCAAGGCGGCGCTGGTCATCCAGCCCGTCGGCCAGATCGTCGAGCAGCGCTCCGGCGATCCGCTCGAGATCGCCTTCAACGAGGCGCGCGGCCAGCGCCAGACCGAAACCCTTCTCTGGGACATCACGGAAACCCTGCGCGCGGCGGCGAAGGATTCGCGCATTCCCGCCATCGTGCTGCAGCTCGATGATTTCACCGGCGCCGGCCAGCCCACGCTCGAGGAAGTGGCTGCCGCGATGCGCGAATTCCGCGCCGCCGGCAAGAAGATCATTGCCTACGGCTCCTCGTTCTCGCAGTCGCAGTACTACCTGGCCGCGCAGGCCGATGAGGTCTACCTCGACCCGCTGGGCGAGGTGCTGCTCGAGGGCTACGAGCGCTATCGCATGTACTACAAGGGCCTGCTCGACAAGCTGGCCGTGGACGTGCACCTGTTCCGCGTCGGTGAATTCAAGTCGGCCGCCGAGGACCTGGTGCGGACCGGCATGTCCGACGAGGACCGGCTCGAGGCGCGCGTATACCTGGAAGCGCTGTGGACCTCATACAAGGCGACGGTGGGCAAGGCGCGCGACCTTTCCCCCGAAGTCATCGACCAGTACGCCAATGGCTACATCGACGCGCTGCGCACCAATTCCGGGGATGCTGCCCGTGTGGCGCTGGAAGCGGGGCTGGTCACCGGCATCAAGACCGCTGACGAGGTCACCACGCGCGTTCAGGAACTGGTCGGCGAGGATGAATCCGGCGGCGGATATCCGGCCATCGATCTTGGCGACTACACGCGCATCCATGCGGCCGAGCAGCAGTTGCGCCGGGGCGCGAAGGGACGGGTAGGGGTGGTCGTGGCCAGCGGGGAAATCCTCGATGGCCGGCAGCCATCCGGCGTGATCGGCGGCATCACCACGGCCGACCTGCTGCGCGAAGCGCGGGACGACGACGACATCGCCGCCGTGGTGCTGCGCATCGACAGTCCTGGCGGCAGCATCTTCGCGTCCGAGCAGATCTACCGGGAAGTGGCGGCGATAAAGGCTGCCGGCAAGCCGGTCGTGGTCTCGATGGGTGACCTCGCCGCTTCCGGTGGATATTACGTGGCGGCGCCCGCCGACGAGATCTTCGCCAGCGCCACGACGATCACCGGTTCCATCGGCATCTATTCGGTCTTGCCGACGCTTGATCGCACGCTGGGCAAGTTCGGCGTGACGGTGGATGGCGTGGGCACCACGGCGCTTTCCGGGAAGCTTCGACTCGATCGCCCGCTGGATCCGTTGCTGAAAGACTACCTGCAGCTGAACATCGAGCGCGGCTATGAGCTGTTCGTCGGGCATGTGGCCGCCGGGCGCAACAAGACGCGCGACCAGGTGGATGCGCTGGGCCGTGGCCGCGTGTGGATCGGCAGCGAGGCCAAGGCCCAGGGCCTGGTGGACACGCTGGGCGGTTTCGACGATGCCGTCAAAGCCGCCGCGCGCCGCGCGAATCTAAAGCCCGGCTATGCCGTGGAGCGCGTGGAGCCGGAGCTGTCCTGGGCCGAGCAGCTGGCCATGCAGCTCAAGGTGCGCGCCGCGCGGCTGTCGGGCAACGTGCTGGGTCCGGCAGTGGGCGAGGTGCAGGCCGCGCTGGAGCCGCTGGCGCCGCTGAGCCGGGAACTCGCGCGGGTCAAGCGACTGGCCGCCTCGCAGAAGACGCTGGCCTACTGCTTCTGCTCGGTGGAGTAGGACATGAACCAGGCGTCCCGCTTCGCCATCGGACACCTGGCCAGCCACCGCAGCGCGCGCCTTTTCCTGGCGCTGGCCGGGTTCTTCATCACTGATGCGCTGCTGGCCGAGTTCGTCGGCGTGAAGATCTTCTCGCTGGAGCGCACGCTCGGCATCGACGACGTGCACTGGAGCCTGCTCGGCGCATCCGGCACGTTGAGTTTCACGGCCGGCGTCATCTACTGGCCGCTGGTGTTCGTGCTCACCGACATCATCAACGAGTACTTCGGGCTGCGCGGCGTGCGGCTGGTGTCGTGGCTGGCGGTGGCGTTCATTTCCTGGGCGTTCCTGTGCGCCTACATCGCCATCTCGCTGGCGCCGGCGCCGTTCTGGGTGGATTCCAACGCCGCGCTGGGGGTGCCGGACATCCAGAAGGCCTTTGCGCTGATCTTCGGGCAGGGCATGTGGACGATAGTCGGCTCCATCGTCGCGTTCCTGGTGGGCCAGCTCATCGACGTGACGGTGTTCCAGAAGATCCGCGCGCTGACCGGCGAGCGCTGGATGTGGCTGCGCGCCACGGGTTCCACGGCGGTGTCGCAGCTCTTCGACAGCTTCATCGTGCTGTACATCGCCTTCGTGCTCGGTCCGCAGCACTGGCCGGTATCGCAGTTCCTGGCCGTGGGCACCGTGAACTACCTGTACAAGATGCTCGCCGCAGTCTTAACGATTCCTTTGCTTTATCTGGTCCATGCCGGTGTGCGCCGGTACCTTGGCGCCGAGGAAACCGAGAGATTGCGGCGCGAAGCGGCCGCTGGCGACGGCGGGCCGGTGACCGTATAGCGAAACTGCGGTAAGGTGGTGTCCATATGGCCCGCATCGCCGTGCTCAAGGAAAGCGCTCCTGCCGAAGGGCGCGTGGCAGCCACACCGGAAACGGTGAAGAAGCTGATCGCGCTGGGCGCCACCGTTGCCGTGGAACAAGGCTCGGGCGCTGGCGCCAAGATCACTGACGAGAGCTTTGCCGCAGCCGGCGCCCAGGTGGGTTCTGCCGAGGCGGTGCTGTCGGGCGCCGACATCGTGATGACCGTGCAGGGCGCCGCCGTCGACAGGCTGCAAGGCGTCGCGAGCGGTACGCGTCTGCTGGGGCTGCTCGATCCGGTGTCCGGTCGCGAGCGCGTGGCGCAATACGCCGTTGCGGGCGTCGAGGCGCTGGCCATGGAATGGATCCCGCGCATCACCCGCGCGCAGTCCATGGACGTGCTCTCTTCGCAGGCCAATCTGTCGGGCTACAAGGCCGTCATCGATTCCGCCGCCGCCTATGGCCGGGTATTTCCGCTGATGATGACCGCCGCGGGCACGGTTCCGGCAGCGCGCGTGTTCGTGATGGGCGTGGGTGTAGCGGGCCTGCAGGCCATCGCCACCGCGCGCCGCCTCGGCGCGCAGGTATCGGCCACCGACGTGCGCGCCGCCACGCGTGAACAGATCGAATCACTGGGCGCCAAGGCCATCTTCGTCGAGAAGGTGGCCGGCATCGCCGGTGAGGGCGCTGGCGGCTATGCCACCGAAATGTCGCCCGAATACCAGGCCGCGCAGGCGGAGCTGGTTTCAGGCCACCTGGCCAAGCAGGACATCGTCATCACCACCGCGCTGATCCCCGGTCGGGCGGCGCCGCGCCTGATCACCGATGTGCAGATCGCCACGATGAAGTTCGGCAGCGTGATTTTCGACCTGGCCGTGGCGCAGGGCGGCAATGTGGAAGGTTCCGTGGCCGACTCGCCCGTGGTTCGGCACGGCGTCACGCTGATCGGGTATTCCAACACGCCTTCGCGCCTGGCTGCCGAAGCCTCGGCGCTGTACGCGCGCAATCTCTACAACTTCATCGCCGCGTACTGGAACAAGGAAAAGCGCACGCTCGACCTGCCCGACGACGATGAAATCGTGCTGGGCGTGCGGCTGACGCGCGCGGGCGCCGTTGTGCATCCGCGGCTGGCTTAAGGGGAAGTTGCCATGGATTTCATTTCCATCCTCTCCATCTTCGTGCTGGCCTGCTTCGTGGGCTACTACGTGGTGTGGTCGGTGACGCCCGCGCTGCACACGCCGCTGATGGCGGTGACCAATGCCATCTCCTCGGTGATCATCGTCGGCGCGCTCATCGCCGCGGCCGGGCCGGGCACCGGCAAGTGGTTGGGCCTGGCGGCGGTGGCGCTGGCCAGCGTCAACATCTTCGGCGGCTTCGCGGTCACGGCCCGCATGCTGGCCATGTACAAGAAAAAGGCGCGTTGATGGAAGCGCTCCACGCCGTGCCGGGCTGGGCCATGCTGGCGTACCTCGCCGCAGGCGTGCTGTTCATCCTCGCGCTGCGCGGACTGTCGTCGCCGGCATCCTCGCGCAGCGGCAATCGCTTTGGCATGGCCGGCATGCTGCTGGCGGTGGTCACGACGCTGGTCGTGCAGCATCTGGCGAGCCTCGCCGAGATTCTCGCGGCCGTGGTGATCGGCGGCCTCATCGGCCTGGTGGTGGCGCGGCGCATCGCCATGACGGCCATGCCGCAGCTGGTGGCGGCCTTCCATTCGCTGGTGGGCCTTGCCGCGGTGCTGGTGGCGGCCGCTGCTTTCCTCGAACCGGCCGGCTTTGGCATCCAGGGCGCGGACGGGCTCATCCTGCCGGCCAGCCGCGTGGAGATGGGTCTGGGCGTGGCCATCGGCGCCATCACCTTCAGCGGCTCGGTCATCGCGTTCCTTAAGCTGAACGGCAATCTTTCGGGCGCACCGTTGATGCTGCCCGGACGGCATGTCATCAACCTTGCGCTGATCGCGGGCATCCTGGGGCTGATCGGCTTCTTCGTGATCGACCAGTCCCCGTGGGTGTTCTGGACGGTCACCGCGCTGTCGCTGGCCATCGGCCTGCTGCTCATCATCCCCATCGGCGGCGCCGACATGCCCGTCGTGGTCTCCATGCTGAACAGCTATTCCGGGCTGGGCGGCCGCGGCCATGGGCTTCACTCTGCACAACGTGGCCATGGTCATCACCGGTGCCCTGGTGGGCTCTTCGGGCGCCATCCTCTCGTACATCATGTGCCGTGCGATGAACCGCAGCTTCATCGGCGTGATCGCAGGCGGTTTCGGCGCCGCGCCGGCCGATGCGGCGGGGGCTGCGAAGACAGACCGCCCCTGGAAGCGCGGGTCCGCCGAGGACGCCGCCTTCATCCTGAAGGAAGCCGGCCAGGTCATCATCATCCCCGGCTACGGCATGGCCGTCGCCCAGGCGCAGCACGTGGTCCGCGAGATGGCCGACAAGCTCAAGGAGCACGGCGTCAAGGTGAAGTTCGCCATCCATCCGGTGGCCGGACGCATGCCGGGTCACATGAACGTGCTGCTGGCCGAAGCCTCCGTGCCCTATGACGACGTGTTCGAACTCGAGGACATCAACGGCGAGTTCGCGCAGACCGACGTCGCCTTCGTGATCGGCGCCAACGACGTGGTGAATCCGGCGGCGCGCACCGATCGCGCATCGCCCATCTATGGCATGCCGGTGTTCGACGTGCAGAAGGCCAAGACCGTGCTGTTCGTGAAACGCTCGATGACCGGCGTGGGCTATTCGGGCGTGGACAACGAGGTGTTCTACCTCGACCAGACCATCATGCTGCTGGCGGACGCCAAGAAGATGGTCGAGGAAATCGTCAAGGCGCTCTGAGCGCGCAGTAGCGCAGCGGCGTCGCTACTGGCGTTCGTACACCTGCACGTCGTCGATTGCGCCGCCCTCCGAGCGCTTGCCGCGCACCTGCTGCGTGAGCGTGCTGCCATCGGCGGAAACCGTGAAGGTGCTTTGGCTCAGGTGCTGGCCTTTCTTGCGCGCCGTGGAGAGCCAGGAGCGCTCGTCCTGCGCCACGACACTGACCGTGTCGAGGGGCGAGGTGCCCTCGTAGTGATACTCCTTGCCATCCAGGCGAAACGTCGCGCGCGCCGCGATGGTGGAGCCATCGGCGCGTGTGCCGTTGATGGTCATCGTCACCATGTCGCCATTGAAGTGGTACGTGCGGGTGACTTCCTTGGGCGGCTTGTCGGGCACGAAATGCGAGCGTGCGACGTTGAGCTTCCATGTGCCTTCGAAGGGGCTGGGGGCCGCGGCGAGGCAGTTTGCCGCCGTGGCAAGCAGCAGGGCGGCGAGCAGGGTGCTGGAGGGCATGCGCATGGAGGAATCCTCGCTATCCCATTGGTCCGCAGCAGTATGCGCCCGCGTGCGCGCGGCCACCAAACCGCCAAAGGACAATCATTTGCATCCGCGCTGACAACGCCCTGCGCCAGTGAACCTATAATCAGGCAGACATAGCTGGAGATTGCCAATGCGAACGCTACGACTCATTCCAGTCCTGATGCTGCTGGCCTTTGCGGGCGGAACAGGCGCGGGAGAGGCGACTGCCGGTGCGCTGTCGCAGCTGCCACTGCATGTTGCCGTGGACTCCCGCTTCCATGTCAGCGCGCAGCCAACGGCCGAAGCGCTGGTGAACCTGCCCGCTGCGGGAGTGCGCACTGTGATCAACCTGCGCCCGGCCAGTGAAACACCCGACCTGGACGAGAAATCCCTGGTCGAGAAAGCCGGCATGAAATACCACTCGCTTCCCATCGCAGGGGTGGCGGGGCTCACCAGGGACAACGTCGCCACGTTCGATCGACTGCTGGCCGAATCGCAGGAGGGCAAGGTGCTGCTGCATTGCGCCTCGGGCAATCGCGTGGGCGCGATGATGGCGCTGCGGGCGCGCTGGGTTCAGGGCAAGAGCGCCGAAGAGGCGCTGGCCATCGGCAAGGGTGCCGGTCTGAAGGGACTGGAGGCGGACGTGAAGACCCTGCTGCAGGCCGAGGCGCCCGCTGCCGACGTGGTCAGCGCGCCGTCCCCGTATCGCCAGCAGAACTGAAGATCCGCCATTCCGCCGGCCGGAAGGGTTCGAGCATGCCGTTGCCGGACATCAGCCGCGCGAGTTCAGAGATGCCGGGATTGTGCGCCACCAGCAGTACCGGCGTGCCCTGCTGAACAGCGGCCTGCAGCGCCTGCGCCAGCGTGGGCGCGGCGGCGTTGTACAGCGACTCCAGCAATTGCAGTGAAGAGGGGGGCAGCTGCAGTTCGTCCACTAGGATGCGCGCTGTCTGTTCGGTACGCCGGGCGGCGCTGGCGATGATGCGTCGCGGGGAAACCCCGGCAGCGCGCAGTGCCAGGCCGGTGGCATGGGCTTCCTTCACGCCGCGGTCGGTGAGCGGCCGGGCAAAGTCCCTTCCCACGTATTCCGGCCATTCCGCATGCGCATGGCGAACCAGTATGCAGGCGGGCGCCGTGCCGGCAGCCATGGCTACATCATGCCCATCTGCAATTGGGCTGCCGGGGACATCATGTCCCGACGCCACGGCGGATCGAACACCAGGTCCACGCGGGCCTCGCGCACGGTGGGGATCTGCAGGACTTTCTCGCGTACATCCTGCACCAGCACCTCGCCCATGCCGCAGCCCGGGGCGGTGAGGGTCATCTGCACCTCGACATCGCGGCTGCCGTCGTCGTTGGCCGTGACATTGCAGTCGTAGATGAGCCCCAGGTCCACGATGTTGATCGGGATCTCCGGGTCGTAGCAGCTCTTCATCTGCTGCCAGGCGAGCTTGCGCACGTCGTCCTCGGTGGCGTTGGGCGGCAGCTCGGGCGCCACCAGCGGTTCCTTGCCGATAGCGTCTGCATCGGTGCCGGCCAGGCGATAGAGATTGCCTTCGATGTAGAGCGTGAAGCTGCCGCCCAGGGCCTGGCTGATGAAGCCGGCGAGTCCCGGCTGCAGCTTGATGGCGTGGCCCGACGGCACCATGACGGCGTCGACTTCGCGCTGGATGATGAAGGGTTCGTGGCTGTGGGCCATTATTCGGTGCTCACGGTGGGCGCGGCGGCGTCGGATTGCGCCAGTGCGGCATTCAACGTGTGCCAGCACAGGCTCGCGCATTTCACGCGCGCCGGGAACTCGCGAACGCCGGAAAGGGCGGCCAGCTTGCCCAGTCCTTCGCTGCTGGCGCCGTCCTGTGTCAGCAGCGCGTGGATGCGGGTGGCCAGGTCCGTCGCGGTGGCGCGGTCCTTGCCCTTCACGGCTTCGGTCATCATCGAGGCAGAAGCCATCGAGATCGCGCAGCCGTTGCCCTCGAAGCGAAGATCGCCGATGCGATCGCCCTCGCGGCGCAGCGTGATCGTGAGCTGGTCGCCGCACAGCGGGTTGTGGCCCTTGGCCTCGCCGTCGTGGGGATCAAGCCGCCCGAAATTGCGCGGGTGCTTGTTGTGGTCGAGGATGACCTCGCGATAGAGATCGGTGAGCTGCATCAGTGGAAAACCTCCACCGCCTTGCGCACGGCAGCTTCCAGCTGCTCGACATCGGCCAGCGTGTTGTAGCAGCCGAACGAGGCGCGAGCCGTGGCCGGCAGTCCCAGCAGGTCCATCAGCGGCATCGCGCAGTGATGGCCGGCGCGGATGGCGACGCCCTCATGGTCCAGCACCGTGCCCAGGTCGTGCGGGTGCACGCCCTTCAGCGTGAAGGAAAGAATTGCCGCCTTGTGCGCGGCGGTGCCGTGGATGTGAACGCCGGGGATGCGCATCAGCGCTGCCGTTGCCGCATCGAGGAGTTCGTGCTCGTGGTGGGCCACTTTCTCGATGCCCAGCTGTTCCAGGTAATCCATGGCGGCGGCCAGGCCAATGGCGCCGCTGATGTTGGGCGTGCCCGCCTCGAACTTGTAGGGCAGGTCGTTCCAGGTGCTGCGCTCGTAGGACACGGTGCGGATCATGTCGCCGCCTCCCTGCCATACCGGCATGTCTGCCAGCAGCGCCTCGCGGCCATAGAGCACGCCGATTCCCGTGGGCCCATACAGCTTGTGGCCGGAGAAGCAGTAGAAGTCGCAGCCCAGCGCGCGCACGTCCACGGGCGTGTGGGCCACGGCCTGCGCGCCATCGACCAGCACCGGCACGCCCGCATGGTGGGCGGCGTCGATGACGCGCTTCAGCGGCACCACGGTGCCCAGCGCGTTCGACACATGCGTGATGGCCACGAGTCGGGTGCGCTCGTTCAGCAGCGCCTGGAAGGCCTCGAAGCGGATCTGGCCGTGGTCATCGATCGGGATGACGCGCAGGCGCGCGCCGCGCTCTTCGGCCAGCAGCTGCCAGGGAACCAGGTTCGCATGGTGTTCCAGTGCCGAGACGATGATCTCGTCGTCGGGCCCCACATGGCCGTTGCCCAGCCGACCGCGCCCCCAGCTCTGCGCCACGAGGTTGATGGCCTCGGTGGTGCCGCGCAGGAAAATGATCTCGCGCGTGGAAGCGGCGTTGAGGAATCGACGGGCGCGCTCGCGCGCGCCCTCGTAGGCGTCGGTGGCGAGCTGGCTCAGGGTATGCACGCCGCGGTGGACGTTCGAATGCAGCTGCGTCTCGTAGTGCACGACGGCATCGATGACGGCGCGTGGCCGCTGGGTCGACGCCCCGCTGTCGAGGTAGGCCAGCCGCTTTCCATTGACCTGCCGGGACAGGATCGGAAAATCGGCCTGCAGCTGGTGCGGCGCCAGCAGGTGCAGTCCATTGCGGGACAGGCCCGGTGTCATTGCAGCGCCTCGCGCGCCACGGTGCTGCCCACCGCCGCCAGCAGCTGCTGTTCGGCGAGCTGCCGGAGTTGGGTGTCGACGATGCGACTGATGGCATCGGCGAGGAATGACCACTCGAGCACGCCACGCGCGGTTTCCGGATCGAGGCCGCGCGAGAGCAGGTAGAAGCGCATGTTCTCGTCCAGCGCGCCGGTGGTGGCGCCATGGCTGGCGCGCACTTCATCGGTGTGGATTTCCAGCTGCGGACGCAGGTCGATCTCCGCGCCATGGCCGGCGAGCAGGCCCTTCAGCGACTGTTCCGCGGCGGAGCGTTTCGCGGTGGCGGCCACTTCCACGCGGCTGCGCCAGGCCACCCGGCCACGGTCGCGGGCGATGCCGCGCAGCACCTGCGTGCTGCTGCTGTCGGGCGCCACATGGTCCACCAGCAGCGATTGATCCAGCGTGCGATGGCCCTGGGCGACGGCAACGCCATGGATTCGCGCGGCGGAGCCGGCCCCATACAGCGATATCCGCTGCGAGCTGCGCGCGGACCGCGCCCCCAGCACCAGTTGCGTGAGTTCGTATTCGGCGCCCGCATCCAGCGCGGTCTGCAGCGTGTCGAGGAACTGCGCCTGGGCCGCAAGGTTCTGCTCGCGCAGGTGCACGCAGCGCGCATCGCGACCCACATGCAGCTGGGCGGCCACGTTGATCAGGCTGTTGCCGCCCGCATCGCCCAGGTGCCGCTCCACCAGCGTGAGCGAGGCGCCTGGCAGCACGGCCAGTTCCAGTCGCGGATGCTGCGCCTGGGGCGCGTCCACGGGAGTTGCGATGAACAGCAGCTCGATCCGCCGCTGGCCCGTCACGTGGAGCCGAACCAGGTCGGTGGCGAAGGCATCGTTCAGCCAGCCGAAGCGCTCGTGGCGCGTGCGTTCGGGAACCACCGGCGCGGCGTCGGCATCCACCGCCGGGGAAGACCCGGAAAGCGCAGGCGCATGTCGTCCGTTGACGAACACGAGGCGCTCGAAACCGGCAAGCGGCGCGGGGAGAAAGGCGCGGGCGGCATCGAGCCAGCGGTTGGCGTCCTGCGCGGCCGGCAGCGGCGCCCAGGGGGCGCTGCCGAGGAACTTGAGGTCTGCATAGCGCCACAGGTCATCGCGTATCTGCGGCAGGCCAGCGGCCAGCGCGCGATTCAAAGCCGAACTGCGCACGCTGACCGGCAGCAGCTTCGCATTGAGCATGGGCGCGGCGTCCATCACCGCATCGCGCAGGCGTTGCTCGAAGGCCGCCTGGCTCAGGCTGCCGGGAACCGGGGGAGGGCGCACGCTGCTCATGCAGCCTCTTCCAGCAGCCAGTCGTAGCCACGCTGCTCCAGTTCCCGCGCGAGTTCAGGCCCGCCGCTGCGCACGATGCGGCCCCGCGCCAGCACATGCACCTGCGTGGGTTGCACATGATCGAGCAGGCGCTGGTAGTGCGTGACCATCACGATGGCGCGCGCCGGATCGCGCAGGCTGTTGATGCCGTCGGCAACGATGCGCAGCGCATCGATGTCGAGGCCGGAATCGGACTCATCGAGGATGGCCAGGCGCGGCTCGAGCACCAGCATCTGCAGGATCTCGTTGCGCTTCTTCTCGCCGCCGGAAAACCCCTCGTTCACGCCGCGCGACAGGAAGCTTTCATCCATGTGCATCTGGCGCGCCTTGCCGCGCACGACCTCGAGGAAATCGTAGGCGTCGATCTCGGGCTGACCCCGGTGCTTGCGGGCGGCATTCAGCGCGGCGCGCAGCAGGTAGGTGTTGTTCACGCCCGGGATCTCCACCGGGTACTGGAATCCCAGGAACAGGCCCTCACGCGCGCGCTCTTCGGCGGGCAGCGCGAAAAGGTCGCGCCCCGCATAGGTGACGCTGCCGGATGTGATCGAGTAGCCGGGCTTGCCGGCCAGCACATGCGCGAGCGAACTCTTGCCCGAGCCGTTCGGACCCATGATGGCGTGCACCTCGCCGGCCGGCACATCCAGGTTGATGCCGCGCAGCACCTCCCGGTCTCCCACCTTAACGTGCAGGTCGCGAATCGAAAGCAGTGCGGTCATCCAACGGCTCCTTCAAGGGAAACGGCGAGCAGGTTCTGCGCCTCCACGGCGAACTCCATGGGCAGTTCCTTCAGCACCGAGCGGCAGAAGCCGCTGACGATCATGTTCACGGCGTCCTCTTCAGAGAGGCCGCGCTGCAGGCAGTAGAAGAGCTGGTCCTCGCCGATGCGCGAGGTGCTGGCCTCGTGCTCGACCACGGCCTGGGGGTTCTTGGTTTCGATGTAGGGCACGGTGTGCGCGCCGCAGTGCGGGCCGATGAGGAGCGAATCGCACTGCGTGAAGTTGCGCGCGCCCGTGGCCCCCGGCATCACCGACACCATTCCCCGGTAGGTGTTCTGCGCGTGTCCCGCGGAGATGCCCTTCGAGATGATGGTGCTGCGGGTGTTGGCGCCCAGGTGGATCATCTTGGTGCCGGTGTCGGCCTGCTGGCGGTTGTTGGTCACCGCCACCGAGTAGAACTCGCCGACGGAGTTGTCGCCCAGCAGCACGCACGAGGGGTACTTCCACGTGATCGCCGAGCCGGTTTCCACCTGGGTCCAGGAGATCTTCGAATTCCGGCCACGGCATTCGCCGCGCTTGGTCACGAAGTTGTAGATGCCGCCCTTGCCCTGCGCGTCGCCGGGGTACCAGTTCTGCACCGTGGAATACTTGATCTGCGCGTCATCGAGCGCCACCAGTTCCACCACCGCGGCATGCAGCTGGTTCTCGTCGCGCATCGGCGCGGTGCAGCCTTCGAGGTAGCTCACATGGCTGCCGGCATCGGCAATGATCAGCGTGCGCTCGAACTGGCCCGTCTTGGCCGCGTTGATGCGGAAATACGTCGACAGTTCCATCGGGCAGCGCACGCCGGGCGGGATGTACACGAACGAACCGTCGGTGAAGGCGGCCGAATTCAACGCCGCGTAGAAATTGTCGCCATAGGGCACGACGCTGCCCAGGTACTGCTCCACCAGTTCCGGGTGCGACTGCACGGCCTCGGAGAACGGGCAGAACACAACCCCGGCCTCGGCAAGCTTTGCCTTGAAGGTCGTGGCCACCGACACGCTGTCGAACACGGCATCCACCGCAACGCCGGCGAGGCGCGCGCGCTCGTGCAGCGGCACGCCGAGCTTTTCGTAGGTGGCCAGCAGCTTGGGGTCCACCTCGGACAGGCTCTTCGGGCCGTCGGTGGTCGCCTTGGGCGCGGAGTAGTACGAGATGGCCTGGTAGTCGATGGGCGGGTAGTGCACCTTGGCCCAGTGCGGCTCCTTCATCGTGAACCAGCGCTCCAGCGCGCGCAGCCGCCAGTCGAGCAGGAACTGGGGTTCCTTCTTCCTGGCGGAGATGAAGCGGATGGTTTCCTCGTCGAGGCCCGGCGGCACCGTGTCCGACTCGATGTCCGTGACGAAGCCGTGCTGGTAGCCGCGCGCCAGCACGTTCTCCAGATGTTGATCCTGTGCGGTCATCAGCGATTGACTCCAGCGATCACGCCATTGCGCAGTCGGACGTCGAACATGGCGAAGTGGCGCGGATTGCTTTCAAGGCCCGCAAGCTCAGCCAGGGTGATTTCCTCGAGCGACTGATGGATGGCGTGGTTGATGCGTTGCCAGTTGCCGCCGACCGAGCAGTTGGCCTGCAGGTCGCAGCGACTGTCATGGGTGGAACATTCGGTGAGCGCCAGCGGCCCCTCCAGCGCCGACAGGATGGCCCCGGCGCTGATCTGCCTGGCGGGGCGGGCGAGGCGGTAGCCGCCATGCAGCCCGCGGGTGGATTCAACCAGGCCCGCCCGATGCAGCTGCTTCAGCAGCTTGCTCACCGTGGTGGCCGGCAGCCGGCTGCGCTCGGCGAGCTCCGTCGCCGTATGCCGACCGGTGGTTTCCCGGGCGAGCAGGGCCAGAATCAACGTGGCGTAGTCGGTGAGTTTGCTGATGCGCAGCACGGGCAGGCTCGGGGGCGGGTTGAAAACAGGACGATTTTAGTCCTATATAGCCCGCCTGTCAGCACACCCTGGCGGTTTGCCTAGGCTGGTGGGGCACCCTAACATGCGCTTCCCGCACGGCAGACCCCAATTCCAAGGACAATTCATGAGCAATTTCGAGCAGCAGGCCGCCAAGATCCGCAACCAGCCGGGCTTCATTGCGGCCCTGGATCAGAGCGGCGGCAGCACCCCGAAGGCGCTGAAGCTGTATGGCGTGGCCGAGAACACCTATTCCGGCGAAACGCAGATGATGGATCTGATCCACGCCATGCGCTCGCGCATCATCACCAGCCCCTCCTTTGGCGGCAATCGCATTGCCGGCGCCATCCTGTTCGAGGCGACGATGGACCGCGAAGTCCTGGGGGTGCCCACGGCCGAGTTCCTGTGGACGAAGAAGCAGGTGGTGCCGTTCCTGAAGATCGACAAAGGGCTCGCCGATGAAGCCAATGGCGTGCAGCTGATGAAGGCGATGCCAACCCTCGATCAGCTGCTGGTCAAGGCGAAGTCCAAGGGGATTTTCGGCACCAAGGAGCGTTCGGTCATCAAGCAGGCCAATGCCGACGGGATCCGCGCGGTGGTTGCGCAGCAGTTCGAGGTCGGCAAGCAGGTCATCGGCCACGGGCTGATGCCGATCATCGAGCCCGAGGTGGACATCCACTGCCCGGACAAGGCCGCTGCCGAGAAGCTGCTGAAGGCCGAGATCCTCGCGCAGCTCGACAAGCTGCCGGCGGGCCAGCAGGTCATGCTGAAGCTCACGCTGCCGGTGGTGGATGATTTCTTCAAGGAACTGGTGGCGCATCCGCGTGTGCTGAAGGTCGTTGCGCTGTCGGGTGGCTATTCCCGTGACGAGGCCAATGCCCGCCTGGCGCGGCAGAAGGGCATGATCGCCAGCTTCTCGCGCGCGCTCACCGAAGGGTTGACCGCGCAGCAGACCGATGCCGAGTTCAACGCGGCGCTCGACCAGGCGATCGAGAGCATCTTCCAGGCCTCGAAGACCTGAGTGGAGCGCTCACGTTGAGTCAGCCGCCGGAGTCCCCGCGGGAGCCCGCGGCAAACCTAGTCGAGGTCCGCGGGGTGCGCTACAGCGCCGGCCCCAGGCAGATCTTCGACGGCCTCGACCTGGCGGTGCGCCGGGGCAGCATCACCGCGGTGATGGGCCCCAGTGGCACCGGCAAGACCACGCTGCTGCGGCTGCTCACGGGCCAGGTCTTTCCCACGGCCGGCAGCGTGCAGGTCTTCGGGCAGGACGTGGGTTCGCTGTCCAAGCGCGAGCTGTTCGCGCTGCGCAAGCGCATGGGCATGCTGTTCCAGAACGGCGCGCTGCTGACCGACCTGAATGTCTACGAGAATGTGGCATTCCCGGTGCGCGAGCACGCGCGCTTGCCGGAGCCGGTGCTGCGCCGGCTGGTGCTGATGAAGCTCGAGGCCGTGGGCCTGCGCGGCGCCGAGCGCCTGATGCCGCAGGAGCTCTCCGGTGGCATGGCGAGGCGCGTGGCGCTGGCGCGCGCCATCGTCATGGATCCCGAAGTGCTCATCTACGACGAGCCCTTCGTTGGGCTTGATCCGGTTTCAATGGGGATCATCGTGCGCCTGATACGGCGTCTGAACGATGCGCTGGGCATCACCAGCATCGTGGTTTCGCACGACGTTCAGGAAGTCGGCAGCATCGCCGACTACAGCTACCTGCTCGACGGCGGGCATGTAGTGGCCGGCGGCACGACGGCCGAGCTCAACGCCAGCGCGGATCCGGTCGTCAGACAGTTCATGCAGGGCAGCAGCGAGGGGCCGGTGTCCTTCCACTACCCCGCACAGGACTACCTGAAGTCCATGCTCGATGGCGCCGACGTGGCGGTGCGTCGATGATCGGCGCGCTGCGAAAGATCGGCGCGGTCAGCGTTTTCCTGGTGCGGCTGCTCGCGGCCTGCGTGCCGGCGCTGCGCCGTCCGGGGCTCATCGTCCGGCAGGTCTACAACAGCGGCGCCCGCTCGCTGATCATCATCATGCTGTGCGGCGTGGTGGTCGGCATGATCATGGGCCTGGCCTTCTCCGACATGCTGCAGCGCTTTGGCAGCGAGTCGGCGCTGGGCGTGGCCGCGGGCCTGGCGCTGCTGAAGGAACTGGGGCCGGTGCTCACTGCGCTGCTGTTCGCCGGTCGCGCGGGCACCTCGCTCGCCTCCGAGATCGGGCTGATGCGCGCCACCGACCAGCTCACCGCGCTCGAGGTGATGGCGGTGGATCCGCTGCGCAATGTCGTGGCGCCGCGCTTCCTGGGCGGCATTATCGCGATGCCGTTGCTGGTGGCGATCTTCAACATCCTGGGCATCTTCGGCACGCAGCTCATCGGCGTGTCGGTGATGGGCGTGGATGCGGGCACCTTCTGGTCGCAGATGCAGAACCAGGTGGACGTGCGGGACGTGGGCGAGGGCATCGTCAAGAGCGTGGTCTTCGGCGTGGCCTGCACGCTGATGGCCGTGTACGAGGGCTACCATGCCCAGCCCACGGCCGAGGGCGTGGGCCTTGCCACCACGCGCACCGTCATCGCCTCGTCGGTGCTGGTGCTGATATTCGACTACATGCTGACGGCGGCCTTTATCTGACGCCCGCGGAAGGTTCAGCGGGCGTTAAGCGATCGAGCGGAGAATCCATCAATGAAGAATGAACGCAGTCTGGAAATCGGCACGGGCCTGTTCGTCGCCCTGGGCTTCGCGGCGCTGCTGTTCCTCACGACGCAGCTCCCGGGCAGCCGGCTGTCCGTGCTGGGCGACCAGTCGGGTTACGGGGTCACCGCGCGCTTCGAGAACGTCGGCGACCTGCAGCCGGGTGCGCCAGTGAGCATGGCCGGCGTGAAGATCGGACGCGTGACGGGCGTGAGCTTTGATTCCACCGACTACAAGGCCGTGGTGACGCTGTCCATCGACAACCAGTACAACCGCATTCCGGATGACAGCTGGGCCGGCGTGGAAACAGCAGGCCTGCTCGGCGCCAAGTACGTTGGGCTGGATGCCGGTGGTTCGGAAACGTACCTCGCGGCGGGCAGCCAGATCGAGAACACGCAGTCGGCGATGGTGCTGGAGAAGCTGATCAACCGGCTGTTCTCGGCTTTCGCCAGCAAGGATGATTCGGAGAAGAAAGGCAAATGATGATCCGGGTTACCAGGCCGCGGGCTCGCGCAGGCCTTGCGCTGGTGATGCTGCTGGGTGTGCTGCAGGCCCGCGCCACGTTCGCCGCCGACGCCATCGATGCCAGTCGCCCGCAGGCGCTGATCGAATCCAGCTCCCGGGTGCTGTTCGCCGACCTCGATGCCAATCGCGCGAAATACCGCAAGGACATCAGCCAGCTCTACAAGGTGGTGGACACGGTGTTCCTGCCGCATGTGGACGTGGACTTCGCCGCGCAGCAGGTGCTGGGCAAGCACTGGCGCACGGCGACGCCCGACCAGCGCAAGCGATTCGTCGCGGCGTTCTATCGATCGCTGCTCACCACCTATGGCGATGCGCTGGTGGATTTCACCGGCGATCGCATGAAGGTGCTGCCGTTCCAGGGTGATGCGTCGCAGCCGCGCGCCAGCGTGCGAACGGAGATCCGCCGCTCCAACGGGGCCTCTGTGGCCGTGGCCTACAGCCTGCGCAAGGATGCCGCTGGCGCCTGGAAGGTGTGGGACGTGGTCATCGAAGGCATCAGCTACGTGAAGAGCTTCCGCGAGGACTTCGGCCTGGAAGTGGACCAGAAGGGCCTGGATGCGCTGCTGCAGCGCCTGGAAGCCTCTGCCGCGAAATCAGGCGCCCGGGCCCCGTGATCCGCGCCACCGCCCAGCTGGCCGAGAAGGGTGAGGGGCGCTGTGCCCTGTCGGGCGCGCTCACCTTCGACACCGCGGCCTGGATCTGGCAGCAGCTGCAGGATGGCCTGTGGCTGGGCAGGGCGCGCCACGCGGACCTGTCGGGCATCACCGATGCCGACAGCGCCGGCCTTGCGCTGCTCATCGCATGGCGGGC
Source organism: Pseudomonadota bacterium (assembly GCA_016720075.1). GTDB lineage: Bacteria > Pseudomonadota > Gammaproteobacteria > Steroidobacterales > Steroidobacteraceae > ZC4RG30. The sequence goes on from JADJXW010000020.1 coordinate 50,177, forward strand.
GGCGGCCAGCGCCGAGGGCGGTGAGCTGAAGTTCGAAGCCGTGCCCGAGCGCCTGCTGGCGCTGGCGCGGCTGACGGAAGCCGAGTCGCTGCTGGCCTGAGCGCTTTGCGCGCGCGACGGCGCGCCAGTAGGCTTGACGGCATGCCTGCATTCGAAGACGTCCGGTCCGCCGCGGAAATATTGTCCGGCCATGCGCTGCGCACGCCGGTCAGGTCATCCCCCATCATCGATGCGGCGCTGGGCGCTACGGTGTTCTTCAAGTGCGAGAACCTGCAGCGCGGTGGCGCCTTCAAGTTCCGCGGCGCCTTCCACACGCTGTCGAAACTGCCGCAGGAGCAGCTGCAGCGCGGCGTCGCGGCCTATTCGTCGGGCAACCATGCGCAGGCCGTGGCCTTGGCCGCGAAGCTGCTGGGCAGCTCGGCCACGATCGTGATGCCGCATGACGCACCCGCGGTGAAGGTGCGGCTCACCGCCAGCCACGGCGCGCGCATCATCCGCTACGACCGTTACCGCGAGGATCGCATCGCCATCACGCGCGAGCTGGCCGAGAAGCAGGGCCTCGCCATCGTGCCGCCCTTCGACCATGCGGATGTGATCGCGGGGCAGGGCACCGCTGCGCTGGAGCTGTTCGAGGAGGTCGGTGACCTTGATGCGCTGCTGATGCCGCTGGGCGGCGGAGGCCTGCTGGCCGGTTCGCTGCTGGTGTCCGAGAAGCTCCGGCCAGGTTGCCGCGTGTATGGGGTGGAACCCCTGGCGGGCAATGATGGCCAGCAGTCGCTGCGCCGGGGAGTGCGCGTTCGCATCGACACGCCGCAGACCATTGCCGACGGCGCGCAGACGCAGCAGCTGGGCGAGCTGAGCTTCCCGATCATCCAGCGCGCAGTCGCAGATATCCTCACCGTGACGGACGACGAACTGCTTGATGCCACGCGGTCGCTGGGCGGGTTGCTGGAATGCCCGGTCGAGCCGACGGGTTGCCTGGGCTATGCCGGCGCGCTAAGCCTGCGTGACGCGCTTCGTGGCAAGCGCGTGGGCGTGATCGTCAGCGGCGGCAACGCCGACGCTATTGCGCCGGTGCCGCCTCGGCAGTAGCGGGCGTGGCCGGCACGTCGGGCGGCGTGGCGCCCGCCGAATCCTCTTCCTCGAAGATCTCCACGTCGTCGGCCGGCGCGCCATCCTTCACCTGGAATTCGCGCCGCTGCAGGTAGGCATTGCGCACGAACACGTACGGATCGTAGGCGCGCGCCAGCACGTCGTCGGTGGCCAGCAGTTCCGCGCGCAGGTCGAGCAGGCTCATGCCAGTGAGGCCCAGCGAAACGTAGTTGTTGCGAACGTAATTCTTGGGGTCGGTGAACCAGTCGCCGGCGAAGCCCACGGTATCGCGCACATTGGAGGGGCCGATGAGCGGCAGCACGACATAGGGGCCTGTCGGCACACCCCATTTGCCCAGCGTCTGGCCGAAATCCTCGTCGCCTGCGGGCAGCCCCATCTGCGTGGCCGGGTCGAACAGGCCGCCGATGCCCAGCGTGGTGTTGACCACCAGGCGCGCCGTGTCGCCGCCGAAGGACTTGAGTTTGCCCTGCAGCAGGTCGTTCACGATCACGGTGGGATAGAACAGGTTCTGGAAGAAATTGCTGACGCCGGTGCGCACCGGGCGCGGCGTGACCTTCACATAGCCCTTGGCCAGGGGCCTGGCGATGTGACGATCCAGGCCGTCATTGAACCGGTACACGGCGCGATTCGTGCGCTCGAAGCGATCGCGTGGGTCGCGCTCGCCAGGGGGCAGCGTGGCGCAACCGGTGAGAAGCCCCGACAGCGCCAGGACGATGAAGACTATTCTGCGTTGCATCGGCGGGGAGTTTATCAGCCCGCGGGCGGCGCGCGCCCGGATCGGTCATTGCGCTGTTCGCGCAGGTAGCCGCGGATTTCCTCGCGCCGGGCCTGGAAGCGCTTGCGCTGCACATCCGTCAGGTCGGGGGAGGCCAGTGCCAGGTCCAGCTGCTGCGTGGCCAGCATCAGGTCGCCGCTGGAGATGTGGTATTCGGACATGTAGTAATAGGCATCGCCGGTGTCGCCGGCGGCGCTGGCGGCCAGCGCGATGAGCTTCACCTGCTCGGGCGACGGGGTTTCGACATTGAACAGGTCGAGCAGCAGCTGGTGCGCCTTCTTCGCGCGTCCCATGTCGAGCAGGGTTTCGGCATAGCGCACCGACAGCGGCACGTGCCGCGGCGAGACGGCCAGCGCGCGCTCGAACGTGGCCACGGCCTCGGACTTCTGGCCGGCTGCGTACTGGGCCTGCGCGAGCGCGATCTGCAGCAGCGTGAGCTTGGGCTGTTCCGTGGCGAGGCCCTTGAGCCATGCGGCCGCCGTGGCCGGGGAGCCTGATTTCATCTCGGCCAGCGCCGCGCCGTAGACCAGCGCCGAATTGCCGGGGTCGTTGCGGCGCAGGGTTTCGTAGTGGCCGCGCAGGTCGGAGTCGCTGGCCGCGGCCAGCACGCGGACGCGCTCGCGGATGAACGGATAGCTTTCCGAATCCGGTCGCCGTGGACGAGGCGTCATGGAGCCGACCCTGGCGCGTGCCTCCCCGATACGCACCTGGTCCAGCGGATGCGTCAGCAGCAGCGACGGGATTTCGTCGAGTTCGTTGCCGCGCTCGCGCATGATGATGCTGAAGAACCCGGCCATGCCATTCGGATCGAAACCCGAATCGGCCAGGAAATTGATGCCGACGCGATCGGCCTCGGATTCTTCCATGCGCGTGAAGTTGATCTGCTGCTGCATGGCGGCGCCCTGCGACATCGCCATGACGCCCATGCCCGCGTCGGCGCTGCCGGTGACCGCGCCGATCAGCACGGCGCCCAGCAGGCCCGCCAGCGCCGTGAGGCTGCTGCCGCGCTGGGCAATATAGGCGCGGGCAATATGCCGCTGCACCACATGCCCGATTTCATGCGCCATCACGCCGGCCAGTTCCGACTCGTTGCCGGTGCGGGTGATCAGGCCGGTGTTCATGCCGATGAAGCCGCCCGGCAGCGCGAAGGCGTTGATGGCCTTGTCGCGGACGGCGAAGAACGTGAAGGTCTGGCCGCCGTCCTGGGCCTCGACCGCGATGCGGCTGCCCACCGACTGCAGATATTCGGTGGTCTCAGGATCGTCGAAGTAGCCGTTCTCCTGGCGCAGGTCGCGCATCATCATCCGGCCGAGCTGGTACTCGTCGGCCTTGGTGATGACCGTATTGGCGTTGCTGCCGAGGTCGGGCAGCGTGGACTGCACGGGCGGGCCCAGCGGCACATCGCCCCGGCCACCCGGGGTCTGGGCGCTCGCCAGCGAACCGAAGAGGGCCAGCAGCAGCAAGGCAGGTTGGAGGCGTTGCTTCATGGTGTGACGGTATCAGACCGCGGCCGGCCGCATGGGTTCAGAGGACTTCCGACGCCTGGTCAGCGAGCCTGGAGCGTTCGCCACGCCGCAGCGTGATGTGCCCGGAGTGGGGCCAGCCCCGGAAGTGGTTCACCACATAGGTGAGGCCCGAGGTGGTCTCGGTGAGGTAGGGCGTGTCGATCTGCGCAATATTGCCCAGGCAGACCATCTTGGTGCCGGGGCCGGCGCGGGTCAGAAGCGCCTTCATCTGCTTTGGCGTGAGGTTCTGGGCCTCGTCGATGATGACGTAGCGGTTCATGAACGTGCGGCCACGCATGAAGTTCAGCGAGCGGATCTTGATGCGATTGCGCAGCAGGTCGTTGGTGGCCGCGCGGCCCCAGTTGCCCCCCTCGGCGCTCTGCGTGAGCACCTCGAGGTTGTCCACCAGCGCGCCCATCCAGGGCTCCATTTTTCTTCCTCGGTGCCGGGCAGGAAGCCGATGTCCTCGCCCAGCGGGATCGTCACGCGCGTCATGATGATCTCGGCGAACAGGCTGGTATCCAGCGTCTGCACCAGCCCTGCGGCCAGCGTCAGCAGCGTCTTGCCGGTGCCGGCCGGACCCAGGATCGTCACCAGGTCGATTTCCGGGTCCAGCAGCAGGTTCAGCGCGAAGTTCTGCTCGCGATTGCGCGCGGTGATTCCCCACACGCTGTGCTTGGCGTTGCGGTAGTCGCTGATCAGCTGCAGCTTCGCGGTGTCGGCGTCGCGCGCGCGCACGATGGCCTCGATGCCGTGCTCGCTTTCCTCGTATACGAACTGGTTCATCCGCCAGTCGGTCACATCCGGGCCATGCACCTCGTACCAGGTGCGGCCTTCCTGCTTCCATGAACGCACGCCCTCGCCATTGCGCTGCCAGAAGTCCGCGGCCACCGCGCGCGTGCCGGAATCGAGCAGGTCCGCGTCGTCGATCGTGCGGTCGCTGTAGTAGTCCTCGGCGTGCACCCCGACTATCGCAGCCTTGATGCGCAGGTTGATGTCCTTGGACACCAGCGTGACGCGCACGCGCGGCATCTCGGCCTGCAGCGCCAGCGTCTGCGCGAGGATGACGTTGTCCGCGGCGGAGCCCGGCAGTTCGGCCGGCAGCGAGCTCTTCAGGTTGCGCGTCTGGAAGAAGATCTTTCCCGAGGGCGGCCTTTTCGAGTCGTCAGTGCCGAGCAGCGCGGTGGGAATGGGCAGGCCGCCGTCGATCTCGGCCTTGTCCGCATCCTTCATGATCTCGTCGAGGAAGCGCGACACCTGCCGCACGTTGCGCGCCGGCTCCGACACGCCCTTCTTGTGGTGGTCCAGTTCCTCCAGCACCACCATCGGCAGGTAGATGTCGTGCTCGTCGAAACGGTAGAGCGCAGCCGGATCGTGCATCAGCACGTTGGTGTCGAGCACGTAGAGGCGGCGCACCTGCGCGCCGGCGTCAGCCGAGGCTGCGGACGGCTTCGAGGACTTCCTGGGCATGACCTGCAACCTTCACCTTGCGCCACTCGCGGCGCAGAACACCGGAACCATCGATCAGGAAAGTGCTGCGCTCGATACCCATGTACTTGCGGCCGTACAGGCTCTTCTCGTGGATCACGTCGAAGAGCGCGCAGAGCTTTTCCTCGGGGTCGCTCAGCAGGTGGAAGGGCAGGGACTCCTTCTCGCGGAACTTGTCGTGGGACTTGAGGGAATCCCTCGATACGCCCAGGACAACCGCGCCGGACCGCCGGAACTTGTCGGCGAGGTCGCGGAACTGCTGTGCCTCGACGGTGCAGCCGGACGTCGCATCCTTCGGATAGAAATACAGCACCAGTGTCTTGCCGCGCGCATCGGCCAGCGAAAACTCGTCGCCGGCGGTGGAGGCGGCCTTGAACGCCGGCACCTTCGCATCCAGTTTCACCTTCGGCATGGCTAGTTCTTCACCGGTTCGAGGATGGCGTCGAGGTTCTGGGAGTCGCAGTACTCCATGAAATCTTCGCGCAGCTGCGCCACCGGCGCGCGCGCGGGCACGTTGATCATCATCTGCACGGCGAACATGGCCGCGCCGGTCTGGGAGGCGTTGTAGCCCCGGGATACGATTTCGGCGATCTCGATGTGGCGGGCGGTGAAGAAACCGGCCAGGCCCGAGACGATGCCGGCGTGGTCCGGGCCTATCACATCGATGGAATAGGGGATCAGCTCCTCGCGCAGCGCCCTGGGCTCGGTGCGGCGCACCTGAAGCGAGAGGCCCGCCGATTCGCCCAGCCGGGCCAGTTCCGACTCCAGGCGGGCGATGGCGTGCCAGTTGCCGGTGACCAGGATCAGCATGCCGAACTCGCCGCCCAGGGGCAGCATGCGACTTTCACTTATGCTGGCGCCGCAGTCGGCGACGGTGCGTACCACTTCATGGGCGAGACCTGGACGGTCCTTGCCGATGGCCGAGACGGCCAGGAACTGCTTCATGCTGCCAGAAATTGCCACGATCGGGACGCAGTCTAGGCAATCGGGGCACAGGTTGCGAGGCCTTCCGATGCTTGCCGGGGACGGCAGCCGGCCCGTAACATCGCGCGCCTGTCTTCACGTCCACATCCCACGGGAATAGCCCGCCAGGAGCCGTCGTTCCAGCATGTCCTCGCCGCTTGTTTCCGGACCTCAGGTAGCCATCGTCACGCCATTTCGCGACGACGGGCAGATCGATTGGCAGGCCTGGTCGCGCCTGCTCGACTGGCATGTCGCCAGCGGCACTTCAGGTGTCGTGGTTGGGGGCACCACCGGTGAATCCCCCACGCTCAGCGACGCCGAGCTGGTTGAACTCACGCAGCGCGCTCGCGCGCAGGTGGGCACGCGTCTGCAGATCATCGTGGGCTGCGGCACCAACAGCACCGCCGGCACCGTGGAGCGCGTACGGCAGTTCTCCGCGCTGCGGCCGGATGGCCTGCTGCTGGTGACGCCCGCCTACAATCGTCCCTCGCAGGAAGGCCTGTACCGGCACTACGAGGCAGCGGCCCAGGCATCCCAGGTCCCGGTGATCCTCTACAACGTGCCCTCGCGCACGGCGGTTGACCTGTTGCCTGAAACCGCGGCCCGACTCGCCAAGCTGCCACGCGTGGCGGGCATCAAGGAGGCAGTGGCCTCGATGCAGCGCGTGCGCGACCTGGTGTCGCTGTGTCCGCCGGGTTTCGGCGTGCTGTCGGGCGATGACGCCAGCTCCCGCGAGGCCCTGCGCAACGGCGCCACGGGCGTCATTTCGGTGACCGGCAATGTTGCGCCTGCGCTGATGAGCCAGATGGTCGGCGCCCAGCTCGCCCGCGATGATGGCCGAGCCGCGGAACTGGATGCCCGCCTGGCGGGTCTGCATCAGTCACTGTTCCTCGAAGCCAACCCTATTCCGGTCAAGTGGGCCCTGCAGCGCATGGGCATGATGCGGGGAGCCCTGCGGCTGCCGCTGACACCACTGGCCCAGCGCCACCACGCGGCCGTCGAGGCGGCGCTGGCGCAGGCCGGAATCCCGCTGGCGGCCGCCGCCTGACATCACCTGGGAATACATGAATCGCTCAAAGATCCTGCTGACCGCCACGCTGTGCGTGAGCTTCGCCGTCCTGCCGGGCTGCAAGCGGCTTTTTGCCCGCAGCTGCAGCAAGCCGCAGGTCTACGCCGAGGCCCAGACGCTGCCGCCGCTTCGGATCCCGGTGGGTCTGGATGGCCCTGACACGCGGGCGGCGCTGAAGATTCCCGACCTGAATGAGCCGGAAGCCCCTCGCGGGCCCACCGATCCGTGCCTGGAGGAGCCGCCTGCATTCGTACCTTTCCGGCATGATCCGCCCATGAGTTACACAGCCCTCGCCCGCAAGTGGCGTCCCCGAAGTTTTGAAGAGCTCTCGGGCCAGGAGCATGTGCGTGGGGCGCTGGCCAACGCGCTGACCGCGGGCCGGGTGCACCATGCCTTTCTGTTCACCGGCACGCGCGGCGTTGGCAAGACCACCATCGCGCGCATCTTCGCCAAGTGCCTGAACTGCGATGGCGGCGTCACCGCCACGCCCTGCGGCCAGTGCGCGGCCTGTACCGATATCGATGCCGGCCGATTCGTCGATCTGCTGGAAGTGGACGCCGCCTCGCGCACCAAGGTCGAGGACACCCGCGAGCTGCTCGACAATGTGCAGTACATGCCCAGCCGGGGCCGCTACAAGATCTACCTCATCGACGAAGTGCACATGCTCTCGGCGCATTCCTTCAATGCGCTGCTGAAGACGCTCGAGGAGCCGCCGCCGCATGTGAAGTTCCTGCTGGCCACCACCGACCCGCAGCGCCTGCCCATCACGGTGCTGTCGCGCTGCCTGCAGTTCAATCTCAAGCGCCTGTCCGTGGGCGTGATCTCGGCGCGGCTCACGCACATCCTCAAGGAAGAGGGCATTGCCGCCGAACCCGCCGCGGTGCGCCTGGTGGCGACGGCCGCCGATGGTTCGCTGCGAGATGCGCTGTCGCTGCTCGACCAGCTGCTTGCCTTCGGTGGTGCGCGCGAAGTGCGCGAGGCCGAGGCCCGCGCCATGCTGGGTACCGTGGATCGGCAACAGGTTGTGCAGCTTGCAAAGCTGCTGGCTGCCGGCGACATGGCGGCGCTGCTGGCCGGCGCGCGCGCGCTCGATGACTTCTCTCCCGACTACCTCGCGCTGCTCGAGGAGCTGAACAGCCTGCTGGCGCGCGTGGCGTTGTACCAGGCCGCTGGCACGGCCTATGACGAGGAAGAGGAAGTGCCCGCGGCGACGCTGGCCGAACTGGCCGCGGCGATCGCGCCCGAAGACCTGCAGCTGTTCTACCAGGTCGGCCTCACCGGACGGCGAGACCTGCCACTGATCAATGACCAGCGCAGCGGTTTTGCCATGACGCTGGTGCGCATGCTGGCGTTCAGGCCCGGCGCTGAAAATGCGTCGCCACATGCGGCCAGGGGCGGTGCTGCCGGCGCAGGGGTCACTGCGGCGGCGCGCGCCACCGGCGCCGGAGCCGCTCGCGCGGCCGCCGCGGGTGCGCCCGCTGCTACACCTGCCTCGATCTCCGCGGCCGCATCACCCGCGCCGTCAGGCGTGCCGACTGCACCTGTGGTTCCAGCGGGCCCTGCTGTCGGAGCGCTGGCGCTCGAGCCTGCGAACTGGCCTGCCATCATCGAACGCATGGTGGAGCAGGGGCTCGCCGGGCTTGCCCGGCAGCTGGCCTCGCATTGCGCGCTGGCTGGCCGTCAGGGAGCGATGGTACGGCTGCTGCTGGACCCGCGCAGCCAGTCCATCCGCACGCGCGGCAACGAGGAAAAACTGGCCGCCGCGCTGTCGCGCTATGCCGGCGAGGCGCTGCGGGTGCAGATCGAGCTGGCCGAGGGCCCGGCGCCGGTAACGCCGGCGCGTGAACGGGCGGCGCAGGCCGATGAGCGCCTGGAGCGCGCGCGCGTCGCGCTCGAGGAAGACCCGAACATCCAGGCGTTGCGCTCGCAGCTGGGCGCCACGATTTTCGCGGACTCCGTCCGGCCCAATTTCACCGAGGAGAACTGATCCCATGCGAGGCAACATCGGCAATCTGCTCAAGCAGGCGCAGGCCGTGCAGGAAAACCTGCAGAAGGCGCAGGCTCAGGTGGCCCAGATCTCAGCCACGGGCGAGGCGGGCGGTGGCATGGTCAAGGTCACGCTGAACGGCAAGCATGAGGCCCTGCGCGTGCAGATCGATCCGGCGCTGCTCAGCGAGGAGCGCGAGATGCTCGAGGACCTGGTTGCCGCCGCGATCAACGACGCCACCCACAAGGTGGGCGTGGCGGTGAACGAGAAGATGTCGGGCGCCATGGCGGGCCTGCAGCTTCCGCCCGGCATGAAGCTGCCGTTCTGAAGCACTCTCCGGCACTGTCGCGTCTGATTGACGCGCTGCATGCGTTGCCGGGCATCGGGCCGAAGTCGGCGCAGCGGCTGGCTTTCCGGCTGCTGCAGGATGAGCGTGGCGCGGCGCAGGAACTTTCCGAAGCCGTCACCGTGGCGCTGGAGCGCGTCGGGCGCTGCGGACGCTGCCGCATGCTGGCCGAAGGCGAACTGTGCGAACTGTGCGCCTCGCAGGCGCGGGATGATTCGCAGCTGTGCGTGGTGGAATCCCCGGCCGATGTCCTGGCGGTGGAGAACTCCGGCGCCTATCGCGGCCGCTATTTCGTGCTGATGGGGCATCTGTCGCCACTGGATGGCATCGGTCCGGCCGAACTGGGCCTGCACGAGCTTGACCTGCTGCTGGCCGAAGGGCGCGTGCGCGAGGTCATCCTTGCCACCAATTCCACCGTGGAGGGCGAGGCCACCGCGCATGTGGTTTCGGAACTGGCGCGCACCCGCGGCCTGTCGGTGACGCGCATCGCGCAGGGCGTGCCCTTCGGGGGCGAACTGGAATACGTGGATGGCGGCACGCTGGCGCACGCGCTGACCGGTCGCCAGCAGGTGGGCTGAGCCGGTGCAGGCGGATCAGCGGCGGCGCGCGGCGCGTTCCGAGGCGGGCCGTTTCTCCCAGAGCTGATCGTAGAGCCGGCGCAGGCGCCGGTAACTCTCGTAGCGGCGCGAGGCCATGCCGCCTGACTGCACCGCTTCGCGCACCGCGCAATGCGGCTCCTGCAGGTGCCGGCAATCGAGGAAGCGGCAGCCCTGCGCAAGACTCGCCACTTCGCGGAATCCCAGCGCCCTGGGTTCCAGGTCGTCGATGGCAGGGGCGAAGTCGCGCACGCCGGGCGAATCGATGATCCGTCCCCCATCCACCGCATACAGCCGCGACGCGGTCGTGGTGTGCCGGCCTTCCTCGTCCTTGATCAGCGCGCCAACCGCGATTTCCGCCGGATCATCGGTGAGCTGGCGCGTGAGTGATGATTTTCCCACGCCCGACTGGCCTGCGAACACGGTGGTGTGCCCGGCGAGCGCGGCGCGCAGCGGTGCGAGCGTGGCGGGGCTGGCAACCGCCTGCGCCGCGCTGATGTCGCACAACGCGTAGCCGATCGCAGCATACGGTTGCAGCTGCTCGCGCAAGGCGGCATGCTCAGGCAGTTCGCTCTTGTTGCAGACGATGAGCACCGCGAGGCCCGCGCATTCGGCGGCGCTGATGAAGCGGTCGACCACGAACAGGTCGGGCGCGGGCTGCGGCGCCACGACCACCGCCAGCTGCGTGAGGTTGGCGGCCATGGCTTCGCTGCGTCCGCGCAGCGACGTGCGCCGCAGCACCGTCTCGCGCGGCAGCACGGCAACCACCACGGTCTCGCCGCCGTTTGTCTCGCAGCGCACGCGGTCGCCGCACACGATCTCGTGCGAACGTCCCTGTGGACGCGCCTTGCGCGCCTCGCCTGCGTTTTCACGCAGCAACAGGTGACGCCCGAATGTGGCGATGACTTCGGTGTTCAAGCGCGGCGGATCCGGGCGCACGCGTAGCGCGACGGAGAATGTGGCATGCGTGCCATAAGCAGTTTCCCTAGAATGCCATAGTCGGCATCGGGACATGACCTTGTGAGGACGGAGTGCAGCATCGCGACAACCTGATCTGGATCGACCTGGAGATGACCGGGCTCAGCACCGACACGGATTCGATCATCGAGATCGCCACCGTGGTGACGGACGCGCAGCTTCGCGTGCTGGCCGAGGGTCCCGTGTTCGCCATCCAGACGCCCGAGGCGATGCTGCTGGCGATGGATGAATGGAACACGCGCCAGCATGGCGCAAGCGGCCTGGTGCAGCGCATCCGCGCCAGCAACGTGACGCTGGCGATGGCCGAGGAGCGGACGCTGGAGTTCCTGCGGCAGTGGGTGCCGGGTGGCAATTCCCCCATGTGCGGCAACAGCATCTGCCAGGACCGGCGTTTCCTTGCCCGCCAGATGCCGCAGCTCGAGCGCTATTTCCATTACCGCAACCTGGATGTCAGCACCGTGAAGGAGCTGGCGCGTCGTTGGGCGCCGCAACTGGCCGCGGGATTCAGCAAGCAGGCATCGCATCTGGCGCTGGCCGACATCCACGACTCCATCCGCGAACTGCAGTTCTACCGCCGGCAGCTGTTCGTCTCCGCGGCCCAGGAGCCCGGCGCGCCCGACCTGGGGGACATGCCTGCATGAGCGTGCTGTCGGCGGACGTGCTGCTGCCCGTGTCCTGGTCCACGCGCCCGCGCGGCTTTGGCGCGCTGATGGCGCTGTACGAAAGCAACTACCTGCGGCTGCTGCAGCTGTGCGGTGATCCGGCGATGCTGCGCGGCGAGCGCGTCTCGCGCGTGGCGGGTGGCTGCGACCTGAAGCTCGCGGTGGTGGAGCAGTGCGCGTACACGACCACGCTGGGCCTCACGCACCTGTTCCATGACCACAATGCGGTGGGGCCGGGGCTTGCCACCTTCCTGACATACCCGGATGTGCGGGTGCGCGTCTACTGTGACGCGCGTCTCGCGCAGGCCCAGCACTGGCCTTCGGACAGGCCGGAACCCTTCGGCCGAGATCCGCTGCAGTCGGAGCGTGAACTGGAGCACCGCTGGGTGCACAACACGATGTTAAACAAGTGGCTGGAATACTGCCTGGAGCTGGGCCACTCGCTGCGAACCGCGTGATGCCCGGGTCCGGGCGCGCCCGCTTGGCGGCGCCGGACACGGGATCGACGCATTGATTACGCAGTACTTCAACTGGATCGGCAGGCTCTTCAAGAGCCGCGTGGTGCTGACGCATCCTGATGCGCCGGACGACACGCGCGTGGTCAACCTGTTCAGGAACCGCGCCGGCCTCAAGAAGGAACTGGGCGACGCCCAGGACGAGATCCACCGGCTGCGCGATCGCGTGAAACTGCAGGAGGCCGCCACCGCGCGCGTGCGCGAGCAGCTCGAGGCGCTCGAGGGCCGACTGGCCGCGCCACACGCCGGACTCAACGCGCTGCTGCATTACCAGCTGCGTGACCTGTGGGCGACCGCTCATTCCCAGATCGCGTCGCTGGTGCGGGAAGTGGCGCAGCTGCGCGAGGACCGCGAGCGGCGCCAGTTCCTGGCCGATGTGAACCGCCAGACCTTCGAGCGCCAGCAGGCCGCGCGGGCGCAGCTCGCCGATGCCGAGCGCATGCATGCCGATGTGCGCGGCAAGCTGGCCAGCATCAATCGCGCATTGGATGCAGCCCGCAGCTGGTGGAAGTACTTCACGCGCCGCGAGCTGCTGCGCCGGCGCCTGGTGATGCAGGCCGAGCTCGCCACGGCCGATGAGCTGCTGCAGAACGCACGCCTTGAGCTGCAGCAGGTGGAAGAGCAGGGTGGCGCGAAGTTCCCCGGGTTGTCGCTGGAGGCCAGGCGCCTGCTGAACCTCACCTCGCTGGCCTGTGCCTGCACGCTGGCCGTGCGGTTGACGCCGGCCACGCTGCTGGAGCGGGTGCAGGACGCCATGAGCCGTGGTGAGCCGAAATCAGAGCAACGCACCGAGGCCTCTGCATACCTCGGCGCCATGCAGGAGATCGCGCGGGCCAGGGCTGCCATGCTGCAGGGCCAGCCGGCGCTGCAGGCCGACGTGCGCAAGCTGGTGGACAGGCTGGCGGCAGCAGCCAGTTACCGCACGCCGGCGGAAACGGTGCCGGTGGATGCCTCCGTGGTCGGTGTGCTGCGCGCCGAGGCGCGCCCCGAGGGCGCGCAGTTCGACGTGCTGGGCCAGGATCTGTGGAGCGTCTCGGACCTGTTCTACGAGTAGTGCCAGCCGGCGCTACGGCGCCGGCGTGCTGTTCGAGCCATCCTGCCGCTTGGCCACGGTGCGTGCCGGTGGCTTCACGCCATCGGTCACGATATCGGCGGTGATCTGCAGCGTGCGATCGAGCAGCACGTCCGGCACCTTCTCGCCGTTGGTCTCGTCCGATGCATCCATCGCCACGACGGTTTCAAAGGGCGTCTTGCCCTTGTCCGCGCGGCGCGAGTTCTCGCGCGCCAGGCGCGCCGCATCCAGCACGGCGCGTTCAGCCTTGCGCTCCTCGAGGTTCAGCGACAGCGACTTCTGCGCGCGCAGCGCGTCGTTCGCCGCGATGCTGGCCACCAGCCACTGGAAGTCCGGATCGGACTTGCTGCGTTCGGCTTCGGCCTTCTCGAGCGCCAGCGCCGCGGGCAGCGCGCGTGCGGCCGTCTGGTGCTGGAAGCGCGCGGCCGCGATGCGATCCCACGGCAGGGCGTCGTCCAGCGAGCTCTCGCCCACCTCGGTCATGTCGATGGGCGAGGGCAGCGCGATGTCCGGTTCCACGCCGCGATGCTGGGTGCTCTCGCCGGTGACGCGGTAGAACTTGCCGATGGTCACGGTCAGCTGGCCTTCCACCGGCTTCTGCGTCCAGCGATCGAGCGAGATCAGGTTCTGCACCGTGCCCTTGCCGAAGGTGCGCTGGCCGACGACGTAGCCGCGGCCGTAGTCCTGGATCGCGCCGGCGAAGATCTCGGACGCCGAGGCGCTGTAGCGATCCACCAGCACGACCAGCGGGCCATCGTAGAAGGTGCCCGCGGCCGGATCATCGAGAACCTCGACGCGGCCGGTGTAGTCCTTGAGCTGCACGACCGGGCCCTGGTCGATGAACAGGCCCGTGAGCGCGGTGGCTTCAGGCAGGAAGCCGCCGCCGTCACCGCGAAGGTCCAGAATGAGGCCGTCGACAGGTCCCTCGGCGCGCAGTTCGTCGATCAGCCGCGCCACGTCGCGCGTGGTGCTGCGGAAATCCTTGTTGCCGCGGGCCTCTTCGTCGACATCGCGATAGAAGCCCGGCACGCCGATCACGCCGATGGCCAGCGGCTTGCCATTGCGGGTGACGAGCTTGCGTTCCTTCTTGGCCGCCTGGCCCTCGAGCGTGACCTTGCCGCGCGTGAGTTCGACGGTTTTTTCCTGCGAGCCCGGTGTGGCGCCCGCCGGCAGCACATGGAAGCGCACGACCGTGCCGCCCTTGCCGCGGATCTTCTGCACCACGTCGTCGAGGCGCCAGCCGATCACGTCTTCGAACGGGCCGTCCTTGCCCTGCGCGATGGCGGTGATGCGATCCTTGATGTTCAGCGTGGACTGGTTCTGGCTGCCGGCCACGGCCGCAGGTCCGCCGGGCAGCAGGTTCACGATGCTGGCGTAGTCTTCCTCGGTCTGCAGCGTCGCGCCGATGCCCTCGTACGAGAGGCTCATCTGGATGCGGTATTCCTCGGAGTTGCGCGCCGAGAAGTAATTGGAGTGCGGATCGAAGGTGCGGGCGTAGGCGTTCATGAGGTTTTCGAACACCTCGTCGCCCGTCACCTGGTCCGAGCGCTTCTGCACCCGGTCATAGCGCTGCTTGAGCGTCTCGGTGGCTTCAAGCCAGGTCTTGCCGGCGAGGATCAGCGACAGGCCATCGCTCTTCACGCGCTTGCGCCACAGCTCGTTGAGTTCCTCGACCGAAGCCGGCCAGGCCGCCTCTTCACGATCGAACTCGAAGCTTTCCTTGATCGTCCAGTCCGGCTCCTTCGCCAGCAGGTCGGTTGCATACTGGATGCGCTCGCGGTTGCGCTGCTGGAAACGCGCGTACATCAGGAACGCCGGCTCCACATCGCCGGTGCGGATCATGTCGTCGAAGCGCGCCTTCCAGTTGTTGAACTCCTCGACATCGCTGGCGAGGAAATAGCTGCGCTGGCTGTCGAGTGAATCGAGGTAGTGCTGGTAGATGTCCGCCGACATCCGATCGTCGATGGAGGCGCGCCGGTAGTGGGCCTGCTCGAGGATGGTCCCGATGCGGCGGGCCAGCAGGCGCTGGCGCTCCGTGGGCGCCAGCGCCCCCGGTGGCAGCAGCGAGCTGGCGGCCGGCGCAACCGAGGAGCCGGAGCCTGCCAGCACCAGGGCCAGCAGCGCGGAAATAGCCACCCATCCCAGGGGGCGGCGGCGACGTCGGGACGTATGATTGGAGGTCATGACAGGCAGGCTAGACGTCATCCGCCCCGGCAGCAAGCCCGGCGGGCGGATACCGCGAAACGCCTGCACGTGGGGCTCAGAGGGCTTTGAGGAGGTTTGATGCGACCGCTGGCTGCATTGCTTGGAATCGTCATGGGATCAGCCGTGGCGCTGTTTGGCGGGCTGCTGCTGACCTTTGTGGTCTTCCTGCTGTTGCCCGAGTTCCGCGAAGAACTGTCGGCCGAGTTCATGCCGCTGCTGCAGGCGATTGCCTGGGCAGCACTTCTGGCGGCCGCTGCTGTCGCGGCATTCGTGGGAGAGATCCGCCACCGGGCCTGGCGCTACGGGGCGATGCTGGCCACCGGGGTGGCGATTCTGGGGATCGGCTGGCGCTACTGGCCGAGCTGATCAGCGCGAGCGCTTGCTGTCCCAGACAGAGGGACGGGCGCGGCCGCGGTTGTACGGATCGGTGCCCGTGCTTTCCTCGGCGAGTTCCACCACGGAGAGCTTGTCGGCCAGCAGGGCCGCCTCGATCTGCGCCAGCACGGTCTGCCGGCGATCGATGCGCGCCGTGATGGCGGGATCGGGGCTATCGGGTTTGCGGGTGTCGTCGCTGGCCATGATTCACCGAAAGTGTACGGCAAGAACAAGTCGAAAATCAGCGCACTTGGGTCACAAAGTTGCGGGTATATGTCACATTTTGAGCAACAGCCGGCAACCCCGCAAGGCCAGCAGCAGCAGGTAGGGGCCCAGCAGCACGATCCAGTGGCCCGGAGACAGCGCGAACACCCCGGCCAGGTAGTCCAGCGTCAGGGCCAGCGGGCCCCCCACAGGGGCGCCAGTGGGGCTGCGGATGTAGTCGCCCAGGAACACCTGTCCGGCCATCCAGATCAGCGAGGGCAGGACCAGCACCGCGAACAGCAGCGCGGCCCCGAATATGACTAGCTCGCGTCGCAGGGGCGACTGCGCGCGCAGGCGGCCGAGGCCGCGACGGATGGCGTTGATCACGTCGCGCATAATACCCAAATGACCCAACACCGACCGGATCAGCCCATCGAGCCCGCGCACCTTGCCCGCACACCCCGGCGCGTGACGGTGGCCGCCACCCAGTTCGCCTGTGGCTGGGACCGACAGCAGAACATGGACCGTGCCGAGGCGCTGGTGCGCCAGGCCGCGCGCGACGGCGCGCAGGTCATCCTGCTGCAGGAGCTGTTCGAGACGCCGTACTTCTGCATCGAGCAGGACTCGCGGCACCTGCGCCTGGCCACGACGCTGGCCGAAAATCCCGCGGTGGAGCGCATGCGGGCGGTGGCGCGCGAGCTGCAGGTGGTGTTGCCCGTGAGCTTCTTCGAGCGTGCCGGCAATGCGTATTTCAATTCGATCGCGATCGTGGATGCCGATGGCGTCGTGCTCGGCATCTACCGCAAGGCGCACATTCCCAACGGCGCCGGCTACCAGGAGAAGACCTATTTCTCGCCGGGCGACACGGGGTTTCGGGTGTGGAACACGCGCTACGGCCGGCTGGGCGTGGGCATCTGCTGGGACCAGTGGTTCCCGGAAGCCGCGCGGATCATGGCGCTCATGGGCGCGGAGCTGCTGCTGTATCCCACGGCCATCGGCAGCGAACCGCCGCCGGCCCTGCCCGTGAACTCGAGGCACCACTGGCAGCGCACGCAGCAGGGTCACGCGGCCGCGAACCTGATGCCGCTCATCGCCTCGAACCGGCATGGACTGGAGCGGTCGCTGCAGGATCCGGAAGGCCTGTACCTGCGCTTCTATGGTTCATCGTTCATTGCCGACGCCACCGGCGCGCTGCTGGCCGAGGCGCCGGAGCAGGGCGATGCGGTGCTGCTGGCCGAGTTCGACCTGGCGGAACTGGCGGAACTGCGCGACAACTGGTTCGTGTTCCGCGACCGGCGACCGGACCTGTATGCGCCGCTACTGACGCTGGACGGCATCACGCCCCAGTCCTGATGCGCATCCTGTTCGTCTGCCTGGGGAACATCTGCCGCTCCCCGACGGTTGAGGGCGTGGCGCGGGAACTCGCCCGCCGCGAGGCGCCGCACCTGCAGCTGCATTTCGATTCGGCGGGCACCGCCGACTACCACGTGGGAGATCCTCCCGACACGCGCAGCATCCGCGCGGCGCTGGCCCGGGGTTACGATCTTTCGTCGCTGCGCGCGCGGCAACTGCAGCGCGACGACTTCAACAGGTTCGACCTGCTGCTCGCGATGGACGAGGAGAACCTTTCCAACATGCTGCGCATCGCGCCGGCGAGCCACGTGCACCGGGCGCGCCTGTTCCTGGACTACGCGCCAGGCACGGGAATGGCGAGCGTGCCCGATCCCTACTACGGGGATGCAGCTGGATTCGAACGGGTGATCGATCTGGCCGAGCACGGCGTGCGCGGCCTGCTGCGCGACATTGCTGTCGCGCAGCGCTAGGCGAGCCTACTCTTCGCGGTCGCTGACCCGCGGCGCCGAGTCGGCCGCGCTGGCCGAAGACGACCACACCACAGCGGGGCGTGCTTCCGGCGGCGGCGGCGGCGGAGGCGGCACGTAGGCCGGCGGCGAAGCGGCTTCGGAATAGGAATCCGGCGCGCGCTCGCGGCCATTGCCATTGCTTTCGCCAGGACCGTCGCTGTGCTGCAGCCGGAAACCTTCCGACGGCATCGAGCCCTCGTCACCCTCGGCGCCCATGGGCATGCCACCTTCCCCACCGCGGCCGCCACGGCCACGGCGCCGACGTCCACCGCGGCGCGAGCGACGCTGTTCGCCCTCACCACGCTGTGCGCTGCCCTCGGTCGGTGCTGCGCCGTCCTGCGGCATGACCGCAGCAACATCCGTCACGGGTGTGGCAGGTGCGATGGGTGCACCCTCGGCGCGTTCGGGGCGCTCCGGACGCTCCGGACGCGGCGCGGGGGCTGCGCGAGGCGCGGCCTGATCCCGGCGCGGGCGCTGCTCGCGGGCCGCGTCGCCTTCGGGGCGCGGACGGCGTTCTTCCTGCGGACGCGGGCGATCGCGATCCTTGGCGTGCTTGCGATCCGCGCCATCGCGCTCACCCTGCGGGCGCCGCGCGTCTCGATCACGATTCTCGCCACGGTCGCCCTTTCACCACGGCCGCGATCACCGCGACCGCGATCCCGATCACCACGGCCCCGACCCTGCGATTCGCGCGAAGGACGTTCGTGGCCACGACCGGCGCGCGCGGGCTTTTCTTCCACGGCCGGCTTGGCATCGGCGCCGTCGCCGAACAGCGCGACCTTCAGCCAGCGGAACAGTCCCAGCTTCGGCGGGGGCGCAGGCGGCGGGGGAGGCGGAGCTTCCGGCGCAGAGGGTGCGGGCTCCGTCGGCATGATGGGCGCCACCACGGCCACGGGCGCGGGCGGACGCTTGGGTTGCAGCGCCGTGACATCCGGCGGCTCCGCAGCGGCCGGCATCCTGTAGGAAATCTGGTTGTTTTCAGGCGCGCCGGCTTCATCGCCACGCACGCGACGGATCTCGTACTCGGGCGTTTCGATGTTCGGGTTGGGCACCAGCACCACATCGACGCCGCACTTCTCCTCGATGCCGCGCAGCGCGGCGCGCTTCTCGTTCATGAGGTAAGTGGCCACGTTCACCGGCACATGGATGATCAGGCGCGCGGTGCGATCCTTGCGGGCGTCTTCGCCGGCCAGGCGCAGGATGGCCAGCGCCATCGATTCCACGCTGCGGATATTGCCGATGCCATTGCAGCGCGGGCAGCTGATGTGGCTGGACTCGCCCAGTGAAGGACGCAGGCGCTGGCGCGACATCTCCAGCAGTCCGAAGCGGCTGAGCCGGCCGATCTGGATGCGGGCGCGGTCGTGCTTCACCGCATCGCGCAGGCGGTCTTCCACCTCGCGCTGGTTCTTCGAGGACTCCATGTCGATGAAGTCGATGACGATCAGGCCGCCGGCATCGCGGATGCGCAGCTGGCGCGCGATCTCATCGGCCGCCTCGAGGTTGGTGTTGAGCGCGGTGGTCTCGATGTCGCCGCCGCGCGTGGCGCGCGCGGAGTTGATGTCGATTGAAACCAGCGCCTCGGTGTAGTCGATCACGATGCTGCCGCCGGAGGGCAGCTGCACCTTGTGCGCGTAGGCCGATTCGATCTGGTTCTCGATCTGGAAGCGCGTGAACAGCGGCACGTCTTCCTGGTAGAACTTCAGGCGGCGCTGTGCCTCGGGCGGCATGAAGCGCTGCATGTATTCCTGTGCCTTCTGGAAGGCGCCCTCGTCGTCGACGAGGATCTCGCCGATGTCATCCCCCAGGTAGTCGCGCAGCGCGCGGGTGACCGCGTCACTTTCCTGGTAGACCAGGTACGGGGCAGGGCGGACCTTGAGTCCCTCGGCAATGGCTTCCCACTGCGTCTTGAGGTTGTCCAGGTCCCACTGCAGTTCTTCGACCGAACGGCCGACGCCGGCGGTGCGGATGATGGCGCCCATGCTGTCCGGGATGGCCAGCTGCTCCATCGTCTCGCGCATCTGGTCGCGATCCTCGCCCTCGATGCGGCGTGAAACGCCACCGGCGCGGGGATTGTTGGGCATCAGCACCAGGAAGCGGCCGGCGAGGCTGATGTAGGTGGTCAGCGCCGCACCCTTGTTGCCGCGCTCTTCCTTTTCGACCTGCACGACGATTTCCTGCCCTTCGGACAGGATTTCGCGCATCTGGCGGTTGCCCTGGGACTGGCCGTCGCGGAAGAACTCTTTCGAGATCTCCTTCAGCGGGAGGAAGCCGTGGCGCTCGGAGCCGTAATCGACGAACACCGCTTCGAGCGAGGGCTCGATGCGCGCGATCCGGGCTTTATAGATGTTGGCTTTTTTCTGCTCGCGGGAAGGGATGTCGATGCTCAGGTCGTACATCTTCTGACCATCGACCAGGGCAACGCGCAACTCTTCCTGCTGAGTTGCGTTGACTAACAATCGTTTCATGAATTCCACTCGAGATATTCGAAGTGGCAGACCGGGAGAAGACGCGCGCGGATGCGCTCGCCGGTTCGAACCGGGCGAAGCAGAATAGAGCGTCCAGCTGTGCCAGCATGCTGGCGAGGAGGACGTGGATTGTGGCTTGCACTTGAGTCTGACCTGTCGCCTTCGCCTCTGACGCGAACGCGGCGCAATCCGTAACTGCTCGACCACGCTGGACTTAACCACCGCGGGCTCACCCGACAAGCGGGGAGCCAGGGTGTAGCGCCTGGCCTGCCAAACGATGATCCGTGTAACCGGATCAACTGTGATGCGGCCAGTATGGCCGCAATGTTCCGTGCCGCTCGGTTGGGGGGCCCCTCGATGAGGATGCGCACCATGCCGGTTGGGGCACGTGCGGCGAAGTATACTGTCACCTGCTTTCAAAACAAGGCTTTACGTCGAAAATGACGGAAGACACGCTGCCGATCACGCCCGTGGACGCACCCGCGCCGGGTACCCGCACCGCCGTGCGCAACGAAACCGTGGGCGCCGAGGATGCCGGCAGCCGTGTCGACCGGATGCTCGCGCGCCTGCTGCCCGGCGTGCCGCACACGCGGATATTCAGGCTGCTGCGCAAGGGCGAGGTGCGCCTGAACGGCAAGCGGGTGGGTGGCGAGGTGCGAGTCGCCGAAGGGGATGTGCTGCGGGTGCCGCCCGTTCGCATGGAGGCGCCGGCCGAGTCGCCGGTCAGATCAAAGGTGCCGCCCCGCATGGTGGAGCAGGTGGAAGGCAGCATCCTGCACCAGGACGCCGGCCTGCTGGTGATCAACAAGCCGGCGGGCATCGCGGTGCACGGTGGCAGTGGCATCAGCGCCGGCGTCATCGAGGCGCTGCGCGCCTCGCGTCCGGACGAAACGCTGGAACTGGTGCACCGCCTGGACCGGGATACCAGCGGCTGCCTGCTGGTGGCGCGCAAGCGATCCACGCTGCGCGCGCTGCACGCGATGCTGCGCGACGATGTGGAAGACGCAGGCAGCGCGGATGCGGGCTTCGACAAGCGTTACCTGGTGCTGGTGCGCGGCAAGTGGGAGCTGGGAAGGAAGCGCATCGAGGCGCCGCTGCGTACCGACATCCGCGTGGGCGGCGAGCGCACGGTGAAAGTGGCGCCCGATGGCAAGCATGCCGCGAGCGAATTCCGCGTGGTGGAGTTCTTCGGCAGCCTGGCCACGCTGCTGGAAGTGCAGCTGCTCACGGGTCGCACGCACCAGATCCGCGTGCATGCGGCCTATGCGGGCCACCCGGTGGCCGGCGACGAGAAATACGGCGATGAGGAATTCAACCGGCAGATGCAGCGCTTTGGTCTTTCGAGGCTGTTCCTGCATGCCCACAGCGTGAGCTTTGAAGATCCCGACCGCCATGTGCCGGTGAGCGTCAGCGCGCCGCTGCCGCGCGAGCTTTCCTCGGTGGTGGATTCGCTGACCGGTGGCGCCGGCAAGCTCAAGCCCGCCGGTGCGGCCAAGCCCGGCGTGGCCAGCGCGCGGCTGGTCAGACCCGCACGCCCAGTTCCCGCAGTGCCGCGCAAAGCGCGATCAGCGGCAGGCCGATCAAAGCCGTCGGATCGCGGCTCTCGACCCGCTCGAAAAGGGTCACGCCGAGGCCCTCGATCCTGAAGCCGCCGGCGCAGTCGAAGGACGGCTCGCGGTCCATGTAGGACTCTATGGCCAGCCCATCAAGCCGCCTGAACTGCACCTGCGTCAGGTCGCAGTGGATGATTTCCCGGCCGGCGTGCAACACGGCCATGGCGGTGTCGAAGCGCGCGCAGTGACCCGACAGGGCGGCCAGCTGCCGGCGGCAGGTTTCGCGGTTGCCGGGTTTGTGCAGCACCTGCGGCCCGTCCGCGGCCTCGAAACTGGCCACCTGGTCACTGCCGATGACGATGGCATCCGGGTGCTGGGTGGCAACGGCATGGGCCTTGGCCAGCGCCAGCCGGCGCGCACGCGTGGCCGGAGCCTCGCCGGGAAGCTCTTCCTCGCCCACGCCAGGGGCCAGGCACGAGAAGGGCAGCTGCAGGCGCTCCAGCAGCATCCGGCGGTGCGGGGAGGTGGAGGCCAGCACAAGGGGGGTGTGGGTGGTCATGGGCCTGAAAAACAAGAACTTGCACCCCCGTGGGGGCATACCTATCATACGCGCCCCATGCCTGAGGACGGCTCCAGACTGTGCAATGTCGCGGCTCTGGCCGACGAGGCCCGCGAGGTTGATCTTGTGGTGCCCCTGGCGCGGCTCGAGCGTATCGTGCCGCGGCTGGTTTCCACCGAGGGCACGGCGAAAGGTCGGGTGGCGCTGGATCGATACCAGGGCCATGTCGTCGCCGACGTGAGCGTTGAGGCCGAAGTATCGCTGCAGTGCCAGCGCTGCCTTCAGCCGGTGAGTCTGCCCATAGCGGGCAGCTCGCGAGTCGCGCTGGTGGAGTCCGAAGCCGCGGTGGGCAATGTGCCGCCGGAGCTTGAAACCGCGCTGGCGCAGGATGGCCGGTTGCGGCTGGCGGACCTGGTCGAGGAAGAATTATTGCTGGCGTTGCCGTCAGCGCCGCGGCATCCAGAGGGACACTGTCCCGGGGATGTCCCGGGACCGATGCCGGAAGAATCTGCGGAACCGACGCAGCGACCGTTCGCCAACCTGGGCGAACTGCTGAAGTCGGGACGATCGAAGAGTTGAGTTGAGGAGAGAACACCAATGCCAGTCCAGAAGAGTCGCAAGACGCCGTCCAAGCGCGGCATGCACCGTTCGCACGACAAGCTCGCCAAGCCCGCGCTGTCGATCGACCCGCAGTCCGGCGAGACCCACCTGCGTCACCGCATCACGCCCGATGGTTTCTATCGCGGCAAGCGCGTGATCGAGCCGCGGCCCGACGCCGCCGATCAGGACTGAAGCAGATTTCGCGGCGCCTGATGCGCCGCGAGCTGCCTTAGATACCATCGCCGGATGTACGCGAGAATCATCGGCACCGGTTCCTATCTTCCCGAGCGCGTCGTGCACAACGCCGACCTCGCGAAGATCATGGATACCTCGGATGAATGGATCCGCGAGCGCACCGGCATCGAGCGCCGGCACTACGCGGCCGAAGGTCAGACCACGGTCGACCTGGCCGAGCAGGCCGCGCGCCGCGCCATCGCCGCCGCGGGGCTCAACCCCGGCGACATAGACCTCATCGTCTTCGGCACCACCACGCCCGACCTGGTGTTTCCCAACGCGGGCGCCATGCTGCAGGCGCGCCTGGGCTGCACCGGCGGTCCGGCGTTCAGCGTCGAGGCGGCCTGCAGCAGCTTCATCTATGCGCTGTCGGTGGCCGAGAAGTTCGTGCGACTGGGCGAGGCGAAGCGCGCCCTCGTGGTCGGCGCGGAAACACTGACCCGCATCACCGATTTCACCGATCGCACCACGGCCGTGCTGTTCGCCGATGGCGCGGGCGCGGTGGTGCTGGCGCCCTCCGAAGAGCCCGGCATCATCTCCACGCACCTGCACGCCGACGGCAGCTACCAGCACCTGCTGTACTGCACCGGCGGCATCTCGAAGGGATACGAGCCGGGCACCGGCAACCGCGCCGTGATCCGCATGGCGGGCCGCGAGACCTTCAAGGTCGCCGTGACCATGCTCGGCAATTCGGTTGAAGAGGCACTGGCGAAGAACAAGCTGGCCAAGTCGGCCGTGAACTGGCTGGTGCCGCACCAGGCCAACATCCGCATCATCCAGGCCGTGGCGAAGAAGCTCGACATGCCCATGGAGCGCGTGATCCTCACCGTGCAGGAACACGGCAACACGTCGGCGGCTTCGGTGCCGTTGGCGCTGGACACCGGCGTGCGTGACGGCCGCATCAAGCAGGGCGATCTGGTGCTGCTGGAAGCCTTCGGCGGCGGGTTTACCTGGGGCTCTGCACTGGTCCGCATGTGACGCAGTGAGCTGAGGCGTAGGGCCGTAGTCTCGCATGTAGCGCCGCGCCGGGTTCTCCGGCGCAGCGCATTCACCAACCGCTAGTTGATCTCGCGATAGCCCACGCGTCGCACGGAGCCCGCGCCTGCCGCGTCGATGGGCAGCTGGATCGTGCGGGTGCCGTCCGGCGTGTTGACGATGGCGATCAGCAGGCCATTGGGCAGGCGCACGATGGTAAGGCCGGTGCCGATGGTCTTGGTGTCCACCGAGATGCCCACCACGTTGTCCGCCTGCGTGGTGATGGCGCCACCGGTCTTGTAGTCGAGCGCGTACAGCCAGCTCGAGCCACCCAGCGCGCAGTAGTCATCCACCGGGTTGTTGGCCACGAAGGACACCGTGCCCAGCTGCAGCCGCGGCTCGATGGTGACGCGTTCGCCCAGCGGGATGCTCACGTACCAGCCGTTCTTGTTGACCCAGTTGACCGGCTGCGGAGTCGGGATGGTGCGGGGTGTGACCGAGGTGTCCACGGTCTGCTGCACCAGGCTCGCGCTGACGCCCGTGAGGGTGCCCAGGTCGGCGCCCGTGTCCTTCACCGCCAGCAGAAGTTGGTTGGTGCTCTCAGGCGTGGAACCGCCGGACACGTCGTTTGCGCCCAGATAGCGGCCCGTTCCCACATACACAACGCGATGGTAGGTGCCCGCCACGTCGCGGATTCGGGAGACTTCAGGCCGACCCGTGATCGGGCGCGCACCCGCGGTGCCGGAGGTCTGGCCCAGTTTCTGAACCGTCAGCCCATCGATGTCGAAGCGCCACAGGTTGCCCGCCAGATCGCCGCCGTATACGTACTGCGTGCTGTTATCGACCATCGTGTCGAGCACCCAGTTGGTGATCTTGGACAGGCCGCTCAGGTTCGGGTCGGCAGTGGTGCCGGTGGCAATCGAGCCGATGGAGGCGCCCGAGAAGGCATCGACCATGAACAGGCGGCCCTTGCTGTCTCCGGCGGAGTTGTTGTAGCCCGAGGCGAACAGCACTACCCATGAGTCATCGCTGTTGCGCTTGGTGAGGATGGGATTGCCGAAGGTGTTGCCCAGGTTGGTGTCGGTAATCTCCCAGAGAACCTCGGGATCGGCGGGATCGGTGACGTCCAGCGCGAAGTAACCCTTGCCGCCAGCGCCGAGGCCGGCGATGAGAATCGTGCGCCAGTTCGTGCCGTCGAAGGCATCGCCCACGGTGATCACGCCGTTCACGTAGTAGCGGTGGTTCTGCGCGTAGTTCGCGTCGGCGAGCTTGTAGAGCTCGCCGTGCAGCATGCGCGGGACATAGGCCCAGCGTTCAGCGCCGGTGGTGGCGTCGAAGGCGTGCAGCATGCCGTCATTGGCGCCCACATACACGGTGCCAGCACGGCCCGCCTGCGCGCCAACGTAGCTCGCATAGCCGGAGTCGGAATAGCGGAAGGGGGGCTTCTTCACGAAGACCGGCGAGGAGTCGATGATGTCGCCCATCACGTCGTTGTGAACGACACCCAAGGTATCGGTGTGCGTGCGTTGACGGTACAGGCGATTGTCCACGTCGGCATGCGCGCCATCGTTGCGCATCTCGTACGCATGTTGGCCGCGCAGGTACTTCACCATTGCATCGGCCGTGGCCTTGCCCTGCTGTACGGCGCTCCAGCCGCCGTACTGCGAAAGTCCCGTGGAACTGAAATTGGCCGCGTTCACGTTGGCAAGCGTGAAGTCCACGCGGGCATTGCCCGCAGAGTTCCAGGTGTAGATGTTGCGGGTGTCGGTCGAGAGGTTGACCGTGCCTTCCATCTGCGCCTGGGCCGACCACGAGGTCGTGGTCGAGATGCTGCCGTTGGTCAGGTCGATGGTGCGCGCTTCGATGTCGCCGGTCCAGCGAGCGGTGGTGTACTGCGCGATGTAGGCGAAGTTGTCGCCCGCGACGGGCTCGAGGCTGCTGGTGGCCGCGGCGGCGCCGGAGCGTTCCTGGTCGACGATATTCGTCAGCGCCGAGCGAAGCGCATCGACCACGTCTTCGGGATCGGTGGCGCTGAAGAAGTTACCGCCGCCATTGACACCCGCATGCCACAGGTCATCGAGGCGCTCCGGGATCGTGAAGCCCGAGGCGGAGACCTGCGGGTCTGGCCAATCCACGGTTCCGGCCTTGAGGCCGGCAAGATCGCTCGGATAGTTGAGCGCGCCGGTCAGGCCCAGGCCCAGCGTGATGGTCTTCATGTGCTGGTGGCCATCGGGCAAGTCGGTCACGCCATCCGACGCCTTGATGTTCGCGTTGACGGCGGTGCGTGTGCCATCGTCACGCAGGCCGCCTTGCGTGGTGGTGGTGCGCAGGTCGGTCTTCCAGTAGTAGCGGGCGATGTCAGCCAGCGTGTTGCTGTAGGCACCGGCTTCGTACATCGGACGCGGGGATGTGGTGATGTCGCTGTCCTGGTCGCCCACGTCCGTGGCGTTGTCTTCACGCTTCGGGCCGTAGGTTGCCGATTCGTTGCCCTTGTTCCAGTAGCCGTCCGTCGTCAGGATCGCGAAGTTCTTCTGGCAGGAGTACTGGACCGGGTCGGCGTTGCCCGTGACCAGCGTGCCGGCATAGTACCTGCCAGCCTTGGAGAGCGCGCCGCGCAGCGGAGTGGTGCTGGTGGCCGAAATGCCGTAGAGCTTGGTGTACCAGGCACTCTTCTGGGTCGAGTCGAACCTGGCATTGCCGAGCCATTTGGCCGCGCCGGTGCCCGTTTCGTTGATGGTGGTGAAACCCACGCGGAACTTGTCATCCACGCCGTTGAAGGCGCGCCCGGCCGCCGACTTCATCATCATGAGACGGGTGCGGTAGTAGCTGTACCAGTTGGCGAAGTTCTGCTTCTCGGTCGCCGTCATCGCGGCGAATCCCACCTTGGTGTAGCTGCTGTTGTCCTCGCAGGAGTTCGGCGGGGAGGTGGGTGACGCCGTGTACGAATAATAATAGTAGTCAGAGGACGAGACGGTGCTCAGCGTCGCGACCTCGTACGCGGCGTTGCTGCCGCCGTAATTGCCGGTGTTGTCGGCTTCGCGGCCAGTGTAGGAGGAAACGTCGAACGTGAAGGTGTTGGTACCCGTCACGGTGATGACCTGCGATCTGTCATTGATGACGATGTTGTTCGTGCGGCCCCGGCCCGAGGTCGAAAGCCCGCTGATCCTGATCGTGTCGCCGGTCGAAAGGCCGTGCGCGCGGAGGTCGTCACCGAAACAACGGAGCTGTCTTCCACCATGCCGAGCGGGTTGTTGGGCAGGGCGGTGGCGGCGGACCAGGTTGCGGTGGTCTCCAGGGTGGAGGATGTCAGGTCTATGGTGCTGGAGCTCGTGTTGAAGCCGTTGGTCAGCGTGGCGGTGAAGGACGCATCCGGCATGTTCGTGCCGTCGGCTTTCTTGGGCGTGAAGTACAGCGTGTCCGGATTGAAGAAAATCCTGTTGTATCCGAAATTACGGAAGCAGTTCTTGTCGCTGTTGACTTCGATGTCATCCGGCATGAAGTCGTCGTTCATGCTTCCCGAGTCATCGAGGATGAACATGACGTTCGGGCGCACGACCTTGGTGGACATCGACACCAGCGGCACGCTGGAGATATCCACGACTGCCGCGGAGACCGTGGAGCTGAAGAAGCTCACGAGGGTCAGCCAGGCGAGAAAGCGCATCGGTCTGCTGGGAGTCATATCCATAGTCTCCTGAATCACGCCACCACGAAGGCCTGCACGTACCGCACGGTGTTGCGCGGTCCGGTGACCCGGGTGGTTATCCGGTAATAGGTCTGGGGAACGCCGCTGAGCGGCATGCTGCCGTACGCGCCACCGGCGCGCGTGCTGCTGGAACTGTCGGCATTGGTCTGCCTGGAGCAGATCATCGGCGTGACGCCGTCGGCGGCCACCACCGAGCCCGGATCACCCGCCGCGTTGCACACGCGGTTGATCACGTACGAGATGGTGTAGCCGGCTGCTGCGCCGGCAGGCGTCACCGTGACGGCGATCATCGGGCAGTTGGCATTGGCCGCGCCGCCGGCCCATTTCACGTCGTCGGTCGCATCGTTGGGTGTTTCCTGGCCGGTGAGGTCGCAGGTTTCGGCGCTGCGCGAGTAGTAGCCATTCGCAGTGATGTCGGCGTGCAGCGTGGTGCCGGTCAGGTTGCCCGTCAGCCAAGTGATGGCGGTTTCTGTTCCTGAGTCGCCGGAGGCCAGCGCCGTCTTCTTGAAAGTGAGGTTGCCGGCGATCAGCGTCGCGGTGTCCGTGGAACGCAGCAGCGCAACGGCCGCGAAGCTCATGATCAGCAGCGAAATCAGCACCACGATCAGCGATACGCCGCGCTGCGCGGTACGGGAGATGAATCGGCCTGAGGGGAACTTCATACGCCTGCCCAGATGACGTTGATCAGCGGCACCACCACGGTAAGCACCTGGTAGCGATAGCGCCTTTCCGCCGCGCTGAGTGCGCGGGTCTTTTCGGAGGGAAGGCCGGCATCCCACAGCACCAGGGAGGCGGGCGTCACGGCGCTGTTCTCGAGCTGGCCGCGCGTGACGATCGAGATGCGCACCGCCTTGATGCGGGCAAGATTGGCGACCGTGGGCACGCCGGCCCAGCCGCCGGTGGCATCCACCCACTGGTTGACGATCTGGCTGCCGGCGGGCGCGACGCCATACTGGGCCTGCAGGTCAATCACCTGCGAGACCACCGATTCGGTGTTGGCCATGGTGGGCGCGGCGGCGAGGACGAGCGGATCGAACCATTTCAGGTCGCAGGTGTTCAGCGCCACGGGGTTGGCGCCTGAGTTGCAGACCACCTGGAAGCGGCGCTGGCCGAAGGTTCCCAGGTTCACGACGGTGTCACGCAGTCCATAAGTGGACGCCGTGGTGAATACAGCGGTCGGCGTGGCCGGGTTGTACAGCGCCGTGGATGCATGGGGCAGGGCCCAGTTGCCACCCGAGGCGGTGGGGGCGCCACTCAATTGCATGATCGTGCACGGCACACTGCCATCATTGCTGGTGACCAGCAGCAGGTCGTTCACATTGAAGCCGGTATTGCGGTCCACGACAACATTCGCGACGGCGCTTGCCATGGTCGTCATCACCGTCGCTGGCGCGACGCCAAGTTCCGCGTTGCTGCGCACGATGCTGATCTGGTCGGGTTTGCGCCGCCATCAACGATCTGCAGCGGCATCACCTGGCCACCATTGACGATGGCCACGTCGTTGTAGGCGATGTTCACCCCCTGCGGGCAGGCGAGTCCGAGCGCGTTGGTATAGCCGGCGCCGGCCATGCGCACTTCACGCTCGATCGAGTACATGCCCAGCGAGGCGCTGATGGCCGCATCGTTGGATCCGGCCGTGGTCTGCTTGCGCGACTGGAAGCTGATCAGCACGTTCAGCACGATGACGGCGGTGATGCTGGCGATCACCAGCGCGATCATCACTTCGACGAGGGTAAAGCCCTGGTTGCGGTTCTTCATGATCAGTTGCCCACGATGGTGGCGGTGACCCGGTGCGTGCTTGCCGCTGCGGCGCCGGGCGCCTGCCAGCTGATGGCCACCGTCACGATGTTGCCGGCCACCGTGACCACGCGCGAACCGTTGGGCAGTTCCGGCACGGCCGTGCCGGCCGTGACATAGGCGGGCAGGTTGCCGCGATCCACCCACATCTGGCCGATGGCCGTGTCGGCCAGCGTCGCGGCGGTGGCGCGGTATTGCAGCGAGCCGGTGTCCTGCACGGCGGTGCCCAGCACGCGCATCAGGCCGATGACGCCGACGGAGAACAGCACCACCGACACCATCACCTCGGTGAGGGTGGAGCCGCGCTGGCCGGCCTGGCTGCCATGGCGGGGATTGCGCCGGATCACAGGCACACCGCCGGATTGCCAGCGGCCACCGCAGGGTTGCACAGGCGCGCAGCGCCGGTGGCCTGGATCTGGATCCGCAGTGGCTTGTAGTTGCCCGAGGAAGGGGGATTTGTCGACACGATATCCACCTGCGACAGCGAAGCCGAGCCATCGGCATTGGCGATGGAGCGTCCGAAGGAATCGAACGTGATGCGATCGGCAGCGTCAGGCGTCATGGTGAGTGTGAGGCCCGTGCGACCTTCCCGACCGCTGGCCTCCTGCAGCGGTGTGGCGGCGCCGGGAACGCGCACCACCCAGCCGGTGGCCTGGGCCACGAACTCGATGCGCTCGTTGCGACGCACGGCCTCGTTGCGGGCGAGCGCCAGGCCATTCTGCAGCGATTCGGATGCGGCGCGGATGCGCGAATTCTCGATGAAGGCGCGCATAGTCGGCACGGCGATGGCCACCAGGATGGCCGATATGCCCAGTGCGGTCATCAGCTCCACCAGCGTGAAGCCCCGCGACCGGGTGCCGGGCAGGCCGCTCAGCATGACTGGCCCTTCTTCATGATCCAGCAGGCGCCATTGCCCCACGGGCTGGTGGTGCTGCGGGCATTGCGCTCGTTGATGGTGAAGACGAAGCTGGCGAGGTTGCCCGCGCCGGTGGCCGTGATGGTGTACGTCGTGGCGTTGCCCGCGCAGGTCAGCACGAAGTTGTCGGTGTTGGCCGGGCAGGGCGCGGCGGCGAACGTGCGGTTGTCCAGGAAGAACTGCTCAGTGGCCACCCGACCCTGTGACAGCACTGCGGTGGCCTCCTCGATCTGGCCACGCCGCACGTGGTCCTGGTACGAGGGGATGGCGATGGCCGCGAGGATGCCGATGATGGCGGTGACCGTCAGCAGCTCCAGCAGCGTGACACCGCGGATCCGGCTCGGCCTGGTACGGGTATTCGGGTTCATGGCGCTAGGCTACAGATCGGGCCCGGTCCGGGGCGCCTTCCCGACGGGCGGTTGCCGCTGGCCGACGAGCGGCAAAAAAAACGCCGCGCACTAGGCGCGGCGTTTTTCATAACGAGGCAGCCCGGGGGCTGCTTCGATATCGTTTACTTCGAAACGGACCGCTTGAACATGCGGTCGATCTTCTCGTTCAGATCGTTGACGCCCGTCTGCGCGGACTGGGCAGCCGTCAGGGCCTGGTTAGCCGTGTTCTGGGCCGAGTCGGCCTTCGACGAGGCGGCACCAGCGGCCGTGCTGGCAGCGGCGGCGGCGTTGGCGTCCGCACGGTCGGCCTTGTGGGCAGCCAGATCCGAGGACAGCGCGCCAACCTGGGTCTTCAGGCTGTCGATGTCGGCCTGCAGCGGCTTGAGGTCCGTGCAACCGGCCAGTGCAGCAACGGCGGCGACGGCGGCAATCTTGATTCCAATCGAGCTCTTCATTTTTCGTTCCCCTTACAAGGTTGCGGAGCAATTTCCAGCAACGGGTTGGCCAAAGTTACCGCTTTCGCGGGCATCCCCTTGATGCCGTTCTACGCGGGTGGCGCAACTTGACCATAACGTGGCGACTTCGGCAACCGCTTTGTGCCTTCTGTCGGCTGGAGGAGACATTTACCCTTCGCGCGGGAAATAGGCTTGGAATCAAGACTCACGCGCGTTTGTCACGCAGCATGGCGAACGCGCAGTTGCGTCCGGGCAACCCGGTTACTCCGCCGCCCGGGTGCGCACCGGCACCGCACAGATAAAGTCCTTTCACTCCGGTACGGTAATCACCGTGTCCCAGAAGGGGGCGTGCTGCCCACAGCTGATCGAGCCCGAGCGCGCCGTGGAAGATGTCGCCGGAGGGCAGGCCGAAGCGCTCCTCGAGGTCGAAGGGCGACAGCGCCATCACGCCCAGGATGCTGCGGCGGAAGTTCGGCGCGTGGCGCGTGACCGTGTCGATGATGAGGTCCGCGGCGCGCTGTCGTTCGTCCTGCCAACTTCTGCCGTCCGGCAGCGTGGGGGCGAAATGCTGGCAGAAGAGGCTGGCCACGTGCTGCCCTGCGGGAGCCAGGGAATCGTCAATCGTGCTGGGAATCAGCATTTCCACGACTGGTTCGCGCGACATGCCGGCCAGGCGCGCATCGGCATGGGCGCGGTCCATGTAGGCCAGCGACGGACCGATGAGGATGCCGGAACGGTGGATATCACTGCCTTCGGGGCCGCTGTGATCGAATTGCGGCAGCTCCGACAGCGCCACGTTCATGCGGAAGCTGGCCGAGCCCGCGCGGTAGCGCTGCATGCGCTCCCGCACTGCGGGATCCACATCGGTGGCCGCGAGCATCTGCAGGTAGAGCGTGCGCGGATTGACGTTGGCGGCGATGCGCCGCGCGCGCACCTCGCGCCCGTCGGCCAGCAGCAGGCCTGTCGCGCGGCCGTTTTCCACCAGCACCTGCTGCACCGGGGCATCTACTTCTATTGAGGCGCCATGCGAGGTGGCCTCGCGGGCCAGCGCCTGCGTGATGGAACCCATGCCGCCGATGGCGTGGCCCCAGATGCCGCGCTTGCCGTTCACCTCGCCGAAGGCATGGTGCAGCAGCACATAGGCGCTGCCCGGCGTATAGGGGCTGGCGTAGTTGCCGACGATGGAATCAAAGCCATAGGCCGCCTTGATGCCTTCGTCTTCAAACCAGCCGTCGAGGAAATCCCCGGCGCTGCGGGTGAACAGCTCGTGTACCGCGCGCTGGGTTTCCAGCGGCAGCGCGCGGAAGGCGCGACCCACGCGGATCATGGACCACAGGTCGCCCAGGCGCCTGAGGTCGGTGGGAGGCGTCTGCAGCAGCAGGTCTTTCAGCAGCGCGATGCCGGCCTCCAACTGCGCGTGATAGGCCTCGTAGCGTCCGGCATCGCGCGGGGAGCGCGCGGCCAGTGCGCGCTGGGTGTCGGCGCTGGTGGGTCCCAGTCGCAGGCCCTGGCCGGGCGCTTCCACCAGGTAGTTCAGCAGTGAGCGCTCGACGATCCGCAGCCCATGCTCATGGAGCCGGAGGTCGCGGATCACCGTGGGGTGCAGCAGGCTCACCGTGTAGCTGGCCGTGGAATTGCGGAAGCCCGGGTGGAACTGCTCGGTGACGGCCGTGCCGCCGAACAGGGGGCGGCGCTCGAAGAGGGTCACCTTCAGACCGGCCCGGGCGAGGTAGGCCGCGCAGGTCAGGCCATTGTGGCCGGCGCCGATGATGGCGACGTCGAGTGTCTGATCCTTTGAAGTCATGGGTTTGCGCTGCTTCCTGCAGATGATTTGCCATCTGGCGGCGACTGTATATACTTACAGTCGCCTGTATGAATACACAGCCACGGAAACACTGCCATGTCTGACTCAGACCTCACACCCCGGCAAACCGAGATTCTGCGGCTCATCCAGCGCACGGTCCAGGACACCGGCATGCCGCCCACCCGCAAGGAAATCGCCGATGAACTCGGCTTCAAGTCTGCCAATGCCGCAGAAGAGCACCTGCGCACGCTGGCGCGCAAGGGGGTCATCACGCTGCTGCCCGGCGCCTCGCGCGGCATCCAGCTCAAAGACACCCTGCGCGAGCAGATGGGCCTGCCGCTCATCGGCCGCGTAGCCGCCGGCAGTCCCATCCTCGCCCAGGAAAACATCGAGGATCACCTGCAGATCGATCCTTCGGTGTTCCACCCGCAGCCGCACTACCTGCTGAAGGTGGTGGGCATGTCGATGAAGAACGCCGGCATCCTCGATGGCGACATGGTGGCCGTGCACCGCACGCCCAATGTGCGCAACCGGCAGATCATCGTCGCGCGCCTCGAAGACGAGGTCACCGTGAAGCGCTACCGCCAGGAAGGCCCGGTGGTGTGGCTGCTGCCCGAGAACGAAGACTTCGAACCCATCAAGGTCGACCTCAAGCAGCAGCACATGCTGATCGAGGGCGTGGTGGTGGGCGTCATCCGTCGCGGCAAGGGCATGGGGCTTTGAGCGACCCGGGGCATTTACATGCCCGAGGCGGCACAACACCCGCAGCTTGAAACGCTGCTGCAGCATCCCGCGCTCTGGCGCGGCCGGGGTGCCGCGCCCCGCGAAGGATTCGCCACGGGGTCTGCCGCACTCGATGCGGCGCTGCCCGATGGCGGCTGGCCGCGGCGCGGCTTGGTCGAAATCCTGGTGCCGCGCTTCGGCAGCGGGGAACTCGCGCTGTGGGCGCCGCTGATCCGCCGCCTCACCCACGCTGAAACGCCGCGCTGGTGCACCTTCGTCGCGCCGCCCTTCGAGCCTTTCGCGCCAGCCTGGCAGCAGGAGGGCGCAAGACTCGATCGCCTGCTCGTGGTGCAGTCCCGGCCTGCCGAATCCCTGTGGGCGCTGGAGCAGTGCCTGCTGTCGGGCGTCTGCGCGCTGGGCATTGCGTGGCCGCAGGCGGCGGGCATGACCGAGCTGCGGCGCCTGGCGCTGGCCGCGGAGCGCGGCGCATCGCTGGGCGTGCTCATTCGTCCCGCATGCGCCGCGCGTGAACACACCGCCGCTACGCTGCGCATCGCGCTCACGCGCACGGCCACGCATCTGCGGCTTGATCTGCTCAAGGGGCGTGGCCTTGCGCCGCGCGTGGTGCAGGTGGCGCTGCCATGAATATCCATCAGCAACGGCTCGACCTCGATGCGCCGCAGCCGGCGATCCGGCCAGTGCGCGCGCAGGTGCGCGAGGTGCCAGCCGGTGATGCAAGGCCGGCGCCTGCCGCGGCGCGCGAGCTGTGGGCCGCCGTGCAGCTCGGGGGCAGGCAGGGTGAATTCGCGGTCGAGGGTGATGCGATCAGCGCCGCGCAGGCTGTGCTGATCCGCCGCGCCCAGTCGCTCACGCCGCGGGTGACTGTGGAATCCACCGATGCGGTGCTGCTCGAGCTTGCCGGCAGCCAGAACCTGTTCGGTGGCTTGCCCGGATTGCTTGCCGAGCTGCGCAAGGCGTTCCCGCGACCACTGCAGCTGGCGCTGGCGCCCACGCCGCTGGCCGCGGTGCTGCTGGCGCGCGCGGGTCGCAACTGCTGCATCAACACCACCGCGCGGCTGGCCGGGCGGATCGCGCCGCTGCCGCTGCGGCACCTGCACTGGCCCGAGGATGAACTGCAGCGCCTGGCCAGCATGGGAGTGAACACCGTGGGTGAGCTGCTGCGCCTGCCACGTGCGGGTCTCGCGCGGCGCATCGGCCCCGAAAGACTCTGGCAGCTCGACCGGCTCACCGGCGCGCGCGCCGATCCGCGCCGGCTGCTGCTGCCCACGCCGCGTTTCAGCCAGCGCATCGAACCGGATTTCGAGACCACCGATCGCGAACGACTGCTCGCGGCGCTGCAGCCCGCGCTGCGGCAGCTCGAGGAATTCCTGCGCGAGCGGCAGCGCGGCGTGATGGCGCTGCGCCTGGTGCTGCGGCATCGGCGCGCGGCGGATTCCCTCTGCCTGCTGCGCTGCGTGGTGCCCGAATACCGCGCCGCGCGTTTCGCGGCGCTGCTCACCGCGCGGCTCGAAACGCTGCAGCTGGCCGAACCCGTGCGCGGCATGGAACTGATCGCCGGCCGGCCGCGGCGTTTCCTGGCGGACAGTGGCGCGTTGTGGGCGCCGGGCGAACAGGGCGGCGCCGCGCCTGCCGCGCAGGCCCCGGAGTTCCTGCAGACGCTGCTGGCCCGGCTGGGTGAGCGCGCGGCCCATGGCCTGGCGCAGGTCGATGAACACCGGCCAGAGCGGCAGTACCGTCATATGCCGCCCGCGCTGTCCGAGGCGGCCAGATCCGAGGCGATCAGGGTCGAGGCGCGCGGGCTGGCGCACGGCATGGGCCATGCTGCCGCATCTGCCGGGGCTGCAAGGCCGCTGGGCCTCATGCGTGAACCCGTGCCGCTCGATGCGCTGTGCGATGCGGCCGGCCGCGTGCGCCGGCTGCAGCATGAAGGGTGCGATCTGGCGCTGGTCAGCGGCCCCGAGCGCATCGAGTCCGGCTGGTGGGATGGCGCGGATGTGGCGCGTGATTACTACGTGGCCACGACCGCCGATGGCGCCCGGTGGTGGATCTACCGCGAATGCGCGGCGCCGCGGCGCTGGTTCCTG
This sequence comes from Pseudomonadota bacterium, assembly GCA_016720075.1. GTDB lineage: Bacteria > Pseudomonadota > Gammaproteobacteria > Steroidobacterales > Steroidobacteraceae > ZC4RG30. Next base: position 86,170 of record JADJXW010000020.1, read on the forward strand.
CATGGATGCTTTGCCTGACTACGCCGAGCTTCACGCTCTAAGCAACTTCAGCTTCCTGCGCGGCGCATCGCATGCGGCCGAACTCATCCAGCGCGCGCGCGAGCTGGGCTATGCGGCGCTGGCGCTCACCGATGAATGTTCCATGGCCGGCGTGGTGCGCGCACACATGGCGGCCAGGGAAGCCGGGCTGCCGCTGATCATCGGCGCCGAATTCACGCTGGAATGTGGCCTGAAATTCGTGGCGCTGGCCGCCACGCGACGCGGCTATGGCCAGATCTGCCAGCTCATCACGCGCGGCCGGCGCGCCGCGCCGAAAGGCTCATACCACCTGGCGCGCGCGGACCTCACCGCCTGCATCGCGCCTGCCACGGGGGCCATCACGCAGGCCGAGGAGCCAGACTGCCTGATCCTCTGGCGACCGCAGGACTGCGTGCTGTCCCACCCGCAGGCCGCGCGCGAACAGGGCGCATGGCTGGCGGCGCGCTATCCGCGCGCGCTGTGGGTGGGCGTGAGCCTGCTGCGCACCGGCCAGGATGCGCAGCTTTTGCGGGCTTTGCTGGATATCGCCGCCGGGCTGGGCCTGCGCTGCGTGGCCTGCGGTGACGTGCACATGCACGAGGCCGGACGACGCCGGATCCAGGACACGCTGACCGCCATCCGCCACCGGGTGGCGCTGCGTGAAGCCGGCCAGCGGCTCTATCCCAACGGCGAGCGGCATCTGCGCGCGCGCGAGGAACTGGCGCGGCTCTATCCGCCTGCGCTGCTGGCCGAGAGCGTGGCCATCGCCGCGCGCTGCCGGTTCAGCCTGGATGAGCTTCGCTACCAGTACCCGCGCGAGATCGTGCCCGAGGGGCAGACGCCCGCCAGCTACCTGCGGCAGTTGACCGAAGCGGGCGCCGCCGAACGCTGGCCGCGCGGCGTGCCGGTGGCGGTGCGCGCGCTCATCGAGAAAGAACTCGCCATCATCGCGGAATTGAAATACGAGCCCTTCTTCCTCACGGTGTACGACGTGGTGCGCTTTGCGCGGGGCGAGGGCATCCTCTGCCAGGGACGCGGTTCGGCCGCGAACTCCATAGTCTGCTTCTGCCTGAAGGTGACCTCGGTAGGGCCGGGCGAGCTTTCGATGCTGTTCGAGCGCTTCGTGTCGAAGGAGCGCGACGAGCCGCCCGACATCGACATCGATTTCGAGCACGAGCGGCGTGAAGAGGTGATCCAGCACATCTACCGCAAGTACGGCCGGCATCGCGCGGCGCTGGCCGCCACCGTCATCACCTACAGCGCGCGCAGCGTGGTGCGCGACCTGATCCGCGTGCTCGAGGTGGGTGAACCGCAGGCGCGCGCGCTCATCCGGCGCTTGAGGGGCTGGCATGGGCATCGCGTGGATGCCGACAAGCTGCGCGAGGCGGGCGTGGACATGGCCGATCCCACCCTCATCCGGTTGCTCGAACTCGCCGCGACGCTGGTGGGCTTTCCGCGGCATCTGTCGCAGCACGTGGGTGGCTTCGTGATCTCCGAGGGGCCACTGTCCGAACTGGTGCCGGTGGAGAACGCCACCATGCCCGAACGCACCGTCATCCAGTGGGACAAGGACGACCTGGAAGACCTGCGCCTGCTGAAGGTCGACGTGCTTGCCCTGGGCATGCTCACGGCCATCCGAAAGTGCTTCGCGATGGTGCGTGAAATCCACGGCGAGGGGGCCCGGGAAATCCACGAGGTGCCCCCGGCCGATGCGGCCGTGTACGACATGATCTGCCGCAGCGACACCGTCGGCGTGTTCCAGATCGAATCGCGCGCGCAGATGTCGATGCTGCCGCGGCTGAAGCCGCGCGACTACTACGACCTCGTCATCGAGGTGGCCATCGTGCGACCCGGGCCCATCCAGGGCGACATGGTGCATCCCTACCTGCGCCGGCGCAGCGGCGAGGAGCCCATCGTCTATCCGAGCGAGGCGGTACGCGGCGTGCTGGCGCGCACCTGCGGCGTGCCCATCTTCCAGGAGCAGGTGATGCAGATCGCCATCGTGGCGGCCGGCTTCACGCCGGGCGAGGCCGACCAGCTGCGACGCGCGATGGCCGCGTGGAAGCGGCGCGGCGGCATGGAGAAGTTCGAGCTCAAGCTGCTCACCGGCATGCGCGAGCGCGGCTACGCCGATGAGTTCGCGACAGCCATCATCAGGCAGATCCGCGGCTTCTCGGATTACGGGTTCCCCGAGGCGCATGCGGCCAGCTTCGCGCTGCTGGCCTATGTGTCGGCCTGGCTCAAGCACCATCAGCCGGCGGCCTTCACCGCATCGCTGCTCAACAGCCAGCCCATGGGTTTCTACCAGCCTGCGCAGCTGCTGCGCGACGCGCGCGCGCATGGTGTCGAGGTGCGCGCGGCCGATGTGCGCGTCAGCGACATCGACTGCACGCTGGAACGGGCCGAGGGCGGTCCGGCGCTGCGACTGGGGCTGCGCTGCGTGCGCTCGCTCGGCGACGCCGCGAAGGCCAGGATCGTCGCGGCCCGGCAGCATGCGCCCTTCGCGGATCTGCGCGATCTTGGGGATCGCGCGCGCCTGGCGCGCCACGACATGGAGGCGCTGGCCGCCGCCGGTGCGCTGGCGGGCTTCGGCGGGCATCGTCACCTGGCCTACTGGCGCGTGGCCGGCTACCTGCCGCCGCTGGCCACCGCGCCGGATGCGGGCGAAGTTGCCCAGCCGCTGCTGCGCGCGCCATCCGAGTTCGAGGACGTGGAGGCCGATTACCGCGCGCTGGGTTTCACGCTGGGCCGGCATCCACTGGCGCTGCTGCGGGAGCAGTTGTCGGCCGCCCGGGTGCTCAGCGCGCAGGAACTGGATCTCGCGCCGGATGGCGCGATGGTGCGGGTGGCGGGCCTGGTCATCACGCGCCAGCGGCCGATGACCGCCAGCGGCGTCACCTTCGTGACGCTGGAGGATGAATCAGGGCAGGTGAATGTGGTGGTCTGGCGGCAGCTGGGCGAGCGGCGCAATGCGGTGCTGACCGGCGCGCATCTTATGGAGGCGCGCGGCATGCTGCAGCGCGAATCAGGCGTCACTCACCTGATCGCGCGCGACCTGCTGGACCGCACGGCGCTGATTGGCGCGCTGCGCTTCGGCATCCACGAGTTCCACTGACCAGACAGGAATCAGGCGGCAAATGAAGCGCCGCGTTTCCCGCGCTTGGGTTCGTCGAGTTCGTAGTCGTCGAAGTCGGAGGTCAGCTCGGCGGTGCGCCGCTGCTCGGCCAGCAGCTCCAGCTTGCGCAGGGCTGGCATGCCGTTGCGGGCGCCGCGCCGGCGCGCGGTATCCAGATCACGGGTCAGCCGGACGAGGTCGACTTCCTCGCCGCCTTCCAGCTCTTCGTCGTCCGCGTCGTCGAAATCTTCGGTTTCCTGTTTCTCGCCCATGGCAGCCTGCTCATGAAGAAAAAACCGTCATCCAGTCTCAACATAACCATCGGCCGATGAAATTTATACCTCAGCGAATCAGCGAGTTCATCTGGAAAATTGGTAACAGCATCGCAAAAACGATGCCAATCACGAATACGCCCATCCCGACGATGAGCAGCGGCCCCAGCAGGCCCACCAGCGCGGTCAGCAGGCCATCGAGCTCCCGCTCCTGGCTCTCGGCCGAGCGCTGAAGCATGGTATCCAGCTCGCCGCTGGATTCACCGCTGGAGATAAGGTGGATCGTCATGGGCGGGAAAAGCCGGCTCGCCCCGAGTGAACGGCCGATCGGAGCGCCCTCGCGGAGCCGGGCGGTTGCCTGTGCAACGGCTTCGCGCATGGGCGGATTGGTCACCACCTCGCCGGCGATGCGCAGGGCCTCGAGCACCGGAACCGAGGCGCCGGAGAGGATGCTCAGCGTGCGGGTGAAGCGGGCCGTGTTCACGCCGCGCACGATGCGCCCCACGATGGGCAGTCGCAACTGCAGGCGTCCCACGCGGGCGCGCACGGCGGGCTTCTTCAGCTGCTGGAACAGCACCCAGACCAGAATCGCCATGGCGATCAGGAACCAGATTCCCCAGTTGCGCACGAAGTCGCTCATCCAGATCAGCACGCGGGTCGACAGCGGCAGCTGCGCGCGGTAGCTGTCGAACACGTCGACCACCTTCGGCACCACGAACACCAGCAGGATCGAGACGATGCCGAAGCACATGACGGTGAGCGCGATGGGATACAGCAGCGCGCCCAGCACCTTCTGCCGGATCACCTCGCGGTTCTCGGTGTAGTCGGCCAGGCGCTCGAGCACCTCGTCCAGGTGTCCGGCCTGTTCGCCGGCGGCCACGGTCGCGCGGTAGATCTCCGGGAACACCCGCGGATACTCTGCCAGGCCATCCGCCAGCGTATGGCCCTCCATCACCTTGGCGCGCACGCCCAGGAGCACACTCTGCACGCGAGCCTTCTCGCTCTGCTGCGAGACGGCCAGCAGGGCCTCTTCCAGCGGCAGGCCGGCGCGAGAGAGAGTGGCGAGCTGCCGGGTCAGCAGCGACAGGTCGGTGGTTGAAACGCCGCTGCCGAAAGAGAAGGACTTGCTTCGCTGCGCTTCCTGGGCCGCGAGTTCCTTGACGGTGACGGGCAGCAGCTGCTGGTCGCGCAGCAGGCTGCGTACATGCCGGGCGGTGTCGCCCTCGAGCACGCCGCGGCGCTCCTTGCCGCCTGCGTCCAATGCCGTGTATTCGAATGCCCCCATTGCCTGCTGTCAGTCTTCGCGCGTCACGCGCAGCACTTCCTCGACGGTGGTGTCACCGCGCAGGATCTTGGCGCGGCCATCGTCGCGGATCGAGGGCGTCAGCGTGCGGGCGTAACGTTCCAGGTCGTGCTCGGCGGCGCCGTCGTGGATCATCGTGCGCATGGTGTCATCGATGAGCACCAGCTCGTAGATGCCCATGCGTCCCCGATAGCCATTGCCGGTGTCGCCGCCCGGGCGATAGATCTGCGGCGCCGCGTCCGCTGCGGGCACGTTCAGCAGCCGGCGCTCGTATTCGCTGGCCGCGGCGGCCACGCGGGTTTCGGGGTTCAGCACGCGCACCAGGCGCTGCGCCACCACGCCGATGAGGCTGGAGGAGAGCAGGAAGGGCTCGATGCCCATGTCGCGCAGGCGCGTGATCGCGCCCACGGCGGTGTTGGTGTGCAGGGTCGAGAGCACCAGGTGGCCGGTGAGCGAGGCCTGCACGGCGATCTGCGCGGTTTCCAGGTCGCGGATTTCGCCCACCATCACCACGTCCGGGTCCTGGCGCAGGATGGCGCGCAGGCCGCGGGCGAAGGTCATCTCGACCTTGGTGTTCACCTGCGTCTGGCCGATGCCATCGATGTAGTACTCGATGGGATCCTCGACCGTCATGATGTTGCGGCTGTTGTCGTTCAGCCGTTCCAGGCCCGCATACAGCGTGGTGGTCTTGCCGGAGCCGGTGGGGCCGGTGACCAGCAGGATGCCGTGCGGCTTGTGGATCAGTTCATCCATCAGTTCCCGGGTGCGGGTCCATGCCGAGCTCTCGAGGTCGAGCCGGCCGGCCTGCTTGTCGAGGATGCGCAGCACGACGCGCTCGCCGTGGCCGGAAGGAATGGTGGAAACACGCACGTCCACCGCGCGGCCGGCGATGCGCAGGCTGATGCGGCCATCCTGTGGCAGGCGCTTCTCGGCGATGTCGAGCTTGCTCATCACCTTGATGCGCGAGACCACCAGCGGCGCCACCGCGCGCTTGGTCTGCAGCACCTCGCGCAGCACGCCATCCACGCGGAAGCGCACCACCAGGCGGTTCTCGAAGGGCTCCACGTGGATGTCGGAGGCGTTCTCGCGGATCGCCTGGCTCAGCACCGCGTTGATCAGGCGGATGATGGGTGCGTCGTCGTCGCTTTCCAGCAGGTCGGCCTGCTCGGGCAGGTCCTGGGCCAGGTGCGCAAGGTCTGCCCCATCCTCAAGTCCGCCCACCATCTGCAGCGAGCCGCCACCTCCCTCATAGGCCAGGCGCAGCAGCCGGTCGAATTCCTCATCGTTCACGCGCTCGAGCTGCAGCGGCAGTCGCACCACGCGTCGCAGTTCCGTCACGGCCACGGCGCTGGCATCCGAACGCAGAGCGCAGATCGCAGTCCCCTGGCGCACTTCACGCACCACCACGCCATGGCGCTTGGCGAACGTGAACGGCACTTCGCGCGCGGGTGTACCAAAGGCCTGGGGATTGGCGCTCAAGGGCGTTGCTGACCTAGTTGGCGGGCTTGCCGTCGGCAGGCGGCACGGGAGATGTGGTTGCCGGTGTTCCTGCGGCCGGAGCAGCCGGAGCCCCCGGCGCGGGCGCGGCGGGCAGCGGCGGGGCGGGCGGCAGCACCGGCGGCTTGTCGAAGGGCAGCAGCGGCAGCACCTCGAAACCACTTCCCTGCCTGATCTGCGCATCGCGGATCAGGTTGTACTTGGAGTTGGTCTCGATGGCCGACTGCAGGCTGTCCGTCAGGATCTTCGGTCGGATGAACACCATCAGGTTGGTCTGCTCACGCGTGGCATTGCGTGTCTTGAAGAGCTCGCCGAGCAGCGGAATGCGGCCCAGGAAGGGCACCCGCGTCTCACCGGTGGCCTTGGTATCCCTGATGAGACCCGCAACTACCACCGTGGCGCCGCTTTCCACCAGCACCTCGGTCTTGAACGAGCGCTTCTGCGTGATGGCGCTGCCGGCATCGCCGGTCTTGCCGGTGAGCTCGGAGCTTTCCACCTCGACCTTCAGCGTCATGGCGTTGCCGCCATTGATCTGCGGCGTGATCTTGAGGATGGTGCCGACTTCCTGGCGCTGCACGGTGGTGAACGGATTCACCTGCCCGTTGCTGTTGTTCTGCGTGTTCGTGTACTGCCCGGTGATGAACGGGACTTCCTGGGCGCTCTTGAACTCGGCCGTCTGGTTGTCTGTGGCCGTGATCGAGGGCGTGGCGATCACGTTGCTGTTGCCGTCGGCACGCAGCGCGCGAATCATCGCGCCGAAGTTAAGGCCGTTGTCGCGCAGGCGACCCACCGCCATCGTGGCGCCCAGCGGCACCGAGGTGGCATTGGCGGGGCTCAGGATCGACCTGGTCAGGTCGACGATGCTCACCGCATTGCCGTTGGCCGAGCCCACGGGATTCACGAAGCCGCCCACCGGCACGTTGGCGCCATCCTCGTTCGAGAACACGGCCCAGTTCACGCCCAGGTCGGCGGACTTGCTGGTGTTCACATCGGCAATGATGGCCTCGACCAATACCTGGGCGCGCGGGATGTCGAGCTTGTCGATCACCGTGCGCAGCGAGCGCATCATCTTGGGCGGCGCGGTAATGACGATGGCATTGGTCTGCTTGTCGGGCCAGATGGTCACGCTGCGATCGGCGCCCGCGGCGCCGCCCGCGGCGCCTGCAGCGCCACCGGCAGCCGCTACCGCGACGCCCGTGGCCTGCTCCTTGAGCTTCGAGGCCAGCGCCTCGGCATCGGCGTACTTCAGGTAGATGACATCGGTGCCGGTGCCGTTCTCGAGCGGCGTGTCCAGGTGCGCGATCCACGTGGCGATGCGCAGCCGCTGGGCCGGATCGCCGCTGATCAGCACGCTGTTGGTGCGGTCATCAGCCACCACGCGCGGCGTGAGGCCGGCGGCCGCATCGGCCGGCTGGCCGGCCGACAGGGCGTTGATCGTCCGCACCAGGTCGCCGGCGGTGGCGTTCTGCAGCGGGATCACCTCGACGTTGCTGTTGCCGGACTGATCCACCCGATTGACGATGCGCTGGATGCGCGCCACGTTGCTGGCGCGGTCCGTGATCACCATGGAATTCGTGCCCGGAATGGGCTGCAGCAGCCCGTACTGCGGCTGCAGCTGCCGCAGCACCGTGGCCAGCTGGTTGGCGCTGATGTTCTTCACCTCGATGACCGTGGTGACCATCTCGTCGCTGCCGCCGCCGAGCGAAGAGGGCAGGTCATTGCCCGGCATCTGCCGGGCGTTCACGTCCGGCACGATCTTCACCACGTTGCCGGAGCGCAGCGCGGCGAAGTTGTAGACCTGCAGGATCGACAGGAAGGCGTAATACAGCTCGTTGGCCGTCATGGCCTTGGGGTTCACCAGGCTCACCTGCGCGCGCACGCGCGGATCGACGATGAACGTGGTGTTGGTGGCTTCGCCAACCGCCTCGGCCAGCTGCTCGATGGGCACATTGGTGAAGTTCGGGGTGATCATGCGCGAGCCGGAGGCGGCAGGCGGCGGCGCGCCCGGTTGCGGCGGCGTCTGTGCGGTGACGGTGGCGGCAGCGCCCGCCAGCAGCACCGCAACACGCACGAAATGGGCGACGGATCGGATCATGTTTACCTCGCACTCTCGGGCGCGCCAGGCGGGACGCCAGTATCGATGCCGGGACCCTGGTTAAGGCGTTCGGCTTCGGTGGCCACTTCGGCCAGGTTCAGGTGCAGCTCCAGCGGGCTGCCATTGCGGATCACCGTGACGCGCCCCTCGGCGGCGCCGCTCAGGGAATTGAAGATTTCCTCGCCGCGCGTCTGGTCTTCGAGCGTGGTGCCGTTGATGGCGGTTACCAGGTCGCCGGGACGCAGTCCCAGGCGATTGAAGGCCTGCGCGTTGGTGCCAGGATAGACCCGAAGACCGCGCAGCTTGCCGTCCGGGGAAATCACCGGCTGGCGCTGGATGACCTGGCCGATGAGGGCGGGGTTGCTGCGCAGCACCTGCTGCACCCGCGCGACGGAACCGGTCACCTGCGGAGGGGAGCTGACCAGTGGCGCGGCGCTGCCGGCCGTGACCCGCGGTATCAGCACCGCCTCGAGCGTGCCGCCGCGATCCAGCAGCACTCGGTCGACCAGCACTGAGTTGAGGCGCGCGCCTCCCGGCACCACATCGCCGACGCGATACACCTTGATGTCGGTGGCCGAGGTGCCAAGCATCGCAAAGCCGAGTTTCTCGTCCGCATCGGCGATCACGCCGGCCAGCACCAGGGACATGTTCGTGACGGGCGCGTTGAGGCTTCCCGGGGCAGGTTGGCCCTGGCCGAACAGGTTGGCCCTGAGTATCGAGGGCACATCGACCACGTTGCGGGTGGCGGCGGGAGGAGGTGGCGAGGCGCTGGGCATCGCAGACGGGGTTCCGGAGAGCGAGGCCACCAGCGTTGCGGCGCGGACGCCCAGCAGCACCACCAGCGCGCCGGTCAACCAGCGCGGCGCGCGGGCGATCAGCTGGCCAGCCAGCTCGCCGTCCAGGTGCAGTGCTTGCGCAAAGGAAGCCACGATCCAAGTATTATGCTCAGGTGTCGAATAAGCGCTCAAGCAATTGTTTTGACTTCACAAAAGGATCACATTTTTGGGGCAGGACTGTCGCATCGTGGCGACCGTGGCGGGTGTGCCCGGCCGCACTTGGCATCGCGACCTCTGCCCCCATAATTGCTTCACTGATATGACCAAGGCGAACCGACCGGAAGAGCAGGGCCACACGGGCCTGGTAGTCGAGGAGGCTGCGCCGGAAACCCGGCAGCCGCCGCTGTACAGCGTGGTGCTGCTGAACGACGACTACACCCCGATGGAGTTCGTCGTGGATGTGCTGGAGCGCTTTTTCCGCCTGGACCGTGAATCGGCCACGCGGGTGATGCTTGAAGTGCACATGAAGGGCAAGGGTGTCTGCGGCGTGTTTACTTACGAGATCGCCGAGACGAAGGTTGCGCAGGTGATGACCTACTCCCGCGACAATCAGCATCCGCTGATGTGTACTCTCGAGCAGGCCTAGGAAACGGAGGCGAGAATGCTGTCGTCCGAACTGGAAAGTTGCCTGAATGGGGCGTTCGCGCAGGCGCGCGAAGCCCGCCATGAATTCCTGACGGTCGAGCACCTGCTGCTGTCGATCATCGACGCGCCGCGCGTGCGCGAAATCCTGAAGGCTGGCGGCGCCGACATCCGCCGCCTGGCCGACGAGCTGCGTCGCCACATCGACGAAACCACGCCGAAGATGAAGGCCGGCGAAGACGACCGCGAGGTTCAGCCGACGCTGGGATTCCAGCGCGTGCTGCAGCGGGCCGTGTTCCAGGTGCAGTCCGGCGGACGCCGCGAGGTGGCCGTGGCCGATGTGCTGGTGGCCATCTTCAGCGAGAAGCAGAGCCATGCGGTGTTCCTGCTCAACCGCCACGAGATCACCCGGCTCGACGTGACGCAGTACATCTCGCACGGGCTGCCAAAGGGCGCCGAAGAGAAAGTCGGCCGCGAAGAGCAGGCCCCCGAGGGCGAGCGCGATCCGGAAGGCGGCAGCGTGCTCGACAAGTTCACGGTGAACCTCAACAAGGCGGCCGTCGAGGGTCGCATCGACCCGCTGGTGGGCCGGCAGATTGAAGTCGAACGCACCGTCGAAATCCTGTGCCGTCGCCGCAAGAACAACCCGCTGTACGTGGGCGAGGCGGGCGTGGGCAAGACGGCGATCGTCGAGGGCCTGGCGCGGCTGATCGTGGAAGGCAAGGTTCCGGATGCGCTGTCCAATGGCGTCATCTATTCACTCGATCTTGGCAGCCTGCTGGCGGGCACCAAGTACCGCGGCGACTTCGAAAAGCGCCTCAAGTCGGTGATCGCCGAGGTGAAGAAGCAGCCGGGCGCCATCCTGTTCATCGACGAGATACACACGCTGATCGGCGCGGGCGCAACTTCCGGTGGCGTCATGGACGCCTCGAACCTCATCAAGCCCGCGCTGACCAGCGGCGAGATCCGCTGCATCGGCTCCACGACCTACCAGGAATACCGCGGCATCTTCGAGAAGGACCATGCGCTGTCGCGCCGCTTCCAGAAGGTGGACGTGGTCGAGCCCACGGTGCAGGAAACCGTCGAGATCCTCACCGGCCTGAAGCCGCGATATGAAGAGCACCACGGCATCAGCTATACCGATGCGGCCATCAAGGCGGCGGCGGAACTGGCCGCGCGGCACATCAACGACCGTCACCTGCCCGACAAGGCCATCGACGTGGTCGACGAGGCGGGTTCCCGCGCGCGCCTGAAGCCCGCGGCGGAGCGCAGCGGCATCGTCGATGTGGAGCAGATCGAGGACGTGGTGGCGCGCATCGCGCGCATTCCCGCGAAGACGGTCTCCATGTCCGACAAAGAGGTGCTGCGCAACCTCGAGCGCAACCTGAAGCTGGTGATCTTCGGCCAGGACCCGGCCATCGAGGCGCTGGCCGCGGCCATCAAGATGGCGCGCTCGGGCCTGGGCGAGCAGCGCAAGCCCGTGGGCAGCTTCCTGTTCGCAGGCCCCACCGGCGTAGGCAAGACCGAAGTCACGCGCCAGCTGGCCACGTCACTGGGCGTTGAGTTCCTGCGCTTCGACATGTCCGAATACATGGAACGCCACGCCGTGTCGCGCCTGATCGGCGCGCCGCCGGGCTATGTGGGCTTCGACCAGGGCGGCCTGCTTACCGAGGCCGTGGCCAAGAACCCCCACTGCGTGCTGCTGCTCGATGAAATCGAGAAGGCCCATCCGGATGTGTTCAACCTGCTGCTGCAGGTGATGGACCACGGCACGCTCACCGACAACAACGGCCGCAAGACCGATTTCCGGCATGTGATCATCGTGATGACCACCAATGCGGGAGCTGCCGACATGGCGCGCCAGGCGATCGGTTTCACGCAGGCGGACAACGCCACCGATGGCATGGAGGCGATCCGCCGGCTGTTCACGCCGGAGTTCCGCAACCGCCTCGATGCCATCATCCAGTTCGCGCCGCTGTCCAAGGTCACCATCGAACGCGTGGTGGACAAGCTGCTGATGGAAACCGAATCCCAGCTCGAGCAGAAGGGCGTGCAGTTCTCCATCGACGATGCAGCCCGCGGCTGGCTGGCCGATCACGGCTACGACCCGAAGATGGGCGCCCGCCCCATGGCGCGGCTCATCCAGGAGCAGATCAAGCGGCCGCTGGCCGAGGAACTGCTGTTCGGCAAGCTGGCCGACGGCGGGCAGGTGATGGTGTCGGTCACCGACGATGGCAAGTCGCTCAAGCTCGAGACCACGCCTACTGCCCGCAAGGTGCTGCCACAACCCGCCACCTAGAACGGGTTGCTGCGTCGGCAGGGGCTGACGGGTCGGGATCAGGAACTGGTGCAAGGGCGCGGTCGCGATGTGAGGTCTTCCGCGCGCTTCGGACAGCCGGCCCAAAGCGGCCGGAACTTGCGCGCGAAAGACCTCACATCACGCCCGCACCCTCACGCGCAATGCCGGATTCCGCACCGAAGAATTGCAGTACGTAGCGTGGACGTGCTGTGAGCCCTTTGGCGCGCAAGTTCCGGCGCGTCGAACAGGTTCAGCAGAGGCGAGGGCAGACGCGCCGGCTGTCCGAAGCGCGCCAAAGGGCTCACAGCGCGGCCGCGCGGCCCACAGAAACTCTCGATTCGGGACTCTGGCGGCTTAGCGCCCGCGATAGACGATGCGACCCTTGCTCAGATCGTACGGCGTCATTTCCACAGTCACGGCATCGCCAGTCAGAATGCGGATGTAGTTCTTGCGCATCTTCCCGGAGATGTGAGCAGTGACCACGTGGCCATTCTTCAACTGCACGCGAAATGTGGTGTTGGGCAGGGTTTCAACAACCTCGCCTTCCATCTGGATCGCGTCGTCTTTGGCCATGTGTCCTTGGTGAATACCCGGAAAGGTCGCGGATCATGCATAAACCGGCGGCTCAAATCAAATAACTGAGGAACTCGGCGCGGGGCAGGGGGCGGCTGCCCATGCTGCGCAGGTGCGCCGAGGGCATCTGGCAGTCGATCAGGTCGATGCCGCGGGTGGGGCACTGGGCCGCGAGCCAGGCCAGGGCCACCTTGGAGGCGTTTTCGCGCCGGCTGAACATGGACTCGCCGCAGAATACGCGGCCGCTGCGCACCCCATAGAGCCCCCCGGCAAGGTCATCGCCGGCCCAGACCTCGATGCTGGCGGCCACGCCCAGCCGGTGCAGTTCCCGGTAGGCCGCGCGCATTTCGGCGGTAATCCAGGTTCCCGCGGAAGCCGCGCGGGCAGCGGCGCAGCCCTCGATGACGGCCGGGAAATCCCGGTTCTCCGTCACCCGGAACTCACCCCGGGCAATAACCCGGCGCAGGCTGCGCGATATGTGGATTTCCGCCGGAAACAGCACTTCCCTGGGATCCGGTGACCACCACAGCACCGGTTCGCCAGTCGAATACCAGGGGAATATGCCGCGCGCATAGGCCGCCACCAGCCGCGCAGCGGAAAGGTCTCCGCCGCCGGCGAGCAGGCCGGGCGGGTCGACCAGCGCGTGGCCCACCGGCGGGAAGGCGTCGGGCGGATCGCCCGGCTGCAGCCAGGTCAGGCGCGTCATTGGCGATGAAAGGGAACATGCGCCGCCACGGCCTCGGCGTAGGCATCCACCTGGGTCGCCTCGCGCGCGAGGAAATCGGCGATGGCATCGCGGAAGCGCGCATCGGCGATGTAGTGCGCCGACCAGGTGTGGCTGGGTTCGAAGCCGCGGGCGATCTTGTGCTCGCCCTGGGTGCCGGGTTCGAAGCGCGAGATTCCCTGTTCTATGCAGAACTCGATGCCCTGGTGATAGCACAGCTCGAAATGCAGGCTGTGGTGCTCGCCCACGGCGCCCCAGTAGCGACCGTAGAGGGCTTCAGGGGAAGCCAGGAACACGGCTGCCGCCACCGGTTCACCGCCGTGCAGCGCGAGCTTCACCACCAGCGCATCTCCCAGCGTCCGCACGATCTCGCGGAAGAACTCGAGGTTCAGGTAGGGCTCATGGCCATGCGCGTGGAAGGTTCGTGCATGCACCGCGTGCACGAAGGCAAGCGTGGGCTCATCGAGCGCGGAGCCGCGCAGCGTGCTGATCGTGATGCCGGCCTCGGCGATGCGCCGGCGTTCCCGTCGGGCCTGCTTGCGCTTCTCCGAACGGAACGTTGCCAGGTACGACTCGAAGTCGGCGTATCCCTGGTTGTGCCAGTGGAACTGCACGTCACTGCGCAACAGCCAGCCGCGCTGGTCGAATGCCTCACGATCCTCCGCCGAAATGAAAGTGGCGTGGGCCGAGGACAGGCCCTGCGCGGCGCAGCGCCGCTCCAGTTCCCCGATCAACGCGGCGCGCAGCGCTGGCGCATCACCCTGGGCGCAAACCAGCAGCCGGGCACTGTTGATGGGCGAGAAGGGCACGGCCACGAGCAGCTTGGGGTAGTAGGCAAGGCCATGACGGGCGTAGGCCTGGGCCCAGCTGAAGTCGAAAACAAACTCGCCCCAGGAGTGCTGCTTGCGGTAGGCCGGCGCGGCGGCGAGCAGGCGGTCGCCGTCGAAGGCCGCCAGATGCGCGGGCGTCCAGCCCGTCTGCGCTCCGACGCATGCGGTATGTTCCAGCGCGGCGATGAATTCATGTCGCAGGAAGGGACTGTCCGCGCCCTCGAGCGCATTCCATTGCGTGGCCTGAACCTCGTCGATGGAATGCAGCTCGCGGAACTGCATCGATCAGCCGCCGTGCTCGACGCCTTCCAGGTACTTGTCGGCGTCCAGCGCGGCCATGCAGCCCGAACCGGCGGAGGTGATGGCCTGCCGGTAGACGGAATCCGCCACGTCGCCGGCGGCGAAGACGCCGGGGATGCTGGTGGCCGTGGCATTGCCTTCGCTGCCGCCGTGCACCTTCAGGTAGCCCCCGCGCATGTCGAGTTGCCCCTCGAAGAGTCCCGTGTTGGGCGCGTGGCCGATGGCGATGAACACGCCGGTGACGGGCAGGGTTTCGGTGGCCGTGCCCTGCGTGGCGCGGATGCGCAGCGCGTTGACGCCGGACTCATCGCCCAGGATCTCGTCGACCGCGCTGTTCCAGCGGATGCTGACTTTGCCCGCCTTCTCGCGCTCGAACAGGCGGTCCTGCAGGATCTTCTCGCCCTTGAGCTTGTCGCGACGGTGCACCAGCGTCACATGAGCTGCAATGTTCGACAGGTACAGCGCTTCCTCGACGGCCGTATTGCCGCCGCCGATCACGGCCACACGCTGGTTGCGGAAGAAGAAGCCATCGCAGGTGGCACAGGCCGATACGCCCTTGCCCTTGAATGCTTCCTCCGACGGCAGCCCCAGGTACTTGGCGGCGGCGCCCGTCGCGATGATCAGCGCGTCGCAGGTGTAGGTGGCCGAATCCCCCTCGAGCACGAACGGGCGCTGGGTGAGCCTGGCAGTGTGGATGTGGTCGTTCACCAGCCGGGTGTTGAAGCGCTCGGCGTGGCGGCGCATGCGGTCCATGAGGTCAGGTCCCTGCAGGCCCTCCACGTCACCGGGCCAGTTGTCCACCTCGGTGGTGGTCATCAGTTGGCCGCCCTGTTCCACGCCGGTGATGAGCAGCGGCGAGCGATTGGCCCGCGCCGAGTACACGGCGGCGCTGTAGCCGGCGGGTCCGGAACCCAGGATGATCAGGCGGCTGTGGATGGTCTGGCTCATGTATAATTTTCGGTAGCTGTCGATAGGCATATTGTGCCGGCAGGCGCTGCAACCTGCAGCGCGGAATCAATGGAAATCCTCTAAGGCGTTGACGGTTTGAGTCAGACATCATCCGTGTCCGGTGGGTCCCGCTTCACGCAGGCGGTGCTCAAGGCGATCCGCGAGAGCATCGCCATCGCACTGGTCGTCGTCGCGCTGGTGCTGCTCACCGCGCTGTTCACCTTCTCCCCCACGGACCCCGGCTGGTCCTACTCCGGAGAGGGTGGGCCTGTGGAAAACCGCATTGGCCCGTTTGGCGCACTGGTGGCCGATCTGCTGTATTTCCTGTTTGGCAGGCCCGCCTACCTGCTGCCCGTCATGATGCTGCTGGCGGCATGGCTGCTGTTCCGCAACCGGTTTTCCGACCTGCAACCCGTCACGCGCGCCAATGCCGCCGTCCGTATCGGCGGATTCGTGCTGCTGCTGGCGGCCAGCTGCGGCCTCACCAGCCTGCACTGGGCTGCCGATGGCCTGCGCGCCACGGCGGGCGGCGTGCTCGGGCAGTCCGTGGGGCCGGCTCTTGCCGGGGGCCTGAAGCCGCTGGGCGCCACGCTGATGCTGCTGGCCGCCTGGATGGCAGGCGCGGCGCTGGCCTTCCATGTGTCCTGGATCAGCGTGATGGATGGGATCGGCCGGGGATTCTGGCAGACCGTGTCGTGGTTCAAGGCATGGCTTGGCACGCGGCGCAATGTCACCGAGGGGCAGGAGCGCAAGCGCGAACGCGCCGAGGTGGTTCGCCAGGACAAGGAAAAGAAAAAGGCCACGCCGCGCACTGTGCCCATCATCGAACAGCCCGCGCCGGCTGTCGAGAAGAGCGCGCGCGCCCAGGCAGAACGGCAGGTGACGCTGTTCGATTCACCCAAGGATGGCGCGCTGCCGCCGATGAACCTGCTCGATGATCCTCCGGAGCGCGTCGCGGCCTATTCCCCCGATTCGCTGGAGGCGATGTCGCGCCTGGTGGAGATCAAGCTGCGGGACTTCGGCGTCGAGGTCGAAGTGGTGGCCGTGCATCCGGGTCCAGTGGTCACGCGCTTCGAGATGCAGCCAGCCCCGGGCGTGAAGGTCAGCCAGATTTCCGGCCTTGCCAAGGACCTGGCGCGCGCGCTGTCAGCCATCTCGGTGCGCGTGGTCGAGGTCATTCCCGGCAAATCGGTGATGGGCCTTGAGATACCCAACGAGAAGCGCGAGATGGTCACGCTGGGCGAGATCATCAAGTCCCGCTCGTACGAGGAAGTGAACTCGCCGCTGACTTTGGCACTGGGCAAGGACATCGGCGGCAACCCGATCGTCGCCGATCTTGCCCGCATGCCACATCTGCTCATCGCAGGCACCACGGGTTCGGGCAAGTCGGTGGGCATCAACGCCATGGTGCTGTCGCTGCTCTACAAGAGCACCGCCGAGCATGTGCGGCTGATCATGATCGATCCGAAGATGCTGGAGCTGTCGGTCTACGAGGGCATCCCGCATCTGCTCGCGCCGGTCGTCACCGACATGAAGCAGGCGGCCAACGCGCTGCGCTGGTCGGTTGCCGAGATGGAGCGCCGCTACCAGCTCATGGCCGCAATGGGCGTGCGCAACATCGGCGGCTTCAACAAGAAGGTGCGCGACGCGAACGAGGCCGGCAAGCCCATCAAGGATCCGGTGATGATGCAGTACGCATCCACCGATCCCACCTTCGACCAGAAGCTGATCCCCGACCTGGTGCCGTTGCCGTACATCGTCGTCATCATCGACGAGCTGGCCGACCTGATGATGATCGTCGGCAAGAAGGTCGAGGAGCTGATCGCCCGGCTCGCGCAGAAGGCCCGCGCCTCGGGCATCCACCTCATCCTCGCCACGCAGCGCCCGTCGGTCGACGTGATCACCGGCCTCATCAAGGCCAACATTCCCACGCGCATCGCCTTCCAGGTTTCCGCCAAGGTGGATTCGCGCACCATCCTCGACCAGGGCGGCGCGGAATCGCTGCTCGGCCATGGCGACATGCTGTACCTGCCGCCGGGCACCTCCGTGCCCAACCGCATTCATGGCGCATTCGTTTCCGATGAAGAAGTGCACCGCGTGGTCAACGCGCTGAAGACGGCGGATCCGCCCAACTACATCGAGGAAGTGCTCAGCGGGCCTTCGATGCCCATCCCCGGAATCAGTGGCGAAGAGGGCGCGCCCGGAATGCCAGGTGGAGATGCCGAGCAGGATGCGCTCTACGACGAGGCCGTGAAGATCGTCATCAGCGAGCGCAAGCCGTCCATCCCCTACGTGCAGCGGCGCCTGAAGATCGGCTACAACCGTTCGGCCAGGCTGCTCGAGGCCATGGAAGCCGCGGGCGTGGTCGGACCGTTGCAGTCCAATGGCTCCCGCGAAGTGCTCGTGCCGGGAGGATCCGGCGATGAATGATTGGCGCCGGGTTTCGCTGCTGCTGATATGCGCGGCGCTGGCGCCGGCGGGCGCATCGGCCGCAGCGCCGACGGCTGCCGCTGTCACATCCACCGGCACCGCGCTCGATGCCTATCTGGCGGGCCTTTCGACCTGGCAGGGCGCATTCGCGCAGACCGTGGCGGACTCGCGGGGCAAACGCGTGGGCATGGGGCGAGGGCGTCTCACCATTGTGCGGCCCGGCAGGTTTCGCTGGGAATCGGCGCCTGATGGCGCTGACGACGCCGTGCAGCTGCTGATCGCCGACGGCCGCAACCTGTGGTTCTACGATCGCGACCTGGACCAGGCCACGGTCAAGCCGCAGCAGGAAGCGCTGCCGCAGTCGCCGGCCATGCTGCTGGCCGGCGGCGCCGACCTGCGGGCCGCGTTCAAGGTGGCGCCTGGTGGCCGTAGTGACGGGCTCGAGTGGGTCACCGCCCAACCCCGCGACGCACAGTCGGATTTCCGCGAAGCGCGGTTCGGGTTCCGCGCCGGGGAGCTCCAGCAGCTTGTGGTGGTCGACAAGCTCGGCCAGAAGTCCACGCTGGTGTTCACCGACGTGCGCCGCAACGCGCCGGTCGAGCCTTCGCAGGTGACATTCACGCTCCCCGGGGGCGCCGACCTCATCGGCAAGCCGCTGCCGTGAATCCCGTGCTGCGGCCGGAGCTGCGCTACCGGCGATTGTGGTTTGTCGTGGGGCTGCTGCTGGCGGGTGTCATCACGTATCTCAGCCTGCTTCCCGTTCGCTACCTGCCCGCCGTGCATCTGTGGGACAAGCTCGAGCACGCGTTGGCATACGTGGCGATGGCATTCTGGTTCGGCTGCGTCGTGGTCCGCCGCGACATCCTCTGGGTGGGACTTGCTCTACTGGCATTTGGCGGGTTGATCGAGCTGCTGCAGGGTTGGATGGGCATGGGACGCTCTGCAGACCTGTTCGACCTGGTCGCCGACGGCGTTGGCATTCTCCTCGGCCTGCTGCTGGTGATCTCGCCGCTGGGGCGCGTGCCGGCGTGGCTGGAAGCGCGTCTGTTCGGGGTGCGCGCGTGAGCGAGCCGCTGCGGCCGCTGGCCGATCGCATGCGGCCGCAATCGATAGACGAGTTTGCAGGCCAGCGGCACCTGCTGGCGCCCGGGCGCGCGTTGCGCGTGGCGCTGGAACGCGGCCAGTTGCATTCCATGATCCTCTGGGGTCCGCCTGGCACCGGCAAGACCACGCTGGCGCGCCTGTTTGCGCGGGTGGTGGACGCGGAGTTCCTGGCGCTGTCCGCCGTGATGGCCGGCGTGAAGGACATCCGGGCAGCGGTGGAAGAGGCGCGCCGCTTTCGCGAGCAGGGGCGGGCCACGGTGTTGTTCCTCGATGAGGTGCACCGCTTCAACAAGGCCCAGCAGGACCTGTTCCTGCCCTACGTCGAGGACGGCACCATCGTGTTCATCGGCGCCACCACCGAGAATCCTTCATTCGAGGTCGTGAGTGCGCTGCTGTCGCGGGCGCGCGTCTATGTGCTGAAGTCACTCACGTCCGATGACATCAGCGCCGTCGTGCAGCGTGCGCTCACCGATCCACAGCGTGGCATCGGCGGACGCGCTCCGGGTGGCGCGGACTTCACGATCGACCAGGACGCGCTGCTGGCGCTGTGCGCTGCTGCCGATGGCGATGCGCGCCGCGCGCTGGGAACGCTTGAAACCGCTGCGGACCTGGCCTCCGATGGCCACATCAGCGCAGCCACCATCCAGGACCTGGCCGCCGGCACGCGGCGGCGCTTCGACAAGGGCGGCGACCAGTTCTACGACCAGATATCGGCCCTTCACAAGGCCGTGCGCGGCAGCGATCCGGATGCCTCGCTCTACTGGCTGGCACGCATGCTCGATGGCGGCTGCGACCCCGCCTACCTCGCGCGCCGCATCACGCGCATGGCCGTGGAGGACATCGGGCTGGGTGACCCGCGCGCGCTGCCGCTGGCGCTGGAGGCCTGGGAAGCCTACGAACGACTGGGTGCGCCTGAGGGCGAACTGGCGCTGGCCGAATGCGTGGTGTTCCTGGCCGTTGCGCCCAAGAGCAATGCCGTCTACACCGCCTGGGGGATGGCCAAGGAAGATGTGGCCAAGTACGGAACGCTGGATGTGCCGGCGCGCTTTCGCAACGCGCCCACGAAGCTGATGCGGGAGCTGGGCCACGGGCAGGGTTACCGCTACGCGCACGAAGAAGCAGATGCCTACGCCGCCGGCGAGCGCTATCTGCCCGATGAAATGCCCGACCGGCGCTATTATTCCCCGGTGCAGCGCGGCTTCGAGATCCGCATCGCCGAGGCCATGGCCCGGCGGCGGGCGCTGGACCCACAGACCAAAGAGACCGACAGGAAAGACAAGTGATCGACCCGAAACTGCTGCGCGCCTCACCGGATGTGGTGGCCGCCAATCTGGCCCGTCGGGGCTTCAATTTCGATGTGCCAGCCTTCGCGAGCCTCGAAGATCGTCGCAAGACGGCGCAGATCGAGGCCGACCGCCTGCGCGCCGAACGCAATGCCAATGCGAAGCAGGTGGGCATGGCCAAAGGCAAGGGCGAGGATGCCGCGCCGCTGCTC
Source organism: Pseudomonadota bacterium (assembly GCA_016720075.1). GTDB lineage: Bacteria > Pseudomonadota > Gammaproteobacteria > Steroidobacterales > Steroidobacteraceae > ZC4RG30. Next base: position 106,591 of record JADJXW010000020.1, read on the forward strand.
GCGCGCGGCGAACTGCTCGCTCAGCAACTGGTTGAGGCCGAAGCGGCCATCAACGGCGTGCAGGCCGAACTCGATGCGCTGCAGATGGGGCTGCCGAATTTGCTCCAGGAATCCGTGCCGCAAGGTACGGATGAGAGCGCGAACCTCGAGATCAGGCGCTGGGGCACGCCGCGCACGATGGATTTCACGCCGCGCGACCATGTGGAGCTTGGCGAGCGCCTTGCCCGCGGCATGGACTTCGAGGCCGGCGCGCGCGTGGCGGGCAGCCGCTTCGTGGTGCTGCGTCATGACATCGCGCGGCTGCACCGGGCGCTGGGCCAGTTCATGCTCGACCTGCACACCCGCGAGCACGGCTACACCGAGGTCTATGTTCCCTACCTCGCATCGCCCGCCTCGCTGCGCGGCACCGGCCAGCTGCCGAAATTCGAAGCAGACCTGTTTGCGGTGCGCAGCGAGCAGAACTACTACCTGATTCCCACCGCGGAAGTGCCGGTCACCAACCTGGTTCGTGACCAGATCCTGGAGGCCGACACGCTGCCGCTGAAGATGGTGGCGCATTCGCCGTGCTTTCGCTCGGAGGCCGGGGCGGCGGGCAAGGACACGCGCGGCATGATCCGCCAGCACCAGTTCACCAAGGTCGAGATCGTGCAGATCGTGGCGCCAGAAAAGTCGCAGGCCGCGCACGAAGAGCTCACCGGTCATGCCGAAGCCGTGCTGCAACGCCTGGAACTGCCTTACCGCGTGGTGGCGCTGTGCGGCGGCGACATCGGATTCTCCAGCTCGAAGACCTACGACCTGGAAGTGTGGCTGCCGGGCCAGCAGAAATACCGCGAGATTTCCTCGTGCAGCAACTTCGGGGATTTTCAGGCGCGGCGCATGCAGGCGCGCTGGCGCAATCCCGCCACGGGCAAGCCCGAGCCGGTGCACACGCTCAACGGATCGGGTGTGGCGGTGGGCCGCGCACTGGTGGCGGTGCTGGAGAACGGGCAGAACGCGGATGGTTCGATCAACATACCCGGTGCGCTGCGCCCGTATTTTGGCGCGGAGAAAATTGCCGCGCGCTGAAGAAGAATAATTGGGGGAAGGGATGGAAAAGAACAATCCTGCGGCACTCGTGGCCATTGGCCTTGCTGCATTGCTGCTGGCCGCATGTTCCGGGGGCGAGGCGCCGCCGGCGGCCGAAGCCCCTGCCAGCTCCGCCGATACCGGGCCGCTCGAGACGCGCGAGCGCAACGGCATCGATTACCAGCCCGCCTTCGCGGGCCAGACCCGCGCGCCAGGCATCCGCAACGGCGACGCCATGCAGGTTCAGGTTCTGGCATCGGGCCTGACGCAGCCCTTTTCCGTCGAGCCGCTGCCCGACGGGCGGTTCCTGGTCAGCGAGAAGCCCGGGCGACTGCGCATCATCGGCATGGACGGCACGGTGTCCGCGCCCGTGGAGGGCCTGCCTGCGATTCACTACAAGGGGCAGGCCGGGCTGCTCGATGTGGCGCTGGATCCCCAGTTCGCCAGCAATCATGTGATCTATTTTTGCTACACGGAACTTCGCGGCGGCACCACTGGCGGCAATACGCTGGCGCGCGCGAGACTGCTGGAGGAAGCCGGCACGGCGAGGCTGGTGGATGTGAAGCCCATATTCCACCAGCTGCCGGATTTCGCCTCGGACCGCCAGTTGGGATCGCGCATCGTCTTCGGCAAGGACGGCAAGCTGTTTGTCACGATGGGCGAGCGCGGCGAGGAAGGTGCAGTGGGCCAGGCCCAGGACCTTCACAGCCATTTCGGCAAGGTGGTGCGCCTGAATTCCGATGGCAGCGTGCCGAAGGACAATCCCTTCGTGGGGCGCGCCGATGCCTATCCGGAAATATGGTCATGGGGCCACCGCAATGCACAGGCGGCGGACGTGGATGCCCAAACGGGCGACCTGTGGGTGATCGAGCACGGGCCGCGCGGTGGCGATGAGCTGAACCTCATCAAGCGCGGCGCCAACTATGGCTGGCCCGTGATCACCTACGGCATCGACTATCCGGGCAACAAGGTGGGCGCCGGCATCACCTCGAAAGAGGGCATGGAGCAGCCCGTCTACTACTGGGATCCGGTGATCGCACCGTCGGGCATGTTCGTCTACCACGGCGACATGTTCCCGGAATGGAAGGGCAGCATCTTCGTCGGGGGCCTGGTGGGAATGAAGCTCGTTCGCCTGCAGATGAAGGATGGCAAGGTGGCGGGTGAGGAATGGCTGCTGCAGGACCGGCGCAAGCGCATCCGCGATGTACAGCAGGGGCCCGATGGCGCCATCTACGTGCTGACCGATGCGGGCGAGAATTCCGAACTGCTGCGAATTTTCCGGAGCAAGCCTGCATAGGCGGGACATGCGGGGAGGCCGCAATGCGCTGGAACTGGCCTGGCATCGTGATGATCTGCTGCTGTGTGGCAGGTCCATTGTGTGAGGCGGCACAGCCGGCGCCGGACGCTTCCGCGACGACGGACATCACCGACGAAGTGCTGGTGCGCGGCACGCGGCTGCGCGAGCTCAAGGCGGCAATCGTCGCGGCCGAAGATCGCTTCTATGTCCGATACAACGAGCTGAACAAGGTCGACGCCTTCGATATCGAGTGCGCGACGGATGCGCACACTGGCACGAAGCTCAAGCAGCGCCGGTGTTTGACCCGGTTGCAGCTCGAAGCCCGGGCCCGCAATGCACTCGAAACCCTGCAGATGTTCCAGGAGCAGGACCTGGAGCTGACCGGAAGGCCGCCGACCACCGATCCGGAGGCCGTCTGGCTCGCGCACTTCGACGACTACCGGGACAACATGCTTTACCTGCTGAAGATGAATCCGGACCTGCGGCGGCTGGCCAGCGAAAGTGAGAACGCGCAGAAGCGCTATGACGCCGAGCACAGGCGCAGGCTGAAAGGACGCTTGATGCTGGTCGAGTAGGGGCTCAGTAGCGCCTGAGCAGGGACGTAAGATCCGCGCGCGCGGCGCCCATCGCGCGCTCGCGTCCGACCTGTGGCATCCGTTCGCTGCCGTTCACGATGATGGCGAATGCCATCCAGCCACCGTTCTTCTTGCGCAGGTAGCCGGCGATGGCATTGACCGAGACGGGTTCGGTGAGCGAGCCGGTCTTCAGCGCCACCCGGTCCTGCCATTCATCGCTGCCGCTTTGCAGGAACTCGAATGCGGCATCGCGCGGCACGACGAAGCCGCCGTAGAAGGCGGCAAAGCGCCGACTGTCGCGGTACTGCTGCGTGAGCACGGCGATGAAGTCCTGCGCCGAAAGGCGATTGCTGGTGGTGAGGCCGCTGCCGCTGTCCAGCACCGGGACCTGCGAGTATCCAGCGCGGGGGGCAGGTGTTGCGGTGCCCTGGGGCAGCAGAACCCGGGCATCCCGCACCACGTCCTCCAGCACCTTCGATGCCTCGGATAGCGAGGCAGGCGGTGATTTCCTGCGCGCCAGTGCCACATTCATCGTCAGCACGTCGGCGATGTAGTTGTTGGACCAGCGCATCATCCGGCCCAGCTGCTCCTGGAGTGGCACGCTGTCCACGCTGGCCAGCACCTGGCTGGCCGCCGGCACCGCCAGCGTGGTTTCGACACCGCCGGCAATGTTCACCCCTGTCTGCAACAGGATGCCGCGCAGGATCTGTCCGGCCCCCAGCGCCGGATCAGACATGGCGCGATGCACCTGGCGGACCTCGCCGCTGGCGATGCCACCGCCCACATCGATTCGATCGCCACTGTCATCGGTGGTGCGGTCGATGCGTGGCGTGCCACCCTGGCCCGACACCACGCGGCCGGTGAGGGCGATGGGCAACTCGCCCGACGCGCAGCCGCCCACGAGCGCGGGCATTCCGGGCGCCTGGCCGCGAACCGCGATGCACCAGCTGCCATAGTTCACGCCGATGGCGCTCGGCGCGGCGTTGTAGGCTCGAGCGCTGCGTCGCAGCGCTCGGCAGCGATCGATGGTGTCGCATCCCAGTTCGCCAAACGGCGCGCGTTCGACCAGCACGCGGCCAGTTACCTGCTTCAGGCCCGCGGCGCGAAGCTGCGCGGCCAGGCCCCACAGCGTGGTTTCATCCAGCGTCGCATCCCCGCTGCCGCGCACCACCAGATCCCCGCGCAGAACGCCTTCGCGCGGAGCCGTTGCCGAGCGCAGTTCGGTGCGGAAGGTCTTGTCGGGGGGCCAGGTCGACAGCGCCGCCGCGGACACCATGATCTTGGATACCGAGGCGGGCGTCAGGCGTGTGTCGGCGTTCAGCGTGGCCAGTGCGCGGTTGCTGTCGAGGTCCCATACTGCCGCGCTGACGCCCGCGCCCTGGGAGGCCAGTTGCGACAACTGCTCAAGCCTGTCCCCGGAGGGAACAGCCGGCTCGGCGGCGGGCAAGATCGCCGCGAAGCCCAGCAGCGCGCTCAGCAGCAGCCGTTGATGCAGCTCCACTTCTGTTCCATCTGTGCCTGGTAGAACGCCCGCGCGGAAAGCGGCGCCTCGTCGGGCGCGGTGCGGGTCATGTGCGCGACATATTTTTCGTAGGCGTCGTCGCCGGTCACGCCCCTCAGCAGGGAAAGCCCCGCCGAAAGGAACTGCCGTACGTGTTTCGTGCCCGTTGCGTCCATGATTTCAGTGGGAGCGCGGCAGCGCCGAGCCGTCGAGCTTGGTTGCCGCGTAGGGCGCCTCGGAGCTGGCGGGTACGGGTTTGCCTGCCAGGAAGCGCGCGCTGATGCGCAGCATCTCGATGATCACGATCCACATGATCAGCAGGAACAGGGCCGTCAACCAGCCATCCAGTTGCTGGTTGAAGATCAGCGTGGGCGCAGCCTTCAGGCGCTCCGGTGCCAGCGTGCCGGCCGCCACCTGATCCTTCAACGCGTTGGCCGCGGCAAAGAAGCCGAGCTTCGCATCGGTGCTGAAGATCTTCTGGAAGGCCGCCGTGGTCGTGACCACCGCGATCCAGCTCAGCGGCAGGGCGGTCACCCACACATACCGCACCTTGCCCGACTTGATCAGGATGCCGCAGGCCACTGTAAGCGCGATGGCCGCCAGCATCTGATTCGCGATTCCGAACAGCGGCCAGAGGATGTTGATGCCGCCGTTCGGGTCGATCACGCCCACGTAAAGGAAATACCCCCAGCCGGCCACGATCAGCGTCGAGGAGATCACCACCGATGGGTACCAGGACGTGCGCCCCATCGCGGGCCAGATCTGACCCAGCGCGTCCTGCACCATGAAGCGGCCGACACGTGTGCCGGCATCCACCGTGGTCAGGATGAAGATGGCCTCGAACATGATGGCGAAGTGGTACCACAGCGCGATCAGCCCCTGGCCGAAGGCCGAGCTGAAGATGCTGGCCATGCCGACCGCCAGTGAAGGCGCTCCGCCGGTGCGGGCAAAGAGCGTGCTTTCGCCCATTTCCTTCGCCAACGTCTGCATCTGCTCGAGGGTCACGGCAAAGCGCGGATCCCACGCGGATATCGTGGCAACAGCGGCCTCGGGCGAACCGCCGACGGCGCCCAGTCCGGTATTGATGGCAAAGTAAACGCCGGGATCCAGCAGCGTGGCGGAAATGACCGCCATGATGCCGACGAAGGATTCAATGGCCATGCTGCCGTAACCGACCAGCCGGATATCCGCTTCGTTGGCCAGCATCTTGGGCGTGGTGCCGCTTGAAACCAGCGCATGGAAGCCCGAGAGGGCGCCGCAGGCAATCGTGATGAAGACGAACGGGAAGATCTTGCCCGCGAAAATGGGGCCGGTGCCATCGGTGGCGAAGCGGGTCAGCGCCGGCATCTTGATGTCGGGATGGATGAGGATGATGGCCACGGCCAGCAGCACCACCACGCCGATCTTGAGGAAGGTGGAGATGTAGTCGCGCGGCGCGAGCAGCACCCACACCGGCAGGATGGCCGCGATCCAGCCGTAACCGATCACGAAGCCGGCCAGCGGCACGCCTTCCCAGTCGAACCACTGCCTCAAGGTGGCATGGTCGTTGAGCCAGCCACCCATCACTACGGCCAGCAGCAGTAGCACCAGGCCCAGCACAGAGCCTTCCAGCACCTTGCCGGGCCGCCAGTGGCGCATGAAATAGCCCACGACGATGGCGATCGGGATCGTCGCGAAGACCGTGAACGTGGCCCAGGGGCTGTGCCGCATCGCGTTGACGATGACCAGGCCCAGCACGGCGATGATGATGACCACGATCATCAGCGTGCCCAGCACCGCGGCGGTGCCGCCCACGGCGCCCAGTTCATCCCGCGCCATCTGGCCCAGGCTCTTGCCATTGCGGCGCGTGGACATGAACAGGATGGTCATGTCCTGCACGCACCCGCCGAGCACGGCGCCCACCAGCAGCCACAGCGTGCCGGGCAGGTAGCCGAACTGCATGGCCAGCGTCGGGCCGACCAGCGGGCCGGCGCCGGCGATGGCCGCGAAGTGGTGGCCGAAGACCACCCAGCGATGCGTGGGCAGGAAGTCGCGACCGTTGTTCAGGCGCTCGGCAGGCGTGGCGCGCGTCTTGTCGACGACGAAGACCCGGGTCTCGATCCACTTGGCGTAGAAACGGTAGCCCAGCAGGTACACGCAGACGGCGGCCGTCACGATCCACAGGGAGTTGATCGGCTCGTCACGCTGTAGCGCGATGCCGGCCATGGCCAGGCCACCGATGACCGCCAGCAGAGCCCCGAAAAGCTTCGCAAACATGATTCTGGTTCTGCCCCCCTGAAGACAGGCCGGGAGTGTCGCAGGATCGCCGCCTTCAGGCCAACCTCGGCCTTGCGATGGCGTGGATTCGCTGTCCGAATGGTTGCGGGCAGCAGCGATGTTGTGTATCCGGCCTGGAAGGGGTATTTATGCGGCGCCGGTAAGTAGTTATCTCCGGCCAGAACCAATGGGGTATTCGATGAACGTCGGGCAAGTCACGGCACAGGTCTTGAAGCTGGAGGGCGTCGAGTACCTCCTTACCTATCCTCTGAATCCGCTCACCGAACGCTGCGCGGAAGTGGATATCCGCCCGATCGTCGTGCGCCAGGAGCGCATCGGCGTGCATATGGCCGATGCCATCAGCCGCCTGTCGTCGGGCGACAAGGTGGGCGTGTTCGCCTGCCAGGAAGGCCCGGGCATCGAGAATGCCTTTGGCGCCGTCGCCCAGTGCTGGTCCGAAGGCGTTCCGCTGGTGGTGTTCCCCAGTGGCGGCGGCTCCTATGTGAAGCCGGCGTTCAATTCCACGCTGAACTTCCAGCACATCACCAAGCATGCCGAGGTCGTCACGCGGCCCGAGCAGATCATCCCGGCGCTGCGCCGCGCCTTCAGCATCGCGCGCCAAGGTCGTCCGGGCCCGGTGCTCATCGAAGTGGCCGGCATCTGGGGCGCCGAAGTCCCGGGCAGCGACTCGGTGGCCGCGCTCAACTACACGCCGACGCGTCGCTACCGCACCGCGCCGGACCCGAAGGATGTCGATGCCGCCGCCGCCGCGCTGATCGCCGCCAAGCGTCCGCTGATCTACGTGGGGCAGGGCGTGCACTACGCCAAGGCCTGGGATGAACTGAAGGCCGTGTGCGAACTGGTCGAGGCGCCGGTGTGCTCCAGCCTCGAGGGCAAGAGCGCCTTCCCTGAAACCCATCCGCTGGCGATCGGCTCGGGTGGCCCGACCATGTCGCGCGCCGTGGCCGCCAACGTGGCCGAATCCGATGTGGTGTTCGGCGCCGGCGCCAGCTTCACGCAGACGGGCTTCGGCATCCAGTTCCCGCGCGACAACAAGACCTTCATCCACAACACCATCGATCCGCACGATATCGACAAGAACATCCCGGCCAAGTACGCGATGGTCGGTGATTCGAAGCTGGCGCTGGGCATGCTGCGCGACGCGCTGAAGGATCGGCTGAAGAAGCCGCGGGGCCTCACGCCGGCCGTGGCCGCTCGCACCAAGGAGCTGAACGCGCCCTGGCTCGCCGAGTGGATGCCGCGCCTGACCAGCGATTCGAAGCCGCTGTCGCCGTACCGCGTGATCTGGGACCTGATGAACATCGCCGACGTGGCCAACACCGTCATCACGCACGATGCCGGCAGTCCGCGCGACGAGCTCTCGCCGTTCTGGAAATCCACCACGCCGCTGTCGTACCTGGGCTGGGGCAAGTCCACGCAACTGGGCTACGGCCTGGGCCTTGCGATGGGCGCCAAGCTCGCCCACCCGGAGAAGCTCTGCATGAACATGTGGGGCGATGCGGCCATCGGCATGACGGGCATGGACATCGAGACCTGCGCGCGCGCGAAGATCCCGATCATGTCCATCCTGTTCAACAACTTCGCCATGGCGATGGAGTTCGACGCGATGGACTACTCGCGCAAGAAATACGGCTCCACCGACATCTCGGGCAACTACTCCGAGTTCGCCAAGGCGCTGGGCTGCTACAGCGAGCGCGTGACCGAGCCCACGCAGATCGCCCATGCGCTGCTCAATGGCATCAACGCCACCAAGGAAGGCAAACCGGTGCTGCTGGAGTTCATCACCACGCAGGACAAGGTGTATTCGCGTCCGCAGCGGGGCGGTTACCGCGGTGGCTCGAACTCCTGAGCCAGCGCTGCAGGCAATGCCGATAGTGGGCGGCCCGCCATTGGCGGGCCGTTACCCACTGATTCAGGGATGACGTCGAAAAACAACTAGCCTTCTCTTCGGGGATCTCAAACTCATGTGGCAACAGAACTATCTGCCGGTAGCGGACAACCTTGGCCTCTCGGCACTGCTGGCCGCGCTGCCGATCTTCATGCTGCTGCTGCTGATCGGCGTCCTGCGCAAACCGGCCTGGGTCGCGGCACTTGCGGGTCTCGCGACGGCGGCACTGGTTGCGCTGTTCGTCTATGGCATGCCGATCGGACTCGTGGCCAGTTCAGCCTCGATGGGCGCGTCGTTCGGCCTGTTCCCCATCGGCTGGATCGTGTTCTGGGCCGTCGTGCTCTACCGCATCACCGCCGACACCGGCAACTTCGAGATCATCAAGGATTCCATCGGCGGACTCACCGCCGACCGGCGCCTGCAGGCGCTGCTGATCGCCTTTGCGCTCGGCGCGTTCATCGAGGGTGCGGCGGGCTTCGGCACGCCGGTCGCGGTGGCCGCCGCCATGCTCACGGGCCTGGGTTTCTCGCCGTTCTACGCCGCCGGCATCTGCCTGCTCGCCAACACCGCGCCGGTCGCCTTCGGTTCGATCGGCGTGCCGGTCACGACGCTGGCGAGCGTGACGGGCCTGCCGGAACTGGAGCTCTCCGCCTGGGTCGGTCGCATCTGCGCGCCCGTGTCGGTGTTCGTGCCGGCCTATCTGGTGCTCGTGATGGGCGGCTGGAAGGGGCTCAAGGGCGTGCTGCCCGCGGCGATCGTTGCCGGCGTCTCCTTCGCATCGATGCAGTTGTTCGTGTCGAACAAGATCGGCCCGCAACTGGTAGACATCATGGCCGCGCTCACCGCGATCATCGCGATGGTCGTGCTGCTCAAGGTCTGGCATCCGAAAGACAAGTTCGTGCTGGCCGGCGAGCATGAAGCCGTTCTGCACGTCCAGCAGCACGGCTTCGGCCGCACGGTGCTCGGCTGGTCACCGTACCTCTACCTGGTAGTGCTGGTGCTGATCTGGGGCAGCGGCGTCATCAAGGGACCGCTCAACAGCGTGACGATGGCCATCGAATGGCCGGGCCTGCACAACCTCGTGATGCGTGGCGCGCCGGTCGTGGCCGAGCCCACCCCCTATGCCGCAGTGTTCAGCCTCAACTGGCTCGCCGCCGGCGGCACTGCCTGCGCCTTCGCGACGATGCTCGCCGCGATCACGTTCCGCATGTCGTTCGCCCAGTATTTCGGGGTCATCGGCAAGGTGGCGAAGCAGCTGGGCTTCTCGCTGCTCACGATCGCCACGGTGCTGGCCCTGTCCTACCTGATGAACTACAGCGGAGCGACCACGACGCTCGGACTGGCCTTCGCCGTCACCGGGGCGCTGTTCCCATTCTTCAGCGCAATGCTGGGGTGGCTGGCGGTGTTCCTCACCGGTAGCGACACTTCGGCGAACGCGCTGTTCGGCAACCTGCAGGTCGTCACCGCCAATTCGCTGGGGCTTGATCCGGCGCTGATGGCGTCGGCCAATTCATCCGGTGGCGTGATGGGCAAGATGATCAGCCTGCAGAGCCTGGCGGTCGCGGTGGCGGCCACGGGCATGGCGCGCAGCGAGGAAGGCCGGCTGTTCCGCTTCACGTTCAAGCACAGCGTGTTCCTGGGCAGCGTGCTGGGCGTGATCACGATGATCTACGCCTACATCTGACGCGACCCGCGGAGCCCGGGCAGGAACCCGGGCTCCGTTTGGCTCCCGACCCGGGGCCTACTTCTTCGCGAACTGCGCCAGCGCCGCAACCGCGGCCTGCGCCACCTGCGCATCCTGCGCCGACGTCACGCCGGACACACCCACCGCGCCGATCATCTGGCCATTCACGACCAGCGGGATGCCGCCCTCGATCGGTGTCACGCCACGCAGGCCCAGCACGGCATTGCGGCCGCCGGCAACCGCGTCTTCCAGCGCCTTGCTCGGGCGCTTGAACGAAATCGCGGTCATCGCCTTGTCCTGCGCCACGTCGATGCTGCCGATCTGCGTGCCATCCCGCCGCACCAGATGCACCAGGCGGCCACCGTCATCGACGATCGAAATCACCACGGCCCAGCCGTTCTTCTGCGCCTCGGCCTCCGCTGCCGCGGACAGCACCTTGGCGACGTCGAGCGTCAGCGCAGTCTTGGTCGCAAGTTCCGCGGCCCCGGCCAGCGGCAGCGCGAACAGGGTCAGAGTGGCGATACCCAGCGACGATCGGTTGAAAGACATGATTACCCCCCATTTGGTCTGGATGAACGAAGCGCCGAGAGTGCCACATCCCGCGCCCGGCGGGCCGCTTCACGTCAGGGGCTGGGGTTGCTCGGGCCGTCGATCCCCGAGCGTGGTGCCGAGCGAGGCGGCGATTACCGCGGCGATGCCCAGCCACTGGGTCAGGTTCAGACGCTCGCCCAGCAGCAGCAGGCCCATCAGGGCGCCAATGGCGGGCTCGCCGCTCATCAGGATGCCGAAGCTGCGCGCCGGGATGTGGCGCAGCCCGTACATCTCCAGCGTATAGGGCAGGGCGCTCGACAGCAGAGCCACGGCGAGAGCGGTGCCGAGCAGGGGCAGCATCGGCAGCGCCGGCCATTGCGCAGGATGCAGTCGAGGTTCCAGCAGCAGGCCAATGGGCAGGATGATGATGGCCGCGATCATCAGGCCGTAGGCGGCGGCCTGCGTGCCCATCACGGCGCCGGCCCGTTGACCGACGATGATGTAGGCGCCCCACAGCACCCCGGCGCCCAGTGCGAAGGCCACGCCCGCCAGGGCCACCGCATGCCCCGGCGAGGGACGGGGGATGAGCATCAGGATGCCCACCACGGCGCAGGCCACCCACAGCAGGTCCCGCCGGTGGCGCGAATGCAGCACCGCCACGGTCAATGGGCCGGTGAATTCCAGCGCGATGGCAATGCCCAGCGGGATGCGTTCGATGGCGAGATAGAAGAGCAGGTTCATGCCTGCCATCACCAGGCCATAGTGCAGCGCCGCCCGCCACCCGGCCGCGCCGGGGCTGAAGCGCCACGAACGCAGGGCAATGAACAGGATCGCGGCCGCCAGGCACAGCCTGAGCGTGGTGGTGCCCACCGGGCCCACCAAGGGGAACAGCCCCTTGGCCAGCGAGGCGCCGCAGGTGATGGAAACCAGGGACAGCAGCACCGCCAGGCTCGGCGCATGGGAACGTGAGGCGGCGCCGGCGGACTGCATGGGGCGGCACTCTACAGGGGCCGCGGCATCCCGCATAATCGCTGCCCGCGTTCCAGGCGGGCAGCCGGGAAGGGTGGCCGAGCGGTTTAAGGCTCCAGTCTTGAAAACTGGCGTGGGTTAACGCCCACCGTGGGTTCGAATCCCACCCCTTCCGCCAAACTCTGCGTGACAGGTTTTCTCGCGTCGCTGCGCCTTCCTGTGCTGTAACCGCCCTTTTCTCGGGCGCACATAGGGGATCAGATGTCCACGCTCAAGTTTCGCGCCTTGCCGGCTGCGCTGCTATCCGGTCTGCTGGCCGCCTGTGGCGGTGGAGGATCCGACTCCAACCCGCCTCCCAACCCACCACCGACGCCCAGCGCCACGCTCACGCTGAACCCGACCTCCGGTTCGCTCGCACCCGGCGCCAACACCACCATCACGGCCACCGTGACTCGGGCGGGCGGTTTTGACGGCGCGGTCACGGTCGGTTCCAGCGGTGTTCCAGTCGGCGTCACCGTTACGGGTGGCACTGTTGCAACTGGCGCGACCACGCAGTCGATCACGCTGACCGTCGCCGCCAACGCAACCAGTGGCACCAGCAACCTTTCCATCACCGGCACGGCAAGCGGCATCACCATCACGCCGGTCACGTTCGCACTGACGATAACCCAGCCGCCGCCGCCGCCAGTCGATACCGATGGCGACGGGCAGCCGGACGCCACGGACAGCGACGATGACAACGATGGCGTGCTGGATGTGAGTGACCTGATGCCTCTGGATCCGGCTCGCACCCAGGCCATTTCCGCAGCGTTTCCGCGGGTCAATGGCGTGTATCAGTTGCCGGACTATCCAGTGACGCGTCAGCTGACGTGGATTCTTCAGCAGTTGGCTCCCACCGCCACCACATCGACGGCCGACATCAATGCCCACTTCGCGCCGGCTACACTGGCCAGCATTCCTGCGGCGACCTGGCTGACGCTGTTCCAGAACCTGCGCGCCGCAGCGCCAAATGGCATTGTCGTCGATCTGATCCTTGCGTCACCAACGGACATCACGGCGCTGATCGGCGTACCCGGTGCGCCGGCCAGTGGCCAGTTCGTCACGTTGTCCACGGGCTACGCCAGCAACCTGATCAAGTCATTCGGCGCAAGTCCGTTTGCCCTGAATGGCAGCGTAATCACCCAAGCCGACCAGGCACTGACGATGGCTGCCGCAGCCGACCGCTATGTTTCGCTGGGTGACCAGTCGTCGCTGCTCGTGGCCCGCATCACGAACAACGTGTGCACCCCCATCGAGCAGCGTTCGGCCACCACGCCGAGGGCCACTGCGTCGATCTTCAAGACCTGGGTGCTGGGTGGCCTCGCCAAGGCAGTGAACGACGGGCAGATTGCTGCGAACTCGGTCATCGGCCGGGCAGCGGCCGAAACCGTCCGCGGCAGCTCGTTGGCCAGCGAACCTCTGGGCACGCAGTTTCCGCTGCAGGACATTGCCACGCTGATGATGGGCATCAGCGACAACACGGCGACGGACCATTTGCACCAGCTGGTGGGTCGTCCGCGGCTCGAATCGATCCTGGCAACCTTCAATCACTCCAATCCTGCGTTGCTGACCCCGTTCCTTTCGGTCAACGAGACCTTCAACCTGTTCGCTGGCGTGCCACTCAACGACGCGCAGGCCTATGCGACGGGCACTGAATCGTTCCAGCGCAGCTATGTGGATACCGTGCTGGAGCCACTGGGACCGGTGACGGGCTTTGGCAACAACACAGCCGTGTTCATCTCGGGATCGTGGCAGGCCACGGCGATGGACGTCTGCAATGCCTTTGCGGGCATCCGCAAGTTCAACGATCGCAGCGAGGGTTTCCAGATCGCCGATCGGGCGCTGAGTTCGCAGGTTGCCCAGCCGGGACTGCGCAACCGCTGGGAACGGGTCTGGTACAAGGGCGGCAGCCTCGACACGGGGGCTGGCCTGGTTGTGCTGACCCACGCCTGGATGCTGCAAAGTGACAGCCGGGGCACGTTCGTGGTGGTCGCCATGAACAACCGCTCTGCGCCGTCCGTCGACCAGTTCGCCGCGCAGTCGGCAACCGGACGCATCCTGCAGTTGCTGGACCAGCAGAATCCCTGAAGCCGCGCTTCGGGGTACGTCAACGCGAACCCGCCGCCTGGCAGCGGCGGGTTATATTCATCAGCCCCATAAGCCCTTCACCTGACGAGTGCCCTTCGCATGTCAACACAGGAACAACGCCGCCGGGCATTCCAGATCTTCGAGCAGGCGCTGGATCAGGCGCCGGAACAGCGCGATGCATTCATCGCCACGGCCTGTGTCGATGATGCCGGACTGCGAGCCGCCGTCGCGGCGTTGCAGGCAGCCGATGCCAATTCGTCCATCAACACCGGCGGGTTGAACGCCTTCGCGGTGGAGGCGCCCTCCGACCAGCTGGGCAGGGTGCTGGGGCACTTTCGTCTGGTCGAGCACCTGGGCAGTGGCGGCATGGGCATCGTGTTCCGTGGTGAGCGCACCGACGATGTCACTCAGCGTGCGGCCGTCAAGATCGTTCGCCAGGAACTACGCAGCGCGACCAGTCGTGCGCGCTTCAACCTGGAACGCGCGGCGCTGGCGCGGCTGGAGCACGCCTCCATCGCGAGGCTCATCGATGCGGGAGTGACCGATCAGGGGCGTCCCTGGTATGCAATGGAGTTCGTTGCCGGCACCCCGATCGACAAGTACTGCGACGCGCAGGGGCTCGATGTGCCGGCGCGGATCCGCCTGCTGATCGAGCTGTGCAAGGCCGTTGAAAGCGCCCATCGCCAGCTGGTGGTCCATCGCGACATCAAGCCCAGCAATGTGCTGGTGACGGCCGACGGCGTGCCCAAGCTGATCGATTTCGGTATTGCCAAGTTCCTCGATGCGGAACCCGATGCGGCAGGCCTGACGCGCGATGCCGGCACGCTGTTCTCGCGCCACTACGCGGCGCCGGAGCAGATCAAGGGGGAAGAGGTTTCCACATCGACGGATGTCTACGGCATCGGGGCGTTGGCATTCCACATCCTGTCGGGCAAGAAGATATTCGAAGCCTCCACCAGGACGGACCACGACTACATGATGCTGGTCACGCAGAATGATCCGGAACTGGCGAGCCGGGTTTCCGGCCAGATGCATTTACGGGGTGATCTGGACAACATCCTGCGCAAGGCGCTGGCCCGAAGTCCCGCGGATCGCTACGGATCGGTGGCAGCGCTGGCAGATGATTTTCAGAATGTCCTGGCGCAGCGACCGGTCTCGGCGGTGGCCCCGGGGTGGATCTACCTGACGAAGAAGTTCATCCGCCGCAACCGACTGCCGGTGGCGCTGGCGGCGGGACTCGTGGTCGTGTCGGTTGTCGCCACGCTGTCGGGAATGAGCCAGGCACGCGAAGTTCTGGAGCAGCGCAACGAGGCGCGGCGCGAGGCAGGCCGGGCCAATGCCATCAACGACTTCCTGCTGCGAATGCTCGAATCGTCCGATCCGCGGCTCGGCGCTCGGGAGACTACGGTGGCGCAGGTGCTCGACAAGGCCACGGGTTCGCTGGATTCAGCGGTCGTGTCGGATCCCTACACTTCGGCTTCCATCCTCAACACGATTTCAGGCGTCAATCTCTCGCTGACCCGATTCCCCGAGGCGCTGGCGGCTAATGAACGCGCCCTTGCGCTCTACAAGCAGCAGCCCGGGAGTGAACTCGAATACGCAGTCGCACTGGGGTCGCGTGGCGAACTGCTGCGCATGTCGGGCAAGGGCGAGGAGGCCATTCCCGTCCTGCGTGATGCCCACACCCGCATCGAGGAGATCGCACCAGGTGGTGCCGAGAGCGCGGTCATCAAGAACATCCTGGCTAAGGCCCTCTCCGACCAGCAGCCCACTGAAGAGACGGACAGATTGTTCCTGCAGGGAATCGCCCAGCTGAAGTCCGCCGACATCCAGAACATGGACCTGGTAACGGCGATCAACGACTACGGTGTCAGCCTCGGTATGCGCGGCAGGTTCGCCGACGCAGCTCCCCTGCATCGCGAAGCCATGGAAATGGCTGGCCGGCTCGGGGGCGAAAACAAGGCGGCGCTGGACGACACCCGCAACAATCTTGCCAGTGCGCTGGAAGGCATGGGCGACCTCGTCGGTGCCGAGAAGATCTTTCTGCAGGTCATCGAGGCGCGCAAACAGGTACTGGGTATAGACAACCTGGACACGCTGTGGTCCCAGGCCAGCCTTGCCAACAACCTGCTGCGCCAGCGCCGGCCCGCCGATGCGTGGCAGCTGGTGTCGCCGGTAGAGCCGGTGCTGCTGTCCAAGTTCGGCAGGGACCATCCCGTCACGCTGTATGCACAGAGCACCGCTGGGCGTGCGGCTTGCGACACGGGCAACTACAAACGCGGCCTGGCGCTGCTGCGATCGGCGGTCGCCGGCCGTGAGCGCGCCTATCCGCCCGGACACTGGCTGATCGCCAACGTCCGGGTTCTGGTCGGCGCATGTCTGGTGCGCAGTGGAGATCTTGCGGCTGCGCGGCCGCTGCTGCTGGAGGCGGTAGCCACTGTCGAGAAGGAACGCGGCCCGGCCAGCCCCAATGCGCAGGAGGCTTATGGTTACATCGCCGACCTGTACGACCGCCTGAAGCTGCCCGCGGAAGCCGCAGCCTGGCGGGCGAAGATCACGCCCGCGGGGTAGCTGCGGAAGCTCGTCGAGGTTGGCTATGATCAGGGGCTGGCACAGGGTTGTGCCTCATTATGTGACCCCAGAACATGACGCCAACGGGCGATGCGACGGGCCTGCTCGGTCGCTGGAAGAACGGTGATCGGGCGGCGCTCGATGAAGTAATGGCGCTGCTGTACGAGGAGATGCATCGCATTGCCAGCCGGCAATTGCGTGGTGAGCGCGGCGTTACGGTTCAGCCCACGTCCCTGGTCAACGAAGTCTACCTGCGCCTGATCGGCCTCAATCGCATCCAATGGCAGGATCGCGGTCATTTTCTGGCGATGTTCGCCCGGGTCGCCCGCCAGACGCTGGTGGATGACGCCCGCAAGCGCAATGCCGAGAAGCGTGACTTCGGCAGTCCGGTAACCATGACCGACGAGCGCCTCGGCATGACATCGGGCGGTTTCAGCATCCTGGAGATCGACCAGCTTCTCGATCAGCTGGCGGCCATCGATGACTCGGCGGCCCGCGTCGTGGAGCTGCGGGTGTTCGGCGGCCTCAGCATCGAGGAAGCCGCAGAGGAAATGTCGATCTCGGAAGCCACGGTCAGTCGCAAGTGGCGAGCGGGCAAGGCCTGGCTGGCCAACGAGCTCGGCGCCGCATAGCGTCGATGGGCGGGATGCGGATGTTCTAGAATTCGCTTCGTGTCGCCACACTTCGCAGACAGGAGTCCAAGGATGTCCCCGCTCAAGCCCGCGCTCGCCGCATTGTCGATGTTGCTAGCTGTAACAGCCTGCCAGAAGGCCTCCGAGCCGGCTGCGCCGTCCGATACGCAGGCCCAGGAATCCGCAGCTGCGCAGTCGCAAGGCGCGCCTGTCGAAGCGACGGCCGCGTCAACTGAAGTCGACCCCGAAGTGGCCAAGCGCAAGGCCGCCATGGAGTTCGCGCTGGCCGAGCAGAAGATCGCGGAGGACCCGCAGGGGCAATGGGCTGCCAGCGCGAAAGCCAGCTCCACGTACGCATCCGGAGCCGATGAAACCGCTGGCTACAGCGCGTGGCAGGCCACCGGGGCGCCGAATGTCACGGCCTATTCCGACAGTTCCGAATCCTGGGCGTCGAAGGAGTCGGACAAGGGCATCGAATGGCTGGAAGTGGGATTCGCGAAGCCCGTGCATGCCACCGAATTGCGCATCCGCCAGACCAACGCGCCGGGGGCCATCATCAAGGTCGAGCTGATCGACGACAAGGGCGGCAAGCACAGCGTTTTCAGCGGTGTTGACGAAACGACCTATCCGCCCCAGACGATCACCTGGTTCAACGCCAAGACCGAAAAGACGGATTACCTGGTCAAGGGCGCGGTCATCACGCTGGCAACCAACGCCGTTGGCGGCTGGAACGAGATCGACGCCGTGCAGCTGATAGGCGAATAGACTTCCCAACTGCGATCACTGACGCTGGCGGAAATCCCCCGGCGTCATGCCGTTCTGCCGACGGAAGAACCGGGTGAAATAGGATGGCTCCGGAAAGCCCAGTCGCGCGGCGATATGGGCAGCCGGGGCGGTGGTGAACACCAGCAGTCGCCGGGCTTCCTCGCCGAGCCTGCCCAGGATCACGCCATTGGCAGTCTGGCGCGTGAACGCGCGGCACACCCGGTTCAGGCGCAGCGGCGAGCACTTCAGGCGCCGCGCGTATTCCGGCACCGTCCAGTGCCGGTTGAAGTTCTGCTCGAGCAGCGCGCGGAAGTCATAGAACAACCTGCGGTCACGGTCATCGTGGCGCGCGTCTTCGCGGGTTTCCACTGCCCGCCAGTGCTGCAGCAGGATCAGCCTCAGGAAATACTCGATGCCCGCGCGCCGTCCGCGCCGGTCTGTGCGCAGTTCCTCATCGAGCTGCGCGAACAGCGAGGCCAGCAGTGCGGCCTGCGGTGGATTCTGGCTCAGGTCCACCACATGCGGCTCGCGCAGCAGCGAGGTAACACTGTCCTCATTGCGCACCAATGGCGCTTCCAGCACATGGTCGTGCGCCACGGTCAGGATCCATCCGGCCGCATCGGGACCGAAGTTGAAGCAATGGGCGACGCCGCCGGGAATCGAGGCCAGGCAGGGCGCGACCAGCGTGTGCGCCTCGCCATCGATGGTGGCGCGGCAGACACCGCCCGTGGCGAACAGCAGCTGCAGCAAGCCGGGATGCACATGGGGGCGCACGGTGTAGGCCAGCGCCTCGGCCCGTGCCTGCATGGCTTCCAGGTGCAGTTCCGACCCCGGCCGGCCGGCTTCGCCATAGATTGCCAGCCGCTCCAGTTCGGAGGCAGGTAGGGATTTCCGGGTTCGCGGCGGCATGATCAAAAAGTACCATGTACAGGGCCAGATTGTGCATTTTCTGGCTTCCCGGGCTCGATAAAGTGACAGCACTCGCCTCAAGGAGACTGTCATGGCCCATTTCCCCAACACCAAGGGATTCACCGACACGCTGCGCCCCATTCGCATGGAGTGCGACATCCTCGACCTGGAACTGGAAGGCGGGGTCCCGACGCAGCTCAGCGGCACTTTCCATCGGGTTCATCCGGATGCGCAGTTCCCGCCGCGCTTCGAGAACGACCAGTTCTTCAATGGCGACGGCATGATCACGCTGTTCCGCTTCCGCAACGGCAAGATCGACCTGAAGCAGCGCTACGCGCAGACCGACAAATTCAAGGTGGAGCGCAAGGCCGGCAAGTCGCTGTTCGGCATGTACCGCAACCCGCTCACCGACGATGACAGCGTGAAGGGCATGATCCGCGGCACGGCGAACACCACGCCCATCGTGCATGCCGGCAAGCTGTTCGCGCTGAAGGAAGACAGCCCGCCGCTCATCATGCATCCGCTGACGCTGGAGACCGAGGGCTACAGCAATTTCGGCGGAAGGATGCAGAACCAGACCTTCTCGGGTCACCCCAAGATCGACCCGATCACGGGCAACATGTGCAACTTCGGCTACGCGGCCAAGGGCCTGCTGACGCGCGATGTCTCGTACATGGAAATCAGCCCGGCGGGCGAACTGCTGTTCGAGACGTTCTTCGAAGTGCCGTACTACTGCATGATGCATGACTTCGGCCTGACGCAGGATTACGCGGTGTTCCACATCGTGCCGTGCACCGGCAACTGGGAGCGCCTGAAGGCCGGCAAGCCGCACTTCGGCTTCGACACCTCGCTGCCGGTTTACCTGGGCGTGCTGCCGCGACATGGCACAGCCAAGGACATCCGCTGGTTCAAGGCCCCGAAGACCATCTTCGCCAGCCACGTGATGAACGCCTACAACGAGGGCACGAAGATCTACTTCGATATCCCCGAGGCGGAGGGCAACTGTTTCCCGTTTTTCCCGGACATCAACGATGCGCCGTTCGACGCCAAGGCCGCGCGTCCGTTCCTGAAGCGCTGGGTGGTGGACATGGCCTCGAAGAAGGACGAGTTCGAGTCCATCACGCAGCTCACCACGATGATCGACGAGTTCCCGCGCATCGACGAGCGCTACATGGGGCTGCCGTACCGGCATGGCTGGATGCTGGTGATGGATCCGGACAAGCCCTTTGAAGGACCCGGCGCGCGCGCCTCGGGCTTCCGCATGAACAACATCGGCCACATCGACATTGCCACCGGCAAGACCGACGCCTGGTACTGCGGACCGCAGAGCATCATCCAGGAGCCGCAGTTCATCCCGCGCCACAAGGGCTCGGGCGAGGGCGATGGCTACATCATCGCGCTGGTGGACAACCTGGTGACCAACTACTCCGACCTGTGCATCTTCGATGCGCTGCGCCTGCCGGAAGGGCCCATCGGGCGCGCGAAGCTGCCGTTCCGCATGCGCTCCGGGCTCCACGGCACCTGGGCCGACGAGTCGAAGCTTCCGAAGCAGTAGGCTGTGTGCGCGGACGGGCGTTACTCCCAGCCCGTCCCCGCGCGATAGACATTGGCGTTCAGGAACACACCCTGCACGCGCAGGATGCGTCCGCCGCGGAACTTGAAGGCCTGGCCCAGCAGGTTCTCGTTGGGAAGCTGGTGTCGAGGAGGATAGAAGCGGCCCGGACTGGTGATGAACCAAAACCGGTGCTGAGTTGTTCGCGCGGGGGGGGGGCACCGGTTTCATCGGCGACGGCCTTCACCGCGCGCAGCAGGCAGAATCGACGCGGTAGGGCCCCACGGGAAGGCACCCACAAGCCCCGCCATGGAACGGGAACCGCCGGTGAACGGGGGGGCGGCAGGGGCAGCAGCGCTCAAGGTACCGTGTGAGATGGTCCGAGAGGCAGGTGCGGTCGCAGGCGGGCGAGGCCGCGGAAGCGGGCAGCGCCAGCAGCGTGGCATACAGCGCGGTCCAGAGAATTCGATGCATGTTCCCGGCCCCGGTGGGTTGATGGCGCGGACCCGCTGACGCTACGCTGCCGCCCCTATGACACCCATTGTGCTCGATTTTCTCGCCCACAACGCCCGCGTGTGGCCTGCCAAGGAAGCCCTGGTGGAACTGGCCACCGGTCGGCGCTGGTCCTGGTCTGATTTCGACAGGGATGCCCGCCGCGCCGAAACCGTGCTGCGCACGCGCGTGGGCAGTCCGCAGGGCGTTCGGATCGCCATGCTGAGTCGCAATTGCGCGGCGATGCTGATCGTGCAGCAGGCCTGCATCCGCTCAGGAGCCATCTTCGTGCCGCTGAACTGGCGTCTCGCGGCGCCAGAGATCGCGTTCCTGCTCGATGATTGCGAGCCGGCGCTGCTGATCCATGAAGAAGGATTCGAATCGCTGCTGCCTGCGCCGGGCTCGTGCCCGCGCATGGTCATCGGCCAAACCCGAGACGAACTGGCCGAGGCCATGGCCAGTTGCGCGGCGACGGATGTGGGCGAGGGGCGACGCCTCGACCCGGAATCCCCGATCACCATCCTCTACAGCTCTGGCACCACCGGCAAGCCCAAGGGCGCCGTGGTCAGCCTGCTGAACGGCTTCACGGGGGCGCTTGGCCTGGCGCTGGCCACGAACGCGAGCATGGCAGGCACACTGCTGCTCGACATGCCGCTGTTCCACACCGCGGGGCTGTTCGGGTCGGGCTGGTCGATGATGCTGATGGGTGGCAGGGTGCTGATCAGCCAGAAGTTCGAGGCGCCGGTCACCTACGAACGCCTGGCCGACCCGAAGCTGGGCGTGACGCACTATTTCTCTGTCACCCAGATGGCGATGAGCATGCGCCAGTTGCCCGGATTCGACGGCCGCAGGCTCGCGCGCCTCACCGCCTACGTCACCGGGGGCTCGCCCAATCCAGAGGCGCATCACCGCACGTGGCTCGAAGACGGCGTGATGATGCTCAACGGCTTCGGCATGAGCGAAACCTGTTCGTCTACGGCAACTCCCATCGGCGATCTCGAGATCCTCAAGCGCAAGGCCGGCACGGTTGGCGTCTCGCACCTGGCGCTGGAGCTGCGCATCGTCCGTCCGGACGGAACGGATGCGGGCGTTGGCGAAGTGGGCGAGTTGTGGTGCCGGGGCGCTTCGGTGACCACCGGCTACTGGAAGCGGCCCGAGCTGAACAAGGCGGCGTTCACCGACGGCTGGTTCAGGTCGGGGGATGCCGCGCTGCGCGACGCCGATGGCTACTACATGCTGGTTGACCGGCTTAAGGACATGTTCATCTCCGGCGGCGAGAACGTGTATCCGGCCGAGGTGGAGGCCGTGCTGAGCGCCATGCCCGGCGTGGGCGACATGGCCGTGATCGGCGTGCCGGACGAGCGCTGGGGGGAGGTGGGCTGCGCCTACGTGGTGCCCGCTGCCGGCGTGCATCTCACCGAGCAGCAGGTGGTTGATCACTGCGGCCGATTCCTCGCCCGCTACAAGGTGCCCAAGCAGGTCGTCATCACCGACCGCATCGAGCGCACAGCCTCGGGCAAGTCGCAGAAGCATCTGCTGCTGGCGCGCTGGCGCGCGCAGTCGGGTGGGGCGGCGTGAACGGATTCCTTGCCGTCTTCCTCGGCGGTGGGATCGGCGCGGCTGCGCGCCACGGGGTGAACCTGCTGGCGGCACAGGCGGCCGGTTCGCGCTTTCCGTGGGGGACGCTGGCCATCAACGTGCTGGGGTCGCTGCTGATAGGTGCACTGGCCGAGTGGTTCGCGCTGCGCGTGCAGCTCGGCCAGCCGCTGCGGCTGTTTCTCATCACCGGTGTCCTGGGAGGCTTCACCACGTTTTCGGCGTTTTCGCTGGAGGTGGGGCTGCTGATGCAGCGTGGGCAGATGCTCTCGGCCGCGGGGTATGTGTTGGCCTCGGTGCTGGGCGCGGTGGGCGCCATGTTCCTGGGCATGTACGTGGTGCGTCAGCTGGCGACCTGACACGTCTGGAATATACTTAGAATCGACACGAATAGAATCGTGTAAACTATTATTCTGATTAATAAAGATCAGGATAACCCGCGGCGATCGATCCTGCCTCCGCAGTTCGCGTAGACTCGCTGCACCGCGGCGCACGCCAGTCAATCGCGCGTCGCGGCCCACAACGATCAACGACCTTCTTAGGGGTAGGAAACCGATGGCTATTTTCACGCACGTGGTACTTGGCGCTAACGACCTCGACAAGTCCCGCAAGTTCTATGACGCTGCGCTCGGCGCACTGGGCATCAACAACCTGGGACCGTTCGGCGACAAGGCTTTCCTGTATGGAAAGGATTCGCCTGAATTCCTGATCACCAAGCCGGCCAATGGCCAGGCGGCGTGTCATGCCAATGGCGGAACGCTGGGCTTCGTGGCCACCACGCGCGATGCCGTGCACAAGTTCCACGCGGCAGGCCTCGCCAACGGCGGCACCGATGAGGGGCAGCCGGGTCCGCGCACCTTCACGCCCACGGCCTATGCGGCCTACCTGCGTGATCCCTGCGGCAACAAGATCTGCGCGTACTGCTTCGCGCCGGCCTGAGGATCAGGCTTCGCCCAGGGTGCGCCACAGGCCCGTGCGGCCCTTGCCCTGGCTCTTGACCTCGTAAAGCGCGGCGTCGGCACGGGCCAGCAGCGTTTCGGGTTCACGGCCCTGCAGAGGGGCCAGTGAAATCCCGACGCTGCAGCCGACGCGCAGCGCGCGACCATCGGCTATCCGGTGTTCGCGCGATATCGCCGCGATGATCTCGTCGGCGACCGCGCGCGCGGTAAGCCCGTCGGCATCCCGCAGCAGCACCACGAATTCATCGCCACCGATTCGGGCCACCATTTCATCGGGCCCGATCACCTGGCGCAGGCAGTCGGCCACCCGCTGCAGGATCTCGTCGCCGGCCGCATGGCCGTGCGTGTCGTTCACTGCCTTGAAGCCGTCCAGGTCGATGTAAAGCACCGCGAAGCGGCGGCCGCCTTCGCCCTGCCGGGCCGGCAGATCCTCGCAGTTCAGCGCGATCTGCTCGATCACCTGTGCCCGGTTGGCAAGGCCGGTGAGATGGTCGGTCTGCGCCATGCGCCGATGCAGTTCCTCCGCCGTGATCGCCGCCAGCAGGTTCTCCTGGTTGTGCTTGGTGAACGTGGCAATCGAGATCATCACGCACAGGATGACCAGCGCGGCGGCCATGTAGGCGCCACCCACCAGCATCAGTGTGAGCGCCGGTGGCGCCGTGGTGAGCACCATCGAGGCAATCGCCGGCCGCGGCAGGGCCGCCCAGCGCGTGGCAAGGCCGGCGAGGATGCCCATGCTGCCGCTGAGCGAAATCGTCATCAGCGCGATATCGCCGGAGAGGATGGACATCGTGGAGCCGAAGCCGAAGCTGATCATCGAAAGCCCGGCCGAGACCATGATCTCGACCAGCGGCTCGGGCTGGCCCCGGCGGCGCGCGATTACCGGGCACAGGAAGCGCCAGGCGATCATGGCCATCGAGAAGATCAGCCAGCCCCAGGCCCAGGCCGTGCGCGCGATGTAGGCCGTCGTCGCGCAGATGACCAGAAGAGTGAAGGAGTAGAAGGCCAGCGACAGCATCGTGGTCGGAATCGTCGCAAGCATCCGCTGGCGCACGGAGGCGGGCGCATCGGCGAGGTTGCCGAGCAGCAGTCGGGCGAGGGGGCTGAACTCGCTGGCCATCTGTCGCGGAATCTTCCTGCGATTCTGGGGGCCTGCTATTCTCACCGTCCACAAGCCGGTCAGGCAATAAAACTTCGCGGCCGCTGGCTACTGTCAAATCGGGGGTAACTATTCATGGCTGTTGCTGCAGGCGGGACCAACCCGATTTCGGTGGTCGATGACAATCCAATGAGCGTGCGCCAGTGGATCGTCGTCATTCTGATGATCTTCCTGAACGCGCTCGACGGGTTCGATGTGCTGTCCAGCGCCTTCGCGGCCCCCGGCATCACCAAGGAGTGGGGCATCCCGCGCTCCGAACTCGGCATCATGCTGTCGGCCGAGCTGATCGGCATGGGCTTCGGGTCCATCCTCCTCGGCAGCCTGGCTGACAAGATCGGTCGCAAGCCGGCCATGCTGATCTGCCTGGTCATCATGGCGATAGGCATGTACCTGGCGCATGACGCCAATTCCGTGACCTCGCTGACGGCCTACCGCTTCTTCACCGGCCTGGGCATCGGCGGCATGCTGGCGGCGACCAACGCCGTGACGGCGGAATCCACCAGCAAGGAATCGCGCAGCCTCGCGATGGCGCTGTACGTGATCGGCTATCCGGTGGGCGGCGTGGTGGGCGGCTATGCCGCACAGAGCTGGCTGCTGGTGGATTACGACTGGCGCGCGGTGTTCATGTTCGGCGCCGTGGTGACGGCCATCATGATCCCGCTGGTCATGTGGCTGGTGCCGGAAACCCCGGCGTATTTCGCGGCCCGCCGCAAGCCCGACGCGCTGGAAAAGATCAACAAATCCCTGCGCGCGTTCAAGAAGCCGCTCATCGATGCGCTGCCGCCGGTGCGCACCGACATCGCCAAGCCCAAGGTCACGGACATCCTGTCCAAGCCCGGCATGCGCAAGGTCACCTGGCTGCTGGCGCTGGGCTACATGGTGCACACCTTCACGTTCTACTTCGTGCTGAAGTTCGCCGTGCAGATCGTCTCCGACGCCGGTTTCACGCAGCCCGAGGCCGCCAGCACGCTCACCTGGGCCAATATCGGCGGCGCCACCGGCGGGTTCCTGTTCGGCTTCCTGCTGAAGAAATGGGACATCAAGGGACCGACCATCACCTGCATGATCCTGGGCGTCGTGGCGGTGGTCTATTTCGGGATGGGCCATGACACGCTGACCTTCTGGCGCGTCTCGACCTTCCTGCAGATGTTCTTCCTGAATGCCGCCATCGTGGGGTACTACGCGGCCTTCGCGCGAGGCTTCCCGGCCTATGCCCGTGCCACCGGCACCGGGTTTGCGCTGGGCGTTGGCCGCGCTGGCGCGGCCAGTTCCCCCATCGTGGCCGGTTACCTGTTCACGACGCTGGGCGGCGCGAACGTGGCGGCGGGCCACTTGAATGACCACCTGCTGCCGGTATCCATCGTCATGACCGCCGGATCCCTGATCGGCGTGGTGCTGATGCTGATGCTGCCGCTGCGGGATGGCGACCGGGAACAGGAGCAGGAGTCCAAGTAATGCAGATCAGGCGTATCGAATCGGGCGCGCGCATGTCGCAGGCCGTGGTGGCCAACGGCTGCGCCTATCTGGCGGGCCAGGTGGCTACCGACCCTTCCGCCGACGTGGAGGGCCAGACGCGCCAGGTGCTGGGCGAGATCGACCGGCTGCTGGCGCTGGTCGGCACCAGCAAGGACCGAATCCTCTCCGCCACCATCTATCTGGCTGATGTTTCCACCTTCGGGCAGATGAACCGGGCCTGGGAGGCCTGGGTGCCCGCCGATGCCAAACCGGCCCGCGCCACGGTCGAGGCGAAGCTGGTTGCACCCGAATACAAGGTCGAGATCCAGGTCGTCGCTCTCGTCTAGGAGATCTCCATGCGCCACATCGCCTATGTCTTTGTCCCGGTCCTGCTGGTGGGTGTGGCAGCAGGAGCCAGTCCGGCTTCGGCGGCAGGGTGTGACAAAGCCTGCCTGGAACGGGTTGCTGCCGAGTACCACGCTGCATGGCTTGCGCATGATCCCTCGCGAGCGCCGCTGGCTCGCAAGGTGCGTTTCAGCGAAAACAACGTCGAGCTCACGCTGCCCGATGGCAGCTGGGCCACGGTGTCGGAGGCCGTTGGCACGCCACTGGTCCTGTCCGATCCGAAGACCGGCAACGTGGGCCTGTACACAACGGTGCTGCAGAGCAAGGAGATCCAGACCTATGCAGCCATTCGCCTGAAGGTGCAGGGCGGGCGCATCACCGAGGCCGAGCACATCCTTTCGACGAAGCGCAATCTGAGCTCGCCGCCCACTCCTTTCGGCGACATCTACAAGAACCCACGCGATCCGGACTTCACCCGCGTGGTGCCAGTGGCCGAGCGGGCCTCTCGCGAAGAGCTAAAGCAGCAGGCCAATGGCTATTTCGCGACGCTCGAGAACAACAATGGCGAGATTCGCGGGATCCGGTTCTCGCCTGTGGCCACGCGCAACGAGAACGGCATGAACTTCCCGGAGATCGAGAAGGGCTTCAAGAGCGGCCGCTACGGCTTCAACAACCGGGTCCGGGACCGCGACTGCATGGTGGTCGACGAGGAACGCTCTGCGGTGATGTGCCGCGGCTTCATCGACCACAAGGGCGTGGTCGACTATGTGCAGCTCACCGACGGCACCCGCCAGAAGTCGGTCTTCCAGGAACCCCATACCTGGTCGTTCCTGGAGTCCTTCAAGGTGAAGAATGGCGTGGTGACCGCAGTGGAGGCCACCTTCACCGCTGCGCCGTACTACATCAAGTCGCCGTTCACGAAGAAGCCGGATCCGGTTTACGACGCCATCAAGCCGTCGGGCAAGTAGACAACGCCCGGGTGGGGGCATGAGCCGCCACCCGGAGCCGCATCACAGCTTCAGCCGTGCTCCCACCCACACGCCGCGCGGGGGACCTGCGCCGTAGAACGCTGGCTCCTCGAACGTCGCGAAGATCTCGTCGGGCTCGCCGAGCAGGCCGAAGGTCTCGTATTCCGTGTCGAACAGGTTCTCCACGCGCGCGAACACCGTGAGCTGGTCGCTGGCGCGGAACTCACCCCGCAGGTTCACCACTGCGTACGGCTTCGTGCGTCCCAGCACGTTGATCTCATCGCCACGCAGGTAGACGCCGGACCGGAAGTTCAGGTCCGCGCCCAGGCGCCAGCGCGCGGCGGGCTGGATGTCGAGAATGAGGTTGGCCTGGTGGCGGGCAATGCCGGGTATCTGGTCGCCAGACCGCACCAGCAGCTTGTCCGGCCCTGCGACACGCGCCGCTCCGTCCACCTCGTCCGCGTCGTCGCCGAACAGCGGATGGTTGGGGCTGTTGACGGTGAAGTCGTCGCGGTAGGTGGCGTCGATGAAGCTGTACTCCAGGCGCCAGCCAAAGCTCGCAAGGCGCTGCGACATCGATAGCTCGAACCCGCGACGGACCGTGTCGCTCACATTGGCGAAGTAGCCCACGTTGGCCTGCGCGCCGCCCGTGGTCTGGAACAGGATGTCGTCGCGGTGCACGGCGAGGAAAGCGGAGGCCTCCCATTCCAGGCCCTGCGGTCCCGCGCCGCGCACGCCAACCTCGAGGTTGCGGGCCACCACCTCGTCGAGCGGTGGATCGGCCAGGAACGCATTGGGCAGGCTGCACGGCGCTTCTTCATCGGCGCAGGCCAGCTCCACCGGCGTGGGCGTGCGACTGGCCTGAGAGAGGCTGGCGTACCAGCGCAGGCCGCCCGCCGAGCGCCAGGTGAGGCCCACGCCCGGATTGAAGCGACCGAATCGATGGCGGCCGTTGAGCTCGGGGCTCTGGCCGCTGCGATCGGCCAGCGTGATGCGCGAGTGGTCGAAGCGACCGGCCAGCGTGAGCGTCAGGTCAGGCCCGAGGTCGAACGCGTTGGTGGCGAAGAGGCTCAGTGTGCGGACACCGCTGTTCACCGCGGTGCGGTATTCGTCGGCGAACAAGCCGGTACGGGTGGTGGAGCGGTCGTCCTCCAGCGCGGCCACTTCCATCTCGGAGTCGAACTTGCTGCGTCCCCGCTGGAAAGAAGCGCCCAGCAGCAGGCTGTTGCGCCGGCCACCACCCAGGTCCAGTTCGTGCGCCAGTTGCACCGATCCGCCCAGGCTGCGCTGGCGGCGAAGACCGATGTTGTTGATGGCGTTGAGCTCCTCACCGCCCAGTTCCGCTTCGATAGGGTCGCCGGCGGGATCGAGCACGAGCTCGATGTCCGTATCCACCGCACTGTCGCAAGCATCGTCGCCGTCCACGTCGGTGAAGTCTTCCTCGACCAGCAGCTCGTCGGCGCCGACGTCGCATTCCTCGAAGATAGTGCCGTCGCCGTTGAACGTGGAGGTGCGCACGGTGCGCCAGAACGCGTTGCTGCTGATGCGCCAGCCGCCGACGAGACCCTTGGTGCCAGAGGCGATCAGCTGCGTCATGCGGTTGTCGGTCAGGTCCGGATGCGTGAACACCGCGGAGCGATCTTCCTCGAGCAGTTCCTCGGGCGAGGCGCCATTGCCGCGCAGACGGCTGTCGCCCTGGCTGGCGGAGACATCGAAACGGTCATCACCGCTTTGCCACGACAGGGCTCCGTAGCCGCGCAGCGCGCGCGAGGCGGAGAAGTCACGCCAACCATCCTCCTCGAAGTAATCCGCGTTGCCGTACCAGCCCCAGTTGCCCGAATTACCGCCATGCTGGAGAGTGGCCGTGCGCCGGCCGAACGAGCCACCGGCCGCCTCGAGCCCAGTGCCCTGGTACGTGAAGCCGTCCTTCATCTGCACCGACAGCGCGCCACCCAGCGAGTTGAGCCCGAACACCGGATTGGTGCCGGCCAGAAGCTGCACGTTCTGCATCGCCGACAGCGGCAGCAGATCCCAGTTCACCGTGTCGCCGAAGGGTTCGTTCTGCCTCACGCCGTTGGCATAGACCGAGATGCCCTGCGGCAGTCCCAGCAGCGGCGAGGCGGTCTCGCCGCGGAAGTTCACGTCTGGCTGCAGAGGGTTGTTCTGCGCGTGGTTGATCGACACGCTGCCGAACCGGCGGTTCAGCAGGTCCGTGATGTCGGCCGGCTGCACGGATTCGGCTTCATCGACCGACACGCTCTGGGCGCGGGCGGGAACGCGGTCGCGTGACAGTGCCTGGCCGTAGGGCGCGGTGACGATCACCTCATCCAGTTCGGAGCGCGCTTCGGCTGCAAGGGTCGCGCAGGGCAGGCAAAGGAGTGACAACGGAGCAATGCGTCGCAAGTGAATCTTCCTGATGACCGCATGAGGGACCGGGCGGCATTCTGGGTGACCGAGAGCCCACCTGTCAGGCCCCGCACTTCCCGGTGACGATCGGGAATTTCTCCCGACCGTCACCAACACTATGATGGGCGCATGATTCCGAAAGTGTTTGAACGACTCGGGCGTGAATCCCTGTGGCGCGATATTGGCATCGCCGGTGCGCTGGCGTTGCTGGCGGGCTGGCTGGCCGCCAGTCTGGAACTTCAGGAAAAGCTCTTTTCGCTGTCCCGCCGCTGGGAGCATCTGCAGGTCGACGAAGCCTTCAGCGTCGCGCTGGTGTTCTCGGTCTGCATGGTGGTGATGTATGCCAGGCGTCTGCGGCAGCTGCGTCGGGCGCTGGACGAAAACCGCCGGCTCGCGCTGCGCAACCTCGAGGTGCAGGAGCAGGAGCGACGCCGACTGGCGCAGGAGCTGCACGATGAGCTGGGTCAGTACCTCAATGCGATCAAGGTGGATGCCCGCGGGCTCGGGGACGGCCTGACGCCGGATGAACTGCAGGGCACCGCCGATCGCATCGCGGCCAGCGCGGATCACGCCTACGCCGCGGCCGGTGCCATCGTGCGGCGGCTGCGTCCCCCGGCGCTCGACGATCTCGGGTTGCACGCGGCACTGGAGGCCTGCGTGGCACGCTGGCGGCAGAGCCATCCGCAACTGGTCACGCGGCTCGCGGTGCGCGGCGACATCGACGCACTGTCCGAGTCGCTGGGTCTCGTCGTCTACCGCCTGGTGCAGGAAGGACTCACCAACTGCGTGCGTCATGCGAACGCACACGAGCCTGACGAGGAGGATGCGCTTCGCGTGATGCTGCGGGATGACGGTCGCGGGCAATCGACTGGGGAGCCGCAAGCGGGGCATGGCATCGCAGGCATGCGCGAGAGGGTCGAACTGCTCGGTGGCCGCTTCCGCTGGTTGTCGGCGCCCGGTCGGGGTGTCACCATCGAAGCGTTGTTTCCGCGGCAGGAGGAGGGTCCGCGTGCTCACTGAAGAACAGGTCACCGTGCTGCTGGTGGATGACCACGCCGTGGTGCGCGAGGGCTATCGGCGGCTGCTGGAGCGAAGCCGCAGCATCCGCGTGGTGGGCGAGGCGGCTGATGCGCAGTCGGCCTATGTGGCGTTCCTCGAGTGTCGTCCGCAGGTTACGGTGATGGACATCTCGCTGCCGGGCGCCAGCGGCATCGAGGCGTTGCGCCGCATCCGCACCCGCGAACCCGAGGCGAACGTGCTGATGTTCAGCATGCACGAGGATCCGGTTTTTGCGGCTCGGGCGCTGCAGGCGGGCGCGCGCGGCTATGTGACGAAGGCGGCGGCGCCCGATGTGCTGGTGGAAGCCGTACTGCGTGTGTCGCGCGGCAAACCCTATCTGGGTGACAACATTGCGCAGGAGCTTGCCCTGCATCGGCTCGGAGAGTCGGATCCGGCTGAGTCGCTTTCCCCGCGCGAATTCGAAGTACTTCGGCAGTTGGTGGCCGGCCGGTCACTGCCGGAGATCGCCCGCAGCCTCGGGCTCACTCCCAAGACCGTGGCAAATCACCAGTCCGCGCTGCGGCAGAAGCTGGGTGTCGGCTCCGCGGTGCAGTTGCTGCAGGCCGCGGAGCGGCTCGGATTGTCCAGCGCCGCTTCGCGCGCGCCGTGAAGCGCGCGATCAGCTGACTGTAGTTACTTCGCCGCGGCCAGCAGTGCCTCGCGCTGCGAGAGCACATAAGCCTTGAGCGCCGCGAGATCCTCTTCCGTCAGGAAGTCGAACTTCGGCATGCCCAATTGCTGGTAGGCGCCCTGGCGCACGATCTGGTCCATATTGTCGTAGGTGGCGGGCTGCGCGTAGCGCAGGTCGGCAATGGTGCCACCACTGGCCGCGGCCGTGCCGTGGCACATCGAGCATCGTCGCGCGAACAGCGCGGAGCCGTGTTCCAGCTGCGCTGCCGTGGCCTTGTAGGCGACGGGAGTCAGCGGATCGTGCTCGATGCCTCTCACCGGTTCGAGTTTCGCGGTTCCATCGAGCACGAAGGTGAACAGCCGGCCGGGCGCCTTGAACTGGCGTGTCGGATTGCCCACGTACAGTCCCGTGGCGCCGCCCCAGCCCACCAGCACGGAGACATACTGCTTGCCGTCCATCGACCAGGTGCTGGGCGCCGCGATGACGCCATTGCCAAGCTGCACTTCCCAGACCTTGTCGCCCGTGTCGGCCGTGTAGGCCACCAGGCGTCCGTCGCTGAGTCCCTGGAAAAGCAGGTTGCCGGCGGTGGTCAGCGTACCGCCACCGCTGACGCCCTGGTGCTTGATGCGCCAGCGCGGCTTGCCGGCCACGGGATCCCACGCGAGCAGTGACGCCGAGCCAACCTCGGGACCGGTGCCGGGTTCGTATTCCTTCTCGGGCAGCGGTGGCAGCCCTTTGGCGCTACCTCGGGCATTGAGGTCGATGCCCATGTTCCAGAAGCCGTTCTGCCGCTTGAAGTCCCGTTCTTGCGCGTACGGGAAGCTGCCTTCCACCGCGGGGATGTAGACCAGTCCCGTGGCCGGATTGAAGGACATGGGATGCCAGTTGTGGGCGCCGCCAGGTCCCGGAAAGAGCGTGACCTTGTACTTGTCGTACATGCGCGCCTGGCGCGTTTCGATGGGGCGGCCCGTCTTGAGGTCCACGCCCTTGGCCCAGGTCACCTTGGCGTAGGGCTCGGCTGAAAGCAGTTCGCCCGTCAGTCGATCAAGCACGTAGAAGAAGCCATTCTTCGGTGCCTGCATGATGACCTTGCGCGGCTTGCCGCCCATCTGCACGTCCGCGAGGATCATGTGCTGCACGGCCGTGTAGTCCCAGGTGTCGCCGGGCGTGGTCTGGTAGTGCCACTTGAGTTTTCCGGTCGATACATCGAGCGCGACGATCGACGACAGGTACAGGTTGTCGCCGCCCTGCGGGCTGCGCAGCCTGCGATCCCACGCCGAACCATTGCCGGTGCCCACGTACAGCAGTCGGGCTTCCGGGTCGTAGGCGAGGGCATCCCACGGGGTTCCGCCGCCGCCGCCATTGTTCCACCACTCGCCGGTCCAGGTTGGCAGGGCCTTGGTCAGCGCCTCGTCCGAGGCAGCGCCGTCGGGCCCCTTGGCGGGATCACCAGGAACGATGTAGAAGCGCCAGGCCAGCGCGCCGGTTTCCGCGTCATACGCGGAAACAAAACCCCGCACGCCGAGTTCCGAGCCACCATTGCCGATGATGACCTTGCCATCCACCACGCGCGGCGCGCCGGTAATCGTGTAGGGCTCATCCACCGGCGTGGTCTGCACATCCCACACCGGGTTGCCCGTGGCGGAATCCAGCGCCACGAGGCGACCATCGATGACGCCCACATAGACTTTGCCCTTGTACAGCGCAACGCCGCGGTTCACCACGTCGCAGCAGGCGCGGCCGCCGCGGATGCGGTCGGCCTTGGAATCCCAGCGCCACAGTTCCTTCCCGGTGCGGGCGTCGAGCGCGAACACATTGCTCCACGGTGTCGTGGCGTACAGCACGCCATTGGAAACCAGGGGCGTTGCCTCCAGTCCCCGCAGCGACTGCGTGTCGTATGACCAGGCCAGGCCGAGTTTGCCCACATTGGTTGCATCGATCTGCTTCAAGGGGCTGAAATGCGTTTCCGCGTAGTCGCGGCCGACAGTCAGCCATTCGTCTGGGGCTGCCGCGGCGCTGCCCAGTGCGGCGTCATCGACAACGGGCGGCGCCTTCTTCTGCGCCGAGCAGGCTGGCAGCAGCAGGCCGGCCGTGATGATCGCGACAAAGCACAGTTTCGCTCGAGACATGGACCCGCCCTCGCTAAGTGTCGCTCAATGATACCGTTGGGCCCGTCGCCGTGTCCGTTGCAGCCGGTGCTAAGCTGCGCGTTCCGTAATAGGGGGTCGCGATGGCAAGCAGCAGGATGCGCGCCGCTGGCGTGTGGTTGACCGGGCTTTCACTGGCGGTGGTCCTGGCGGCCTGCGCCAGTCGCGGCGCCGTGGATTCGGTCCGGTTGGGTGCCGCGCAGGTCGAGCCGGGGCAGTGGATGTCCTACGGGCGCACCTGGGACGAGCAGCGCTTCAGTCCGCTGGACCAGATCAACGAAGGCAACGTGGCCCGCCTGGGCCTGGCCTGGTACGACGACCTCAATACCTTTCGCGGCGTTCAGGCCACGCCACTGTATGTGGATGGCGTGCTCTACAACGCCTCGGTGTGGAATGTCGTCACGGCCTACGACGCGCGCAACGGCAAGGTGCTGTGGCGCTTCGATCCGAAGGTGGACCGGCAGTGGGCGCGCCTGGCCTGCTGCGGACCCACGACCCGCGGCATCGCGATCTGGAACGGCAAGGTCTACATCGGGGCGCTGGATGGCCGGCTCATCGCGGTGAACGCGCGCAGCGGCCGGCAGGTGTGGTCGGTGCAGACGCTGGACACCACGCAGCCGTATTCCATCACGGGTCCTCCGCGCGTGTTCGATGGCAAGGTGGTGGTTGGCAACGGCGGCGCTGATTACGGCGTGCGTGGCTACGTGACGGCCTACGACGCCGAGCGTGGCAACAAACTCTGGCGCTTCTATACCGTGCCGGGTGATCCGTCTAAGGCGCCGGATGGCGAGGCATCGGACAGCGTCATGCCGATGGCGACCAAGACCTGGACGGGCGAGTGGTGGAAGTACGGTGGTGGCGGCACGGCCTGGGATTCCATCGTGTACGACCCCAAGCTCAATCTCGTCTACATCGGCACGGGCAACGGCTCGCCGCATGTGCAGGCCTTCCGCAGCCCCGGCGGCGGCGACAACCTCTTTCTGTGTTCCATCGTGGCGGTGAACGCGACCACTGGCCAGTACGTGTGGCACTACCAGATGGTGCCAAACGAGCAATGGGACTTCACCTGCACGCAGCCCATGGTGCTGGCTGACCTGCAGATCGGTGGCAGGGCGCGGCAGGTGCTCATGCAGGCGCCGAAGAACGGTTTCTTCTACGTGCTCGACCGCGCCACTGGCGAACTGATCTCCGCGCGAACCTATGTGCCCAACCTGTGGGCGTCCGAGATCGACATGAAGACCGGGCGGCCGATCGTCAATCCGCTGGCGTATGTCACGACGACGCCGCAGCTGATGACACCGACCTGGATGGCGGCTCACACCTGGCATCCGATGTCGTATTCGCCACTGACCGGCCTGGTGTATTTCTCCGCGCAGGAACAGTGGACGGTGCAGGCACGGGTGCCCGATGGCGAGTTCCGCTTCGTTCCGTGGCGCTCCAACAGTGGCAACTCGTTCACTGCCGATCCTGAACGTCGCCGCGCATTGCAGAAGGTGGCCGACAGCCGCGAGAAGGGTTATCTGCTCGCGTGGAATCCGGCCACGCAGACCGAGGCCTTCCGCGTTCCGTACAAATATCCGGGCTCTGGCGGCGTGCTCACCACCGCAGGCAACCTGCTGGTGCAGGGAACCATCGATCGCACGCTGGCCATCTACCGCGCCACCGATGGCAGCAAGCTGTGGGAATCCCCGGTGCAGACCGCGCCGGTGGCAGGCCCCATCACCTACAGCGTCGATGGCGTGCAGTACATCGCCATCAATGCCGGCTGGGGTGGATCCCCGGTGGCCGGTCTCGCCGCAGAGAATCCGCCGGTGCGCATGGGTCCGGCTCGGCTGCTGGTGTACCGGCTCGATGCCAAGGGCGTGACGCTGCCCGCAATGGCGCCGCCACCGGCCGTGCCCGCGCCGCCACCGCTGCGGGCCAGCGAGCAGCAGATCCAGGAAGGACGCAGGATATTCGGCGAGACCTGCTCGCGCTGCCACGGCGAGAATGCCATCGGCGGCCTGAAGGACCTGCGATTCATGACTCCCGAGACGCGGCGCGAGTTCAACGCCATCGTGCTGGAAGGCACGCGCAAGGAAAAAGGCATGGCGCCGTTCAAGGACCTGCTGAAGCAGGCCGATGTCGACGCCGTGAATGCCTACCTCGTGGCGCGCGCCAACGAGGATTACCAGGACTACATCGCCAACCCGCAGTAGGCCGGCGCTACAGGTGCCCCTGCTGCAGACCGGCGGCGGGCTTTGCCTGCTGCCCGGCGTAGGCTGAATGTGCCAGTGACAGAAGGTAGGCCTGCACCTGCTCCACATCGCGTTCGCTCAGCACATCGTCGAAGCGGGGCATGCCGCGGACCTGCAGCGCACCCTTGAGCACGATGTCCTTGATGATGGCGTGCGTGGCCGCTGTGGTTCGGCGCAGGTCGGGGAGGGGCGCGGGCCAGGTGTTGGTGTGGCAGCCGCGGCAGTTCGCGGCAAAGATGCCTTCGCCCGCCTTGATGTCCGCGGGTGTTCCCTTCTGCGGCGGAGGCTCGGGGATCGGGCCCGGCGGCGGCAGATCCGGCGGCACCGGCGTGGCAGCCCCGTCGAGCCTGAACGCCAGGATCCGGTTGGCATTGCCCTTGCGGAAGGCGATGTTCTGCGGCAGCCAGGTGCTCCAGCCGCCACCGCCGCTGCCGGCGGTCACCGCGATGTACTGCACGCCATTCACCGTATAAGTGGCCGGTGCGGCAACGATCGCGGTGCCGACCTCGATCTCCTTTAGCAGCTGGCCGTCCGTGTCGCGGTATACGCGCAGGAAGCCATCAAGCCCACCCTGCACGACCAGGCCGCCGGCCGTGGACAGCACGCCGGCATGATCCATGAACGAGCTGCGCGGCACGGTCCAGAGGAACTTGTGGTTCACCGGATCCCAGGCCTTCAGCGCCGCTGAATGCGCCACTTCGGGCTGCGTGGCCAGGAACTTCTTGTCGGCCAGCGGGCGCAGTGCAGGCGGCAGCGACTCCGGATTGGCCAGCATGAACGAGAAGCCGTTCAGCACCTGTGTGTTGAAGCGGCCCGGCAGGTAGGGCGACTTCCCCGGAGGATTCGCGAACAGCGCGCCGCCGTGGATGGTCGGGATGTAGACCAGGCCCGTCTTTGGGCTGTAGGACATCGGGTTCCAGTTGTGCGCGCCACGCGGCGAGGGGAACACGAGCTTGGGCTTGCCATCGCCGTAATCGGCCACGGCCTTGTCTTCCACGGGCCGGCCCGTCTTCATGTCGACATGCGTTGCCCAGTTGGCCACCGCGTATTTCTCCGCCGACAGCAGCTCGCCCGAAGCGCGATCCAGCACGTAGAAGAATCCGTTCTTGGGCGCGTGCATCAGCACCTTGCGGTCAACGCCCCCCAGCTTCAGCGTCGAAAGCACGATGGGCTGCGTTGAGGTGTAGTCCCACTGCTCGCCGGGCACTTCCTGGTAATGCCAGGCCAGGCGGCCCGAATCCGGATTGATCGCGAGGATGGAGGCCAGGTAGAGGTTGTCGCCGCCCTTGGGGCTGCGCACCTTGCGGTTCCAGGGAGCGGCATTGCCGGTGCCCACGTAGAGCAGGTTCAGTTCCGGGTCGTACACCAGCGCATCCCAGGGCGTGCCGCCGCCGCCCATCTCGAACGGCCAATCCGGATCCCAGGTCTTGGCGGCCATCTCGAGCTCCGGATGCTCGAAGGGTTTCTTTGGATCACCCGGCACCACGTAGAATCGTCAGGCCTGCTTGCCGGTCTCCAGGTCATAGGCCGTGACATAGCCGCGCGCGTCGAATTCGGACCCGCCGTTGCCAATGACCACTACCTTGCCGGCAATCTCCGGCGCGCCCGTCACCGAGTAGCCGCGCTGCTTGTCGTCGACGGTGTCGGCGCGCCA
Organism: Pseudomonadota bacterium; assembly: GCA_016720075.1. GTDB lineage: Bacteria > Pseudomonadota > Gammaproteobacteria > Steroidobacterales > Steroidobacteraceae > ZC4RG30. Next base: position 144,042 of record JADJXW010000020.1, read on the forward strand.
GAGCTCCTTGCCGCTGGCGGCATCCAGCGCGTAGAGCACGCCGTCGATGGCGGCCACGTAGACCTTGCCCTGCCACACCGCGACGCCACGATTGACCATGTCGCAGCAGGAACCGCGCAGCGCCTTGCCGTTGATCTGCGGTTCGAACTGCCACAACACCTTGCCCGACGCCGCATCGAGTGCGTACACGCGGCCGGCCACGCCGGAGGTGTACATCACGCCATCGATGACGATGGGCGTGGCTTCCATGCCGCGATTGGTGCCGGTTTCAAGCTGCCAGGCGAACCCCAGCCGCGAAACCGTCTGCTCGTTGATCGAATCGAGGGGAGAGTAGTGCGTCTTGCCGAAGTCGCGGCCCGTGGTAAGCCATGCACCGGGATCATTGTCCACGGCGAGCAGGCGGGTGCGATCGATGCTTGCCGCGGGCGCTGCTGCTGCCTTGTCGGGGGCTTTTGTGCAGGCCGCAAGTCCGCCCGCGATAACCAGAGCCCAGACCGTACCTGCAACCTGCTGTTTTGTAGTACCCATGCGTCCCCCGGGATTTGATGGCGAACATGTTAGCGGCCCGGAAGGACATGCGGTCAAGTTCGGCCCCGGGAGTAGTTCCTGCCGTTGTCCAGGGGGCCATGGGATGTCACGATGCCGCCATGAAGAACAGCTATGCCAGACGATTTCTCGTGCGACCCGGCCGCAAGCTGAAGCTGGCACGCTGTCCAACCGATGTTCCGAAGCTGTATCGCAATGAAAAGGATGCCGAAGAACAGCTGGCCCGGCAGGTGGCGCGCACCAGCGAACTGCAGGACGTGCTCTACGCCAGCGACCGCCATTCGCTGCTGCTGATCTTCCAGGCCATGGATGCCGCCGGCAAGGACGGCGCCATCAAGCATGTGCTGTCGGGCGTCAATCCGCTGGGTTGCCAGGTCTCGAGCTTCAAGCAGCCCAGCGCCGAGGAGCTGGACCACGATTTCCTCTGGCGCACGACGCTGCGTTTGCCCGAACGTGGGCGTATTGGAATCTTCAACCGCTCGTACTACGAGGAGGTGCTGGTGGTGCGCGTGCATCCGCAGTACCTCGCCGCGCAGCGCCTGCCGGAAGGCGCCGTCGAGGCGCGGGACTTCTGGGAAGGTCGCCTGCGCTCGATCCGCGACCACGAGGCGCACCTGCACAGGAATGGCACGCGCATCCTCAAGTTCTTCCTGCATGTGTCGCACGAGGAGCAGCGCAAGCGCTTCCTCGATCGCATCGACCATCCGGACAAGAACTGGAAGTTCAACCTGGGCGATGTGGAGGAGCGCGGTTACTGGGACGACTACATGCGGGCGTATGAACAGGCGCTGGCGGCCACCAGTACGCAGGATTCACCGTGGTATGTGATTCCCGCCGACGACAAGAAGAACGCGCGGCTGCTGATCTCGCAGGCGATGAATGCCACGCTGGAATCGATGGGCCTGGCCTACCCCAAGCTGGATCGCAAGCGCCTGGCCGAGCTCAAGGCCGCGCGCAAGCTGCTCGCCGACTGAAACCCTAGGGTTTCAGCGCGCGCACGGCCTCGGCCATCTTTTCCGGCGATCCTTCAAGACCGGCAAACCGGGCCGGTGAGCCGCGTGGCGACATGGTGAATACATGCTCCACGCTGGTGTAGTCGTGGTAACCCATGCGCGCCAGCGGGCGGATGCCTTCGATATCGATGCGGCCATCGGCACGCAGGAACTCATCGGCGATGTGCACGGCGACCACGGTGCCGAAGATCACATCCACCGTGCCCACCGGCGTGTTGCCCGGCAGATGCAGGGTGGTCAGCAGTCGGCACTCGAACTGGATGGGCGAGGCCGCCACGCGCGGCGGGCGCACCAGCCTTGAAGGCGCCTTGGCAAGCCCGGCGTGCGCGAACTCATCGCCGTCGGAGGGCAGTTCTTCGGACGAGGCGTTGACTGCATCGCGCAGCGCCCAGGTGGCCATGTTCCAGACGAACTCGCCGGTGGCGGTAACGTTCTTGATCGTGTCCTTGCGTTCGCCCCGGGCATTGAGGTTGCCACTGAACATCAGCGTGGGCGGGTCGTAACTCACCATCTGGAACTGGCTGTACGGGGCCAGGTTGTCCAACCCTTCGGGGCTGGTGGTGGATATCCAGCCGATGGGCCGCGGCACGATGCAGGCCTTGAAGGGATTGAAGGGCAGGCCGTGGGGAGTGCGTCCGGGCTCGTAGTACATGTTTCGTCAGGGCGGGCGTTGGAGTTTTGGCTATCAGCAGCCCACAATAACGCACACAAATGTGTCCTGGGGAATCTCATGCGTAGCCGACTGCTGCTGGTCACCGGACTGGCGTCGATCATTCTTTGCGCCTGTGGCCAGAAGGCCGCCGAATCCACCGTCCAGGCCGCACCGGCAGCCCAGGTCGATGCCGCTCGGCTGCTGGCGGCCAGCGATGCCGCCAATGCAGGCCAGTGGTTGTCCCACGGCCGCGATTACAGCGAGCAGCGCCACAGCCCGCTGACGAAGGTCAACGCCGAGAATGTCTCGCAACTGGGCCTCGCCTGGTTCGCCGACTTCGACACTCGTCGCGGCCAGGAATCCACGCCCATCGTCGTCGACGGCGTGCTCTACGTCACCACGGCCTGGAGCAAGGTCTTTGCCTTCGACGCGAAGACCGGCAAGGAACTCTGGAAATACGATCCCAAGGTCCCCGGCGAGTGGGCCGTGTATGCCTGCTGCGATGTGGTCAATCGGGGCGTCGCGGCCTGGAACGGCAAGGTGTACGTGGCCACCATCGACGCGCGGCTGATTGCGCTGGATGCGAAGACCGGTGCGCCCGTGTGGGACATCTCCACCATCGAGCCGGGCCAGCCCTATGCCATCACCGGCGCGCCACGCGTGGCCAAGGGCAAGGTGCTGATCGGGCAGGGTGGGTCGGAGTTCAGCCAGCGCGGCTACCTTTCGGCCTACGACGCCGAGACAGGCAAGCTGTCTTGGCGCTGGTACGTGGTGCCAGGCGATCCGGCGAAGGGCTTCGAGCAGCCTGAACTGGAAACCGCAGCCAAGACCTGGAACGGGGAGTTCTGGAAGACCGGCGGCGGCGGCGCACCCTGGGACGGCATCATCTATGACCCGGCCACCGAACACGTGATCGTGGGTACCGGCAATGGCGCGCCGTGGCCGGCGGAAATCCGCTCGCCCGGTGGTGGCGATCATCTCTTCCTCTCGTCGATCGTGGCGCTGGATGTGAATACGGGCAAGTACGTCTGGCACTACCAGACCACGCCCAACGAGAGCTGGGACTACGACAACACCTCGCCATTGATGACCGCGGACCTCACCATCGGCGGGGAAAAGCGGCATGTGGTGATGCAGGCGCCGAAGAACGGATTCTTCTACGTGCTCGACGCCAAGTCCGGCCAGCTGCTCTCGGCCGATGCCTATGTGCCCGGCGTGAACTGGGCCAAGGGCGTCGACATCAAGACTGGCCGGCCCATCCTCAATCCCGAGGCCAACTACAGCAAGACCGGCAAGGGCGCGCTGGTGAGCCCGTTCTTCGGCGGTGCGCACAACTGGCAGCCGATCTCGTTCAGCCCGGCCACCGGCCTGGTCTATATCCCGGCCAACCAGAGCAGCTACGCCTTCGTGGCCACGAAGGAAGACGACAACCCGATGGGCCAGAAGCTGTCGATCAGCTTCAAGGGCAACCAGGAGTACATGCGCAAGCTCAAGGCGCCCCCGGTCAGTGAGGGTTTCCTGCTGGCCTGGGACCCCGTGCAGCGCAAGGAGGCTTGGCGTGCGCCGCTGGGCAACGGGCGCAGCGGCGGTGCGCTCTCCACGGCGGGCGGCCTGGTTTTCGCCGGAACATCGGACAACAGCTTCGTCGCCTACCGTGCCGACAACGGCACGAAGCTGTGGTCGTTCGACACGCAGACCGGAACCATGGCAGGCCCGGTCAGCTATGAAGTGGACGGCGAGCAGTACGTGGCCGTGGTGGCGGGCTTCCGCCAGACCGGCAACTACTACGCCCCCAACTACTCGCGCGTGCTGGTATTCAAGCCGGGCGCCACGGGCAAACTGCCCGACGCGGTCCCGTTCCCGGATCCGGTGCTCAATCCGCCCGCAGCCTTCGGCACGGCCGAGGTGCGCGCCCATGGCGAAGAGGTCTACGGGCGCTTCTGCAGCACCTGCCACGGCTCCGATGGCCTCTCGCGCGGCATGTTCCCGGATCTGCGCTACAGCCCGGCCATCAACACCGACGCGTCGTTCCGGCAGGTGGTCATCGATGGCGTTCGGTCGCAAAACGGCATGGTGTCCTTCGCCAAGGCGCTGTCCAGCGACGATGTGGAAGCGGTGCGTGCCTATGTGGTCGACCGGGCCATCGCGGCAAAATCGGCGTCCGAGGCGGCCGCGAAAGCCGCTGGCCAGCAGCCCCACGGCCCCTGATCGCAAAGGGAATCTTGCAGTGGCAGGCCGCCCAGGGCCTGCCCGGGAGTACGCGCTGCTTGCCTCTTTACCAATCAATCATTTAGGATGCGCGCCCTCATGATGTGGGGCGGTAGCTCAGTTGGGAGAGCGTCGCGTTCGCAATGCGAAGGTCGAGGGTTCGATCCCCTTCCGCTCCACCAATTTTTCCTTTTTGTATTTCTCGCGCTGGGCGCGGCAGCGCCGGCTGCCGCCGGCCCGTTGTGGGATGACATCCGCCAGCGCGGCGTGCTGCGCATCGGCACGCCTGGCGATTACGCCCCTTATTCACTGACCGATACAGACCACCATCGCCGGGGCGCGGACATCGCGCAGGCGCGTGAGATCGCGGTATCGCTGGGCATGCGGGCCGAGTTCGTGCCGACCAGCTGGGCCGCTCTGCTTGATGACGCGCGAGCGGGCAGGTTCGATATCGCCGTGGGCGGGATTTCCATCACACCCGAACGACAGGCGGTGGTGGCCTTCACCAAACCCTATCTCCAGGATTCGAAGCAGCCGCTGGTCCGCTGCGGCGAAGAGCCTCGATTCGACAGCCGTGCCGGAATCAATTCACCGGCCGTGCGACTGATCGTGAACCGCGGCGGCACGAACGAGGCATTCGCGCGCCGGCAGTTTCCGCGGGCGCTGCTCACCGTGCATCCGGACAACCGCACCGTGTTCGATGAAATTGTCGCTCGGCGTGCCGATGTGATGGTGACCGACGGCGTGGAAGCGCGGCTCCAGCAGGCCAAGGGGCTCGGACTGTGCGCCGTGCGAGTGGGTCGTTGGATGCCGGCGGGCAAGGCGATACTCGTCCAGAAGGACGCGGCGCTGCGCAAGGCCATCGACTCCGCGCTGCGAACCCTGGGAGGCAGGCGGGGTTATGCGCGTCGGCTATCGGCCTGGATCGAGGATTACGCGCATCCGGCAGATCCCGCGACATCGCAACTCGCCACGCTGATCGACGAGCGGCTGGCGCTGGTCATCGAAGTGGCGCGCTACAAATGGAACACGGGCGCAGCGATAGAGGATCCGCCGCGCGAGCAGGCGCTGCTGGCGTCGCTGCGCGAGCGGGCTGCGTCCATGGGTGTTCCTGCCTCCCGCGTGGATGCCTTCTTCCTCGCGCAGATCGAGGCGGCGAAGCAGCTCCAGCGCGAACTGTTCGAGCGCTGGAAGCGTGAAGACCGGGAGAAATTCCCGGGTATGGCGGACCTCGCGACATCCATCCGCCCGGGTATCGATGCAGTGACCAGCCAGATGCTGCAGACTCTCGCGAAGATCCCCGCACAGCCCGCAAGGCTGCCGCTGTCCTCAACGATATCGGGAATCAGCGAAGGCGCCGTACGCACCGCGCGCGCCCCGTTGCTGCAGCCGGGAACTTGAGCCTGCCTGCACCAGTCGTTATCGGGTGATGAACATGAAGAACTTCGCCATCGCGCTTGTCGCGGGATTCGGACTCACCCTTGCGGCGCCGGGCTATGCCGCCGCGCTTCCTCCGAAGCCCGGTGTCGCAGTTGCCTACCGGGTGCTCGTCACCAACGAACGAGCCGGCACGCTCAGCGTCATCGACGGCGCCACGCGCAAGGTGGTCGCCACCGTGCCGCTGGGAAAACGACCACGCGGCCTGAAGGCCTCCCCCGACGGCAAGCTGCTGTTCGTCGCGCTGAGTGGCTCGCCCATTGCCGGACCCGGCGTGGACGAAAGCAAGTTGCCACCGGCCGACAAGGGCGCCGATGGCATAGGCATTGTCGATCTCACATCACTCAAGCTGGTGAAGGTGCTGCGCGGGGTGTCCGATCCCGAGCAACTCGCCGTGAGCCGTGATGGCAAGCGCCTGTATGTGGCCAGCGAGGACACCGGCCAGGGATTCGTGCTCGATGCCGGGGACGGTCATGTCATCGCGAAGCTTGCCGTGGGCGGCGAGCCCGAGGGCGTCACGCTGTCGCCCGATGGCAGGCACGTCTACATGTCTTCGGAGGAAGACCACCATGTCGCCGTCATCGACGTGGCAACCAACAAGATAGCCGCCACGCTGAACGTGGGCCAAAGGCCCCGGTTCACCGAATTCTCCGACGACGGCGCCACCGCCTTCGTGTCCGGCGAGAACGACGGCACCATCACCGTCATCGATGCGCGTGCGCTCAAGGTGTTGCGCACCATCAAGCTGCAGGGCGCGCTCACCCGGCCGGTGGGCATGGTGGTCTCGCATGACGGCAAGCGCCTGTACACGGTGACCGGCCGCGGTCGCAACCTGCTCGACATCGACATCGTCACGGGCAAGGTGCTTCGCACGGTGGAAGTCGGGCCGCGCCCCTGGGGCGTGGCGCTCAGTCCCTCGGGCGATGTGCTCTACACGGCCAATGGCAGCTCCAACGACGTGTCAGTCGTGGATGCCGCCAGTTTCCGCGTGCTGGCGCGCATTCCGGTGGGCGACAGCCCCTGGGGCGCCATCATCGTGCCCATCCCCAGCAAGTAGCCTCCCGTCCGAAGTATCATTGCGACCACTCGAGCCCCGGTAGCTCAGTGGATAGAGCACTCGCCTCCTAAGCGAGGGGTCGCAGGTTCAACTCCTGCCCGGGGCGCCACTCCAGTTGGGTTTTAGGAGTTCGCCATGAACACAGCACCACGGAAGCTGACCTGGGCCGTCGTCGCGCTGCTCGCGGCCTGCGGCACCAACCCTGTCACCGGCAAGCGCGAACTGCAGTTCGTCTCCGAGAACCAGGAGATCCAGATCGGCGCGCAGAACTACGCGCCCATGCGCCAGAGTGAGGGCGGGGACTACGCGCTCATGCCTGAGCTCACCACCTACGTGAACGAGGTGGGGCAGAAGCTCGCCGCCGCCAGCGACAAGGTCACCGTCTCCGAACGCCGGCTGCCGTACGAGTTCAAGGTGCTCAACAGCTCGGTGCCCAATGCCTGGGCGCTGCCCGGCGGCAAGATCGCGGTGAACCGCGGCCTGCTGACGGAGCTGAACAACGAGGCCGAACTGGCTGCGGTGCTGGGGCACGAGATCATCCACGCCGCTGCCCGGCATGGTGCTCAGGCCCAGGAGCGCGGCACGCTGCTGCAGGGAGGCCTGGTGGCCGCGCAGCTCGGCGCTGCGCTGGGCGGAGTGGACGAGCGCGTGGGAAGCCTCGCGCTGGCCGGCGCCGGCGTGGGCGCGCAGTTGATCACCACGCGCTATGGGCGCGATGCAGAACTGCAGAGCGATCTGTATGGCACGCGACTGATGAAGGCCGCGGGCTACGATCCGGCCGCGGCCATCGCGCTGCAGGAAACCTTCGTGAGGCTTTCCGAGGGGCGCAGGCAGAACTGGCTCGAAGGACTGTTTGCCTCGCATCCGCCCTCGCAGGAACGCGTAACGCGCAATCGCACCACAGTTGCCGAACTGGGGGCGGGCGGCGACCTGGGCGCCGAACGCTACCAGGCGCGCATCGCGCCGCTGAAGCGCGCCAAACCGGGCTACGACAAGTTCGACCAGGCCCAGGCCGCCCTTCAGAAAAAGGACTACGCGGGCGCAAAGGCACTCGCAAACGATGCCGCGAAGCTGGTGCCGAACGAGGGCGTGTTCCACCAGCTCCTTGGCGACATCTCGCTCGCCGAGAAGCGTGACCAGGAAGCCGTACCGCATTACCAGAAGGCCATGCAGCTGAATCCCGGCTACTTCGGTTCCTGGCTGGGTGCCGGGGTCGCGCAGTACCGGCTCAAGAACCGCGCGCAGTCCGAGCAGTACCTCAAGCGCAGCATGGAACTGCTGCCTACGGCGCCAGCGGCCTTGTACCTGGGCAACATGGCCCGTGACAGCGGCGACGTGGATGGCGCGCTGAAGCTCTATCAGACCGCCTCCTCGTCGCAGAGCAGCCTGGGGCAGGAGGCCGCGCGCGAGGCCGTGCTGATCGATCTGCCGCGCAATCCGGGCAGCTACGTGGCCACAGCCATGCGAGCTGGCGCCGATGGCCGGCCGATGCTGCTGCTGCAGAACCGCGCGCCGGTGGCGCTGGCCTCGATCCAGGTGACGCCGGTGCAGGTGAATGCGGCGGGGCAGATCGTGCAGCAGGGCCGGGCGATCACCGTGGCCGGCCCGCTGGCGTCAGGCGCGCAGGTGACGGTGGATCCGGGCATCGCGGCAATGACACCCGAGCAGATGGCCGGGTTGCGCGCGCGCGTGGACGCGGCGCGCGTCGCGCAATAGTTCAGCGCTTCGGCCAGCGGCGGAAGCAGTCCGGATCGCCGTAGGCGAGGAAATCCGGATTCAACAGTGATTCGCCGGCGTTGTACCGCAGCGCGGTGCCGTCGGCGAGTCGTACCACCTGGCCGCCGGCGGCTTCCACCACGGCCTGGCCCGCCGCGATATCCCATTCAGAAGTCGGACCCAGCCGCGGATACAGATCCGCCGAGCCCTCGGCCACCATGCACAGTTTGATGGAGCTGCCGGCGGGCTTCAGATCATGCGGGCCGAGCGCCGACAGGGCCGACTCGAGCGCCGGATTGCCGTGCGAACGGCTGCCCACAACGCGCAGCGGCGGGCGCATCACGCGACGCACGCCGATCGGCAGGCGGCCGCGGTCATTGGCCTCGCGCCAGGCGCCCTGGCCGGGGATGCCCGAGTAGGTCGTATCCGACACAGGTATATGCACCACGCCCAGCACCGGTCGGTGCGCGTCGATCAGCGCGATGTTCACGGTGAACTCGCCGTTGCGCGACACGAATTCCTTCGTGCCATCAAGCGGATCAACCAGCCAATACCGCTCCCAGCGACTGCGTTCGGCATAGGGAATGTCGGCGGCTTCCTCCGACAGCACCGGCAGCCTGGGCTCCAGTCCTGACAATGCCGCGACGATCAGCCGGTGCGCGCGCAGGTCCGCCTCGGTCAGCGGCGAATCGTCGGCCTTGGCGCGGGCCTCGAAATCCGTGCCATAGACATCGAGGATCTCGCGCCCCGCGCGGCGCGAGATGTCGATGACGGCGTCGAGCAGATCAGAGCCCGGCGAGCGGATTGTTGTAGGCATAGGCAATGATGCCAGCCTTGTCGAGCTCATTGATGATCAGTTCGGCGGCCGCCTCGGGCGAGGTCTCGGTCGTGCGGATCGTGATCTCCGCGTGTTCCGGCGCCTCATAGGGCGAATCGATGCCGGTGAAATTCGGCAGGGATCCCGCGCGCGCCTTCTTGTACAGCCCCTTGGGGTCGCGCTTCTCGGCCTCGGCCAGCGGCGTGTCGATGAAGATCTCGACGAACTCGCCTTGTTCCAGCAGATCGCGCGCCATGCGCCGCTCCGAACGGAAGGGCGATATGAACGACACCAGCACGATGAGCCCCGCATCCACCATCAGCCGCGAGACTTCGGCCACGCGCCGGATGTTCTCCACGCGATCCGCGTCAGTGAACCCCAGGTCCTTGTTCAGGCCATGGCGCACGTTGTCGCCATCGAGCAGGTAGGTGTGCCGGCCCAGCGCGTGCAGCCGCTTCTCCACCAGGTTCGCGATCGTGGACTTGCCTGATCCCGACAGCCCGGTGAACCACAGCGCGCAGGCCCGCTGGCCCTTGAGCTGCGAACGGGCGGCGCGATTCACATCCAGCGCCTGCCAGTGGATGTTGTCGGCGCGGCGCAGCGCGAAGTCGAGCAGGCCAGCGCCGACGGTGTCGTTGCTGAGCTTGTCGATCAGGATGAACCCGCCGGTCTCGCGATTCTCCCGGTACGGGTCGAAGGCGATGGGACGGTCCAGCGAGACATTGCACACGCCGATTTCGTTGAGTTCGAGCTGGCGCGCGGCCAGCTGCTCCAGCGTGTTGACGTTGACCTTGTGCCGGGGAATGCCGATCGTGGCTGTCAGCGTGCGCGTGCCGATCTTCAGCAGGTACTGCCGGCCGGGCAGCATGGCATCCTCGTGCATCCAGATCACGGTGGCTTCGAACTGGTCGGCCACCGCGGCCGGATCCGTGACCGGCACGATCAGGTCGCCGCGCGAGATGTCGATCTCGCGGTCCAGCGTCAGCGTGATGCTCTGTCCGGCGACTGCCTGCGGCAGGTCGCCATCCTGCGTGACGATGCGCGCCACGCGCGCTTCCTGGCCCGAGGGCAGGGTGCGGATCCGATCCCCCACCGACACCTGTCCGCTGGCGATCTGGCCCGCGAAGCCGCGGAAATCCTGGTTCGGGCGGTTGACCCATTGCACCGGCAGCCGGAAGGGCAGCCCGCGATATTCATCGGTGATCTGCACCGATTCCAGGTGCTCCATCAGCGAGGGACCGGCGTGCCAGGGCATGGCCTGGCTGCGATCGGTGATGTTCTCGCCCTTGAGCGCCGACATCGGTATGCAGGTGATGTCGGCAAGGCCGATCTGCTGCGCGAATTTCCGGTAGTCGGCCACGATGGAATCGAAGGTGGCCTGGGAATAGCCCACGGCATCCATCTTGTTCACGGCCAGCACCACATGGCGGATGCCCAGCAGCGAGACGATGTAGCTGTGGCGACGGGTCTGTGTCAGCACGCCCTTGCGGGCGTCGATGAGGATCACGGCCAGGTCCGCCGTGGAGGCGCCCGTGACCATGTTGCGCGTGTACTGCTCGTGGCCCGGCGTGTCTGCCACGATGAACTTGCGCTTCTCGGTGGAGAAGAACCGGTAGGCCACGTCGATGGTGATGCCCTGTTCACGCTCGGCGGCCAGGCCATCCACCAGCAGCGCCAGGTCCAGCTCCTCGCCCTGCGTGCCGTGCTTGCGGGAATCGGCATTCAATGCCGCGAGCTGGTCCTCGTACACCAGCTTCGATTCGTACAGCAGGCGCCCGATCAGCGTGCTCTTGCCATCATCCACGCTGCCGCAGGTGATGAACCGCAGCAGGTCCTTGTGCTCGTGCGTCTTGAGGTAGGTCAGGATGTCCTGGCCCGAGAGGTCGATAGCGTGTGCCATCAGAAATACCCCTCCTGCTTCTTCTTCTCCATCGATGCGGCCGAGTCGTGGTCGATGACACGTCCCTGGCGCTCGGAACTGGTGGTCAGCAGCATCTCCTGGATGACTTCAGGCAGCGTATTGGCTGAGCTTTCCACGGCGCCGGTCAGCGGATAGCAGCCCAGGGTGCGGAAGCGCACGCTTTTCACCTCGGGCTTCTCTCCCGGCTTCAGCGGCATGCGTTCGTCGTCCACCATGATGAGCGCGCCGTCGCGCTCGACCACGGGCCGCGGCGCGGCGAAGTACAGCGGCACGATGGGGATCTGCTCTGGTGGATGTACTGCCAGATGTCCAGCTCGGTCCAGTTCGACAGCGGGAAGACGCGCAACGATTCGCCCTTGTGCTTGCGCGCGTTGTAGAGCTTCCACAGCTCCGGCCGCTGGCGCTTCGGGTCCCAGCGATGCTGCGCAGTGCGGAACGAGAAGATGCGCTCCTTGGCGCGGGATTTCTCCTCATCGCGGCGCGCGCCGCCGAAGGCGGCATCGAATCCGTACTGGTCCAGGGCCTGTTTCAGCCCCTGGGTCTTCATCACATCCGTATGCACGGCCGAGCCGTGCGTGAACGGACCGATGCCGCGTTCGATGCCCTCCGGATTCGTATGCACCAGCAGCTCGATGCCCAGGCGCCGCGCGGTCTCGTCGCGGAAGCTGATCATCTCGCGGAACTTCCAGGTGGTATCGACGTGCAGCAGCGGGAACGGCGGCCTGGCCGGATGGAACGCCTTCATCGCCAGGTGCAGCATCACCGAGCTGTCCTTGCCGATCGAATAGAGCATCACCGGCTTGTCGCACTCGCCGACCACCTCGCGCATGACGTGGATGGCCTCGGCCTCGAGCCGTTGCAGGTGGGTCAGAGGGGCTGAACGGATCGTCATCTTTGCGGGTTCTGGGCGCGGCCGTGCTTATAACAGGGCGCGCAGTCTACCACTGCCTGTACATGCATCCAGAGCATGAGCTTAGCGGGCCGCGATGTGACGCCGGTCACCAGCCGGGACTTGGGGTACGGGGTGGCGGCCAGGGGGCTACTAGAATGGATTTTCCCGTGATTCTCCAAGGCAGAACCGTCCATCGCTGACCGCAACCCCTCCGACCAGCGCAATGGACGCGAGCGTCGCGAACGAACATTCCACGGCCTGTGGATGGGAAATGCCCTGCGCCGCCGCCGCGGTGGTCGCCGGAAGGGCGATGCCCATCCGGCGGGCATCGACTGGCATGACGCCCACTGGCTGGGCGCTGCGGTGCTGGTGGTGTTGCTGTGCATAGCCGACGCGCTGATGACGCTGACGCTGATGAAGCATGGCGCTCAGGAGGTCAACCCGCTGATGGCGCCCTTGGTCGTTGGCAGCGGCCACGGCTTCGCATACTGGAAACTGGGCCTGACCATTACCGGCGTCGTGGTGCTGGTGGTGCTGGCGCGCGCCCGCCTTTTCGGCATCGTGCCGGCCGGCGTGCTGCTCTACATCGTCCTGGCCATCTACGTCGTGCTGGTGGCCTACGAATGGAAACTGCTCACCGAAGGTGCGAGCCGGTTCGTTTCTTATTGGTTGGGCATTCCATTACACTATCCTGCTTAAGTTAATTCACCTGAAATCCATGAGCCAGAACAAAGGTTTGGGCACTCCGGCACTCGCGCAACTGACGGCCAGCACCGCATTGTGGGGAGGCAACTCCACCTGGGTGGAAGACCTCTACGAGCGCTATCTCGCCGGCGAAGCGGTTCCCGACGACTGGCAGAAATACTTCTCGACCCTGGCGGTCAGCCGTGGCGATGTGCCACACGGGCCGATCGTCCGCTCCCTTGCCGAACGGGCACAGCAGCCCCGCACCGTGGTGGCGACGCACTCCAGCGATACCGGCGGGGAAAAGCAGGCCGCGGTCTCGCGCCTCATCCAGATCTACACCAACCGCGGGCACCTCATCGCCAAGGTCGATCCGCTGGGACTCATGCAGCGCGCCACGCCGCGCGTGATGCAGCTGGATTACATGGGCCTGTCCGAGGCCGATTTCGACACCGAGTTCTACACCGGCACCCGGCTCGAAGCGCTTCCGCGCCGCGCCAAGCTGCGCGAGATCGTGGCCATGCTCGATCAGGTCTTCGCCGGGCCCATTGGCGCCGAGTTCGCGCATGTATCCGACACCGACGAGCGGCTATGGCTGCAGGACCAGTTCATGCTGGGTCGCCTGCAGCAGCAGTTCAGCAAGGAAGAGAAGCTCACCATCCTGCGACAGCTCACCGCGGCCGAGGGGCTCGAGCGCTACCTGCACACGAAGTACGTGGGCCAGAAGCGCTTCTCGCTGGAAGGCGGCGATGCGCTCATCCCGATGATGTACGACCTGGTGCAGCGCGGCGGCGAGTCGGGCCTCGAAGAGATGGTCATCGGCATGGCGCACCGCGGCCGGCTCAACGTGCTGGTGAATGTGCTCGGCAAGGCGCCTTCAGACCTGTTCTCCGAGTTCGAGGGCAAGTACGACACCGCCCACCTCAAGGGCTCGGGCGACGTCAAGTACCACAAGGGATTCTCCTCCGACCTGCGCACGCCGGGCGGCAATGTGCACGTGGCGCTGGCCTTCAATCCTTCGCATCTCGAGGTCGTGAACCCGGTGGTCGAAGGTTCCGTCCGCGCGCGCCAGGACCGCCGCGGTGAATCAGGCGACAAGCGCGTACTCCCCGTGCTCATCCATGGCGATTCGGCGTTCGCCGGCCAGGGCGTGGTCATGGAAACGCTGCAGATTTCGCAGGCCCGCGCCTTCTACACCGGCGGCACGGTGCACCTGATCATCAACAACCAGGTGGGCTTCACCACGCACGATCCGCGCGATACGCGTTCGACGATGTATTGCAGCGATGTGGCCAAGATGCTCGAGGCGCCGATCTTCCACGTGAACGCGGATGATCCGGAGGCGGTGGTGTTCGTCACGCGCCAGGCGCTGGCCTACCGCATGAAATTCCAGAAGGACGTGGTCATCGACCTCGTCTGCTATCGCCGCCTGGGCCACAACGAGGCCGACGAACCGGCCGCCACGCAGCCGGTGATGTACAAGGTCATCCGCCAGCATCCCACTGCGCGGCAGATCTATGCCGATCGCCTGGTGGGCGAGGGCGCGCTGACCGCTGCCGAAGCCACGGGATTCATGGAACAGTATCGTGCAGGCCTCGATGCCGGCACCTCGCAGGTTCCCGCTTCGTTGGGGCTCATCGGCAACCAGTACACGGTGGACTGGAGCCGGTTCCTGCGCAACGAATCCGCCGAGCCGGCCGCCACGTCGGTCGACGCCGAGCGGCTGGCCAAGCTCGGCGCGCGCATCGTCGACGTGCCGAAGGGTTTTCCGCTGCATCCGCGCGTGGAGCAGGTCTACGCCAACCGGCGCAAGATGCTGGCCGGCGAGATGCCTCTGGACTGGGGCTGCGCCGAAACGCTGGCTTATGCCGCGCTCCTTGAAGATGGCTGCCCCATCCGCATCACTGGCCAGGACAGCGGTCGTGGCACTTTCTTCCATCGCCACGCGGTGCTGCATCACCAGGAAACCGGCGAATGCTACGTGCCACTGCAGCACGTGGCTGCCAAGCAGCCGCCGTTCACGGTCACCGACTCGGTGCTGTCCGAAGAGGCCGTGCTGGGCTTCGAGTACGGTTATTCGACGACCAACCCGACTGCGCTGGTGATCTGGGAAGGGCAGTTCGGCGACTTCGTCAACGGCGCGCAGGTCATCATCGACCAGTTCATCAGCTCCGGTGAATCCAAGTGGGGCCGCCTGTGCGGATTGGCGTTGTTCCTGCCCCACGGCTACGAAGGCCAGGGTCCCGAGCATTCCTCCGCGCGACTCGAACGCTTCCTGCAGCTGTGCGCCGAGAGCAACATGCAGGTGGTGGTGCCATCCACGCCGGCGCAGATGTTCCACATGATCCGGCGCCAGATGCTGCGTTCGCTGCGCAAGCCGCTCATCGTCATGACGCCCAAGAGCCTGCTGCGCCACGAGCTTTCGGTCTCGTCGCTGAAAGAGCTCACGGACGGTGGTTTCGCCACCGTGCTCGACGAGGTCGACGACATTCCCGCCGCCCAGGTGCGCCGGGTGGTGTTCTGCAGCGGCAAGGTCTACTTCGACCTGCTCAAGGCGCGCAGGGCCGCCGAGCAGAAGGATGTCGCGCTGGTGCGCATCGAGCAGCTTTATCCCTTCCCCAGCCAGGCCTATGAGGCTGCGCTGCGCCGCTATCCGCAGGCCACCGAGATCGTCTGGTGCCAGGAAGAGCCCCAGAACCAGGGCGCGTGGTACTCCATCCGGCACCGGCTGGAACAGGGCCTGCAGAAGGACCGCCACACGCTGCTGTACGCGGGCCGCGGCCATGCCGCCGCGCCTGCCACCGGCATCGCCAAGATCCACGAAGCCGAGCAGCGCGAACTTGTCGACACGGCGCTGCGTGCCCCGCAGCGTGAATCCGCGGTGAAACCGCAGACCGCGGCGAAGCCGCAAACCGCCGCTGCGCCGATGCGCAAGAGTTCCTGAAGGTTCAACCAAGAAAGAACATGAGCACAGAGATCAAAGTACCGAAGCTGCCCGAGTCCGTGGCTGACGCCACGCTGGTCACCTGGCACAAGAAGCCCGGCGATGCCGTTGCCCGCGACGAGAATCTCGCGGACCTTGAAACCGACAAGGTGGTGCTGGAAGTGCCGGCGCCGGTGGCGGGCGTGCTGAAGGAGATCAAGGTGCCGGCTGGCACCACGGTCACCAGCGATCAGTTGCTGGCCATCGTCGAGGCCGGTGCGACGGCTGCTGTCGCCGCACCCGCAGCAGCGGCTCCGGCGGCGAAATCCGCTGCGCCCGCGACAGTCGCCGCTGCGGCGCCCGTTTCGACCGCCGCGAAATCCGGCCCGGCCGCGCGACGCGCGGCATCCGAGTCGGGTGCCGATGTCTCGAAGATCGCCGGCAGCGGCCTGGGTGGCGCGGTCACCAAGGCCGATGTGCTGGCGGCTCCCGCGCCGGTCACGGGGCTTGCCGCCGGTTCGCGCGTCGAGCGCCGCGTGCCCATGACGCGGCTGCGCGCCCGTATTGCCGAAAGGCTGGTCACCGCGCAGGCCACGCAGGCGCTGCTGACCACCTTCAACGAGGTGGACCTGCTCGCCGTGCAGGAACTGCGCGCCCGCTACAAGGACAAATTCGAGAAAAACCATGGCGTGAAGCTCGGCTTCTCCTCGTTCTTCGTGCGCGCCACCATCGAGGCGCTGAAGCGCTTCCCTGTCATCAATGCGGCGGTGGATGGCAATGACATCGTCTACCGCGAGTTCTACGACATCGGCATGGCGGTCTCCACGGAACGCGGCCTCGTCGTGCCGGTGCTGCGTGATGCCGACCTGCTGAGCTTTGCGCAGATCGAGAAGGCCGTAGGCGATTTCGCCGGCCGCGCGCGTTCGGGTTCGCTGACCATGGAAGACCTGACCGGCGGCACCTTCAGCATCACCAACGGCGGCGTGTTCGGCTCGCTGCTGTCCACGCCCATCGTCAATGCGCCGCAGAGCGCCATCCTGGGCATGCACAAGATCCAGGAGCGTCCCGTGGCCGTCGATGGGCAGGTCGTCATCCGCCCGATGATGTACCTGGCGCTCACCTACGATCACCGCATCATCGACGGCAAGGAAGCCGTTCAGTTCCTGGTGACCATCAAGGAATGCCTCGAGGATCCGGGCCGCCTGCTGCTGGGAGTCTGATTCGTGACCGACCGCTATGACGTGATTGTGATCGGTGGCGGTCCGGGCGGCTATCCCGCCGCGATTCGCGCCGCGCAGAACAAGCTTTCGGTGGCCTGCATCGACGACTGGCAGAACCACGACGGCAGTCGCGCCTTCGGTGGCACCTGCCTGAACGCCGGCTGCATTCCTTCCAAGGCGCTGCTCGAATCCTCGGAACTCTTCCACCGCGCCGCGCACGAGTTCAAGGCCCATGGCATCGCCGTGGGATCACCCTCCATCGACGTGACCGCCATGCAGAAGCGCAAGGCCGGCATCGTCAAGGGCATGACTGGCGGCATCGCCTCGCTGTTCAAGTCCGGTGGTGTCGTCGGCCTGCAGGGACGTGGCAGGCTGCTCGCCGCGGGCGGGCAGGGAGACTGCCAGGTCGAGTTCACTGGCGCCGATGGCGCGAAGCAGACGCTGTCCGCAGGCTCGGTCATCCTCGCCTCGGGCTCGGTCCCCGTGGAACTGAAATCCGTTCCGCAGGACGGCAAGCGCATCGTCGATTCCTGGGGCGCGCTCGAATTCGACGCCGTGCCGGCGCGCCTGGGCGTGATTGGCGCGGGCGTGATCGGCCTTGAACTCGGCAGCGTCTGGCAGCGCCTTGGCGCCAAGGTCACCGTGCTCGAGGCGGCCGAGGATTTCCTGGCGCTGGCCGATCGCCAGCTGGCCGCCGAGGCGCTGAAGCAGCTGCGCAAGCAGGGGCTCGACATCAAGTTGGGCGCCAAGGTCAGCGCGGCCGCCATCGACAATGGCGAGGTCAGCGTGCGCTTTGCCGATGGGCAGGGCGAGCAGTCGGCGAAATTCGATCGCCTGGTGGTGGCCGTGGGCCGTCGTCCCTTCACGAAGGACCTGCTGGCCGAAGGCACCGGCGTGCAGCTTGATCAGCGCGCATTCATCGTCGTGGATGATCACTGCCGCACCGGCGCGCCCAATGTCTACGCCGTGGGCGACTGCGTGCGCGGGCCCATGCTGGCCCACAAGGCCAAGGACGAAGGCGTCATGGCGGCGGAACTCATCGCCGGACGCTACGGGCACGTGAACTACGAGGTCATCCCCTCGGTGATCTACACCGCCCCCGAGATCGCCTGGGTCGGTCGCTCCGAGGCCGAGGCCCGCGCAGCGGGCGTCAACGTGAAAGTGGGCCAGTTCCCCTTCGTGGCCAGCGGCCGGGCGCGCGCGATGGAAGCCAGCGGCGGATTCGCGAAGATCGTTGCCGACGCCGACAGCGATCGCGTGCTCGGCGTGCACATCGTGGGCCCCATGGCGGGCGAGCTCATCGGCGAGGCCTGCCTCGCGCTGGAATACCACGCCAGCTGTGAAGACCTGCAACGCACGATGCATGCGCATCCGACGCTGTCCGAAGCGGTGCACGAGGCGGCCCTCAATGCCGACAAGCGCGCCATCGATACGCTGAACCGCTGAAGTCGTTGCGGCCGGCGCGTCAGCGCAGCCGCTTCACCGCGAACACATTCGGGATCCGGGCCAGCTTGCGCTGCAGGCGCGAAAGCTCGCCCGCGTCGTGCACCGTCAGCCGTACCTCGAAGCGCGCGATGCGATCGCGCGGATCGGTGTTGCTGGTCACGCCCTCGATGCTCAGGTGCTCCTCGGCGATCACGTCCGAGATATCCCGCAGCAATCCGCGCCGATCGAAGGCTTCGATGGAAACCCGGGCGGCGACGCGGGCGGCATCGGAGGTGCTCCAGTCCACCTGCAGCAGCCGCTGGGGCTTCTGGCGAACCATGCGCGACAGTCCGGTGCAGTCGGCGCGGTGGATGGTCACGCCGCGTCCCAGCGTCAGGTAGCCCCGGATCGGTTCGGGACGGACCGGCGCGCAGCATCGGGCAAGAGTGATTGGCAGATCGCCCACGCCCTCGATCTGCACCGGCGACTTCTTGCCGCCCGATGTCTTCGCCACTGTCGACGCGCGTGCCTTGCGGATCGCACGTGGGGGTTCCTCTGCCCGGGATGGGGGCGGGGCGGCAGCCTGCGGCGCGGCGCTACCCTGGGCTTCGTCCACACGCCGGAAGTACGCGCGCAACTTGGCCTTGCTGCGCGAGGAAGCCAGGTAGCCACTGCCGGAAGACAGCCAGTCGCGGCTGGGCGCCGCCTCCTTGCCAGTGATGATCTCGACCACATCGCCGCTGGCCACCGGCTGGTTCAGCGGCGCGATGCGGCCGTTCACCTTGGCGCCGCGGCAGCGCTCGCCCAGGTCGCTGTGGACATGGAAGGCGAAATCCAGCGGCGTGCCGCCACGGGGCAGGTCAACCACCTCGCCCTTTGGCGTCATCGCGTACACCCGATCATCGAACAATCCGGCCGAAAGCCGCGCCAGCTCATCGCCTTCGCCGGGAGCCCCATGCAGCAGTTCGCGCACCTGCTGGATCTTCACGTCGTAGTGACGATCCCCGCCGCCTTCCTTGTAGCGCCAGTGGGCCGCCACGCCGAGTTCGGCCTGGTCCTGCATCTCCTGGGTGCGTATCTGCACCTCGAGCGCGCGACCGTCCGGCCCGAGCACGGCCGTGTGGATGGAGCGGTAGGCGTTGTCCTTGGGCGTGGCGATGTAGTCATCGAATTCGCTGGGCAGGAACGGCCACAGGTTGTGCACGACGCCCAGCGCCGCATAGCAGTCGGCCACCGATCCGGCGATGATGCGCACGGCGCGCACGTCGAATACCTGCTCGAAGGCCAGGCCCTTGCGCTGCATCTTCCGGTAGATGCTGTAGATGTGCTTGGGCCTGCCCACCACGCTGGCGGTGATGCCGGCCGCCGACAGCGCCGAGGTGAGCGTCGCGACCACCTCGTTGATGTAGCGTTCCCGGTCCCGGCGCTTCTCGTTCAGCGCCGAGGCGATGCGCTGGTAGTCCTCGGCATGCAGCTCGCGGAAGGCCAGGTCTTCCAGCTCCCATTTGAGCGACCACATGCCCAGGCGATTGGCCAGCGGGGCGTACAGCTCCTGGATCTCAAGCGCGATGCGCCGACGGGTTCCGGCGTTCTCCTTGCGCGCATGGCGGGCCCGAACCAGCTGCAGCGCAAGCCGCGCCAGCACCAGCCGCGGATCCCCCACCACGGCCAGCAGCATCTTGCGCAGCACTTCGGTCTGGTCCCGGGCCAGAGGCCGGCCCTGCGACCACTGCGAATCGAGGTTGAAATCACCCAGGCGCGCGAGGCTGGCCGCCAGCCGCACCGCTTCGGCCCCGAGGAGCGAGCGCACCGCAGCCGGGACAGGCGGGTCGTCTGCTTCATTGCGCGCGGCGTGCAGCAGCGTTCCGACGGCCAGCGGCAGGTCGTCGGTGAGCGAGAGCACCAGCTCGGCGGATTCGCGCGCGAGTTCGAGCTTCCGTGGCTCAAGGGGCAGCGTCGCGAGCGCGTCAACGCGCTCGCCCAGCGCAGCGTCATGCCGGGACGGACCGGATGTCGATGTGGGGTTCACGTGCAGTCACGCTATCATACCGGCATGGCCCGATCCGCAAGCCGCGCATGGCGCCAATTCGATCCCGCAGAGCACCGTTTGGTCAGCGAGCGGGCGGGCAAGGCGCGTCCGGCAAAGTCAGCGCAGCCGGCAGCAGCGCGCGTGCCGGCGCCGTTCCCGCGCCGGGTGCTGGGGCTTGATCCGGGGTCATTGCGCACCGGGTTCGGCATCATCGACTGCACGATCCGCACCGAGAAGCATGTGGCCAGCGGCTGCATCCGCGCCACCGGCGATGATTTCGCGAGCCGGCTGCGCCAGATCCACGTGGCGATCCTGGAGCTCGTTGCCGAATACCGCCCCGATGAGGTGGCCGTCGAGCAGGTGTTCATGCATCGCAATGCCGACAGCGCGCTGAAGCTGGGGCAGGCCCGGGGCGCCGCGCTGTGCGCGGCGGTGGTGAGCGGCGCCGCGGTGTATGAATACGCGCCGCGCGCGATCAAGCTTGCCGTGGTGGGCACTGGCGCGGCTGACAAAGCCCAGGTGTCGACGATGGTGCAGGCCATGCTGGCGATCTGCGAACCCGACACCGCCGATGCGTCGGATGCGCTGGCCGTGGCGCTGTGCCATGGCCAGGTGCAGCGCTCGGCGCTGCGGCTGCTGGCCGCCAGGGTGGCGCGGTGATCGGAGCGCTGCAGGGCGTGCTGGCCATGCGCGATCCGCAGCGCCTGCTCATCGACGTGCAGGGCGTGGGCTATGAAGTGGAAGTGCCGATGTCCACGTTCCTGGCGCTGCCACCGCCGGGCAGTTCCGTGCGGCTTCGCATCCATCATGTGGTGCGCGAGGATGCGTCGCTGCTCTATGGATTCATCACCGATGATGAGCGCCTGCTGTTTCGCGCGCTGCTACGCGTCAGTGGCGTGGGACCGAAGATGGCGCTGGCTGTCCTGTCGGGCATGAGCGCCGAGGCTTTCGCGATCGCCATCGCCAGCGAGGATGCCTCCACGCTCACGCGCATCCCGGGCGTGGGGCGCAAGACGGCAGAACGGCTTGTCATCGAGTTGCGGGATCATTTCAAGGGCACGCCGCGCGGCAAGGCCGCTGTCGCCGTGCTGCGCTCGCCGCGCGATGAGGCGATGGATGCGCTGCTGGCGCTGGGCTACAAGCCGGCCGAGGCCACGAGGCTGCTGGAAGCCGCGGGCGAGGGTGGCACCACCGAAGAGCTGCTGCGCGCCGCGCTGCAGGGGGCGGTGAAGAAGGCATGAGCGTCGAGCGCATCATCGATGCCGGCACCCAGCGTGGCGAGGAAACCCAGGATCGGGCCATCCGTCCGCGCAGCCTCGCCGAATACGTGGGCCAGGAAGCCGTCAAGAGCCAGCTCGGGCTGTTCATCGAGGCGGCGCGACACCGCGGCGAGGCACTGGACCATGTGCTGGTGTTCGGCCCCCCGGGTCTGGGAAAGACCACGCTGGCGCAGATCATCGCCGCCGAGCTGGGCGTGAACCTGAGACAAACCTCCGGCCCGGTGCTCGAGCGCACCGGCGACCTGTGGGCCATCCTCACGCAGCTTCAGCCCCGCGACCTGCTGTTCATCGATGAAATCCATCGGCTGAGCCCGGTGGTGGAAGAAGTGTTGTACCCGGCGATGGAGGATTTCCAGCTCGACATGATGATCGGCGAGGGTCCCACGGCCCGCTCCATCAAGCTCGACCTGGCGCCTTTCACGCTGGTGGGAGCCACCACGCGCGCAGGTCTTCTCACCTCGCCACTGCGCGATCGTTTCGGCATCGTGCAGCGCCTGGATTTCTATTCCGATACCGAGCTGGCGCAGATCGTCGCCCGCTCGGCGGGCATCCTGGGCGTGTCCTCCACGCCAGAAGGCTCGCAGCGCATCGCCGAGCGATCGCGTGGCACGCCGCGCATCGCCAACCGGCTGCTGCGCCGCGTGCGCGACTTCGCGCAGGTGCGCGCCGATGGCGTCATCACCGCTGCCATCGCCGATGCGGCGCTCGACCTGCTGGAAGTCGACCCCAAGGGCATGGATGCACTCGACCGGCGCCTGCTGTCCACCATCGTCGACAAGTTCGACGGGGGACCCGTCGGCATCGAAAGCCTTGCCGCCTCGATCGGCGAGGAGCGCGGCACTCTGGAAGACGTTGTGGAACCCTTCCTCATCCAGCGCGGTCTACTCATCCGTACCGCGCGCGGGCGCATGGCGACGCGGGCCGCCTATCTTCATCTGGGGCTTTCTGCGCCGGAGCGCGGCGGCTCTGGCCTGCCGCTGTTCGAAGAGGGCGAGCGGTGATGCAGGCCGAGTGGCCGGTGCGCGTGTACTACGAGGATACGGATGCCGGTGGCGTGGTCTACCATGCCAGCTATCTGCGTTATCTCGAGCGGGCCCGCACCGAATGGCTGCGCGCCCTGGGCTATTCGCAGGCACGGCTGAAGCAGGAGGAATCACTGGTGTTCACCGTCGTCGGCATGACGCTGGAGTTCCTGAAACCCGCCCGCCTGGATGACCTGCTGCAGGTTCGAAGCGCTGTAAAGCTAGCCGGAGGCGCTTCGGTGCAGTTCGAACAGCAGATCCTGCGCGAATCCGAACCCATCCTTGCCGCCACGGTGCGGGTGGCCTGCCTCGATGCCAGCACATTCCGTCCGCGCCGACTGCCGGCCGCGGTTCGAGGGAGCCTTGAATGAACGCCGAACCCCTTTCAATGCTGAAGCTGGTCGGTGATGCCAGCATCGTGGTGCAGCTGGTGCTGGGCGTGCTGCTGGCGGCCTCCATCGGCTCCTGGGCCATCATCCTCGGCAAGCGCGCCGTGCTGGCGCGAGCGCGCGCCGAGGCAGAGCGTTTCGAGGCGAATTTCTGGTCGGGTGGCGACCTGGGTTCGCTGTACCGCACGCTCGAGGCGCGCGGTGGCAACAGCGGCATGAGCAGCATCTTCGAGATGGGTTTCCGCGAGTTCGCCCGGCTGCGCCAGGGAGGCGTGCCGGCGGACCAGCTACTGGAAGGCGCGCGGCGCGCCATGCGGGTGGCGCAGCTCAAGGAGCTCGATCGCCTCGAGCACAACCTGGCCATGCTTGCCACCATCGGCTCCGTCTCACCCTATGTGGGACTGTTCGGCACCGTGTGGGGAATCATGGGCACGTTCGTGGCGCTGGGTGGCGTGCAGCAGGCCACGCTAGCCACCGTGGCGCCGGGCATCGCCGAGGCGCTGGTGGCCACGGCGTTCGCGCTGGTGGCGGCCATTCCCGCCTTCATCGCCTACAACCGCTATGCCGACAAGGTAGGGCGCCTGGAGATGCGTTACGACGCCTTCATGGAAGAGTTCTCCAGCATCCTGCAGCGCCACGCGGGCCGGCCTCCTGCGGGTGAGGCCGCCTGATGGAGAAGGGCCCGCGCAAGCGTCGGCTCATCGGCGAGATCAACGTCGTCCCGCTGATCGACGTCATGCTGGTGCTGCTGGTCATCTTCATGGCCACGGCGCCGCTGCTCACCCAGGGCGTGAACGTCGACCTGCCCAAGGTCAATGCCAGCCCGCTGCCGCCACAGCGCAGGCCTGATCCGCCGCTGGTGCTGTCCATCGACCGCCAGGCGCGCATGTTCGTGAACATCGGCCGTTCACCGGACAACGCGCTGGACGAAGAGGCGCTGGCGCAGGTCGTTACAGCAGCGCTGAAGAGCGCGCCGGAGCGCGAAGTGCTGATCAAGGCCGATACGCGCGTGGACTATGGTCGCGTGCTGGCCGCGATGGTGCTGCTGCAGAAAAGCGGCGCCAGCCGCATCGGGTTTCTCACCGCACCGGCCGATCCGCCGGCCAGGCCATGAAGACACCCGGTCGGGGTGGCTCGGGTTCTTCGCTGTCGCTGTCGATACTGCTGCACCTGCTGCTGGCGGGCGGAGTCTTCGCCGCCTGGTGGTGGAACAGGTCACCCGAGCCCGCCGGTGAACTGCTGGCACTGACCGCAACGGTGGTGGATTCCGTCGCCGAGAGGGCGCCGCGTCCGCCTGAACCCGCGCCTCCCGAGCCACTTCCCGCGCCGGAGCCGGAACTGCCGGCACCGCCCGATCCCGAAGAGGTGCGACAGAAGGCCGAAGCCGAGGCCCAGGCCAAGGCTGCCGAAGAGGTGCGTGTCGCCGAAGAAAGACGCATTGCTGCCGAGCGCGCGGAAGCGGAACGTCAGGCTCAGGAAAAAGCCGATCGGGAAAAGGCGGAGAAGGAAAAAGCGGCACGCGAGAAGGCAGCGCGCGAGAAGGCGGAGAAAGAAAAGGCCGAGCGCGAGCGTCGCGCAAAAGCCGATGCGGAAAAGGCCCGCGCCGCGCGCGAGGCCGAACTCAATGCGCAGCTTGCCGCCGAGGAACGACTGGCTGCCGCCCGCGCCAGCGGACAGATGGCCCAGTACATCAGCCAGATCACCGCGAAGATCGAACGCGCCTGGAACCGTCCGCCCAGCGCCACGGCCGGGTTGCAGTGCGAGGTTCGCGTCACGCAGGTGCAGGGTGGAGTAGTGACCGCGGTGAAGGTGGAGCGATGCAATGGCGACGCGGCCGTGAAGCAGTCCATCGAGGATGCGGTCTATCGCGCTTCACCGCTGCCACAGCCGCCAGATCCGGCCTTGTTCGAGCGCAACCTGGTGGTTACATTCCGGCCCGACAATTGATGAAACACATGCAGAAGATGCCAAACCACACACGTCTTGCCCGCCTGCTGCTGCTGCTCGCCGCGGTCGCGCTTCCCGCCCATGCGCAGCTCAAGATCGACATCACCCGCGGCGTCACCGATCCGGTGCCGGTTGCAGTCGTGCCGTTCGCGCGCGCCGTGCCGGCCGACGGGGGGCTGGACATCGCCGCCGTGATCCAGCGCGATCTGGAGAGCAGCGGCCGTTTCCGCGGCGTGGATCGCAATGCGATGCCCGCCAGACCCTCCCGCGCCGCCGAGGTCGATGCCGCCGCGTGGCGCGCGCAGCGGGCCGACTACGTGGTGGTGGGGCGCGTGGCAGCCGGCACCGGCGGCGCCGTGCTGCTGCACTACGAACTGGTGAACGTGCTGAACGGCCAGGTGCTGCTCAACGACACGGTCAGCGCGCCCCTGTCGGCTGTGCGCAACGGCGCGCACCGCGTTGCCGACAAGGTATTCGAGAAGCTCACTGGCACGCGCGGTGCCTTCGCCACGCGCATCGCCTATGTGTCGGTGGATGGGTCTCCTCCCAGCCAGCGCTACCAACTGCTGATCGCCGATGCCGATGGCGAGAACGCCCGCATCGCCATGCAGTCGACGCAGCCGGTGATGTCACCGGCCTGGTCGCCGGACGGCGAGTGGCTGGCCTACGTTTCATTCGAGAACCGGGTTGCTGCCGTGTTCGTGCAGCGCGTGCGCACGGGCGAACGGCGCCAGGTTTCCGCCCGCGCAGGCGTGAACGGGGCGCCCGCCTTCTCGCCAGATGGACGCCGGCTCGCACTGACCCTGTCTGGCAGCACCGGCAACCTCGACATCTTCGTGCTCGACCTGGCCACCCAGGGCCTGACGCGCATCACCGATGATCCGGCCATCGACACAGAGCCGGCCTGGTCGGCCGATGGCCAGAGCCTGTACTTCACTTCGGACCGGGGCGGCGGACCGCAGATCTACGCCGCGCCGGCACAGGCGGGTGCCCGCGCCCGGCGCATCACTTTTGGCGTTTCCTACGCCGCTCGCGCCCGGGTTTCGCCGGATGGCAAGATGCTGGCGCTCGTCACCCAGGAAGCCAGTGGTTTCCGCGTGGCGGCGCTCGATATCGCCAGCGGCCAGATCACGCCGCTGTCGAGGGGAACACTGGATGAGTCCCCGAGCTTCGCCCCCAACGGCGCCGTGCTCATCTATGCCGGACGCGACCGCGGGCAGGGCGTTCTCGCCACCATCTCGGTGGATGGTCAGGTCAGCCTCAGGCTGAAGTCGGACCAGGGCGAGGTGCGTGAGCCGGTCTGGGGACCGTTCGCCAACTGATGCGTGATATGAAATCATCAAGGCCCGACGCCTGGGCCGGAAGGAGCTGCAATTGAAGAATTCAACACTGATCGCACTGGTGGCCGCCGCGTTACTGGCAGCCGGTTGCGCCGGCAAGCGACCCGCCGCCAGCGAACCAGGCGCAACCGAGCCTGTGGCCGCGGGTTCCACGGACTCCTCCGGTGCGCAGACCACGGGCGTGACGACGGTCAACGCCGGATCCGGCGCCCCCTCAGGCGGCGCGCTGGGTCCGGATGGTCCGCTGGGATCCCAGCGCGTCATCTACTTCGACTTCGACAGCAGTGACATCCGCAATGAATATGTGGACGTCATCGCCGCGCACGGCAGGTTCCTCGCCGGCAACGCCACGGTTCGTGTGCGGCTGGAAGGCCACACCGACGAGCGTGGCTCGCGCGAATACAACATCGGCCTCAGCGAACGCCGCGCGCAGACCGTGCGGCGTGCACTGGCGCTGCAGGGCGTGCAGGATTCGCAGGTCACGACGGTAAGCTACGGCGAGGAGCGTCCCGCGGCTGCGGGCAGTGACGAAAATGCCTATTCGAAGAACCGCCGGGTCGAGATTGTCTACATCAACTGACCGCCTCCGGGCGCCGCTGGCCGCCTGTGCCGTGCTGCTGCTGGGCGGCTGTGCCGTCGCGCCTGAAGAAGATCCGGTGCAGATCCGTCTCAACGACCTGGATTCGCGCGTGGGTCGCATCGATCGCATCGTCTCGAACCAGAGCCTGATGCAGATGGCGCAGCGGGTCGATTCCCTGCAGGAAGAGGTGCGGACGCTGCGCGGTCGCATCGAAGAGCTGCAGAACGACAACGCGGTGCTGAAGAAGCAGCAGCGCGACCTGTATGCGGACCTCGACAAGCGCCTGAGTGATACAGCCGCTGCAGCGGCCGCCGCCAGCACTGCGGCCCCGGCATCCCCGGCACCCGAAGCCGATGAAATGGCCCAGTACAACCGGGCGCTGGAGCAGCTGCGGGCCCGCAACTATGCGGCCGCCGTGGATGGCTTTCGCGCGCTGGCCGCCAGTCACCCGGCCGGCCAGATGGCTGACAACACTCAGTACTGGCTCGGAGAGGCCTACTACGTCACCGCGGAATACGACCAGGCGGCGGCGGCGTTCCAGCGGGTGCTTTCCGGCTGGCCCAACTCGCGCAAGGCGCCCGACGCCATGCTGAAGCTGGGTTACACGCAGATCGAGCAGAACAAGCTGGCCGCTGCGCGCGCGACATTGCAGCAGCTGGTGGCAAAGTTTCCGGATTCCGACGCGGCGAGGCTCTCTGCCGAACGGCTGACGAAGCTGCCGAAGTAGGGCACGGGAAAATCCCGGATGAACGCGCCCGCCGCCCCGCGGCTGAAAATCACCGAGATCTTTCGTTCCTTGCAGGGCGAGGGCGACACCGTGGGCTTCCCCACCGTCTTCGTCCGCCTCACCGGCTGCCCGCTGCGCTGCCACTACTGCGACACCGCCTACGCCTTCGGGGGTGGCGAATGGATGAGCCTGGATGAAATCGTGACCAGCGTGCGCGCACAGGGCACGCGGCATGTCTGCGTCACGGGCGGTGAGCCGCTCGCGCAGGCCAACTGCCTTCCGTTGTTGGAGCAGCTGTGCGATGCGGGCCTGCGCGTGAGCCTCGAAACCAGCGGTGCGCTGCCGGTCGACCAGGTGGATGCGCGTGTGTCGCGCGTGGTGGATGTGAAGACGCCCGACTCAGGCGAGGCACACCGCAACCTGCTCGATCAGCTGCAGGTGCTGGGCGAGGGCGACCAGGTGAAGTTCGTCATCTGCAGCCGGTCGGACTACGAGTGGAGCCGCCAGCTGGTGCGCGAGCGCAATCTCGCGGACCACACCATGGTGCTGTTTTCCCCCAGCCACGATCAGGTCGCCGCGCGCGATCTGGCGGAATGGATCCTGGCCGACGGGTTGCCCGTGCGGCTGCAGGTCCAGCTGCACAAGATTCTCTGGGGCAACGAGCCAGGGCGATGAAGCGCAGCGCCATCGTATTGCTGTCGGGCGGCCTGGATTCAGCCACGGCGCTGGCCATGGCCCGCGCGCAGGGTTTCGAATGCCATACGCTGGCCGTGAGCTATGGCCAGCGGCACTCGGCCGAACTGGCCGCCGCGGGCGTCAATCCGCGCTGCTGGGCGCGCTCGAGCACCGGCAGATGAACGTGGACCTGGCCGGCATCGGCGGATCGGCGCTCACCGACCATAACCTGGCAGTGCCGGAATCTCCCACCGCCGGCATACCGGTTACCTATGTACCAGCGCGCAACACGCTGCTGCTCTCGCTGGCGCTGGGCTGGGGCGAGGTGGTTGGCGCGCGCGACATCTTCATCGGCGTCAATGCGGTGGACTACTCGGGCTACCCGGATTGCCGCCCCGAGTTCATTGCCGCCTTCGGAAGGCTGGCGGGACTTGCCACCAAAGCCGGCAGCGAGGGCGAGCAGTTCCGCATCCAGGCGCCGCTCATCTCGCTTAGCAAGGCCGACATCATCCGTGCCGGCGTGGCGCTGGGCGTGGACTACAGCCTGACGGTGTCCTGCTACCAGGCCGATGCGACCGGAGCGGCCTGCGGGCGCTGCGATTCCTGCCGGCTGCGCCGCGAGGGCTTTGCGGCTGCGGGCGTTGCCGATCCCACGCGTTACGCCTGATCCGGTATCCTACGCGCCCCCGCGCCGGACGTTGGCTTCGGGCCGTTAGCTCAGTCGGTAGAGCAGCTGGCTTTTAACCAGTTGGTCGCGCGTTCGAATCGCGCACGGCCCACCATCCACTACAATGGGCTTCCAGAACCAGGGGGGATCCGCGGATGGACATGGGAATCAGGGGCGACGAGCCCTCGTCAATGGCGCCAGCGCGGGCATGGGCCTCGCCGCCGCCGAAATGCTCGCCGCCGAAGGCGTGGACCTGGTGATCAGCGCGCGCGGCGCGCCTCGCCTTGAATCCGCGGCCCAGGAAATCCGCGCACGGTATGGCGTGCACGTCACCGCGGTCGCGGCAGACCTCAGCACCGCAGACGGGCGCGCCCGCATCCTCGAAGCCTGCCCTGACCCCGACATCCTCGTAGGCACCTGTTCGCCTCCGCCCATGACGCCCGATCATCGGGCCATCAAGCCCTCCGACTGGCAGGGCGCGCTGGATACGGGGCTCGTGGGTCCGGTGCAGATCATCGAGACGCTGCTGCCCGGCATGCTGAGCAGGCGCTGGGGCCGCATCGTCAACATCGCCTCGATTGCCGCCAAGTATCCGCTGGAACTTCGCATCCTGAGCGGTGCGCCGCGCGCCGCGCTGGTGAACTACACGGTGGCCGTCGCCCGCAAGGTCGCCGCCGAGAATGTCACTTTGAACACTGTGCTGCCCGGCATGTTCCACACGGCCTTCACGCACGATCAGTTCACCGAAACGGCCCGGCGCAACGGCACCACCTACGAAGAAGAAGTGCTGCGCTTCGCCGAAACCTACCAGATTCCCGCCCGCCGCTTTGGCGACGCGCGCGACGTGGGTTCGCTTGTGGCCTGGCTGTGCAGTTCCCACGCCAGCTACATCACCGGCCAGAGCATCGTGGTGGATGGTGGCACCACGCGCTCCATCTTCTAGAGTGAATACAACTTCCAACGCAGTCGTGGCGGGCACCGCACCGGATCCGCTCTACCGTCGCACCGTGTGGCGGTTGCTGCTGCCCATCGCGGTGCTGACGTTCATCAATGCAGTGGACCGGATGAACGTCAGTTTCGCCGGCCAGCTCATGTCGCAGTCGGTGGGGCTTTCGCCCAGCACCTTCGGCGATGGCGTCAGCACCTTCTTCATCGCCTACCTGATCTTCCAGTATCCGCATGCGCTGCTGCTGCGAAAGTGGGGCATCCGGCCGTGGCTGCTGCTGTCGATGATGGTGTGGGGCATTGCCGGCGTGCTGATGTCGCGCGTGCAGGATGCCAACGATTTCCTCATCGCGCGGTTCGTGCTCGGCACCGCCGAAGCCGGCTTCGCCCCCGGCATGACCTGGTACATCAGCCAATGGACGCCGCGCGCCACGCGCGCGCGCGCGATGGCGGTGGCGCTGTCGGCCGTGCCGTTCTCGCTGGTGGTGGGCGGTCCGTTGTGTGGCTGGCTGCTGGGCATGCAGAACCCGCTGGGCATCGAGTCCTGGCGCTGGATGTTCCTGGTCTCCGCGGTGCCGAATTTCATCTTTGCGCTGGTTGCCGCGGCCTACTTCGTCGATCGCCCCTCGCAGGCGCGCTGGCTGGCCGCAGGCGAAGGGAAGGATCTCGAGCAGCGGATCGCCGCCGAGGCCGCTCCGGCCGGTTCGGGCTCCGCTGGCAGTGTTTCGGCGCTGGCCGATGCCCGCGTCTGGCTGTGCTGTGCCGTGTGGTTCCTGGTGATGACCGGCTCCTATGCCATGGTCTACTGGCTGCCGCAGATCGTGCGGCAGCTGGCGCTGACGCGCAGCGAGTGGCTGATCGGCACATTGAGTGCGCTGCCGCAGGCGGCGCTCGTCGCGGGGCTCTTCCTGAATGCGCGCCATTCCGATCGCACCGGCGAGCGCCTGGGGCATACGGCCGTCGGTGCAGTGCTGGCGGGCATCGCACTGCTGGTCGCGGTAATGCTTCCCGTGGGCCCCGGAGTGCTCGTGCTGCTCATGGTTGCGGGATTCGGCATCGGCGCCAGCCAGGGCGTGTTCTGGACCTTGCCGTCGGCACTGGGAATCGGTGGTGGCCAGGTGCCGGTGGGCGTCATCGCCGTCGTCAGCATGGCAGGCACCGCGGGCGGCATCGTGGGGCCGTCCATGCTGGGTCGCCTGCTCGAAAGAACGGGCAGCCACGTGCTTGGAATCCTCGTGCTGGCCGGCTTCCTGCTGCTGGCCTGCGTAGTGCTGATGGTCTGGCGCATGCGCGTCGGTCAGGAGAAGGCCCATGGCGGATGATTCACGACCGGGAGACATGGCGCCGCCCGGCCTTGCCTTCGCGTTCCGCATCCTGCTGCGTTTCGATCCGGGTCCGCGCCTGCGATTCGAGCCGGCGCATCGCGCGGGCCGGCGAGGGCATGTGGCCGTGGCGGGCGGTGAAATCACCGGCCCGCGACTGCAGGGCCGCGTGGTACCGCTGTCCGGCGGCGACTGGCCGATGTTCTGGCCAGGGGGCCTGGTGGATTTCGAGGCCCATTACCAGCTCGAGGCCACCGACGGCACGCCGATCTACATCCACAACCGCGGCATCGCGTGGTCGTCACCCGAGGTGCTGGCGCGAATCGAAGCCGGGCAGTCCGTGGCGCCCCATGAAACCTACTGCCGCATCACGCCGCGCTTCGAAGTGCCTGCCGGTCCGCACGACTGGCTGGGCCGCACGCTGTTCGTCGGCACGGGCGAGCGTCGCGGGGCGCACAGCGTCTTCGACTACTACGCCGTGACCTGACGGACTGAGGACCTGAGAATGGGCATGATCTCCACGTTGTCAGCCGGGGACCGGATCGCAATCCACGAGCTGCTGGCCCGCTATGCCTGGAGCCTCGACACCGGCGATGAGGATGGCTTCGTCGCCTGCTTCACCAACGAAGCGGAGCTGGTGTGGGACGTGTTCGATGAGCCGGGCCGCTGGCAGGGTGGCGCCGCGCTGCGGCGATTCGTCGCATATTTCCGCAGTCGCCCCGAATCCGCCGGACGCCAGCACCATGTGACCAACATCGTGCTGGCGAGCACCACCGAAGGCGTGCTGGCGAAGGCCTATGTGATGGTGGCGCTGCGCGCGGACGAAGCGCCCCATCGCCTGAACGTGATGGGTCACTACGAGGACGTGCTGCGGCAGGAAGGCGGGCAGTGGCGCATCGCGCGGCGCGTGATCCGTGACTGGAGCGGCCCGGTACTGGCGAACATCGCGGGACAGGACGGACAGCGGCGCGCCAGGCCGCGTCCCGCGGCCCTCGACGGGCTGTGGGCAACTCAGGTCATTTGAGCACGCTGATGACCTGCGGCTCCATGTAGGCCGTCAGCCCCATGTGGGCGTAGGTGCGGCCGATGCCGGATTCCTTCGCTCCGCCAAACGGCACATTGGCCATCGTGAGCCGGTGCTGGTTCACCCAGGCGGTGCCGACTTCCAGCCGGGCGGCAACGGCCTGCGCGCGCGCCAGGTCGCGGCTCCACACCGAACCCGAGAGGCCGAAGCGCGTGTTGTTGGCGCGTGCGATGGCGTCTTCCACATCGGTGAACTTCAGCACCGGGAATACCGGACCAAACTGCTCTTCGGCCACCAGCCGGTCGGCCTCCGCAAGTCCGGTGACCACCGTGGGAGTGACGAAGTAGCCTTCGCCCGCCGGTATCGCCTGACCTTCCTGCAGCTGCCCGTGGCGCGCCGCATCGGCCTTCAGTTCACACACGCGCTCGAACTGGCGACGGTTCTGGATCGGCCCCAGCGTGGTCGCAGGGTCGAGCCCATCGCGCCTGGCCTTGCGCGCCTCGGCCACCAGCGCGACGCACAGCGCGTCGTAGATCTTCTCGTGCGCATAGATGCGCTTGACGGCCATGCACACCTGGCCGCTGTTCACGGTGGCCGCGAAGAACAGCTTCTTCGCCACATCATTCACGTCCACGTCCTCGAGCACGATGGCCGCGTCATTGCCGCCAAGTTCCAGCGTGACGCGCTTGAGCGTGCCGGCACAGCTTGCCATCACCTTCTTGCCCGTGGCCACCGAGCCGGTGAATGAGATTTTGTCGATGCCCGGATGCGCCGTCATCAGCGCGCCCAGCTCATCGCCGCCTGCCAGCACGTTCACCACGCCGGCCGGAAACACCTCGCGCAGGATTTCGCCGATGCGCAGTGTGGTGAGCGGCGTGAAAGGCGAGGGCTTGATGATGGCGCAGTTGCCCGTATAGAGCGCGGAGGTGAGGGGACCGATGGCCAGGTTCACCGGGGCGTTCCACGGCGTGATGATGCCGGCCACGCCCAGCGGCTGGTAGCGCAGCTCGATGTAGCGCTCGGCGTTGTCGAGAATCACTTCGGACTCGATGGGGATCTTCGTCATGCCCACCGACAGCGTGGCGCCGCGGGCGATCTCCTCCTTCGACTGCCCCACCGGCTTGCCCTGTTCCTGGGTCAGCAGGCGAGACAGCGTTTCGGCCTGGGAAGACAGCAATTCGGCGAACCGGGCGATGCGCTCGGCCCGTGCCGCGAATCCCAGCGCGCGCCAGGCCGGAAATGCCCGTCGCGCGGCGGCAACGGCGGCGTCGAGTTCGGCGGGGCCCGCGGCAGGACAGCGCGCAAACACGCGCCCGGTGGCCGGATTGACCACCTCCAGCGTCGCGGCGGGGGTGACCGCCTGGCCATCGATGAGCAGGCTGAAAGACGTGGCGTCGGTCATGGTTGTGGGGCCGGAAGTCGGGGATGGAATGCTAAGATAGCGGTTCAACGGTCGAGGTTCATCCCATGAAAGTAGGTCTGGCAGGTCAGGGCGCGTTCGGCATCAAGCATCTGGAGGCCATCCAGAAGATTCCCGGCATCGAGGTCATCACCTTGACCGGCGGCAACCAGGAAGCCACCAAAGAGGTGGCCCAGAAATTCGGCATCCCGCACTACACGGGTGACCTGGCCGATAGCCTCAAACAGCCCGGACTCGATGCGATGATCCTGGCCACCCCCACGCAGATGCACGCCACCCAGGCCATCCAGTGCCTGAAGGCCGGCAAGCACGTGCAGGTGGAAATTCCGCTGGCCGACAGCCTGAAAGACGCCGAAGCGGTCATGCAGGCCCAGAAGGAAACCGGCCTCATCGCCATGTGCGGGCACACCCGCCGCTTCAACCCCAGCCACCAGTGGATTCGGAAGAAGATCGTCGCTGGCGAGCTGAACGTGCTGCAGATGGACGTGCAGACCTACTTCTTCCGGCGCACCAACATGAACGCGCTGGGCAAGCCGCGCAGCTGGACCGACCACCTGCTGTGGCATCACGCGGCGCACACGGTCGATCTGTTCCAGTACCAGACGGGCCAGGAAGCCACTGTCGCGCGCGGCGTGCAGGGTCCCATGCATCCCGATCTGAACATCGCGATGGACATGAGCATCCAGCTCAAGGTGGCCTCGGGTGCGGTGTGCACGTTGTCGCTGTCGTTCAACAACGATGGCCCGCTGGGCACCTTCTTCCGCTACATCTGCGACAACGGCACCTACTTGTGCCGCTACGACGACCTGTTCAACGGCAAGAACGAACAGATCGACGTGTCGAAGGTCGATGTGTCGATGAACGGCATCGAGCTGCAGGACCGCGAATTCTTCGCCGCCATCAAGGAAGGTCGCGAGCCCAATGCCAGCGTGGCGCAGGTGCTGCCGGCCTACCGCACCCTGGATCGCATCGAGAAGTCGCTGGCCTAGCGCCGAATCCAGGGGCGCAGGCAACCGTTCGGCCCGGAACGGGTACGTACCTCAGGTGCGTACCCTGAAGAACAAGAAGCGTCCCTCGCCAGGCAACGGGTCCGGCGCCGCAACCATCAGCGATGTCGCCCGTGCGGCGGGCGTCTCCACCATGACGGTCTCCCGGGTCATCAACCGCGCCGGCAGCGTCCGGCACGAGACCGTCGCTGCCGTGGATGCGGCCATTGCGCGGCTGCATTACGCGCCCAATCCGGCGGCGCGCAGCCTGGCCGGGGCCCGGCAGATGCGATTCGGCCTGCTGTACAGCCACCCCTCGGAGACCTACCTGACCGGAATACTGATGGGCGCGCTGGAACAGGCCAATCGCAGCCATGTGCAGTTGCTCATCGAGCGCTGCGCCGGGGAGGGTGAATGCCTGCAGGCAGCCCGCCGGCTGGTCGCCGAGGGGATCGATGGATTCATCCTTCCGCCTCCGCTGTGCGATTCGAGGCCGTTGCTGGCCTTCCTGAAGCAAAGCCAGACGCCCTGCGTGCTCATCGCCGCCGGGGTGCCTTCTGCCTCGGCATCATCGGTGGGAATCGACGACCTCGCGGCCGCGCAAACCATGACCGCGCACCTGCTGGGCCTGGGCCATACGCGCATCGGCTTCATCGCGGGCAATCCAGACAACAGCGCCAGCGCCCGCCGCCAGAAGGGCTACGAACAGGCGCTGCTGGCGCAGGATCTGACTCTCGCGCCCGAGTTGATCGAGCCGGGCCTGTGCACCTACCGCTCGGGGCTCGATGCTGCGGAAAAACTGCTGAACCTGGCCGAACCTCCCTCGGCGATCTTTGCCAGCAACGACGACATGGCGGCGGCAGCGGTAGCCGTTGCGCACAGCCAGGGCCTGGCGGTGCCTGGCGATCTGACCGTCTGTGGATTCGACGATACCCTCATGGCCACGACCATATGGCCTGAGCTCACGACCGTGCGCCTGCCGCTGGGCAGCATGGCGCGAACGGGACTGGAGATGCTGGTGAGCGCCGTGAAGGCACGGCGCAGTGGGCAGGCCTCGGCGATATGCCACGAAAGCGTGGGGTACACGCTGGTGCGGCGCCATTCGGACGCTGCGCCCCGCCGGCGCCCCGCGGCAACACGGCGGCAGGCCTGAGGCGGGCACGCAGCCTCCGAGGTTCTCAGCGATCCAGGATCCGCATCATCGCCGGGGGGTGGCGTTCGCCCTGCACCTTGTCGGCCAACACATCGATCCGGGACAGATGCTCCGGTGAAAGCCGCAGGCGGGCGCCCTGCAGGTTGTCCGCCAGGTGAGCCCGGGTTTTCATGCCGGGAATGGTCACCACGCGCGTGGATCGGGCCAGGACCCAGGCGATGGCCACCTGCGCGGGCGTGGCGCCCAGGCTGGCTGCGATCTGGCGCAGCGTCTCAACCAGCACCGCATTGGCACCAGCCGCCTCGGGCTGGAAGCGAGGATGCGAGCGGCGATGATCCCCCTCGGGAAGATCGGTGGCCGAGCTGAAATTGGCCGCCAGGAATCCGCGCCCCAGCGGACTGTAGGCCACGAAGGTGACCCCAAGCTGCTCGCAGGCGGCCAGCATTCCCTGTTCGGGGTCGCGCGACCAGATCGAGTACTCGCTCTGCACCGCGGCGATGGGCAAGACCCCGCAGGCCCTTTGCAGCGTGGAGACGCTGCACTCTGAAAGGCCCGCATGGCGGATCTTTCCGGCCCGCACCAGATCGGCCAGCGCGCCGGTGGATTCCTCGATCGGCACGGTGCGGTCGATGCGGTGCAGGTAGAACAGATCGATGTAGTCGGTTCCCAACCGCTTCAGGCTGGCATCGCAGGAAGTGCGGATGGTTTCCGGGCGGTTGTCCGCCTGCGCGCTGCCATCGGGCCCGCGGGCCAGCCCGCACTTGGTGGCGATGAACAGTGAGCCGCGATACGGAGCCAGCACACTGCCCACGAACTTCTCGTTCTCGCCCACCTGGTAGCTGGCGGCGGTGTCGAAATGCGTGATTCCGGCATCGACGGCCGCCAGCAGCGTGGCGCGGGCTTCATCGTCGTTCCGGGTGCCGTACCAGCCCACCAGGCCCATGCAGCCAAAGCCCAGGGCCGGAACCTGCGCGCTGCCGCTGCCCATCGGGCGCCGCGGCAGGGGAGAAGTCGAAGTATTCATCCGAGTCACGATATCATCCGTGTTCCCCGCAAGGAACGACCGGACGCCACATGATCATCGACTGCCACGGACACTACACCACCGCGCCCCAGAGCCTCACCGACTTCCGCGACGCACAGGTCGCCGCGCTGAAGGATCCGGCGCAGACGCCGTCGCGTGCCTCGCTGAAGATCAGCGACGACCAGATTCGCGACAGCCTGGAGAAGGCGCAGCTGAAGCTGCAGCGCGAGCGGGGTTCGGATCTCACCGTGTTCTCGCCGCGCGCCTCCACGATGGCGCATCACGTGGGCACCGAGTCCACCAGCCTCGAATGGTCACAGATCAGCAACGACCTCATCGAGCGCGTGGTGGGGCTTTATCCGAAGAACTTCGTCGGCGTGTGCATGCTGCCGCAGTCCCCCGGGGCGCCCGTGGCCGGCAGCGTGAAGGAGCTGGAGCGCTGCGCGAAGATGGGTTTCATCGGCGCGAACCTGAATCCCGATCCGTCGGGCGGTCACTGGACTGCGCCGCCGCTGACCGACAAATACTGGTACCCCATCTACGAGAAGCTCTGCGAACTCGACTTCCCGGCGATGGTGCACGTGAGTTCCTCGTGCAACGCCAACTTCCATGCCACCGGCGCGCACTACATCAATGCCGACACCACGGCCTTCATGCAGTTGATCCAGGGTGACCTGTTCAAGGATTTTCCCACGCTGCGGCTCATCATTCCCCATGGCGGCGGCGCGGTGCCCTACCACTGGGGTCGCTACCGTGGTCTCGCGCAGGACATGAAGCGGCCCACGCTCGACACGCATGTGATGAAGAACGTGTTCTTCGACACCTGCGTCTACCACCAGCCGGGCATCGACCTGCTGCTGAAGGTGATTCCGGTGGAGAACATCCTGTTCGGATCCGAGATGGTCGGCGCGGTGCGCGGCATCGATCCCACCACCGGGTTCAACTACGACGACACGAAGCGCTACATCGACAGCTCCGCGCTTTCGCAAGGCGACAAGCAGCGGATATTTGAAGGCAATGCCTATCGGGTTTATCCTCGATTGAAAGCGCGGCTGGCGACGAACTGACGCTTCGCCTGCGCGACAACATCACAACAGCGGGGGGCAAGATGAGCGTAGTGTCGAGGCGCGCTGTATTGCGTGGCGCAGGGGGAGTGGCGGCGTACGGACTCGTGGCGGCAACCCTGCCGCGTGCCGCGGTCAGTGCCGATGCGGCCGGTTCCGCATCTGCAGTCTGCCTGTCCATGCTGTTCCCGGGCGGCAAGGGCAAGTTCGATTCCGACCGTTACCGCGACCAGCACCTGCCGCTGATCCGGGGCATCTATGGCGACAGCGTGGAGCGCATCGAGCTGCGCGTGGCCCCGCCGCCTCCCAAGCGAGTCCAGAGCCGCTTTCCCGGACCGCCGGCCGCGTTCCTTGCGGCCGTGAACATCTGGATCAGCAAGCTCGATGAGTTCGGCAAGCACACCGCCGAGAGCGGACAGAAGATCCAGGCGGACCTGCAGAAGGTCTCCGGCATCACC
Organism: Pseudomonadota bacterium; assembly: GCA_016720075.1. GTDB lineage: Bacteria > Pseudomonadota > Gammaproteobacteria > Steroidobacterales > Steroidobacteraceae > ZC4RG30. The sequence continues at coordinate 182,605 of JADJXW010000020.1, forward strand.
CCTTACGTGCAGTACGACCTGACGCTGACGCTGAGCGGGGATCCGCGCGCCGACGTGCCGGTGGGCACCGACGTAGCCTCCACGTACTTTCCGAACAAGGATGGCGGCCGCTGGGACGGCAAGTATTTCGTCGAGAAGTACCTTCCCAAGGTGATGGAGGTGTACGGCAAGGACACCCTGCGCCGCATCGAAGTGAGCCAGGGCCGCACCGGGCAGGGCGGCGTCAAGGCGGCCCTGATCGGGTCATCGCATCTTTACATCCGTGACCGCGACGCCTTCAATGCGGCCGGCATGAAGGGCGGCATGCAGCTGTTCCAGGAAGCGCCCAATTACACCGACATCATGGGCGTTTTCGCCATGATGAAAGTCCACGCCGCAGGCTGAAGGAGTTTCAATGACCCCGACCGGATCAATTTACCGCAGGACCTGCGGCGCGCTGCTGCTGTCGTTGCTGGGCGGCGCTGCCCTGGCTCAGCAGGTCGTCGATCCGGGATTCAAGAGCGTGGGGCGGGGCGCTCCATTGTCGGTGGCCATGCCGGTGCCGCCGATTGGCACGGGCAACGCGCTAAGGACACCGGGCGGCGGTTTTGGCGGACTGTTCCGCGACGGCGATATCTCCAAATATCCCTTCGTGGGCCCCATGCAGCTGGGTGGTCCGCCGCGCGGCGGCCCACCTCCGCCGGGTGCACCACCGCCGATGATGATCGGCGCGGCGTGGAATGGCGCAGTGCCCGCCGGCGTGCAGGCGCTGCCCATCGACATCTTCACGTCGAAGGATTTCTACAAGGACCGCGAACTGTGGAAGGACAAGCGCTACTTCCGCTGCAACAGCCCGCAGGGACTGGAACTGCAGCGTGGCGCCATCTTCGCCCCCACGATCGGTTCTGATCCGCCGCGTTCGGCCGCCTGGGGCTATTGCGATCGAGACCTGCCGCGCAGCGCCATGGTCAGCCCGTACGGCTTCAAGACTGCGCAGGAACATTACGACGCGCTGATGGCCGAGACCACCAAGCGCGGCGGCCCCTCGCAGCACACCTACGCCACGGTGCCCGGTGAGATCCAGCGGCATGTACGCGCCGGGCAACATCTTCGACAACTGGTATTCGTTCATGGCGCAGACGCAGTTCCCCACGGTGCTGTCGCTGCTGACCCCGGAATACCAGACGCGCCTGGTGCAGGACGCCTACCACCAGGGCAATACCAACGCCCCGCAGTGGGTGTCTCAATATTGCTGGCCCGAAGGCTTCATGCGCCGCTGGTATGCCTTCTCGATCCAGTTCACGCAGCAGGTGGTGGTTTCGCCCAGCCTGGTGCAGATCATGGCGGGCGTCGCCGACAACTTCATCACCAACATCCACGTGGGCCGCAAGTTCCGCATGGATGGCAACGTGCCGCGTCTGGGGCCGGATGTGCCGCGCTGGATGGGCGAAACCATCGGCTTCTGGGACAAGGACGCGCTGATCACCTGGACCTCCAACATCCAGGGCTGGTCGGCCCATGGCGCGTTCGAGTTCTCGAGCAAGATGCAGACCATCGAGATCTACACGCCGATCCGCGACGCCCAGCAGCAGGTCATCGGGCTGAATCACGAGGCCGTGTTCTACGATCCCGAGGCGTTCGTCGAGCCGATCCGCATCATCCGCAACTACCAGAAGTCTTCGACGCTGGATGCCGGTGACCCGATCCAGTACATCAAGTGCATCCCCACGATCATGCCGGTGAAGGGACACGCCACGGCCGTCGCGCCGGGGCAGGTGATCGAGTACGAGGTGCCCGACATGTACGGCGGCCCGTGGGCCAAGATGTGGGAGAAGTACTTCGAGCAGGGGATGCAGAAGCCGAAGGAAGACGACATCTTCGACTTCTCGAAGTAGCAACCTGTGAAGCGGACGGTGTTTCAGGTCCGCTTCGCGCTGCTGGCAACCTCGCTGGCCATCCCGGCCGCGGGGATCTGCCAGCAGGTGGCAGATCCGGGTTTCCGCAGCCAGGGCCGGGGAGCGCCCTTGGCAGCCGTGCTGCAATCGCCGGCGCTCAATGCGGGCCCCGAGCGATTCGAGCGCGACATGCGCGGCTATCCCATGGTGGGCGCGCTGCGCCTCGGACGGGCGCAGATGCAGGTGGGCACCGCCTGGAATGGCGCGTCGCCGCCGGGCATCCAGCCACTGCCGGTTGATCTGTTCACCTCGCGGGATTTCTACCAGGACCGCGCACTGTGGACTGATCCCCGCTATTTCCGCTGCAACAGTCCCCAGGCCATCGAATCACTGCATGGCGCGTTGAACCCGATCTTCATCAAGACCGACGGCGATGATTCCCCAAGAACGGCGCCCTGGGGGCATTGCGAGAGGGACTATCCCAGGGCGGCCATCGTCAGTCCCTATTCCTTCAAGACGGCGCAGGCTCATTACGAGGCGCTTCAGGCCGAGACGCAGCGCCGGCACGGCGGTGGCGCGCTGAAGCCCCCCGACCGCCTGCCTTCGGACTGGTCGGGCCGGTACCGCCCAGCGGACATGCTGGAGAACTGGTACAGCATGATGCTGGCCAGCCAGTCCTCCACCATCGTCTCGCTGCTGACGCCCGAGTACCAGCAGCGCCTGGTGCAGGATCTCTACCACCAGGGAAATTCAAACGCCCCGCAGTGGCTGGCGCAGTACTGCTGGCCCGAGGGATTCATGCGCCGCTGGTACTGGCTGGCCACGGCGGGTCAGCCCCATCTCATCCTGGCCACACCGCAGTTCGTGCAGATTCGCGCGGGTGTCGCGGGCAACTACATCACCGACATCAACGTTGGCCGCCGCTTCAACATGGAGGGCGCCGTACCGCGCCTGGGGGCGGACGTGTCGCGCTGGTATGGCGAGACCATCGGCTTCTGGGACGGCGACGTGCTCATCACCTGGACTTCGAACATCCAGGGCTGGACCGCGCACGGCGCGTTCGAGTTCTCCAGCAAGATGCAGACGTTGGAGATCTACACGCCGCGGCATGGGGCAGACGGGAAAATCACCGGGCTGAATCACGAAGCGGTGTTCTATGACCCGGAGGCGCTTGTCGAACCCATCCGCATCGTCCGCAATTTCGATCGGCTGGGCGGCCTCGACGAAGGCAGTCCCTACGAGTTCATCCAGTGCTTCCAGACCCTGTATCCGATCAACGGTGTCGCGACGCCGGTGCGGCCCGGGCAGGTGGTTCCCTACGAGGTACCTGACATGTACGGGCGGCCCTGGGCGCGCATATGGGAGAAGTATTTCGAACAGGGCATGAAGAAGCCCGAAGCCGCGGACGCATTCGACTTCCGGGACGTGCAGTAGAAAAGGCGGGGCATCGCGCCCCGCCCGCATCGGGTCAGATGTACTTCAGCCCAAGCTCGGCGAGCTTCTCGCGGAACTTGTAGATGTCCATGCCCAGTTCGCCCGAGGCCAGGCGCTTGCGCTTTTCCTCTTCCATCGACACGCGTTTGGCGGCGGCTTCGGCCACCTTGGCGGCTTCGCCGCTGCGCACCACGCACACGCCATCGTCATCGGCCACGATCACATCGCCCGGATTGATGGCCTGCGCGGCGCAGATCACCGGGATGTTCACCGAACCCAGGCTGGCCTTGATGGTGCCCTGCGCGTACACGCACTTGCTCCACACGGGGAAATCCATTTCCTTGAGCGTGGCCACATCGCGCACGCCGGCGTCGATGATCAACGCCTGCACGCCGCGCGCCTGCAGCGAGGTGGCGAGCAGGTCACCGAAGTAACCGTCGCTGCAAGGCGAGGTTGGCGCCACCACGAGGATGTCACCGGGTTTGCACACCTCGACCGCCACGTGAATCATCCAGTTGTCGCCCGGGGGCGATGAAACCGTGACGGCGGGGCCGGCGATGGACTTGCCCGAGTAGATGGGCCGCATGTAGGGCGCCAGCAGGCCGGTGCGGCCCTGTGCCTCGTGGACGGTGGCCACGCCGTACTTGGCCAGTGCCTGGCTCACGGCGGCGTCGGGGCGCGGAATCTCGCGCACACATACGTGCTTGCTCATCAGTAGCTCCTCAGATATCCAGCTTGAATACGCGGCGCGGATTGCCTTCGAAGAAGGCCTTCTTGTCCGCATCGGGAATGGTCATGGCGTCGCAGAAGCCGACTTCCTCGGGCACGTACTGGTACGGGTAGTCCATCGCGTACAGCACGCGGTCGACGCCGATCACCTTCTGGCAGAACTCGATGGCCGGCTGCCAGGCCACGCCCGAGTTGGTGATGTAGACGTTGTTGCGCAGGTAGTGGCTGACCGGATGCTTCAGCGGCTTCATGAACGGGTAGCGCTGCGAGCGCACCGTGGCGCCGTGCATGTAGTCGAGGCGATACAGCCAGAAGGGCAGTGCCTCGCCGGCGTGGCCGATGATGAACTGCAGCTTCGGGTGCCGGTCGAACACGCCGCCGGTGATGATGCGAAGCATATGCAGTCCGGTTTCGGAGCCGAAGCCGAATACCGCGCCATCCAGGCCCGCATCGAGGAAGGGCTTGATCATCGACGGCGGCGGGGTCTGCGGATGCAGGTAGATGGGCACGTTCAGCGCCTCGGCGGCCGCGAGCACGGGCTCGAACTGCGGCTCGTCGAGATAATGGCCCAGCGTGTGCGAATTGATGATCACGGCCTTGAAGCCCAGCTTCTTGATGCCGCGCTCCATTTCCTTCACGGCGTTGTCGGGGTCGTGCGGCGCCACGCACACCATGCCGGTGTAGCGCGTGGGATAGCGGCGGCAGGCCTCGGCAAGCTGGTCGTTGGCGTCCACCGCCAGCGCGCTGGCCTCGGCGGGCTGGAACACCTGCACGCCAGGGGCCGTGAGCGCGATGATCTGGTGATCGATGCCCGAAGCGTCCATGTCGGCGATGCGCTTGGCGCCCAGGTCGAGCAGCGATTCGTGGATGAACTTGGCGCGCGGGCTCTGGTGTTTGCCATAAAAGCCCCAGAGGCTGCGGAAGCCCGGGTCCTGGAAGCTGGCGTCGTCGAGCAGCCGCATGTAGCCCTTGAGCACGTCCTGCGTCAGGAAGGCCTCCTCCGTGGCGATGCGCAGGTAGTTCACTTTGTTTACCATTGAAGGATCCCCCAATCGTTACGGCACTAAAGCCTGAGTATTTTAACTCCATGAGCTACCCGGATCTGTATCTCCTCATCGACGGACAGCGCCTTGGCGCCGAAGGCCGTCGCACCGTGCCCGTGATCAATCCCGCCACCGAGGAGGTGTTGGGGCAACTGCCGCTGGCAACTGCTGCAGACCTGGACCGTGCCCTGGAGGCCGCACAGCGCAGCTGGCCGGTGTGGCGCGCGCTGGGCCCGCAGCAGCGCGGCCGCATCCTGCGCAAGGCCTCTGACCTGCTGCGCGAGCGAGCCGACGCCATCGCCGCCATTGCCACGCGCGAGGAAGGCAAGCCGCTGCCCGAAGCCAGGATGGAACTGATGATGTCGGCCGACATCATCGAGTGGTATGCCGAGGAGGGCCGTCGGGCCTACGGCCGTGTGCTGCCACAGCGCATCCCCGGCATGCGAATGACGGTCGTCAAGGAGCCGGTGGGGCCGGTGGCGGCCTTTGCGCCATGGAATTTTCCGCTTGGCAATCCGGCGCGCAAACTCGGTTCGCCGCTGGCCGCCGGTTGCAGCGTCATCCTGAAGCCGGCCGAGGAATCCCCCGCCAGCGCGCTCGCCATTGCGCAGGCGCTGGTCGACGCGGGCGTGCCGGCCGGCGTTCTCAATGTGGTCTTCGGCGTGCCGGCGGATGTGTCGCAGCAGCTGATCAGCTCGCCGATCATCCGCGGCGTGCATTTCACGGGCTCCATTCCCGTGGGCAAGCAGCTCACCGCGATGGCCGCTGCCGGCATGAAGCGCACGACGATGGAGCTCGGCGGCCATGCCCCGGTGCTGGTGTTCGACGACGTGGACGTGGATGCGGTGCTCGATCTGGCCGCCACCTCCAAGTTCCGCAACGCGGGCCAGGTGTGCGTATCGCCCACGCGCTTCTACGTGCACGAGGGAATCTACGAGAAGTTCGCGCAGGGCTTCGCGGCGCGCGCGAAGAGCTGGCCGGTGGGCAATGGCCTCGAGGCGGGCATCAAGATGGGGCCTCTGGCCCATGCCCGACGCCGACCCGCCGTCGCGGCGTTGATCGATGAGGCGATCACGAAGGGCGCGCGCAAGCTGGCCGGTGGCGAGGCACTGCCGGGCAAGGGCTACTTCTACGCGCCCACCATCCTGGCCGACGTGCCCGACAGCGCGCGCATCATGAACGAGGAGCCATTCGGCCCCGTGGCGGTGCTGCAGCCGTTCCGCGATTTCGACGAGGTGGTGAAGCAGGCCAACCGGCTGCCGTTCGGCCTGGCCGCCTATGCCTTCACGAACAATGCGAAGCGCGTGAACCTGCTGGGCGAACAGATCGAATCCGGCATGCTCGGCATCAACAGCTTCATGATCGCCATGCCCGAGGCGCCGTTCGGCGGCGTGAAGGAAAGCGGACACGGATCGGAAGAGGGCATCGAGGGGCTCGATGCCTGCCTCGTGACCAAGTTCATCACCGAATCGTAATTCGCGCGTCGGGCGTTACAGCAGCAACCAGGCCGCGAGCCCCGCGGCCAGGAAGCGCCACCAGGCAAACAGCGCCAGGCCGTGGCGGTTGAGCCACGCCACCATCCACTTCACCGCCAGCGCGGCCGATATCCACGCGGCCGCGAATCCCACGAGCAGGGCCGGCCAACCATAGGCCGCCACCATGCCATCGCCGCCTTTGAGCGCCGCATAAGCCGTGGCTGCGGTGAGCGTGAGTACGCCGAGCAGGAACGCGAACTCCACGGCCGCCGCCATCGAAAGCCCCACGGCCAGCCCACCCAGGATGGTGACCAGGCTGCGACTGGTGCCGGGCCACATGGCCAGGCATTGCATGAGGCCGATGACAAGCGCCAGCTTCCACGTGAGGTGCGCCAGGTCGCGACCTTCGCGGCGCGCGCGCGTCCACTTCGACAACGCCAGGATGAGCACGCCACCGACCACCCAGGCGGCGATCACCGGCTTCACGCCGAAGAGGTGTTGCTCGATCAGATCATCGAACAGCAACCCCAGCACTGCCGCGGGCAGGAAGGCCACGATGATGCACAGGGCCAGCTTGAGTCCCGTGCCATCCTGCCCGAACACACCCCGCACCATGCTGGTGACCCGGATGCGATACAGGCCGAGCACGGCCAGGATGGCGCCGGCCTGGATGGCGATGGCATAGCCGTTGGAGGCTGCGCTTTCCGGAATGCCCAGCAGCCGCTGCGCGATCAGCAGGTGACCGGTGGAGCTGACGGGAAGATATTCGGTGATGCCTTCGACGAGGCCGAGAATGAAAGCCTGGAGCAGATCCATCGCGCAATCCTAGCCGGATTCCGACGCGGCTGCGGCTTCAGTGCGCGAAGTTCCGACGGCGTCGCGCAATCAGCAGCCCGCCCGAGAGCAGCAGCAGCAGCCAGGAATATGCACCGCCACCGCCCGTGCTGGTGGAGGGCGGGGGAGAGGTGGTGGTGGTGCCGCCGCTGCTGGCCGCCGCCATCACGATGCTGACATCGGCTGAGTCGGTGGCGCCCAAGTTGTCGGTGACCGTCAGTCGCAGCAGCACGGTGCCATTGGCCTGCACGGGCACGCTGGCCACGGACTGCGCGGCATTGGTGATGGCCGGTGGGCTTGCGCCACTGGTGGCCGAGACCACGCTCCACTGGTAGGTGCCCGTGCGCCCAGTGGCCACGCCGCTGGCAGAGCCATCGAGCGAGACGGTGTTGCCAGCGCGCAGCGTGCCGGTGACGGCAGCCACCGCGATGGGTCGCAGCGCTTCGTTCACGGCGCCGGAGGCAAACAGCAGCCCGGCGCCGCACACCTGCGTATTGCAGATGCACTCGGTGTTCTGCACATCGGTGGCGCCGGTGGGCAGATGGCAGGCCGGCGGAGCGGGCACCGTGTCGCTGGTGGTGGGGAAAGGACGCGCCGAGGCCTTCATGCGCGCGATCAGCGCGGCGGGCGAGAGCGAGGGATTCACCGCCTTCATCAGGCCCGCCACGCCCGCGGCCAGCGGCGAGGCGAAGCTGGTGCCCACGTTCGGGTTGAGCTGGTCGGTGTAGTTGTTGGCGCCAGGCGTGGTGAGCCCGGCATTGCTGGTGGTGTCTAGCGAGAACAGGCAGGGCGATCCCGGCGCAATATTCACGCAGTTGCCGCCCGGCGCGGACAGCGCCACGGCCGGCCCCAGGTCGCTGAAGCCCACCTTCGTACCCACATGGCGCACGCCGGCCACGGCCATCACGCCGGGGCAGTTGGCGGGGGAACCCACGTCTTTGCCATCGTTGCCGGCCGAGGCCACGATCAGCACGCCGTGCTTGGTGATGTCTTCGACCGCGGTGGCATACATCGCATCGCAGGCATCGGCCGAGCCCAGGCTCATGTTCAGGATCTGCGCGGGTGTGGCATTGAGCGGCGGCACCACGCCACCGGCCAGCAGCCCCGGCGGAGGCGATAGCCCCGAGGCCCAGTACATGCCTGCGAGCACGTCGGAGTTGAACCCGCCGCACTTGGAAAGAACACGGATCGGCTGCACGCGGATGTTGAAGCCCGTGCCGGCAACGCCCGCGCCATTGTCGGTGTTGGCGGCGATCATTCCCGCCACGCGGGTGCCATGCCAGGAGCTGTCGGTCGGCTGGTCCTGGTCCGGACCTCCGCCGCAGTTGTGGCCCGAGAACGGGCCGCTGGCCAGCTCCGCCGCCGAGATGAAATCGCCTTCATCCGACGCATCGGCATCCCAGCCATCGCCATCGCCCGCCGCGGCCGGCAGGTTCACGAAGTCGTAACCCGGCACCAGCTTGCCCGCCAGGTCCGGATGGTTGAAGCGCACACCGGTATCGAGCACGGCCACGACGACGGGGGAGGTGGCAGGGGTGCCACCGCCCTTGGTCACATCCCAGGCCGCATCGGCACGGATGGCCGAGGGCTGCGCGGACTTGAGGTACCACTGGCCGGTGGTGAAGAGCGGATCGTTGGGCGTGTAGGCCAGCGCCTTCACGCGGCGATCGGCCACCACCAGCTCCACGGCCGGGTCGCTGCGCAGATCGGCCATCAGCGCATCCAGTTCGGCCCCGGTGCGTTCCCGGTCCAGCCGGACCACCGACATGCCGCCGCCGATCACGCGGCCTGCGGCCAGGCGCCTGCCGCGGCGTTCGGCCAGGGCCGAAACCTTGTCTTCGCCGATTCGAGTGGCCGAGCCGGCATCACGCCATTTGACGATGACGCGGTCGGTGGAGGTTGCCGGAGCAGAGAATGCGAGGCCGGGCGCCATCGCAGCGAGCGCCACCAATGCCAGCAGATGTGTGAACCGGATATTCACGGTGTACGCATGGTAGCCCGGGCAGGCTTGCCGCGCACGGATGACAGCGATCACGAATGAGTCCTTGTGCACAACTTCGACGGTTGCGATCGATATGTCAGTGGACAGTCGCCACACGACGACAGCGGGAGAGTTTCGTAAGGAAGACCTCAGTTTCGCTTGCGGCACTTGCCCTCGCGCGGGAGTCCAATCGCCGTGCACCGAAACCAAAGCGAGGAAACGACGATGCAACAGAAAACTTCACAGCGCGGTCAGGGCATGACCGAGTACATAATCGTGGTGGCGCTGGTGGCAATCGCCGCGATTGGTGTCTACACGGCGTTCGGCAAGACGGTGCGTGGGCAGATGGCTGTCACGGCCCAGGCGCTGGCGGGCAACGCGGCGGACCAGGCGCGTACCGAGTCGAACACCGGCGGACAGGATGCCACCACGCAGGCGCAGCGCGCCGTTCAACTCGACAACTTCGACCAGGCGCAGTGAGCGCCGTGCGTCGGCCGCATTCAGGACAGGCTTCGGTACTGCTGGTCGCGCTGGTGGCGAGCATGCTGGCCTGTTTCGCTGTCGTGTTCAGCGCAGGCCAACTGGTCAACGACAAGATGCGCCTGGTGAATGCGGCCGATGCCGCGGCCTACAGCGCTGCCACCTGGGAAGCGCGCAGCCTCAACTTCCAGTCATACATGAACCGCGCCATTGTGGCCAACGAAGTGGCGCTGGCGCAGCTGGTCAGCCTGCGTTCCTGGTCGCGCTATGTGGCAACAGCAACGGCCAATAGCGCCCGCGTCGCGCAGTTCATCCCCTACCTGGCTGGCCCGGCCAGAACGCTGGCGCAGGGCTGGCGGTCCATCGATACGACATTGCAATCCACGCTGCCTGGCATGGAGGCCGGAATCAGCTCCTGGAACGTTGATGTGCTGGCCAATGCGCAGGCCGTGGCGCATCAACAGGCGCCCATCGTTGCCGCGGACCTGGTGAATGAGGTGGCGCGACGCAATGAGCCGCGCGCACAGGTCACGTCTGCCACGCGCCTGCTCGAGGCCCGCAATGGGGCCCAATGGCTGAACCAGTTCACCGATCGATACCGCCGCGGCGGAGGTGACCTGCGACGCTTCAGCACGCTGCTCATGGATTCGCGCGACGGATTCACCCGTTCCCGCCGCGCGCAACTGCAGATCGCCCCGGGAGTGCTGGAAATCGCCAGGCGAGGAGGAACGGATCTCATCGCAGAGCAGAGCTGGCGCGGGGTCGATACCTTGTCCGCGCACCTGAATCTGCTGCTGGCATCCGTCGAGACACCCATCGGCTGGGGGGCTGCCGAACAGATGCGCGCACCAGTTTCACAGCGAGGTCAGCACGGGGGAAGCCTGTCGCGGAACCCTGCCGCATCGCGTCGGGCGCTGAACGCCCTGCGGCCGTCGCGTGCGTACCGCGGACTGCCGGAAATCCGCGACATCATCACTCCCTCGCGACGGGACGAGCGCACGCTCCGCTATGCCGTTGCCCTGAGCATGCCATCGAGATCCATCCAGACGGTCGACAGGCTGTTGATGCCCGCAGGCATCCAGGCGCCAGATGGAACATCGCACACGCTTGCCGCCAACCTGGCAGGCAACGCCATCCATGCGCTGGGCACGGCCGAGGTCTATTTCAGAAGGCCACAGCCCAGGGCCGACGGCAGGCAGGAGTACCCGAGCCTGTTCAACCCCTACTGGCATGTCCGCCTGGTCGACGTTTCCCGGCAGGAACGCTCGCTGGTGGCCCCGACCCATGGGCTTGCGCTCGATCCCTTCGCGGTGGTGCCATGACCAGGGTATGTGGCCAGAGCATGGTGGAGTTCTCCGCCGGCGTCGCAGTCCTGGGCATGCTGACCCTGGGAACCATCAGCGTCGCTGGCCTCCAGGAGGTGCAGCGGCGCGGGATCATCGCTGCGCGCGAAGCGGCACATCAGGGGGAATGGGTTCGCGGAAGAAGTGGCACGGCGTCGTTGCGCGAGCAGGTCTCACGCGCGCACTTCGATGATGCGAGCCTCACCAACGCCACCGGCAGCGATCGCATCCTGCGGCCAGCAGATATCGAACTGACGAACCAGGATGCCGGAGCGCCGGGTCGCGGAGCGGCCGCATTTACCTTCCTGCTGCAGCCATTGCGTACCGCCGGAGGCTTCCTGGGACGTGGTTTCGACCTGGAGGATGAGGGGTTCCAGACTGGCATCGTCAGCGCGATCGCCCGGGGTTCGCCGCGGATGCCAGAACCATTCGACACCCTCCAACCCAGGTTTGATCAGCCTTTCGCGCTGCTTGGAGATGACTGGTCTGCCTCCGGCCCATCCCATGCGGCGCGGCGGGCGGGCGGTCTGGTACCAACACATATGTTGGCGCCTGTTTCAGCCATCTGGCGCCCGCTGGCTGCTCCACTCGCCCTTTTCGAGCCTTCGCTGCGGGAACTGTGCTTTGGTCTGATCGAGCCAGACAGGGTGCCAGAAGACAGGCTTGGGCCTGGCGTGGCGCAGAGGCCTGCAGCATGTCCTTGATGTTGGTGATGATGCTAGGCCTGTGCTTCGCGGTCGAAGTCGCAGCCCAAGACATGCAACCGTTCGCACGGAACCTCAACGTGCACGTCGAGCAGCTGGAAGGCGACGTAGCACTCAATGGAGTGCCGGTCACGATCACGCGCGCCGAAGGCCCCGGCGTGCCTGCATTGGCCGAGCGAATGATCAACCAGTGGCGCAGCGAGTCAGGTCCGGATTCGGTATGGCTGTCCGAATGCTGCGGCTGGAAACTCGCAAGCCGCATCCACAACGGTGAATCGCAGGTCGTTCAGTGGCGAACCACTGTCACAGACTCCGAACTGCTGTGGTCGACCCTGGTCGCCACCGCACCACCGCCAGCGCCCCCTATGGTGAACGCGCCGTTACCGCCCGACTGCCGTTGGAGCGGGCCGGTTCATGGGAAGGTCGCAGGCAATCAGTATGTCCAGATCTCTGCACGCTGCGCGCTGGACCCGCAAGCCGCGCTCGACCTGATGATCCGGCGGCTGGCCAGCGCCGGTTGGCGCTGGCAGCGCCAGGGAAGGCTGGTGGTGCACGCCGCACGCGGACAAGTCAGGGCGCAGCTGATCGCCGCACCCATGCTGGATCCCAGGAGGCTTCCAGCCCCAGGTCAGTCCTCGCTTGTACTGCTGGAAGCGCGACCCTCTGGCGGTTCGTTCCGATGAGGCGCGAAACAGGTCAGGCAGCGGTTGAGTACCTCGCACTGGCGCTTGCACTGGCCATCGCGTTGCTGGTGCCGGTCGGCAATGGCCGCCCCATCGCCAGCGTACTTCTTGACGCCATCATCGGGTACCTGCGGGCGCAGGCATTCGTGCTTTCCATCATTTGAGATAAGGAGAAAGGGGATGCGTAGTCTGCGGCTCCGGTCGGTACTCCAGTCAAACCTGTTGCTGGGAGGGGTGGCGCTGATTTCCGGCGCGCTCGCGGCGTGGATGGGAGAGCGGCAATTGGAGGAACGCGCCCACGGCCTCGAGCGGGATATGCAGCAGAGGTATGAACCGGCTGCCTATGTGGTCGCATCACGGGATGTATCCAGGGGCCAGACAATCGATGCTTCGCTGCTGGCTGTCCGATCCATGCCCAAGGCGTACGCTCCGGTCGATGCCGTTGCACCGGCCGACGCAGGTCTCCTGATGGGAAGCCGGGCAGCCATCGGTATCCGTCGCGGAACACCGGTTGCGCCTGCCGCGCTAGTTCCGCCCCTCGTTGGAAACAGGTTGTCAGAGCAGCTGCCTGCCGGCATGCGCGCACTGACTATCCAGGTTGACCAGCTCAATGCCCTGTCGGGTCACCTGCAAGCCGGCGATCTGGTCGACCTGTGTTACTCACGTACTCGCGGAAGCGGCGCCGTGCTTGTGCCATTGCTGCAGCGGGTGCGCGTACTTGCCACCGGCGACCTGACCGAGACGCAGCTCGACCTGCTGTCCACCGGGCAGCGGGCGGGCGAGTTCAGCTCCGTAACCCTGCTGGTTTCCATCACCGATGCGCAGCGCCTGGTGCTGGCCGAGCAGACCGGTCGCATAACGCTGCTTCTTCGCCGCCGTGCAGATGAAGGGACCATCGATGCGCGCACCTTCGACAGTGGAGATTTGCTGAAGACCCTCCACGCGGGTGTCTCCGACCAGACCCGGCGTTCCCTGTCGGTGGAGCTTCTGGTTGGCGGCAATGGCACCGCACCGGTGCGCAGTTGGCTTTCCGCGGGAGAAGGCGCATGACAATCCGGCGCTGGCTGGTGTTCGCCTTCGTCCTCATGGCCGGCACTGCGCGCGGCAGCGATATTCCCGCCGAACTCTCGCTGCATGTGGGGGAGTCCCGATTGCTCAGCGTGGATATCAAACGTGCGGCATTGGGAAATGGGAAGGTCGTCAGCCTCGCGACTCCCGAACGCGGTCAGTTGCTGCTGTTCGGGAGGGCGTTGGCACCACAACGGCCCAGCTGTGGCTCAGGGACGGCTCGCGCCAATCGCTGCGCATTACGGTGATGCAGCCAGGCACGGAGGATCTGCTGCGGCAGGTTCAAGGACTGCTGCAGCCCGGGGGAGTCTCCGCGCGAATCGTCGGTGGCTACATCATTCTGCAGGGTGATCGGATCAGCTCCGAGGAACAGCAGCGGGCGGCGGACGTGGCGGCGCTGTTTCCCGGGCGGGTCCTGAATTTCATCGGACAGGCCGGCTGGGAAGCCATGGTGCAGATGGATGTCCGGCTCGTCGAAGTCCGGAGGGACCAGATGCGTCAGCTGGGCATCAACTGGAATTCCACTGCCTCCGGCCCCGAACTGGCGATCAGTGCGGGCGCGGATACGGCAGGTGGCGCGGTGCATGCCTCGCTGAACTCCACGATTCAATCCCGGATCGACCTACTGCAGCAGAAGGGCATGGCTTTCGTGCTTGCGGAACCCACGCTCAACTGCAGAAGTGGCGGTGTCGCCCGTTTTGTTTCCGGAGGGGAAGTACCCATACCAGTCACCGACGGCCTCGGCGCAACGGATGTCCAGTACAAGGAATACGGCGTGATCCTGGAGATCAAGCCGCGGGCTGATCGCAGCGGCGGCATATACGCGGAAGTGGAAGTCGAACTCAGCCAACTGGATCCTTCGGTTCGCGTCGGGGATTTCCCGGGTTTCGTCAAGCGTCGCACCAGCACTGCCATCAATGTAATGGCTGGCGAAACCGTGGCGCTCGCAGGCCTGCATGTCAGGGAGCGCAGCCGCGACCGCCAGGGGTTGCCTGGGTTGTCGTCACTGCCGGTGGCCGGCTGGCTCTTCAGCAGCGCTCGACGGCAATCGCGGGAAAGCGAACTGATCGTGCTCATCACGCCGCGCCTCCATGCATCGGTGGACCAGGCGGCTGAAACCAGGCGCGCGGATGAACTCATGGAAGCCGGGATCCCGCGCTGATGGCCGCCGCAATTGAGCTTGCCAGCGGGCTTCACGAACGGCTGATCGAGCGGCTCGATCTGCGCCGGACCGACATCAACCGCATGACGGACGCAGAGCTGTGGACATACGCCCAGCGCCACCTGCAGCAACTGATCGACCAGAGCGAGGCTCGACATAGTCCCGAACGCGGCTTGCTGGAACGACAGATCCTGCAGGAAGTGGTTGGACTCGGGGCCGTTGAAGACCTGCTCAGCGACGACTCGATCTCCGAGATCATGATCAACGGACCCGGGGACGTGTTCGTGGAGCGACACGGGCGCATCGAGCGCATGGCCTCGCGTTTCTCAAGCACGCAGTCCCTGGCGGGAGTCATTGAGCGCCTGCTGCAGCGCACAGGCAGAAGGGGTGGACGAGTCCTCGCCCATGGTCGATGCGCGGCTGCCCGATGGCTCCCGCATCAATGTCATCGTCCCGCCGCTCGCGCTGTGTGGTCCCGTGCTCACGATCCGCAAGTTCGGACAGCGACGCCACTGACTGTCTGATCTCGTCGGTGCTGGCACCCTGTCCGCTGCCATGGCGGATTTCCTTCAGATCGCAGTGCGCGCGCGCAGGAACATCGTGGTTTCCGGCGGCATCGGTACTGGCAAGACAACCTTGCTCAATTGCCTTTCCGGGTTGATTCCTCCCGGCGAGCGCGTAATCACCATCGAGGATTCTGCCGAGCTTCAACTCGCCCACGCCAACCTGGTCGCTCTGGAGGCGCGCCCATCGAATGCGGAAGGGGTCGGGCTCGTCTCGATACGCGACCTGGTGCGAAACGCGCTGCGAATGAGGCCGGACCGGATCGTGGTAGGTGAATGCCGTGGTGGCGAGACCCTGGACATGCTCCAGGCAATGAACACCGGGCATGACGGTTCACTGACTACCGCGCACGCCAACTCGCCGCGCGACCTGCTTTCCCGCCTTGAGGTAATGACCCTGATGGCTGGCATGGACCTGCCACTCGGAGCCATCCGCGAACAGATTGCAAGCGCCGTCAACCTGATCGTGCAGCTGGCACGATTCTCGTGCGGAAGCCGGCGCGTGGTTGCGATCACCGAGATCGCGGGCACCGAAAGCGGACGTATACAGATGCAGGATCTGTTCAGGTTTCACGCAGCCGAAGTGGATCGTGACGGCGTCACGATCGGTCACTTCCGAACCTGCGGGAACGAACCGCGATTCTACGAGTCGCTGGCCGCGGAACACAGGCCACCGGCGCTATGTCCGGAGGGTTCATCATGATTAGCGCGCTGGCCTTCGGTGTCGCGACCGCCAGTTGCTGCCTGATGCTTTCACAGCAGTTGCGATCCTGGACCCGCAACTCCGCCGGCATGCTGCGAGCGAACGGAGGCAGATCTGGCCTTGCTGTTCATTTTCGTAAGCAGGGCGCGACTCATTCTCGTGACCGTGCTCGCGGCGGTAACCACCTTCGTACTCGGCAGGCTGCTGGGCGCGCCCTGGCTGCTGTGCGGCCTGTCGGCACTATCCATGGCGATGGCGCCACGTTTCATCGTGCGCCTCCTGCGGCATCGGTGGAGGCGGCGGATCACCGCACAACTGCCCGATGCGCTGGCGCTGTGGGCCGGTTTGCTGCGGGCAGGTCAGGCCATGGCGCCCGCGCTGACGCAGCTCGCGTCGCGACAGCCAGACCCGCTGGGTGCCGAGCTTGGACTGGTGCTGTCCCAGTACCGGCTCGGCGTCTCGCTCGACGTGGCAATGGGCCGGCTCCGCGACCGCAGCGCGGTGCCAGACCTTCGTATCCTCGCCACGCTGCTGCGTGCGCAGCGAGACCTGGGGGGAAATCTTGCCGAAGCGCTCGACAGACTGGCGGCAATGCTGCGGAATCGACTGGCCCTGGAGGCCCGGATCCGTTCATTGACGGCGCAAGGTCGGCTGCAGGGCGTCGTAGTCGGCGTGCTCCCCCTGCTACTGGCTGCAGTGCTGTGCGTCATGGAGCCGGCAGCCATGGGAGCGATGGTCACGACCCCGATTGGCTGGGCCGCTATGGCGCTGGTCTTGGTGCTTGAGATCGCTGGTTTCGCGATGATCCGCCGCATCGTGAATATCGACGTATGAAGGACCTGCCAGGCATTGCCTCGTTGTGGTTCCTCTGTGGCCTCGCGGCCGCCACCGTGGCCCATCGCCTGTTTCGCGACAGGCGCCTCGCCGAACCGCTGGCCCCGGCCCTGGCGAGGTGGCCTTTCGCGATGCGGCCATTTCTTGGCCCGGCACGGATCATCTGCGGCCTGCTTGGCAATCGGCTGCCCTCCCGCTACGGCGCCTGGGTCACAAGACGCCTGGAAAAGGCGGATCTTCATCCGGGCCTGGATGCGTCGCAATGGACGTCCTTGTGCGGCAGTATCGCCATTGCCGGTGTATTCGCTGCGTGGATACTCACTTACCTTTCGTACCCCGGCAACGCTCCCCGTGCTGGTGTTTTCCGCAGCGGCCTGGCTTGGGTGCGAACGCTGGCTGAGCCGGCGAATTCGGGACTGCGAGCGCCATATCGTTCGAGATCTGCCCCCGTACCTCGACCTATTCACCGTCTGCGTGGAGGCAGGCTCAACACTCACGGCTGCGGCGCGATTCATAGTGGAGCAGGCGCCAGAGGGTCCACTTCGAAACTACTTCGATCGGGTGCTGCGCGAGGTGCGCAGCGGGCGAAATCGCGCCCAGGCGTTTGTCCGCGTGGCCGACGCATATGGCGTTGAGTGTCTTTCGGCGCTAGCCAGTGCGCTGGCGCACGCCGAAGCAGCAGGCATGAGCATCGGGCAGGTGCTGCGCACGCAGGCCGAACAGCGCAGCGCCGAAAGGTTCGTGCGCGCGGAACGCCAGGCCATGCAGGCGCCAGTGAAGATGCTGGGGCCGCTGATCTTCTGCATCTTCCCCTGCACATTCATCATCCTGGCTGTGCCCATCGCGCACCGCCTAATGGAGGCGTTCCGGACATGATCATCCAGCGCGTCGAGCACAACCGCAGGCGACTGGCCATGCACGTGCATATCTGCGAGTCGAGTATCGAGCGCGGACGTGGACTGCTGTTCAGGAGGCGCCCGGACCAGCGAACCGCATACCTGCTGAGGCGCTGCTCGGCCGTGCACACGATCGGAATGGCCTATGCCCTCGACATCGTGTTCTGCAATGGCACAGGCAGGATCCTCCGCATCGTGCGCGACCTGCGCCCCTTTCGCCTGGTTCGCCACCCGGAGGCCGCCCAGGTTTGGGAGGTCGCCTCCGGTGTCGCCGCAAAATGGGGCTGGCGAGTTGGCGACGAGATTGGGCCATGCTGAGATTCGGCAATGCCGAGCGTGGCGCAGCAACCGTCGAGTTCTACCTGGTTGCGCTGCTGGCGCTGTTGCCTTTGTGCCTTGGCATGCTCCAGACGGCGCTGCTGCTTATCGCGAATCATCACGTGAAGCACGCCGCCTTCATGGCCGTCCGTGCCGGAGCGAACCACCACGGTGATGTCGGCGTGATTCGGCGGGAGTTCGCTCGTGTCATTACTCCGCTGTTCCTGGAGTCGACCGGGGGAATAGACAGGTCCAATGTGGTTGCACGCGTCACTGCGGCGCAGCTTCGCGCCACCATCGATGTCGTTCCATTCGCGCGCATACGCGTGCTGTCGCCAACAATCGAAGCCCAGCGAGACTTCGGGCAACTGCGTGATGGCTCGAACGTCATCCCCAGCGATTCACTCCAGTATCGCGACAGCTCACCGGGCCGGAGCAGTGGCGTGTCACTGCAGCAGGCGAACATGCTGCGAGTGGAGATCACCTATTGCAGGCCGCTGGTGGTGCCATTCGTGCGCGGAATGATGATCGGCCTGCTGCGGCGCCTGGATGCCATACCGGCAAACCAGGGCTGCTATGCCGATGGCCGCGTGCCAATCCGGGCAGTGGGGACGGCGCCGATGCAATCGGATTTCCGGATAATCGCGGACCCTGGTTAACGTCCCCGCCAGAAGTTCAGTTCCAGCTTCAGGCCATTCGGGTCTTCGAGGAAGATCTGCCTGAGGCCAATGCCCGGGGAATCGTTGGGGTGGAACTTCAGCCCGTGCCGGTGTAGCCGTTCACGCAGCACCTCGTAGCCCGAGTCATCCCCATTGAACGCCACATGATCCAGCGGCCCGGTGCCCGGGGCAGGGCGCGTCACCGGAATCCCCAGTCGTTCGCTATGCGCCGTGTAACTCGCCCACTCGGCGATGTGGATCACCGGAATCTCGCCCAGGTACAGCCAGTGGCCCAGGAACCCCAATTCCGGCCGTGCGCCTTCCTGGAATCCCAGCACATCGCGGTAGAAATCCCGCGTGCCATCCACGTCGTGGGTCATCACCAGGAAATGTTCCAGCTTGTTCAGCACGCCTGCCTCCATCTGCCAATCCGCCTCGTCCGGCGCATAATGCGGCCAACCAGACGCCGGGGCCAAGCACCGGCCAGAACAGGCCGCAGGAGTCGCGAAATGAGAGCTGCCGTATTCCATGAACTGAAGAAGCCCCTCACCGTCGAGACGGTGAGCGACCCCACGCCCGGCGAGAACCAGGTGGTGATCGAGGTATGCCGCTGCGGCATCTGCGGCAGCGACCTGCACCTGACCGAGGACGCCATCTTCGGCGTGCCCAGCGGCGCGGTGCTGGGCCATGAATACGCCGGCCGCGTCGCGGCCATCGGCAAGGGCGTGGACCGCGTGAAGGTGGGCGACCACGTGGCGATGATGCCGCTGCACAGCTGCCGCCGCTGCGTGCACTGCCTGAAGGGCGACGACGCGTGGTGCAGCAGCATGCGCGTGGGCGGTGGCAGCTACGGCGAGTATTCGCTGGGCTTCCAGCACCAGTGCGTGTCGCTGCCCAAGACGGTGTCGCTGGATGATGGCGCGCTGGTGGAGCCCATGGCCGTGGGCCTGCACGGCGTGCGGATGGCGCAGTCGCAGCCCGGCGATCGGGTGCTGGTCATTGGCGCCGGCCCCATCGGCCTTGCCACCGCGTACTGGGCGCGCCGGCTGGGTGCCGGGCGCATTGCCGTGACGGCCGGCTCCACGCGCCGCGCATCACTTGCGATGACGATGGGCGCCGATGTGTTCCTGGATCCCGCCGATGCCTCGCCCGAAGCCGCCGCGCGCGCGCTCGGCGGCATGCCCGATGTGGTGTACGAGTGCGTCGGGGTTGAGGGCATGATCGCCCGCAGCATCGACTACGTGCGCCCACGCGGCACCGTGGTCGTGCTGGGCCTGTGTTCGCGCCAGGATCATTTCATGCCGTTCACGCTCGTGGCCAAGGAGGCACGGCTGCAGGCCTCGGCCTTCTACGACCGGCGCGATTTCGAAGTCTGCGCCGATGCGCTCGATAAAGACGCCGACACGCAGCGCGCCATGGTCACCGATGTGATCCACCTGGAAGACATGCCGCCGGTGTTCGAGGCATTGCGCCATCGCACCACGCAGTGCAAGGTGCTGGTGGATCCCCGTCCCCGGAAGCGCTGAACCATGATCCTGCCTGCAGTTGAACTGGCGCAGCCCGAGCGGCTGTACATCGGCGGCCGCTGGGTGGCCCCGCACAGCGATCGGCGCATCACGGTGATCTCGCCGCACACCGAAGAGCCCTGCATCACGGTGGCCGAAGCGGTCGAGGCGGATGTGGACGCCGCGGTGGCCGCTGCGCGCCGGGCATTTGATGCCGGTCCCTGGCCGCGGCTCAGCCATGCCGAGCGCGCGGATGCGCTGCGGCGGCTGTCTGCGGCCATCGAGCCGCGTCTTCCCGAGCTGTCGCGCGCATGGGTGGATCAGATCGGGGCGCTGGCCTTCGTGGCGCCGTTCGTGATCGGCGGCGGCAAGTTCTGGCTGGATTACTACGCCAACCTCGCGCGCGACTTCGACTGGGAAGTGGAGCGCAAGTTGAATGACGGCCCCGGCCGTGGCCTCGTGGTGCGCGAGGCGGTGGGCGTAGTGGCGGCCATCGCCCCGTGGAACAACCCCTTCGGCATCATGACCAGCAAGCTGGCGCCCGCGCTGGTGGCCGGTTGCTGCGTCATCATGAAGCCCGCGCCGGAAACCCCGATCGAGGCCTACATCCTGGCCGAGGCGGCCGAGAAGGCCGGCATTCCCGAGGGCGTCATCAACCTGCTGCCCGCGCATCGCGAGGCGTCCGATTACCTCGCGCGCCACCGCGGCGTCGACAAGGTGAGCTTCACCGGTTCGGTGGGCGCGGGCGCGCGCATCGCCTCGGTGTGCGGCGAACGCATCGCGCGCTGCACGCTGGAACTGGGCGGCAAGTCGGCGGCCATCGTGCTGCCGGACTACGACATCGAGGCCGCGGCGCAGGCCATTGGCCAGACGATCACGATGTCCGCCGGGCAGATCTGCGCCACGCTCAGCCGCGCCATCGTGCCGCGATCGCAGCAGCAGCGCTTCGTCGCAGCCGTGGCCGAAACCATGAAGGCCATCCGCGTGGGTGATCCGTTCGATCCGGCCACGCAGATGGGCCCGGTGGCGATGAAGCGCCAGCTCGAACGCGTGAACGGCTACATCGACGTGGCCCGCCGTGAAGGAGCAAGGCTGGTGCTGGGCGGCGGACGCCCCGCAAACCAGCCTCGCGGCTATTTCGTTGAGCCCACGCTGTTCTGCGATGTGGAGCGCGGCATGCGCATCGCGCAGGAAGAAGTGTTCGGCCCGGTGCTCAGCGTACTCACCTACGACACCGAGGCCGAGGCTGTCGCCATCGCCAATGATTCGAACTTCGGGTTGTATGGGGCTGTATTCACCCACGACAGCACAGCGGCCTACCGCGTGGCGCGCGGCGTGCGCACCGGCACCATGAGCCAGAATGCCTTTCGCTTCGACACGGCGCTGCCATTCGGTGGCTTCAAGCAGTCGGGCGTGGGCCGCGAGGGCGGCCCGGAAGGGCAGGCCACCTACACCGAACTGAAATCCATCATCCTGCAGTGAGCGTGGCAATGAGCAACGGCAAGACGGTTCTGCTGATCGGCGCCTCGCGAGGACTGGGGCTGGGCCTTGCGGGCGAACTCGCCCGGCGCGGGTGGCAGGTCATCGCCACGGCGCGCGATCCGTCGAAGGCCACCGAGCTGACCGCCCTCGCAGCGAGCACCGGGCGGATCGAAATCGAGAAACTCGATGTGGACGACGTGGGTCAGCTCGAGGCGCTGGCCGCACGCCTCGCCAGTCGGCCGCTGGACGTGCTGTTCGTCAACGCCGGCATCTCCGGTCCGCGCGACCAGTCGGTGGCCGACCTTTCACGCGTGGATGTGGCGCAGGTGATGTGGACCAACGCGCTCTCGCCGGTGCGCATCGCCGGAAGGCTGCAGCCACAGGTGGCCGCGGGTGGCACGGTGGCGTTCATGTCCTCGCTTCTCGGATCGATTGCCGGGAACACCTCTGGCGGTTTCGAGCTGTACCGGATCAGCAAGGCCTCGCTCAACATGCTGGCGCGCGGCTTCGCGGCCACCGCCGGCAAAGACAAGAACCTGGTGGTTCTGAACCTGCATCCCGGCTGGGTGCGCACCGACATGGGCGGCCCCCAGGCGCCGGTGGGCGTGGAGGAGAGCGTGCGTGGCCTTGCCGACGTACTGGAAGCCCGGCGCGATGCCGGGCACCACTATCTGGACTACCAGGGCCGCGAACTGCCCTGGTAAGCGCTCAGTCGCGGGAGATCCGCAGCAGCTGCGCGTCGGTGGCGCGCACCATTTCCCGGGCCAGCTCGCGGACCACGATCTTCTGCGTCGGCTTTGACAGCTGCGGTCGCAGCAACCCGAGGAACCGCGGTGGAGCAATGATGACCAGCTCGCTGGCGCTGCTGCCACGCCGCTTTACATCGAGCAGCTGCGCGACGAGTTTCGCAAATCGCTCGTACGCAACGGTGTGCGGATCGAAATCACTCGCGGCGCCGTGTCGCGCGGTGCTGCGGGGGCCCTGACCGCCGCGCGCGCGATCGAATACGCGTCCTGTCTTGTCAGACAGCATCTCCAGGTTCTTGAGGTGAGCCGCGGGCAGCTCCAGCCGCGCTATTTCGGCCAGCTTCTGGCTGGCCAAGGTGCCGGTGACACGCAGCAGACGCGCCGTGCCGCTATCGGCCACCAGCAGCAGGCGAATGGGTCGAACCGGAGGCAGGCCTGCCAGTCGTTTGATCGTCTTCTTTGCCTTGGCCATGGGAACCTTCCTTATCGGCGTTTCGCCCGTCGCGGGCGGTGGTCCCACAATACGGCATTCGAATCTACTGACACGGCAAAGACAAGAATCCAGCCGTTCATGATCTACACGACGCCGCGCGCCAGGACGGCGATCGCCGCGACGCGGATGTGGTTTATCATCAGACCTTGAAGGTACTACAAACGGCACGCAGTCGCCGTGGGGGTTGGAACCTTGGCAGTGGATGTCCGCGGTCACACGATGTTCCCGTCGAAGGGTTTCAACACGCCGACGTGCAGCGTGACCTGCATTCGCCGCTAGCCTGCGCCGGGTCGCCTGGGCAATTGCCTGAACCTGCCGGTCGTCCATGAAATTCCGTATCACTATGCCAATCCGGTCACGGGCCACTCCGGGCTCACGCCACCGGGCACCAACTGAGGAGTAATGCATGAAGATCAGATCCATCCTCGCCGGCGCGCTGCTGTGCCTGGCCAGCACTTCCGCGCTGCAGGCCGCCGAGCCTGCCAGTGCGCCCGCTGGCCGGACTGCAGGTGGCGGTCTTACACAGGACCGGCAGGACGAACTGGCTCAGAAGCATGACGGCTACTACGGCGCGCTGGCGCCGCAGAACCTCAAGAAGCCGCGCCCGAAGCCGCCGTTTGATCTGACGGGCACATGGTTCATCGACCTGCGCCGCTCGTTCGCCGACTTCCGGTTCGGCCCGCCGTACCCGGAATTCTACGAGCCCGGCCAGACCGCGCTTCGCGAGGCCGAAGAGGCGCGCAAGAAGGGCGTGCCGTACCGGGATGTGATTGGCCGCTGCTTCCCCGCCGGCATGCCGATGATCATGACGCGCGTGTGGCCCACCGCGATGGTCCAGCTGCCGACGGTGGTCTACCAGCTGTTCGGGTTCACCAGCAGCATGCGCTTCATCTTCCTTGATGGCCGCAAGTTCACGGATCCCGATGTGGTTTCGTACACCTACAACGGGGAATCGATCGGCCGCTGGGAAGGCGATGCGCTGGTGGTGCACACCAAGTACATGGAGCCCAAGGAGCACTACATCGATTCGGGCATTCCCATCAGCGATGCATTCGAGATCATCGAGCGCTACACGCTGTCGAAGGACGGCATAACGCTGCACGTCGACTACACGATGACCG
Source organism: Pseudomonadota bacterium (assembly GCA_016720075.1). Taxonomy (GTDB): domain Bacteria; phylum Pseudomonadota; class Gammaproteobacteria; order Steroidobacterales; family Steroidobacteraceae; genus ZC4RG30. The sequence goes on from JADJXW010000020.1 coordinate 206,735, forward strand.
ACCCGAAGATGTGGAAGGGCGAGTGGAAGAGCAGCAAGAACTTCCTGCGCCAGGACTACAGCGACATTCCCGAGGCAGAGTGCCTGCCCAACCTGAACGAGAACCTGCCGAGCACGCCGGAAGGCCAGAAGGCCATCAGCGACCGCGCCGCAGCCAAGTAGCGCGGAGCACAAACGAAACGGCCGGCATCACGCCGGCCGTTTCAGTTCAGCGCTTAGCGCCAGTTGCGCGCTATTGCGCTGCGGGCTGGGCGGGATAGGCGTTGTTCTGGCCGGGGCCAGAGCCGCCGAGCTTGGTGCCATCGGCCAGCGTGATGGCCACGAACGAGCCACCCGGCTTGCCATCGCGCAGCGGATGCACCACCACGGAGACCTTGTCGCCGTTCTTGAGCGTGGTGCGCTTCCAGCCCTGGCGCACCAGGTTCTGCGGCGCGTTCATCTCGATGGCCCAGACCACATCCGATCCGTCGGCCGCCTTGACGTTCACCTTGAACGAGGAGTGCGGGTTAACCCAGTTGAACTCTGCGATGGTGCCGCTCAGCGTCTGCTCCTTGGCGGAGTCGAACATGGCACCAGAGTGGTGGACCCAGGCCGGAACCGAGGCGCCCAGCAGGGCCATGCCCAGCGCAATGCGATAACGCGTCTTCATGATGTACCTCGATTACTTGGCGCCGGGGGCGGGAGGAAGCACGGGAACGTTGATCGGGCCGGTGACCCCGGAGAAGGAGGCTTCGCCCAGGACAGTGCCATCGGCCAGCGTCAGCGACACGAACAGGCCACCTTTGTGGTCCGACATGTCGCGCAGCGGGTTGGTGATGAGGGTGATCTTGTCGCCCGGCTTCACGCTGGTGGATTTCCAGCCCTGGCGCTTGAGGTTGTTCGGACTGTTGAGCTCGATGTGCCAGGTCTCTGCCTTGCCATCGGCGCCGGCGACATCCATCTGGATGAACGCATGCGGATTGGTCCACTGGAACTCGGCGACCGTGCCCTTGACGGTGATCCGCTGGGTCTGGTCGAACATGGCAAAGGAATGGTGTGCCTGCGCAGTGACTCCCGCGACAGTCAGCGCCAACCCGGCAAAAACGGCTTTGTTCATTGCACCCTCGGCACTTTCACATTGTGCTTGCGATTGCTGCATTATACGACCATCTACGACTCAAACAGTTCCAGTCCGGGGGAAGCATGAGTGCGATGTTGCGGAAGTCACTGTGGGCGCCTTTCGTTCTGGTTCTGGGTGCCGGATCACTTATTGCCGGTGAAGCGCCCGCCCGGACTGGCACGGGCGCAGCCTGGCCGAAGGGAAATTATGCAGCCCTTAACAACCTGCCTGACTGGGGCGGGGTATGGGTGCTGGCACGGGGCCGCCCGGCAGCCGGTGCTGCGGCGCCAGAGCAGCCGAAGTTCAAGGGCGAGTACCTGGCGCGCTACCAGGCCTGGCAGAACGAAGTGCGAACCAACAGCGGTGTGGTTCGCAGGGAAACCTCCAACTGCATGCCGCCGGGCATGCCCAACATGATGGGCACGGGCCAGTATCCGATCGAATTCCTGTTCACCCCCGGCCGCGTCACCACGCTGCATGAAGCCTGGATGCAGAATCGCACCATCTTCACCGACGGCAGGCCTCATCCCGATGACCTGGAACCCGGAATCTTCGGCCATTCGATCGGACGCTGGGAAGGCGATACGCTGGTGGTGGACACCATCGGCATCAAGACGATCACCGAACTGGGTGCCGGCATGAAGCACAGCCCGAAGCTGCGCATCACCGAGCGCTTCCGCCTTGCCAAGGATGATCCGAACCAGCTCGTCGTCGAAATGACGATGGAGGACGCCGACGCGCTTGAATCGCCGTATCGCCGGACGCTGACGTTCAACCGCCAGCGCGACTGGAATCTCATGGAATTCGTCTGCGCGGAGAACGACCGCAATCCGGTCGGTACCGACGGACTGACGAAGTTCAAGTAGGGGATCGCATGCTCCGCAGTAGATTGACGCTGTCGATTGTCGTCGCGATGCTCGGGGCGCCACTGGCACTGGCCCATCATTCGCTCAGCGGCCAGTTCGACACCACCAAGAGCTTCCAGATCACCGGCGTGGTGTCGAAGGTTGACTGGATCAATCCTCACACGCAGGTGTTCGTCGATGTGAAGCAGGCCAACGGCACGACCATCACCTACAAGCTCGAATCGCTTCCCGTGGCAATGATGCGCAAGTCCGGGCTTTCCAAGAGCGACCTGGTTGGCGACGGCAGGCCCGTGGTCATCGATGCCCATCCGGCGCGCGGTGATATGCCGCATCTGGGCTACCTGCTGCACATCAGGCTTCCCGACGGCCGCGACATCCAGTTCTCGAAGGTACCCGGAGCGGAGCAGCCATGAACTCACGTCCACTGGTCGCACTGGTCCTGGCATTCGGCGCCGCGGGCATGCTGCTGGCCGCGGCTCCTGCAACCACTCCACGGCTTGCCGACGGCAAGCCTGATCTCAACGGCACGTGGGAGAACGGCGGCGGCATCGATTTTCTGCGGCCCGTGACGCGACCCGACGGTTCGGTGTGCGTGACGGGGTGCTCGCCGGGCGCGCCGACTTCGGCCGCGGCCGCTGCTGCCCAGGCGCCCGTGCCGGCCATCGGCACGGCGCGACCGAAATACCGGCCCGAGTTCGCCGCACGCGTCGACGACCTGAAGAAGCGTCAGCAGAAGGAAGACGGCGTGCTGCGCTGCCAGCCTCCGGGTCTGCCGCGCATCGGTCCTCCGGACAAGATCATGCAGACCTCGCGCGAGGTCGTATTCCTTTACGAGGATGTTTCCGGTCCCTTTTTCCGCATCGTGCCGCTCAGGCCTGGCGTGAAGCGCATCGATGACAGCGAAAGCTACCTGGGTGAAGCCGAAGGGCACTGGGAAGGCGACACGCTGGTTGTCGTCACCCGCAATTTCAACGACCTGACATGGCTTACCGATGATGGCGCGTTCCACACGACGGGACTGGTGGTCACCGAGCGGCTGACGCGGCGCGGCAACGAGATCGAGTGGCTGGCGCTTGCGGATGATCCGAAGGTGCTGGCGGAGCCCTGGCAGCTGCGGCCGCGGCGCATGGTGCTCACGGACGTCGAAATGGCCGAACCCGCGCCGTGCATCGAGCAGGACATGTCCCATATGAAGGACGACTCCTATCACTCCAATCCGCGGTGATTTGCCCCGGGGCGTGAAATTCCTGCCCCGGCGGGGGTTTACCCGCGGCCCAACAGGGCCTAGAATCGCCGTCCCGCTTGGAGGGTCAGGCGGGCTACGTTTTAGGTGACAAAGGGCCCCCGTGTGGGGCCTTTTGCTTAAGCGAGGGCCGGTTCAGGGCCCTTTTTTGTTTCAGGTGCCCTGTGTGGCAGGAGGTCTTTGGCGTGCTGCGGGAACGACTGCTGGCATTGGCCGAACCCCTGGTGCAGCGGCTGGGCTACGAGCTGGTGGATGTGGAGTACGCGGCGACGCGCTCCGAGGCCACGCTCCGGGTCTACATCGACTGGCCGGAAGGCAAGATGAGTGCCGAGGCCCAGCTTGCCGGTGATGACGGAACGCGGGCCTTCGACGGCATCGGCGTCGAGGACTGCGAGCGTGTCAGTCGCGAGCTGTCGGCGCTGCTGGATGTGGAGGATCCGATTACGGTTCCCTACCAGCTGGAGGTGTCGTCGCCGGGTGCGGATCGCATCCTGCGGACACCGGCGCACTACCAGCGCTTCGTTGGCGAGCGCGCCCATGTGGAGCTCCTGGCGCCGCGCGACGGCCGGCGACGGTACACCGGCACGCTGGTGCGTGCGGGTGAAGAGGATTTTGAAGTGAACGTGGATGGTTCGGCTGTGAGCATCCGGTACGCCGAGGCGGGCAAAACCCGCCTGGCGCCGGATTTCTCGCGCCAGAGGCCCCGAGGAAAGAAGTGATGAACAAGGAAATCCTGATGGTCGTCGACGCCGTCTCCAACGAGAAGGGCGTCGAGAAGGAAGTGATCTTCGAGGCGCTGGAGGCGGCGCTGGCCGCGGCCACGCGCAAGAAGCACGGCGAGGAATGGGACGTTCGCGTCGCCATCAATCGCAAGACCGGCGACTACGACACCTTCCGTCGCTGGAAGGTGTTCGCCGACGAATCCCCAGACCTCACCACGCCGGATCGCGAACTGCGCCTGGAAGACGCGCTGGACCTGTCGAAGGACGCCGAGCCGGGCGGCTTCGTCGAGGAACCGATGGAATCGGTAGCCTTCGGCCGCATCGCCGCGCAGCAGGCCAAGCAGGTCATGGTGCAGAAGGTGCGCGAGGCAGAGCGCGCGCAGGTGGTCGAACTGTTCAAGGATCGCGTCAACACGCTGGTTTCGGGCGTGGTCAAGCGCGTGGACCGCAACGGCATCTTCGTCGACATGGGCAGCAACGCCGAAGGCTTCATCCAGCGCAGCGACATGATCCCGCGCGAAGCCCTGAAGCCCCAGGACCGCGTCAAGGCGTTCCTGAAGGAAGTGAAGAAACCCACCGAACAGCAGCGCGGCCCGCTGCTGTTCCTGTCGCGCACCGCACCGGAGTTCCTGATCGAGCTGTTCAAGCTCGAGGTACCGGAAGTGGGGCAGGGCACCATCGAGATCCTGGGCGCCGCGCGCGACCCCGGCGTGCGCGCCAAGATCGCAGTGCGCAGCAACGAGCCGCGCATTGATCCGGTCGGCGCGTGCGTCGGCATGCGCGGGTCGCGCGTGCAGGCGGTTTCCAATGAGATCGCCGGCGAGCGCGTGGACATCATCCCCTTCGACGAGAACCCGGCGCAGTTCGTCATCAACGCCATGTCGCCGGCCGAGGTGCAGTCGATCGTCGTCGACGAGGATTCGCACTCGATGGACATCGCGGTGTCGGAAGAAAAACTGTCGCAGGCCATCGGTCGCGGTGGCCAGAACATCCGCCTGGCCAGCCAGCTCACGGGCTGGGAACTGAACGTGATGACCGAATCCGACGCGGAAGCCAAGAGCGAGTCCGAGTCCCAGAAGCTGGTGCAGATGTTCACCAAGGCGCTGGACGTGGACCAGGACGTGGCCACCATCCTGGCGCAGGAAGGCTTCTCGACCATCGAGGAGCTGGCCTATGTGCCGGTGAGCGAGCTGGCGAACATCGCCGAGTTCGACGAGGAGATGGTCAAGGAACTGCGCAATCGCGCGCGACGTGCTGCTGACGCAGGCCATCGCCAGCGAAGAGAGCCTGGAAAGCACCATGCCTTCCGATGACCTGCTGGCACTGACCGGCATGAACCCCGACCTGGCGCTCGCGCTGTCGTCTCGCGGCGTTCGCACGCGCGAGCAGCGGGCCGAGCAGTCAGTTGACGACCTGGCGGATATCGATGGCCTGGATGAAACCGCAGCCGGCACGCTGATCATGAAGGCGCGCGAGCATTGGTTCACGGCCGAGAAGTAAGCCGCAAGGCTAAGGACGAACATGGCTGACGTCACCGTTACACAATTCGCCGACGTGCTGAAAGTGCCCGTCGACCGGCTGCTGGTGCAGCTGGAACAGGCGGGCATCACCGTGTCTGGCCCCGACGACATGATCAGCGACGAGGCTAAGATGGAACTGCTGTCGCACCTGCGACGCAGCCACGGCACCGGCGAGGATGCCAGCGCGCCGCGCAAGATCACGCTCAAGCGCAAGACGCAGACCGAGCTGAAGCTGGCCAGCACCCAGGGGCGCGCGCGCACCGTGAACGTGGAAGTGCGCGTCAAGCGCACCTACGTGAAGCGCGACGTGCTGGAGGAGCAGAACCGCGCCCAGCAGGAGCAGGCTGACCAGAAGCGCAAGGAACTTGAGGCGGCGCAGAACGTCGAGGCCGAGAAGGCCGAGGCGGAGCGCCGCGAACAGGAGCGCCTGGATCAGGAAAACCGCCGGCGCCTCGAGGAAGAGCAGAACCGCAGCCGCCAGGCCGAGGAGCAGCGGCGGGCGCAGGAGCAGCGCGACAAGGAAACCGCCGAGCGCGAGAAGACCCGTCGTCCGGCCGAGGCGCCGCCGCGTCCGGCCGAGCCGCCGCGCCAGGAAGTGCGCCCCAAGGTCGATCGTCCGGCGCCGGCCCCGGACCGCGGGCCCGGCACACGCTACGGCAGGCAGGAACTGCATGTCACCAGCGATGCCAGCGCCCGCTTCAAGAAGAAGAAACCCGCATGCGCGGCCGCCCGGTTGCCGGCGATGGCGAGCAGCGGCACGGCTTCGAGATGCCCACCGCGCCGATGAAGCGCGAGGTGGCCGTGAGCGAAACCATCACGGTGGCCGAACTCGCGCAGCGCATGGCCGTCAAGGCCAACGAAGTGATCAAGGCGCTGATGAGCCTGGGCGTGATGGCCACCATCAACCAGTCCATCGACCAGGACACGGCCGTCCTCGTGATCGAGGAAATGGGCCACGAGGCCAAGCTGGTCAAGGAAAACGAGATCGAGGAAGACATCCAGGGCGTGAGTGGCTCGGCCGTCGAGGAACAGCCGCGTCCGCCCGTGGTGACCGTGATGGGTCACGTCGACCACGGCAAGACCTCACTGCTGGACTACATCCGCCGCACCAAGGTCGCGGCGGGCGAGGCCGGTGGCATCACGCAGCACATCGGCGCATACCACGTGGAAACCCCGCGCGGCATGGTCACCTTCCTCGATACGCCGGGCCATGCGGCATTCACCGCCATGCGCGCCGCGGCGCGAAGGCCACCGACGTGGTGGTGCTGGTGGTAGCGGCCGACGACGGCGTCATGCCGCAGACCATCGAAGCCGTGCAGCATGCCAAGGCGGCCGGCGTCCCGATCGTCGTGGCGGTGAACAAGATCGACAAGCCCGACGCCGATCCGGAGCGCGTGCGCACGGAACTGGCGAAGTACGAAGTCGTCTCCGAAGAATGGGGCGGCGCGGACATGTTCCGTCATGTCTCGGCGAAGACGGGCCAGGGCATCGACGAGCTGCTCGAGGCCATCCTGCTGCAGTCCGAAGTGCTGGAACTGACGGCCCCCCGCACGGGGCTGGCTTCCGGCATCGTGGTCGAATCCAGCGTGGAGAAGGGCCGCGGCGCCGTGGCCACCGTGCTGGTGAAGCGCGGCACGCTGAAGCTGGGTGATCCGATCCTGGCCGGCACGCAGTTCGGTCGCGTGCGCGCGATGTTCGACGAGGCCGGGCAGCCCGTCGAGGAGGCGCTGCCCTCCATGCCGGTGGTGGTGCTGGGCCTGCAGGGCGCGCCCAACGCGGGCGACGAACTGCTGGCCGTGGAGAGCGATCGCAAGGCGCGCGAGGTCGCGCTGCACCGGCAGGCACGGCATCGCGACACGCGAGTGGCCGGTCGCATGTCGAGCAGCGCCGAGGACGTGTTCTCGCAGATGGAAGACGCCAAGATCAGCATCATTCCGGTGGTCATCAAGACCGACGTGCAGGGCAGCGCCGAGGCGCTGCGCGATGCGCTCAACAAGCTCTCCACCGCCGAAGGGCAGGTGAAGGTGCTGGCCTCGAACGTGGGCGGCATCACGGCCTCCGACATCCAGCTTGCCGCGGCCTCCAAGGCGCGCGTGATCGGTTTCAACGTCCGCGCCGATGCCAGTGCGCGCGACGCCATGAAGGAAACCGGCATCGAGGTGCGTTACTACAGCATCATCTACGAGGCCATCGACGACGTGAAGGCCGTGATGTCCGGCATGCTGGCGCCGGAAATCAAGGAAACCATCCTCGGCACGGCGCAGGTGCGCGAAGTGTTCCGTTCCAGCAAGTTCGGCGTGGTCGCCGGCTGCCTGGTCATGGAAGGCACCGTCAAGCGCAACAATCCGATCCGGGTGCTGCGCGAGAGCGTGGTGATCTTCGAGGGCGCGCTCGAGTCGCTGCGCCGCTTCAAGGACGAGGCCAATGAAGTCCGCGCCGGCACCGAGTGCGGCATCGGCGTCAAGGGCTACAGGACGTGCGCGTGGGCGACCAGATCGAGTGCTTCTCGCGCGTGGAAGTGGCACGCACGATCTAGGGGAGTTCCTGATGGCGGGCAAGGGTTCCGGCAGCGGTCGACTGCAGCGCATGGAAGGCGAGATGCAGCGCGTGCTGGCGGAACTCGTGTCGCGCGAGCTGAAGGATCCGCGCGTGGGTCCGGTGACGGTCACCCAGGTGGCGCTGGCGCGGGACCTCAGCTATGCGCGCGTCTTCGTGGTGCCCTTTGGCGGCAATTCCGCCCATCCGCAGATGCTGGAAGGACTGGCTGCCGCGGCTGGTTTCCTGCGCGGAGAGGTGGGGCGGCGCGTTGGCATGCGCCATGCGCCGCGCCTGCAGTTCGTGCACGATGAATCCTTCGATCGCGCCGCTGAACTTACCGCGCTGATCGATTCGGCAAACCGCCCCCGAAGCTGAAAATCCGCGGCAACGCGGATGCAAATCACTCGCCCGATAGGCAATATGCTTGCGGCCCATCCGGGCCCAGGACACGGGATCCGCGTTGATTTTCGAATCCCGAAGAACATTTCTGAAGTGGGTGGGCGCCGCGGGCGTCACTTCCCTGCAGGCCTTGCCTTCGCTCGCGAAACCCCGCAGCGCACTGGCTGTCACACCCGTCGCCGACGGCGTTGCGCTGGTCACCGGCGCTGGCGGCAACGTGGTGCTGGTGAAGGGGCCCCGTGGCCTCGTGGTCATCGACAGCGGCGATGCCGCGCACGGGGCTGACCTGTTTGCGCTGATACGCGACCATGCCGGCGGCAAGCTGCCGGTCGCGCTGTTCAACACGCATTGGCACTGGGACCACACCGGCTCCAACGAGCGCTTTGGCAAGGCGGGCGTGCCGATCATCGCGCACGAGAACACGAAGCTGTGGCTTGGCATGGAGTTCACGGTCGCCTGGGAAAACCGCGACTATCTGCCAAGGTCGCGCCTGGCGCTGCCCACGCAGACCTTCTTTCGCGGACAGCAGAAGTTCGATGCCGCCGGCCTCACGCTGGAATACGGCTGGCTTCCCAGAGCCCACACCGACGGCGACATCTACGTGCATATCCCCGAGCGCAACGTGCTGGTGGCGGGCGATCTGTTCGCCGCCGATCGCTACCCGGTCGTGGACGTGGATACGGGTGGATGGATCGGGCGCACGGGCCCGTCGGCCCGCATCCGGGCCGCGCAGAAGCTGACCGATGAAGAGATCACGGCGCTGCGTCGGCGCTCCATCGGCTGGAGCGGCGGCCTGACCGATGCGAACTTCGGACTGCTCGACCTGTGCAACGATGACACCATCGTGATCCCGGGAAAGGGCGCGCCGCAGCGTCGCGCGGATCTGGCCGCGCACACCGCGATGCTGGATGAGTTCAGCCTTCGCCTCGACGAGCTGATCTACAAGGGGATCGGCATCGACGAGATCCTGGCGCTGCGAACCACCGCGAAGTTCGACGCGACGCGGGGCGATCCAACGCAGTTCATCACCAATTCCTGGCGCAGCATGCGGGGCTATCATGTCGGCATCTAGGACCACACTGCCGTTGCTGGCGCTGCTGGCACTTGCTGCGCCGACGATGGCGGCGCACGATGCCGTCGGTACCGGCCCGGACTTCCTCGCGAAATTCTGTGGCGACTGCCACAACGCCACCGACTGGGCCGGGGGCGTTGCCTTCGACACGCTGCAACCCGATGACATGGCGCGCGACGTCGACGTCTGGGAAGAAACCGTCAAGAAGCTGCGCGGACGCCTGATGCCGCCACCGGGCGAAAAGCAGCCCTCCCAGGAAGACATCGATGCGCAGGTGAACTGGCTCGAGGGTCGCCTCGATGCAGCCGCCACCCACCAGCGACCCGGCAATGTGGCGCTGCACCGGTTGAACCGCACCGAATACCAGAATGAAATCCGCCGGCTGCTCGCGCTCGACATCGATGCCGCGGCGCTGCTGCCCAAGGACACCAAGGCAGATGGTTTCGACAACGTGGCGCTGGCGCTGCGCGTGTCGCCGGCCTTCCTCGATGCCTACATCGTCGCCGCACAGGAAGTCAGCGCCCGGGCGCTGGGCGCCGGCGCCACGCGCGCCACCAGCACCGTTTACCGCGTGCCCCCCGGAACCCCGCGCTACCAGCACCAGGAAGGACTCCCGCTGGGCACCCGCGGTGGAATGCTGGTAGAGCACTTGTTTCCCGCGGACGGCGAATACACCTTCCACATCACGCAGAGCGGCAATCGCGGCGGCGGCTACATCACCGGCCTGGACATGCGCCAGCGACTGGTGATGACGGTGGATGGGCGCCGCGTCTTCGAACAGCGCCTGGGCGGCGAGGATGATCTCAAGGCGCTGGACCAGCGCCAGGCCGCCGCCGACAAGGAAGTGCAGGATCGCTTCCGAAACATCCAGCTCACCGTGCCGGCCGGGCCGCATCGCATTGGCGTCGCGTTCATTGCCCGCTCGACGCGATCGGCAACGAAATCCTCGAGCCGATCGAAGCGGGCGGTGCTGCGGGATTGCCCAACGTGATGTCCGTGGAGATCGTGGGACCGGGCAAGGTGACCGGCAAGGGCGACACGCCGAGCAGGCAAGCGGTGTTCATCTGCAAGCCTGCAAGTGCCTCCGAAGAGATGCCCTGCGCGCGCCGGATCATCGACCGGTTCGCGCGGCGCGCCTTTCGCCGTCCGGTAAGCGAGGCGGAACTGGCCGCGCCGCTGAAGTTCTATGAATCCGGCCGGCAGCAGGGATTCGAGTTCGGCATCCAGCAGGCCGTGATGGGCATTCTTGCCAGTCCCAAATTCCTCTATCGGGCCGAAGGCCTGCCGGGAGAGGCGCCACCGGGCAGCGTGCACCGGCTGACCGACCTGGAACTGGCATCAAGGCTGTCGTTCTTCCTGTGGAGCGAAGGCCCAGACGATGAACTGCTGGATCTCGCCGCCGCAGGACGTCTGGGCGATGCCGGGCAACTGGAACGCCAGGTCAAGCGCATGCTGGCCGATCCGCGCGCGCAGACGCTGGCCACGAATTTCGCGGGCCAGTGGCTGACCGTGGACGAGATCGATGCCATCGAGCCGGATCCCACTCTGTATCCGGAATTCGACGGCGCGCTGCGCCGCGCGTTCCGCGAGGAAATGGAACGCTTCGTGGGCAGCGTGTTCGGGGAAGACCGCAGCGTGCTCTCGCTGCTCACGGCGGACTGGACCTTCCTCAACGAGCGCCTGGCGCTGCACTACGGCATTCCCAACATCCGTGGCGATCGCTTCCGCCGCGTGCAGCTGCCCGACTCGCGCCGCTACGGCATCCTGGGCAAGGGCTCGTTCCTGATGGGCATGTCCTATGCGAACCGCACGTCGCCGGTTCGCCGCGGGTCGTGGATCCTGGAGCAGGTCGTGGGCACGCCGCCGCAGGCCCCGCCTCCTGGCGTCGAGGCTCTGCTGGAGAACACCGAGGGCAGCACGGCGCACACCGTCCGCTCGCGACTTGAAATCCATCGGCGCGCGAAGAGCTGCAACGCCTGTCACGGGGTCATCGATCCGCTCGGTTTCGCGCTGGAGAATTTCGCTGCGATCGGCGCATGGCAGTCGAAGGACCGCGAAACGGGCACGCGCATCGATTCGGGCGACACGATCCACGGCGTGAAGATCGGCGGTCCGGATGACCTGCGCGCGGTCCTGCTGCGCCGCCCCGACCAGTTCGTGCAGACGCTGACGACGCGAATGATGACCTTCGCGCTCGGACGCGGCGTCGAAGCCGAGGACATGCCGACGATCCGCGCCATCGTGCGCGCGGCGGCCGCGGATAATTACCGGTTCTCGTCCATCGTCACCGGCATCGTCCGCAGCGAGGCGTTCACGCACACGATGGTGCCCCTGCCAAAGCCTGCCGCGGCCACCGCGCAGGCCCATTGAGGTGAATCCGATGTTCATCACCCGCAAGCATCTTTCCCGACGCACGCTGCTGCGCGGCGCCGGGGTTTCCATGGCGCTGCCGCTGCTGGACGCGATGATCCCGGCCGCCACCGCGCTGGGCGCGACCGCGGCGGCCCGCAAGCCACGGCTGGGGTTCATCTACTTTCCGCACGGCGCCATCATGGAACAGTGGACGCCCGCCGCGGAGGGCAGGGGCTTCCCGCTGTCGCCCATCCTCACGCCGCTGAAGGAATTCCAGCAGCAGTTGACCATCATCAGCGGCCTTGGCAACCCCGTGGCAGACGGCCCGGTGCATTCACTGGCGCCAGCCACCTGGCTGTCGTGCACGCGACCGCAGAAGGGGCAGGAGCCGAACATGGCGCCCACCTGCGACCAGATCGCGGCGCTGGCCATCGGGCAGGACACGCCCATGCCTTCGCTGGAGATCGCCACCGAGTCCGGTGGCGGCGGTGGATCGTGTGATCGGGATTTCGGCTGCAACTACACCAGCACCATCTCCTATCGCTCGGCCAACACGCCGCTGCCGATGGAGTACAACCCGCGCAAGCTGTTCCAGCGGCTGTTCGGTCGCGGCGACTCGCCGGCAGAGCGCACCGAACTGAACCGCCAGTACGGCAGCGTGCTCGACATGGTGGCCGAGGATGCCGCGTCGCTGAACGCGCGGCTCGGGCAGCGCGACCGCGCGATGCTGGGCGACTACATGGATACGGTGCGCGAGCTGGAGCGGCGCATGCAGAAGGCCGCCTCGCAGGATCTCTCCAGCCTGGCACTGCCGCAGGTGCCGGTGGGCATACCCGACAACACCGACGAGTACCTGAACCTGATGTTCGACATGGCGGCGCTGGCCTGGCAGGCCAACCTCACGCGCATCACCAATTTCATGATCGCAGCCGAGGTCAGCGGGCGCACGTACAACAACGTGCAGGTGCCCGATGCGTTCCACGCGGTGTCGCACCATGGCAATGACCCGGACAAGAAGGCCAAGCTGGTTCGCATCCAGACGTACCACACGCAGGTGTTCGCCAAATGGCTGAAACGCCTGGCCGCGACGCCGGACGGCGAGGGCTCGCTGCTCGACAACGCCATCATTCTGTACGGCTCGAACATGAGCAACAGCGACGCGCACAACCACTTCCCGCTGCCCACGGCGCTGGTGGGCGGCGGTTGCGGGCGCCTCAAGGGCAACCAGCACCTGCGCTATCCGGATCACACGCCGATGGCCAACGCGTTGGTGGCGCTGCTCGATCGCGCCGGCGTGCCGGTCGAGAAGCTCGGCGACAGCACCGGCATGATTTCGGAGATCTGATGCGCCGCCTGCTCTTCATCCTGGCGGGGCCCTCGGATCGATGGGCGCCCTGGCGGCCGCAGCTCCCACCGCAGATGCGGATGGCACTACGCCGCTGCACTGGGCGGTCTATCACTCGCGCGCCGACGAAGTCCGCCAGCTCATCAGGGCAGGGGCCGACGTGAACGCCCGCAACGACTACGGCGCGACGCCCCTCACGGAAGCCGCCGAAACCGGCAACGCCGAGATCATCGGCCTGCTGCTGAAGGCCGGCGCGGACACCGAAAGCAGCAACGATGATGGCCAGACCGCACTGATGATCCTGGCGCGCACTTCCAATCTGCCCGCGGCTCAGCTGCTGCTGAAGCACCGCGCGAAGGTGAATGCGACGGAGAAATGGCGTGGTCAGACACCGCTGATGTGGGCGGCGGCCGAACGACAGCCCGAAATGGTGAAGCTGCTGATCCGGCACGGCGCCGCGGTCGATGCGCGCTCCACGGTGAACGACTGGAAGCGCCACGTGACGGCGGAGGGGCGCAAGCAGGATCGCAATCCCGGCGGCTTCACGCCGCTGCTGTATGCCGCGCGGCAGGGCTGCGCCGCCTGCGCGCAGGCGCTGGTCAAGGGTGGCGCGAAGCTGAACCTGGCGGACCCCGATGGCATCACGCCGCTGCTGATGGCCGTGATGAGCATGCACTTCGATACGGCCCGCGTGCTCATCGAGAGCGGCGCCAACGTGGACAAGTGGGACTGGTGGGGACGAAGCCCGTTGTACGCGGCGGTGGACGTGAACACGATCCCCACCGGCGGCCGTCCGGACCGCCTTTCCAGTGACGACACCACCAGCCTCGACATCATCCGGCTGCTGCTCGAGAAGGGCGCCAATCCCGATGCGCGCCTGCGCAAGTTCCCGCCCTATCGCGCGCTGGGACCCGACCGGGGCGGTGATGGCGTGCTGACCACCGATGCCACGCCGCTGCTGCGCGCGGCCAAGGGGGCGGATCTTGCTGCCATCGCGCTGCTGCTCGAGAACGGCGCGAATCCCGACAGCGCGCAGATCGACGGCATCACACCGTTGATGGCTGCCGCACGCGTCGGCGCCAGCCGGGCTGACACGCGCGGCGAGCATGTCACGCAGGAGGAAGCCATCGAGGTCGCCCGCGTGCTGCTGGCCGCTGGAGCCAACATCAATGCCCGGTCGCGACCCGGCGTCGGCCTTCAGGGCCAGGTCGTTGGCCGTTCCGCCGCCGAAGGTGCGCAGGCCTGGGGCTGGAGCAAGGTCTCCGCGGCGCTGGTGGAAATGGGCGCAGAGCCGCCGCGTCCTGCCGCGCAGCGCACGCCGGCGCGCTGAAGCAGGTGTCCTTCGCCAACACCTGCGGCATCGTGCTGCTCGACAAGCCGCAGGGGTTGTCCTCGAGCGCCGCGGTCCAACGCGTTCGTCACGCCTTTGGACGCATCAAGGCCGGGCACACGGGCAGCCTCGATCCGCTGGCCACCGGCGTACTGCCCATCTGCCTCGGCGAGGCCACCAAGGTGGCCGGCTACTTGCTCGATGGCGACAAGGAATACGAATTCACGGCCCAATTCGGGGCCCGCACGGCAACGGGCGACCTGGAAGGCGAGGTGGTGGAAACCGCCGAAGTGCCGGCAGACCTGGCCGATCGGCTGCGCGAAGCGCTGCCGCGCTTCACCGGTCCGCAGCAGGTGCCACCGATGTACTCGGCCCTGAAGCAGGGCGGGCAGCCGCTGTACCGCCTTGCCCGGCAGGGCATTGAAGTGGCGCGGGAGCCCCGCGACATCCGCATCCTGGCGCTGCAGATGCTGGAGTGCGCTGGCACGCAGGCCCGCATTCGCGTGCGCTGCTCAAAGGGCACCTATGTGCGCACGCTGGCCGAAGACCTGGCCCGCGCCGTCGGAACCTGCGCCCACCTGGGATATCTGCGTCGCACCGCAGTGGCTCCCTTCGAGGGTCTGCCCATGCACAGCCTGGAGGCAGTCCTGGCGGATCCCGGCTCCATTGCACTACTGCCCCCGGATGCGGCACTGCCGCACCTGCCTGCGGTTGCGCTGGAGGAAGCCGCCGCCTCTCGCCTGCGCATGGGTCAGGCCGTGAGCCTGCCTGAGGGGCTTCCGGCGCCGGCCGCCACCGGGCTGTGCCGGGTCTACGGGCCGGGTGGCGCATTCCTGGGAATCGGGGAAATCCTGCCCGGAGCAGGGCTGAAGCCGGTTCGTCTTTTCAACAATTTAGCCGCTGATTTGACTTGAGACCCCCAAGGTGGGCGGTTAGAATGCCGCGCTTTCCAAAAGGGCCCAAAAATGGCGTTAACGACTGAAAAGAAGACCGGCATCCTGTCGAAGTTTGGCCGGACCCCGACTGACACGGGTTCTCCTGAAGTGCAGATCGCGCTGCTGTCCGAGCGCATCACCGGACTTGGCGATCATTTCTCCACCCACAAGAGCGACCATGCGTCGCGTCGTGGCCTGGTGAAAATGGTGAACCAGCGCCGCAAGCTGCTCGACTACCTGAAGTCGACCGAGCCTACGAAGTACCAGGAAGTCGTCGAGCGGCTAGGTCTTCGCCGCTAAACAAGCTTAAATTTTCGGGCCGCGCCGTTCACAAAACGCCGCGGCCCGATTCACATCGGGTGTCGGAACGGGGTGTCCGGCATCGCAAATCAATCGTTGAGGTCAAGCAAGCGTGAGCATTGCCAAGCAGTCTTTCCCGTTCGGTTCGCAGACGGTCACCATCGAAACCGGTGAACTCGCCCGCCAGGCCGACGGTGCAGTAGTTGTGTCGATGGGCGACACCGTGGTCCTGGTTACGGCAGTTGCGCGCAAGGCCGCGCAGCCGGGCAAGGATTTCTTTCCGCTGACGGTCAACTACCAGGAAAAGACCTATGCCGCGGGTCGCATCCCCGGTGGTTTCTTCCGTCGCGAAGGCCGCCCGAGCGAAAGCGAAACGCTGATCTCGCGCCTGATCGATCGCCCGATCCGCCCGCTGTTCCCGGATGGCTTCTTCAACGAGGTGCAGGTGGTTGCCACCGTCGTCTCGCTGGATCCGGAAATTCCGTCCGACATCCCCTCGCTGATCGGCGCCTCTGCCGCGCTGTGCCTGGCGGGCGTGCCGTTCTCCGGCCCCATCGCCGGCGCGCGCGTCGGCTACAAGGACGGCAAGTACCTGCTGAACCCCACCAAGACCGAGGCCGAAGGCTCGCTGCTCGACCTGGTGGTCGCCGGCACCGCGCACGGCGTGCTGATGGTGGAATCCGAAGCCAAGAGCCTCTCGGAAGAAGTGATGCTGGGCGCCGTGGTGTTTGGCCACGAGCAGCAGCAGGTGGCCATCAAGGCCATCAACGAACTGGTGGCGCAGGCCGGCAAGCCGCGCTGGGACTGGAAGGCGCCCGCCGTGGATGCCGAGCTGGTGTCCTTCGTGAAGGGGCAGGTCGAAGGCCCGCTGTCCGAGGCCTATCGCATCACCGTGAAGCAGGATCGCTACGCCAAGGTGAACGAGATCAAGGCTGCGCTGACGGCTGCCGTGCCACAGGTGGATGGCAAGCCCAAGTGGAGCGCGCAGGACATCGGCACCCAGGTGCACAACCTGGAAAGCAGCATCGTCCGCAATCGCATCCTGAACGGCGAGCCGCGCATCGACGGCCGCGATTACAAGACCGTGCGCCCGATCAACATCAAGGTCGGCTCGCTGCCGCGCACGCATGGCTCGGCGCTGTTCACGCGCGGCGAGACGCAGGCGCTGGTCACGGTGACGCTGGGCACCAGCCGCGACGCGCAGATCATCGACGCGCTGGCCGGCGAGCGCCGCGAACCGTTCATGCTGCACTACAACTTCCCTCCGTTCTCGGTGGGTGAGACCGGCATGATGGGTTCGCCGAAGCGCCGCGAGATCGGTCACGGCAACCTGGCTCGCCGCGGCATCGCCGCGGTGCTGCCGACGATGGAAGAGTTCTCCTACGTCATGCGCGTAGTGTCGGAAATCCTCGAGTCGAACGGCTCGAGCTCGATGGCCTCGGTCTGCGGCACCAGCCTCGCGCTGATGGATGCCGGTGTGCCGGTGAAGGCCCCCGTGGCCGGCGTCGCCATGGGCCTGGTGCTCGATGGCGGCCGCTTCAAGGTCATCACCGACATCCTCGGTGACGAAGACCACCTGGGCGACATGGATTTCAAGGTGGCCGGCACGGCTACCGGCGTCACCGCGCTGCAGATGGACATCAAGGTCGACAGCATCACCCCCGAGATCATGAAGGTGGCGCTGAGCCAGGCACAGGAAGGCCGCCTGCATATCCTCGGCGAAATGAACAAGGTCATCTCGGCGCCGCGCGCAAAGATGAGCGAGTGGGCGCCGTCGATCATCAGCATCAAGATCGATCCGGAGAAGATCCGCGACGTCATCGGCAAGGGTGGCGCCGTGATCCGCCAGATCACCGAAGAGACCGGCACCACCATCGACATCGAGAACGATGGCACGGTGAAGATCGCCTCGGTCAGCGGCGCCGCGGGCCGCGAAGCGCTGCGCCGCATCGAGCTGATCACCGCCGATGTGGAAGTGGGCCGCATCTATGAAGGTCGCGTCGCGCGCCTGATGGATTTCGGCGCCTTCGTCACCATCCTGCCGGGTCGCGATGGCCTGGTGCACATCTCGCAGATCTCCGAGGAGCGCGTCGAGAACGTCGGCGACAAGCTCAAGGAAGGCGATGTGGTGCGCGTGAAGGTGCTGGAAGTCGATCGCCAGGGCCGCGTGCGCCTGTCGATGCGCAGCGTCGACGGCTGACCCGTCGAACGGAGGAACGGGTCAGGTGCGGTGAGTGCCTGTCCCGTTCTGCTTGAGCGGGAACTGTCGCATCGACTGTTCCAGGTACCCGGCCAGTCCATCATGGGCCGGGTCACCGTAGCTGCGGATCACCTGTGACAGGAAATCCCGGCTCATCATCGGCTGGGCGCTGTGTTCCTGTTCGGCGATGACCTGCAGCAGGATCGAACGGGTGATGTCCTGCTGGTTCTTCTTGTCGATGACAAGGAAGTCGATGTTCTCGATTACCAGCCGCCGGACGTCCGCCAGCGTGATGTAGCGGCTTTCCGCCGTGTCATACAGCCGGCGGTTCGGATACTTCTTGATGACTCGCGGATCGCTCATTCCCGCCCCCTCGTGCGAGCACCTTTGGCTTGGACCAGGCAGCACGTGAACCTAACAATTGCGCGGAAGACTGAAATAGGCAAGCTTTTTCAGGTTGCCAGGGCAATGGCACGCCGTCCGGCCAGTCCAGCGGGGGGCCAC
Organism: Pseudomonadota bacterium; assembly: GCA_016720075.1. Classification (GTDB taxonomy): domain Bacteria; phylum Pseudomonadota; class Gammaproteobacteria; order Steroidobacterales; family Steroidobacteraceae; genus ZC4RG30. The sequence continues at coordinate 225,159 of JADJXW010000020.1, forward strand.
CCTGAAAGCGCCCAGTCCAGGATTCGCGGCACCGGTTCATGCCGCAGCCCGGCGGGCGGCGAATATCCCAGCAGAGTCAGGATCCGCTCGAGCGCTTCACCGGGCGGCCAGCCACTTACTGCCTGGGCACCACGCGACTTCGACAGCTTGCTGCCGTCGGGCTCCACGACCAGCGGCAGGTGACCGAAGCGGGGCGCGGGAAGACCCAACCCCCGGAAGACCCCGATCTGCCAGGCGGTGCTTTCGAGCAGATCCGCGCCGCGGACGACATGGGTGATGCCCTGGAAGGCGTCGTCGACGACCACAGCCAGCTGATAGGCCGCAATGCCATCGCGTCGGAAGATCACCGGATCACCGATGGAGTCGGCATTGAATGACTGTTGCCCCTGGAACAGGTCATCGAAATCGATGCGGGCATGGGGCGACAGCAGCAGCCGCCATGCCGCAGGCCCATCCGCGGGCGGCGGATGCATTCGACAGTGACCGGCATAGGGTCCGGACAGTTCCGAACGCGTGCACGTGCAGCGATAAACACAGTGGTTTGCGCGCAGCCTCTCCAGGGCCTGCGCATACGCCTCGCCACGGGAGGACTGCCACAGCACAGGCTCATCGCTGGTCAGTCCGAGTGCATCGAGGGTTCGAAGGATCGCTTCGGCGGCGCCCGCCACGGTGCGGGGGCGGTCGAGGTCTTCCATGCGCACCAGCCACTTGCCGCCATGGGCGCGCGCGTCCAGCCAGCTGCCAACGGCGGCCAGCAGGGATCCCTGGTGCAGAAGTCCAGTGGGCGAGGGCGCGAAGCGCCCCCGGTACGCTTCAGCGGTAGCGGTCGTCCCGATCGCCGTACTGCTTTTCACGGCGTTCGCGGCGCTCCTGCGCCTCGAGGCTCAGCGTGGCGACCGGACGGGCTTCCAGGCGCTTGACGCCGATCTGCTCGCCGGTTTCCAGGCAGTAGCCGTAGCTGCCATCCTCGATGCGGCCCAGCGCCTCATCGATCTTGCGGATCAGCTTGCGCTCGCGATCGCGCGTGCGCAGTTCGAGGCTGAATTCCTCTTCCTGCGTGGCGCGGTCGTTCGGGTCGGGAAAATTGGCGGCCTCGTCCTTCATGTGCGAGACCGTTCGGTCCACTTCCAGCATCAGGTCCTGTTTCCAGTTCGCGAGGATGGTGCGGAAATGTTCGAGCTGCTCCCTGCTCATGTACTGCTCGCCCCGCTTGGGGACATAGGGCTGTACGTTGCGGGGACCCGCCAGCAGACTTTCAGAATCCATGTCGTCGGTACGATCTCCAACCGCGTTGCCCAGAGGCTTGCGCGGTTCGGCGGGTGAGTGTGTGGCGGGCTTCGGGCCCTTGGGCGCCGCGGCCACGATCTTCGGCGCGACCGGCGCCACCTTGGCGGGAGCGGCGGCCTTGGCAGGCGCAACAGCCTTGGTGGCCGCAGCAGCCTTGGTGGGGACTGGCACTGCGACCTTGGCGGGCGACTTCTTCGCCGGTGCGACCTTTTTCGGGGCAGCTTTCACTGCCGGCTTTTTTGCTTTGCCGGTTTTTGCTGAGGAAGCAGCGGGCTTCCCTGCCTGTTTCTTGGCTGCCATTTTGCGCTCCCGTTTGGAACCGGGCTGGAAAAGGACGCGGGATTATACCGGCCCCCCGCAGGGTGTACAGCGCGGCGAAAAAGCCCCCGAACCACCGAGGATTTCTAAGGTAACCGGACGTCCTGAGGGCTCTGCCAGCCCGGCGCGACGTGCTGGACGACCACGGTGGTGTAGATGCCGCCGCGAACGAAGAATTCGGCCGTCAGGCGCATGAAGCGGGGGTGCGTGGCGCCAGCCAGGTGCCCCAGGATCTCGTTGGTCACGGCCTCGTGGAAGCAGCCGCGGTCACGGAACGACCAGAGGTACAGCTTCAGGGATTTCAGCTCCACGCACAGCTGGTCCGGGACGTATTCGAGCTTCAGGGTGGCGAAGTCGGGCTGGCCGGTCTTGGGGCACAGGCAGGTGAACTCGGGCATGGACATGCGAATGGTGTAGTCGCGCTGCGGCGACGGATTCGCGAAGGTCTCGACGGAGGTTGCAGGTGTCGTGCTCATGATGGTGCAACTAATCTACACTACGCGATCCAGCTTACGAGTGGATTTGGATGCGCCTGACCAGGGTCAAGATCGCCGGCTTCAAGTCGTTCGTCGATCCCACGAACGTACCGTTCCCCACCAACCTCACGGGGGTGGTGGGGCCCAACGGCTGCGGCAAATCGAACATCATCGATGCCGTGCGCTGGGTGATGGGCGAGCTTTCCGCCCGGCACCTGCGCGGGGATTCGATGGCCGATGTCATCTTCAACGGCTCGGGTGGCCGCCGGCCGGTGGGCACCGCATCGGTCGAGCTGATCTTCGACAACAGCGACGGCAAGATCGGCGGCACCTACGCCACGTACAACGAGATCTCGCTCAAGCGCGTCGTTTCGCGCGACGGCGCGTCGGCATATTTCATCAACGGCATCCGCTGCCGTCGCAAGGACATCACCACGCTGTTCCTGGGCACCGGCCTGGGTTCACGCAGCTACGCCATCATCGAGCAGGGCATGATCTCGCGCGTCATCGAGGCGCGCTCGGACGACATGCGCGCGTTTGTCGAAGAAGCCGCGGGCATCTCGCGCTACAAGGAGCGCCGCCGCGAAACCGAGGCGCGCGTGGCCGACACGCGCGAGAACATGGAGCGCCTGCAGGACCTTCGCGATGAAGTCGACAAGCAGATCCGCCACCTCACGCGGCAGGCCAACCAGGCCCGGCGCTTCCAGGACCTGAAGAACCAGGAACGCCAGCTCTCGGCCGAGGTGCTGGCGCTGCGGCTGCGCGAGATCGACGGCGGGGCCGCCATCAACGATCGCGCCATGCGCGACGCCGACCTGCGGCTGCAGCAATCCCTGGCCGAGCAGCGCGCGGCCGAAGCCGCGGTGGAGAAACAGCGCGAATTCCAGCTCTCCGCCAGCGAGCGTGTTTCGGGCGTGCAGGGCGCCTTCTACCAGCAGGGCGCCGAAGTGGCCCGGGCCGAACAGCAGCTGGCCCATGCGCGCGAGCTGCGCGAGCGCCAGCGCCGGGAACTGTCCCAGGCGCGGGAAATGCAGGCCGAAGTGGCCGGGCAGCTTTCGCGCGATGAATCGCTGATCCAGCAGCTGCGCGTCGAGATCGGTCACCTGGGCCCTTCCGCCGAACAGGCCCAGCAGGGCGAGACAGCTCGCAACGCGGCCCTTGAAGAGGCCGACGCCGGCCTGCGCGCCTGGCAGGAAAAGTGGGAAACCTTCAACCGCGAACTGGGCGGCACCTACCAGACCACGCAGGTCGAACGCACGCGCATCGAGCAGCTGGATGACCAGCTGCGCCGGCTGGGAGCCCATGCCGACCGCCTGGCCGTGGAACGCGACCAGCTGCAGCTTTCGCATGCGGCGGCCGAGTTGGGAGAACTGGAAACCCGCGAGCGCAGCACGCGCGAGTCCAGTGACGCGCTGCTGGCCAGCCTGCAGCAGCAACTGTCCGGCCTGCAGGCGCTGCGCGCCGAACAGGCACAGGTGGAAGCCGGGCTGGAGGCCGCCCGGCGTGAGCGCGAAGCCGCGCGCAGCGAACTGGTATCGCTTGAAGCGCTGCAGAAGGCGGCGCTCGGCGAGGCCGACCGCGAGGCCGGCAAGTGGCTGCAGTCGGCGGGCCTGGCCGGCCGCCCCCGCGTCACGGCGCAGATCGGAGTGGAGCGCGGCTGGGAGCGTGGCGTCGAGGCCGTGCTGGGCGATGCGCTCGAAGCCGTGCACGTCGAGTCGCTCGACGACGCCGCGCGCAACCTTGCGGACCTCGCAGCCGGCCATGTGATGCTGGTGGAAGGCGCGTTGCAGAGCGCTGGCAGTGGTGCGTCGCTGGCCGCCCGCGTGCGGGCGCCGCATGCGGTGCTGCGGCGGCTGGAACGCGTCCGCACGGCCGATTCGCTGGCCGCGGCGCTGGCGCGCCGCGCGGAACTGGCCGACGGCGAATCACTGGTCACCCCGGATGGCATCTGGGTGGGGCGCGACTGGCTGCGCGTGGCGCGCGGTCGGGATGCCCACGCTGGCGTGCTGGAACGCGAGAACCGCATCCGCACGCTGCGCGATGCGAGCGAGCGCTGCGAGTCGGCCGTTGGTGCGGTGGAACAGAAGCTGCGCGGCGTGCGCGAATCCACGGTGGCCGGCGAGGCCGCGCGCGATGCGCTGCAGGCACGCATCCAGGGCGCGCACCGCGAATACTCCGAGGCCCGCGGCCAGCTGGAAGCCACGCGGGCGCGCAGCCAGCAGGCCACGCTGCGACTGGAGCGCATCGACCGCGAAGCCGCCGATGTGCAGGTGGAGCGCGAGCGCACGCAGCAGGCGCTGTCCCGCGCGCGCACTTCCCTTGAAGAGGCCTCCGCGCAGCTCGAGGTGCTCGAGGCACGTCGCAGCGACCTGGAAGCCGAACGTGACGAACGCCGCTCCGTCAGCGATGGCGCGCGCGAGGCCGCGCATGCCGCTCGCGCGCATGCCCGCGAACTGCTGATCCAGCTCGAAGGCAGGCGTTCGACCGAAAGCTCGCTTTCCGCCACGCTGCAGCGCCTGCAGGAACAACGCGATCAACTGCTGTCGCGCCAGCAGCAGCTCGAAACCGAGCTGGGCGATGGCGACGAACCGCTGGAGCGCCAGGCGCAGGCCCTGAACGAGCTGCTTTCACGCCGCGTCGACGTGGAGGCGGACCTCGCCGCCGCGCGCCGCGACCTGGAAGGCATCGAGGCCGAGCTGCGCGAGCTGGACGAGAAGCGCCTGCTCACCGAACGGCGCGTCGGGCTGGCGCGCGAAGAACTGGAGTCGGCGCGCCTCGCGGCGCAGGAAACCCGGCTGCGGCGCGAATCGCTGGTGGAACAGTTCGCGCAGACGCGCTTCGACCTGGAGGAAGTGCTGGCGGCGCTGGCGCCCGAGGCCACGACCCTCGAACGCGAAGACCAGCTCGCCGTGGTTCTGGAAGACCTCTCGCGCCTGGGCGCGGTGAACCTGGCTGCCATCGACGAACTGGCCGAACAGACGCAGCGCAAGACCTTCTTCGATGCGCAGTGGAAGGACCTCACCGAGGCGCTGAACGCGCTGGAAGAGGCCATGCGCAAGATCGACAAGGAAACGCGCACGCGCTTCGAGGCGACCTTCGAGCGCATCAATGCCGGCCTGCAGGAGAAATTTCCGCGCCTGTTTGGCGGCGGGCATGCCTACCTGGAACTGGTGGGCGACGATGTGCTCAGCGCCGGCGTCGCGGTGATGGCGCGTCCGCCGGGCAAGCGCAACAGCACCATCTCGCAGCTTTCGGGCGGCGAGAAGGCGTTGACCGCCGTGGCGCTGGTGTTCTCCATCTTCGACCTGAACCCCGCGCCGTTCTGCCTGCTCGACGAAGTGGACGCGCCGCTGGACGAGCACAACGTCGGCCGTTTCTGCGAAATCGTGCGCGAGATGTCCAGCCGCGTGCAGTTCATCTTCATCACGCACAACAAGACGACGATGGAACTGGCCCAGCAGCTGGTGGGCGTGACGATGAACGAGCCGGGCGTCTCGCGCCTGGTGAGCGTGGATGTCGACGAGGCGGTGCGGCTCGCCGCCGTGTAAGCACCCATGAACGAACTGCGCGTGGCATTGATCGTCCTCGGCGCGGTGTTCCTCGCGGTGCTGCTGCTGTGGGAACGGCGGCGTTCGGCGCGCAAGGTGCGCCCGGCGCCACCGGCGGAGGCGTCCGTGCCGGCCGTGACGCCTGCGGTTGCCACCTCGTCGCGCCATCGCCGCCTGGAGCCCAGCATCGGGGATTTCGCACCCGGCGAAACCGAGCTGCCGGACTCGCTCGACGTGCCCACCATCCATGCCGCGGAGCCGGTTCGAGTGGAGGTGATGCGCGAGGTCGCCGTGGACGTTCCGGGCGCGGCGGCGGCGGCCGCTGCCCGCAGCGATGCGGCCGCGATGCAACCCGTCGCCACTCCAGCGACGCCGGTCATCCGATGGCCCCCCGCGCAGACCGAGCGCGTGCTCACCGTGCGAGTCGTGCGGGCAGATGGGCAGGCACTGCCGGGGCGCGCGCTGCGGCAGGCCATGGAATCGGCGGGAATGGTTCATGGACCGCAGCGCATCTACCACCTGGTGGATGTCGATGGCTTCGTGCGTGCCAGCGCCGCCAACCTGGTGCGACCCGGCAGCTTCGATCCGGTGCAGATGGACGCGCAGGAGTTTCGCGGCCTGAGCCTGTTTTCCATCCTCCCCGGGCCAGTGGCCGCGCTGCGCATGCTCGATGACCTGCTGGAACTGGCGCAGAGGATCGCAGGGCGGGTGGATGCCGTGGTCCAGGACGAGCAGGGCGCCCAGCTTGCGGGTGATCGACTTGCGCAACTGCGGCGTTCGCTCACGCCGCCCGTCGAAGGACCGGCCGCGTGAGCAGCGCGGCCGCGCGCGTCGCGCGACTGCGCGAGCTGATCGCCGACCACAACCACCGCTACTACGTGCTCGACGAGCCGGCGGTCAGCGATGCCGAGTACGACGCACTGCTGCGCGAACTTCAGGACCTGGAAACCGCCCATCCGGAACTGGTGACGACGGAGTCTCCCACGCAGCGCGTGGGAGCAACCCCGGCATCGCATTTCGCCCCCGTGCGCCATTCGCTGCCCATGCTGTCGCTCGACAATGCCTTCAGCGACGATGAGGTTCGCGATTTCACGCGGCGCATCACCGAGCGGCTCGGACGCGCCTCGCTGCTGTTTTCCGCCGAGCCGAAGCTCGATGGCCTGGCCATCAGCCTGCGCTACGAACAGGGCCTGTTCGTGCAGGGCGCCACGCGCGGGGATGGCGCCAGCGGCGAGGATGTCACGGCCAACCTGCGGACCATTCGCGCCATTCCGCTGAAGCTGCGGGGCGCCGGGTGGCCGCCGGTGCTCGAGGTGCGCGGCGAGGTCTACATGCCGCGCTCGGACTTCGAGCGCTACAACGCCGCGGCGCGCGCCGCGGGCGGCAAGGTGCTGGCGAATCCGCGCAACGGCGCGGCCGGGTCGTTGCGCCAGCTCGATCCACATGTCACGGCACAGCGACCGCTGGCTTTTTTGCCTATGGCGTAGGCGAAGTCCTGGGCGACCTGCCCGACAGTCATTCCAGGACGCTCAAGATGCTGCGCGAATGGGGCTTTCCGGTCAGTCCGCTAAACCGGACCGTGCGCGATGTGGATGGCCTGCTGGAGTACTACCGTGACATCGGCGCGCGGCGTGATGGCCTGCCATTCGACATCGATGGGGTGGTCTACAAGCTCGATGATGGTCCGGGCCAGCGCGAGATGGGTTTCGTGGCCCGCGCGCCGCGCTGGGCCATCGCGCACAAATTTCCGGCGCAGGAGCAATCGACCACGGTCGAGGCGATCGAGATCCAGATCGGGCGCACCGGCGCGGCAACGCCGGTGGCAAGGCTCGCTCCCGTGCAGGTGGCAGGCGTCACGGTAACCAACGCGACGCTGCACAACGCCGACCAGATCGCGCGGCTCGATGTGCGCGTGGGCGACATGGTGATCGTGCGCCGCGCCGGCGACGTGATCCCGGAAGTGGTCAGCGTGATGACCGAGCGTCGGTCGCCGCAGGCCCAGCCCTGGATCATGCCCGCGAACTGCCCCATCTGCGGTTCCGAGATCGTGCGCGAGGAAGGGCAGGCGGTGTGGCGCTGCTCCGGCGAGCTGAGCTGTCCTGCGCAGCGCAAGGAGGCCATCATCCATTTCGCGTCGCGCCGCGCGATGGACATCGAAGGGCTGGGCGAACGCTACGTCGAGGAACTGTCTGACCTGGGCTACGTGCGTTCCGTGGCCGACCTGTATTCACTGAAGCTCGAAGACCTGCTGGAAATGAAGCGCCGCGCCGACGAGCGCGATGGCACCACTCCCGAAACGGCGAAGAGCGGCAAGGTGGCAACGCGCTGGGCCGAGAACCTGATCGAGGCCATCGACCGCAGCCGCGACACGACGCTGGAGCGGTTCCTGTTCGCGCTCGGCATCGAGCACGTGGGCGAGAGCACCGCCAAGGCGCTGGCGGCCTGGTTCGGTGACATCACGCTGGTCAGCCGCATGCCATGGCCGCTGTTCAAGTGCGTGCCGGATATCGGCAGCGAGGTGGCGCATGCACTCGGGCATTTCTTCGACCAGGCCGGCAATCGCAAGGTAGTGGAAGGACTGCTGCATCCCGGGCGCGGCGTGCGCATTGCCGACACGCATGCCCCCAGCGCCAGCCTGCGCCAGTGCCTTAACCTGGCGACGCTTCTGGAGTACCTGGAGATCCCGAAGATCACCGCGCTTCGAGCCCAGCAGCTGGGCGCCGCATTTGCAGGGGTGCCCGCGCTGCTGGAAGCGAAGGCCGAGGACATCAGCGCTGCCGGCCTCACGGCTGAAGCCGCGCAGGGGCTGTCGACCTGGCTTGGGCGCGCTGCAAATGTCCGTTTGCTGCGGCGTGCAGCCGACATGCAGGCCGAACTGCTGGCACTGGCGCCGGAGGAATCCGCTGCGGCGCGCCAGCTCGCGGGCAAGACCGTCGTGCTCACCGGAACGCTGCCGGGTTACGCGCGACGCGGCCACGGCCCAGCTTGAAGCCCTGGGCGCCAAGGTCTCGGGCAGCGTCTCGAAGAAGACCGACTACGTGGTGGCCGGCAGCGACGCCGGTTCGAAGCTGGATAAGGCCCGGGCGCTGGGAGTGAAGGTGCTGGACGAGAAGCGCTGGCGCGGAACTGCCCTGCTGCGCGGCGAGAAGGCCCTGAGGTGGGATCCTGGCGATGGTCCCACTGCCGGTGGCCACCGGCGTGGAGTTCAGGGCGTCTTGGCAACCTTGGCCTTGGCGAGCAGAGTGTCCACGTAGGCGCTGAATTTCTTCTCCTGCACCATCTGGCCCAGGCGGTCCTTCACGGACTCGAACGGCGGCGGCGGATTGTCGGCCGTACCCACCAGCCGGATCACATGCCAGCCGAACTCCGTCTTCACTGGCGCCGCAGTGGTTTCGCCCTTCTTCAGCTTCTGCACGGCTTCGGCGAAGGGCGAGGTCATGCTTTCGGGCGTGAACCAGTCCAGGTCGCCGCCCTTGTCCTTGCTGCCGGGGTCGGTGGAGTTGGCGCGGGCGAGCTGCGCGAAGGAGGCACCCTTGTTCAGCTGCTCGATGAGCTGCTTCGCGGCGTCTTCGGTGCCCACCAGGATGTGGCTCGCGCGGTAGCGCAGCTTGGGCAGCTGGCCGATGCGCAGGTCATATTCGGCGCGCAGTTCCTGGTCGCTGGCCGGGCGGTCCTTGAGGTACTGCTCGGCCATGGCCCGCTGCAGGATCTGCAACCGCGCCATGTCGAGCAGCGCCCGCGTTTCATCCTTCGCGGCGGTGCCGTCGCGCTCGGCCTCCTGCGCCACGACCTCCGCGCGCACGAGGTTGTCGAGCAGCTGCGTGCGCTGTTCGGGGGTGATTTCTTCCGGTGGCTTGCTGGCGGCGCCCTTCACGTACTGGCTGAAGGTGTTGCTGCTGATGGTCTTGCCATTCACGGTGGCGACGGATTTGTCGGCGACAGCCGTGGCGGCCGGCTTCTGACTGCAGGCTGCACCAGCGCGGCAAGGGTCATGGCCAGGATTCGGCGATTGGAAGACATGTCGGGAACTCCTCTGTGAAGATTCGGGCCGCGGCTTCCGCGGGCGTCAGGGCGTGAATCTGCAGGGCATGTATGCCCTGCGCGAGCAGGGGGGCGGCAGCCTCGTAGACCATGCGATGGCGTTCGATCAGGGACCGGCCGGAAAAACCTTCAGCCACGATGGTGATGGCCAGATGAGCCCCCTCACGCGCGCCGGCATGTCCGGCATGGCAGCGCTGTCATCGCGGGATGTCCAGGTTCGCGGGCGCCAGTGACTGCTGCAGCGCGCCTCGCGCAGGCGTCCGACCATCATGATGCGGAGCCTGCGCGCCGGCGCGCCAGTACAGCCACAAGGTCTGGCCGACGATGAACAGGATCATGACGCCCGTGAGGCCGAAAACCTTCAGCTTTACCCAGTCCGCCTCGCTGACGTTGTAGGCCAGCAGCAGGTTGGCGGCGCCGGTGGCGAGACCAAAGACCACCCAGGCGAGGTTCAGTTTCAGCCAGTCCCGGCGCTGCAGCGTGACCTCACCCAGCGCCGGCTGCAGCATGCGCTGCGCCAGCGGCTGGCGACCCACGAAGGCGCTGACCAGGAAGGCGATGGCCAGCAGCCACAGGAAGATGGTGGGCTTCCACTGGATGAAGCGCGCATTGCGCAGGAAGAGCGTGGCGGCGCCGAACACCACCACCAGGGCGGTGCTGGCGGCAAACATGGCCGGCAATTTTTGCGAACGCAGCCACAGCACCACCAGCGACAGCGTCATGCCCACCATCAGCGTGGCCGTGGCGACATAAATGCCGCCGTAGAACTTGTAGGCGACGAGGAAGGCCGCGAGCGGCAGAAGTTCGAGCAGCAGTTGCATGCGCGTATCATAGCCGGGTGGCCGAATACCTCGAAATTCACCCGAAGAATCCGCAGACCCGCCTGATCAAGCAGGCCGCGAATATCGTGCGGGCGGGCGGGGTGATCGCGTACCCCACGGATTCGTGCTACGCGCTGGGCTGCCACGTGGGCGATGCCGAGGCCCTGGAGCGCATCCGCCGCATCCGTCAGGCGGACAAGAACCACCATTTCACGCTGGTCTGCCGCGACCTGTCCGAAATCGCCCGCTACGCTCGGGTCGATACCCCCGTGTTCAGGCTGCTCAAGGCCCACACGCCAGGACCCTTCACCTTCCTGCTGCCTGCCACGCGGGAGACGCCCAAGCGCCTGCAGCACCCCAAGCGGCGCACCATCGGCATCCGCGTGCCGGAACACCCGGTCCCGCACCTGCTGCTGGCCGAGCTGGGCGAGCCGCTGATGAGCTCGACGCTGCTGCTGCCGGGAGACGAAACCCCGCTGACCGACGCCGACCAGATCCGCGACCGGCTGGATGGCGTGCTGGATGCCATCCTGGATGGTGGCCACTGCGGCATCGAGCCCACCACGGTGGTGGACCTGGCCGTCTCGCCACCGGTGATCCTGAGGCAGGGCAAGGGGCAGATCGCATCCGTATAATGCGGCCGATGAATTCGGCACCCAACGCCGGCGCGGGTCGCGTCCTTTCCGGCATGCGCCCCACGGGCGCCCTGCATCTCGGCAACTACCACGGCGCGCTGCGCAACTGGGTGGACCTGCAGCATCACCACGAGTGCTATTTCTTCGTGGCGGACTGGCACGCGCTGACCACGGACTACGAGAACCCGTCGCTGCTGCAGAAGCATGTGCACGAAATGGTGGTTGACTGGCTGGCCGCTGGTCTCGATCCAGACAAGTGCGCGATCTTCATCCAGTCGCAGGTGCCGGGCATGCCGAGCTGCATCTGCTGCTGTCGATGATCACGCCCCTGTCGTGGCTGGAGAGGGTGCCCACGTACAAGGACCAGCAGGCGCAACTGAAGGAAAAGGATCTGGCCACCTACGGGTTCCTCGGATATCCGCTGCTGCAGAGCGCCGACATCCTTATCTATCGCCCGGACTTCGTGCCGGTGGGCGAGGACCAGGTGGCGCATGTGGAGATGACGCGCGAAGTGGCCCGTCGCTTCAACAATCTCTATGGCCGCGACCCGGCCTTCGCGAAGAAGGTGAAGGCGGCACTGGGCAAACTGGGGCCGGCTGAAGCGCGCGAGCAATACACCGCGCTGCGCCGCAGCCATCAGGAAAGCGGCACGGCCGACGCGCTCTCGGGTGCGCGCAAGCTGGTGCAGGCCGCTGGCCATCTGGAGGGCGCGGACCGCGAACTGCTGCTGGCCAACCTGGAAGGCGAGCATCACCGGCTGCTGCCCGCACCGGAAGTCCTGCTGACGCCTTCCCCGAAGGTGCCGGGCCTGGATGGCCGCAAGATGTCCAAGTCCTACGGCAACACCATCCGCCTCACCGAAGAACCCGAGTCCATCGACAAGAAGGTCCGCGCGATGTCCACGGACCCGGCGCGCGTGCGGCGCACCGATCCGGGCACGCCGGAGAAATGCCCGGTGTGGGACCTGCACAAGCTGTACAGCAGCGAGGAAACCCGGGCCTGGGTGCGACAGGGCTGCACCACGGCCGGCATTGGCTGCCTCGACTGCAAGAAGCCCGTGATCGAGCGGATCTGCGCCGACGCGACCACGATGCGCGAGCGCGCCGCGCCCTATCTCACCAATCCGGCGCGCGTCCGCGAGATCCTCGATGCCGGCGCGAAGCGGGCCAATGCGGCCGCCGAGTCCACGATGCAGGTGGTGCGCGGCGCCATGAACTTGCTGCCTGGAGCGTCCGCATCATGAGCATGGAGATGCAGGGCGAGGGCGCGGTGCAGGTGGAGATGCCCTTTGCCATGGTGCTGGGCGAGCCGCTCACCGAGATGCCGCGGGATCTCTACATCCCGCCGCAGGCCATGGAGGTGTTCCTCGACGCGTTCGAGGGGCCGCTCGACCTGCTGCTGTACCTGATCCGCCGGCAGAACCTGAACATCCTCGACATCCCCATCGCGGAGATCACGCGGCAGTACACGCAGTACATCGACGTGATGACCGAGATGCAGCTCGACCTTGCCGGCGAATACCTGGTGATGGCCGCCACGCTCGCCGAGATCAAGTCGCGCATGCTGCTGCCACGGGCCACCGCTCCCGGCGAAGGCCTGGAAGACGATCCGCGCGCTGAGCTGGTCCGCAGGCTGCAGGAATACGAGCGTTTCAAGCAGGCAGCGCAGCGCCTGGACGACCTGCCGCGCCTGGAGCGCGACACTTGGGTGGCAAGCGCCGAGATGGGCGAGCGCCGCGTGGTGCGGGTGCTGCCCGACATCACGCTGAAGGAACTGCTGATCGCCTTCCGCGACGTGGCGCTGCGCGCGGAGATGTTCGCGCACCACCACATCCACCGCGAGCCGCTGTCGGTCCGGGCGCGCATGAGCGACATCCTGTCCACTCTGCATCCGGAAACCTTCACCGAGTTCACGCGCCTGTTCCTGCCCGAGGAAGGCCGCATGGGCGTGGCGGTCACCTTCGTGGCGGTGCTTGAATTGCTGCGCGAAGGGCTGCTCGAGATCGCACAGGTCGAGGCCTACGCGCCGATCCACGTGCGGGCCGTGGATCCATCGCGGTCCCGCGTGATCGAGGGCAGCGCTACCGAAGTTGAAGACACCGATGCGCGTCTGCTGGAGCAGCCGGCGCTCGAAGAGCAGGACGACGAGGAACCGCTGGAATGAATACCGAATACACGCGCAAGGTTGTCGAGGCCGCGTTGCTGGCCGCGGGTCGCAGCCTGACGCTGGCCGAGTTGTCGCAGCTGTTCGACGCCGTGGATCGCCCGGACAACGACCAGCTGCGCGGGGTCCTCGAGGAGCTGGGCGCATCTTATGAAGGCCGGGGCATCGAGCTTCTGGAGACCGCCAGCGGTTTTCGGGTTCAGGTGCGGCGCGACGTGGCCGAGCAGGTCGCGCGGCTGTGGCCGGAACGCCCGCCGCGCTATTCACGCGCGCAGCTCGAGGTGCTGTCGATCATCGCCTACCGCCAGCCGCTCACCCGCGCCGAGATCGAGTCCATCCGCGGCGTGGCCGTGAACCCCAACATCGTCAAGACGCTGTTCGAGAGGGAATGGATCCGCGTCGTGGGGCATCGCGAAGTGCCGGGCCGCCCGGAACTGCTGGGCACCACGCGCGACTTCCTCGATTACTTCGGACTGAAGCGGCTGGACCAGCTGCCGCCACTGGCCGACCTGAAGACACTGGAGCAGCTGGATCCGCAGCTGCTGCTGCCGGAGCCCATCGGCGTGGCCGTGGATGGCGGGGATGCGGCTGCTGGCGACATCGTCGAAGTCGCCGTGGCCCAGACCGATACGGCAGCCAACGATGTCGGGTGAAGCAGAACGTGTACAGAAGATTCTTTCACGCGCGGGGCTGGCCTCGCGCCGGCAGGCCGAGGAGTGGATCCGCGCCGGCCGCGTGACCATCAACGGCGAGCCCGCCGAACTTGGCAGTCGCGCTTCCGGCCACGACAAGGTGCGCCTCGACGGCAAGCTGGTTCACCAGGCGCCGTCGCGGCGCTCGGCCACCTGGCTGTGCCATCGCTCGCCCGGGGAAAACCTGCTGCCGCCCCGCGAACCCGACGGTGATGCCGCGCAGGCCCAGACCGGACGGGATGCCGTCTCCGAACGACTCTCGCGCCGCGTGGGACGCAGGCATATCTCCATCAGCCCCATGCCGCGCATCGATGGCGGCCTGGAACTGCTGACCTCCGATGGCGAGCTGGCCGCGAAGCTGCAGCGCGCCGTGCGCGGTCTGCCGATGGAGTTCGGGCTGCGTGTGCGCGGCGAACTGTCGGCCGAACAGATCGAAGGCATCCTCGGCGGCGAGCTGGACAGCGGCGAGAAGATGCAGATCGAATCCTGCGAGCCCAGCGGCGGCGAGGGATCCAATCGCTGGTACAAGGTGCTGGCCACGGGCGCCAACGGGCGCGACCTGCGGGCGCTGGTGGAGCGGCAGAATGCGCTGGTGAGCCGCGTGCTGCGCGTGGCGCTGGGGGGCCTGAAGCTGGAGCGCACGCTCGCCCGGGGGCATGTCCGCCAACTCACCGACGAAGAGATATCTTCGCTGCTGCAGTCTCAGGCGGGCGAAGCCGACACCGCCGACTGACAGTCCAGCGACTGGCCGGTGATGCCCGCGCCGCGCGGACCCAGCAGCCGGATGTACGGTTCGACCACCGTTTCGGGCAGGGGCAGCGAGAGCAGGTTTTCGGAAGGGTAGGCCTGGCGCCGCATCGTGGTGCGCACCTTGCCGGGATTGATGGCATTCACGCGCACCGTGCTGTTGCCGGCCAGTTCGTCGGCGAGCACCTGCATGAATCCCTCGACCGCGAACTTGGACACGGCGTAGGCGCCCCAGTAGGCGCGACCCCGGCGCCCGACACCGCTGGAGGTGAAGATGATCGACGCATCGGCTGACTTGCGCAGTGCCGGCAGCAGCACCTGCGTCAGCGCGAAGGCGGCGGTGAGATTCACGTGCAGCACGCGGCACCAGGCGGGCACGTCGTACTGGTCGATGGGCGTCAGCGTGCCGAGCAGCGCTGCGCAGTGCACCAGTCCGTCGAGCCGACCGTACTGCTGTTCGATGGCGGCGGCGATGCGGTCGTAATCGGCGGCCACCGCCTTTTCAAGATCGAGCGGCGCCATGAGCGCCTTGCCGGGGGCGATCTGCTCCAGCTCGGCATGCAGCGCCCGCAGCTTGCGTTCATTTCGCGCCAGCAGCACCAGCTGCGCGCCCTCGGCGGCGGCGGCCAGGCACAGCGCGCGACCGATGCCGCCAGTGGCGCCGGTGATGGCGATTACTCGGCCGGCCAGTTCCCCGCTCATGACATCCGGCCCTGCAGGTAATCGATGATCTGCAGCGGGGAGTCGATGTGTCCATCCGGCCCCCAGGCCTCCGGGTCATCGGCGGGACCGAGGTATCCATAGCGGGCCACGAGCACGGGCATGCCGGCGGCCCGCGCGGACTGCACATCGCGCTCGGCATCGCCCACGTACAGGCAGTGCGCGGGCGCGAGCTGCAGCTTATCGGCGGCGAAATGCAGTGGCGCCGGATGCGGCTTGCGTTGCGGGAGGGTATCGCCGGACACCACGCAGGCCGCGAGCCGGTCCAGCTGCAGCGCTGCCAGCAGCGGATCGGTCAGGAACCCCGGCTTGTTGGTGACAATGCCCCAGGGCATGTCGCGCGCGGCGAGGTAGTCGAGCACCTGCTGGCAACCATCGAACAGCCGGCTGCCTGCGGACAGATGCTGGCTGTAGATATCGAGCAGCCGCAGTCGCAGTGCTTCCAGGGGATCGCCCGCGAAATCGGGGAATCCCAGCCGGATGAGGCCGGATGAGCCATGCGACACCTGCGTACGTGCCAGCGCGTATGGCAGCGCCTCGCGACCCTGCTCGCGACGCACTTCGTTGAGCGCGTGCACCAGGTCAGGAGCGGTATCGAGCAGCGTGCCGTCGAGGTCGAACAGCACCGCGCGGATCGGGGAGCTCAATGGATGTCGCCATCCCGCCGCAGCTGCGCGACGTAATTGACCGAGACGTCGGTGGTGAGTTCGCAGCGGTCGCTGAAGGGGTCGTATTTCAGGCCCGCAATGTCGTCAAGCGCAAGGCCACAGGCGCGGCCCCAGCCGGCCAGTTCCGCGGGACGGATGAAGCGCTCGTATTCATGCGTGCCCCGCGGCAGCAGGCGCATCAGGTATTCGGCGCCCACGATGGCCAGCAGGAAGGCGCGCAGGTTGCGATTGAGCGTGGAGACGAACAGCGACCCACCCGGTCGCAGCCGCTTTGCCAGTACCGCCAGGAAGGCGGCCGGGTCCGCCACGTGCTCCAGCATTTCCATGCAGCAGACGGCGTCGAAAGGGGCATCGCCGAGCGCGGCGACGTCGGCCACGCGATAATCGATCGATAGCCCCGACTGCGCCGCATGCATGCGTGCCGTGGCGATCATCGAGGGGGCAAGGTCGATGGCGGTGACCCTGGCGCCCCGGGCCGTCAGGGCTTCGGCCAGGAGCCCGCCTCCGCAACCCACGTCGAGCACGCGCGCCCCGGACAGCGTCGTGCGGGCCGCCACGAAATCCGTGCGCAACGGATTGAGGCGGTGCAGGGGCTTGAATTCACCCTCGCTGTCCCAGAAGCGGTGGGCGACGGCCTCGAATTTGGCTATTTCCGCCGGATCGGCGGTGCTTTCGCTACTTGCATTCACGGCTGCCAAGTATAGCGTTAAAGCCTTGTTCCTGTGGTAAAATTCCGGGTTTCCAGCTGCCCGGAACCGAACCCTACGCATGAGCGAAATCGCCCGCGAAATCCTGCCGGTAAATCTCGAAGACGAGATGCGGCAATCGTATCTGGATTACGCCATGAGCGTGATCGTCGGGCGCGCGTTGCCGGACGTGCGCGATGGCCTGAAACCCGTGCATCGGCGCGTGCTCTTCGCGATGCGCGAGCTGGGCAACGACTACAACAAACCCTACAAGAAGTCCGCGCGCGTCGTCGGCGACGTGATCGGCAAGTACCACCCGCACGGTGATTCGGCCGTGTACGACGCCACGGTACGCATGGCGCAGCCATTCTCCATGCGCTACCTGCTGGTGGATGGCCAGGGCAACTTCGGCTCGGTCGATGGCGACATGCCGGCCGCGATGCGTTACACCGAAGTGCGCATGTCGCGCCTGGCGCACGAACTGCTGGCCGACATCGACAAGGACACGGTCGATTTCGTTCCGAACTACGACGAGTCGGAGCAGGAGCCGGCCGTGCTGCCGGCGCGAATCCCGAACCTGCTGATCAACGGCTCCTCGGGCATCGCGGTCGGCATGGCCACCAACATCCCGCCGCACAACCTCACCGAGGTGGTCAATGCGCTGCTGGCGGTGATCGACGAACCGGAGATCGGCCTGGCGCAGCTCATGCAGCACCTGCCGGGACCCGACTTCCCGACGGCCGGCATCATCAACGGCGCGGCCGAGATCGTCTCGGCCTACAAGGGTGGGCGCGGGCGCCTGTCATTGCGCGGCCGCACGCATTTCGAGGATGTGGGCAAGGGCGACCGGCAGGCCATCATCATCACCGAACTGCCGTACCAGGTTAACAAGGCGCGCCTGATCGAGCGCATCGCCGACCTGGTGCGCGAGAAGCTGATCGATGGCATCGCCTCCGACGGCCTGCGCGATGAGTCCGACAAGGACGGCATGCGCATCGTCATCGAGCTGCGGCGCGGCGAGGTGGCCGAGGTGGTGCTCAACAACCTCTACGCCCAGACGCCGCTCGAGACCGTGTTCGGCATCAACATGGTGGCGCTGCAGGATGGCCAGCCGAAGCTGATGTCGCTGAAGGAGATGCTGGATGCGTTCATCCGGCATCGCCGCGAGGTCGTCACCCGCCGCACCATCCACGACCTGCGCAAGGCGCGCGACCGAGCGCACATCCTCGAGGGCCTGGCGGTCGCACTGGCCAACATCGACGAGATCATTGCGCTCATCAAAGCATCCCCGGCGGCGGCCGAGGCCAAGCTTGCGCTGATGTCCCGCACCTGGCCGGCCGGCAACGTGCCGCAGATGCTCGAACGCGCGGGCGCGATCAGCTCCCGTCCCGACGGTCTCGGCGAGGAGTTCGGCCTCGCCAGTGGCGTTTATCGCCTCAGCGACGCGCAGGCCCAGGCCATCCTCGACATGCGCCTGAACAGGCTCACCGGCCTGGAGCA
Source organism: Pseudomonadota bacterium (assembly GCA_016720075.1). Taxonomy (GTDB): domain Bacteria; phylum Pseudomonadota; class Gammaproteobacteria; order Steroidobacterales; family Steroidobacteraceae; genus ZC4RG30. Next base: position 243,461 of record JADJXW010000020.1, read on the forward strand.
GGACAAGATCCTGGCCGAGTACGGCGAGCTGCTCACGCTGATCGGCGATCTGTGCGACATCCTGGCCCGTCCGGCGCGCCTCACGGAAGTGGTGCGCAACGAGCTGGTGCAGATCCGCGACCAGTATGGCGACGCGCGCCGCACCGAGATATCACTCGATCACCTGAACCTGCGCACCGAAGACCTCATCGAGCCGCAGGACCTGGTCGTCACGTTCTCGCACGCCGGCTATGCCAAGTCGCAGCCGGTATCCGACTACCAGGCCCAGCGCCGCGGTGGTCGCGGCAAGACCGCCACGACCACCAAGGACGAGGATTTCATCGAGAAGCTGTTCGTCGCGCATTCGCACGATACGCTGCTGTGCTTCTCGAACCGGGGCCAGGTGTACTGGCTGCGCGTGTTCGAGCTGCCGCAGGCCGGACGCGGCTCGCGCGGCAAGCCCATGGTTAACCTGCTGCCGCTGGGTGAAGGCGAGAAGATCACCGCCGTTCTGCCCATCAAGCAATACGACGACACGCACTTCGTCTTCATGGCCACGCGCGACGGCACCGTGAAGAAGACACCGCTGTCCGCCTTCTCGCGACCGCGCCAGAGCGGCATCATCGCCGTGGACCTGCGCGACGACGACCGGCTGGTGGGCGTGGCGCTCACCGATGGCCAGCGCGACATCATGCTGTTCACCAGCGCCGGCAAGGTGATCCGCTTTGCCGAGGAAGAGGTGCGCCCCATGGGCCGCGACTCCACCGGCGTGCGCGGCGTGAAGCTGGGCGAGGGACAGAGCCTGATCTCGCTGATCGTCATCGGCGATGGACACATCCTTACCGCCTCGGCCAATGGCTACGGCAAGCTGACGCCGCTCGAGGAATTCCCGGCGCATGGCCGTGGCGGGCAGGGCGTGATCGCCCAGCAGATCACCGAGCGCAATGGCGATGTGGTCGCGGCGCTGCAGGTGGCCACCGGACATGAACTGATGCTGATCAGTTCCAACGGCACGCTGGTGCGCACGCCGGTCACCGATATCTCCATCGTCGGCCGCAACACGCAGGGCGTGCGCCTGATCCGCCTCGATGAGGGCGACCGGCTCACCGGCGTTGAGCGCGTCGAGAGCCTGGGCGAGGAATTCGACGGCGCTGCCGAAGAGGGTTCCGCGGGCGAGGGCGCAGAAGATGCGGGTCCGTCCGAACCCGCCCCGGCCTGAGGAACATCTCCATGCGTGTATTGAATTTCTCCGCTGGCCCCGCGGCGCTGCCGCTGCCCGTCCTCGAGCAGGTGCAGGCCGAACTGTCCGACTGGCAGGGTGGCGGCATGTCGGTGATGGAGATCAGCCATCGCAGCAAGGCCTTCATCCGTGTGGCCGAGGAAGCCGAGCAGGAACTGAGGGCGCTGCTTGCCATTCCCGCCAACTACAAGGTGCTCTTCCTGCAGGGCGGCGCCAGCGGCCAGTTCGCCGCCATCCCGATGAACCTGGCTGCGGCCGATGCCACGGTGGATTACATCAACACCGGCAAGTGGTCGAAGAAGGCCATCGGCGAGGCGAAGACCATTGCGTCCGCGTCAATGTTGCCGCGGACGCCGGCGGCGCCTATACCGACGTGCCACCCGAATCCGCCTGGCAGCGCAGCGAGGGCGCGGCCTACCTGCATTACACGCCCAACGAGACGATTGGCGGCGTGGCCTTTCCGTTCATCCCGCAGACCGGCGGCGTGCCGCTGGTGGCCGATTTCTCCTCGTCGATTCTTTCGGAGCCACTGGATGTTTCGCGTTTCGGGCTGATCTACGCCGGCGCGCAGAAGAACATCGGACCCTCCGGCCTGGTCGTGGTCATCGTGCGCGATGATCTGCTCGATCGTGCGCGCAAGACCACGCCGTCGATCTGGAACTACAAGCAGATGGCCGCGGAGGGTTCCATGTCGAACACGCCGCCCACCTTCGGCTGGTACATGGCGGGCCTCGTCTTCAAATGGGTGCGCGAGACCGGCGGCCTTGCGGCCATGGCCGAGCGCAACCGGCGCAAGGCCGCCATGCTCTACGAGGCCATCGACGGCAGCGGCTTCTATCGCAACCCCGTCGCCAAGCCGTGCCGCTCCATCATGAACGTGCCCTTCACGCTGGCGAAGCCGGAGCTGGACAAGGCCTTCCTGTCCGAGGCCCAGAAGGCAGGGCTTGTGAACCTGGAAGGGCATCGCTCGGTTGGTGGCATGCGCGCCAGCATCTACAACGCCATGCCACCCGAAGGGGTCGCAACCCTGGTTTCCTTCATGCGCGAGTTCGAACGCAAAAATGGCTGACACCTTCCGGATCCTCACGCTCAACAACATCAGCGCCAAGGGGCTTGATCGCCTGCCGCGCGAACGCTACGAGGTGGCCTCCGGCATAGAAAAGCCCGATGCGGTGCTGCTGCGCTCGGCCGACATGCACAAGATGGCGCTGCCCGAAAGCGTGCAGGCCGTGGCCCGGGCGGGCGCGGGCACCAACAACATTCCCGTCGCGCAGCTTGCCGCGCGCGGCATCCCGGTCTTCAACACGCCGGGCGCCAACGCCAACGCCGTGAAGGAACTGGTGGTGGCCGGCATGTTCATGGCGGCGCGCAACATCGGGCCCGCCTGGCTCTTTGCCCGCGCGCAGCAGGGCGATGATGCCGCCATCGACGTGGCGGTGGAGAAGGGCAAGAAGGACTTCGTCGGATTCGAGCTGCCCGGGCGCACGCTGGGCGTGATCGGGCTTGGCGCCATCGGCGTCGAGGTGGCCAACTGCGCGCTGGCGCTGGGCATGAAGGTGCTGGGCTACGATCCCCAGATCACAGTGCAGCGCGCGTGGGAGCTTTCTTCCCAGGTGCAGCAGTCGGTATCACTCGATGATCTTTTCGCCCGCAGCGACGTGATCACGGTCCACGTGCCGCTCAACGACGGCACGCGTGGCGTGGTGAATGCCGCGCGCCTGAAGCTGATGCGGCCCGGCGGCGTGGTGCTCAATTTCGCCCGCGGCGGCATCGTCGACGCGAAGGCCGTGGTCGAATCGCTGGATGCCGGCCACCTGCACGCCTATGTGTGCGATTTCCCGACGAACGCGCTGAAGGATCACCCGCGCGTGGTGACGCTGCCGCACCTCGGCGCCTCCACCGGCGAGGCCGAAGAGAACTGCGCGGTGATGGCGGTGGAGCAGCTGAAGGATTTCCTCGAGAACGGCAACGTCCGCAATTCGGTGAATTTCCCGGAAGCGGTAATGCCCCGCGTGCCCGGCACCACGCGCCTGGTGATCGCCAACAGCAACGTGCCGAACATGGTCGGCCAGATATCCACGCGACTGGCGGCAGATGGCGTGAACATCGCCGACCTGCTGAACAAGTCCCGGGGCGAAGTGGCCTATACGATCATCGATGCCGACGGCTCGGTGCCGGCCGGCACCCTGGCCAGCATCCGCGCCATCCAGGGTGTGCTTTCCGCGCGCCTGCTCTGAAGGAAACGCCCATGGCCAAGAAGAAGTCCAGCAAGCCCAAGGCAGGCGCAGCCAAGGCCAGCGCCCCGAAGGGCGAAATCTCGGCCATCCGCGGGCAGATCGATTCCGTCGACGAGCAGCTGCACATGCTGATCAACCGCCGGGCGGAACTGGCGCGGGCGGTGGGCATCTCCAAGCATGCCTCGGGTCACCTGGTGGATTTCTACCGCCCCGAGCGCGAAGCCGAAGTGCTGCGCATGGCGCTGGCGCGCAACCGCAATGGCGCGCTGCGCGATGAGGAAGTGCTGCGGCTGTTCCGCGAGATCATGTCGGCCTGCCTCGCGCAGGAGAAGCCGCTGAAGGTGGCCTATCTCGGGCCGGAAGGCACCTACGCGCAGTCGGCCGTGCTGAAGCATTTCGGCCATTCCGTGCGCGCGCTGTCGCTGGCTTCCATCGACGAGGTCTTCCAGGAAGTACAGGCGGGGAACGCCGACTTTGGCGTCGTGCCAGTGGAAAACTCCACCGAAGGCACGGTCAACAACACGCTCGACCGCTTCCTGTCCACCAGCCTGCATATCTGCGGCGAAGTGGAACTGAGCGTGCAGCACAACCTGATGGCGCGCGACAAGGACATGAAGCACGTGCTGCGCGTGTGCGCGCATCCCCAGGCACTGGGCCAGTGCCGCGGCTGGCTGGACGAGAACCTGCCCGGCGTGGACCGCGTGCCGGTCAGCAGCAATGCCGAGGGGGCGCGCCGCGCCCGCGACGAGAAAGGCACGGCGGCCATCGCCGGCTCCGTGGCAGCCGAGATCTACAGCCTGGAGATCCTGGCGCAGGGCATCGAGGACCAGGCCGACAACACCACACGCTTCCTGGTCCTGGGGCGCAAGACGCTGCGACCCAGCGGAGCCGACAAGACCACGATCCTGGTATCCGCTTCGGAAACCAGCGGCTCCGGCGCGCTGTTCCGCCTGCTGGAGCCACTGGCCAGGAACGAAGTGAACATGACGCGCATCGAGTCGCGTCCTTCCCGCAAGAAGAAATGGGACTACGTGTTCTTCATCGACCTCATCGGGCATGCGGAGGATGCGCATGTGGCCCGGGCACTGGCCCAGCTCAAGCAGCGCGCCAGCCTGTTCCGCGTGCTGGGTTCGTATCCGCAGGCTATCCTGTGACGCAGCGGGGGTCGGGTTCAGGGCCGGCGCGCCTGGCCTCGGTCGCGGTTCGCCAGATCGCCCCCTATGTGATCGGCAAGCCCATCGACGAACTGGCCCGGGAGCTGGGCGTCACCGACATCATCAAGCTGGCGTCCAACGAGAACCCGCTGGGACCCAGCCCGCGCGCACTTGCCGCGATGCAGGCCTCGCTGCGCGATCGGGCTGTACCCCGATGGCAACGGCCACGACCTGAAGCAGGCGCTGGCCGCGTGGCATCGAGTTGATGCAAAGCAGGTCACGCTCGGCAACGGCTCCAACGACCTGCTCGTGCTGCTGGCCGAAGCATTCCTGACGCCCGGCACCAATGCCGTTCATTCGGAATTCGCCTTCGCCATCTATGGCCTGTCCATCCAGGCCACCGGCGCCGCGATCCGCGTGGCGAAGGCCTATGCCGCGGATCATGCGATGGCCTACGGCCACGATCTCGACGCGATGGCGGCCGCCATCGATGCCGACACGCGCCTCATCTACATCGCCAATCCCAACAATCCCACGGGCACCTGGAACACGGCCGAACAGCTCAGGGCGTTCCTGCGCAAGGTGCCGGAGACGGTGATCGTGGCGCTGGACGAGGCCTACCACGAGTATTCGCGCGCCGTGGATTGTCCCGATGGCACCGAGCTGCTCGCCTCGCATCCGAACCTCGTCGTGCTGCGCACTTTCTCCAAGGCGCATGCGCTGGCCGGCGTGCGCGTGGGCTATGCGCTATCGCATCCGGATGTGGCCGACATGCTCAACCGCGTGCGCCAGCCGTTCAACGTGGGCATCCCGGGACTTGCCGGCGCCACGGCCGCCGTCGGGGATGCCGAGCAGGTGGCCCGCGCGCAGAAGCTGGTGGCCGAGGGCGCCGCGCAGTTCCAGTCAGCGCTGCCCTCGCTGGGCGTGAAGGTGCATCGCACCGCGGGAAATTTCGTGCTCGCCGATGTGGGTGCGGGCAATGCCGTGTACGAGGGATTGCTGCGTGAGGGCGTGATCGTGCGCCCGGTGGCCGGCTACGGGCTGGCGCGCTGCGTGCGCATCACCATTGGCACGACGTCTCAGAACGAGCGGCTCATCGCGGCATTGTCGAAAGTCATGAAGGATCACCGGGGCTGATGCAGTTCTACGAAGTCCAGCCGTCCACATCGGTTGCCGGCACGGTGCGGGTTCCCGGGGACAAATCCATTTCCCATCGCACGCTGATGCTGGGCGGCATCGCCGAGGGGCGCACCGAGGTCACCGGCTTCCTGGCCAGCGCCGACTGCCTGGCGACACTGGATGCCTTTCGCGCCATGGGCGTGGGCGTTGATCGCCATGCCGAGACTTCACTGACCGTCCACGGACGCGGACTGCATGGCCTGTCTGCGCCGGCAAAGGTGCTGGACATGGGCAATGCCGGCACTGCGATCCGGCTGTCCATGGGGCTGCTTTCAGGACAGCGCTTCGAGTCCGTGCTGACCGGCGATTCATCGCTGCGCTCGCGGCCCATGGAACGGGTGGCCAAACCGCTGCGTCAGATGGGCGCGGACATCCTCACCACCGACGGCAAGCCGCCGGTGACCGTGCGGCCGGTGGCGACCCTGTCAGGCATCGACTACCTGTTGCCCGTGGCCAGCGCCCAGGTCAAATCGGCCATCCTGCTTGCGGGCCTGTATGCGCAGGGCTTCACCACCGTCACCGAACCTGCGCCAACCCGCGATCACACCGAGCGCATGCTGCGGGGCTTCGGCGTGCAGGTCGAAACCGACGGCGCGCGGATTCGCCTGCAGGGGCGGCAGACTCTCACCGGCACGCGCATCGATGTGCCGGGTGACATCTCCTCCGCCGCGTTTTTCCTCGTGGCCGGCAGCATCGCCGGCAGCGGTGACTACGTGATCGAGAACGTGGGCGTGAATCCCACCCGCACCGGCGTCATCGACATCCTGAAGCTGATGGGCGCCGACATCACCGTGGTGCCGCGCGCCGCGCAGGGCGGCGAACCGGTGGCCGACCTGCATGTGCGCCGCGCCGAATTGCGCGGGATCGCCGTGCCGGAATCCCTGGTGCCGCTGGCCATCGACGAACTACCCGTGCTTTTCATCGCCGCCGCCGCCGCCCGCGGAGAAACCGTCTTCACCGGCGCCGCCGAACTGCGGGTGAAGGAGAGCGATCGGCTGGCCGTGATGGCCGATGGACTCACCCGCCTCGGCGTGGGCAACGAACTGGCCCCGGATGGAATCCGCATCGAAGGCCTTGCGGGCACCGGGCGCCGGCTTGGCGGCGGGGAAGTCGAAAGCCATGGTGACCATCGCATCGCGATGTCCTTCACCGTGGCCAGCCTGCTGGCCGATGCCCCCATCCGCATCAGGGATACGGAAAACGTGGGAACCTCCTTCCCCGGCTTCGTGGCCACGGCCCGGGCATGCGGGCTTCAGGTCGAGGAAAGATGACGACGACGCCCATCCTGACCATCGATGGCCCCAGCGGCTCCGGCAAGGGCACCATCAGCCGGCGCGTGGCCTCCCGGCTGGGCTGGCACCTGCTCGACAGCGGTGCCCTGTACCGCCTGGTGGCGCTAGCGGGGGCCCAGGAGGGCCTGGAGCCCATCGATGAGGCCGGCCACGCGGCGCTGGCCGCCCGCATGGCGGTTCGGTTCGGGGCGGATGGCCTGGGCGAAGAGCAGGTCTGGCTGGGCAAGCCCCCCGTGGATGTCACAGCCGCCATCCGTACCGAGGAGGCCGGGCAGGGGGCTTCCCGGGTCGCGGTCTGGCCCAGCGTCCGGGCCGCGCTGCTGCAGCGGCAGCAGGACTTTGCCCGCCCACCGGGCCTGGTGGCCGACGGTCGCGACATGGGAACGGTGGTTTTCCCCCAGGCGCCAGTGAAAATCTTTCTCACCGCCAGCGCGGAAGAACGGGCCCGAAGGCGTCATAAGCAGTTGAAAGACAAGGGTTCCGGTGCTAGCCTTGCCGCCCTTTCGCTGGAGATAGCCGAGCGCGACAGGCGCGATTCGACGCGCGCCGTGGCGCCTCTGAAGCCCGCTGCGGATGCCGTCATGGTCGACAGCACAGGTCTTTCAATCGAGACCGTTGTTGAGCGGGTGATGGCCGAACTGTCTGCGCGCGGCATTTCGTAAGGCGATATGGGTTTAGGTGGTCGGCGGTCGCTGAGATGCGATACGCCGTTTTTTAGGCAACCGTGTCAGCGCTTCTGATAAAAGGCGCCGCACGCAACGAGTGGAAACATGACCGAATCATTCAGCGAACTGTTCGAACAAACCCTGGCGAATCAACGCATCCGCCCGGGCATGATCCTCACCGGCCGGGTCATCAGCGTAGGCGACGACATGGTCGTCGTGAGCGTGGGCCTGAAGTCCGAAGCCGTCATTCCGATCGAACAGTTCCGCAACGAGAAGGGTGAACTGGAAGTCGCCGCCGGCGATGAAGTCGAAGTCGCCCTGGATGCCGTCGAAGACGGCAATGGCGAAACCCGCCTGTCGCGCGAGAAAGCCAAGCGCGCCCGCACCTGGACCCGCCTCGAGAAGGCATTCAACGATTCCGAAATCGTCATCGGCATCATCACCGGTCGCGTCAAGGGCGGCTTCACCGTCGAGATCGAGAACGTCCGCGCATTCCTGCCCGGCTCGCTGGTCGACGTGCGCCCGGTGCGCGACACCTCCTACCTCGAAGGCAAGCCGCTCGAGTTCAAGGTCATCAAGCTCGACCAGAAGCGCAACAACGTCGTCGTGTCGCGCCGCGCGGTCGTCGAGCAGGAGTTCTCCGCCGAGCGCAGCGCGCTGATGGAGAACCTGCAGGAAGGCGCGGTCGTGAAGGGCACGGTCAAGAACCTGACCGACTACGGCGCGTTCGTCGACCTGGGTGGCATCGACGGCCTGCTGCACATCACCGACATGGCGTGGAAGCGCGTCAAGCATCCGTCGGAAGTGGTGCAGGTCGGCGCCGAAGTCGAAGTGCGCATCCTGAAGTTCGACCGCGAGCGCTCGCGCGTTTCGCTCGGCCTCAAGCAGCTGGGAGCCGATCCCTGGGAAAACATCGCCCGCCGCTATCCGCCGAACACCCGCGTGTTCGGCAAGGTCACGAACATCGCCGACTACGGCGCGTTCGTCGAGATCGAGGACGGCGTCGAGGGCCTGGTGCACGTCTCCGAAATGGATTGGACGAACAAGAACGTCAATCCGTCGAAGGTCGTGCAGACCGGCGAAGAAGTCGAAGTCATGGTGCTGGATGTCGACGAAGAGCGTCGCCGCATCTCGCTGGGCCTCAAGCAGTGCAAGAGCAACCCGTGGAAGGAGTTCTCCGAGAACTTCAACCGTGGCGACAAGGTGTCGGGCCAGGTCAAGTCGATCACCGACTTCGGCGTGTTCATCGGCCTGTCGGGCAACATCGACGGCCTGGTGCACCTGTCGGACATCAGCTGGGACATCCCTGGCGAAGAAGCCGTGCGCAGCTACCAGAAGGGCCAGCTCATCGAGGCCATGGTGCTGTCCATTGATCCGGAGCGTGAGCGCATCTCGCTGGGCATCAAGCAGCTCGCCAAGGATCCGTTCTCGGGCTATGTGGCCGAGCATCCGCGCGGCAGTATTGTCGTGGGCACCGTCACCGAAGTGGACCAGCGCGGCGCGCTGATCGACCTGGGCAATGGCGTCGAGGGCCAGCTGCGTGCCACCGAACTGGGCCGCGACCGCGTCGACGACGCGCGCACCGTGCTCAAGGTTGGCGACTCCGTGGAAGCCAAGTTCGTCGGCGTGGACCGCAAGACGCGGTCGATCACGCTGTCGATCAAGGCCAAGGAGATGCACGAGGAAGCCGAAGCAGTGCAGAGCTACCGCACCGACCAGGGCGGCAGCTCCACGGGCACCAGCCTGGGCGATCTGCTGAAGGAGCAGATCGGCGGGGATCGCGACTGACCGTAAGAGCAACCGGCCGGTGCCGCCTTCGCGGGCGAGCACCGGCTGATTTCCGGGACGAGCGGCATGACGAAGTCCGAACTCATCGAAATCATCACGGCCAAGCAGAAGCATCTGCCGGCCCGTGACGTGGAGTTGGCTCTCAAGCAGATCCTGGAGATCATGAGCGACGCCCTCGCGCAGGGCGAACGCATCGAGATCCGCGGATTCGGCAGCTTCTCGCTGCACTTCCGCCCGCCGCGCCAGGGGCGCAACCCCAAGACCGGTGAAGCCGTGGCGCTCTCCGGCAAGCATGTTCCGCATTTCAAGCCCGGCAAGGACCTGCGCGAGCGGGTCAACCTCAGCGCCGGCACGCCCATCCGCGACTGAATCTGCGCTTACGCGCGCGATAGGCGTACTGTCGAAACGACAGCCGCGTCCTACCCTGGACAGGCGACCAGTCAGGTCGTCATCCGCAATCCAGGGAGCCCACCATGCTGCATCGTTCGATACCGGCCCTCGTGCTGGCCGCGACTTCGCTGTTTTCCCTCGCCGCTTTCAGCGGCCCGGTGAACGTCAATACCGCTGACGCGGCGACACTGTCGCGTGAACTCAAGGGCATCGGCATGAAGCGCGCCGAGGCCATCGTGGAGTACCGGCGCCGGTTCGGACCCTTCAAGTCCGCCGAGGAACTGGCCCTGGTCAAGGGCATCGGGCCTGCCGCAATCCAGAAGAATCGCGACCTCATTCGCATCGTCGATGTGAAGCAGGCCACAAAGCCGGCGGCGCAGGCGGCGCGCCCGACGCCCGCGAAACCCTAGTCCTGTACTATCCGCAGGGTCTGCGCATTGCATGGAGCCTGAACCCCGTGAGACGAGCCAGTGACCTGAAGCACATCCGCACAGCCGTCTTCCCGGTGGCAGGCCGCGGCACGCGCTTCCTGCCCGCCACCAAGGCGAGTCCGAAGGAAATGCTGCCGGTGGTGGACAAACCCCTGATCCAGTACGCCGTCGAAGAGGCGCTGGCAGCCGGTGCAACTCGACTGGTGTTCGTCACCGGCTCGTCCAAGCGCGCCATCGAAGACCACTTCGACACGGATTTCGAGCTGGAAAAGCTGCTCGATTCCCAGGGCAAGTCCGACCTGGCCGACCAGCTGCGCAGCGTGCTGCCGTCCTCGGCAACATGCATCTACATCCGTCAGCCCGCACCGCTGGGCCTCGGCCACGCGGTGCTGTGCGCGCGACCCGCGGTGGGTCACGAACCTTTCTTTGTGCACCTGGCAGACGATCTGATCGACGCCGACGTGCCCTGCCTGAAGCAGATGGCAGATGTATTTGCCGAGCGGCAATGCAGCGTGCTGGGCGTGGAGGAAGTCAGCCCCGCAGATACCGACAAATACGGCATCGTCGACACCGGCGGTGACAAGGGCCAGATTGCCCGCATCAACGCCATCGTCGAGAAGCCCAAGCCGGCGCAGGCGCCATCGAACCTGGCGGTCGTGGGGCGCTACGTTCTGACTCCCGCCGTGTTCGATGAACTGGAAGAGATCGGCCAGGGTGCAGGCGGGGAGATCCAGCTCACCGACGGCATTGCGCGGCTGATGACGCAGGAAGATGTCTACGCCTACCGCTTCAGCGGCAAGCGTTACGACTGCGGCAGCAAGCTCGGATACCTTCAGGCCACGGTGGAATACGGACTGAAGCATGCCCAGCTGGGCAGCGCTTTCCGTTCCTACCTGCAGGGCAAGTTCAAGCCCTGACGCGGCCGGCCAGCGGCTTCGATCAGGAAGGTGGTCGATGCGGCAGCACGCGCGCGCCCACGACCATAGTGAGCAGCAGCAGCGCGGCTGACAGCAGGAACGGCGCCCCCAGCAGGGACTGGCCGCCATGCCCCACGGCCACGGCGAATACATGCGTGAATACCAGCGGTCCCAGCATGCCGGTAACGGCGCGGATGCTGCCCAGCGCGCCCTGCAGTTGCCCCTGTTCCGACGGATCGATCCTGCGGCTCATCAGTGACTGGAAAGAGGGGTTCGCCAGGCCCCACAGTGCCACCAGCGCGATGCCGATCAGGAAGATGCCGCCCGTGGGCGCAAGGCCGAAGGTGAGGAATCCACCGATTCCGAAGGCCAAGCCGGCCAGCGCCGCGCGGCGCTCTCCCAGCCGGCGCACCATCGGCTTAACCAGCAGCATAGAGACCACCACGCTCGAAACACCGATGCCCGCCAACGCGAGCCCCACCTGCGCCTCGGTCCATCCGTAGCGCTGGTCCGCGTACAGCACGAAGGTGTTGGGAAGGGCCTCGTGCGCCAGTCCCATCACGAACAGCGCAGCAGCGAGCCCGAGCAGTTCCGGATGCGAGCGCAGCAGACGGAAGCTGCCGAATACATGGGCGTTCTTCAGGCTGAAGGACCTGCGCCTTTCCGGCGGCAGGGACTCGGGCAGGATGAAGAAGCCATAGGCCGTATTGGCAAGGCTGAGGCCTGCCGCCACCCAGAAGGGCAGGCGCAGGTCTAAGCCGCCCAGTACGCCGCCCACGGCAGGCCCCACGATGAATCCCAGCCCGAATGCGGCGCCCAGCATTCCGAACTTGCCGGCCCGCTCCGCGGGAGGGGTGACGTCGGCGATGTAGGCGCCGGCCGTGGGGTAGCTGGCCGAAGTGATGCCCGAGATCAGCCGTCCGAGGAACAGCCAGCCCAGCGTGGGCGCCACCGCCATGAGCACATAGTCGAGGCCCAGCCCCAGGTTCGACAGCAGGATGACCGGCCGGCGGCCGAATCGATCCGAGGCGGCGCCGATGATGGGCGAGAAGATGAACTGCATGGCCGCCCACAGCGTGGCGAAGGCGCCCACGAACCAGGCGGCGCGGGCCACGTCACCGTGCTGGAACTGGATGATGAGCTTGGGCAGCACGGGCACGGTGATGCCCACGGCCATCATGTCGAGGGCCACCGTGACAAAAATGAAGATGAACGCCGCCGATCCCGGGGCGCGAGTCCCGCTGCCTTTCACCGTGCTGCTGTTTCCTGCCGATTCAGCGGGCCGGATCAGCGCGCGCCCAGTCGTCCCATGGCGAGGGCATGTTGTAGGGCACGGTGATGAAGTTGGCCTCGATCTGCTCGATGGCGCCATCCTTCAGCTTGAACAGTTCAAACAGGTAGAAGCTGTGCGGGCGATGCACCGGTGAGCGCACCTTGGTGCCATCGGTCAGCAGGTATTCATGCGGCACGCCGGCATGGTCGATGAATCCGGCAGCCAGCACCAGGCCGCGCTCCTCGTCCACCAGCATGAAGCGTCGCGCGCGCAGCCGCGTGTCGTAGCGGTAATTGCCCGCCTTGAACTGCTCCTCGCAACCCAGGCGCGACACCGGCACCACCGCGAAATTGGGATTGTTGGTGGTCTGCACGCCGTTTTCCACGCGCTTGCAGTTGGCGTGGAACTTCGTGAACAGCGTGCCGTCGTTGAGCTGCAACGTGTCGAAATAGCCATCGGCGAGCGAGATCATGCGCGGGCGGGGCAGGCGCTGCGCGGGTGGCAGCACCTCGTTGAGCGCGGGCTTGTTCTCGAACTTCTGGCCTTCGAACTTGATGCCCGAATCCAGCTGGCGAACCACCAGGGTTTCCACCTCGGTGACTTTCTGGTTCACCACCTTCAGGCGAATGGTGAAGGCGGCGGTTTCGTCGGTCTCGGTGACGGTGCCGAAATAGCCAACCTGTCCCAGCTGCGGGTCGGCAAAGCGCAGGTCATAGCTGCCGAGCTGGGTGATGGTCTGCCACAGGCCATCGCCCACCATCAGCGCGACGTTGTTCTCGGTGTTGCGCACCTGGGCGGCCCAGGCGACCCGGGAGGGATCCTGCGCCTTCAGCGCGGCCAGATAGGAATCGAGGACGACATAGAGCTCGGCCCGCGTGGTGCGGGCGGGCAGGGCATTGTCGCGGGCATTGGGCGCCCATTGCACGGCCTGGTCGGCCATGGCGGATCCAATCATGCCGAACATACCCAGTACGCCCAGCGCCAGCACGCCCAGTCCATTTGCTCGCATTTTCGCCCCCCGAATCCTGATCGCCGCAGTGTTATCCTTGCCCGATTCTATCATTGAACAGCCGGGCAACCGGTCGTGCGGGGAAAGGCTATGGATCCGGAAATACTCTCGACGATGGACCAGCCGCGCTTCGAATTCGCGCTGGAGGTCAGGCTGCGGTTCACGCGGGTGCAGCAGATCACGCAACTGCCCACCGGCGGCGTCCGCAGCGCGGTCTATGTGGATTCCGGCGAGTTCTTCGGGCCGAAGCTCAAGGGCAAGGCCGTGCCCAATTCCGGCGGCGACTACGCGCTGTTCCGCCCCGACGACGTGGCCGTGTTCGATGCCCGCTACATGCTGCAGGAAGACGACGGCACGCTGATCATGCTCTACAACAAGGGTTTCCTGTGGGGTCGCAAGCCCGACACCATGGACCGGCTGCGCAAGTGGGCCTTCGAGGGCGGCGCGGCCGTGCCGCATGCCGATTACTACCTGCGCGCCAATCCCACGTTTGAAACCGGCGTCGGCAAGCATGACTGGCTGACGAAGCATGTGTTCGTCGGCATCGGCGAACGAAAGCCCGACGGCAACCTGGTGCGCTACTACAAGGTGACTTGATCCCATGAAGCAGGTACTGCCCCCTGGAATGACCGCGTCCCAGATGGACCGCGCACTGAAGGCGATGGCGCGCGTGGTTGGCGACGACTGGGTGCTCGCCACCGATCTGGATCGCGACACCTACCTCGATCATTTCGCGGTCGATGAAGCCGCGCACGCGGCCGCTGCGGCCGTGGCCCCGCTCACGGCCGAACAGGTGGCGGAAGTCGTCAAGCTCGCCAACGCGCACAAGCTGCCACTGTGGCCCATCAGCCGCGGCAAGAATTTCGGCTATGGCGGCGCCGCGCCCCGGCTCAAGGGCTCGGTGGTGCTCGACCTGTCGCGCATGAAGAAGATCGAGTTCGACACCGAGAACGGCACGGCGCTGCTCGAGCCGGGCGTCGGGTTCTACGACCTCTACGACTATATCCAGCAGAACAAGCTGCCGTACTGGGTATCCACCCCTGGCAACAGCTGGGGCTCGGTGATCGGCAACGCGCTGGATCGTGGCGTGGGCTACACCACCTATGGCGAGAACACCTCCAAGCTGTGCGGCATGGAAGTTGTGCTGCCCACCGGCGAACTGGTGCGCACCGGCATGGGCGCCATGACCGGCTCTCCCACATGGAACCTGTACAAATATGGATTTGGCCCGGCCTGGGACCAGATGTTCGTGCAGTCCAACTACGGCGTCGTCACCAAGGCCGGCATGTGGCTGCAGCCCGCGCCGGAATCGATGATCGGCCTCGACATGGAACTGGAGAACGTGGGCGACCTGGAATGGTCGGTCGACCTCATCTCCGGCTTTCGCCGCGACGGCCTGCTGGTGCAGTCACCATCGATTGGCAGCTGGCTGCGCGGCGCCGCGGTGCTCACCTCGCGCAAGGACTGGTACGACAAACCCGGCGCGCTGCCCGACGATGTGATCGCGGCCATCCGCAAGCGCTTCGGCATTGGCTGGTGGTCGATCAGCCTGCGCTTCTACGGCTATGAAGGGGTCAACGAGGCCGCCGCCGCCGTCGTGCAGGCGGCGTTCGCGAAGAAGAGCCAGCAGGCTTTCAAGGTCACCCGGTGGAAGCAGGGCATGCCGCTGGAACCCACGCCATTCCAGGGATTCCCGGTCACCTTCCCGCTGGCCAATGCGGCCTGGCATGGCGGAAGGGGCGGGCACATCGGCTACTCGCCCGTGCTGCCGTCCAACGGCCGCGCGGCCATGGATCAGTTCCGGCGCACGTACAACCGTTACCAGGAATACGGCATGGACTACCACGGCTCGTTCTCGATGAGCGAGCGCAGCATCACCAACGTGAACCAGGTGCTGTTCAACAAGGACGACGCGGAGATGATGAAACGCGTCAATGGTTTCTTCCGCGCGCTGGTGAGCGATGCCACCGAACGGCGCTACGGCGAGTACCGCACGCACATCGAGTATATGGACCTGGTGGCCGGCACCTACGATTTCAACAACCACGCGCTGCGGCGCGCCAACGAGGCCGTGAAGGACGCCCTGGATCCGAACGGCATCCTGGCGCCCGGCAAGAGCGGCATCTGGCCGAAGCGTTACCGGAACCTGCGCACATGAAGACACCGATCAGACTCCAGCAGATCGCATGGACCCTGGCCGCATGCGCGTTTTCCGCGGTTGCCGCCGCGGCGGACGCGCCGCCGGGCAAACCACTGTTCACCACGCGCTGCGGCATGTGCCACCAGACCAATGGCATGGGCGTGAGCATCCTTTCGCGCCGGCCCGCCGATGCCAGCAAGGGCCTGCTCGAAGCGCGGGACGACCTTTCCGCGGAATTCGTCTACGTCGTGGCCCGCATGGGCACCGGCAACATGCCGCGCATCTCCCGCGCCGAGGTCAGCGACGAAGAACTGCGCGAGATCGCGCTGTATATTTCGCGGGGCAAGCCGTGAGCAGGCGCATCGCATCGACGCGGCGCCAGTTCCTGAAGCAGGGCGCCGCGCTGACCGGAGCAGGCGCCTTCGGCGCCGCAACGTCATTGTCTGCATCGGCGTCGGCAACACTGCAGGCCGCCGCAAAGGCCACCGTCGTGCTTCACGATCCGCGCCTGTCCGTCGATGCGGGCGTGATCGCCCGCCTCGAGGCCACCGGTGCACGCTTCATCGCGCTGGGCGGTGATCCGGTGCGCCTGTGGCGTGGAGCCGAGCGCGAACTGCTGTCCCGCCGCGATACGCGGCTGTTCGGCGTTACGAACTGGCCCGATTTTCTGATCGTGCGGGGACTGGCTGCCGAAACCCGTCGGCGCGTGCTGCATGAATCACTCGACCCGGCCACCGGGGTGATGACCTGGCTGATCGCCTGAGTCCCGGCGCGGGCGCCTGGCGGCCGGAGCAACCCTGCCGGGTCACCCGCAGCCATCTTGAATCCGGCGCCAGCGATCCCATCACTGGGACGATGCTGGCCGACCCCATGGTGGTTTTCCGTTCCGTGCGCCGGCAGGCCTGCGACGAGCGCGCGTTCGTGCTCACCGCGGTGCTCATCGACAACCAGATCATCGAGGAACCCGCCGGCTTCGCGCTGTGCGTCGCGCAGCGCCAGGCGGCGCACGCCGCGCATCACCTGCACCAGTACGACGAGGAACGCCGGCGGCCGCGTCCCCGCCTGACTGCAATGGTGCAGTTCCCGAATGCGTGGCGAAGCGTCGTGGTCTACGTCCTCGCGCTGGTGCTGGTGGCGGTCACGGCCGCAATGCACGTGTTCGCGCGCGACCTGTTCGATGCGGGCGCCGTGCGCGGCGGCATGCTTTCGCGCGGTGAATGGTGGCGCGCCTTCACCGCGCTGACGCTGCACTGGGATCTGGAGCACCTGCTCGGGAACCTGGGCGCCGGCAGCCTGTTCGGTTATTTCGCGGCCCGGCAACTGGGTAATGGCAGATCCTGGCTGCTGGTGCTGCTGGCCGCAGGCTCGGCGAACCTGCTCGAGGCCGCGCTGGTGTCCGATCAGTTCATTTCCGCGGGCGCATCGACGGCCGTGTTCGCCGCCGTGGGCCTGCTGGCCGCGCACACCTGGCGCACCCGGCGTGGCTTCGGACTGCCCGGCTGGCGCCAGGCCGCGCCACTGATCGGCGGCCTGCTGCTGCTGGCCTGGCTGGGCACCGAGGGCGAGAACACCGACGTGCTGTCACATGGCCTGGGCTTCGCCTTCGGCGCCGTCGCCGGCATTGGCGCCGCCACCCGTCGCGGCAACCGCCTGCTCGAGAAGATGCCGCAGTTGCTGGCCGGCTGCGCGGTGCTGGCATGGCTCACGCTGTGCTGGTGGCTCGCGCTGGCCTGAGGCGCGAGCCTGGCGAACGTGGAATACTGCCGCGCATGAGCAACGACTGGATCGACGTCGGCGCCGCCAGCGAGGTGGCCGACGGCGCAGTACGGGAATTCACGCTGGGGCACACGCGCATAGCCGTCACGCGGCGCGGTGATGCCTGGGGCGCCATCAATGGCCAGTGCAATCATGTCGGCGGACCGCTGGGGCAGGGCAGGCTCGACGGCGATTACGTCGTCTGCCCGTGGCACTACTGGAAGTTCCACTGGCAGACGGGGGCAGGGGAGCCAGGCTATGAGGCCGATCGCGTGCCCTCGCACCACATCCGCATCGAGGCGGGTCGCATCCTCGTGCAGCGTGCTGCCGCAACCCCGCGTGGCCACCTGCCGCATCCACCGCATCCGCTGGCTCGCCCGCCCGAGCGCGCAGCCGGCTCCATCCGCGTGCTGGGACTTTCAACCACCAGCATGACGCTGGATCAGCCGCGCTACAGCACATCGGAGGACCTGCTCGAGCACGCGCTGGACAGCGCCGCGCGTGACCTGGGCTGCGAAACGCGGCTGATCCGCTTCCGTGAACTTCGGGTGCGCGAGTGCGAGGGCTTCTATTCCAAGTCCGCCCGCGCCTGCACCTGGCCGTGCTCGATCACGCAGATGGACAGCCGCGACCAGATGGAACAGGTGTACGAGGGCGTGGTGCACTGGGCCGATGTGATCCTGGTGGCCACACCCATCCGCTGGGGCGCGCCGGGCAGCCTGTATTCCAAGATGGTCGAGCGGATGAACTGCATCCAGAACCAGGAAACCCTGCACCAGAAGCACCTGCTGAAGAACAAGGTGGCCGCGTTCATCGTCACCGGCGGCCAGGACAACGTGCAGGCCGTGGTCGGCCAGATGCTGACGTTCTTCGGCGAGCTTGGCTGCCAGTTCCCGCAGTTTCCGTTCATCGCGCACTCAAGAGGCTGGAGCGCCGAAGACATGGAGCGCAACCAGGCCGTGGTGCGCGACTCGAAGGGGCTGCATGAAGGCGCACAGGCGCTGGCCGCTCGCGGCGTGCAGATGGCGCGCATGATGATCGAGGCCTCGGAGGGCGCCAGCACCTTCGTCGGTGGGGGTCGCAAGGCGCAGTCCGAGGAAGCCGTGGCCCGGGTTCCGCCCGGCAACGCATGATGAACCCCGCGGCGGCAGGGATACTTCGATGCGCGCTGCTGCTGGCGTGCTGCGTCGGCGCCAGCCTTGCAGCCAGCCCCGCGATGCCGGGCGCAGCGCAGCGCGCCGCGGATTTCCGGCAGCTGTGCGATTTCATCGGCGCCGAGTACGCGTACTTCGACATCAAGACCACTGACTGGCGCGCCACCTGCGACACGATCAAGCCGCTGGCCACTGCAGCGCGAACCCGCGACGAGTTCGTGGCGGCGCTCGAGCAGGCGCTCGGTCAACTCTATGACAGCCATGCCCACCTGGGCACCAACACCCGCGCCTCGCTGCGGCTCGTGCCTACCGGTTCGCAGCTACGCCTGACCTGGCGCGGGAACCGCGCCATCGTGACCGACGTGCGCCAGGGATCAGCGGCTGAAGCCGCTGGGGTTCGAGCCGGCGACGAACTGCTCGCGCTGGATGACATCCCGATCGCGAAGGCCACGCAGGCCCTGGAACCCGTGCATCTGTCACGCAGCGATCCGCTGGCGCGCGACTGGGCACTGAATGTTGCCGTGGCGGGCAGGCATGAGCGCAGCATGAGGAAACTGATGCTGCGCGCGGGCGCGGTCGAGCGATCCGTGGATTTCCGGGCGGAAGCCACCGGCGAACAGCCCGGATTGCTGCAGGCCCGGCGCATCGGCAACGTCGGCTATGTCCGCATCCACAACAGCCTCGGCGACAACGAGCTGGTGCGCGCCTTCGACGTCGCGCTGCGTGGGTTTGCGGGCGTCAGTGGCTTCATCCTGGATCTGCGCGACACTCCCTCAGGCGGCACGAGCAGCGTTGCCCGGGGACTCATGGGGCATTTCGTTGCGACGCCGAGCCCCTACCAGCGGCATGAATACGTGGCGGAAGGCCGTGAAACCGGAATGCCGCGCATTTGGGTGGAGCAGGTCGCGCCGCGTGCTCCCGTGCTGGATGTCCCCGTCGTCGTGCTGGTAGGCGCCTGGACCGGCAGCATGGGCGAGGGCATCGCCATCGGCCTGAACGCGGCCCGCGGCGCGCCTGTGCTCGGCCAGCGCATGGCGCAGCTGCTGGGCGCGCTGGGCGAGGTTCGCCTGACGCATTCGGGTATCGTGGCGAGAATCCCCACCGAGAAACTGTTCCATGTGAACGGCACGCCGCGCGAAAATTTCAGTCCCCAGGCGGTGGAGGATTCCGTACCTGGCGACACGACACTGGAGGCAGCCATGCGGCTGATCGCACCATGAACTATCTGCGCGACGCCTGGTACGTGGCGTCCTGGAGCCAGGACCTGGAAGAGGGCAAGCCGCAGGCCGCCTCGGTGCTGGGCGAACCCATCGTGCTGTGGCGTGCGGCCGATGGCGTGCATGCGCTGGAGGATCGCTGCGTGCATCGCCTGGCGCCCCTTTCGCTGGGCCGCTGTGAAGGCAATCGACTGCGTTGCATGTACCACGGCTTTGTCTATGGCGCCGACGGCCAGGTGCTGGAGATTCCGGGTCAATCCGAGATCCCGCCAAAGGCCCGCGTCAGGTCCTATCCGGTGATCGACCGGCACAGCTGGATATGGGTGTGGATGGGTGATCCGGCCAAGGCCGACGCGGGCCTGATTCCGCCCGCCGTGGGATTCGACGAGCCTGACTGGATCCTGGGCCGTGGTTATCTCGACTACGCCGCCGAGGCGCGACTGATCAACGACAACCTGCTCGACTTCAGTCACCTGACCTTCGTGCACGCCAACAGTTTTGGCGCGGGCTCGGCCTTCGCCGACAGCACGCCGAAGATCACGCCCTTGCCGCGCGGCGTGCGGTTCGAACGCTGGGTGGAAAACGCCCGCAGCCCGGCTGGCCTGCAGAATCCGCCCGTGGACCGGTGGAGCAGCTACGACTTCCTGATCCCCGGCGTGCTGCTGATGTGGAGCGGCAGCTTTGACCTGGGCACGGCGGCGGCCTGCAACCATGAACGACCGGACTATGACAAGGCGCAGGCCGGCGTGACATTCACCAGCCAGGCCGTAACGCCCTCGGGCGGCAAGACCTCGAGGTATTTCTTCTCGTGGGGTCCGCATCGCCGATATGGCGATGAAGCGCTGCGCGACACGCTGATGGGTATTGCCGGGCAGGCCTTCGGCGAGGACAAGCTGATCATCGAAGCCCAGCAGCGCGTCATCGATCGCACGGAGAACCCGCAGGTGCTGCCCACGGTGCATGACCGCGGCGTCATGATCTTCAATCGGCTGGTAGCCAGGCTGATGCGGGAGAGCGGGCAGCCAGCCGGGACTCAGGCAGTCCAGGAAGCCTGAGCACTCCAACGCCATATAGATTATTTACCATAATATACATTATGCGAAGTACGAGATATCCGATTCGAATCGCCGGGCCAGCCCTGGTCGCGATGATCCTGGGGTCCCCGGCCGTTGCCCAGACCCAGCCCGTCCGCCAGTGCAAGGCCTACGTCCAGGGCCGCATCGACGTGCTGGACGCGCAGCTGCACAAGGGTGAAGAGCCCAACGTGGCCCGCAAGCTGCTCAAGCGCCGCGACAGGCTCAAGGACCAGCTCGCCGACTGCGAGCAGAACCCGAAGGCCTACAAGAAGGACATCTAGCGCCCGACGGCGAACAGCACCGCGTTGTTGATCGCGTAGACCGTGCCATCGGCGCCAATGGCCGTGGGCGTGTACGACTGGCCCAGCCCATTGTTGAAGCGGATGTTCTCGGTGAGCTGGTTGGTGCCGAAGCTCCAGCGGTAGAGCCTGCCGTCCTCGTTGTTGATGAGCATGGAGCGAGTGGCCGGATCGACGGCGCCGGTGTTCACGCACCATTCGCGCACGCCGCCGGGATTTTCGGAATCCGCCGTGGGACCGACGATCTTCAGCACTTCGGCCATCACCTGGACGGTGGCGATGATCGGATCGGCCTGCGCCCGCGAGGGATCGACGATCGCCATTTCGTTCTGCCCGGTGCCCGTGCCGGACCCCGCGTAGTTGTTGTACTTGATGGCCAGCAGGTACGTGGACGGCCCGGTGTACGACGGCACCGCAGTGGCGGGCACGATGGACGGGGTGTTGTCCCAGCCGAAGGAGCCCGGCACCTTGCCCTGGTCTAGCGCGGCGTTGAAATGCAGCAGCCAGCCGCGGCTGTTGTGCGCGCCGCGCGTGGGCTCGAGCACGCCGAAGTACACATCGCCATCCGGCCCGACCACGGGAGATGAAGTCGAATCGCCAGTGATGCGCGAGGGGGCTCCCGTGGCCGGATCAACCAGCGCCACTCGAGTCATGGGAGTGAGCGTGGCCGCATCCACCCGCACCAGGTAGCCCCGCCCGCCTGCGGTGCTCACCGCAACATAGACGCTGTTGCCATCGTTGGCCACGGCCGGCGCGCTGTTCATCGCCACGCGATCCACGGCGACATCGTTGGCCAGCACGCTGGCCGCGCGCCAGGTGCCCGTGCCATCCGGCGCCACGCGCGCAAGCCCGCTGGTCAGCCCCGCGGAATTGCCGGCACTGACGAAGAAGCCGAACCACGCATTGCCTGCCGGATCGATGGTGACCGGCGTGCTGATCATCACGGCCGAATCCAGCTCCGCCTTGGCCGCGTTGTAGGTTGCGGCCCCATAGAACACCGCGGTCTGCAGCGTGCCCGTGGCCGAATCCACGCCATCGCGGTAGTACAGCTTGCCGCCCGCGCCGGGGATGTACACGCGAGCGCCCGAGAGCGCGATGTTGAAGCTGGGGAACCAGTTGTGCGGCGGCACCATGTAGTCCGTGCTGGCGGACCAGATCAGTCCGCCATTGGCGCCGCTGCGGGCCTCTACCTTGAAGGCACCCGTCGACGCCGTCTTCACGGGCACCAGCACGGTGTTCTGGCCGGAGATCACCGGCGAACCGTAATGCGTGAGCAGGTAGCCCTGCGCGGAGTACAGCGGTGAAGTATCCACCGGCGTCTGCCAGATGATGCGCGACAGCGCCGGCGTGGCGATGCTGCTTGCGGCCGAGTGCTGCGCGTCGCGGCTGAACTGCGGCCATGCGGGTCCTGCAACCGGCGGTCCGGGCGGGTCAGGCGGCGGCGGGGGATTGCCCCCTCCTCCCGAGTCCCCTCCTCCACAGGCCGCAAGAAAGGCCAGCAGCAGCAGGGCCGAGGCGGTACGTTTAGAAGGGATTTGCAGCGGTTTCATGACAGCACCGATAGTGGCCGGACCGCGGGAACGAGGCAACCGTCGCCTCATTCCGACAGGGCTGGAATCGGCGCCAGGCCGTGGCGCAGCCGGGCGTCCCGGCATTTGTCGTCTCCGGCGCGCACCTCACGGCACGGCTCGGGCCGCATGCCATACACGACACAGCGTACCTCGTCGCCGATGGCGCCATGCAGCGCCAGGCAGCGTGGATCCGTATGGTTGGTGCCTGCCATGCAGGCCATCTGCGGATTGACCTTCTCCACCATCAGGTCGGGCAGGCCGCGCGACCAGGCTTCGGCCCAGTAGAACGAAACCCGGAAACTCGCGCAGCAGGCGCCACAGCGCAGACATTCATCCATGAATGTTCCTCAAGCCGTCTAGACGATCGAAACGCCCAGCTCGCCTGTGCGGCGGATCAGTCCGTGCCAGGTGTTGGCGATGAACAGCTTCGGATCGCCCCACTTCGCATCCAGGTCGCGCGTCGGCGCGGCCTCGAGCATGTCCTGGATGCTCATGCCCTGCGCCAGCAGCTTCGACAGCCGCGCCCGCACATCGACCAGCATGGCCTGCTCGGCCGCCAGATCGGCCCGGGCCTGCACGGGACCAACGCCGGGAATCACGCGCGTGCTGTCGTCGCAGCGGGCCGCCAGCTGCTGCGCGGCCGTGGCCATGCCACCGATCCAGCCACCGGTGATGTAGTCGATGACGGGATAGCGGCCTACCGCAAGCACGTCGCCCGCCACCAGCACATTGGCCCTGCGGAAGTGCACGAAGATGTCGCCATCCGTGTGCGCCTGGAAAAGGTGACCGTATTCGATCTGTTCGCCGCCGAAATCGAGCTGCTCGGCGGTGTAGAAGGTCTTCGAAGGCCGCGCCTTCGCGGGCAGCCGTCCGTACTTGCGGTTCTCCCACTTCGAATCCACGTCGGTGGACAGCCACAGGCGCGTGTTCTCGTGCGCGATGATGCGGGTGCCGGTGGCGCCCAGCGGCGCGTTGGAGCCGGTCTGGTCCCAGTGCCAGTGCGTGTTGAACAGCGTGTGCACCTGGGATTTGCCCGTCAGCTCGCGCACGGCTTTCAGCACGGCGGCCGAATGCTCCGGCGCGCCGCCATCCACCAGCAGCACGCCGTCGGCGGAATCGAACACGGTGACATTGCCGCCGAATCCCTCGAGCAGGTAGAGGTTCGGGCCCAGCGTCGTGACGCGGTGCTGGGCTTGCGCGGCGCGCACGGGACTCGAACGAAGCGCCCAGGGCAACGCCGCGCCAACGCCCAGCGCGCCCTGCAGGAATATCCGTCGATCCATCATCGCGCGGCGCCCATCAGTTCGCGCAGCAGCGCCTCGGTCTCGGGTCGGGCCTGCCGGGCGCCCTCGCGGCCGGAAGCGGCCGCGGAGGCGCGGGTCAGGTCCACCGCCATGCGCCCCTGCGAATCCTTGGCCGCAAGATCGGCCCGGTGCGTCGCCAGCACGCGGATCAGCGAATTGAAGCCCCAGATGGTCGCGCCATGCAGCGCCGTCTGCCCGCCCCTCTCGCGCGCGTTCACGTTGGCGCCCGCGGCCAGCAGCAGCTCGGCGGCTTCCACGGCCTGGGCCTCGGTCTTGTAGCGGCCGCGCGTGTCGAGGCCCGATGCGGCGTTGCCGGCCGCCGCCATCAGCGGCGTGATGCCATTGATGGTAGGCAGATCCACATGCGCGCCGGCAGCCAGCAGCAGCCGGATGGCCGGCACGTCTCCGGCCTTGGCGGCCCGGATAAGCGGCGTGCTGCCGATGGTGAGCATCATGTCGGCGCCGCGGTCATCGCGCAGCGAACGGTGCGGCGGAAACAGCTTCAGCTGCATGTTCGGGTTTGCGCCCGCCTTCAACAGCGCCGCGATGAGCTCGATGCCGGTGGTCTTGTCGAGCGATGGCCGGTCGGCGCGGCCGCCAGTGGGCAGCGTGTTCATGTCCACGGCCGCGTACAGTGGCGCCCTGCCCCAGATGTCCCAGCGGTTCACATCGGCACCCTGCTCGATCAGGAACTTCGCCGTATCGAAGCTGAAGTTGAGCGTGGCCAGCAGCAGCGGACTCACGCCATCCGGATCCACGCCGTTCACGTCGGCTCCAGCCGTGACCAGCAGGCTCGCGCATTGCACGCAGCCCCTGCGCGCCGCGTAGAGCAGCGGCGTGAAGCCGCCGGCCGGACGCGCCTGGTGCCGCGGCTCGGCGGTGACCTGGCGCTCCCAGTTGTTCACCTTGCTGCGGGCGTTCACGTCGGCGCCGTGTTCAATGAGCAGCTTCACCATGTCGGGCTGGCCTTCGGCCGCGGCCCACATCAGCGCCGTCTGCTCGCGCCAGGCCTCGCGCGTGTCCACCTTTGCGCCACGCTTTAGCAGCACCCTGGCCGCCTCCACGTTGCTGCTGCGGGCCAGCACCATCAGTGCCGTCTGCCCGTCGGCGTTGGCGGCCTCGACATCGGCCCCCGCCCCGACCAGGCGCCTGATCACGCGCACGTTGCCCACCACGGCGGCCTGCGACAATGGCGTTGCGCCATAGTCATTGCGCGCGTTCACATCGGCGCGGGCGGCGACGAGGCGATCCACCAGGTCGGCATCGTCGTTGTACACGGCCCAGTGCAGCGCAGTGGTGCCATCCACCGCCATCTGCTTCGCGGCGGCGCGCGATTCTCGCAGCAGCTTCTGCGCCGTGGCTGCATCGCGCGCGCGCGCGGCTTCCACCAGCGGCGCGCTGCGCGGCACGATCTGCGTCACGGCGCCATCGGCAGCCCAGGCGCCAAAGGCCGGGACCAGCCCCATCAGCGCCACGATCCGCGGCAGCGCGCGATTGTTCGGCTGGCTCATCACAGCTCCGCGATGACGCCGGTGCTGTCACCCACGCGCTCGATGGGCACGCCGGCACGCTGCAGCAGCGTCAGGTGCACGTTGGCCAGCGGCGTGCGCTGCGCGAAGTTGATGTGCTGCCCGCCACGCAGGCGTCCGGCGCCGCCGCCAATGATGGCCGTGGGCAGCGGATACTGGTTGTGCGCGTTGCTGTTGGACATGTTGCTGCCGTAGAGCAGCATGGAATTGTCGAGCATGCTGCCCTCGCCGTCCGGCGTCTTCGCCAGTCGCGCCAGGAAATCCGCGAACACCTCGGAGTGATAGCGCTGGATCTTCGCCAGACGCGCCTTCTTGGCCGGGTCATTGGCGTGATGCGAGATGGCGTGGAAGGCATCTGGAACGCCGATGTGGTTGTACGTCTGCTCGCTGACCTCGGGCGCGATCATGAAGGTCTGGATGCGCGTGAGGTTGCCCTGCCAGGCCAGCGCCACCAGGTCGAACATCATCCGCAGGTGCTCATCGAAATTCTGCGATGTGGCTCCCGGCACTTCCGGCAGCGTGAGGCGCGCCAGATCGCCGCGCTCGCTGTTCTGGATGCGCCGCTCGATCTCGCGCACGCTGTCGAGGTAGTCATGCAGCGTGCGCTGGTCCTGCGGCCCCAGCGAGCGCGACAGGCTGGCCACTTCGCCGCTGATCATGTCGAGCAGGCTCGCGGTCTGCTGCGTGAGGAAGCGTCGCTCGGTGAGCGAATCACCCTGCCCGAAGAGGCGCAGGAAGAGCTGGCGCGGATTGCTTTCCACGGGCAATGGCGTGGATGCGTTGCGGAACGACAGCGTGCCCGAATAGCTGCAGCCATAGCCGCGCTCGCAGGCGCTGCCCACGCCGTGCCCCTGGGCAGTGGCGATCTCGAGCGAGGGCCAGGGCGTGTCCTGCCCGATGTGCGAGGCCGCGATCTGGTCGACCGTCGCCGCCATGCTGGGTTCCAGCCCCTCCTTCGGATGCACGCAGGAAAGCCAAGTGGCCGGCACCAGCGCATGCACCGCGCGGCTTTCACCCGGCTTGTTGCCCAGGTTGCTGACCAGCGTGAGCTGCTTGCGGAACGGCGCCAGCGGTTCGACGATCGACTTCAGGTCGAAATCACGGCCCTCGCTCGAGGGCGTCCAGTTCTCCATCACCGCGCCATGCGGAAAGTAGAAGAAACCCAGGCGCGGTTTGGCCGCGGCGGCGGTGGCGCCCAGCGCCGTTGACGCCGGAATCATCGCATCCAGCAGTGGCAGCGACAGGCCGACGCCCGCGCCCTTGAGCAGCGTGCGGCGGGAGATGTGCTTCTTGGTGATGAACACGGTGGTGTGCCTCTTCAGTTGGCGGACCGGGCCTGCGCCGTGCGGGTCTCGGGCGTGGCTGGTGGCAGGCGATTCATGCGGAAGGCGTCGCTGGCGACGATGCCCTGCACGATGTCCTCGAAACGGTATTCACGCGCCGCGGCGGCGCGCACGATGGCGCGAACCGTCGGCATGTCCTGGTGACGCAGCGGACGACCCAGCCCGTACACCATCAGCTTCTCGGTGATCGCGTGCACGAACTGCTCGGGCCGCGCAAGCAGCGCTGCGGACAATTCGGCGGGCCCGTTTACTCTGGCCCCGCTGGCAAGCACCCCGCGCGCGTCGATCGCCTCGCCGGCATCCCGGTCGCGGTCGCGCCAGGCGCCGGTCACATCGAAATTCTCGAGCGCGAAACCCAGCGGATCGATCACGCCATGGCAGGCATTGCAGGATTTGTTCGCGCGATGCGACTCCAGGCGCTCGCGCACCGTCTGCGGTTTGTGCCCGGCTTCGGTTTCCGGGAACTGTTCAACCCCTGGCGGCGGCGGCGTGGGCGGCGTGCCGGTGATGTTCTCCAGGATGAACGAACCGCGCAGCACCGGCGAGGTGCGATTGCCGTAGGAGGTGCCCATCAGCACCGCGCCCTTGCCGAAGAGCCCGAAGCGGTTCGGGTTCGTGAGCACCACGCGCCGGAACTGGTCGCCGCGGACGTTGGCAATGCCGTACTGCACGGCCAGTCGCTCGTTCAGGAAGGTGGTGTCGCTTCGCAGCAGGTCGAGCACGCTGCGGTCGGCGCGCAGCACGCTGTCGAGGAACAGGCGGATCTCCTCGCGAAAACCATGCCGGAGGTTCGGATCGAACGTGGGATACAGCACCGGGTCGGGATGGATCTTGTCGATCTGCGGCACGTTCAGCCACTGGAAGGCGAAGTTGGTCACCAGCGTCGAGGAGCGCGCATCCTTCAGCATGCGTCGCACCTGCGCGGCCAGCGCAGCCTGATCGCGCAGACGGCCCGCGGTGGCCGCTTCAATCAGGTTCTGGTCCGGCCCCTCGCTCCACAGGAAGAACGACAGCCTTGAGGCCAGTTCCAGGTCCGTGAGCAGCTGCGGCGCATCGGCGGCCTGCGCGGCGGATGCTTCGACGCGGAACAGGAACTTGGTGCTGGCCAGGATGGCGGTGAGGCCGCTTTCGATGCCGGCCTCGAAGCCGCCGGCGGCACGACCCGACGCGTAGAACTGCAGCGGCGCGGCCAGGTCATCCTGCGTCGCCGGCCGACGGAAGGCATCGCTCGCCAGCCTCGCGAGTATGCGCCGCGCGCAGGGGGCCTCTTCTGCTTCACTGGCTGGCCGACAGACGAAGATGCGCTGGCGACTGGGCGTCTCGCCCACGCCGCTCACGTTGAACGGACCGGACACGTCGAAGCCCGGTATGTTCGGGTAGCGCTCCATCTCCGGCAGCATCGCGATGGGCTGCAGCGGCGAATCGCTCTGCGCGTAGGAACGCTCGACGAAGGCCACGCCGATGCGATGCAGGCCGGCCGGCACGCGCACCCGGATATGGTTGAAGCGCGCCTGCATGTTGTCGGCGGCGATGGCCTGCTGCTGGTCGACGTATTTCAGGTCGTCCGGACCGCCCGCCTCCTGCTGGAACACGCGCTGGTCGTCGATGGTGAGGATGACGCGGTGGCGCGAATCGATCTTGGTCACGTAGCCCGCGCCCATGAAGAAGAACTCGCGGATGTTGAACTCGTACTCGCCGTCAGCCGGGAAGTAGTGCTCCACCTGCATGCCGCCCCGGGTCCCCAACGGCAGGCCGTCGATGTGCTTCGACTGATCGATGGCCGGATCCACGCGGTATTCGCGGCTGCTCGGCTTGGCGGACGCGCTGCCGATGGCCAGTCGCGCCACACTGCGCGCCGCGGCGATGTACTGGTCGAGAAATGCCGGCGAGGTGCGCAGCGCCGCGGCCACATTGTCGAAGCCGTCGCTGGAGACATCCTTGGGCAGCAGGTTCTGCACCTCCACCTCGAGCGACAGCAGCCGCTCGATCTCGCGTCGGTACTCGGTGCGATTGAGGCGATGCAGGCCCACGTAGCCCGGATCCGGTCGCGCCTTGCCCTCGGCATCCAGCCGGCCCTCGAGCCAGTGCACGAAAGCCTCCTGCTGGCGGGCATCCATCTGCGGCCCGCCTGGCGGCGGCATGAGATGCCCGCGCAGGCGGCTCACCACCTTCTCCCACACCTCGGCATCGCCCCCGATGTCGTCCGGGGAGAGGGTGTCGAAGGCTAGGCTGCCGGCCCAGTCCGTACTGTTGTGGCAACTGCCGCAACGCTCATCCAGCAGACGCCAGTGCTGCGATGCTTCGGTGGCTGGGGTCGAATCGGACGCTGCCGCGGCAGATGCCGGCGACGCGAGCGCGACCAGGCCGAGGGCGGCGATCAAACCCCGCCACGGCAATGCCGACCGACCTGCGCAGATGCTGTCCAACGCCCCACCCCCGTAATGATTCGGATTACCGAATGATTCCACAGTTCCGGATAAGCTGCCGCGATGCTGCCGGATTTGTCGCTGCTGGGACTGGCCTCGGCCATCGGGCTGGGGCTGTTGATCGGTGTGGTGCGGGAGCGGGCCCAGCCCGACCCCCAGCACTCCGTGGCGGGCATTCGCACCCACCTCATGCTGGCGCTGGCCGGCACGCTGGGCGCCGCGCTGGGCACCCTGGTGCTTGCGGTGGTGCTGCTGCTGACCGGCGCACTGGCCGTGGCCAGCTACCTCAAGAGCGCCGATCGCGATCCGGGGCTCACCGGCGAGGTCGCCATGCCTGTCACCGCGCTGCTGGCCGCGCTGGCGCAGACCCAGCCGGCGCTGGCCGGGGGCCTGTCGGTGGTCGTGGCCGGCGCGCTGTTCCTGAAGCGGCCCCTGCACCAGCTGGTGCGCGAGCGACTGAGCGAACAGGAACTGAAGGATGCGCTGCTGCTGGCCGCTGCGGCTCTGGTCGTGCTGCCGCTGCTGCCGGAGACGGCCGTGGATCCCTGGGGAGTGCTGGTACCGGCGCGGCTGTGGCGACTGGTGGTGCTGATCCTGGCGGTCGGCATGGCAGGTCACGTGGCGCTGCAACTGGTGGGTGCGCGCTGGGGATTGCCTCTGGCCGGATTCCTGTCCGGCTTCGCTTCCTCCACGGCGGCCGTCGTCGGCTTTGGCCATAGGGCGCGCGAAGAGCCCCACCACGTCCCGGCGGCGGCGGCCGGGGCGCTGTTTGCGAACCTGGGATCCTACGTGCTGTTCTGCGGCCTGGTGGCCGGGGTCGCGCCCGCCCTGTTCGGGTTGCTGCGCTGGCCGCTGCTGGTGGCGGGCGTCGCGCTGCTGGGAGCCGCGCTGCTGGGCGTGCTGCGCCACGAATCGGTCACCACGCTGCCGGTTGAACGCACCCCCCGCGCCTTCCGCATCAGTCACGCACTGCTGCTGGCCGGACTCATGGGCATCGTCCTTCTGGTCTCGGCCTGGCTGCAGCAGGCACTTGGCGCGGCCGGCGTGGTAGCGGCCGCCGCGGCCGTGGCGCTGGTGGAGGTGCATGCGGCCGCCGCCAGCCTCGCGCAGCTGGCCAGCACAGGTCAGCTGAATCTGCCAGCGGCCGCCTGGGGCGTTGTGTTGCTGCTGGTTGTCAGCGCGCTGGCCAAGGCCGGCACCGCATTCATCAGTGGCGGGCGCGCCTATGGATGGCGAGTGGCATCGGGATTGATCGCTGCGCCAATGATGGCCGTTGGAATCTTGTTTTTATTTTGAATACAGCGTTTTAGGAATACGTTTTCAAGTACTCTCACACAAGAAGCCCGAATCGGGCTTCCGCAGTCCGCTTCACCGCTTCAGCCTGGTTTTTCCCGCTTGCACACCCTGCACGCGGGTGTATATTTCCGCTGTACCTCATTGACTCTGCATGAGGTTCTGCTGGTGCAACCTTCAGGTAACACTTGAGGTTGCCCGCACAAGAAGACCAACGCGACGAAGTCGGCCAAGAGATTTCCATGGACAATCTGCTCGAACTGCTGCAGCAAGCCACCGTCACCCTCTCGCAGGGCGGTGCGATCAAGGATCGCCTCGCGGAAGCTTATGCCGCGTATCTGATCCAGATCGATTCAGAAGACCTGCCGGAAAACCTGCGCGCGGAATTCAACGCGCTGTGCACGGCGATGCGCCGCGAGCGACCGCAGCCGCGCGAAAGCGCAATCCGCGCATCCGTCCGCAAGATGTCGAACGACGAAGCCGCGCGTCACGCCGCGGTTGTCGTGAAGGTGTTTGCTGGAGTGGCTCGCTCGGGCAGCGGCATGGCCACGCGCCGTGTGCGCAATCCGGCGAGCGCGCCCATCGTCAATCTCTTCGCCGCCGACGGCTGACCACCGCACGCGCGGGCGGCTCAATCGACCGAAGTCCTTGAACTCGTCGGGATTGAACTCGATGGTGTCGAAGCGCTGCGTGTTTTCCTGGCGCGCGAGGCGACGGATCGCATCGACGATACCGCGCTGTTCCCAGGCCACCACCTCATCGGCCCGGTCGACCAGCAGTTTCGGCGGCTCGGCCCTCAGCCCGAACTGCGGCAGCAGGATCACCGGCTTCTTCTGCGACTGCGCGTAGTTCATCTGGAAGATGGCCATGTCCGGCTGCTCGGCGTGCAGGCTGACCAGCGCGACACACCTCTGCCGCATTGATCTGCTTGCGAAGGTCTTCGCGCACTGTCTCGGTGTCGACTTTCGGCGGCAGTTTGTCCGGCGTACTGGTGTTGCGGTAGAAAAAGTTGTTGGCGCTTTCGAGGTACTCGAACAGGCGCAGGTAGTCGTCGGTGTCGTGCCAGTTGTGCGTGACGAACACGCGTATGGGGTTCTTCTGCGACATGGGCGGCAAGTGTACCTCAACACCCGATACACTAGGGCTGCGCAGCAGGCAGAACGAGGACGACAATGCGGCTGGTGGTCTACAACATCCGCTACGCGACGGGCACCGGACCGGCTTTCCACCTGCCGGTGCCGGGCGCCGGCTACCTGCGCAGCAACCGCCGCGTGCTCACCGGCCTGACCGAATTCCTGCGCCGCCAGGACGCGGACATCATCGGCCTGATCGAGGTCGACACCGGCTCGATACGCTCCGGCATGGTGAACCAGGCCGAATTCATCGCCCGCAGCCTGGGGCACTTTTCCACCTACGAATGCAAGTACGGAACCGCCTCGGTCAACAACTTCCTGCCCATCGTCCGCAAGCAGGCCAATGCATTCCTGGCGGCGCCGCGGGTGCATGGCGAGCGCTTCCACTACTTCGACTCGGGCATCAAGCGACTGATCATCGAGCTGGAACTGGAAGAGGTCTGCGTCTTCCTGGTGCACCTGTCGCTCAAGTACCGTCACCGCCAGTACCAGCTGCGCTACCTGCACGACCTGGTGGAGAAATCGACCAAACCGGTGATCGTCGCGGGCGACTTCAACACGTTCTGGGGCACGCACGAGCTGTACCTGTTCATGCGCGCCAGTGGCCTGCGCAGCGCCAACGTGCGCGAGCTGGCCACCTACCCCGCTGGCTCGCCGCGGGCGGAACTGGATTTCATCCTGGTGAGCGAACGCATCCGGGTCACGGATTTTTCCGTGCCCGATATCCGGCTGTCGGATCACCGACCGCTGATCTGTGACTTCACGGTGGATGGGGACCCAGCATCATGAGCAACCACTCCTGGACCTACACAGCCGGCGCGGATGGCATCGGCGTGCTGACGCTGGATGTCCCCGAACGCTCGGCCAACACGCTCTCTTCGGCAGTACTGATCGAGCTTGAGTCGGTGCTGACCGGCATCGAGGCCGCGCCGCCGCGCGGGCTCATCATCCGCTCCGGCAAGAAGAGCGGCTTCATCGCCGGCGCCGACGTGCACGAATTCACGACGCTGGGCTCCGTGGAGCAGGCGCTGGTGCTGATCCGTCGGGGCCAGCGGCTGTGTGACCGCATCGCCGCGCTGCGCTGCCCCGTGGTGGCGCTGCTGCAGGGCTTCGCGCTGGGCGGCGGCATGGAGCTGGCGCTCGCCTGCCGCTACCGAGTGGGCGTCGACGATGGCTGCCTGACGCTGGGATTGCCCGAGGTACAACTGGGCATCCACCCGGGCTTTGGCGGCACGGTTCGCTCGGTGCAGCTGGTCGGCGTGCGCGCGGCCATGGACATGATGCTCACCGGCAAGACCTTCCGCGCCGACCGCGCGCTGAAGATGGGGCTGGTGGACCGGCTGGCGCCCGCCGACGGCGCCGAAGCGGCCTGCCGCGACCTGCTGCTGCAGCAGCCCGCGCCGCACCGGCCGAAGCTTCTCGAGCGTCTGCTTTCCCTGTCCATCGGCCGCAGCTTCCTGAAGGATGCGCTGCGCCGTCAGGTGGCTTCCCGCGTGCGGCGCGAGCACTACCCCGCTCCGTTTGCCATCGTCGATCTCTGGGCCAAGCACGGCGCGCGGGGCCGGAAAGCCTACGACGCCGAAGCCCAGTCCATCGCGGAGCTTTTCCAGACCTCCACCGCCCGCAATCTGGTGCGCGTCTTCCAGCTGCAGGATCGGCTCAAGGCGCTGGGCGCACGCAACCCCGCCGCCGATGCCATCCGGCGCGTGCATGTGGTGGGCGCCGGCATCATGGGCGGCGACATTGCCGCGTGGTGCGCGCTGCGCGGCTTCGAGGTCACGCTGCAGGATCGCTCACTTGAACACGTCGCGCCGGCGCTGGAACGCGCGAAGGCGCTGTTTGCCAAGCGCATCCACGATTCGGCCGCGAGAGCCGAAGCGACCCGCAGGTTGACGGCGGACGTTGAAGGGGTCGCCGTGCCCGATGCCGACGTGGTGATCGAGGCGATCTTCGAGAACCTGGAGGCCAAGCGCGCGCTGTACGCGCAGCTGCTGCCGCGCATGAAGCCGGCGGCGCTGCTGGCCACGAACACCTCGAGCATCGTGCTGGAAACCCTCACCGAAGGCATGGCGGATCCGGGTCGATTCGTTGGCCTGCATTTCTTCAATCCGGTGGCGCAGATGCCGCTGGTGGAGATCATCCAGGGACTCCAGACCCGGGACGAAATCCTCGGCACCGCGACATCATTCATTCGCAGGCTCGACAAGCTGCCGCTGCCCTGCCGCAGCGCGCCGGGCTTCCTCGTCAACCGCGTGCTGATCCCATACATGCAGGAAGGCATGACCGCCGTCGAGGAAGGCATCCTGCCCGAGGTGGTCGATGCCGCCGCCACCGCCTTCGGCATGCCCATGGGCCCCGTCGAGCTGGCGGATGTGGTCGGCCTCGACACCTGCCACCACGTGGGCGAGATCATTGGCGCGGCCATCAAGCGCAAGCCTCCGATCCCGTTGAAGCGCCTCGAGGCGCTGCTCGCGGCAAAGACACTGGGTCGCAAGAGCGGCCAGGGCTACTACCGCTGGGTCGAGGGCAAGGCGCAGAAGCAGAAGGTGGCCGAGGATGCCGTGCCGGCCGATCTGGTGGATCGGCTCATGCTCACCTTCGTCAACGAGAGCGTGGCATGCCTGCGTGAACGCGTGGTCGCGGATGCGGACCTGGTCGACGCCGGCGTGATCTTCGGGGCCGGCTTCGCCCCGTTCCGTGGCGGACCGCTCAACTGGGCCCGAGCCGAAGGAAAAGCTCATCTGCTGGGCCGTCTCGAACGGCTCACGCTGCAACATGGTTCACGTTTTGAGCCTGATCCGGGTTGGTCCGCGCTCTGAGGCGCGTGTTACCATTTCCCGACAAATAAGGGCATCGCCGCGTACCAGACCGCCGCCCGCACCAGGAGCCTGTAGAGCATGAGCCAGGGACGCCCCGTTGACGCGGCGCTGCTAAAGCAGTTCGCGCCGCTCGATGGAATGAAGAAGGAAAACCAGTCCGCCCTGGCACGCAAGGTGTTCGTGCGCGAGATGGACGCTGGTCGCCTGATCTTCAAGCAGGGCGACACCGAGAAGCGCACGATCTGGGTGGTTTCCGGGTCCGTCGAGCTGCGCGAAGACGAGCGCACCGTGGGCGTGATCAAGGGCGGCACGCCCGAGGCGCGCAATCCCCTGCCCACCAAGCTGCCCCGCGAAGTGTCCGCGCGCGCGCTCGACAACGTCGAATTTCTCTCCATCGACAGCGAACTGCTCGATGTGATGATCACCTGGGACCAGACGGGCTCGTATGAAGTGTCGGACCTGCAGTCGCAGTTCCAGGGCACCGAGGGCGATGACTGGATGACCACGCTGCTGCAGAGCCGCGCCATGCAGCGCATTCCGCCAGCGAACATCCAGGCCATCTTCCTGCGTATGCAGCGCATGCCGCATCGCGCCGGCGACGTCATCATCCGCCAGGGCGCCGAGGGCGACTATTTCTACGCCATCGTCACCGGCAAGTGCTCGGTCACCCGCGAGACGCCGCTGAACAAGGAAGGCATCAAGCTGGCCGAACTGGGCGTGGGCGACACCTTCGGCGAGGAAGCGCTGATCTCCGAGGCCAAGCGCAACGCCACCGTCACGATGCTGACCGAAGGCGTGCTGATGCGCCTGAAGAAGGAAGATTTCCGCGAGCTGATGAACGAGCCGCTGCTGCAGTGGGTCACCCCCGAGCAGGCCGAGCAGCTGGTGGCGAAGAAGTCAGGCGTCTGGCTCGACGTGCGCCTGCCTTCCGAATACCAGAACCTCGCGGTGGAAGGCGCCGTCAACGTGCCGCTGTATTTCATCCGGCTGAAGCTCTCGGCCCTCGACAAGAGCAAGCCCTATGTCGTGTATTGCGACACGGGTCGGCGCAGTTCGGCCGCTGCATTCATCCTGGTGGAAAAGGGCTACGACGCCTATGTGCTCAAGGGCGGGCTGTCGTCGATGGAACGTGGCCTGACGCGCGCGGCCACGGTCTAGCTCTCACATGGTGTGGGTCGGCTTCTCGCCCGTGA
Source organism: Pseudomonadota bacterium (assembly GCA_016720075.1). Taxonomy (GTDB): domain Bacteria; phylum Pseudomonadota; class Gammaproteobacteria; order Steroidobacterales; family Steroidobacteraceae; genus ZC4RG30. Next base: position 279,267 of record JADJXW010000020.1, read on the forward strand.
GCGCACCGGCGAGGTAGTTCTCGATCTTCTTCTGCGTCTGGCCGCGGTCCTGCTCCGAGAACTGCACGCCGATGCCCGCCGTGCGCTTGCCCTGCGCGCCCTTGGGCGTCACCCAGATGACACGACCGGCCACGGGCAGCTTCTCGTCCTCGCCCATCAGGTTCAGCAGCATGAACACTTCATCGCCCAGCCGGTAGTTGCTGTTGGTGGGGATGAACAGGCCCCCGTTGCGGACGAAGGGCATGTAGGCCATGTACAGCGCGCTCTTGTCCTTGATGGTGAGCGTGAGCAGGCCCGGCTTGTTGATGCCCGACCGCGATGTATCCCGATTCGCCATTGGTGTCCTGTTGCCCGTCATCGCCCTGCGCGCATGTTCATGCGCCAGAGCTGGTCTTCCACAGCCAGCGGTTTGTTGAGCGATGTGGCCAGCTGCCCCTGCAGCCTGCGCACATCATACAGTATCCGCAACGCCGGGCCTATATTTATGTCCAGACCGCCATCTTGCAACCGGGCACCAGCCCGCATTGCCAGCACCCGGGCTGTGAGGCAGTTCTCAATGCAGATGAGGCGCAGCGCAAGGTCCTCCCTGGCCCAGGATTCGGCCACCCTCAGCACGTCGATGCGGCCGGCTGCGGCGTCCCGAAGGACCTGCAGCACTTCATCGCGCAGCGCCAGCATCCTGGGCACATCGGCCCCAACGGCCTCCAGCGGGGCGATGCCCAGCATCTCCAGCACGGCCGGCCACGCCGCCCGGTGCTGCGGCTGCTCGGCCACCAGCCACGCCAGAGCCTGATCACGGTCGGGGATGGGCAGGCTGAGCCTGAGACAACGGCTGCGCACCGTGGCGGGCAGCAGGCTCGGACTTCCCGTGACCAGCACCAGGTGGGCGTCGCGACGCGGCTCTTCCAGCGTCTTCAGCAGCGCGTTGGCCGAATTGCGGTTCAGCGCGTGCGCCGGCTCGATGACCACCACCGTGCCCCTGCCCTCATGGCTCGACAGCGCCAGCTGTTCGCTCACCGCGCGCACCTGGTCGATGGTGATCTGGCCCAGCTTCGACTCCGCATCCGGATTCAGCGCGATGAAGTCCGGATGCTCGCGCGCCGCCACTCGTTTGCAGCTGGCGCACCGCCCGCAGGGAGCCGCTTCATCGGCGCAGAGGATGAGCTGCGCGAACCAGGTGGCCAGCAGGCCCCCACCGGTACCCGGCGCCTCGTGGATCAGCAGGCCATGCGGGGTGCGCCCGGCCCGATGCGCGGCGCGCAACTGTTCCTGCGCAGCGGCCAGCCAGGGCAAGGTCGTCATGGCAGCAGTTCGCGCAGCTGCGCCTCGGCCTGCTGCAGCAACTGCGCCGGCGGCAGCGTCGCATCGAGCACCCGGAAGCGCCGCGGCTCGGCCGCCGCCAGCGCCAGATAGGCCGCGCGCACGCGCGTGAAGAAGGCCAGCGCTTCATCCTCGAATCGATCACCGCCGGCGCCGCGCTGGCGGGCACGAGACAACCCCGCCTCCGGCGACAGATCGAGCAACAGCGTGAGATCGGGCGCAAGGCCCGGATGTGCGACGCGGGCCAGTGATTCGATGCTGGCCGGATCCATGCCGCGGCCGCCGCCCTGGTAGGCGCGACTGGCATCGGTGAATCGATCACACAGCACCCACTCGCCGCGCGCCAGCGCCGGCTCGATGCGCTGCGCCACATGCGATGCCCTCGCGGCGAACATCAGCAACAGCTCCGCGGCTGGCGGCATGCCCTCGGTCCGTCGCGCCAGCACGAGACTGCGGATGTCTTCGGCGAGCGGTGTTCCGCCGGGCTCGCGCGTGGCGCATACCACGATGCTGCGTGCTCGCAGCGCGTCAGACAGCCCCTGCAGCAGCGTGGACTTGCCGGCGCCCTCGATCCCCTCGACGGTGACGAAACGGCCTCGCGTCATGGCGGCGAGCCACCCGCGGCGGGCGCATCGGCTGCCGGGGGCGCATCGGCCAGCGCGTCGGATGCTGGCGGCGCCGCGCGCAGCCGCTCCAGGTAGCGCTGCACATTGCGGTTGTGCTCGGCGTTGGTGGCGGCGAAATAGTGCCCGCCACTGCCATCACCGATGGCAACGAAGAACAGCGCGTCGGTCTTCTCCGGATTCAGCGTGGCGATGATGGCGTCGCGTCCAGGCAGCGCGATGGGCGTGGGGGGCAGGCCCGCCCGGGTGTACGTGTTGTAGGGCCCGTCGCGGCGCAGATCGCTCCTGCGGATGTTGCCGTCGTAATTGCGGATGCCGTAGATCACGGAAGGATCGTACTGTAGCCGCATGCCGATGCGCAACCGGTTGATGTATACACCGGCCACCCGTGCCCGCTCACTGGCGAGGCCCGTCTCCTTCTCGACGATGGATGCCAGCGCCAGCGCTTCGGCGGCATTGGCGAATGGCAGGTCCGGCGCGCGGCTGTTCCAGGCCTCCTGCAGTATCCGCTGCTGCGCCTCATAGGCCAGCCGCATGATCTGCAGGTCACTGGTGTTGCCGGGCGCGAAGGAATAGGTATCCGGCGCGAACCGCCCCTCGGCCGGCAGTTCCGGCGCGCCCAGCTCGCGCATGATCTGCGCGTCGGAGAGGCCCCTGACCACCGTCTGCAGTCCCACGCGGCGCGCCAATGCCGCGCGCATCTGCGCGAAGGTCCAGCCCTCGACGATGGTGATGCTCTCCAGCATCACGCGGCCTTCCACCAGCTGTCGCAATATGGCCAGCGGCTGCTGGCCCGGGGCAATGCGGTAGCGCCCGGCCTTGATGCCCGATGCCGCAAGGCCCTTGCCTGGGCGGCAGCAGCGCAGGTACCACTCGAAGTGCTGCGCATTGCCGATGAGCTGCCGCTCCTCGAGTTGCCTCAGCACCGAGCGAAGGCTGGCCCCCTGGGCAATCTGGAGCTCACCTACCTGGGTAGCCGCGCCGGGAGTGACCGCCGCGGCGCTGATCGTGCGCCACAGCCACACGCCGCCCACGGCCGCCACGAGCAGCAGCCCCAGCAGCGTCGTGGCAATGGCCCGCCTAATCCGCAAGCGCCCTCACCCGGTCGGCCAGACGCAGCACTGCCTCTGGCACGTGCAGAGGGCGACCGTCCAGCTCGTGCGCCGCGACCACGCCCATGCGCGCATTGGTGATGAACACGGCCGTGCAGTCACCCAGCTCCGCCAGCGACACCCTTGCCTCGCGCACAGCCACCGCGCACTGCGCTGCCTCGCGCAGCACCACGGCGCGCATCACGCCAGCGACGCCGCACTGGTCGAGAACAGGTGTCACGAATTCCTCGCCGTGGCCGATGAACACATTGCTCATGGTGCCGGAAACGAGGGTCCCTGAGCTACTGCCCATCAGGCCCTCGAAGCCCGAGGCCTGCTGCAGTTCCATGCGACCCAGGACCTGCTCGAGGCGGTTGCAGTGCTTGAGACCGGCCAGCGCCGGATTCTCGCCCAGCACGGCCTGCAACGTGGCAAGGCGCACCCGGGTCGGAATCTCGCCCGCGGCGGGTGGCGGATAAACCAGGTGCATGACACGCGGGGTTGCCGCGGGCGGCGGCGTGTAACCCCGCGCCAGGGAACTGCCGCGACTGACCAGCACCTTGAGCGTGCACTCGACGTGGGCAGCCGCCAGCTCGCCAGCCGTCTGCCACAGCGCATTGCTGTCGATCGAAAGGGCCAGCCGACGACAGCCGCCGGCCAGGCGCGCGCGGTGCAGCGCTTCGAAGCGCAGGCGGCCGCCGCGGACAGTGAGTGTCTCGAACAGGCCGTCGCCGTACTGCAGGGAACGATCCAGTGGCCAGTCCGCCGTCACCGGCGCGCCATCCACCAGCACCTGCAGCGGGCCGCTCATGACTTGAGCGCCAGCAGCATTCCACGCGCCTTGGCGCGGGACTCGGCCAGTTCCCGGTCGGGATTCGAATCGGCCACGATGCCGGCGCCGGCGCGGAACTCCAGTTCACGGCCCAGCAGCGACATCGTGCGGATCAGGATGTTGAAGTCTCCCGAGCCATCGTGGTTCAGGTAGCCCAGGCTGCCGGTGTACGGACCGCGGGCTTCGCCTTCCAGCTCGGCGATGATCTGCATGCAGCGCACCTTCGGCACGCCCGTGATGGTGCCACCGGGGAACACCGCCCGAAGAGCCTCGACCGGGCTCACATCCGCGCGCAGCTCGCCGGTCACGTTCGAGACGATGTGGTGCACGTGGGCGTAGGTCTCGATGGCCATGTATTCATCCACGCGCACGCTGCCCCCCTCGCACACGCGGCCGAGGTCGTTGCGGGCCAGGTCGATGAGCATCACATGCTCGGCGCGCTCCTTCGGATGCGCCATCAGCGCTTCCTTGAGCGCTTTGTCCTCGGCCGCCGTCGCGCCGCGCGGATGCGTGCCGGCGATCGGACGGGTATCGATTCGCCGCCCGCGGATCCGCAGCAGCCGTTCAGGCGAGGACGACAGGATGGAAAAATCACCGGACTGCGCGAACGCGGCAAATGGCGCCGGGTTGCTCTGGCGCAACCGCCGGTACAAGGCCGCAGCGGGAAAATCCTCGTCGACCCGCGCGCGCCAGTGCCGGGACAGATTGGCCTGGTAGATGTCGCCCGCGCGGATGTAGTCCTGGGCCTGGCGCACGCGAGACAGATAGGCCTCCGAGTCCTCTTCCTGCGCCACGATGTGCGGCGCGGCGACAGGCGCGTCGTCACGTTGCATCGCCAGCCGCGCGTCAGCGCGGATCTGGCGGCGCTCGGACTCGGTCACCGATTCCTCGCAGACCAGCAGGCCCTGCCCGCGCTCATCCAGCAGCAGCGCCGCCGGAACGCGCATAGCCCAGGCGACGGGGCGCTGGTCAGCGCGCGACTTCGCGGGCCACCAGGGTTCCAGCGTGGGTTCGATCTCACGCGCCAGCTCGTATCCCAGGTAGGCGAACCAGCCACCCCGGAAAGGCAGGTTCAATTCCGCCTCGACGGCCGGCTGCGATTCGCCGCGCCACAGCGCATCCAGCGCGTTGAGGAACCCGGTCTCGCGCGTTGGCGGCACCGCCCCTTCGGTGTGCAGCAGGCCAGCGGCATCCAGCCAGAGGCGGCCACGCGGCAGCGCCGCGAGCAGGCTCACCTGCGAGAGCGAACCTTCGGCCGCGCTGTCGAGCAGCACGGGATAACGCGCGGGATCCCGGGATGCGAGGGCAAGCAGCGCCTCGGCATCCAGGTCCAGCGACTCGACATGCAGGAAAGGCGCGCGCATGGCGCCGGGGATTTCCGTATCAGCCCGTGAATCGGCGCAGCACCACGGTGCCGTTGGTACCGCCGAAGCCGAAGGAATTGGACATCGCGGTATCGATGCGCATCTTGCGCGCCGTCATCGGCACGTAGTCCAGGTCGCAGCCCTCGCCCGGCTGGTGCAGGTTCATCGTGGGAGGCGCGACCTGGTCGCGGATGGCAAGCGCCGTGAAGATGGCCTCGACGACACCGGCGGCGCCCAGCAGGTGGCCGGTGACCGACTTGGTGGCGCTGACGGCGATCTTCTTCGCCGCATCACCGAATGCGCCCTTCAGCGCGAGCGTCTCGGCCACATCGCCCAGCGGCGTGGAGGTGGCGTGCGCGTTCACGTACTGCACATCGGCCGGATTCGCGCCTGCATCACGCATCGCCGCCTGCATGGCGCGGCGGGCGCCGTGGCCATCTTCCGGCGGCGCGGTGATGTGGTGCGCGTCGCCGCTCATGCCGAAGCCCACGAGCTCGGCATAGATCTTCGCGCCGCGGCGCTTCGCGTGCTCGAGTTCCTCGAGCACCATCGCACCGCCACCATCGCTGAGCACGAAGCCGTCGCGATCCTTGTCCCAGGGGCGGCTGGCGCCCTGCGGGTCGTCGTTGCGGGTGGACAGCGCCTTGGCCTGGCCGAAGCCGCCCAGGCCCATGATGGTGGTGGCCATCTCGGCGCCGCCCGACAGGATGATGTCGGCATCGCCATACTGGATGGTGCGCAGACCCAGGCCGATGGCATGGGTGGAAGTTGTGCAGGCCGTGACCACGCCCAGGTTCGGGCCGCGCAATCCGAAGCGGATCGACAGGTGCCCGGAGATCATGTTGATGATCGAGGCCGGCACGAAGAACGGCGAGATCTTGCGCGGGCTCATCGCCGACAGGAAGGCGTTGTGCTCATCCTGGATGGTCTGCAGGCCGCCGATGCCCGAGCCGGTGATCACGCCGGCGCGGTCCAGGTCGATCTTGGCCAGATCCAGGCCCGAATCGGCCATGGCGTCCACACCTGCGGCGATGCCGTAGTGCATGAACTCGTCCATGCGCCGGGCTTCCTTGGGCGTGAGGTATTTGTCGAGCTGGAAGTCCTTCACCGCCCCGCCGAACTTGCAGGGAAACTCGGTGACATCGACACGCGTGATGGGCGCGATGCCACTGACGCCCTGGACCACGTTGTTCCAGGCGCCCTCCAGCGTGCTGCCCACCGGAGAGATGATGCCCATGCCCGTGACGACTACTCGGCGCTTGCTCAAGCGTTGCTGCTCCGGCCTTCTGATGGAATTTCCCCGCCGGCAGATCCGGCGACGGCGGCGCGGCACAGATCATGCCGCGCGCGGTGCGATCGGCGCTTCAGGCCTTGGCGCGCCGGTCGTTGATGTAGGTGATCGCCTGCTGAACGGTGGTGATCTTCTCGGCCTCTTCGTCCGGGATCTCGATCTCGAACTCTTCTTCCAGGGCCATCACCAGCTCAACGGTATCCAGCGAGTCAGCGCCGAGGTCATCGACGAATGACGCGTCGCTCGTCACCTGCTCGGCCTTGACGCCCAGCTGCTCGGCAACGATGGCTTTGACTTGGCTTTCGACGCTGCTCATCTGTATTTAATCCTCTGAAATATTTGACCGTTTACGGCTTTTTGGGGCCCGTATGGGGCGCGTATTGTAGGGGAAGGCATGGCCGTCCGCCACACAATTCCCGCATTCTGTCGAACTATAACTTGTTGTTTCAAAAGGAATATTGTTGCAATGGCCGCACAAGGGGGCCTGCGATGGCCTGATCCTCAGGGCATCAGCATCCCGCCGTTAACCGACAGCGTCTGGCCCGTGATGTAGGCCGCCGCCGGCGAAGCCAGGAAGGCTACCGCTTCGGCGATATCCTCGGGGCTGCCCAGCCTCCCCGCGGGAATCTGGCCGATCAGCGCCTGTTTCTGCGCCTCGGGCAGCACCCGGGTCATGTCGGTATCGATGAAACCGGGCGCCACGGCGTTGACCGTGATGTTGCGCGAAGCCAGTTCCCGAGCCATGGACTTGGTCAGGCCGATGACGCCGGCCTTCGCGGCCGCATAGTTCACCTGGCCGGCATTGCCCATGAGGCCCACCACCGAAGTAATGCTGATGATGCGGCCATTGCGCTCCTTCATCATGCGCTTCAGGCACAGCTTCGACAGGCGGAAATTGGCCGAGAGGTTGGTGTCGAGCACCGCGCCCCAGTCCTCGTCCTTCATGCGCAGCATCAGGCCATCGCGGGTGATCGCGGCGTTGTTCACCAGGATGGTGGGCATGTCGCCCGCGGCATCCAGGCGGCTGATCAGCGCCTCCATGGAGCCTGCCGTGCTCACGTTCAGCGCTTCGCCGCGCCCGCCATGCGCGGCCAGCGCCGCGCTGATCTGCGCCGCGCCTTCTTCGGAAGTTGCCGTACCGATGACCTTGGCGCCGGCAGCCGCCAGCCGCAGCGCGATGGCGCGGCCGATGCCGCGGGATGCGCCGGTGACCAGCGCGGTCTGACCCTGCAGGTTCGCAGTCATTCGTGTTTCCTCGTCAGTCTTTCAATGCGAGCGCGGCATCCACTGCCGCCGGATCCTGCAACGCGAGGCACTGCAGATCGGGGCGCTTCTCGATGCGTCGATTCAGGCCGGTGAGCACCTTGCCCGGTCCGCATTCGATGAACGCGGTGGCGCCCGCGGCGATCAGCGCGCGGACCAGGGTTGTCCAGCGCACGGGGCTGGCCAGCTGCCGGGTGAGCAGCGCACGGATGTCATCCGCTGAAGCATGCGCGGCGCCGTCGACGGGGCTCCAGTAGGCGAACTTCGGGACCTGCACGGGTGCGGCGGCCAGCACCGCGCCGAAGCGCTCGGCGGCCGGACGCATCAGCGCGCTGTGCGCCGGTACGCTCATGGGCAGCACCAGCGCGCGCTTGGCGCCCGCGGCTTTGCACAGTTCGAGCGCGCGCTGCACGGCGCCGGCGTGGCCGGCGATCACGGCCTGCCCGGGTGAGTTGTGGTTGACCAGCTCGACGACCTCGCCCTGCGCCGCCTGCAGGCATGCGGCGGCAATGGGTTCGTCTTCCAGGCCAAGCACGGCGGCAATGGCGCCGATGCCGGCCGGCACGGCCTCCTGCATCAGCTCCGCGCGGCGCTTCACCAGCCCCACGGCCGTGGGCAGGTCCAGCGCGCCAGCAGCGGCCAGCGCGGTGAACTCACCCAGGCTATGGCCGCAGACCACATCGGGCGTGAAGCCGCCGCGGGCCTGCCAGTAACGCCAGGTGGCCAGGCCCGCCGTGAGCATGGCTGGCTGCTGGATGACCGTTTCGGCCAGTTTCTCGGCCGGCCCCTGCTGCACCACCTGCCACAGGTCGTAGCCCAGCACATTCGAGGCTTCGGCAAATGTATCCGCGACCACGCGGTCCTGCGCGGCCAGCTCCGCCAGCATGCCCACGGACTGCGAACCCTGACCCGGAAACACGAAGACTCGCCGCATGATCACCTGCATCACGAAAAAAAATGCGGGCGTCAGTATAGCTGCTGCCCGCGGCCGCGCAGCAGCAGGCCCATCGCCGCCCCGCCGATGGCGCCGTACAGATGCGCCACCGTCACCACCATGTCGGCGCTCTCGAACGGCAATGGGCCCTGCCACTGCTCGTAGAGCAGCTTGCCGGCGAAGATCACCGCGGCGATGAGCCCGATGCGATCGCGCTGGCGAAGCATGGCGATGCAGCCGCAGGCGAACACGCCGTGCAGCACGCCCGAGGCGCCCACGTACCACACCAGCTGCGTGGAGAAGAACCAGAAACCGATGCCGGCTGCCGCGATGCTGGCGCCCAGCGCGAGGCCCCACTGCCACCACGAATAGGCGCGGGCAAACAGTGCCCACAGCAGCGCCAGGCCCACGGCGTTGAGCAGCGCGTGCGCCGCGTCCAGGTGCACCAGGTGGCAGGTGACGAACCGCCACCACTGCCCCGCGGCAACCGCCGCGCGCTCGTAGCGCCAGGCCAGGTTCAGCCCCTGGCCGCCCAGCACGGGCAGCAGCAGCAGCAGCACGGCCAGGGCGAGGCCAGCACCATGCCGCCCGTCGCAATTCAGCGACCGGGCGATGCTCATTCGGGATGTGTGCGCTGTCACGGGACCTGCACTGTCATTTGCTATGATCGAGCCATTCAAGAGCTCTTCACGGACAACAGTATGACTCGACCAAACCGGGGTGGGCAGCGGGGTTTCACGCTGATCGAAATCATGGTCGTGGTGGTGATCATCGGCCTGCTGGCCGCCGTGGTCATCCAGCAGCTCTCGGGCAATGTCGATGACGCCCGCGTCGCCAAGGCAAAGCAGGACATCCGCGCGCTGGAAACCGCGCTCACGCTGTACAAGCTCGACAATTTCCGCGCTCCCACCAGCGAACAGGGACTCGATGCCCTGGTGCACAAGCCGGCTGATCCGGCCCTGGTGCACTGGAAGGATACCGGCTACGTGAAGCGCGTCAGCAAGGACCCGTGGGGCCGCGACTATGTATATGAAAGCCCGGGCACTCACGGCGAATTCGACCTGTACTCGCTGGGCGCCGATGGCCAGCCAGGCGGCGAGAAGTTCGATGCTGACATCGGCAACTGGAATCTCGACGAATAGCCCACGTCGCCCGATCGGTGGCTTCACGCTGATCGAGATCCTCGTCGTGCTGCTGATCATCGGCATCCTGGTGGCGGGCGCGTCGCTGTCGCTGGGCGTGCTGGGACGCGACTCCGCGCTGCAGAAGGAAAGCGACCGGCTCTCGGCGCTGATGGATTACCTGCAGGACCAGGCCGCGCTGCAGAACCGCGAATACGGCCTGCGGTGCTTCGTCGGCGGCTATGAGTTCCTGGTCTACGATGCGCGCGCCAGCCAGTGGCAGAAGGTGCAGGGCGATGACACGCTGCGAACGCGCCGGCTGCCGACGGGCGTCACGATGCGCGTGAGCATCGAAGGTCGCGAGATCATCCTGCCGCGCGAGCAGGCGAAGAACGATGAGCTCGCGCCGCAGGTGATGCTGTTCTCCAGCGGTGAACTGAATCTGTTCGAGCTGATGCTCCAGCGCGAGGCCACCGGCGAGGCGATCCGCTTCGAGCCGGCAAAGGATTCGGACCGCATCACCGTCACCGCGCTGTCAACCACCCCCGCATGAATTCGACTCGGCGCAATCGGCGATCGCCGGGCGGATTCACGCTGATCGAGGTGATGATCGCGCTGTTCGTGATCGCGCTGGGCGTGGGCGCGCTGCTGGCCACCCTCGCCTCCTCGGCCGACAGCGCGGCCTATCTGCGCGAGAAATCACTGGCCGAGTGGATCGCGCTGAACCGAATCAGCGAAGTGCGGCTGGGCAATGCGCGCCCGTCGGCGGGCACAACCCGCGGCACGGTGGAGTACGCGGGCCGCACCTGGCGCTGGCAGCAGACCCTCAACGACCCGGGTATAGCAGGCATCCTGCGCCTGGACGTGATGGTCGCGCCGCAGGACGCCGACGCGCGACCGGCTGCGGACGATGCGAACGCCGAGTTTCCCGCGCTCGGCAGGGCCATCGGCTTCATCGGCACCTCGGTCGCGCCCGCGCTGGGCAACATCCCGGACTGGAGTCCTGCGGCGGCGCCCTCGCCGCCGGGCGGCGCCGGCACTCCGGGCGGCGCGGGCACGCCGGGCGCGGGGACCCGATGAAAACGCAGCGCGGCTTCACGCTGGTGGAGATCATGATCGCGGTGCTGATCTCGGCGATCCTCGCGGTGATGGCCTTCGAGGCCATGCAGCAGGCGCTGAACAACCGTGAACGCGTGCGCGCCGCCGAACTGCGCGTGCAGGCCGTGCAGAACGCCATGCGCAGCTTCGTGCAGGATTTCTCGCAGCTCACGCCGCGGCCGGTGCGCGAGCCGCTCGGCAGCGAATACCAGCCGGCGGTGCTGGCCCGCACCACCACATCGACCGAGGTAAGTCTCACGCGCGGCGGCTGGATGAATCCCGCCGCACTGTCGCGTTCCACGCTGCAGCGCGTGCGCTATGCGCTGCGCGAGGGCAAGCTGTACCGGGACTACTGGATGGTGCTCGACGCGCAGCTGGAGCCGCAGCCGCAATCGAAGGAACTGCTGTCGGGCGTCAAGTCGTTCCGGCTGCGCTTCATGAATGACGGACGCAACTGGCAGGACGGCTGGCCCCCGCCCTCGCTGTCGAACCCGCCGGATGAGTCATGGCTGCGCTGGCGCCCCATCGCCGTCGAGGTGACGCTCGAATTGGACGACTGGGGAACGCTCACGCGACTGATCGAGGTGCCAGGATGACCATCCACCGGCAGCGCGGCGTGATCCTCATCAGCTCCCTCATCCTGGTGGCGCTGGCGGCCATCGTCGCCACCTCGCTGTTCTTCGACACGGCGCTGGCGGCGCGCCGCGCCGCTGCCAGCTTCAGCATGGAACAGGCCGTGCAGCTCGGCGCCGGCGGCGAGGCCCTGGCCGCCTTCGCCATCGCCGAAGACAAGAACAGCGACGACACCGACCGCGACGCCTGGGCGCAGCACTATGGACCGGTGGAAGTGGAGAACGGCGTCACGCTCGAGGCGCAGATCAGCGACGAGCAGGGCAAGTTCAACCTCAATACGCTGCTGCGGAAAGACGGCACGCCTGACCCGGATGCGGTGAAGGTGCTGCGCCGGCTGATGGAGCTGTCGGACCTGGAGCCGAAGTGGGTAAGCCTCATCATCGACTGGCTCGATGCCAATGGCCAACCCGAGTCGGACGGCGGGGAAGACAGCCTGTATCTGTCGCAGACGCCAGCGCACCGCGCGGGCAACCTGTTTCTGACCAGCGTTTCGGAACTGCAGCAGCTGCCGGGCTTCACCCGCGAGATGTACCTGAAGCTGCTGCCGCACGTGACCGCGCTGCCGCCCGACGCGCAGAAGATCAACGTCTGCATGGCAGACGGCGTGGTGCTCGATGCGCTGTTCGCGCTGAGCGCGACCAATGCCAACTACGTGCAGTACAGCCGCTTGACCCCAGAGGACCTGGCGCGCTCCCGGGCCAATGGCTGCTTCCCGCGCAAGAACGTGATTGGCGCCAGCGAGCCGGTCATTTCCGGACGCATCGATGAACGCACCAGCTACTTCCGGCTGCAGACGTGGCTCAGTATTGGCACTGCACAGTTCGCCTTGTACAGTCTGATGTACCGCGATGGATCCGGAAAAGTCCGGCCGATCCTGCGCACGATGGGCACGGAATGACCTATGGCTGACTGGCTCCTGATGCGATTGCCCGCCGAGGACGACGCGCCCGCGTCCTGGGTCGTCGCGGACGCCCAGGGACAGCTGCTGTCGCTGCCCAGCCAGGACGTGTCCGGCGGACTGCACACCATGGCCACCGGCCGCCGTGTGGCGCTGCTGGTTCCGGCCGGAGAAGTCAGTTTCTTCCAGGCCACGCTGCCCGCCGGCAACGAGGCGCGCCTGCTGCAGCTGGCGCCGTTCGCGCTCGAGGACCAGCTCTCGCAGGATGTCGATGCGCTTCACTTCGCGGTGGGAGCGCGCGATGCCGCCAGCGGCACCGTGCCCGTGGCGGTGATGGAACGCGCGCGACTGGAACATTACCTGGCCAGGGCCGCCCAGCTGCAGATCATCCCTCACGCTGTCTTCGCCGAGAGCGACCTGGCGCCGCTGCTGCCGGGGCACGTCACCATGCTGGTGAGCGCAGACCAGCTGCTGCTGCGTGATGACGCTGCCCGGCCACTGGTGCTGCCCGCCGCCGACCCGCTGCTCGCGCTGGAGATGCTGCCGGGCACGGGCAGCAATCTCGCGCAGGCCAACCTCACCGTCTTCGTCGGACCGGGCGACTGGCAGAAGCACGCGCACCTCATCGAACCGCTGCGCGAGCGCGTGGGTTCGTTCAAGGTGCAACTGAACAACGGCGGCGTGATGGCGCAGCTGGCACAGGGACTGGCGCAAGGCGCGTTGCTGAACCTGCTGCAGGGCGCGCTCAAGCCGCGCAGTTCGTCGAACACCAGCTGGCAGGCCTGGCGCTGGGTCGCGGGCCTGGCCGCGACGCTGCTGGTGCTGCACATGGCCGGTTCGCTGTGGCAGCTGCGACATCTGCGCCGCACCAGCACCGAACTGGATGGCGCCATCACGCAGCTTTACGAATCCATCTTCCCCGGCCAGCCCATTGGCAGCGATCCGCGGCGCGCGCTCGAGAAGCGACTGGCGGCAGTGGCGGGCGGCGGCGGCGCGCAGGGAGAGTTCATGACGCTGCTGGCCGCGGTGGCCGCGGCCAAGCAGAACGTGCCGGTCGCGCAGCTCGAATCCCTGACCTTCAAGCCGGGCGGGCTGCAGCTGAAGCTCACCGCGCCGGATGCCAGCGCGCTCGACCAGTTCAACCAGGCGCTGCGCGCGGGCGGCTACAAGGCCGAGCTGAAGTCCGGCAGCGCCAAGGGCGCGGCCTATGAAGGATTGGTGGAACTTGCGGGTGCCGGATCATGATCCCTGCCGCGTTGTCCAACTGGTATTCGCGCCAGAACGAACGTGACCAGCGCGTGCTGTTCTGGGGTGGCATTGCCGCGGGTGTCATCGTGCTCGCGCTGATCCTGCTGCCGCTGCAGCGCAATCTGTCGAAGGCGCGCGCGCGCGTTGCCCAGCAGCAGGCGGACCTGGCCTGGATGCGACAGGTGGCCCCCACGCTTGCGGCCGCCGGGCCCGGACCTGCCGCGGCGGCAACGCAGCCGGGTGAATCCCTGGTGGTGCTCATCGACCGCTCGGCGCGTGAATCAGGGCTTGCGCAGGCGCTCACGGGCAGCCAGCCCGCCGCCAACGGGGCCATGACCGTGCGCATGGAAAACGCCGATTTCAACCTGCTGATCGGCTGGATGTCGCGCCTGGTTGCGCAGCACGACCTGCGCGTGGAGTCCGCCAGCATCACCGGCAACGGAACCGCCGGCCTGGTGAACGCAGCCGTGCAGCTGCACCCCCGCTAGGCAGCGCGTGCGCCTGCGATTCATCCTGCTGGGGCTTGCGGCCTTCGTTGCCGCGCTGCTGGTCGTGCTTCCTGCCTCCTGGTTTGCTGGCGCGCTGCCGCCACAGCTTGGATGCGGCAACCTGAGCGGCAGCATCTGGCGCGGCCAGTGCAGTGGCCTCTCCGTGGCACAGGCGAACGGCCAGCCCTTGCGCCTCGACACCCTCGACTGGCAACTGCACCCGCTGGCGCTGCTTCGGGGCCGTCTGCAGGCCGATGTGTCGATCGCCGGCGCCGACGTTGCTGCGCGTGGCAATCTGACCGTGCAGTCCGGTGGACGGCTGACCCTTGAGGCGTTGTCGGGCCGCATCGGGCTCGATCATGCGCGACTGGCCGCCCTGCCCTCGGGCTGGAGCGCCAGCGCCGAGGCGCGCGAACTGTCACTGCGATTCGCAGAAGGCCGCATCCAGCAGCTCGGCGGCGCACTGCTGGCGCACCAGTTGCGGGATGCGCGCGGCACGGCATTCGGCGATTTCAGGCTGGAGTTTCCACCGACACAGTCACCGCCCTTTCGCGGCACGCTGGCGGATGCCGGTGGCCCCATGCAGCTGAAGGCGCAGCTGGAGCTGAACGCGGACCAGAGCTGGCAGATGCAGGGCACCATCATGCTGCGCCCTGGCGCTCCGCCGGGACTTGGCGGCGCGCTGGATCAGCTGGCGCCGGCCGACATCAATGGCCTGCGCAATTTCAGGCTGGAAGGCGCGGCGCGCTAGACCCGCATCAGGCGAGTTCGCGGAACTCGCCCAGCCATGGGAAATACAGCGCCGCCCGCACGGCCTGCGGCCCCGCCCTCGAGGCCAGCGTTCGATACAGTTCCAGTTGCGGGCGATAGCGCTCCATTTCGGATTGCAGGAACTGCTCGAGTCCCGCGCCCGCGTGCGTGCTGGTCTTGAAGTCCACCACCCAGCGACATCCCTCGGCCACGAAGCTGCGATCGATGACCGCGTTGCGCAGCTGTCCCTCCACGACGCCTGACAGGCGCCATTCGCTGCGCGCCTCCACCTGCGACGGGCTGAACAGCCAGTGCGCGCGCGGGTCGCGCACCATGCGCTGCAACTTCTCCACGATGTCGGCGGCCAAGCGCTGCGCCTGCTGCGCATCTATGCCCAGTTCGCGCAGCCGCGTGACGAAGAACCCTGCCCGTGCCGGCAGCGCCGTCGCGTCGGGCAGGCCGGTGGCGGCGAATCGCTCCAATTCCCCGTGCACCAGCGTGCCGGCAGCCCGGGCCGCGGGCCCAACCCAGTCATAGTCGGGGCCCGGCCTGGGCTCATGTTCGCCCCCGGACAGACTCGCGGCGCGCAGCGGCTCTCGAAGCCTTGGAAGCGTGAATTCGGACGGCAATGGATGCCAGAGCGTCTGCAGGTCCGGCCGATCGGGTTTGTCCGTCTCGGCGCCCGGATCCGGCGCTGGCAACGCAGCGAACTGCTCGCGCACCGCGGGCCAAAGGACCTTCAGCAGCGACCCGCTGCGCGGCACCCATTGCTGTTCCTTCGGCGCCCACCGCGCATGGCCAGACAGGTACAGCCGATGCCGCGCGCGCGTCACCGCGACATACAACAGGCGCACGCGTTCGTTGGCCTGCCGCTCGCGCCTGAGGCCGGAGATGTATCGCGACAGGGCATCGCTCGACCCTGCCTCGCTGAGACTGCGCACGGCCAGCAGCAGATCGGTGTCACCGCCGGGCGCCGGCAACTCCAGCCACTGCAGCAGCGGCGGCTGGTCGGGGCGCGCGCCGCGCCCGAGGCCCGGCACGAACACCACATCCCACTCCAGTCCCTTGGAATGATGGATGGTCAGGATCTCGACCGGATTGTTCCCCACCGACGTGCCGGCATCGCGCAGCCGCTCGGCAATCTCGCGTAGCCGCGCGCTGGCGAGCACGCCTTCGCTTTCCGCGGCGCGCCGCAGCGCTGCCAGGTACTGCAGCGCCGCGCTTCGATCCGCCTCATCCCGACAGGCATGCCATCCCCCAGACGGCGCCACAGCGATTCTGTCGCCGTGGCGATGTCGGCGCGGCCGCGCCCGTTCCAGGCCTCCAGCAGCAACGGCGTGATTCTCGCCATCCTTCGCCGCAACTCCGCGTCGAGCGACTCGCGGGAGCCCTGCCCCAGGATGTCGATCAGCGCCGTGTCCAGGTCATCCGCGCACAGCGCCTGCAGATCGCGCAGCGACAACCCGCAGGCCGGGGAATGCAGCAGCGCCAGCCAGGCGGTGCGATCACTGCCATCCTGCAGCGCCTGCCCGATGGCGATCAGGTCGCGAACCACGGGTCGTTCGGCCAGCGAGGCCAGTTCCACGCCCAGCGCCGGTATATCGGCGCGCGCGAGCTGCGCCAGCACCGGCGCCGCCAACGATCGCTTCTGCACGAGCACGGCGATACGCCAGTCAGGGTGATCCTTCCGCAGGCTTGCGATCTGCGCCGCGATGCCCTGCGCTTCGAGCCGGGGATCCTCCGTCGCCTGCGGCAGGATGCACAGGGCATCCGATCCGCCCGCCTCGGCGCTTCGCGCGGCCTGGGCCTGCAGGAAGGTCACGGCTGAACTGCGCAGATCCTCCACAGATGGAAAAATCCGCGCGAATGCGTCGTTGGCCCATTCCACCAGGCGCGGCACGGAGCGGAAATTGCGGCCCAGCCGCAGCGCCTCGAGGCGCAGGTGCCCGACCCCTTCCGCGCGGGTGCGCAGGAACAACCCGACCTCGGAATTGCGGAACAGGTAGATGGACTGCATCGGGTCGCCGACCAGGAACAGCGAGCGTTCGATATCGTCATCCCAGCCGCGGATCAGCGCGTGGACCAGGTCGAGCTGGTCCGGCGACGTGTCCTGGAACTCATCCATCAGGATGTGGCGCACGCGCAGCGTCTGCCGCATCGAAAGCTCGGTGGGCGTGCCCATGTCGGTCAGCGCCTGCCGCGCCACGGCCGCCACCTCGGAGTGATCCACCTGCCCGCGCTGCTGGAACACGAGCTTCAGCTGCGAGCCACACAGCAGCAGCAGGCGCGACAGCGACACCAGCGCGGCGCGCTCCTCGTCATCGACGACCGGCTCCGGCAGGTCCTGAAGATGCCGCAGCCTCCCAAGCATCCCAGGCACGGACTGCACATCCTCCAGCCAGGTCTTCCAGCGCTGCTTCAGCGGCCTGTCGGTGGTGGGAAAGCCGTGGCGTTTGTCGACGCTGGCCCGCCACTCACCGTCTTCCTTGATGGCGATTCGAACCAGCGCCAGCCACTGCTGCCACGATTGCGCCTCCCACTCGCCGCCTTCGCCCAGATGCTTCGCGCTCTCGCGTGCCAGTCGCTCGCCCTCAGCAAGCAGGTCGGCACCCAGTGCCTGCGCGACGGCCCGAGTCGTTTCGGTCGCAATGCGCTCAAGGCTCGCCTGGACACGCGCACCCAGCTCCTCCGGCGGCGTCGTGGCGAGCACCTGCTGCCAGCGGTTGCGCGAAGGCAGCAGCCCGGCAAGCAGCTTGCAGGCCCGTTGCCAGTCATTCTCCAGGCGCCGCAGCACCCGGTCGGCATCGTCCTGGTACTCGACGTGGGCATCGGCATGTCGCAGCGTCAGCACCGCGGCCTCGTTCAGCAGCGGCTCGACGTCATCGACCACCTGCAATTGCTGCTGCATGCGTCCCAGTAGCGGCATCGCGCGCGCGATCTCATGGCACAGCGAATCGATGGTCTGGATGCGAAGCCTCGCGGGCAGCTCGGCCAGCTGCCAGTCGCGGCGCGCGGCCTGGGCCAGCACGGCCGCGCGCAACCCGGCCCAGCGCGGCTGCTCCGAGGGTACCGACTGCAGCGTGCCCTCCAGCGCCAGCAGCACCCGTTCGCGCATCTCCGCCGCCGCCTTGCGCGTGAAGGTGATGGCGAGCACCTCCTCGGGTTCATCCACGCTGGCCAGCGCGGCAAGAAAGCGCTGCGCGAGCACCGTGGTCTTGCCGGAGCCGGCAGGCGCCTGCAGCAGCAGGTGCCGGTCGATGGCGAGTGACGCATCCCGCGCGGGCTGGTCAGTCATCGGTGACCTCCCCTTCGGCGCCGTCCGCATCCGGATCCGCGCGACGGCACAGCGCCGACAGATGGCAGTTGCGACACGCCTGGCGCAAAGGCGCCACACTGGCATCGCCAGCCGCGTGCGCGCGCATCAGGACTTCCAGCTCCTGTCGCCACAGCGCGCGCTGGACATCCCAATCCGGGATCTCCTGCCACTTGCCGGGCCAGCCCGCCGCCGGCCCTGCACCGGAGAATCCGGGCTGCGCCGGCGCGAGCGACAACAACGCCATGCCATCTACCGGTTCGCCCGCGGCTGCCAGCGCCTGTTCATACAGCGCCAGCTGCAGCGGCTGCGCCTCGCCTCGATTCAGGCGAAAGTCTTCCGGCAGGCCGCTCTTGTAGTCGACCAGCCAGCGGCGCCCCTCGCCGTCTTCGTCGAGTCGATCGACGCGCAGCGTGATGACGCCGGCTGCCGTGGCCAGCTGCAGCTGCCTTTCACCGCCCAGCACGCGGAAGAACGGCCGCTGCGCTTCCTCCTCCAGCACGCGCAGCACCATGCGCCGGCTACGAAGCCTTTCGCGCTCCAGCAGGCGCGGCGGATACGAAGGACGCCCCTCGGCGGCGAGCTGCGTCACCTGCCGCAGCCAGTGCCGGTCGAAAAGCGCGCGCCGCGCATCCTCATCCAGTGCGGCCAGCGCGCGCTGGTCCTTCAGCTCCTGCCACATGCCATTGAGCAGCCCGTGCAGCAGGATGCCGCGGACCGCCCGATGAATGCCGTCGCCGATGATTTGCGGTTCGGTCGCGCCCAAGCGGATCTGCGCCTGGCTCCTGAATGCGCAGGCCTGCTGCAGCTGCAGCCGCTCCCGGCCCTGTCGCAGTCGCTGCCCCTCGACCGGGGGCATGGGCAACAGATCCGTGGGGCGCACGGCAGGAACATCGCTGAGTGGTTCCAGCACACGTCGACCATCACCCACATCCTCCCAGGAATGCGGCGTTGCAAGGCCGGGAAGCGCCGAAGGACGGTGATGCACATCCGCCTCGAGCCTCGGATGACTCAGCACCGACTCATCCGCGCAGGCCCGCCACTGCAGCAGCGACCATTGCGCCTGCTCCAGGCGCTGCTTCGCGCCCGCCTCATCCCAACCGCAGCGTCGTTGCTCCGACAGCGGCACATAGGGATCCGGCCGCGGGGGTTCCGGCCAGCGCTGTTCCGCCAGCCCCATCACCCAGATGCCGTCGTAGCGGGCGAGCGGTGCGCCCCGCTCGGCGGTCAGCGTGATGGCCGCGTCCCCGGTGCGGGCCGCATGGCGCGCCGCATTGGCCAGCCGCTGCAACTCTTCCACCGCTGCAGCCAGGCCCAGCGGATCAGCGATCGCATCCAGCGCCGCGAATTCATCCAGCAGTTCGTTCCAGCGCTGCAGTCGCTGCGCATCGCGCGAATCCAGCGACGCACTGCGCGCGAACCGCGCAGCGCCCAGCCACTGGCTGAAGCGCCGGGCCCACTCCGCGCGCGAATCACGCCGCGGCCACGCCCGCGTCGCCTTGAGCCATTCGCCGAGCGCGCCCGCCGCGGGATGCTCCGGTTGCATGCGCGCCAGTGCGTCATCCAGCACCACTGCGGGCCACTGCGCCAGTCCCGTCCGGGAAAGAATTGTCCGCACCGCCACCTGCTGCCCCGCATCGCCCCACGCCAGGTACGGGCTGCCCAACACCCGCGCCAGGTCGTCGAACGACAGCGGCTCGTGCACCAGTCGCAGCGCACACAGCGCATCGCTCACCAGCTGCTGGTGCGCAAGGGCCACCCCACCCTCGACGGCGAGCACCCCCGGACTGCGCCAACGTTTCAGGCACTTCGCCGGTGCCCGCGCACAGTTCGCGCGCGAGCAGCATGGCCTGCGCGTCGATCGATGTAGAGGTTGCCGCACTGATCACCAGCAGGCGCCGCTGCGGGTTGTCTGCAAGCTGCGTCTCGCACCAGCGGGCGCAGGCGCGGATTTCCCCGTCGGGACTGCCAGCCGCCAGCAACCGCACCCGGGCATCTTCCCCGTCGCCGCTCTCATGCAGCAGGGCCTCTCCAGGCCAGCACAACTCGCCCAGCGCCTGCTGCAGGGCTGTCAGCTGCCGCTGCCCCGCGATCAGCGGCGCCGCTCCCGACATGAACTGCGCCAGCTGCGCTGGCGTGCACAGCGGCAACGCAATGCAATCGTGCTGCTGGCACCATTCCCGCGCCCCGGCCAGCGCGGCGGCCAGCAATTTCTCTTCATCGGTGATTGCAAGGCGCGACAGCGGCAACTGCCAGTGCACGGCCTGCGCGGCCGAACGCATCAGCGCCGCGGCATGCAGCGCAAGGTCACTGGACTCGCCGAACTGACCTTCGATCGAAGCCAACGCGCGCTGCCACAGTTGCAGCTGCTGGCTTCGGTTCAACCTGCGGGTGGCCGCCGCGACGCGTCCGTCGAGGCGCGCCTTTTCCCACTGGGATTCAAGCCACGCATCCCAGGTCATTACCTCGGGCGTGGACCAGACACTTCGCCCCGCCGCAAGCTGCACGCGAGCCCAGTTCCAGCGCAGCGCGGTCGCTCGCTGCGCGCTCGGCACGATGACGACGCGGCCAGCGGCCAGCGCCGCCGAGATGCCGGGCTCCATGAGCCTTGGGCTCAAGGGCCGCCCCCCGGCTACTTGAAGCGGCCGGAGGCCTCGACCAGGCGCGGCGTATTTGCGGGCGCGGGCTGCGAATGGCGCGCCGACCAGGAATCCAGGTGCGCCTCGATGCGCTCGAACACCGTGGTGATGGTGGCGGCGTCGGGCAACATGGTGATGCGGAAATGATTCCGGTACGGCACGTTGAAGGCGCTGCCCGGCGTCACCAGCACGTGCTTTTCTTCCAGCAGCTCCAGAGCGAACTGCTGGTCGGTGAATCCCGGCAGTTCTTCCTCGCGCACGCCGATGAAGGCATACAGCGCACCGGCGGGCGCGGTCAGCGTGAGGTACTTGCTGCGCTTGACGCCCTCGATCACCGCGCGGCGCGATTCATACAGCCGGCCACCGGGGCTGGTGAGGTCCTTGATGCTCTGGTAGCCGCCCAGCGCGCTGTGCACTGTGTACTGCGCGGGCACGTTGCTGCACATGCGCATGGACATCAGCAGCTCCACGCCCGCCAGGTATTCCGCGGCGCGCTGCGTGGCGCCCGAGAAACTGACCCAGCCCACGCGGTAACCCGCCGCCCGATACACCTTCGAGAGACCCGAAAGCGTGGCGCACAGCGTGTCGTTGACCAGCGAGGCAATGGGCACGAAGGGCGTGTTCTCGTAGGTGATGCCGTCGTAGATCTCGTCGGAGAACACCATGAGGCCGTGCTTCTCGGCCACGCGCGCCAGGCCCTCGAGCACCTCGCGCGGATACACCGCGCCCGTGGGATTGTTCGGATTGATGACCACCAGTGCGCGCGTGCGCGGGGTGATCAGCGCTTCGACTTCCTTCGGATCGGGAAGGAAGCCGTTTTCCGGACGGCAGGGGTAGTGCACCGGCTTGCCGCCATTGAGCGTGACGGCCGCGGTCCACAGCGGATAGTCGGGCGCCGGCACCAGCACTTCGTCGCCGGCGCTCAGCAGCGCGCGCAGCGCCATGTCGATGAGTTCGGAGGTGCCGTTGCCAATGAAAATGGTTTCAGGAGAGCCACCGCGCACGCCGCGGTTCTGCTGCTGCAGCAGGATGGCCTCGCGCGCCGGATAGATGCCCTTCTGGTAGCAGTAGCCTTCTGCCTGGTGCAGGTTCTGCACCAGCGCCAGCCGCAGGATCTCCGGAGTGCGGAAGCCATACGCGCCCGGGTTGCCGATGTTGAGCGAGATGATCTCGTAGCCCTGGCGCTCCAGCTCGATGGCCCGGCGCGCCAGTGCGCCACGGATCTCGTAGCGGACGTTCTTCAGGCCATCGCTGGGCTTGATGCTGGCTTCACTTTTCATCCGGAAAGTTTAGCCCTGCCAGGGGCCGCATGGCCAGAACCGCGTATACTTGCGCCCCGGTATTGGGCCGCAATTTCCAGCATGAAACGCATATTTGTAGGCATTAAGCGCGTCGTCGATTACAACATTCGAATTCGCGTAAAACCTGATAACACAGGTGTCATCACGGATGGCGTCAAACAGAGCATCAACCCGTTTGACGAAATCGCCCTCGAAGAGGCGCTGCGCCTGAAGGAAAAGGGCCTGGCCGACGAGGTGGTCGTCGCCTCCATCGGTCCTGCCGAGGTCCAGAACCAGCTGCGCACGGCGCTCGCCATGGGCGCCGATCGCGCGCTGCTGGTGGAAGCCACGGGCATCGAGCCGCTGGATGCGGCGCGCATCCTGCTGAAGCTGGTGGAGCGCGAGCAGCCGCTGCTCGTGCTGCTCGGCAAGCAGGCCATCGACGACGACAACAACCAGACGGGCCAGATGCTGGCAGGCCTGTGGGATCGCCCGCAGGCCACCTTCGCCTCGAAGGTGGAAATCAACGGCAGCACTGCGCGCGTCACGCGCGAGGTGGACGCGGGCCTCGAAACGCTCGAGGTCGACCTGCCCGCCGTGATCACCACCGACCTGCGCCTGAACGAACCGCGTTTCGTGAAGCTGCCCGACATCATCAAGGCCAAGAAGAAACCGCTCGAAACCCTCACTCCCGCCGCGCTCGGCATCACGCCGCGCAGCCGCGTGAAGGCGGTTCACTTCGCGCCGCCCGCGCTGCGGCAGAAGGGCATCGTGGTGAAGGATGTGAACGAACTGGTGTCGCAGCTGGCGGCAAAGGGACTTATCTGATGTCGCGAGTAACTCAGTTTCCGGCCGCGGGAGTCATCTGATGTCGCGCGTACTCGTCATCGCCGAATTCGGCGCCTCCCTCGACGCCACCGCCAAGTGCGTGCGCTGCGCCAGCAGCCTGCCTGGGGCCACCATCGACGTAGTCGTCTTCGGCAGCGGCATCGCGGCCGTGGCCGCTGCCGCCGCCCGGCTCGCCGGTGTCACGCGAGTGCTCGCCTGCGACAGCGAGGCCAACCGCAATGCACTGGCCGCGGTGCTCGCGCCGCAGGTAGCCCGGCTTGCCGCCGGCTACACACATGTGTTTGCGCCCTCCACCACCTTCGGCAAAGACCTTCTGCCGCGCGTGGCGGCGCTCATCGATGCGCCCATGCTCAGCGACATCATGGCCGTGGAATCCGCCACTCGCTTCCGCCGTCCGATCTATGCCGGCAACGCCATCCTCACGGTCGAGGTAGAGGGCTCGCCGCAGGTCTTGGGCACGGTGCGAATCGCATCGTTCGACGCGGTGGCCCAGGATGGCGCGGCCAGCGTCGAATCCATTGCGCCCGATGCGCCCTCCATCACCCATACCCGCTTTGCCGGCATCGCGGCCTCCGGTGGCGATCGCCCCGACCTGCAGGCGGCGCGTCGCGTCGTATCCGGCGGACGGGCGCTGGGCAGCGCCGACAAGTTCGGGTTGATCTACGAACTGGCCGACACGCTGGGCGCCGCCGTGGGCGCCTCTCGCGCGGCCGTGGACGCGGGCTACGCCCCCAACGACCTGCAGGTGGGCCAGACCGGCAAGATCATCGCGCCGGAGCTGTACATCGCCGTGGGCATTTCGGGCGCCATCCAGCACATGACGGGCATCAAGGATGCGCGCACCATCGTGGCCATCAACAAGGATGCGGACGCGCCGATCTTCGAGGCCGCTGACTACGGCCTGGTGGCGGACCTGTTCGAGGTGTTGCCGCAGCTGACCGCTGCGATCAAGAGCCGCGCCGGCTGACCTACAGCCGGGCTAGCAGGCAATCGGCGGCGGAGACCTTGAACTCTCCACCCTGCTCCACGTGCAGCTGCTCGACCACGCCGTTCTTCACGACCATGGCAAAGCGCTGCGAGCGCTGACCCATTCCAAAGCCGGAAGCGTCGAGGCCCAGCCCAAGCGCGCTGGCGTATTCCCCGTTGCCGTCGGCCAGCATCAGCACCTTGTCGCCCACTGCGGCTGACTTGCCCCAGGCTTTCATAACGAACACGTCGTTCACCGACATGCAGGCAATGGCATCGATGCCCTTGGCGCGGATCTGGTCCGCCAGCTCGACGTAGCCCGGCAGGTGCCGGGCATCGCAGGTGGGGGTAAAGGCGCCGGGCACTGCGAAGAACAGCACCCGTTTTCCATCGAACAGCTGCGCGGTGGTCAGGTCGGCAAGTCCGTCGCTGGTGGCGATCTTGAACTTGCCGGCCGGAACCTTCTCGCCCGCTGCGATGGTCATTGCGCTGCCTTCGTTACTGGACGTACAGCGACCAGAGCTTGGCGATGCGCGTGCTGGCCGGGTCTTCCGTCTTCACGGCCTTGAACGACTTCAGCGCGCCGGCCTTGTCACCCGCGCGGGCCTGCGCGATGCCCAGCGTCAGATGCGCATCGGCGAGGTTCTTAAGGCCACCCTTGGTGATACCCGCATTGAGCGCGGCAACGGCCTTGTCGTTCTGGCCGTAGCTCAGGTACGCATTGCCCAGCGCCACGTCCAGATCGCCGGTCTTGGCGGTCTTGGCCTCGGCCTCGAGCTTCGGCAGCGACGCCTGGTCCTTGGCCGTGGAGTCTTTCAGGGAAGTGAGCATGCGCGCAGTGCGATCCTTGTCACGCGGCTCGACGAACACATTGGCCGCGTTGCCGGCATCCAGGACAATCTTCGCCTCGCCGGGGTTGCCGCCACTGATGGCCAGCTCCGCCATCTCGGCGTAGTCGCTCGGCTGCTGCATGGTCTGCGTGGCGACCATCAGGCGATAGACCTGCAGCGTCTGCCGGTCCGTCAGCTTCAGCTTGCGCACCGAATACAGCAGGTTGTTCCAGTACTCCTTCTTCGGGTAGTACATCACCAGCTTCTCGAGCGTGTCGGCGGAGCCGGTGTTGTTGTTGCCGCGCTCGTAGGCGCTGCGCAGCAGGATCAGCGTCTGTTCCTTGGGCTGCTGGCCGCGGCTTTCCTGGTCCTTCACGTAGTCGGCGATGAACTTGGCCGCCTCTTCGTGCTTGTTCTGCAGGTAGAGGCCCTGCCCGACCACGGTGTAGATCTCGGCATCGGCGCCCCCGGCCTTGATGACGCGATTGCCGAGCTCGACCGACTTGGCGTAGTTCTTCTGCTGATAGTGAATGACCGCCAGGCTCTTGGTGAACTGCGCCTGCTGTGCAGCGGGCATGAAGCCCGACTCCAGCTGCGCCTCGATGGCCTTCACGGCTTCGGTGTTGTTCCCCAGGCGCTGGTAGCAGGTGCCCAGCAGCTGGTTGGCCACATAGGAATCGAAGGCCGTGCGACCTGCAAGATCGTTGCCTTCCTGCGCCTTCTTGACGCATTCATTCCAGTTCTTGGCCTGGTAGGCATCATTGGCGGCCTTCAGGATCTTGGCGGCGCCCTTGGACACCTGGGGACCTTCGCCCGCCCAGACGGCCGTGGAGCCCGCCATGCCGGCGGCCAGAGCGACGGCCGCAGCGACGGCCGGAAACAGAGATTTCGACATGTACGACCCCTTGCTCGACTTGCTCATGAGCGCCTCAACTGGAAATGTTCCTGTCTGTAGCAGGTTTATCACAACCTGCTGAACGGGGGCTGAAAAGCCCCCGTAAGACGCTTCCTACCCCTGCGGGTCAGTCGCGGAATTCAGCCACGTTGGTGAAGCCCATCTTCACCATCTTGGCCCGCTGGGCCGAAGCCATCACATTGGCCACCACGTCGTACCGGGCGCGACGATTGGGGCGCAGGTGGATTTCCGGCTGAACATCCTTCGCGGCCTCGCGGCGGAAGTAGGAATCGAGCGTGGCGATGCTCGTCACCGGGGTGACCTGATTCCAGATGATGGTGCCGTCGAAATCGATTTCGATGTCGATGACTTCAGGCGGAACCGGAGGCGGCGGCGCATCCGTCGGCCTCGGCATGTCCAGCAATACGCCGTGATTCTGCGTGGGCAGCGTCACGATCAGCATGACCAGCAGCACGAGCATCACGTCGATGAGCGGCGTCGTGTTGACATCGCACATCGGCTCTTCGGAGCCGCCAGAGGAAACGTTCATCGACATGTTGGTTCTCTCGAAAGACCTTTAATTGATCGCGGCCTTGGGCTCGGTGAGGAAGGCCACCTTCTGGAGGCCCGACTGCTGGATGACGAACAGCACGCGCGCCACGTTTTCATAGCGGGCGTTGCGGTCGGCCTTCAGGTGCAGTTCCGGCTGGGGATCCAGCCGGGCCTGCTCGACCATCAGTTCCAGCAGCTTGGCGCGGTCCTCGACCCGGCCACCCCGCCAGTACACGTTGCCATCCCGGTCGATGGAGACCGGGATGTCTTCGGGCTTGGTCTGGGTGGCGATATTGCGCGGGTCGGGCAGATCGACCTTCACGGTAGGCACGATCACCGGAATGGTGATGAGGAAGATGATCAGCATCACCAACATCACGTCCACGAGGGGCGTGGTGTTGATGTCCGACATCACCTTGTCGTCACCATCGGATCCGGGAACACTCATCGACATGGTCTTGATCCCTTAAAGGTCGTTTGCCCGAAGCGTCTTACTTCTTGACCGCAGCAGCAGGCGCCGCCGGACGTGCAGCAGGCACATCAGGCTTCACGCCGCCGATCAGGTTGGCTTCGAGGTCGCCGGTGAACTCGCGCATGATGTCCTGGATGTGCTTGTTGCGCTTCAGCAGGATGTTGTACGCGAACACGGCGGGCACCGCGACCAGCAGGCCGAGCGCGGTCATGATGAGCGCCTCGCCGACGGGGCCGGCCACCTTGTCGATCGACGGCTGACCCGACAGACCGATCTTGATGAGGGCGTTCAGGATGCCGTACACCGTGCCGAGCAGGCCGACGAACGGAGCCGTCGAACCCACCGTGGCCAGGAACGACAGGCCAGCGGACAGCTTGCCGTTCAGGCTGTCGACCGAGCGCGTCAGCGCCATGCCGAGCCAGTCGCGCAGGCTGATGCGATCGCCCAGGCGACCCTCGTGGTGCGCCGCAGCGCGGATGGCGCTCTCGGCGATTACGCGGAAGTCGTCATCCTTCGGCAGGCGGTCGGCACCCTCGCGGGCAGAACCGGCAGCCCAGAAGTTCTTCTCTACGTTATGCGCCGCCTTGGTCAGGCGGTACTGGTCCCAGTACTTGGTGAAGGTGATGTACCAGGACACCAGCGACATGATCAGCAGCGCGCCCAGAATCGTGTACGAGACCGGCGTACCGTGGGTGATGAGTGCCTCGATACCATACGGGTTGCTGGTAGCGGCATCGGCCGCAGCGGCCGCGACTTCGTTTTCCATTTGTATCCTCGATTACTGAGCAGATCCGTACAGGACGGGGGTTGTTGACGCGAAAGAAATCTATCTCTTGGGCAGCTGGAAGCGGATGGGCACGGTGCCGCAGGCATCGTCCACGGGCTTGCCATCTACAGTCGGCGGCGTGAAGCGCAGCAGCTTGGCCACCTTCACACCAGCCTCATCCAGCCGCTGGACCCCGGAAGTTTCTTCTGTTTCGGCCGTCTTCACGCGGCCATTGGTTCCCACGCAGACCTTGATCTTGGCGACACCCTCTTCTTCCAGGCGGCGGGAAGTCTCGGGGTAGTAGTCGTCAACACTGGGCTGCGTGGACTTCGGGTTCAGTTTCAGTGCCGTGCGCACCACCTGACGGGGCGGCGGCGGCGGCGGCGGCGCCGGTGGCTGCGGCTTGTCCGTGACGTTGCTGATCGCGTTCGTCGGCGGAGCGTCGGCGGTAATGGTGATGTCGATGACCGGCGGCGGCACTTCTACCGGCGGCAGTTCCATCTTGGGCGGCGGCGGCGGCGGAGGCGGTTCTTCCTCCTTCACCTCGTTGACGATGTCCACCTTGATGGGCTCGGTGATGGACTCGAGGAGCTTGACGGCCAGGCCGCTCTTCAGCGCCCAGAACAGCACGATATGGAACAGGATGAGCGCGACCATGAAGCCGCCGCGTCGGGATAGCCAGTTGCCATTCGAATGTGTGTATACGCCCATGATCTCTCTTTTCTAATCAGCGCTGGCCTTTCAGCCTGACCCCGTTGTGCGAGCGCCGCAAATTAGCGACGTTTGTGTTCCCGCGCAAGTATTGCGTCGACTGTACCCCGTGTGGCAATGCCGAGACAACCACGGCGCTGCAACAAAACCAATCATCAGGGACATCAATCATCAGGTTGCTGCGGATATCGAATCAACTGTAAAGCAAGCCGCAATCATTCACGAGGTGACCGCGCCGCGACTGGCGCTGCTCACGGTTCGCGCATAACGCGCGAGCACACCTCGTGTTGCATAGGGTTTTCCCGCGCGCCAGGCCTTTTTCCGCGCCTTCATCTGGGCCGCCGAAACCTCGACGCTGATGCTGCGGCGCTTCGCATCGATGGTAATGCGGTCGCCGTTGCGCAGCAGGCCGATGGGCCCGCCCAGGCCGGCCTCCGGGGAGATATGTCCTACGACGAAGCCATGGCTGCCCCCGGAAAAACGTCCGTCGGTGATGAGCGCGACCTTGTCACCAAGGCCGCGACCCATGATCGCGCCGGTCGGACTGAGCATTTCCCGCATGCCGGGCCCTCCCACGGGCCCCTCGCCGCGAATCACCACCACATCACCGGCCTTCACCTTGCCGGCCAGGATCGCGGCCGTGGCCTTTTCCTCGCCTTCGAACACCTTCGCGGTGCCCGTGAAAGAGAGGCCTTCCTTGCCCGTCAACTTGGCCACGCCGCCCTCTGGAGCCAGATTCCCATAGAGAACAATCAGATGGCTGTCTTTCTTGATGGGTTTATCAAACGGCATGATGACGTCCTGCCCGGCCGGGTAGTCCTTCACCGTGGCCAGGTTCTGCGCCACGGTGCGTCCGGTAACCGTAAGACACTCGCCGTGCAGCAATCCTTGGTCGAGCAGCCGCTTCATCAGCGGCTGGATGCCGCCGATGGCGATGAGCTCCGACATCAGATACCTGCCGCTGGGCCTGACATCGGCCAGCACCGGCACGCGCTTGCCGATGCGCGTGAAATCATCGAGCGTGAGTTTCACGCCGGCCTCGTGCGCGATGGCCAGCAGGTGCAGCACGGCGTTGGTGGATCCGGCCAGCGCGATCGTCAGCGTGATGGCGTTCTCGAAGGCTTTTTTCGTGAGGATGTCGCGCGGCGTGATGCCCGCCTTCACCAGCTGCATCACGGCCTCGCCGG
Organism: Pseudomonadota bacterium; assembly: GCA_016720075.1. Lineage (GTDB taxonomy): Bacteria > Pseudomonadota > Gammaproteobacteria > Steroidobacterales > Steroidobacteraceae > ZC4RG30. The sequence continues at coordinate 308,681 of JADJXW010000020.1, forward strand.
CGCGCTGGCAATCATCGAGCTTGCCGCGGCTGGTGGCCTCCTGCGCGGAACTGTCGGGCAGCGACAGGCCCAGCCCCTCGATCGCCGACGCCATCGTGTTCGCGGTGTACATGCCGCCACAGCTGCCGGGGCCGGGAATCGCGGTGCGCTCCACCTCGAGCAGCTCGGCGTCGCTGACGCGCCCGCTGGCGTGTCCGCCCACCGCCTCGAATACCGAGACGATGTCGCGGTGGCCTTCTCCGGGGCGGATGGTGCCGCCATAGACGAACACCGCCGGCCGGTTCAGCCGCGCGATGGCCATCGCGCAGCCGGGCATGTTCTTGTCGCAGCCGCCGATGGCCACGAAGCCATCGAACCCCTCGGCGCCCACCACTGTCTCGATCGAATCGGCGATGACCTCGCGCGACACCAGCGAATAGCGCATGCCGGGCGAGCCCATCGAGATGCCATCGGACACGGTGATGGTGTTGAACAGCACGCTCTTGCCGCCAGCGGCATCGGCGCCTGCGGCCGCCGCGCGGGCCAGCACGTCGATATGCATGTTGCAGGGCGTGACATTGGCCCAGGTGGAGGCGATGCCGATCTGCGGCCGCGTGAAATCCGCGTCGCCGAAACCCACGGCGCGCAGCATGGCGCGCGCCGGCGCGTTCTTCAGGCCATCGACCACCTGGCTTGAATGGGCGCGCGGATTGATGACCTTCTTTGCCTTGCTCATTGCGACCGGGTTCCCCTGCTGAGTTGCATGCGTTTGAAGCCTATTGCGCCCGCCAGTGTCATCGCCATCGGCAGCAGCAGCGCGTACCGCCCCGCTCCGGGTTGCGCGCGCGTCAGCAGCGAATACACCAGCACGCCTGCCGGCGGCGCGATCAGTCCGCGCATGCCGGTCAGCGTCACGTTGACGCCCATATATTGCTGCACCTTGCCCAGCGATGCGAAATCGTTGTGGCCGAGGTTCCAGCCCAGGTTGGCGCCCGCCGTGGCGATGCCGAACAGCATCGCCGCCAGCCACAGCAGCGGCGTGAAGCCGGTGAACATGGCGATGATCACCACGCCCATCGCGGCGATCAGCACCCAGCACTGCCGCGCACGGAATTCCACCACATGGCCGGCATCGAACATGCGCGCCCACATCGGCGTGAACAGCGGCACGCACAGCAGCGGCACGATGGTCAGCAGCACCACCTGCGTGGCCGCGGGCAGGTGCAGTTCGTCGGAATACATCACCACCAGCTGCGCGGCGATCATCAGGTTGCCCGCCCCATACAGGGCCAGCGCGGTCATGAAGCGCCGGTAGGCCGGATCCTCGCGCAGGATGCGCCGCATGACGGCGAAGCTGAACAGCGTGTCGCTGGCGCCCTCGGCATGCTCGGCCTGGCGCAGCCGAAACGCCTGGCGCACGCGCATCCGTCGGTAGGACCAGGCGGCCGCAAGACCCGCGATGCCCGCCAGCGCATACAGCCAGCGCGTCAGCAGCGGCTGGGTCTGCAGCACCACGCCGGCAAAGGCGGCCGCCAGCGCCATGCCGAGCGCCGTCACGGTGACGATGCCGCCGGTGATGCGGGCCAGCATCTGGCGCGGGTAGTTCGCGCTCCACACCGCCGTGCGCGCCGTGAGCACGCCGGCCCAGACCACCCGCGCCGCGATCACCGACACCACGGTGAAGGCCAGGCCCGCGCTGGCACGGGGCCACAGGCCAATGGCCCCGACCAGCACGCCGAACAGCGCCAGCAGCAGCGCCAGCATGCGGATGCGCTCGCGGCCGTGTGCAAGGTTGGCCCAGACGAAGCTGGTCATGTTGGACAGCGCAGGGGCGCCGCTGACGAAGGCCGCCGCAAGGTTCACCACATCGCGCGAGGCAAGGCCGGCGAAGCCCTGCTTCACCAGCACGGCTGCCGTGGCGCCCTCGACCATGCCCAGCGTGAAGCCCGACAGGGCCCAGGGCAGCAGTTCGCGCCGGTACAGCGCCTGCACCACGGCGCCGGGCTGGGCCTTCATCCGAATTTCTGGCGCAGCCAGGCGGTGACCGCGCGCACGCCGTGCGCCTCGGCGCCGGCGGGACGACCGGGGCGGTCCCGGGGATTCCAGCCGTAGACGTCCAGGTGCAGCCAGCGCGCAGGGTCGGCCACGAAGCGGCGCAGGAACAGCGCCGCGGTGATCGAACCGGCAAGCCCGCTGGACGGCGCGTTGTTCAGGTCGGCTATGCGGCTCGACAGTTCGTCCTCGTAGCCGTTCCACAGCGGCATCGGCCACAGCGGGTCGGCGACGGCCGCGCCCTGCTGCACCAGCGAGGCCACCAGCTGGGGATCACCGCCAAACACCGGCGGCAACTCAGGTCCCAGCGCGATGCGGGCCGCACCGGTGAGCGTGGCGAAATCGATCAGCAGGTCTGGTGAATCCTCGCCGGCCGCGTGCAGCGCATCGGCCAGCACCAGTCGCCCTTCGGCATCGGTGTTGCCGATTTCCACCGTGAGGCCCTTGCGCGAACGCCAGACATCCCCGGGACGGAACGACGCCCCGTCGACGCTGTTCTCCACCGCGGGAATCAGCACACGCAGGTCCACCGGAACCGCGAGCAGGCGCAGCGCGCGCGCCACGCCCAGCGCGCAGGCGGCGCCGCCCATGTCTTTCTTCATCAGCAGCATGCCGGCGGCCGGCTTGATGTCGAGGCCGCCGGTATCGAAGCACACGCCCTTGCCCACCAGCGTCACCTTCGGGGCACCGGGTTTGCGGAAACGCAGGTCGAGCAGGCGCGGTTCGCGGGGCGAACCCTGCCCCACCGCGGCCACCAGCGGGAAGCCCGTCGTCAGCAACGAACCCCTGGTGACCTGCAGCTCGCCGCCACCCTGCTCTGCCACGGCGCGCGCGGCAGCTTCCAGTTCGGCCGGGCCCATGTCGTTGGCCGGCGTGTTGATCAGGTCGCGGGCGAGCCAGGTGCCCGCATGCATCGCCGCCAGTGTGTCACCGGACGCGGCGCCAGGCCGACGCAGCCGCGGCAGCGCGTTGCCCGCGGACTTGCGATAGCGATTGAACCGGTACGAACCCAGCGTCCAGCCCGTGGCGATGATTTCATCGCGCGCATCAGCAAATTCATTTTCCAGCGCATAGTCGCCCGGAGGCAGGCGGTCACCCAGCCCAGCGCCCAGCCACAGAAGTTGCGCCGGATCGGACAGTGCCTCACCGGCGCCCACGAGCACCGTGCGCGATCCCGACTCGATCGGCAGCGCCAGCCACCTGCCGTGCTCGGGCTTGAAGCCGCTGCGGGGCAACCAGTTCTGCAGCGCAGCGGACTGCGTGGCAAGCCACTGCGGCAGTTCGCGCTCGGTCACGAGTCGCAATGTGCTCGGCTGGTCGACGACATCGACAACGGTGGCGGCAGGCACGGTGGATGCAGGCACTGGGTTCACGTGGAAATTCTAAGACATCCACATGCCTGACGCGTCAGTCATTGGAAAAATCGGGCTATACTGCGGGGCTCGGCCATAGTGGCCCTAAGTGTTCGCTCATTACGGAGTTTCGCGATGCGTCTATACGGTCCCAAAGATGTCGATAAAACCGCCCTGCGCCGCGCGCGCATTGCCGTCCTCGGCTATGGCAGCCAGGGTCGCGCCCATGCGCTGAACCTGAAGGACAGCGGCTTCGACGTGGTCGTGGGCGTGCGCAAGGGTGACAGCTGGAACCAGGCGAAGAAGGACGGCCTCACCGTTCTCGCGCCGGTCGACGCCGTGAAGGGCGCCAAGCTCATCGCCATCCTGGTGCCCGACACCACGCAGAAGGCGCTGTACGCCGAGATCAAGGATGCGATCCCGAAGGGCGCCACGCTGCTGTTCGCGCACGGCTTCAACATCCACTTCAAGCAGATCAAGCCGCGCAAGGATCTGAACGTGGTGCTGATCGCGCCGAAGGGACCAGGCGGCCTCGTGCGCCGTCAGTTCCAGCAGGGCCGTGGTGTTCCCGCGCTCATCGCCGTGGCGCAGGGCCCGCAGAAGACCGCCTTCAACATCGCGCTGGCCTATGCCCATGGCATCGGCAGCACCCGCGGCGGCGTGCTGGTCACCACCTTCAAGGAAGAGACCGAGACGGATCTGTTCGGCGAGCAGGTGGTGCTGTGCGGCGGCACGTCCGACCTGATCCTCAAGGGTTTCGAGACGCTGACCGAAGCCGGCTACCAGCCGGAAGTGGCGTACTACGAAGTGCTGCATGAACTGAAGCTCATCGTCGACCTGCTGCACGAAGGCGGCCTCGCGAAGATGCACAAGTACATCAGCACCACCGCCAAGTGGGGCGACATGATCTCCGGTCCGCGGATCATCAACCGCACCACGAAGAAGGAAATGAAGAAGGTGCTGGGCGACATCCAGTCGGGCAAGTTCGCCCGCCGCTGGATCGCCGAGAACAAGAAGGGCCTGCCGACGTACAACAAGCTGATGAAGGCCGACCTGAACCACAAGATCGAGAAGGTCGGAGCCAAGCTGCGCGAGCGCATGCCCTGGCTGTCGGACGAGCGCGCCTAGGAGGTTAGAAGAAACGCCATGCCCATCCAAGCTACGCAGTACATCTGGTTCAACGGCAAGCTGGTCCCCTGGGAAAAGGCGACGGTACATGTACTGTCGCACGCCCTGCACTACGGCTCGTCGGTGTTCGAGGGTGTACGCGCGTATGCAACGCCGAAGGGCGTGGCGATCTTCCGCCTGGCCGACCACACGCGTCGGCTGTTCGACTCCGCGAAGATCTACCGCATCAATGTCCCCTTCACGCCCGAGCAGCTCAATGCCGCCCAGCGTGAGGTGGTGGCGGTCAATGGCCTGAAGAATGGCGCCTACCTGCGCCCCGTCGCATTCCGCGGCTATGGCGAGATCGGCGTGGCGCCGAAGATCGATCCCCCCGTCGACGTGGCCGTGGCCGCGTGGGAATGGGGCAAGTACCTGGGCGCGGATTCCGAGGCCGAGGGCGTGGATGTGTGCATCTCGTCCTGGCAGCGCGTCGCGCCGAACACCCTGCCCGCCATGGCCAAGGCCGCGGGCAATTATCTTTCCAGCCAGCTGATCAGCATGGAGGCCAAGCGCCTCGGGTTCGTCGAGGGCATCGGCCTTGCGCCGGATGGCACCGTCAGCGAAGGCGCCGGCGAGAACCTGTTCCTGGTCCGCGATGGCGTGATCCACACGCCGGGCTTTGCGCATTCGGTGCTGGGCGGCATCACGCGCGATACGGTCATCAAGCTGGCACGCGACATGGGTTATGAGGTGCGCGAGACCTCGATTCCGCGCGAGATGCTGTACATGGCCGACGAGCTGTTCTTCACCGGCACGGCCGCGGAGATCACGCCCATCCGTTCGGTGGATCGCATCACCGTGGGCGCGGGCCGTCGCGGCCCCATCACCGAGAAGCTGCAGAAGGCCTTCTTCGGCCTGTTCACGGGCGCAACGCCGGACAAGTACAACTGGCTCGATCCGGTTGACATGTCTGCCACCCCGCGCGCCGTGAGCGCCTGACGCCGGAGTTTTGCCATGACCCAGCCCACGACGCTCTTCCAGAAAGTCTGGGAGCGGCACGAGGTCGTCCCCGAGACCCCCGATACACCGGCGGTGCTCTTCATCGACCTGCATCTCATCCATGAAGTGACCACGCCGCAGGCCTTCAGCGTGCTGCGCGAGCGTGGCCTGCCCGTGCGGCGCACCGACCTCACGCTGGGCACGATGGATCACTCCACGCCCACGCGCACCGAGCAGGTGTTCGGCGGCGCGCCGATTGCCATCGAATCGGCGGCGAAGCAGGTGAAGCAGCTCGAGGTGAACTGCGCCGAGTTCGGCGTGGAACTGCTGAACATGGCGAGCAACCTGCGCGGCATCGTGCATGTGATCGGACCCGAGCTGGGCGCCACGCAGCCGGGCAAGACTATCGTCTGCGGCGACAGCCACACGAGCACTCATGGCGCCTTCGGGGCGCTGGCCTTTGGCATCGGCACCACCGAGGTGGGCCATGTGCTGGCCACGCAGTGCCTGCTTCAGACACGCGCCAAGACCCTCGCCATCACGGTGAACGGCAAGCTTCGCCCTGGCGTGACCGCCAAGGACCTGGTGCTCGCCATCATCGGGAAAATCGGCGTGGGTGGTGGCACGGGCCACGTGATCGAATTCCGCGGCGAGGCCATCCGGGCGCTTTCGATGGATGAGCGCATGACGGTGTGCAACATGTCCATCGAGGCTGGCGCGCGCGCCGGCATGGTGGCGCCGGATGAAACCACCTTCGCCTACCTGAAGGATCGCCCCGCTCGCCCAAGGGGGCTGAATGGGAGCGCGCGGTTGCAGACTGGCGAACCCTCGTGACCGATGAAGGCGCCGTGTTCGACCGCGAAGTGGTCATGGATGCCGGCGCCGTCGAACCGATGATCACCTGGGGCACGCACCCGGGCATGGTGGCCGCGGTGAGCGGCAATGTGCCCGCCAGCAGCAGCGATCCGGTGTTCGGCAAGGCGCTGGACTACATGGGCTTTGCCGCGGGCCAGAAACTGGCCGGCAGTCCGATCAACGTGGTGTTCGTCGGCAGCTGCACCAATTCGCGGCTCACCGACCTTCGTGCGGCCGCAGGCGTGCTGAAGGGCCGCAAGATCGCCCCCGGCGTGCAGATGCTGGTGGTGCCGGGCTCGCAGCAGATCAAGAAGCAGGCCGAGGCCGAAGGGCTCGACCGGATATTCCTCGACGCCGGCGCCGAGTGGCGCGAGTCCGGCTGCTCGATGTGCCTGGGAATGAATGGCGATACGGTGGGCGCAGGCCAGTATTCGGTCAGCACCAGCAACCGAAATTTCGAAGGACGCCAGGGCGTGGGTGCGCGCACCCTGCTGGCAAGCCCCCTGACCGCGGCCGCCTCGGCCGTGCGTGGGGTCATCACCGATCCGCGCGATCTGCTCGGTTAACGCTCAGGCACTTCATGGAACCGATCACCACCATCACCTCGCGCACGCTGGTTCTGCCGCGCAGCGACGTGGACACCGACCAGATCATCCCGGCCCGCTTCCTGCGCACCACCACGCGCGAAGGGCTGGGCCTGCAGCTGTTCTCCGACTGGCGCTACCTGCCCGATGGCTCGCCGAACCCCGAGTTCGAGCTGAACAAGCCGCAGGCGCAGGGTTGCAAGGTGCTGGTGGCCGGCGACAACTTCGGCTGCGGCTCCTCGCGCGAGCATGCGCCCTGGGCGCTCACCGACCACGGCATCCGCGTCGTGATCAGCACCAGCTTTGCCGACATCTTCCGCTCCAACTCGCTGAAGAACGGGCTGGTGCCCGTGGTGGTGGATGCCGCCACGCTGCAGTGGCTGCTGGCGAACCCGGGCATCGAGGTCACGCTCGACCTCGCGACCAGCTCGCTGCGCCTGCCGGGCGGCAGGTCGGTGCAGTTTCCCATCGAGCCCTTCTCCCGCTACTGCCTGATGCAGGGCGTGGACCAGCTGGGCTACCTGCTGTCGAAGAACGCGGAAATCTCCGCGTACGAACAACGTCGCGCCGCGCGGTAGGCGCAGCGCCCGATCCTCGGGGGATTCTCGATATGAAGGCAAAGATCACCGTTCTCGGTGGCGACGGCATTGGTCCGGAAGTCACCCGCGAAGGCGTGCGGGCGCTGCAGCGGGTAGCGCAGCTCTTCGGCCACGAGTTCGCGATGGATGAGCGCGACTTCGGCGGCATTGCCATCGACAAGCATGGCGACCCCCTGCCCGCCGACACGCTCGCCAGCTGCCTGGCCAGCGATGCCATTCTGCTGGGCGCCATTGGCGGCCCGAAGTGGTCCGCGCCGGACGCGAAGCTGCGCCCTGAAACAGGCCTGCTGCGACTGCGCCGCGAACTGGGCGTGTACGCCAACCTGCGCCCGGTGGCCGTGCATCCCGCGCTGGCCGATTCCACCACGCTGAAGGCCGAGGTCGTCCGCGGTGTCGACCTGATTTTCGTGCGCGAACTGACCGGCGGCATCTACTTCGGCGCCAAGACGCGCACGGCTACGGACGCCAGCGACCTGTGCAGCTACAGCGCGATGGAAATCGAGCGCGTGACGCGCGTGGCCGGGCGACTGGCCCAGGCCCGCCGCCGCAAGCTCACATCCATCGACAAATCCAACGTGCTCGACACCTCGCGCCTGTGGCGCGAGGTGGTGACGCGCGTGATGAAAAGCGAATTCCCCGACGTGGCCGTGGAGCACATCCTGGTGGATGCCGCCGCCATGCACCTGATCCGCCGCCCGTCCGACTTCGACGTGATGGTCACCGAGAACATGTTCGGCGACATCCTCACCGATGAAGCCTCGATGCTGGCCGGTTCGCTGGGCCTGTCTCCGTCGGCGTCGATCGGTGATGGCAAGCGCGGGCTCTACGAACCCATCCATGGTTCGGCCCCCGATATCGCGGGCAAGGGTATCGCCAATCCAGTGGGCACCATTCTTTCCGCGGCGCTGCTGCTGCGGCATTCGCTCGGACTCGAAGCCGAGGCCCGGGCCATCGAGGCCGCTGTCGCGAGCGCCCTGGAGCAGGGGCTGCGCACCGCGGACATCGCGGCCGGCGGCAAGTCCGTGAGCACGGCCGACGCGGGCGCAACCATCATCGCGCTGATCGCCAGAGGCTGAGCGTTTCAGCGCACGACGGCTGGCGCGCCTGCCGCGGAAGGATTCCCCGTCGGGGGTGGCGCGAAGTCTACTGACTTGCGCGGACCGAGCAGTTCGGTGAGCACCGGCGTCAGCGCATCAGCCCAGGCCACATACCCCGGCAACGCCGGATGCAGGCCATCGACCATCATGCCTTCGCGCAGCCGGCCATCCGCATCCAGCAGGCGGTCGCTGATGTCCAGATAGCGCACCTGCCGGCCATCGGCCAGCTTCGCGATGCGACGGTTGATTCCATGGATCACCGGCATCACGGCCGGATTGTCGGCGCGCGGCAATATGCCCATCAGGATCACAGTGGCCTCGGGCGCGCGGCGCCGCACCTCATGCAGCAGGGTCCCAATGCGCGCGCTGATCCGCCGCGCCGCCGCATCGATGCCTTCGGCGGGCAACTGGCGACCCACGTCGTTGGTGCCCGCCATCAGCACGATGACGCGCGGTTTCGCGCCGTCCATCTCGCCATTCTCGATGCGCCACAGGATGTTCTCGACCTTGTCGCCGCCCCAGCCGAAATTGGCGGCGTTCCAGCCGCGGAAGGTGGCGTACCAGTGCGGAATAAACTGCGGATAGTCGGTGGCTCCCCAGCGACGCGTGATCGAATCGCCGAGCAGGTACACGTCGATGCGCCCCGTACGCGCCTTCTGCAGCAGCTGCTGGTGCGCGAGCATCGAGTTGGCATCCTCGCGCGGCACGCCGCGCACTAGCGGCAATCCGAGCTGCACGGCGGCCCAGGGAATGAAGTGCTTCCAGTTCGGACCATCGGTGTGGCCGCCATCGTGCTGGCGCCAGGCCAGGCGCCCCTGCAGAAGTCCTTCATTGACTGGCGGCATCCTCTCGTTGCGGTAGTCGTCACTGCGACCGAGGTCCCGCGCGCCCAGCAGGCGGAACACCGGCTGCGCCGCGACGGCCGCCATGAAACTGCCCTGCTGGTCCAGCCACTTCGCATCGCCCTTCTCCGGGATGCCATAGCTGATGAAAGTCGGACGCGGCGCGCACAGCGCGAGCAGCATGTGCGCGTCCACGGGAAGGTCGCCCGCGTTGCGACTGCCGAAGCCAGACTGCGCGGCGCCGTACTTCAGGAAATTGCCGGCCATCCAGTGGTATTCGCCCGAGCCCGTGAGGTTCTCGACGGCCTCGCCGAAGTTGCGCCGGTGCAGTTTCACACCGCCCTCGCCCGAAGATCCGATCAGCACCACTGCGAAGCGCGTGTCGAAGGCCATCGCCACCAGCGCGGCCTTGCCATAGCGCGATACCCCTTCGATGCCCACGCGCCTGGCATCGACAGAGCGATCTTTCTCGAAGTAGTCGAGCGCGCGCGAGGCGCCCCATCCCCAGGCCCGCAGCGCGCCCCAATCCTCGGGACTGCGCGGCTGGCCCCTGTTGGCAAGGCCGATGATTCCCCGCGTGAGACCGGCGCCGTTGTCGGCCTGGATGCTGGTGGGGTTGAGGAGCGCATAGCCCCAGCCGGCCGCTATCAGCTGCTCAGGCGCGGGAGGGTCCGAGCCTGGCGGGGGTGGTGGTGGGACAAAGCCGCCCTGCGGTGCGGGGTCCCCGGGCATCGCCGCCCGTCCGAACAGGATCATCACGGGCACGGGCTTCTTCGCATCCCGGGGCGTGACCAGCACCATCTGGATGTTCACGTCGATGGCAGGGAATTTGCGGTTGTCCGCGTGCCCCTCCAGTCGGCGAGCCAGCACGGCATGGCCTCCCACGGTGGTGTCGATTCTTCCGGTGACGCGCCAGGTGATACGCGGCGCGTTCGCGGGCACCCGGCCAACCACCTCACGCTCGAAGTCTTCGATGATTTCAGGCCGTCGGCGAGTCCACCACTGGCGGACCGTGCTCACCGTGCTGCCGCCGCGCAAGGCGAGCACTTCCGGCAACTGCGGAAACGGATTGGCCAGCGCCTCGTCGTAGTTGGCGGGGTTGGGCGCGCTTTCGCTGCCGCTGGGACCGGGACGCAGCGCCGTGATGCCGAGCTGCCCCAGCATCTGCTGGTGGTCTTCGGCCGTGGTCCACTCGCGCAGCGGCTGCTGACCCTGCGCGGTGGCCAGCAGCAGGATCAGCGCGGCGCCCGTGCCGATGCGGCCGAGCGCGCGCAGGGGAATCATCCCCTCGCCCGCTTGAGTCCCGCGTCAAGGTCGCGCTGCAGGTCTTCCACCGCCTCGATGCCGATGGACAGGCGCAGCAGGCCATCCACCAGCCCGGCGGCGGCGCGCGCCTCGGGCGCCATCGCGGCATGGGTCATCGTCGCCGGATGGGCGACGAGGCTTTCAACGCCGCCCAGTGATTCGGCCAGCGAGAAGAACTCCAGGCCCTTCACGAAATGCCGCACGGCCTGTTCGCCGCCCTCCAGCTCAATCGTGACAATGGCGCCAAAACCCTTCTGCTGGCGCTTAGCGAGCTCATGGCCCGGATGCGACGGCAACCCGGGGTAATACACCTTGCGCACGCCGGGCTGCTTCACCAGCCATTCGGCCAGTTGCTGCGCATTGCGGCCATGCACCGCCAGTCGCGCCTCGAGCGTGCGCAGTCCGCGCAGCGTGAGGAAGCTGTCGAACGCGCCGGCAGTGAGACCCAGGCAGTTGGCCCACCAGGCCACCTGGTCGTGCAGCTCTTTCGTCGCGCTGATCGCAGCCCCACCGACCACATCGCTGTGGCCGTTGATGTACTTGGTGGTCGAGTGCACCACGATGTCGGCGCCCAGCGCGATCGGGCGCTGCCAGATCGGCGACAGGAAGGTGTTGTCGACCACCACCAGCGTGCCTTTGCCCTTGACCTTCTTCACCAGGCCCTCGATGTCGGTGATGCGCAGCAGCGGGTTGCTGGGGGTTTCGATCCACAGCATGTCTGTCTTCTGCGCTAGCGCGGCATCGAGCGCGGCCTCGTCGGCGAAGCGCACGAAATCCACCTTCAGCTCATTGCGCTTGTTCCACGCCGTGAAGAGGCGAAACGTGCCGCCATAGCAGTCGTGAGGCGCCACGATGCGCGCGCCCTGCGGCAGCAGGTGCCCGACCAGCGTGATGGCGCCCATGCCGGTGCCGGTGATGACGCCGCCCGCGCCGCCTTCCAGATCCGCGAGCGCGTTGCCCAGCAGGTCGCGGGTGGGATTGCCCGAACGCGAATAGTCGTAGGTGCGCTTGTCGCCATAGCCGCGGAACGCGTAGGTGGACGACAGGTGCAGGGGCGGAACGACCGCGCCGGTGACATCGTCGGATTCAAGGCCCGCGCGCACCGAGCGCGTGGTGAATGTGGGTCGGTCGCTCAAGGGGATTCTCCGGGATACAGGATCGAAAGCACGGCGCGCAGCTGCTCGGCTTCCTTCAGGAAGGCATCATGGCCCAGCAGCGAGGAAAACTCATGCAGTCTCGCGTCGGGCAGCCGCGCGGTGAGCGCGCGCATGTCGGCGATGGGCACGAGCTGGTCCTCGCGCACCGCCACCACTTCGGTGCGCACGGGAATGCGCGTGGCATTCACCTGGTGCAGGTCGATCGACTCTGACAGGCAGATGAAGGATTCGGGGCGATTGCGCGCCGCGTAATCGCGGCCGCGCGCCTGCAGGTATTCCTCCACCGGAAACACGGGCCGGTCGCCTTCCATGCGCGGCGGCGCGCGGAAGCGCGCGGCGAATTCCTCTGGACTGCGATAGGTGGACATGGCCAGCGCGCGGGCCAGTTCAAGGGCCTGCGTGGAACAGCCATGGGCGAGGCCCAGCCGCGCGATGTTGCGCTGGACGCTGCGCCAGGCCGTGGCCATGGGATGCGGCTGGTCCGCGGCGCTGATGACGATCAGCCGCTCCACTCGCTGCGGATGGCGTTCGCCGAAGGCCAGCGCCACCATGCCGCCATAGGAGGCTCCCACGATCCCGGCGAGCTTCTGGATGCCCAGGTGATCCAGCACCCGGGCGATGGCCTCGGCCTGATCGTAGCTGGAAATGCCGGGAAAGCTGCCGCCGGCAGCAGGAGCGGTGCTGGTGCCGCTGGCGCCGATGTAGTCCATGCCCAGCACGGCCAGCCGCTGGGTATCGAGGGCCTTGCCGGCGCCCACGATCTCGTGCCACCAGCCATTGCGGCCGCCGGCCGGATCAAACACCTGTCGCGAGGCCGAAATGCCCCCCAGAGCCAGCACCACGGGCTGCCCGGCCTCGCCGGAGAGGCTCCAGCCGATGCGCAGGGACTCCAGTGTGCCGCCATGGTGCAGCCGGACCGGGGTGTCGATGGATAGGACGCCTTCTCGCGGCGCCATGGTGGGCTCTTCGATGCTTGCGGAATGTCGTCGAATTCTAGGGTTGGCCTCCCCGGCCAGCAAGGAAAAAGGAGCTGTCGCCCGGCGCGCCAATGTGTTAACGTGCTATTACGCTATCATGAAGACCAACCGCCAGTTCTCGCCGCGCCACGAGGCGCAGACCGAACGCAACCTGGTGGCGGCGATGCTCACGCAACGCACGCCCGAGGAACTGCGCGCCTTCCTGAAAGATCTGTGCACCCCCGCCGAGCTGCAGGCCATGGCCGACCGCTGGGCGGTGGTGGAATACCTGCAGCAACAACTGCCCTACCGCGAAATACATCGCATCACCGGCGTCAGCGTCACCACCATCGGCCGGGTGGCACGCTACGTCGCCGCCGGGGCCGGCGGATACGCGCTGGCCGTGAAGCGCCTGGAGAACCTGTGAGCATCGACAAAGAAACCCGCCTGAAGCTGGCCGTCCAGAAATCCGGGCGCCTCACCGACCATTCGCTCGACCTGCTGTCGCGTTGCGGGCTGAAGCTCTCGCGCGGCAAGGACCAGCTCATGGGGTTTGGCGAGAACCTGCCGCTCGACGTGCTGTTCGTGCGCGACGACGATATCCCGGACCTGGTGCAGGAAGATGTCTGCGACCTGGGCCTGGTGGGTTTGAACGTGCTGGAAGAGCGGCGCCTGGAAATGGCCGCTCGCGGCGCCACGGCGCGCTTCGAGGTGCTGCGCAAGCTCGACTTCGGCCGCTGCCGGCTGTCGCTGGCGGTTCCCGAGGGCATGGCGTGGAAGGCTCTGTCCTCGATCGCGGGCCTGCGCATCGCGACCACCTATCCGGCGCTGCTGGCCGACTTCCTGCAGCGCAACGGCATCAGCGCCGAGATCGTGACGCTCTCCGGCGCGGTGGAAATCGCGCCGCGCCTGGGCCGGGCCGACCTGATCTGCGATCTGGTGTCGTCTGGCTCCACGCTGCAGGCCAACCACCTGCGTGAGGTCCACACGATCCTGCAGAGCCAGGTGGTGCTGATCCGCACGCCGATGGCGCTGTCGAAGTTCAAGGAAGACTGGATCTCCCGCCTGCTGCTGCGCCTTGATGGCGTGGAGCAGGTGAAGGAGAGCAAGTACATCATGCTGCATGCGCCTCGCTCGGCGCTGCCGCGCATCCGCGAACTGCTGCCCGGCAGCGAATCGCCCACCATCATTCCGCTCGAGGGTTCGGTGGACAAGGTGGCCGTGCACGCGGTGTGCCGCGAGAACGTGTTCTGGGAAACGCTCGAAAGCCTGAAGGCTGCCGGCGCCAGCGCCATGCTGGTGCTGCCGGTGGAAAAGATGCTGGCCTGAAATGAAGATGCAGATCCTCGACTGGAATTCCCTCGACGCCGCCGGTCGCCGCCAGGCGCTGGCGCGTCCCCAGCTCGACGCGGCCGGTGACATCGAAACCCTCGCGCGCTCGATCATCAGGGAAGTGCGCAGGGACGGCGACGCTGCGCTGCTGGCATTTGCCGAGCGCTTCGATCGCGCGAAACTGGCGACGCTCGCCGTGAGCCAGGCTGAATTCGATTTCGCCGAGCAGCAGTTGAACGCCAAGCAGATCGCCGCCATCGAAACGGCGATCGACAACGTCAGCCGCTTCCATGCCGCGCAGCTGGCCGCGCCGCTGTCGATGGAAGTGATGCCCGGCGTGCGCTGCGAGCGGCTGTACCGACCGATCCCGGCCGTGGGTCTGTATGTGCCCGCCGGCTCCGCGCCACTGCCCTCCACCGTGATCATGGTGGCCGTGCCCGCGCAGCTCGTGGGCTGCCCGCAGCGCGTGCTGTGCACGCCGCCGGCCGCCGATGGCCGCGCCAATGCCGCCGTGCTCGCCGCCGCGCGCCGCTGCGGCGTGACGCAGGTGTTCAAGGCCGGCGGCGCACAGGCCGTGGCCGCGATGGCCTATGGCACGCGCACCGTGCCCAAGGTCGACAAGATCTTCGGGCCCGGCACGGCGCTGACCACTGCGGCCAAGCAGATCGTGGCGGCCGATCCGAACGGCGCAGCCTGCGACCTGCCGGCAGGTCCCTCCGAAGTGCTGGTGATCGCCGATGGCCTAGCCAGCCCCGTATTCGTGGCCGCGGACCTGCTCGCGCAGGCCGAACACGATGTGCGCGCGCAGGCGATCCTGGTCACCGACTCTGCCGCACTGGCCGCCGCGGTTGCCGACGAATTCGGCCGGCAGCGGCGCACGCTGTCGCGCGGCGGCATCCTGTCGCAGTCGGCGGCAAACTGCCGCGCGATCGTGGTGCCGGACATCGCCACTGCCGTGGCGGTGTCCAATGACTACGCGCCGGAACACCTCATCGTGCAGACGGCGCAGCCGCGCGCGCTGCTCGACGACATCATCAACGCCGGCTCGGTTTTCCTTGGCGCATGGTCGCCGGAATCCATGGGCGACTACTGCTCGGGCACCAACCACGTGCTGCCCACCTATGGCTACGCGCGCGCCTACAGTGGCCTGTCGATCACGGATTTCCAGAAGCGCATGACGGTGCAGGAACTCACCGCCGATGGCCTGCGCGCGCTGGGTCCGGTGGCCGAGACGCTGGCCAGCCTCGAGGGACTCGACGCCCATGCGCGCGCGGTGACGCTGCGGCTCGATACGCTGGCGGAACCCTCATGAGCTGGCTGGTGGATCGGGCGCGCCCGGACATCCAGGCGCTGGCCCCCTACAGCCACGCGGCCTGGGAACCTTCGCTGACGCGCCTGCATGCCAACGAGCTGCCCTGGCGAGTGGATGGCGATGGGACAGCCGCCGGACTCAACCGGTATCCCGAGCCACAACCGCCCGCTCTGGTGCAGGGCCTGGCGCGCCTGTACGGCGTCGCGCCCAACCAGGTGCTGGTGGGCCGCGGCAGCGACGAAGCCATCGACCTGCTGCTGCGCGTGTACTGCCGCGCCGGCGTCGACAACGTCATCATCTGCCCGCCGACCTTCGGCATGTACGGCGTGGCAGCACGCATCCAGGGTGCCGAGGTGCGCGCCGTGCCGCTCCGGGCCGATGCCGGATTCGCGCTCGATGAACAGGCTTTGCTGGCACGAGTGGATGAAAACACCAAGCTGGTTTTCGTGTGCTCGCCGAACAACCCCACGGCCAATGTGGTCCAGCCGGAACAGCTGCTGCGCATCGCGCGCGCGCTGGCGCCGCGCGCGCTGCTGGTGGTGGATGAGGCCTACATCGACTTCGCACCGGTGGACAGCATGTGCCGCTGGCTTGATGAGGTTCCTGGGCTGGCCATCCTGAAGACGCTGTCCAAGGCCCATGGCCTGGCGGGCGCCCGCGTGGGCGCACTGTTGGCCGCGCCGGAAGTGATCGCGCTGGCGCGCAAGGTAATTCCGCCCTACGCCATTACCGAACTTACCGTTGAAGCCGTGGCGCCACTGCTCGAAGCCGATGCCGTCGGCCGCATGCGCGCGCGCGTGTCGGCGCTGCTGCAGGAACGGGCCCGCCTGGCCACTGGCCTCGCGCGCTCGCCGCTGATCAGCAGGGTGTGGCCCAGCGATGCCAATTTCCTGCTGGTGGACAGCACCGATCCGGCCGAGGTGCTGGCGCGCGTGCGCCGCGCCGGCCTCATCATCCGCGATGTGCGCCAAGGCGCGCTGCCGCAATCCCTGCGTATTTCCGTCGGCACGCCCGAGCAGAACGACCGCGTGCTGGAGAGCCTGAAATGAGCCAAGTGCCACAGAAGGTCCTGTTCATCGATCGTGACGGCACGCTGATCGAGGAACCGCCCGACGAACAGGTGGACAGCCTCGCCAAGGTGCGCTGGCTGCCCGATGTGTTCGCGCCGCTGCAGCAGCTGGTTGCCGCGGGCTATCGCCTGGTGATGGTCACCAATCAGGATGGCCTGGGCACCAGCAGTTTTCCGCGCGAGCAGTTCGAGGCACCCCAAAGCTTCGTGGTCGACACCTCGCCTCGCAGGGCATCCGTTTCGACGCGATCTGCATCTGCCCGCACCGGCCGGCCGATGGCTGCGAGTGTCGCAAGCCGAAAGCCGCACTGGTGAAGGACTACCTTGCCGCGACGACAATCGACCTGGCCCGCAGCGCGGTGATCGGCGATCGCGTCACCGACATGCAGTTCGCGGGCAACCTCGGCATCCGCGGGCTGCGCGTGCTGAAAGACGGCACCGTGGCTGAAACCTGGCCCGCCATCGCGCACGAGTTGCTTGCGCGCCGAGCGCGCGTGCAGCGCAAGACGAAGGAAACCGACATCCGCATCGAGGTGGACCTGGACGCCGAAGGCCCCATCCACGTCGACAGCGGCCAGGGTTTCTTCAACCACATGCTCGAACAGCTGGCCAAGCATGGCGGATTCTCGCTGCAGCTGGCCTGCAAGGGCGACCTGGATATCGACGAACACCACACGGTGGAAGACTGCGCGCTGGCGCTGGGCTCGGCGCTGCGCCAGGCGCTGGGCGACAAGCGCGGCATCGCCCGCTACGGGTTTCTGCTGCCCATGGATGAAGCGCGCGTACAGGTGGCCATCGACCTGTCCGGCCGTCCCTACGCAATATTCGAGGGGAAGTTCGGGCGCAGCGAGGTCGGGGGACTTTCCACCGAAATGATCCCGCATTTTTTCCGCTCGCTGGCCGAGACACTGGGCGCCGCGCTGCATGTCAGCGTCACCGGTGACAACACTCACCACATGGTGGAAGCCTGCTTCAAGGGCGTGGGCCGCGCGCTGCGCCAGGCCATCCGCCACGAGGGCAGTGAACTGCCCTCCACCAAGGGCGTGCTGTAGATGGCCGACGTGGTCATCATCGACAGTGGCGGGGCCAACCTGGCCTCGCTGCGCTTTGCGCTCGGGCGCCTCGGCGCCAGCGCCGAGGTCAGCACCGACCCGGAGCGCATCCGCCGCGCCTCGCATGTGCTGCTGCCCGGCGTGGGCGCCGCGCACGACACCATGGCCCGCCTGCGCCAGCACGGCCTGGCGCAGCTGATCCCCACGTTGCGCCAGCCGGTGCTTGGCGTCTGCCTTGGGATGCAGCTGCTGTTCGAATCATCCGAGGAAGCCGCAGCGGGAACCACGCACACGCCCACGCTGGGCGTGATTCCCGGCCACGTGGCGCGCATGCTGGCCTCGCCCACGCGCCCCGTGCCGCACATGGGCTGGAACCAGCTCGAACCGCTGCGCGCTGATCCGCTGTTCACCGGCATCGAGGCGGGCGCACACGTGTACTTCGTGCACAGCTACGCCGCGCCGGTCACCGCCGACACCATTGCCACCAGCGACTACGAGGGCCGCTTCTGCGCCGCCGTGCGCCGCGGCAACTTCCGCGGCGTGCAGTTCCATCCCGAACGATCAGCCGGCGTCGGCGCCCGCCTGATCGCCAATTTCATCGCCCTCGCGGAGTGACCTTGCTGCTGATTCCCTCCATCGACCTGCGCGGCGGCCACTGCGTGCGCCTGCTCAAGGGCGAGTTCGACGCCGAGACGCGCTACGACATCGATCCGGCCGAACTGCTTGGCCGCTATGCCGATGCCGGCGTGCGCTGGCTGCACCTGGTCGACCTGGATGGCGCCCGCGACGGCACGCCGGGCAACCGCGAACTGATCCGCCGCATGGCCAGCCAGTCGCGCATCCGCATCCAGCTCGGCGGCGGGCTGCGCTCGCGCGCGCTGGTCGACGAGGCGCTGGCCGCGGGCGTCAGCCGCGCGGTGATCGGCAGCGCCGCGGTGGAGGATCCCTCGCTGCTGCGCGCGCTGCTGGCCGACTACGGCGCCGATCGCGTCTGCCTCGCCATCGATGTGCGGGTGGATGAACAGGCCATCCCGCGCGTCCGTACCCGCGGCTGGGTGAAGGAGCACGCGCTGTCGCTGTGGGAACTGCTGGCCTCGTTTGCCGACACCCCGCTGCGGCATGTGCTGTGCACGGACATCGAGCGCGATGGCGCGCTGGGCGGTCCCGGATTCGACCTCTATGCCGAGGCGCTGCGCCGCTTCCCGCAGATCGCCTGGCAGGCTTCGGGCGGCATCCGCTCGGCCGCCGATCTGGCGCAGCTGGACACGATGGGCCTGGCGGCCGCCATCAGCGGCAAGGCGCTGCTCGAGGGACGCATCACGATGGAGGAATTGCAGCCATACTTGCCAGGCGCCTGATCCCCTGCCTCGATGTCCGCGACGGCCAGGTCGTCAAGGGCGTGCAGTTCCGCGACCATCGCGTGGTGGGCGAAATCCTCGAGCTCGCGCGTCGCTATCGTGACGAGGGTGCCGACGAACTGGTCTTCTACGACATCACGGCGAGCCCCCAGGGTCGCTCGGTGGACCGAAGCTGGATCTCGCGTGTGGCAGAAGTGCTCGATATCCCGTTCTGCGTAGCCGGCGGCATCCGCACGGTTGCCGATGCGGAAGCCATCCTCAACGCCGGCGCGGAGAAGATCTCCGTGAACTCCCCCGCCCTGCTCGATCCCGACCTCATCAACCGGCTCGCCGCGCGCTTCGGCTCGCAGTGCGTGGTGGTGGGCATCGACAGCCAGACCACGCCCGAGGGCTTTCGCGTGTACCAGTTCACCGGTGATCCGGATCGCAGCCGTGATTCGGGTCGCGACACGCTGCAATGGGTGCGCGAGGCGCAGCAGCGCGGCGCCGGCGAGATCGTGCTCAATTGCATGGCCAGTGATGGCGTACGGCGTGGCTACGATCTTGCACAACTTTCGGCCGTGCGGGCCGTGTGCAATGTACCGCTGGTGGCCTCGGGCGGCGCCGGCGCGCCCGAACATTTCGCAGCGCTGTTCGAGCAGCATGCGGCCGATGCGGCCCTTGCCGCCAGCGTGTTCCACAGCGGCCAGATCGCCATACCCGAACTCAAGCAGTACCTGCGCGCAAGGCACATCGAGGTGCGCACATGAACAAGACTCTCGACATCGAATCACTGGACTGGAAGAAATCCGGCGGCATGCTGCCGGCCATCATCCAGGACGCCGCCAGCGAGGCCGTGCTGATGCTGGGCTACATGAACCGCGAGGCGCTCAGCAGACGCTGCAGCGCGGCCGCGTGGTGTTCTTCAGCCGCACGCGTGACAGGCTCTGGGAAAAAGGCGAAACCTCGGGCAACACGCTGGAACTGGTTTCTGTCGTCACCGACTGCGACTCCGATGCACTGCTGGTGCGCGTGCATCCGCACGGCCCCACCTGCCATCGCAACACCCCGAGCTGCTTCGGCGACGGCGCGCTGCCGCGCGCCGATGGCCTGGGATTCCTGGCGCAGCTCGAGACGGTGATCGCCTCGCGCATCGCGCAGAGCCCGGAATGCAGCTACACCGCGAAGCTGTATGGCCAGGGGCTCAAGCGCATGGCGCAGAAGGTAGGCGAGGAAGGCGTGGAAGTGGCGCTGGCCGCTCTGTCCGGGGACAACCGCGAGTTGGTCAGCGAGTCCGCCGATCTGCTGTTTCACCTGGCGCTGCTGCTGCGCGCGCGCGACCTGTCGCTCGATGCAGTGGGGGCGGAACTGGCCGCCCGGCACCGGGCCCGCAGCTAGACCGGCAGGACCAGCTCTTCCGGCGGCTGGCGCAGGTTGTAGCTCGAGGCCATCGAGCGGCCGTAGGCGCCGGCATTGGCGATCAGCAGCACATCGCCTTCACGCGTCACCGGCAGCAGCCGGTCGTGCCCCAGCACGTCGCCGCTCTCGCAGATCGGCCCCACCACATCGAAGCTGCCTGCATTGGGCTGCCCGAGCTGCGAGAGATTCACGATTTCGTGGAAGGCGCCGTACAGCGCCGGCCGGATCAGCGCATTCATGCCGGTGGCCACGCCCACGTAGCCCTGGTCGCCCTTCTGCTTCAGCTGCGTGACGCGCGCCAGCAGTACGCCGCCGACCGCCACCAGGTACCTGCCCGGCTCGATCCACAGGCTGATGCCGGGATGCTTCGACTTGAACTCCAGCAGCCCGGCATCGAGCGTGGCCAGGTCGACCGCCGTGCGGTGGTTGGAATCGGGCACCCCGAAGCCGCCACCGATGTTCAGCGTGGTGATGCCACCAACCTGCTCTGCCACCGCGGCGAGTTCCGCGGCGGTCTGCGTCCAGTTGCGGATATCGCTGATGCCGCTGCCCGTATGGGCATGCAGCCCGAAGATGACGGCGCCGGAGGACTTGGCCAGCGCCTTCAGTTCATCGATCTCGGACAGCGGCACGCCAAACTTGGCGTAGGTGCCGGCCGTGCGCACGTGATGGTGGTGCCCCCGACCCGTGCCGGTATCGATGCGTACCAGCACCCGCCGCCCCTTGAACAGTTCCGGCCACTCGCGCAGCGCGTGCAGGTTGTCGAGCGTGACGTTCACGCCCTTCGACAGCGCATATTCGTATTCGGCGCGCGGCGCGAAGTTCGGCGTGAACAGCACCTCGTCGGCGCGAATGCCGGGCAGCGTCGCGAACACATGGTCCAGCTCCGCGCGGGACACGCATTCCATCTTCACGCCGGCCGCGTGCAGCAGCTTGAGCAGCGCCGGATTCCAGTTGGCCTTGGTGGCGTAATGCACGCGGTCCACCGACTTGAGCGTCAGCAGGTCGCGCGCCGCGGCGGCCACGGTGGCCGAGTCGTACACATAGGCCGCATCGCGACTGCCCAGCACGCTGAGCAGCGCGGCGGATTTCTCCTGCCACCACCAGCGGGCCGCGACGCCCGGCGCGCCGGGCTTGCGGAACAGCTCTTCCCAGGTCGGGCCGATCACCTTGTCGCCCGGCTCCGGATGGATCAGCAGCGCATGCAGCTGCTCGACGAGCCGGTCGGCCTGCTCCTCGTCGACGACGAACGTGAAGTTCAGGTCATTGGCGGCCTGGCTGACCAGGTAGATCTTCTGCTCGGCAAAGAAACCGAAGGCATCGCCCAGTTCATGCAGGATGCCGCGGATGTTGCGGCCCACCAGGCTCACCGAGGCGCAGGGCCCGATGATCTCGGCGCGGCACAGCTCCGACAGCTCGGCCAGCAGGCGCTGCATCGCGCCCGCATCCATCGTGTTGGCCTGGGGATCGAGCGACACGGTGACATTCGTCTCGGAGGTGGACACCAGGTCCACCGACATGCCATGGCGCTTGAACACCTGGAAGGCATCGGCGAGGAATCCAACCTCATGCCACATGCCCGGGCTTTCCATCGAGACCAGCGAGATCCCCTTCTTCACGCATACCGCCTTCACCTTCGCCGACGAATCGGCGGTGACCGCGGCAATGTGCGTGCCTTCGAGGTCGGGCACCTGCGTGGCATAGACGAACAGCGGGATGCGGTGCGCGCGCACCGGCATCACGCAGCGCGGATGCAGCACCTTGGCGCCGGAACTGGCGATCTCCTGGGCCTCGTCGTAGTGCAGTTCGCGCAGCAGGCGCGCCGACGGGGTGTTGCGCGGGTTCGCGCTGAACATGCCGGGCACATCGGTCCAGATCTCGAGCCGCCGCGCCGCCAGCTTCGCCGCGAAGTACGCGCCGGAGGTGTCCGAGCCACCGCGGCCCAGCAGCACCGTGTCGCCGCGGGCGTCGCTGGCGATGAAACCCTGCGTGATCACCACCGGGGACATCGCAGCCAGGCGATCTGAAAGAGCCGCATCGGGCGAGAAATCGCAGGTGGAAGAAAGATAGTGGCCCTTTTCCGAGCCGTGGGCGCGTGCGTCGGCATGCAGACCCTCGCGTGCATCCCACCACTTCACGGCAAGGCCGAGTTTCGCGAGGAACCGCGAACCGATCTCGGTGGCCATCAGTTCGCCGGTGGACATCACCATGGCGCGCGTGCGATCGGAGAGCTCGTGCGTCAGGTGGATGCCCTGCGCGATCTGCTTCAGTTCGGTGAAATAGCCGTTCAGCTGCGCGCTGCGCTCGACTCCCAGCTCCTCGCACAGTTGCTGGTGGCGCGCCACGATGGCCTCGAGCGCCGCCTCGTGCTCGCCCTGCAGCGCTGCGCCGAGCAGTCGCTCCAGGCGATCGGTGATGCCACTGACGGCCGAATGCACGATCAGCACGTTCGCGCCTTCGGCAAGGCGCTTGCGCGTCACCGCGGCGATGTTGGTCCAGTTGGGAAGATTCGAAACGCTCGTGCCACCAAACTTCAGCACGATCCAGCGCGCGTCGTTGCGCTCACTCATGGCGATCAGGATTCGTAATCGTCGTAGTCGGACAGATCGCGCTTGAGCTTGCGATCCGCCAGCACTTCCTCGAGCTTGCTCCACGCGGCCTTGCCAACTTTCTTGGCCTTCTCGCGGGTGCGTTTGTCGACGCGGTCCAGCATGCGATCGTAGTCGCTGCCGTCTTCCTGCTCAGCCAGGAATTCGTCGTCGATATCGAATCTTTCGGGGTCGCGCTCGGACATCTGAAATCGCGGTATTTGTTTGGTAAATCAGCTAGTTATGCCCGGCAGGCGATACCTGCGGGCAGCGAACTATAGCCGATTCCCGCCCGCATTCAACTCTGGTTTTACCTCGGCCTGCCCGCCTTCGGCCCCATCCTGGGGCGCCGCAGGGGCTTCGGCGGCCAAACCGACCACCGTCGGCATGCCCCGGGCCTGGGTCAGCTCGGCGCGGGCACGGTCCCAGTGGATGGCCACCACGGACTCTCCCAGGGCCTGTTCCAGCAATCCCTCGAAGACGGTCAGTTCGGGCTCGCCTGTCTGACCCTGGGCGTCCACGGGCGGGTGGGCCTCGAGCAGCAGCTCCCCGGCCACCCAGGCCACCTTCACCGGCTCGTTGACCAGGTAGACCGGCGTTCCCACGGCCACCATCGGGAACAGCTCTTCGATGTCCTCGGGATACATGCGGATGCAGCCGTGCGTCACCGCCATGCCCACCGCGATCGGGTTGTTCGTGCCGTGGATCAGGTAGGAACCGGCAAGCCCAAGCCGCATGGCGTAGTTGCCCAGCGGGTTGTCGGGCCCGGGCGGCACGACCGCGGGCAGCGGCGGTTCGCCATTGGCAATGTGTTCCCTGCGCACGGACTCCGGCGGCACCCAGCTTGGACGCTCGCGCTTGTTCACCACGCGGGTTTTGCCCAGCGGCGTGCGCCAGTCCATCTTGCCGATGCTGATGGGATAGGTGTAGACCCGCTGCGGCTTGCCGGGAACGGCCTTCGGATAGAAATAGAGTCGGTGCTCGGGCAGGTTCACCACGATGCCTTCGCGCGGGCCCGCGGGCAGCACCCGCTGGCCCGGGATCACCAGACTGCGACCTGCTCCCGGCAGCCACGGATCGATGCCAGGATTCACCCGCACCACTTCCTCCGAGCCCAGGCTGAAGCGCCGCGCAATCTCATAGAGCGTGTCTTCGTACGTGGTGAGCACGCGTTCCTCGCGCCCGAACAGCACGGCCTCGGGGCCGGCAAGCTCGTATACGGTTGCCGACGCGCTGCCTGCCGCGACCTGCAGCAGCAGCGCGGTGGCCAGCATCCTGGGATTGCGCCATTTCATGGGTGGAATCTTGCGCATTCCGGCGTTGCATACAAGAGGTCTGCTAGTCTCCTCTGCGCATGCAGGAATCCATTGACCTTACCGTCGACACGCTGGCCACACTGGTAGGCCGGGAATTCGCGCCCACCGAGTGGATCACCATCGACCAGCCGCGCATCGACCAGTTCGCCGACTGCACCGGGGACCACCAGTTCATCCATGTCGATCCGCAGCGCGTGGCGCGCGAGACGCCGTTCCCGCGTACGCTGGCGCACGGCTTCCTGCTGCTGTCGCTGGCGGCCGGCCACCGGCAACGGGATTTCCCGAAAGTGCAGGATGTGGCGCTGGTGCTGAATTACGGGATGGACCGGGTGCGCTTTACCTCACCGGTGTTCAGCGGTTCGAGGGTGCGATACCACACTAGGGTGGTGGCCGCGGAGCCGCGGGGCGCGGGTCGCGTGCTGCTGCGCCAGGAGGCGCGACTGGAAGTGGAAGGACAGGACAAGCCGGCGCTGGTGGCGGAGCTGCTGGCCCTGTACGTGGCGCGCGGCGCCGACTGAGGCGCCGCGCACGACAGGATCAAACCCGGTCTTCAGCCAGGATTGGCGCCTGCATCGGGACCCAGAACCTGCTTCCAGGTCAGCTCGATGCCATTGCGGCGGCCCTTTTCGACCAGCTTCAGGCCCGCGGCATCGACCGTCAGAGTGAAGGGTTTGTCGTCGATCATGATCTCGCGCTTCAGCGGACGTTCCAGCTTGGTGGTCATGGCATTGGGCCTCTTGGGTAACCGTTTGGGGATGCCCAAGGGTACCACAGCGCCCCACCAGGCCGTGCCGACCCCCGATTTTCGATAGACTCTGGCCGGATGAAGAAGCAGAAGGCAACGCGGGAAACGGCTGGCGGACAGGTTTCGGAGCGCATCCGGCGCCGGTTGCAGAAACAAGGCCGCCGCTTCCATGCCAACGACAACATTGCCGATGTCATTGAATCCGGCGAAGTCGACGAACTGATCAACGAAGTCGCCACGCGCATGCAGAGCGTGCTCGAGTCACTGGTCATCGACACCAAGAGCGACCACAACACGCAGGACACCGCGCGCCGGGTCGCCAAGATGTATGTCACCGAAGTGTTCCGCGGCCGCTATTTCGCCGCGCCCGCGGTCACCGAGTTTCCCAATGCCGAGCGCCTGAACGAGCTGATGATCGTGGGCCCGGTGAAGGTGCGCAGCACCTGCAGCCATCACTTCTGCCCCATCATGGGCCGCGTGTGGATCGGGCTGATGCCCAACGAGCACTCCAACCTGATCGGCCTGTCGAAGTACGTGCGTCTCACCGACTGGATCATGACCCGCCCGCAGATCCAGGAAGAGGCCATCACGCAGATTGCCGAACTGCTGATGACCAAGGTGAATCCCGATGGCCTCGCGCTGGTCATGGAAGCCGACCACTACTGCATGCACTGGCGCGGCGTGAAGGACGACGGTTCCAAGATGATCAACAGCGTGATGCGCGGTTCCTTCCTGAAGGACCACACGCTGCGCCGCGAATTCCTGTCACTGATCAAACTGAAGAGTTGAGGTCGCCATGCTGGTACGCCTGCTTTACGCCAGTCGCGCCGCCAAGGCGCTGAACGCCAAGACCGTCGCGGCCATCCTGGTGGAGTGCCAGCGCAACAATCCGCGCCGCGGCATCACCGGCGTGCTGTGCTACAGCGACGAGATCTTCCTGCAGGTGCTGGAAGGCAGTCGCGACGCGGTGTGCGACACCTTCAATTCCATCGTGCGCGATGCGCGCCACGAGACGGTGCGGCTGCTGCACTTCGAGGAGATCAGCGAGCGGCGTTTTGGCGGCTGGAGCATGGGCCAGGTCAACATCGAGAAGATCAACTCCTCGCTGCTGCTCAAGTACGCCGAGAAGGCCGAACTCAACCCCTTCTCGGTTTCCGGAAAGGTCTCGATGGCGCTGCTCGAAGAGCTCATCGCCACGGCTTCGGTGCTCGGCCGGTCGGCCTGAGAACTTCGAATGCCGAAAGACCAACCCAGATGCGGGCGGAATGGCATCTGATAGACTCCGCCGACCGGTTTGCCGGGCTTTAACCTATTCACAGCGGGGGTCGACAATGAAAGGTCTTTATCGAATTGGCGTGATGGCTGCTCTGGCCACGGTTTCGGCCGTTGCCCTGTCACAGGGTGCGGGCGGACCGCCCAGCCCGGAGGCCCAGGCCAAGGCCGCCATCGAAACGCGGCAGGGCCTGTTCAAGGTCATCGCGAACCAGAACGGCCCGATTGGCGCCATGCTGCGCAACCAGCGTGAAGTCGACACCGCCCTGGTCACGCAGCGCATGGAGCGCATCAAGGTGCTGTCCGAGATGATCCCGGAGGTGTTCGCGATGGACACCCGTCAGTTCAAGGACATCAAGACCGCCGCGCTGGACGGCATCTGGAACAGCCAGGCCGACTTCAAGGCCAAGGCCGAAGCCCTGGGCAAGGCGGCCGACACCGTGCTCGCCGTGTCCAAGACGGGCGACAAGGAAGCCACGCTGAAGGCCCTGCGCGAGAACATCGGCAAGGGTTGCAGCGGCTGCCACGATAGCTATCGCGCCAAGCCGTAAATCATTTCCCGGTTCGCCGGAAATGAAAAGGCCGGGAGGAGCAATCCTCCCGGCCTTTTTCGTTCCGGCGCGCCGGGCGCTGCGGCTCAGTAATACTCTTCGACGACCGGCGGCGGCGGCGCGAGCTTGATCAGCGCGTAGATGCCACCGGCGCACACCAGCGCCACGACCAGCGCCTTCAGCAGCTGCGAACTCGCGATGGCTTCCTTCTCGGGCACCACGGCGGCGGACTTGCTGCCCGTGATCATCGGATGGACCAGGTTCTGCCGCTTGTAGAACGCGTAGAACAGGATGGCCGCCACGTGCAGGCAGATCACCCACAGCAGCACGTCGAAATTGATGTGGTGGAACCGGCTGAACGAGCTGCCCAGCTCGCTGCTGACCGAGCCGTGGTACAGCGCCGGGTAGATGTCGGAATTGTCGATCATGAACAGGCCGGTGAAGGCCTGCGAGCCGACCATGGCCAGGATCAGCGCCACCATCCAGCCGCCCAGCGGATTGTGTCCGATCGAGGGCTTGGCATCGCGGCGCAGCACCGTGCCCGCATAGGCCA
This sequence comes from Pseudomonadota bacterium, assembly GCA_016720075.1. Taxonomy (GTDB): domain Bacteria; phylum Pseudomonadota; class Gammaproteobacteria; order Steroidobacterales; family Steroidobacteraceae; genus ZC4RG30. The sequence continues at coordinate 336,111 of JADJXW010000020.1, forward strand.
GGAACTTCTTCGGGCCCGCGAGGAAATTGGAGAAGCGCGCATGCCGGGGGCCGATGAATCCCCAGATGATGCGGAAGGCAACCATCGCCAGCGCGAGGTAGCCCAGGAAGAAATGGAGCTCGATGTAGGCGTAGGCCCGGTCGCCGATGCTCAGGTATTCCTCGCCATTCTCCGCGGTGTACCAGGACGCGGCGATATTAAGCACCAGCAGCCAGTGGAACATCCTCAGCGGCAGATCCCAGACTTTTCTCTTCTCGGCCATCCTCTCGCTCCCCCGCTCGAAATCCGTCGAAAAACACTGACCTGGTCAGACGCCGGGGAGTTCCCGGATTGGGTATCATCCGGCCCCGAAAACATCCAAGTGTAGCGATTGCCGCTCCGGAGTACCCGCAAAGTGAAGACCAGCGACGCCATGGCCGAGATCCTCAAGCGCGAAGGCGTGAAGTACCTGTTCGGGTACCCCCGCAATGCGCTGCTGGACGCGGCCGCGAAGAAGGACATCCGGACGATCATCGTGCGCCAGGAGCGCACCGGCCTGCACATGGCCGACGCGGTGTCGCGCATCACCCGCGGCGAGATCATCGGGGCCTTCTGCATGCAGCACGGGCCCGGCGCCGAGAACGCCTATGGCGGCGTCGCCCAGGCCTTTGCCGATTCAGTGCCCATCCTGGTGGTGCCGCAGGGCTATGCGCGCAAGAACATGTACCTGCCGTACAACTACAACTCCACCATCCAGATGCGCGGCATCTCGAAGCACAACGAGCCCATCCTGCTCGGCGCCGAAACGCCGAATGTGATGCGCCGCGCGTTCACGCAGCTGCGCAACGGGCGCCCGCAGCCCGTGGTGGTCGAGGTGCCGTTCGACGCCTTCGACGACGAAGTCCCGGAGCCGCTGAACTACACGCCCGTCTACGCCACCAAGTCGGCCGCAGATCCGGCCGAAGTGGTGAAGGCCGCGAAGATCCTGGCTGAGGCGAAGAACCTCGTCATCCACGCCGGCCAGGGCGTGCACTGGGCCAATGCCTACGCGGAACTGCAGGAGCTGGCCGAGCTGCTGGGCGCGCCGGTGTCCACATCGCTGCCGGGAAAGAGCGCTTTCAATGAACGCCACCCGCTGTCGCTGGGCTCGGGCGGCCACGGCATCAATGGCCAGGTGTGGAAATTCGTGACCGAGGCCGACGTGGTCTTCGGCATCGGCTGCTCGTTCACGGAAAGCAGCTTCGCCATCCAGTTCCCGCAGGGGGCCGGCAAGCGCTACATCCACTCCACCATCGACCCGGTGGACCTGAACAAGACGGTGCGCTCGGAAATCGGCCTGGTCGGCGATGCAAAGCTGGTGCTCAAGGCGCTGATCGCGGAGCTGCGCAAGACGATCACCGCCAACCGCGACCACACCCAGGTGGCGGCGCGCATCAAGGCCATCGAAGCCGAGTGGATCAAGCTGTGGCTGCCGAAGATGAACAGCGACAAGAGCCCGCTGTCGCCCTACCGTGTGCTGCGCGACCTGCAGGCCACGGTGGACATCGACAACACCATCATCACGCACGATGCGGGCAGCCCGCGCGACGAACTCTCGCCGTTCTGGAAGTCCACCACGCCGCTGTCCTACATCGGCTGGGGCAAGACCACGCAGCTCGGGTTCGGCCTGCCGCTGGCCATGGGCGCGAAGCTGGTGCACCCGGACAAGCTGTGCATCAACGTGTGGGGCGATGCGGCCATCGGTTTCACCGGCATGGATTTCGAAACGGCAGTGCGCGACAAACTGCCCATCATGTCGATCCTGCTGAACAACTTCACGATGGCCATCGAGCTGCCCATCATGCCGAACGCCACGGAGCGCTTCCGCGCCACCGACATCTCCGGCGACTACGCCGCGATGGCGCGCGCGTTTGGCGGCTACGGCGAGCGCGTAACGAAGGTGGAGGACATCATCCCCGCCATCAAGCGCGGCATCGAGCAGACGAAGAAGGGCGTGCCGGTGCTGCTCGAATTCATCACGGAGCAGGAAACGGAAGTCTCCCGCCCGTGGATTCCTGGCGGCAAGTAGCCACCGGTCGCGGGGTGGTTGTCAGGTGACAACCACCTCCACCAGCGTCGGCACCGCGGCCTGCAGTGCCGACTTCAAAGCGGGAACCAGCTCCGACGCGCGGGTCACCCGCACGCCATCGCAGCCCTGCGCCCTGGCAATGCCGACGAAATCGATGCCGGGCAGGTCCGTGCCCACGGGCTGCGTGATGCCGAAACGCTGCGAGAAGTGATGCAGCGCCTGGTAGCGCGCGTTGTTCACGATCACGAAGGTGATCGGCAACTTCAGCTGCGCGGCGCTCCACAGCGCCTGGATGGCGTACATGGCCGATCCGTCGCCGATCATCGCGATGACCTTGCGCGGGGTCTTTCGATCGCCCATGCCCAGCGCCACACCCACCGCGGCGGGCATGGAATGACCCAGGCCGCCGCTGGCGCAGGTGAAGAAGGATTCCGGCTGAGAGATTGGCAGGTAGCGCTGCGTGGCGCCACGCGTGCTCGGGGCTTCCTCGACGATGATGGAATCCTTGGGTCGCAGGTCCTGCAGCGTCTGCACCAGCATGGCATCGGTCAGCGGATCGGCAAGTTCGAGGCGCGTCGCGGGCGCCCTGCCCGACTGCGCCGCCGGGCCGCCTGAGCGCTGCGCCTGCAACAGGGCTTCCACCGCCAGGCCCACGCTGCCCACGATGGAATCCCCAGCCAGCGCGCTAGCCGCCCAGTCCGGATCCTCGGTGAGCTGGAACGCCCTGATTTCCGGCGGCAGGTAGGGTCCATGCCCTTCGGCGTGGTAGGTGAAGATGGGCGCGCCGATGGCCACCACCAGGTCGTGGCCGGCGAGGCGCGAACAGATCTCCTCGCGGAACGCGGGCAACTGGCCCGCAAAGAGGCGATGGTCCTCTGGAAACGAGCATCTGCCGATCAGCGGGCTGGCCCACACCACGGCGCCATGCTTTTCGGCCAGGCTCACCAGCGCATGCCATGCGCCATCCCGGTCCGGCGCACCGCCCACGACGAATACCGGACGCCGGCTTTCGCCCAGCGCCTTCGCCAGCGGCTGCAGCGCCGCGGGATCGGGCGCGATGCGCCGCGAAACCTGCCGCGCGGCAAGACTCTCGGCCGGCGCATCCCAGTCATCGATGGGCACCGAAACAAAGGTGGGACCGCAGGGCGGCTGCATGGCCAGGTAGTAGGCCCGCGCGATCGCCGCGGGCACATCCTCGGGCCGCGCGGGCTCGCAGCTCCACTTCACGTACGGCTTGGGCAGCTCGGTGGGCTGGGTCGAGAACAGGAAAGGCTCCATCTGCAGCAGCGAGCGCGACTGCTGCCCGGCCGTGATGACCAGCGGCGTGCGATTGCGGTAGGCGGTGAAGATGTTGCCCATGGCGTGCCCCACGCCGACGGCCGAATGCAGGTTCACCAGCGCCGCATTGCGTGTAGCCTGCGCGTAACCGTCCGCCATGCCCACGACGACCGATTCCTGCAGGCCCAGCACATATGAAAAATCCGCGGGAAACCCCTTGAACATCGTCAGTTCGGTGGACCCCGGATTGCCGAAGATGCGGCGCATTCCCAGTTCGCGCAGCAGTTCGAAGGTCACTTCCCGCACTGTCGCCATGTTGGCCCCCGTCATTCGCGATTGGATAGAATGCGCCAAGTCTATGACTTTTGGGGTGAATGCGCTGTGAGTGAAACCGTTGCCGTGGGCAGGCTGAAAATCGCCTCCGCCCTGCATGCCTTCATCGAGAAGGAAGCGCTGCCGGGCACGGGTATCGCGCCCCATCAGTTCTGGAGCGGCCTTGAGGCCATCGCCGAGGAATTCACGCCCCGGCATCGCGCGGTGCTGGCGCGCCGCGATGAACTACAGGCCAGCATCGATGCCTGGTGGCGCGAGCACAAGGGGCAGGCCTTCGACATCGCCGCGCACACCGCCTTCCTGCGCAGCATCGGCTATCTGGTCGATGAGCCCCAGGGCGTCAGCATCGACACGGCCAACGTCGATCCGGAGATCGCCACCGTCGCCGGCCCGCAGCTCGTGGTGCCCGTCAGCAACGCGCGCTATGCGCTGAATGCGGCCAATGCCCGCTGGGTCAGCCTGTACGACGCGCTGTATGGCACCGATGCCATCCTGCCGGTGGATCCGGCCGCCCGGGGCTACGACGCCGCGCGCGGCGCGCGCGTGATCGCCTATGGCCGTGCGTTCCTCGACGAAATCGCGCCTCTCGCGCAGGGCAGCCATGCCGATGCCACGCGCTACGCGATCGAGAACGGCACGCTTGCCGTGTACCTCAACGCCGGCAAAGTTGTGGGACTTGCCGATCCTGCGCGCTACGTGGGCTGGCAGGGCACGCCAGCGCAGCCCACGGTGGTCCTGCTGCGCAACAACTCGCTGCACGTGGAGATCTGCATCGATCGCGGCCATCGCATCGGCAGCACCGATCCGGCCGGCGTGGCCGACCTGGTGATCGAGGCGGCCATCACCACCATCCAGGACTGCGAGGATTCTGTTTCCGCGGTCGATGCCGCCGACAAGGTGGATGTGTATCGCAACTGGCTGGGCCTGATGAACGGGCGGCTGGAAGCCAGCTTCGCCAAGGGTGGCGGCACCGTGGTGCGCCGGCTCAACGAAGATCGCCGCTATACCGACCCGAAGGGCCGCGAACTCACTCTGCCCGGCCGCAGCCTGATGCTGGTGCGCAATGTCGGCCACCACATGCAGACCGAATGCGTGCAGTTCGACGGCGCGCCCCTCTTCGAAACGCTGCTCGACGCCTGCGTCACGCTCACCATCGCGCTGCACGACATCCGGCGCCAGCGCCGCAACAGCCGCACCGCCAGCGCCTATGTGGTCAAGCCCAAGATGCATGGCCCCGATGAAGTGGCGATGGCCAACGACCTGTTCGATCGCGTGGAAGACCTGCTGGGCCTGGCTCGCCATACGGTGAAGATGGGCGTGATGGACGAGGAGCGACGCACCAGCGCCAATCTGGCCGCCTGCATCGCGGCCGCGCGCCACCGCATCGTGTTCATCAATACCGGGTTCCTCGACCGCACCGGCGACGAGATCCACACCTGCATGGAAGCCGGGCCCGTGCTGCCCAAGGAAGAGGTGAAGACCCAGCCCTGGATCCGCGACTACGAGAAGCGCAACGTGCAGATCGGCCTTGCGATGGGCTTTTCCGGCCGCGCGCAGATCGGCAAGGGCATGTGGGCCATGCCCGATCGCATGGCCGACATGCTGCGCACGAAGGTTGCGCATCCGCTGGCCGGCGCCAATACCGCATGGGTGCCCTCGCCCACCGCGGCGGCGCTGCATGTGCTGCATTACCACCGCGTCGACGTGGCCGCCGTGCAGCGCGAACTGGCCGGACAGCGCGCGCCAGGCACCGACGCGCTGCTGACGCCGCCGCTGGCCACCGACCTGCCACTGCCCGACCAGGTGCAGCAGGAACTGGACAACAACATCCAGGGCATCCTGGGCTATGTGGTGCGCTGGATCGATGCCGGCGTGGGCTGCTCCAAGGTGCCCGATGTGCACGACATCGGCCTGATGGAAGATCGCGCCACGCTGCGCATCTCCAGCCAGCATGTGGCCAACTGGCTGCATCACGGCGTCTGCTCCGAAACGCAGGTGCGCGCCACGCTGGCGCGCATGGCCGGCGTGGTGGACCAGCAGAATGCCGGGGATGCCACCTACCGGCCGATGGCGCCCGACCTGCCGGGCAGCGTGGCCTTTGCCGCAGCCTGCGACCTCATCTTCACCGGTCGCGAACAGCCCAACGGCTACACGGAATTCATCCTTCACCGCCGCAGGCTGCAGTACAAGTCGCAGCTGTCAACAACCTGAAAGGCACACCCATGCTCACCCGCAAGACGCTCTCGCTCGCCGACGCCAGGAAAATCGCCGCTGCCGCCTCCGTGAAGGCAACCGCCGAGGGCTGGACAGTGGTCATCGCCATCCACGACAACGGCGGCAACCTCATCTACCTGGAGCGCGCAGACGGCACGCAGCTCGGCTCCATCATCGTGGCGCAGGAAAAATCCCTCACCGCGCTGCGCTTCAAGCGTCCCACCAAGGTACTGGAAGACACCGTGCTCGCCGGCCGCGTGCACATGATGTCCCCTGCCCGGCATCACGTCGGTGGAAGGCGGCCTGCCGCTGGTCGTGGACGGCGAAGTGGTGGGCAGCATCGGCGTATCCGGAGTGCAGTCCAGCCAGGATGGGCAGGTGGCCGCTGCCGGCGCCGCGGTGCTGGCCACGCTCTGAAAGCCCCTCCGGCCTACTCGGGCGTGCTGTGGTCCTTGTGCCCGGCGCGCTGCTCGGCGCGCACCACGCGCACGATCCAGGCGATGCCGAGCCCAAACAGCGCGATCAGCGTCACCATCAGGAATCCCAGCGCGCCCGCGAGGTGAAACCCCTCGTAGATGCCGATGGGCAGGCCCAGGACCGTGGTCGTGATCAGCAGCGGCTTGCCAATGCGCATCGATTCGATTCCGACGAAAAATAGGTGTCACAGCAGGATTCGCCTGACCATAACCGGCAGGCCTGCTCGCAGCAAGTTGCGCCGATGCCACCAAAGTTGAGTCGCCGCATCACGGGGCGCACAATCCAGCCATACCAGCCCCGCGAACGGGGCATTCGAGGGGATTCATGACTTCACGGGTCTCTGCATTTGTCCGTCTGGCCATCATGCTGGGCGCCGCCGCGCCGCTGGCCGCAACGGCCGCCGAAACGGCAACCGACGACGGGCTGCTCGATGAGATCGTCGTCACTGCCCAGAAGCGCGAGGAATCCCTGCGCGATGTGCCGCTGTCCGTGGAAGCCGTGTCGGGCGACAAACTGGCCGATGTCGGCATCGTGCGCCTCGACGACCTTAAGGCATACGTGCCCAACCTGCAGATGACCGAAACCGGCATCGCCAACAACATCTACATCCGCGGCATCGGCTCGGGCCTGAACCAGGGTTTCGAGCAGTCGGTCAGCCTCTACCAGGACGGCATCTACCGCGGCCGCGGCCACCAGTCGCGCCTGCCCTTCCTCGATCTGGCGCGCATCGAAGTGCTGCGCGGTCCGCAGCCCATCCTCTTCGGCAAGAATGCCGTGGCCGGCGCGGTGAACATGGTGGCGGCCCGCCCCACCCGCGACTTCCAGGCATCCATCCGTGGCTCGCGGGATTTCGAGAACGACGAGACGCTGGCCTCGCTGATGCTGTCGGGCCCGCTGAATGAATATGCGGCGGCGCGCATCGCCGTGCATCACCGCAATTCCGACGGCTACCTGCGCAACGCGACGCTGGGCCGCGACGAACCGCTGCGCGATGAACTGGGCGCGCGCCTCACGCTCGACGTGTTCGCCACCGACAACTTCGACCTGTCGTGGCGGCTGGAGAAAGGCAGCTACAACGTCCGCGGCCGCCAGATCGAGATCTTCGGCGAAACGCCTATCGCCGCCGGCGCGCTCGCCGGACTGCGCTACAGCCAGATCATGGCCGGCACGCCGAACCTCGGCCAGGGCCAGAACGCCACGGCCGCCAACAATGTCATCGACTACACGCGCTCCTCGCGCGGCGATCGCAGCAACCTGTCGAACTTCGAAACGGCGCTGACCGGCACCTACCGGTTCGGAGGCGGCGTCACGCTCACCTCCGTCACCGGCGTCAGCAACTACAAGCTCGACGAACTGTGCGACTGCGATTTCACCGGCGCCAATGTGTTCGACGCCGGCATCACCGAGGACTACACGCAGTTCAGCCAGGAGCTGCGGCTGGCAAGCGATACCAGCGGGCCGTTCTCGTGGATGGGCGGCGCCTTCTACCAGCGCTATGCGCTGGATGAAACCGACTACCTGCATGTGCCCAGCAGCAGCCTGGTGATTCCGGTCCTCGCGCAGTCCTTCGCCGCCAACCCGGCGCTGGGCGGAACGCCGCAATCACGCGCGGCGTTCGCCAACTTCTTCCGCGAGGCCGTCAACCCGCGCGACTTCCGCCAGACCAGCGAACTGTTCTCGGCCTTCCTGCAGGCCTCGTTCGATGTCAGCGACCAGTGGAAGCTCACGGCCGGCGGTCGCTTCAACAACGAGAAGAAGACAGGCAGCCGCGTGACCAAGCTGCAGGCCGGATTCAACGGGCAGCCGCTGCCAAACGCGGTGCTGCCGCTGTTCAACTCGGTGCTGGGCATCGTGCCGCACAGTGCCGCCGGCGAACGCAAGGAATCCAACTTCTCCCCGATGATCAACATCCAGTACCACTGGACGTCCGATTCCATGGCTTACCTATCATGGGCACAGGGCTTCAAGTCCGGCGGCTTCGATGCGCGCTCCAACAAGCCCGTCACGGCGCCCACGGGCTTCCCGGCCACCTTCGGCGGCGGCACGTTCGAATTCGAGGACGAACGCGCCACCACCTACGAACTGGGCGTGAAGACCGCCATCGGCGGCAAGGCGGAACTCAGCGCCGATGTGTTCTACACCGACTACAAGGACCTGCAGACCAGCGCTTTCGACGGGGCCATCGGCTTCAACGTGGGCAACGGCAGCGCCAAGGTGAAGGGCGCCGAGGTCTCGGGCCGCTGGCGGCCGGTGCCGGCCTTCACGCTGTCGGGTTCGATGGCGTACCTGGATTTCGAGTGGACCAAGTACAACGGCCAGTGCTATTTCGGGCGCACGCCCGACGCGGGCACCAACTGCAACTACGACGGCTTCACCAACCAGCTCGCGCCCAAGCTCACCGGCGTGGCCTCGGGTGACTACGGCTGGGATGTGGCCGGCAACCTGGAAGTCCATGCCGTGCTCGATCTGGTCTACACCTCCAAGTTCCTGCAGTCGCTGACGCTCGATCCGGCCAACACGCAGAAGGCCTACGCCAAGCTCAATGCGCGCCTGAGCGTGGGCGATGTGGAAGACCGCTGGGAAGTGGCGCTGGTGGGCCGCAATCTCACCGACAAGACCACCGTGGGTTATGCCGGCGACACCCCGCTGTCGCAGCGGCTGTTCGGCGCGCGCAGCTACTACGGCTTCACGGATCCGCCGCGCAGCATCGCGGTCGAGGCGGCGTTCAAGTTCTAGTCGTCAGGCGCGAAGGTGGATCTTCGCGCCTGATTCCTCGTCCTCGAACTCGCGCTCTCCCAGGCGACTGAGCACTTCGCCTGTTTTCAGGTCGTACCGGCGGTTGACCACTGCCGGTTCGGACAGCGAACCATCCTCGGCCACGACGCGCTCCAGCGTGATCCTCTCCAGGATTTCGCAGGGCTTGCCCTCGGCCGTGACGGCCGGATGGCGGATGATTTCCTCGCTGTATTTCTTCATCGCGATGCGCTCTTGTGGGATGGCGAAGTATGATCGATCCATGCCCGCCGGAAACGCCCTCCTGCCCCGCCTGCTGCTGCTGGCCTGTGGCTGCGCATCCAGCACCCTGGCCGCCCAGGCCCCTCCCGCGCGCTGCGACCTGAAACAGGCGGCCGACGGCGAATACACGGCCCAGACCGGCCAGTCCGAGCGCCTGGCCGACATCTCCCGCACCACGCTCGGGCGCTTCGATGCGCTGATGAAATCCCGCCCCTGGAAGCCGGACGCCCCCGTGCGCGACCAGATGAACACCGACGAGCGCCAGGCGCTGGTGGGCATCCAGGTGCAGATGCAGGCAAACCTCGTGGCGCAGTTGTTCGAATCGCGGCGCGAGCGGGATATCCGCGTCATCTCGCGCATGGCCGGCATCGCCGATGCGCTGGCCCATGCAAGCCCGACGCTGCCCGCCGACCAGGCCAGCGATGACTATTTCCTGCTCACGCTGCTGTCGGGCATGGAATCGGTGAACCGGCCCGCCATCGAGGAAAGCGCCACTCCCGATGCCCGTGCCTGCACGCTGGAACACGCGCTGTGGGATGCCGCCGTCGAGGTGGCCAACCAGGGCGCCGCGATGCCCGAACTCAAGCACATGGCGTTCACCACCTCGAAGCTCGCGCAGAAATACGGCAATCCCATTCCGCCTTCGGAGGAACTTGAGCCGACCGACCGCGAACTGTTCAACAGCCTCGTGCCCGCCCTGCAGCGCATGCGCGCCACGCGCGTGCATGCCGAATCCCTGATGAAACTCGCGCTGCTGGAATCCACCTCGAAGGCGATGCTGCGCGCGCTGCACCAGGACCAGAACGAAATGCCCGGGGACATTTCCTATACCGGCACCACCTGGCAGCGCTGGGCGCAGCAGGGACAGGTAACGCCCGGCCAGCACCAGATGGTCGCGGTGCTCAATGCCATCAACCAGCGTATTCCCGCGGATGCGCCGGCCAGCGCCCGGCGCGCGGAATGAACTCGCCTGCCGCGTGGCCTCAGGCGTCGAGCCGGTTGTCCGGATCGATCACGGCTTCCAGCGCGTTGCGGAAATCCGCCTCGGTCATGGTGCGGTTCGCCCAGGCCTCGAACATGCCGGTCAGAAAATCCGCCTCGGCGGAGTTCAGGTGTAGTTCCTCCACCTCGATGCCCGGCGCCAGGCTGTACTGCTGATTCATGGCAGTGTTATACCGCCACATCCCGGACTGGCTGGCTGTAGGGTCAATGCGACGTCGGCTGCGCGCGACAGCCAGGCGACATAAGAATTGCCGAGGCGCGGGAAGCGCAAACTGATACGCTTGGAAGGCAGGGGGACAACATGAATAAGAAAATTCGCTCTTCGTACCCGAAGATGATTCTTGCCACCTTCACCGCGCTGCTCTTCGGCACTGCCGGACAGTTGCTGGCGGCCGGCGACGAGATCCCGAAATTGAGCGGTGTCTGGCAGTTCGGCCAGTGCGTCGACGGCTCGCGAATGAAGTGCCTGATCCTGGAGGAGAACGATCCCCTGCTGACCGAGCGCGCCAAGGCCTTCCGTGACGCCATGGATGAGGCCGCGCAACCGAAATACGACTGTGGCCCGATGTCGATCCCGCACATGTGGACGGATCCGTACGCGCACCAGATCGAACAGTTCGCAGACCGGATCGTGTTCACCTACGGCAAGGACGATGTGGTGCGCACCGCGTGGCTGCCCAACAGCAAGCACCCGAAGCCGGCGAAGAACGAGTTCCTCTATTTCGGTGATTCGCGCGCCCGCTACGAAAACGGCGCGCTGATCGTGGAAACCACGCACTTCGCCTTCGACCCGCAGGGAATGAATGCCGACTTCCGCCTGCCTTCATCCACCCAGAAGAAGGTCGTGGAGCGATACACCCGGGAAGGCAGCGACCTGGTGCTGGAAGTCACCACGACCGACCCGTTCTACCTGAAGAAGCCCTGGGTCTATAAGGTGCGCTCGAAGCCGGATCCGGAACCGCTGGCATTGCCGTGGGACTGCGATGCGCCCGCGGCCCAGGACATCCTCAAGCTGATGGCCCCCAAGTTCCCGAACGATCCGCCGATCGTGCGCCTGCCGGTCGAGCAAGGAGCAAAACCATGAAATCCCGCTATGCACTGATGATTGGCGCGCTGACGCTGGTGGCTGTTTCCGCCGGGGCGCATCACAGCACCGCTGGCATCTACCAGCAGGACATCGAGGTGCAATTGAAGGGCAAGGTCAAGGAGTGGCGTTTCATCAACCCGCATCCGAGCCTGAAGATCGAGGTGGTCGACGACAAGGGCGTGGCCCATGAATGGGACGTCAGCTACGGCGGCTCGGCGGTCGCGCATTTGAAGCGTCGCGGATACAGCGCGGATACCTTCAAGCCGGGTGACGTGATCATCGTCAAGGGCCACCCGACCGTGCTCAAGGATGCTTACGGCCTGCTGATGGAAACCGGCAATCCGACCCGCGAGGACGGCAAGCCCTACCCCTGAAAGAATTGGTCGGGGCGAGAGGATTTGAACCTCCGACCCCTTGCACCCCATGCAAGTGCGCTACCAGGCTGCGCCACGCCCCGACCGTAGGGACGCGCATAATACCTGCTGTCACGAATAAAGGGGGACTTCGAACCATGGCCAATCCAGTCGACCGCCGGGGCTTCCTGGCCAACGGATCGCTTCTGGGCGCTGCGGGCGCCCTGGGACTGCTCGCCACGCGCAGCGCCGCCAGCGCGGAGCCCTGGCCGGCCGGCACCGGCCCCATCCTGACGGGCAAGGCGCCGTCGGATGCCCAGCCCCGCTCCGGCGGCATGCCGCTCGCCCGCTACCTGCAGTACGTCAACTGGTTCAACAACGGCGATCCGCGCTACCTCGAGTTCTACCACCCCGACGTGGAACTGGAACTGGGCAATGCCACGATTCGAAGCAGCTCTGGCATCCGCGATTTCTACCGGGAAGTGCACGCGCACATCCACGAAAAGGTGGAAGTGACGCACTACGTGGCCGACGCCACCGGCATCGCGGCGGAGCTGCCCTCGGAGTTCAAGGTCTACAAGGACTGGGCCGAGCCCAACTACTTCCGGCGGCCGCTGAAGGCCGGTGAAGTGTTCCGCGTGATCAGCCTGGGCATGTATCAGGTGGACAACGGCCGTTTCCGTCACATCAAGGCGGCGCGCTACAAGCTGGTCCACGAGTGGCGCATGGAGGGCTGACGCGAGTCAGCCCGGCCGGCTCAGGCTCCCGGCGGCAGCGGCGAGTTCGGGTACCAGAACTTGCGGTGGCACTGCTCGCAGGTTTCATCGAGAACGCCGCCGTTCTCCAGCATGGCGTCGATATCGCGCTTCTCGATCGCCGCGAGCAGCAGTTCGGCCACGCCGCGCATCGCCTCTGAATAGGCAAGGTAGGTCGCCCGATCCGCATCCACGGCGGCCTGCGACTGCTCGGGCGTGAAGTCACCCTCGCCTCCAGCCTCTGAGAGCTGCTGCCCCGGATGGGCAACCCGTCGCCCCTCCAGCATCAGCAGGTTCGCGCCCTCGATGACGGCCAGCGCCTTGTGGCGCACTTCGGCCCATTCGGCATCCGTGCGTGGCTGGCGCTCCTCGATGCCCTTGTCGGTGGAGATCGTCGCCACGGATTCCCACAGGAAATCGGCAGCGGGGTCGATCTGCCCGAGCATCAGGTCCAGCACGCTGGCCACGGGCTTGGGCTGCGCCGCGGCCACCGCGGGCGCAGTGGACTCAGCAGCGGGCTTTGGCGAACAGCCGACGATCGCAAGCAGCGCGAGGCAGGCGCCGAAGAGCTTCATGGATCTCATAGGTCCCCCGGCGCCGAGATGGCGCGTGCGCGACGCTCAGCGCCGCAGGATGCGCAGGATTTCTTCCAGCTCGCCGCGGATCTGCCGCGCCACCTGCTGGCTCTGGTTCACGTCGCTGCGATTCTCTTCGCCATCGAGCTTCTGGCGCGCGCCACCGATGGTGAAGCCCTGCTCGTAAAGCAGGCTTCTGATCTGCCGGATGACGAGCACGTCCTGGCGCTGGTAGTAGCGGCGGTTGCCGCGACGCTTCACCGGCTTCAGCTGCGGGAATTCCTGTTCCCAGTAGCGCAGCACATGCGGCTTCACGCCGCACAACTCGCTGACCTCACCGATGGTGAAGTAGCGCTTGCCCGGGATCGCCGGCAGTTCGTTATTGTTCCGCGGTTCCAGCATACGCTTCGACGCGCGCCTTCAGTTTCTGGCCAGGACGGAAAGTAACCACGCGCCGCGCGCTGATGGGAATTTCCTCACCGGTCTTGGGATTGCGGCCGGGCCGCTGGTTCTTGTCGCGCAGGTCGAAGTTGCCGAAGCCGGAAAGCTTCACCTGCGCACCATCGGAAAGTGCACCACGCACTTCTTCGAAAAACAGATCGACGAGCTCCCGAGCCTCGCGTTTGTTCAGACCCAACTGATCGAACAACGCTTCGGCAATTTCCGCTTTCGTCAGAGCCATGCCTAGTCCCGTACCTTAGCGTCCAGCTGGGAACCCAGATCAGCGGCGATGGAAGCCATCAGTGCATCCGCCTCGTCGTCTTTCAGAGTCTTATTATTATCCTGAAAAATCAATCCTAAGGCGATGCTTTTTCGTGCAGTTTCTATGCCCGGGCCCTGATAGATGTCGAACACCCTCAGGTCGCGCAACAGACTCCCTGCCGCAACACTAACACGAGATTTGATGGCGCTTAAAGGCGTGTCCACCGGCACGGTGATAGACAGGTCGCGCCTGACCTGCGGGAAGCGCGATACCGGCGACAGCGTCGGCAAAGGCGCCGCGATCGCCCGGATTATGTCCAGTTCGAACATCAGCACCGTGGCGCCAATGCCACGCTCGGCGCGCAGCGAGGGATGCAGTTCACCCAACCAGCCCACTTCCACGCCATCGCGCACCACGGCCGCGCTGCGGCCCGGATGCAGGCATTCCAAGGTGGCACCGCGCCATTCAAACGTGGCGCCCGGCCCGGCCAGCGCGAGCACCGCAGCCACATCGCCTTTCAGGTCGAAGTAATCGGCTTCCTCGCGGCCGCCGCCCCATTGTTCGGGCCAACGACTGCCGGCGACGATGCCTGCCACTCTCAGGGACTCATCGACCTGACCCTGCTGCAACTGGAACACGCGCCCGCGTTCGAACAGGCGCACGCGATCCTGCTGACGCGAAAGATTCTCGAGTGCGGCCTTGAGCAGGCCCGGCCACAAGGAAGTACGCATCACCGACAGGTCGGCCGCGATGGGATTGGACAGCCGGATGGCGCTGCGCTGCGCAAACAGCTGCTGCTGCAGCTGCGGGTCGACGAAGGCGTAGTTGATGGCCTCCTGGTAGCCGCGGGCGATCAGCACGTCGAGCAGCGAACGCTCGTCCACCAGTGATTCGCTGCGGCGCGCAAAACGCTGCGGCAGCCGCGTGGGCGCTTCCTGCACCAGGTCGAAACCCACGATGCGCAGCACTTCCTCGATCAGATCCGCCTCGATGCTGATGTCGAAACGCCACGACGGCGGGGTCACGAGCCAGCCATCCCATTCGGGCGTGGTCTTCATGCCCAGGCCATTCAGGCTCGACATCACGCGGCTGTCGTCGATATAGGCGCCCGTCAGCGCAGCCAGGCGCGCGCGGCGCAGCGACACCGGCACGCGCACGGGCAGCGCATGCGCGTTGCGCACTTCATGCACGGCGGCGGGCACGCCACCGCACAGTGAAACCAGCAGCGACGTGGCGCGCGCCATGGCGCCGGCCTGCAGCTGCGGATCAACGCCGCGCTCGAAGCGCTGGCTGGCATCGGTCTGCAGGCCATGACGGCGCGCGCGCCCGGCGATGGACTCGGGCGCGAACCAGGCCACCTCGAGCAGCACGTCGGTCACCTCTTCGGTGATGGACGTGCCCTGGCCGCCCATCACGCCGGCAAGGCCGATCGGGCCATTGTCGTCAGTGATCAGCACTTCATCGCCCGCCAGATCGATGCTGCGCTCATCGAGCAGCGTCAGCTTCTCGCCGGCGCGCGCCATGCGCACGATGAGCGGACCGTGCACGCGGCTTGCATCGTAGGCGTGCATGGGCTGGCCACATTCCAGCAGCACGTAGTTCGTCACGTCGACCACGGGATTGATGCTGCGCAGGCCCGCGCGACGCAGGCGCTCCTGCATCCACAGCGGCGTGGTGCCGCGATTGGACAATCCATTGATGCGCCGCGTGAGCAGTCGCGGCGCGGCCTCGCCCGATTCGACGATGGGCACCGGACCGGCATCGCCAGCCACGGGCGGGACCGCCGTGAGCATCGGCGGCTTCAGCCGCCCGCCGGTCAGCGCGGCCACTTCGCGCGCCACGCCCAGCACCGACATCGCATCACCGCGATTGGCGTAGACCTTCAGTTCGAGGATGGAATCATCGAGCGACAGGTATTCGCGCAGCGCCGTGCCCGCCGGTGCATCGGCAGGCAGTTCCATGAGTCCGGTGGAGGTTGCCGCCAGGCCCAGCTCTTTCGCCGAGCACAGCATGCCGGCCGATTCCACGCCGCGCAGCTTCGCGGCCTTGATGTTCATGCCACCAGGCAGCACCGCGCCCACGATGGCCAGCGGCGCCTTCAATCCCTGGCGCGCATTGGCCGCGCCGCAGACGATCTGCACCGCGCCGCTGCCGGTATCCACCTGGCAGACGCGCAGCTTGTCGGCTTCCGGGTGTGCGGCGATGGAAGTTATTTCGGCGACGACCACACCCGAGAATTCCGGCGCGGCAGGCTCCACGCCCTCCACCTCGAAGCCCGAGGCGGTGAGCCGGCGCGACAGCTCGGCAGAATCCCAGGGGAAATCCACCCATTCGCGCAGCCAGGAGACCGGGATCTTCATGACCACCCGCCGCGGAACTGCCGCAGGAACCGCAGGTCGTTCTCGAAGAACAGCCTGAGGTCGGTCACGCCATAGCGCAGCATCGCAAGGCGATCGATGCCCATGCCGAACGCATAGGCCGTGTAGCGCTCCGAATCCACCTCGCAGGCAGTGAGCACATTCGGATGCACCATGCCGCAGCCCAGCACCTCGATCCAGCCGGTGTGCTTGCACAGCCGGCAGCCGCTGCCACCACAGGCCACGCAGGTGATGTCCACTTCCGCCGAAGGCTCGGTGAACGGGAAATACGAGGGACGCAGGCGCATCGACAGGTCGCGCTCGAAGAACGCCTCCATGAAGCCATGCAGGATGGCTTTCAGGTTCGCGAAGCTCACGCCCTCATCCACCAGCAGGCCTTCCACCTGGTGGAACATCGGCGTGTGCGTGGCATCCGAATCCATGCGATAGACCCGGCCCGGCGCGATGACCGCCAGCGGCAGGTTGTCGCGCGCCGCGCGCAGCGCGCGGATCTGCACCGGCGAGGTATGCGTGCGCAGCAGCGCGCGCTCGCCCTCCACCTCGTGCTCCAGGTAGAACGTGTCGTGCATGGCGCGCGCGGGATGATTCGCGGGCACGTTGAGCGCGCTGAAGTTGTGGAAGTCGTCTTCGATCTCGGGACCTTCGGCCACCTCGAAGCCCACTTCGCGGAACAGCCGCTCGATGCGCAGCCGCGCGCGCGTGACCGGATGCAGGCCACCGGGCACCTCGCCACGGCCGTCGAGCGTGATGTCGATGCGACCCTGGGCGAGCTTGCGCGAGATTTCCTCGGCTTCGAGCACCGTGCGCCGCGCATCGATGGCCGCCTGCACGGCCTCCTTGGCTTCGTTGATGCGCGCGCCGGCTTCCTTGCGCTGTTCCGCGGGCATGGCGCCCAGGGATTTCAGCTGCTCGGTGATGAGCCCTTTCTTGCCCAGCCAGTGCACGCGCGCCTCTTCCAGGCGCGCGATATCGGCGCTGGCGGAAATATCCGCCAGCGCACGACCGGTGAGCTCGGTGAGCGAGACCATTGCCACCCCTTGCACGCCGTCAGTGGCGCGTCAG
Source organism: Pseudomonadota bacterium (assembly GCA_016720075.1). Classification (GTDB taxonomy): domain Bacteria; phylum Pseudomonadota; class Gammaproteobacteria; order Steroidobacterales; family Steroidobacteraceae; genus ZC4RG30. Next base: position 353,390 of record JADJXW010000020.1, read on the forward strand.
GCGGCTTGCAGCTGGGCCTTGGCCTGTTCGCAGATGGCCGCAAACGCCGGGGCATCGTGCACGGCAAGCTCGGCCAGCACCTTGCGGTCGACCTCGATGCCGGCCTTCAGCAGGCCATTGATCATGCGGCTGTAGGTCAGCCCATGCTCGCGGGCCGCCGCATTGATGCGGGCGATCCACAGCGCGCGGAACACGCGCTTGTTCTGCTTGCGGTCGCGGTAGGCGTACTGGCCGGCCTTGATGACGGCCTGCTTCGCAGCGCGGAATACCTTGCGACGCGCGTTGTAGTAACCCTTCGCCTTGGCGAGGACCTTCTTGTGTCGGCGTCCAGCAACGACGCCGCGTTTTACTCGTGCCATTTTCTTCTACCTCGCTTCAGGCGTTGGGCAGCAGCGCGATGGCGCGGCCGACGTCGGACTTGTGGATCAGGCTCGATCCGCCCGAGCGGAGCTTGCGCTTGACCTTGCGAGACTTGTGGCCGAGGTTATGCCGCCGGCCGGCGGAATAGGACTTGAACCCCTTCGCCGTCTTGCGGAAACGCTTGGCCGCCGCCCGGTTGGTCTTCAACTTGGGCATGACTGAACTCCATTTTTCTAGCTTCCTTTCGCAAGGCAGCGCTCGCGCACTGCCCGCTGGGGGCGGACCACGTCAATCCGTGCCACGTGTGGCGCGGACCTCCGAGGTCACTTCTTTTTAGGCGAAAACACCATGACGATCTGCCGGCCTTCCATCATCGGGTTCTGCTCGACCACTGGCATGTTCCGCCAGATCGCCCTGAACCCGCATCAGCAGCCGGCGCCCGATTTCCTGGTGCGCCATCTCTCGGCCACGGAACCTCAGGGTTACCTTGGCCTTGTCACCCTCGGTCAGGAAGCGGATCAGATTACGCAGCTTGACCTGGTAATCGCCCTCTTCCGTACCGGGACGAAACTTCACTTCCTTCACCTGAATCTGCTTCTGCTTGCGCTTGGCAGAGTGGGCTTTCTTGTTCTGTTCGAACAGGTACTTGCCGAAATCCATCACGCGAACCACCGGGGGTTCTGCGTTCGGTGAAACTTCCACCAGATCCAGCGCGGCATCGACGGCCAGTTGCAGCGCTTCCGCGCGTGTCATCACTCCGGCCTGTTCTCCGTCGGCGCCGATCACCCGCAGTTGTGGCGAGCTGATCTCTTCGTTGCGCCGAACGCGCTTGGCTGATGTAGCTATAAATCAATCCTCCAAAGTTCGGCGCCCGCGGCTCTCGAGCTCGATGCGCAGGCGCTCGACGAACGCCTGCGGGGACATCGTGCCCAGATCCTTGCCGTTGCGGGTACGCACGGAAACCAGGTTCGCTGCTACTTCCTTGTCGCCCGCCACCAAGAGGTACGGGACGCGCTGCAGCGTGTGCTCGCGGATCTTAAAGCCCACTTTTTCGTTCCGCAAGTCGCTTGAGGCCCGAAATCCCTGATTCTTAAGGGCTTCCTACCACCCCGGCGACGTAGGCGTCCTGGCGGTCGGTGATCGGCATGACCACGCACTGCACCGGGGCCAGCCAGGATGGCAGCCGCCCGGCATGGTGCTCCAGCAGGATGGCGAAAAACCGATCCAGCGAGCCAAAAATCGCCCGGTGCAGCATCACCGGCGTGCGCCGCTGGCTGTGTTCGTCGATGTAGGTCGCGCCGAGGCGCCCCGGCAGGTTCAGGTCGACCTGCAGGGTGCCGCACTGCCAGTCCCGGCCGATGGCGTCGCGCAGCACGAACTCGAGCTTCGGGCCGTAGAAGGCGCCCTCGCCCGGGTTCAGCGTGAACTCCAGGCCCGCCGCGCGCGCGGCATCCTGCAGCGCCTGTTCGGAGCGGGTCCAGATCTCGTCGCTGCCGACGCGCTTGGGCGGCCGGTCGGAGAACTTGACGCGCACGTCGTCGAAACCGAAATCGCGGTAGATGTCGAGGATCAGCCGCGTGACCTTCACCGATTCCTCGGTGATCTGCTCCTCGGTGATGAAGATGTGCGCGTCGTCCTGGGTGAAGGCGCGCACGCGCATCAGGCCGTGCAGCGCGCCCGAAGGCTCGTAGCGGTGCACCTTGCCGAACTCCGCGAAGCGCATCGGCAGGTCGTGGTGGCTGCGCAGGCCCTGCTTGAAGATCTGCACATGGCCGGGACAGTTCATCGGCTTGATCGCGTAGACGCGCTCGTCGGGCGTCTGCGTCATGAACATGTTCTCGCCGAACTTCTCCAGGTGCCCGGACTGCTGCCAGAGCACGGCGTCCATGATCTCCGGCGCGTTCACTTCCTGGAAGCCGGCGGCCTCCTGCGCGGTGCGCATGTAGCCGATCAGGCGCTGGAAAATGCCCCAGCCCTTGGGGTGCCAGAACACCGCGCCGGGGGCTTCTTCCTGCATGTGGAAGAGGTCCAGCTCGCGCCCGATCTTGCGATGGTCGCGCTTCTCGGCTTCTTCCAGGCGCGTGAGGTAGTCCTTGAGGTCCTGCTCCTTCGCCCAGGCCGTGCCGTAGATGCGCTGGAGCATCTCGTTGCGCGAATCGCCGCGCCAGTAGGCGCCGGCCACCTTCATCAGCTTGAAGGCCTTGAGCTTGCCGGTGGACGGCACGTGCGGGCCGCGGCACAGGTCGACCCAGCCGCCCTGGCCGTACAGGCCGATGGGTTCGCCGGCCGGAATGCTGGCGATGATCTCGGCCTTGTATTGCTCGCCGAGGTTCTTGAAGAACGCGACGGCCGCATCGCGCGGCATTTCACGCCGCTTCACCGGCAGGTCCTGCTTCGCGAGCTCTGCCATGCGCGCCTCGATCGCGACCAGGTCCTCGGGCGTGAAGGGGCGCTTGTAGGCGAAGTCGTAGTAGAAGCCGTCCTCGATCACCGGACCGATCGTGACCTGCGCCTCGGGGAACAGCTGCTTGACCGCGTGGGCCAGCAGGTGCGCCGTGGAGTGGCGGATCACCTCGAGGCCCACGGGGTCCTTGTCGGTGATGATCGACAGCGCGACATCGCGATCGATGACGAACGAGGTATCCACCACCTTGCCGTCGACGCGCCCGGCGAGCGCGGCCTTGCGCAGGCCGGCGCCGATGCTGGCAGCCACTTCATCCACGGTTATCGGGCGGTCAAAGATCTTCTGACTGCCGTCGGGCAGCGTGACTACGGGCATAGGATCGGCATCGCAGAACGGCCCTAGAGTATACCCGGCCCACGCTGCCGCGCCCGCCACTGTGCCCGGGTCTGGCCGTAGATGTCGCAGCACACTTCCTGGAATGGCGCTGGCATTCGATGCTGCCTGCGCTGCAGCTCGGAACCCAGTCGCTGCGCCAGCCGGATCGACGCCACGTTGGCCGAATCGATGCTGTGGATCAGGCTTTCCCAGCCGAGGTGATCGAACGCCCAGTCCATGGCGGCGGCGGCCTTCCAGCGCAAACCCCGCCCCATGCTTCGCCCGAGCGCCCAGCCATCATCACCGGGCGAACTGGCGCCACGGGGCCAGGGCCAGGCGACCATCCATTCGCCGGACGCGCCTGGCGAGAACATCGGAAGCCAGCGCTGCCGGCCGCCGGGAGGCTGGCGGCTGGGCCGGGCAGGCGGCAAGCCAGCGAAATCCTGCTGGCTAGGCGGGCGCAGGATCAGGCGCGGCGTGGTGAGCGTAGGACCTGGAGTCATCTGGAATTGGTAGTCGCGAGTGGGATCGAACCACCGACCACCTCCATGTCAAGGAGGTGCTCTACCACTGAGCTACGCGACTACGATCGACCACTTGCAGGGGGCGGGAACGATACCGGGAGCCGTACTACCCTGCAAGTTCCAGCCGCCGCATCTGCAGGCCCTGGATCGCGTCGCGGCAGGCCGCGGCCTCCTCGAATTCCAGGTTGCGGGCGTGGCGCTGCATCTCCCCTTCCAGGCGCTTGATCTCGCGGGTGATCTGCTCGGGCGTGGCGGCCGGCCCCAGGCCCGCTCCCACGCTGGTGCGGCGGCCTTTTCCGCCGCCCTTCGCCGGCTCCGCGGAATCCCGCGCGCCTTCCATGATGTCCTTGATGGGCCGGATCACGCCGCGCGGCGTGATGCCGTGCTCGGCGTTGTAGGCCAGCTGCTTTTCGCGGCGCCGGCGCGTTTCGGCCAGCGCGCGCTGCATCGACCCGGTCTCCCGGTCGGCGTAGAGGATGGCTCGGCCGTTGAGGTTGCGCGCCGCGCGGCCGATGGTCTGGATCAGCGAGCCTTCCGAGCGCAGGAAGCCTTCCTTGTCGGCATCGAGGATCGCCACCAGCGACACCTCGGGCATGTCCAGGCCCTCGCGCAGCAGGTTGATGCCGACGATGGCGTCGAACTTGCCCAGGCGCAGGTCGCGGATGATCTCCATGCGCTCGACGGTTTCGACGTCGGAGTGCAGGTAGCGCACCTTCACGCCGTGTTCCGACAGGTATTCGGTCAGGTCCTCGGCCATGCGCTTGGTGAGCGTGGTCACCAGCGTGCGCTCGCCGCGCGCCGTGCAGATGTTGATCTCCGACAGCACGTCGTCCACCTGCGTGCGCACGGGCCGGATCTCTACCACCGGATCGACGAGGCCCGTGGGTCGCACCACCTGCTCCACCACCTGGCCTGCCTTCTGCGCCTCGTACTTGCCCGGCGTCGCCGAGACGAAAATCATCTGCGGCGCGATGGCTTCCCATTCCTCGAATTTCAGCGGCCGGTTGTCGAGCGCCGAGGGCAGCCGGAATCCGTATTCGACCAGCGTCTCCTTGCGCGAGCGGTCGCCCTTGTACATGGCGCCGAGCTGCGGGATGGTCTGGTGGCTCTCGTCGACGATCAGCAGCGCCTCGGGTGGCAGGTAGTCGTAGAGGCACGGCGGCGCCTCGCCGGGCTGGCGGCCGGAAAGGTACCGCGAGTAGTTCTCGATGCCCTGGCAGTAGCCGATCTCCTGGATCATCTCCAGGTCGAAGGTGGTGCGCTGCTGCAGGCGCTGCGCCTCCACCAGCTTGTTGGCCGAATACAGCTCCTGCAGCCGCGTGCGCAGGTCTTCCCTGATCTGGTCGATGGAGGTGACCAGGCGGTCCTTCGGGGTGACGTAGTGCGTGCCGGGGTAGACGGTGAAGCGCGGGATCTTCGCGCGCACCTCGCCCGTGAGCGGGTCGAAGCGCGCGAGCGAGTCGATGACGTCATCGAACAGCTCCACGCGGATCGCGTCGCGGTCGGATTCGGCCGGGAAGATGTCGATGACATCGCCGCGCACGCGGTAGCAGCCCTGCGTGAAATCCACGTCGTTGCGCGTGTACTGCATCTCGGCCAGCCGCCGCAGCAATGCGCGCTGGTCCATTTTGTCGCCGCGCTTCAGGTGCAGCACCATCTGCAGGTAGGCCTCGGGATCACCCAGGCCGTAGATGGACGAGACCGTCGCGACGATGATCGAGTCCTTGCGCTCCAGCAGCGCCTTGGTGGCCGACAGCCGCATCTGCTCGATGTGCTCGTTCACCGAGGAATCCTTCTCGATGTACGTGTCGGAGGAAGGCACGTAGGCCTCGGGCTGGTAGTAGTCGTAATACGACACGAAGTATTCCACCGAGTTCTCGGGGAAGAACTCGCGGAACTCGCCATACAGCTGCGCCGCCAGCGTCTTGTTGTGCGCGATGACCAGCGTGGGTCGCTGCACCGCCTGGATGACATTGGCGATGGTGTAGGTCTTGCCCGAGCCGGTGACGCCCAGCAGCGTCTGCGCCGCAAGTCCGCTCTGTATGCCTTCGACCAGGCGTTCGATGGCCGCCGGCTGGTCGCCGGCCGGTGAGTAATCGGCCTTGAGGTTAAATTGGTCTGAGCTCATGGGTGGAACTTCGTACTATAGCGCCATGCCCGTGCAGATATCCCGGCGCGCCCAGCGCGTAAAGCCCTCCCCCACGCTTGCCATGACCGCCCGCGCCGCGCAGTTGAAGCGCGAAGGCAAGGACGTGATCAGCCTGTCGGTGGGAGAACCCGACTTCGACACGCCGTCCCACATCAGTGCGGCCGGAATCGCCGCCATCAAGAGCGGCTTCACGCGCTACACCAATTCCGACGGCATGCCGGAACTCAAAGACGCGATCATCGCCAAGTTCCAGCGCGACAATGGCCTCACCTACCAGCGCAACCAGATCCTGGTCTCCACCGGCGCCAAGCAGACGCTGTTCAACCTGTGCATGGCCGTGGTCGATCCGGGCGACGAGGTCATCATCCCCTCGCCCTACTGGGTGTCGTACCCGGACATGGTGCTGCTGGCCGATGGCCTGCCCGTCACGCCCGATGCGGACGCGGCTGCCGGCTACAAGATCACGCCGCGGCAGCTCGAAACCTCCATCAATCCCAAGACCCGACTCGTGCTGCTGAACAGCCCCAGCAATCCCACCGGCGCGGCCTACACGCGCGCGGAACTGGCGGCGCTGGGCGAAGTGCTGCTGCAGCACCCGCGCGTGCTGATCGGCACCGACGACATCTACGAGAAGATCTACTGGGCGAATGAACCCTTCAGCAGCCTGGCGCAGGTGGTGCCGGGGCTGTATTCGCGCTGCATCACCATCAATGGCTGCAGCAAGGGCTTCGCGATGACGGGCTGGCGCATCGGGTACTGCGGCGGGCCTGCCGAGGTCATCGCCGCGATGGCCACCATCCAGGGCCAGTCCACCACCAATGCCGCCACGATGAGCCAGCACGCGGCCATCGCCGCCCTGAACGGCCCACAGGACGAAGTGGCGCGGATGAACGAATCCTTCAGGCAGCGGCACGACTTCTTCGTGGCGGGCCTCAATGCGCTGCCGGGCATCAGCTGCCTGCCGGGCGCGGGCACCTTCTACGCCTTCGCCGACGTGCGCGGCGCCATGCAGCAGCTGGGCTTCCGCGACGATGTGGCCTTCGCGGATTTCATCCTGAGCGATGCGCTGGTCGCCGGCGTACCCGGCTCGGGTTTCGGCGCCCCGGGGCACCTGCGGCTGTCGTTCGCGGTCAGCCAGCCGACGCTGGCCAAGGCCCTGGAGAGGATCGCCGAGGCGCTGAAGCGAGGGCCCGCGCGCCCGGGGTGATCCATCCCGCAGCCGCCCGCATTCCGGCTTGACGGCGGCGGCCGGTTCTTGAAGAATCGCGACCTCTTGAAGCGGGCTGCCTGCCCGCACCGTGTTCCCTGGTAGCTCAGCGGTAGAGCGTCGGACTGTTAATCCGTTGGTCGTTGGTTCGATTCCAACCCAGGGAGCCAACCCAAGATCGCCTCAGCCCAAGCCTTTCGGGCGGAATAGCGCCCCGAAGCGCCACGGCGCATCCACCGTGCCGGCGTCGTACCGGGGCAGTTTCCACGAGTATTCGGTCGATGCCGGATCGATGGGCTGGTCGGTGAGCCGGTCACCCCAGCTGTCGTGGATCGCCTGATGGTTCGCCATCACCGGCACGAAACCCACCGCCTCGAGGTCGGCGCGGATGCCATCGGGATGGAAAGCCGTCAGTCCCAGCAGCGCGCAGCCGGACTGCGCCGCGCTGGCAATGGCCGCGGTCTGCTCGGCTGGGGTTACGTAGGTGAGCGCGTTCATGATGAGCACGCAGTCGAACAGCCCCTCGGGGCGCTGGCGCACGCAATCCATGGGCGGCAGGAAATGCACCCTCGCCTTCGCAGCCGCCGGCACGCGCAGCACCTCCCCGTCGCGCTCGAACCAGGACATCTCCTCTGGCGTGAGGCCGCGCGCAAGGTCCGCCGGATACTCACCCTTCTGCGCATGGGCGAGGAAATGGGCGTTGATGTCCGTGGCGTGTATCTCGAGATCGAATCGCGACGCGATGCGGTGCAGATGCCACAGCGCCAGCGAATAGGGCTCCGCGCCGATGGATGCCGCATGCACCAGCACGCGCACCCGCGGCCGGCCGAGCGCAGCCAGTTCGTCCATCAGCGTGGCAAGCAGCGGGCGGTTGCGGAAGAAGGCCGTCGCGCCCTTGTTGCCGCCCTGGTAGACCCTGAGCATCACGGGCTCCATGCGCCCTCCTCCGTCATGACGCCCTGCAGGGCGATGTCGTGCGGCAGCGGATGGATGGTCTCCAGCTTCGATTGGGCATAGCCCGCGCCCAGCACGTTGAATGGCTTGTGTTGCGATTGCAGCTGCGCCAGCGTGCGGTCGAAATATCCGCCGCCATAGCCCAGTCGATAACAGCGCGCATCAAATCCCACCACGGGCGACACCAGCAGCTGCGGCGTGTACGGCGTGCGATCAGCAGGCACGGGAATGTCCCAGAAGCCTTTTTCCATGGCGCAACCTGGCGACCAGCGGCGGAAGCCCAGCGGCGCGCCCTTCTCGACGACCACCGGCAGCACGCAGGTCAGGCCCTGCTCATGGAGCGTGGCAAGCCAAGGGCGAAGGTCCGGCTCGCCGCGCAGCGGCCAGTAGGCGCTGACCACGGTGCCAGGCAGCAGCCGGTTCGCGCCGCGCCAGGCGGCATCCAGGCGCGAGGCGATCTGCAGCGAGGCCTGCTGCCGATCGGCCACCGGCATCCGCAGCCGCGCAGCGATCAGTCGCTGCCGCTCACCGCGGCGCCACTCCATGATCCGGGCTCGCTCTTCAGCAGCTGTCTGCATCCGCGCAGACTACAACATCGCAAGATCCGGGATGTCACCGGCGCCGGCTGCCGGCATGATGCAGGCCATGAAGACGCGTGATCATCGCGAAGCCATCGACCGGGCCTGCCGCCGCATCGAGTCGAGTGAAACACCGCCGGCGCTTGCCGCGCTCGCGGCCGAGGCCGGCCTCAGTCCCTGGCATTTCCAGCGCGTGTTCAAGGCCGTCGTGGGCCTGAGTCCCAAGCGCTACGCGATGGCACGGCGCGAACAGGAATTTGGGCGTCGCCTCGCGGGCGCCAAGTCGGTGACCCACGCCATCTACGACGCCGGGTATGCGGCAAGCTCTGCCGCCTATCGAGACAGCCGCCAGCTCGGCATGCCACCCGCGGCGCTGCGTGATGGCGGCGCGAACGAAACCATTGGCTATGCCACGGCCAGCACCCGCCTCGGGCCCATCCTCGTGGCGGCCACCGATCGCGGCATCTGCATGGTGGAGTTCGGCTCCCGCGCGACGCTGCTCGAGGCGCTTCGCGCGCGCTTTCCCAGGGCCACGCTCGGTCGCGCTGATGAACAACTCGAGGGCTGGGTGCGCAGCGTGGTGCAGACCATCGACTCGCCGCTGCATCAGCCCAGCCTGCCGCTCGACATACGCGGCACCGCGTTCCAGCGCCGCGTCTGGCACGCGCTGACGCGGCTTGCGCCCGGCGAAACGGTTTCCTATGGCGAACTGGCACGCCGCCTCAAGGCGCCGACCAGCACGCGCGCGGTGGCGCGCGCCTGTGCCACCAATGGCATCGCGGTGCTCGTCCCCTGCCATCGCGTGGTGGCCGCCGATGGCGGCCTCGCCGGCTACAAATGGGGCCTGGCGCGCAAGAAGAAACTGCTGGGGCTGGAACGCCCGGCACCTGCCGCAAAGCCGGCGCGGGAGAAAACCCGCGCCGGTCGCTGACAAAACCGCCTCAGCTGCGATAGCTCTTGCGCGGCTGGCTGCGATGGATGATCTCGGGCGCGTACGGCGGCGCCGTCAGCACCCGGGTCTGCGCCTTGGCGCGCGCCTCGGGGAAGCCATCGGTGGGCTCGGAAGCCAGGATGGCGTCGAAGCGCTCCTTCATGCCGGGCTTGAACTCAGGGTGCGTGAAGATGAACAGGTCGTTGTGCTTCACGCCGTTCAGCACCCGCTCACCGGCCTCCAGCGGATCCATCATCAGCGCTTCGGTACCGGCCTCCGACGCGATGTTATCCGTGCTCACGCCGCCCGGCATGAACACCGACGTGCCGATGTTGGTGCCCATCAGCTCGACGCGCAGCGCCTCCATCAGGCCGCAGGCGGCGAACTTGGTCGCGGTGTAAACGCCAGCGTTCACGCCCGGCAGGATGCCGCCCATCGACGAAGTGGTGACGATGTGCGAGCCCTCCTTGTGGGCCAGCATGTGCGGGACCACCGCCGAGGTGCCATTGAAGATGCCGGTGAAGTTCACCGCCACGGCCGCATCCCAGCCGCGCGCATCGACCTGGCTGGCCTGGCGCAGCGTCTTGATGCCGGCATTGTTCACCAGCAGGTGCAGGTTGCCGAACTTCGCGTTGATCTGCGCCAGCGTCTTCACCCAGCCGTCGCGATCGGTCACGTCGTGGCGAATGGCGATCACGCGGCTTTTCTGTTCGGGCTTGAACAGCTTCATCGCAGGTTCCACCTGGTCGTCCTGGATGTAGCCCATCACCACGTTCATGCCGGCGTTGGCCGCGGCGCGCGCGATGCCAAGACCAATGCCCGTGTTGCCCCCGGTGATGTAAACCGTCTTGCCCTTGAGGTCGGTGAGCTGCGCCTGCTGGCGCTGGCCCGCGGGCGGCGGCGTGCCCAGCACCGCGTCGCGCGGCGGCGGGCGCGCGCCCGGCGGCGGCGCGGCGGGCGCGGGCGGCGCATCCGCGGCGCGGGCCGTGCCGCCAGCAAGCTGCGCGAGCATGGCGGCGGCACCGGCGGAAGCGGCCATGCCACCCAGAATCTGGCGACGATCCACGACCTGCGTGGTGTTCGGTTGCTTGCGTTTCATCTTTCCCCCATTTACGACCAGCCGTAATTGAAACTGATGCTGATGCGATCCGATTGCGTGGTATTCGCCACCACCTCGTGGCGCAGCCAGCTCTCGAACAGCAGCAGGCCGCCGGGCGCCGCGGGCAGGACCACCCAGTTGCGGTTGCGGATATCCGCATCCACGCGCCGTGGCGGCGCGCCCATGTAGCGATCCAGCCGCGGATCCTCGAACTTCAGCCCCGGCGCGCCCTTCGGCACCCGCACGTAGTACGTGCCACTGATTACGGACAGCGGATGCAGGTGCAGCGTGTGTGACACCCCGCGCGGCATCACGTTCACCCAGCAGTCGGTCATCTCGAGCAGCCGCTCACCCAGGTCGAACTGCAGCTCGTCGGCGAACCGGGCCACCTCGCGGTCGATCCACCGCGCGAGCTTTGCGAAGATCGGCGACACGCGGTGCATCTGGTGGGCCGAGGCATAGGAGGTGAATCCGCCCGGGTAGTTGCGCCTGGACCAGCGCTGGCCAGCGATATCGTCCTGCTCCAGCTGCAGGCATTCGCGCTGCAGCCGGGGATTCAGCTCTGCGAAACGACCACGCGGCAGCGTTGCCGCGTGGATGCGTGTCGGAAAGAGGCTGTGCGTGGGCAATCCCGTGCTACTGGTGCATGCCCTGCGCGGGCTGCTCGGGAGCAGTCGTCGGCGCGGCCGCCGCCGGTCCACGTCCCGCTCCACCGCCCGGGCCAAAGCCCTGCGGCCGCGGATTGTTCTTGAAGTCGTTGGCCAGGCGCACGATGTGCGCACGAACAGCCTCCACGTCTTCCGGCGTCAGCGTCTTCTTGAACGAGTTCATGCCGTTCTCGGTGAGCGCGCCGTCGTACACGATGGCCTTGAACACGTCGGCACTCTGCATCATCGGCGTGGTGCGCAGTTCGGGGAACCCGCCCATGCCGCGACCACCCTCGTGGCAGCTGGTGCAGTTCTGCGAGTAGATCTGCTCGCCACGCGCCAGCTGCGCATCGCTGCCGAAGTTGGCAGGCGGATTGAATGCCTGCGCGGGCGCGGGCGGCGGTGCCGGTGGCAGCATCGCGGTGCCACCGAGCTTGTACACCAGCAGCCGGTTGGCCGACGCGGCCCCGGACCACCGGCCACCGCGGCCACATACTGCGTGCCACCGACCTGGTAGGTGATCGAGCCGGCCGCTACCGCCGTGCCCGTTTCCGCGGACCAGACCTTGTCGCCGGTATCAGCGCGATAGGCGATGAAGTTGCGGCCGCTGCCCTGGAACACCAGGTTGCCGGCCGTGGTCATCGTGCCCGAGGCGGCCGTGCCTTCCTTCGCGCGCCACACTTCTTTCTGCGTCACCGGATCCCAGGCCGTCAGCCACTGGCCCGCGCCCTCGAGCTTCGGCGGCGCGTACTCAGGCCGCTTCGCCACATTGATCGAAAGCAGCTGGTTACCCATCTTGGCGCCGGCTTCCGACACCATGCCGTAGGTGGCATAGCGGATGCCCACGTAGAACAGGCCGGTGTTGGGGTTGTACGACTGCGGATACCAGACATGCGTCTGGAACGGCACCACGAACCAGCCCTTGCCCGTCTTGCCGAAGTTTGAATCCGGATTGAGGATGGGCGCCCAGTTCTTGTCCTTGTCGAAGCCGGTGAGCCAGTTGGCGCTGGGCACGGCCAGCTTCGCGCTGATCACCTTGCCGGTGCCCGCCTCGATCACGTAGAACACGCCGTTCTTGGGGATCTGCATCACCACGTGTTTCTTCTGGCCGTCGATGGTCAGGTCCGCGGTGGTCAGCGGCGAGGTGTTGTCGAAGTCGAAGTTGTCCATCGGCACGGTCTGGTAGTGCCACTTGTACTTGCCGGTCTTCGCCTCGAGCGCCACGATCGACGCGGTGAACAGGTTGTCGCCGCCGCCCGGCGAGCGCACCTCGGCCGGCCACGGCGCACCATTGCCGGTGCCGAAGATCACCGAGTCGGTCTGCGGGTCATACAGGATGCCGTCCCACGGCGTTGCGCCGCCGCCGGTCTTCCACCAATCACCCTTCCAGGTCTTGGCGGCCATTTCCATGACGCTGTCGGAGGCCGCGCCATCCGGGCCCTTCGCGGGATTGCCCGGCACGAGGAAGAACTTCCACAGCTGCTTGCCGGTCTTCGCGTCGTACGCCGACATGAAGCCGCGCTGGTGGAACTCGGCACCGGCCTGGCCGATGAACACGATGCCATTGCCCACGCGCGGCGCGCCGGTGATGGACATGGGTTCGCCTTCGGGAATGGTCAGCGTCTCCCAGACCTTGGTGCCCTTCTTCGCGTCGATGGCGATCAGCCGGCCATCGAGCGTGCCCCAGATGAGCTTGCCCTGCCAGTACGTCACGCCACGGTTGGAGTTGTTGCAGCACAGGCTGGTGGCGGCGATCTCGCGCGGCACCTTCGGGTCGTACTTCCACAGGAACTTGCCGCTGGCCGCGTCGAAGGCATACACCTTGCTCCACGGCGTGGTCACGTAGATGCGGCCATCGACCATGATGGGGGTGGACTGCCACTGGCCGCGCTCGGTCAGATCCGCATACCACGCCAGCCCGAGCTGCTTCGCGTTGTCGGCGTTGATCTGCTTCAGCGGGCTGTAGCGCTGCTCGCTGTCATCACGGCCATGAGTGACCCATTCGCCGGCCTTCACCGGTGTCGGGGGAGCCGCGGAAATCTGCAGCGAAGCAAACAGCGCGGACACCACCAGCGTGCCGCTACCGACCATCGACATCAAACGTGACATACGTCCCCCGGGGCCAAAGAATTTGGCTGATGCCGAAGGATAGCCGATTCCCCGGGCCCGCCAGAGGGGGCGGGCCGCAGGTCATCAGGGCTTGAGCTGGTTGATCTCGATCGCGGTGCGCTGCGATTGCCCCACTTTCACGCGGACGCTGCCGAACGGGTCTCCGCTACGCGAAATCGCGCTGCCCCCATTGGCGACGCGGGCTTCGATTTCGATCTCCTGCCCGGCCGAGAACCCGGTGCCACTCAACATCGCATCGGAGCTGAGCAGTTCCACGTCCTGCGGGAAACGCGCCTCGAGGCGCTTGGCGGCCAGCGGCGGTCCGCGCTGGCCGGGAATGCGCGCCAGCACGAACAGTGGCGCGCCGGGCGCGGCCTTGTCCGCCACGGCCTTCGCCAGCGTGATGCGCAGCGGCACGCCCACGACCGGTGCTGCGGCGACCGGCGTCGCAGCGGGCGCCGCGGCCTCAGCCGGCTTGGCCGCCAAAGCCATCTGCGCGTCCAGCGCCTGCACCTGCTGCTCGATGAAGCGCCGCACTTCCGGCGGTGGATTGCCCTCGAGCAGCCGCGCGAAGCGCGTGCGGGCCAGCGGCAGGTCGTTGCGCTCGGAGGCGGCGATGGCGCTGTAGAACAGCGCCTTCACCAGATTGGGATTGAGTTCCAGCGCCCGTTCGTAGAGGCGGCCGGCGCGGCCGGAGAAATCACTCATGCCGCCGTTGACCAGCGCGTCACCCACGCCCATCAGCGCTTCCACGTGCTTCTCGCGCAGGGCCGGATCGGCCTTGCCTTCCAGCAGCGTGACCGCACGCTGGTAGGCGCGCACGGACAGCGGGAACTGTTCGACGACGCCATAGGACTTGCCCAGCAACAACCAGCCGTCGACGTTCTCCGGATCCTTTTCCAGGCGGCGCGCCAGCCGACCGATCATCGCCGCGGGCGCGTCGGCCGCAGGCGCTGGCGTCGACCATTGCCAGTTGCTCCACACCGGATACAGCAGCGCGGCGCCGCCGCCGATCAGAACCACGAGCACCACCGACAGCAGCGCCGCCGTGGGCTGCCCTTCCCGCCGCCGCAGCAGCGGCACGAGCAGGGGCACGATCACCGCCAGGGCCAGCAGCGCGGCGACGAGGACGAATGCGCTCATGAGCGACCCGCCTCGTCGGATACGACAGAATCATCCGCCGCAAGCAGTTCGCCACGCCGGCGCACGATGCGCCACGCCACGAACGCGCCGCCGAGCAGGAAGACTCCCGGCGCCACCCACAACCACCCCCCGCCCGCGGACCAGCGCGGCCGCAGCAGGATGATCTCGCCATAGCGCTCCACCAGGTAATCGCGGATCTCGCTGTCGCTCCTGCCGGCCTGCACCATCTCGCGCACCTGGCGCCGGATGTCGGAGCCGAACATCGCCTGCGTATCGGCGACGGTTTCGCCCTGGCATTTCAGGCAGCGCAGTTCGTGGATCAATGCCTGGTAGCGCGTCTGCTGCACCGGATCAGCCAGCGGCGGCGCCGAGTCGATCGCGTGCACCGGCAGTGAAGCCAGCAACAGCGCCAGGGATGCGCCGACGGCGCGGCGGATGCTCATGAGGACTTTCCTTCGACCAGGGGCAGCAGCTTCGTCTGCCACAGTTCCGGCGTGACCACGCCGACCACTTTGTGTACGACCACACCCTGCGGGTTTATGAGAAAGGATTCCGGAGCGCCATACACGCCGAAGTCGATGGCGACGCGCCCTTCCTTGTCCACGCCGACGGCGGCGTATGGGTTGCCCAGTTCCTGCAGCCACTGGCGCGCGGCATCGTCATCATCCTTGTAGTTCAGGCCCACCACCGAAACCAGCCCGCCGCGCTGGATGGCCAGCAGTTCGGCATGCTCGGCGCGGCACTCGACGCACCAGGTGCCCCACACATTCAGCAGCACCCACTTGCCCTTGTAGGTGGCGCTGTCCACCGTGGCATTGGGCTGCAGCAGATCGGGCATCACGTATTCCGGCGCCGGCTTGCCGATCAGCGCCGAGGCAACGAGCATCTTTTCCGGAGCGCGCTTCAACGACACGCCGAACACCACGACCAGCGCGGCAAAGATGCCCAGCGGGATCCAGAAACGGTTCATGGCTGCACCGTGAGCGTGGTTTGTGCCGGTTCGGTGGCCACGGCCCGCACCCGCCTGTAGCGTTTGTCCAGCGTGGCCAGCAATCCACCCAGGGCCATCAGCGCGGAACCCAGCCACAGCAGGCGCATCAGCGGACGAACCTGCAGCCGCATGCTCCAGACGCCCCCGCCCACCGATTCACCCATCGTGGCGAGCAGGTCGCGGCTCCAGCTGACTCCCAGCGCGGCCTCGGCAAGGGACTGCTGCTGCACCCAGTAGTTGCGACGCTCCGGCAGCAGGATGCTGTCGGGCCTGCCCTTGTAGAGCACCTCGATCTTCGCGCGCACGGCTTCGTAGTTCGGGCCGTCGACATCCTCGGTGCCCTGGAACTTGAAGGTGTAATCGCCCAACTGCACCTGCTCGCCTGGCGCCAGCGCCACATCGCGCTGCAGCTTGTCCGACTCCATGACGGTGATGCCCGTGGTCAGGATGCCAAGGCCGATGTGCGCCAGCGTCATGCCCAGGACGGCCGGCGACACCGACAGGCCGCGGCGCCAGCGATCGATGGGATCCACCAGCGCGGAAGCGATGATCCACAGCCCGAGGATGACGCCCAGCGGCCCGAGCAGCGAGCGGTCTCCATAGAAGCCGAGCATCACCGCCAGGCCGAGCACGGTAGCCAGCGTGAGCGTCGACAGGATGCGCTTGCGCGATTCACCCAGGTTGCCACGCTTCCAGCGCGCGAACGTTCCGGCAGACACCAGCGCCAGCAGCGGGAAGATGGGCAGCAGGAACATCACGTTGAAATAAGGCGGGCCCACCGACATCGTGCCCAGTCCCGCCAGGTCCACGAAGATCGGCGCCATGGTGCCGCCGAACACCACCGCGGTGGAGATGACCAGCAGGATGTTGTTGAAGAGGATGAAGCTCTCGCGCGACACGACGTCGAAACCGGCCTCGGACCTCAGCAGTGGCGCGCGCCACAGGTACAGCGTCAGCGCGCCGCCGATCGTCAGCGCCAGGAAGGTGAGGATGAAGATGCCGCGCGTCGGATCAGCCGCGAAGCTGTGCACCGACACCAGCACGCCCGAGCGCACCATGAAGGTGGCCAGCAGGCAGAACGAGAACGTCATGATGGCCAGCAGCAGCGTCCAGCTCTTGAACAGGCCCCGTTTGTCGGTCACGGACAGCGAGTGGATGAGCGCCGTGCCCAGCAGCCACGGCATCAGGATGGAATTCTCGACCGGATCCCAGGCCCAGTAGCCGCCCCACCCCAGCTCGTAGTACGCCCACCAGGCGCCCAGCGCGATGCCCACCGTGAGGAACATCCAGGCCACTGTCGTCCACGGACGTGTCCAGCGCGCCCAGGTCTGGTCGAGCTTGCCCTCGATCATGGCGGCACAGGCGAAGGCAAAGGCCACCGAGAAACCCACGTAACCCACATAGAGCATGGGCGGATGGATGGTGAGGCCGAAATCCTGCAGCACCGGGTTCAGGTCGACGCCGTCGGGCATGCCGGGCGGCAGGCGTTCGAACGGATTCGAGGTGGCCAGCGAAAACAGCAGGAATCCCACGCTGATGATGCCCAGCACGCCCAGCACGCGAGCAACGAAGGGACGCGGCAGCGAATTGGCGAAGGCCGCCACCGTGAGCGTCCAGACAGACAGCACGAACACCCAGAACAGCAGGCTGCCTTCGTGGTTGCCCCAGGCGGCTGCGACGCGGAAATAGACCGGCAGCGCCGTGTTGGAATGCCCGGCGACCAGCTTTACGGTGAAGTCGTTGTGCACCAGCGACCACACCAGGCAGCCGAAGGCGAGGCCGAGCATCACGAACTGCCCCGCCACCGCCGGATACACCGCCTGGATCCAGCGCGCATTGCCGCGCCAGGGGCCCGCGATGCCGAAGAAGGACTGCGCGACCGCCAGCAGCAGCGCCAGGATCATTGCGAACTGGCCAATCTCGGGAATCATTGCTTGCTTCCTGTATTACTGCTGCGGCGCGGGCGAGGCAGGCGGTTCAAGTCGTGATTCGCCTTTCTTCAGCGCCCTGCCCACCGCCGGCGGCATGTAGTTCTCGTCGTGCTTGGCCAGCACTTCATCGGCCTGGAACACGCCGCTGGCATCCAGGCGCCCGTTGGTGGTGACGCCGGAGGCTTCCTTGAACAGATCAGGCAGCACGCCACGATAGACGACCGGTACGTCGTTCTGGAAATCCGTGACGACGAAACGCACCTCGAGCGTGCCGGGCACGCGCTGCACACTGCCCTTCTTCACCATGCCGCCGAGCTGAAAGCGCTTGTCCTGCTGCACGGCACCGGCGACGACCTCGGTAGGTGCCTTGAAGCCAATGCCGCTCTTGAAAGCCTGCAGCGCGAAGGTGGTGGCGACGCCCACGCCCACCAGGATGCCGAGCACCATGTAGAGCCGGCGTTTCTGTGAAGGCGTCATGGGGTCTCCTGCATGGCAAGTCGCCGCCGCGCTTCCTCGCGGGCGACGCGCAGCTGGCGGCGGGCCAGCCAGATGTTGAGCGCCAGGCCACCGATGGCGATGGCATAGGCTGACCACACATAGGCCGCATAGCCGTTCATGTGCAGGAATTCCCTGAAACTCATCGGGCGGCCTCCGCGCTGGCCAGTTCCTCGCGCAGCCACGCGCCACCGCGCTCGCGGCGCAGCACCTCGGCGCGCGCGCGCATCAGCATGATGGCGATGAAGTAGAAAGTGTACGCACCCAGCATCACCAGCAATGGCCACGCCATCGACATCGGTATCGCAGGCCACCGCTCTTCATCAGCGTGGGTCCCTGGTGCAGCGAATTCCACCAGTCCACCGAGTAGTGGACGATGGGCACGTTGATGACCCCGACGATGGCCAGCACCGCGCTGGCGCGGTCGGCGCGGTCGCGATCATCGATGGCGCCGCGCAGCGCGATGTAGCCCAGGAAGAAGAACAGCACGAACAGCTGCGAGACGATGCGCGGATCCCAGGCCCAGTAGGTGCCCCATGTGGGCTGGCCCCAGATCATGCCCGTGACGAGCGACACGGCGGTGAAACTGGCGCCTGCCGGCGCGCAGGCCGCGGCCACCGCATGCGCGATCTTGATGCGCCAGATCAGCCCCACCGCGGCGGCAATCGCCATCCAGGTGTAGGTCATCAGCGAGAGATAGGCCGACGGCACATGCACGAAGATGATCCGGTAGACATCGCTCTGGAAGTAATCGGCCGGCGCCAGCACCAGCCCGCCGTACAGGCCGACGGCCAGCAGCACCAGCGAGATGCCGAGGAACCACGGCGCCCACCGTCCCGCGAAACGGTAGAAATACGGCGGTGAGCCGAAGCGATGGAACCACACCCAGTTCATGATCGAGAGTCTACTCCAGGCTGATACGCACGGCCGCCGCCGCGGCCAGCGGCGCCAGCGTCAGCGACAACGCACCGATCGCAGCCAGCAGGTACAGCGCGCTGGCCGCCTCGTCACCGGCGATGGCCAGTTGCGTGGCACGCGCCCCGAACACCAGCACCGGCATCACCAGCGGCAGCACCAGCAGCGACAGCAGCGCGCCGCCGCTGCGCGCGCCCAGCGTGAGCCCGGCGCCGATCGCGCCGATGAGGCTCAGCGACACGCTTCCCAGGAGCAGCGCTACGCAGACCCCCGGCAGAGCCTGCGGCGGCGCACCCAGGCTCAATGCTGCCAGCGGCCCCACCAGCACCAGCGGCAGGCCGGTGAGCAGCCAGTGCGTGGCCGTCTTGGCCACCAGCAGCGCAGTGAACGACTGACCAGACACCAGATACTGTTCCAAAGTTCCATCGCGACGGTCTTCCCGGAACAGGAATTCCAGCGCCAGCAGCGAAGAAAGCAGCAGCGTCACCCACAACGCTGCCGGAGCAAGCTGCCGCAGGCGCGAGGGTTCTGGATCGACTGCCAGCGGAAACAGCACCGTCACCAGCACGAAGAACGCCAGCGGCTGCAGCCACTCGCCGGGCCGGCGCACGGCCAGCAGCAGATCCCGGCGCAATACGGCCAGGGCCGCGCTGGCGGTGGATGCGCGGGAAGCGCTCATGCGGGGTCCGAGGGGGATTGCCACAGGCGGCAGTGTGCCTGTGGCAGCGCCAGGGCGTGATGTGTCGCCAGAATCGCGGCGCCGCCGCTTTCCATATGTGCCTTAAGAAGTGCTTCAAGAACCGCCTGTCCCGCAGCATCGAGGTTGGACGCGGGCTCATCCAGCAGCCACAGCTTCGCGTCCCACAGCGACAGGCGCGCCAGCGCCACGCGCCGCTGCTGTCCGGCCGACAGCGAGCGGACCGGCTGCCGCGGATCGATCTTCGACAGCCCCACCGAATCGAGCGCGGCCTGCAGCGGGACTTCGCCACGCGGCACGCGCAGCGCGCAGGCGAAACGCAGGTTCTCGAGCGCCGTGAGGTCGGCCTTCAGCGCGGTGTCGTGCCCCAGGTAGGCCATGTCCCAGTGGAATGCATCACGATCGGCGCGCACGGACACGCCGCCCCAGCGTATCTGCCCCTCCTCGGCGTGCAGGAAGCCGGCCAGGCAGCGCAGCAGCGAGGTCTTGCCAGTGCCATTGGGCCACAACAGCTGCAACGTCGAGCCCGGATCGAGCGCGAACGACAGCCCGCGCAGCAGATGCCGATCGCCGCGCCAGAGGTGCAGTTTGTGGACTTCAAGTCTCAAGTTTGGTGCGGACGGCGGGACTCGAACCCGCACTCCCCTGCGGGAAGCAGATTTTAAGTCTGCTGCGTCTACCAGTTTCGCCACGTCCGCCCAAGCCTGCTTGAAACTGCAGGTCACGCGTGCGGGCACCAGCCGAGGATTATGGCCCAACAGGGCCGACACCATGGAAAAAGCTGCACCCGGCGACGACAATGCGGCTCCATGCAAAAGCCAGCCCGGACTCTGCTCACACTTCTGCTGGTTGTTTCCTCATTGGGCTGCATCGCCGGCGCGCCGGATGTGCGTTCACGCTCGGTGCTGGTCTGGGACCGCGCCGAAGGGCGGGAACTGTTCGCCCGCGGCGCCGACCAGGCCGTGCCCATCGCATCGATCACCAAGCTGATGACTGCGCTGGTGGTGCTGGATGCGCGCCAGCCGCTGGACGAGCGACTGAAGGTCACCGCCCAAGACCGAATCCGGGGCCGCGGCGGCGCATCGCGCATCCCCGTGGGCGCCGTGCTGACGCGCGCCGACCTGCTGCGCCTGGCGCTGATGTCCTCCGAGAACCTGGCCGCGAATGTGCTGGGTCGCAACTACCCCGGTGGCAAGCCTGCCTTCATCCGCGCCATGAACGCCAGGGCCGTGCAACTGGGCATGTCACGCAGCCGTTTCGTCGATCCGGCGGGGCTTTCAGGCAGCAACGTGGCCAGCGCGCGCGATGTGAGCCGGCTGGTGATGGCGGCAAGCCAGCACCCCCGCATCCGGGAATTTTCAACGGCGGAACGCCACGCGGTGGCGCTGGGCAAGCGACAGCTGGAATTCCGCAATACCGACTCGCTGGTGCGCGATCCGGGCTGGGAAGTGGTAGTCCAGAAGACCGGCTTCCTCACCGAAGCCGGCAAGTGCCTCGCACTGCAGGCGCGCATCCAGGGGCGCGACGTGGTGATCGTGCTGCTGAATTCCTGGGGCAAGTACACGCGTGTGGCCGACGCGCGCCGGATCCGCAAGTGGATGGAATCCCGGGCTGGAGGCTAGGGTCGGAATCGAACCGGCGTACACGGCTTTGCAGGCCGCTGCATGACCACTCTGCCACCTAGCCGTCGGGAAAATCTGGAGCGGGAAACGAGGCTCGAACTCGCGACCTCAACCTTGGCAAGGTTGCGCTCTACCAACTGAGCTATTCCCGCATCAAAGAGGGCGCAGATTGTAGTTTCCGCCCCGCCCAAGTCAAGCAATCCGGTCCGAAAAATCCTCCGGGGATTCACTCCCGTGCGGTAAGCACCGGCCAGGCGGCCCTCAGGTAGGCCACCATGGACCACAACGTGAGGCCCGCCGCCAGGACCGTCAGGTACAGGCCGATGCGGTAGATGGGCAGGCCGAGGATGTCCCAGCGGTACAGCATCATCGCCAGGCCCACCATCTGCAGGATGGTCTTGTACTTGCCGAGCGACGAAACCGCCACGCGCGTGCGCTCGCCCAGCTCGGCCATCCATTCGCGCAGCGCCGAGATGGCGATCTCGCGGCCGATGATGACGCAGGCGGCCAGCACGATGATGTACCGCGGGTCGCTGCCGGCCGGCGGCGCCTTGCTCACCAGCAGCACCAGCGCCACGGCCACGATGAGCTTGTCGGCCACCGGATCCAGGAACGCCCCCAGGCGGCTGGTGAGGTTCATGCGCCGGGCGAGGTAGCCATCGAGCGAATCGGTGATGGAAGCCGCGGCGAACAGCAGTCCCGCCGCCGGATCGGCCCAGTGGTAGGGCGAGTAGAAAAGCACGACCACCAGCGGCACCGCGAGGATGCGCAGCCAGGTGAGTATGTTGGGCAGGTTCCAGGCCATCTTGGATATTTCGGTGCGTCAGGCGCCGGGATGCAGGTGATCATAAATGACGCGGGCCAGCACCGGGCCGATTCCGGATACCTGCGCCAGGTCATTCGCACCCGCCCGCAGCACGCCCTGCAGGCCACCAAAATGCTGCAGCAGGGCCTTGCGCTTGGCCGGACCCAACCCGGGCACCGTCTCGAGCACCGACTCCTGGTGACGCCGCGCGCGCTTGCGACGATGCCCCTGGATCGCGAAGCGGTGGGCCTCGTCGCGCACGCGCTGGATCACGCGCAGCGCGGGGGAATCCGGGGGCAGCGTGAGCGTGCGGCCGGAATCGGCGCGAAAGAGCTTTTCCTGGCCCGCGCGGCGGTCGGGCCCCTTGGAAACGCCGATGACCAGCAGGTCGTTGAAACCCAGCTCGCGCAGCACCGGCACGACGGCGCCCACCTGCCCTGCGCCACCGTCGATCAGCAGCAGATCCGGGCAGGGCGTTTCGCCAGCGCGCACCCGCGTGAAGCGACGGCCAACGGCCTCGGCCAGCGCGCCGTAGTCATCGCCACCGGCCACCGTGGCGATGTTGAAGCGGCGGTATTCCTTGCGCGCGATGCCCTCGGTGGTGAACACCACGCAGGAGGCCACCGTGCCCTCGCCTCCGGTGTGGCTGATGTCGAAGCACTCGATGCGCGCCGGCGCGGCCGGCAGGTCCAGCGCCTCGCGCAGGTTATCGAGCAGCGCCGCGGCATCGGCGCTGCGCGCGCGGCGCATCCGCAGCGCCTGCCCGGCGTTCTCGATGGCCGCTTCCACCCAGCGCGCCGCGATGCCCCGGGCCGGGCGTGAAACCTTCACCTGCCGCCCCTGCTGGCGCGACAGCGCCTCTGCAATCGCCGCCTCGTCCGGCAGCGCCAGGTTCACTCGCACCTCGGCCGGGGCCTCCTCGCGCGCGTAGTGCTGCAGCAGGAACGAGGCCAGCACCTCTTCCTCGTTGCCCGGCGCGCGCGGAAAGAAACTGGTCGTGCCCAGGCTGCGGCCGCCGCGAACGATCAGCGCGCTGACGGCATAGTCACCCGGCTCACCGCTGATGGCGAAGGCATCCACGTCGCGACCGGTGCCGGCATCGATGGACTGCTCGGCCTGCAGTTTGCGCAGCGCCACCAGCTGGTCGCGCAGCATTGCCGCGCGCTCGAAGTCCAGCTGCTCCGAGGCATCCTGCATGCGTTTTTCCAGCGCCCGCGTCACATCGCTGTCGCGCCCATCCAGCACCATGACGGCCGCGTCCACATCCCTGGCATAGGCTGCCGCATCGATCAGCCCCACGCAGGGCGCCGAGCAGCGGCCGATCTGGTGCTGCAGGCAGGGGCGTGTGCGGTGCGCGAAGAAGCTGTCCCTGCAGTTGCGCAGGCGGAACAGCTTCTGCAGCTGGTGCAGCGCCGAACGCACGGCGCGCGCATCGGGAAACGGGCCGAAGTAGCGGCTGCCGGCATGACGCGGCCCGCGATACACCGTGAGGCGGGGAAACGGATGCTCGTGAAGCTGGATGTAGGGAAAGGTCTTGTCGTCGCGCAGGATGATGTTGAAGCGCGGCCGGTGTTCCTTTATGAGGTTGAACTCCAGCAGCAGCGCCTCGGTCTCGGACTCCGTGACCGTCACTTCGACATGCCGGATGAGCTTCACCAGCGCCTCGACCTTCGGCGCGAGGCGTGACTGCTGGAAGTAGCTGCCCACGCGATCGCGCAGGCTAGAGGCCTTGCCCACGTACAGCAGCGCTTCCGGATCGGGCCCGGGCACGCCGTACATGCGGTACACGCCGGGACGGCGCGGCAGCGTTGCCGCGAATTGCCGCCCGTCGAATTCCGGCGCCAGGGATCCTACTTCCGCGGCTTGCTGCGGCCCGCGATCATCAGCGCCAGTTCCAGCGCCTGCTCGTAGTTCAGGCGCGGATCAACCTGCGTGCGATAGGCTCGCGCCAGGTCCGCATCGGAAAGTCCGCGCGCGCCACCGGTGCATTCGGTGACGTCCTCGCCGGTCATCTCCAGATGCACGCCTCCCAGGCGCGAGCCATGGGCCTCGTGTACATCGAAGGCCAGTTCCAGCTCCTTCATGATGTTCTCGAGGCGCCGCGTCTTGTAGCCGCCGACAGTGGTTTCCGTATTGCCGTGCATGGGATCGGCCACCCACAGCACTGTCTGGCCCGTTTCGCGCACGGCCTGGATGAGCCGCGGCAGGGATTTCTCGATGTCCTTGGCGCCGAAGCGATGGATGAGCGTCAGGCGCCCGGGCTGGTTGTTCGGGTTCAGCGTCGTGACCAGCCCCTGCAGCCAGGCGCTGTCCATCGAGGCGCCAACCTTTACGCCCACCGGATTGGAGATGCCGCGGAAATACTCCACATGCGCGCCGTCGAGCTGCGCCGTGCGCAGGCCGATCCAGGGCATGTGCGTGGACAGGTTGTACCAGGTCTTCGCGCGCGGGATGAAGCGCGTCTGAGCCTGCTCGTAGTGCAGGTGCAGGCCTTCGTGGCTCGCGTAGAAATCCACGCGCCCGGCCTCATGCACCGGCCCACCGGTGAGCGACTCGAAGAAATCCAGTGAATCGGCGATCGAGCGCACGATGCGCTCGTAGGCCTCGCGCGCCGGCGAATGCCGCAGGAATCCCACGTCCCAGTATTCCGGGTGGTGCAGGTCGGCGAAGCCGCCGTCGATCAGGGCGCGCACGAAGTTCAGCGTGAGTCCGGCCCGTTCATAGCCGCGCAGCAGCAGCTCGGGATCGGGCGTGCGCGCCTCGAGCGTGAATTCCGGGCGATTGATGGTGTCGCCGCGGTAGCTGGGCAGCGTGATGCCGTCCTTGGTCTCGGTATCGGCCGAACGCGGCTTGGCGTACTGCCCGGCCATGCGCCCCACGCGGATGATGGGCCGCTTGAGCCCATGCAGCAGCACCAGGCTCACCTGCAGGATGACCTTCAGCTGCTTGGCGATGCGGTCTGATTCGCATTCGGCGAAGCTCTCGGCGCAGTCGCCGCCCTGCAGCAGGAAGGCTTCGCCGCGCTGTGCGGCCGCCAGGCGCTCGCGCAGCGCCTCGACTTCCCACGACACGACCAGCGGTGGCAGCCGCGACAGCGCCGCGACGCTGCTTTCCAGCGCGGCGTTGTCAGGATAGTTGGGCTGCTGCAGCGCCTTGCGGGTCTGCCAGCTGGCCGGGTTCCAGGTGGTCGTATCGGCGGATCTCATCCGCCCATGCTACCTCAAGCGCCCGGGCAGCCGCAGTTCAAGGCGGGCGCCACCCAGCGGCGAATCTGCGAGCGATAACGCCCCGCCGTACATCTCGGCCATGTCACGCACCATGGCGAGCCCCAGGCCATGTCCCGGCGTGGCCTCGTCGGCCCTGGCGCCGCGCTGCAATACCCTGTCGCGGTCAGCTTCCGGCACGCCGGGGCCGTCATCATCGACCACCACGCGCAGCTTCTGGCCAGCGCCAACGCCCGACTGCAGCAGCGCGGTCACGCGCACCTTCGACCGGCACCACTTGCAGGCGTTGTCCATCAGGTTGCCCAGCGCCTCGAGCAGGTCATCGCGGTCGCCCACGAACTGCATATCGGCGGGCACCGACAGCTCGAGCGAGAAATCCTTCTGGGCATGCGCCTTGAGCAGCGCACCACGCAGATCCTGCGCGATCGGCAATACATCGACGGCGCGGCGACCCACGCTGGCTCCGCCACTGGTGACGGCGCGGCGCAGCTGGTGCTCGACGATGGCTGTCATGCGATCCACCTGCTCGTTCACCTGCGCCGCGCCGGGCGCGCCGGCGCCAAAGCTGGCGCGCAGCACGGCCAGCGGCGTCTTCAGGCTGTGCGCCAGGTTCCCCAGCGTGTCGCGGTAGCGCTCGATGCGCGTCCGCTCCGAGGTAAGCAGCGTGTTGAGGTTGGCCACGACGCCATCGAGCTCGCTCGGCCAGCGCTCATCCAGGCTGTCGCGCTCGCCACGCTCCATGGACTGGATCTGCCAGGCCAGCCGCCGCAATGGCGCCAGCGCCCAGCGCAGCAGCAGCGCCAGCGCCGCGAGCAGCGAGACCGCCAGCACGCTGAAACCCTTGACCAGTCCGCGACGAAATTCGCTGATCTGGTTCGTCATGGGTTGCAGGTCGGCTGCCACCGTGAACGTCAGTTCGCGGGGCTGGCCGTTCTCCTCCCACGAAATCCCGCGGCTCTCCGCCGCCAGGCGCGCGCCGCGCGAATCCGTGAGATAGCGGAACTCGCGCGCGCCGGGCTCCTGCGGTGGACCGAACTCCTGCAGGCTGCCGGTGGCCGAAGGGGAGCGCCAGAATGTGGTGCCGCCGTTCTCGCTGACCGCTGCATACAACCCCGAACCCGGCGTGGCCAGCCGCGATTCGGCATCGGGCAGTCGCGGCACGATGTGGCCTTCGTCGTCAGGCTCGGCCGAAGCCACCAGCGCGCGCAGTTGCGCATCGAGCAGCTCACGCAGGGAATTTTCGGCCACCACGCGAAACCGCGCGTCCAGAACCTCGGCCATCACGCCGAAGAACAGCAGCAGCAGCACCGTCACCGAGATCAGCAGGCGCTGGCTGACCGATCGCATGGGATAGGGACGCGCGCCCTTTAGCCGGCGTTGCGCGAAAGCACGAAGCGATAGCCGCGGCCGCGAAGCGTCTCGATGGGTTTGATGCGATCGTCCGGATCGAGCTTGCGGCGCAGCCGGCCGATGAACACCTCGATCACGTTGCTGTCGCGCTCGAAATCCTGCTCATAGAGCTGCTCGGTCAGGTCGGTCTTGGAGATGACCTCGCCGGCCTTGAGCATCAGGTGCTCGAGAATGCGGTATTCGAAGGTGGTCAGCTCCACCGCCGCGCCTTCGACGCTCACCGTCTGCGCGCGCGTGTCGAGCGTGATGGGCCCGCACGACAGCGAGGAAGACGCCCAGCCGCCGCTTCGCCGCAGCAGCGCCTGCAGGCGTGCCAGCACCTCTTCGAAGTGATAGGGCTTGGCCACGTAGTCATCGGCGCCGGCATCAAGTCCCTCGACCTTGTCCTGCCAGCGATCTCGCGCGGTGAGGATGAGAATCGGGAAGCGCCTGTCCTTGGCCCGCCAGCGCCGGATCACCTCGAGGCCCGGCAGCTTCGGCAACCCCAGGTCGACCACCGCCACGTCGATGGGGTATTCGAGGCCTGCGAACAGCCCCTCTTCGCCATCGGCGGCAACATCCACCGTGAAGCCCGCCTTGGCGAGCTCTTCGCGCAGTCCTTCGCGTAGCGCGGCTTCGTCTTCGATGATGAGGGCTCGCATGTCAGCTTCCGGTGCGCGAATCCACGCGCACGGTCCAGACGCGGCCTTCGTCGGACAGCAGCCGCAGTTCGTAGACGCAGCGTCCATCGTCCTGCACCACGTTGGCTTTGACCACGCGGGCCTTGTGCCGCCGTTCGATGGAAGCGATGGCTTCGTCCAGCGAGAAACCGGGGCAGCGGCCGGGCGCCTCGCGGCGCGGTTCATCGCTGTCGGCGATTCGCTTGCGGTCCTTGTCTTTCTTGCCCGCGTGCGCCGGCAGCGCCAGCACCGTCGCCAACACGATGGCGATCAGGGACAGCAGCAAGGCCGGGCGGCGAATCGCTGCCCGGCCCCTGTTTCCGTCACTGCGCGGAATTGCTCCCTGGGGCATCTGCGTATCGTACGTGATCAGCCCAGCGGATGGACATCGACTGCCACCCGGATGTAGCGGCCGGGTTCATGTGGCAGGCGGGTCACGCCACGGCGACCGTCATAGACATAGGTCACCCGGTAGCCCGAGACGCGCTCCTCGAAGCGTTCCTCGTGGTGGGTCTGGCAGCGCTGCACTTCCTCGTAGCGCGGCGCCCGGGCGTCGCGACGGGCCGCCTCGCTGCCCAGCACCGCGCCGACGAAGGCGCCGCCCAGCGTGGCCGCGCGACGCCCGTCTCCGCGACCGATGTTGTTGCCGATCAGCGCGCCCACGGCGCCACCGACAATCGCGGCGCTGGTCTTGTCGGCGTAGCCGCGCTCACGGGACTCGACCCAGCAGTTCTCGACCGGCACCGTGTAGCGCACGTGCTCGATCATCGGTTCCACGGCCACCACGCGCGCATAGGTCTCGTGTCCGCGATCATGGTTGCGGCCGCGACGGCCCGAATCCGCGAGCGCAGCCTGCGACAGCGCGAGGGCCAGTACCGCACCGGTAGTCAGAATCCTGCTGTTCATGTTGAATGTCCCTCCTGAAGGGCCGGTTATTCCGACCTTGGAAGCGATGCTGCGCCCGCACCCATGAATCAGGACTGAACGCTGCGTTTGGCCTCTTCCCACAGGCCGTCCCAGGCGGCCGGATCCAACCCTTCGAGCCGCAGGCCGCGCCGCGCGGCCACCGCTTCCATTCGGCGGAAACGATCCTCGAACCGCTGGTTCGCCCGTCGCAGCGCGGTTTCCGGGTCGACGCGCAGGTGCCGCGCCAGGCTGGTGACGGCCAGCAGCAGATCGCCCACCTCCGCTTCGACGCGCTCGGCAGATTCCTGCGTGGCCGCATCGACCTCGGCCAGTTCCTCGAGCACCTTGGCGCGCGCGCCGTCCGCATCAGTCCAGTCGAAACCTACCGTGGCGGCCCGCTTGCCGAGCTTTGCGGCGCGCATCAGCGCGGGCAATGACAGCGGCACATCGTCGAGCACGCCGTGCGCGCCCCGGTCGCCGCGCTCGACGGCCTTGATCTGCTCCCACTGCGCGAAACCTGCCGTGTCGCCCGCGGCAAATACATGCGGATGCCTTCGCGTGAGCTTCTCCGCGATGCCGGCGGCGACGGCATCGAAGTCGTAGTCGCCCCGCTCCACGGCCAGCTGTGCATGGAACACCACCTGGAACAAGAGATCGCCCAGTTCATCGCGCACCGCATCCGGCGCTCCGGCTTCCAGCGCCGCCACCAGTTCGTGCGCCTCCTCGAGCGCATAGCGGGCCAGGCTGCGTCCATCCTGCGCCAGGTCCCACGCGCAACCCGAAGCCGGATCGCGCAGGCGGCGCATCACTTCCAGCAGACGCCGCAGCCCGGGGAAATCGCTCATTCGAGGCCCAGTTCGTACAACGCGAACAGCATGCCGGCGGTGGCGCCCCAGATGAGGTGCGACCCGAAGGCCAGGTCCCGCACGTCGAACTCCTCGCCGCCGATGATGCGCCGTCCATGCACGTGATTGCGTACATCGAGCAGAGCAGTCACGGGCAGCATGAAGGCCTCCTGCACCTCGGTGCGGTCGGGACTGGGCGTGAACTGCGGCTCGATCAGCGCCACCACGGGCGTGATGCGAAAGCCCGTGAGCACGACCTGGTCGGGCAGGAAACCGGCAACGCGGGCCTGCGCGGCGTGCAGGCCGACTTCTTCACGCGCCTCGCGCAGCGCGGCCTCGGCCGGATCGCTGTCCTGCGCGTCGATGGCGCCACCGGGGAACGCAATCTGCCCCGCATGCTTGCGCAGATGGTCGGCCCGGACCGTGAGCAGGATGGCCGGCTCGCCGGCATGTTCCTGGATGCCGATCAGCACCGCCGCGGCGCGCGATTCACGCGGCATCATCGCGAGCAACCTTGCGTCGGTGCCCCGCCCCAGCCTCGCGCCGATGCGCGTGCGTCCGGGATCATGGTCGGGCTGCGTGCCGGCCAGCCGCTGCAGCAATCGATGCTGGAAGGCGCGCGCGTCCATCATCCCCCGCCCGATGTGCCCTCCTTTGATTCCACCCCGGGCCAGATCCGCCGGATCGAGCAGGCGCTTGAGCTCTTCGGGCGGCAGGTCGGTGTTCTTCGCCGCGACTTCCAGGATGGGCTTGCCCTCGGCATAGGCCTTCTTGGCGATCGCCGCGCCCTTTTCGTAGCCGATGACCGGATTGAGCGCGGTGACCAGGATGGGATTGCGGTCCAGTGCATCCTTCAGCCGCGATTCGTTCACCGTGAAGCCGGCCACGGCCTTGTCGGCCAGCACCCGTGACACATTGGCAAGCAGCCGCAGGCTCTCGATGAGCTTGTAGCCGATCAGCGGCAGCATCACGTTGAGCTGGAAATTGCCCGACTGGCCGGCTACCGCGATGGTGACATCGTTGCCCATCACCTCCGCCGCCACCATGGCCGTGGCCTCCGGGATCACCGGGTTGACCTTGCCCGGCATGATGCTGCTGCCCGGCTGCAGCGCCGGCAGCGCGATCTCGCCCAGGCCCGCCAGCGGACCGCTGTTCATCCAGCGCAGGTCGTTGGCGATCTTCATGAGTCCCACGGCCAGCGTGCGCAGATGCCCGGAAAGTTCAACCGCCGTGTCCTGCGTGGCGATGCCTTCGAACAGGCTGACGTTGGGACGAAACGCGAGGCCGGTGGCCTTCGACAGTTCCGCGCAGAAGCGCGCGCTGAAATCCGGGTGCGCGTTGATGCCGGTACCCACCGCGGTGCCGCCCTGCGCCAGCTGCAGCAACCTGGCTTCCACCGCGACGATGCGCTCCATGCCCTTTTCCACCTGCGTACGCCAGGCGGCCAGCTCCTGGCCGAAGGTCACCGGCATCGCATCCATCAGATGGGTGCGGCCGGTCTTCACGATGGCGCCGATCTCGGCTTCCTTCGTGCGCAGCGCGCCGGCCAGGTGCGTGAGCGACGGCTGCAGCGATTCGCGCCACAGCAGCGCGGCGCTGACGTGGATCGCCGTCGGGATCACGTCGTTGCTGCTCTGGCTCATGTTCACTTCGTCGTTGGCATGCACCGGCTTGCCCATGCGCCGCGAGGCCAGCAGCGAGATGACCTCGTTGGCATTCATGTTGGTGCTGGTGCCGGAGCCGGTCTGGAACACGTCGATGGGGAACTGCGCATCGTGGCTGCCCTCGGCAACCTCGGCGGCGGCCGCGGCGATGGCCTCGGCCACCTTCGCGTCGAGCAGTCCCAGCGATGCATTGGCCCGCGCGGCAGCTGCCTTGATCAGCGCGACGGCGCGGATGAAGGCGCGCGGCATCGGGCGGCCGCTGATCGGAAAGTTCTGTACCGCGCGCTGCGTCTGCGCTGCCCACAGGGCATCGGCGGGCACCTGCAGCTCACCCATGCTGTCGCGTTCGGTCCGGAAAGATGGCGTGGTCATGCGATCCTCGAAAGTCGTTATTATCGCGATCCTAACATTCGCGCCGCCGGACCCGCCATGGACGCCAGCCTTTCCGCCCTTTCCCCCGTCGACGGCCGCTACCGGGCCGCCACCGAGGGGTTGGCGCAGCTGCTGTCCGAAGCCGGTCTCACCCGCGAGCGCGTGCGCGTCGAAGCGCTGTGGCTGCAGGAACTGGCAGAAACCCTGCCCACTCCGGCCGCGCGGGAAATGTCCTCCGCCGTGAAGCGCCGCCTGGAAGCGCTGGCCGCCGATCCGGGCGAAACCTGCGCCGTCTCGGTGAAGAACATCGAACGGCGGATCAACCACGACGTGAAGGCGGTCGAGTACTTCGTCCGCGACGAACTGAAGGCCGCAGGCGCCACGCCCGCGCAGCTCGAGCTGGTGCACTTCGGCTGCACCTCCGAGGACATCAACAACATCAGCTATGCGCGACTGCTGGCGCGCGCGCGCGCCACCCAGCTGCTGCCCGCGGTCGATGCGCTGCTGGCCGTGCTGGCCGCATTCGCGCGCGACCATGCCGGACTGCCGATGCTGTCGCGCACGCACGGGCAGACGGCCTCGCCCACCACTCTCGGCAAGGAGTTCGCCAACATCCACGCGCGGCTCGCGCGCGCGCGCCGGCGGCTGGAGCGCGTCGAGATCCTCGGCAAATGGAATGGCGCGGTCGGCAACTTCAACGCGCATGTGGCCGCCTTTTCCGAGGTCGACTGGCCGCAGGTCTCGGAGCGCTTCGTCACGCGCTGCGAGCTCACGTGGAATCCGCTGACCACGCAGATCGAGCCGCACGACTGGATCGGCGAATACTGCGATGCCGTGGCCGCCATCAATGTCATCGGCATCGACATGTGCCGCGACATCTGGGGCTACATCTCGCTGGGTTTCCTGCGCCAGCGGCCGGTCGAGGGCGAGGTGGGATCCTCCACCATGCCCCACAAGGTCAACCCCATCGACTTCGAGAATGCCGAGGGCAACCTGGGCGTTGCCAACGCGCTGCTGCGGCATTTCTCCGAGAAGCTGCCCGTGTCGCGCTGGCAGCGCGACCTCACCGACTCCACCGTGCTGCGCAACGTCGGCGTGGCGCTGGGCCATTGCCTCATCGCCTGGCGCGCTGCGCTGCGCGGCCTGGGCAAGATCGCCCCCGACCCGGTGCGACTGGCGCGCGACCTGGACGAGGCCTGGGAAGTGCTGGCCGAGCCGGTGCAGACCGTATTGCGCGCCGCCGGCGTGCCCGATGGCTACGAGCTGCTCAAGGCTCAGTCGCGCGGCAAGCCGCTGACGCGTGAATCACTCGCGGCGCTGATCGGCACGCTGCCGCTGCCGGAACCCGAGCGCCAGCGCCTGCTGGCGCTGACGCCCGCGGGGTACGTCGGCCTTGCCCAGCGCCTGGCGGGCCTGGCGACCCCCTCCGGCGACAAGACATAACCCGGGTTTTTTTGAGACGCGCGGCCCAGTTTCAGCCGCGCCACCCCCAGTTCAGGGGGAAGCGTGAACTCGCCCACAATTGCCGCGGGCCGCCCGTTCCTAATATCGGGCCATGGGCGGTCCCCAATACTTCTTCGCAGGCACGGTCGCAGGCAACCAGGCACCCGTTTCGGTGCTAGGCCGCGGTGGCGCGCGCCCGATGGACGCGCCCGAGCCGCTGCAGGTGCTCAGCACGCTGGAAGACGTGCGAGCCGCTTCCCGCCGGGCTGTCTCCGGCGCCGAGCGACTGATTTCCGATCTTCACCCTCGACCTGGAACCGCAGGTCTACGAGCAGCCGGCCTTCCTCGACCTGGTGAAGCGCTTCCTGCTCAGCCACAGTTTCGCCAAGGTGCGGCTGCTGACGCAGCGGGCCGTTCCGTACACCTCGCCGCACAAGCTGGCCGCCATGCGCCGCCGGTTGTCCGGACACATCGAGATCCGGACGCTGAATCCCAAGTTTGCCGCGCGCACCAGCGGCATGCTGATCGCCGACGCCCGCGCCATCGTGTATCGGGCGCAGGTGGGCAGCTGGGATGGCGTCGCAGGTTACAACCAGCCGCCCATCGCGCGGCTGTACCTGCAGGAATTCGACGAGATGTGGATCGCCAGCGTTCCGAAGTACTGAGCGCGGCGCTTAACCTATACTCGCGCCCATGACCTGGCGCCCCGACCTGACGGTTGCTGCCATCGTGCAGCGTGACGATCGCTTCCTGATCGTCGAAGAACGCATCCGCGGACGCCTGGTCTTCAACCAGCCTGCCGGCCATGTCGAGGAAGGCGAATCCCTCCTCGATGCGGTGGTCCGCGAAACGCTGGAAGAAACCGCCTGGCATTTCCAGCCGCGGCACCTGCTGGGCCTTTACCAGTGGCGCAATGCCGAGAACGGACGCAGCTTCCTGCGCGTGGCCATCGCCGGCGAGGTCAGCACGCACGAGCCTCAGCGGGCCCTCGACCACGGCATCGTCGCCACCCACTGGCTCTCGCGCGAGCAGCTGCTGGCACAGCCGTCAAGGCTGCGCAGCCCGCTGGTGCTGGCCTGCATCGAGGACCACCTGGCCGGACGCCGGCACGATCTTTCTGCGCTCTCGTTCCTGGCCTCCGCGGCCGTCGCGCGCAGCGCCTGATGCGCGTCATCGTCGCGATGTCCGGCGGCGTCGATTCGGCCGTCGCCGCGCTGCTGCTGCTGCGCCAGGGACACGAGGTGCAGGGACTCTTCATGCACAACTGGGACGAGGACGACCAGGGCTACTGCACGTCGGCCGAGGACTTCCAGGATGCGCGGCGGGTGGCCGCGGAACTTCGAATTCCGCTGCATCGAGTGGACCTGTCGCGCGAGTATCGCGACCGGGTGTTCGCGGAATTCCTCGAGGCCTACCGTGCCGGCCTCACGCCCAACCCCGACGTGCTGTGCAATCGCGAGATCAAGTTCGGCGACTGCCTGCGGCACGCGCAGCGCCTGGGCGGCACGCACCTGGCCACCGGGCACTACGCGCGGATTCTTCCCGGGCACGACGGTCCAGAGCTCCACAAGGGCGTTGATATCGAAAAGGACCAGTCCTATTTCCTGCACGCGGTGGCGCGCGAGAGATTTGCCGCGGCACTGATGCCGCTGGGTGAATTGCACAAGCCCGAAGTACGACGGCTGGCGCGCGAGGCCGGCCTGCCCGTGGCCGACAAGCGCGACAGCACCGGCATCTGCTTCATCGGCGAGCGGCCGTTCCGGGCGTTCCTGGCGCAATACATCGGGCACACGCCGGGCCCGATCCGGACCGAAAGCGGCGAGGAGATCGGCACCCATGTCGGGCTGCCCTTCTACACGCTGGGACAG
Source organism: Pseudomonadota bacterium (assembly GCA_016720075.1). GTDB lineage: Bacteria > Pseudomonadota > Gammaproteobacteria > Steroidobacterales > Steroidobacteraceae > ZC4RG30. The sequence goes on from JADJXW010000020.1 coordinate 387,717, forward strand.
CGCGGCGGCATCGGCATTGGCGGCCTGGCCGGATCCAGCGGAGATCCCTGGTACGTGGTGGGCAAGGACACCGGACGCAATGTGCTGGTCGTGGCGCAGGGCGAGAATCATCCCGCGCTGTTCACCACCCATCTCACCGCACGGCAGCCGAACTGGTTGTGCGCGCCATCCGAGGCGCTGGGCGATGGCATCACGGTGCGGCTGCGATACCGCCAGCAGGACCAACCCGCCCGGGTCACGATGCTCGCGGACGGCGACCTCGCCATCACGCCGCAGTCGCCGCAGCGGGCGGTGACGCCGGGGCAGTCGGCTGTGCTCTACCGCGCATCGCGGTGCCTTGGCGGGGGAGTGATAACCCGAACCGGGCTATAATCGCAGGCTTGTTTCCGGAGGACGTATGACCGACAGCTACAAGGCCCGCACCACCCTGAACGTTGATGGCCGGCCGCACACGATCTGGAGTCTTGCAGCCCTGCCGGCCGACAAGGTGGCCCGCCTGCCCTATTCGCTGAAGATCCTGCTGGAAAACCTGCTTCGCTTCGAGGATGGCGTGAACGTCACGCGCGCCGACATCGATGCGCTGCTGGGCTGGGATGCCAAGGCCGCGCCCTCGCATGAGATCTCCTTCACGCCGGCGCGCGTGATCATGCAGGACTTCACCGGCGTGCCCTGCGTGGTGGATCTTGCCGCCATGCGCGAGGCCATTGGCAAGCTCGGCGGCGACGCCAAGCGCATCAACCCGCTGGCGCCCGTGCAGCTGGTCATCGACCACTCGGTGCAGGTGGATGAATACGGCACCGCCAACGCACTGGCCGACAACAACCGCATCGAATTCGAACGCAATGGCGAGCGCTATTCGTTCCTGCGCTGGGGCCAGAGCGCCTTCCGCAACTTCAAGGTGGTGCCGCCCAACACCGGCATCGTGCACCAGGTGAACCTGGAGTTCCTGGGCCGCGTGGTGTTCGCCAAGGAAGGCGGCTCGCCGCCCGAGGCCTACCCCGACACCGTCGTCGGCACCGATTCGCACACCACGATGATCAACGGCCTGGGCGTGCTGGGCTGGGGCGTGGGCGGCATCGAGGCCGAGGCGGCCATGCTGGGGCAGCCCGTCACCATGCTCATCCCGCAGGTCATCGGCTTCAAGTTGAATGGCCAGCTGCCGCCGGGCTCCACCGCCACCGACCTGGTGCTCACCGTCACCGAGATGCTGCGCAAGAAGGGCGTGGTCGACAAGTTCGTCGAGTTCTTCGGCGATGGCCTCGCCAGCCTGCCGCTCGCCGACCGCGCCACCATCGGCAACATGTCGCCGGAATTCGGCAGCACCTGCGCCATCTTCCCGATCGACGAAGAGACGATCCGCTACCTCACGCTGTCCGGCCGTCCCGCCGAGCAGGTTGCGCTGGTCGAGGCCTATGCGAAGGCGCAGGGCATGTGGCGCGTGAACGGCCAGAAGGCCGCCGACTACACCGACGTGCTGGAACTGGACCTGGCCACGGTAGAGCCCAGCCTCGCCGGCCCCAGCCGCCCGCAAGATCGCGTGCCGCTGCGCAATGCCAAGACGGCGTACCAGACTGCGTACAAGAAGCAGGCCGAGGAACGCTCGAAGAAGAATCCTGGGGCCACGGGCACTGGCAGTGCGACGGTGGCCGGAAGGACGTTCGATGTTAAGGACGGCGCCGTGCTGATCGCCGCCATCACCAGCTGCACCAACACTTCCAATCCCTATGTGCTGATGGCCGCGGGCCTGGTGGCACGCAATGCGCGCAAGCTGGGCCTGACCAGCAAGCCCTGGGTGAAGACCTCGCTCGCGCCGGGTTCGCGCGTGGTCACCGACTATCTTTCCGCCGCGGGCCTGCTCGATGAGCTGGCCGGCATCGGCTTCAACCTGGTGGGCTACGGCTGCACCACCTGCATCGGCAACTCCGGGTCCGCTGAAGCCCGAGATCTCCGCCGCGGTGAAGGCCGGCGATGTCATCGGCACTTCGGTGCTCTCGGGCAACCGCAACTTCGACGGCCGCGTGCACCCGGAAGTGAAACAGAACTACCTGGCATCGCCGCCGCTGGTGGTGGCCTATGCGCTGGCCGGCTCGCTCGACGTCGACGTGAACAACGAACCGCTGGGCACGGGCACCGGCGGCAAGCCGGTGTACCTGAAGGACATCTGGCCCACCGCGAAGGAAGTGGCCGACAACGTGCACAAGTTCATCACCTCGGCGATGTTCAAGCGCAGCTACGCCGGCGTGTTCGACGGTGACGAGCGCTGGCGCGCCATCAAGGTGCCGGCCGGGCAGATCTATTCCTGGGACGCCAAGTCCACCTACGTGAAGAATCCGCCCTACTTCGACGGCATGACGATGAAACCAGACGCCAAGGGCAACATCTCCGGCGCGCGCGTGCTGGGCCTGTTCGGCGATTCGATCACCACCGACCACATCTCGCCCGCGGGCAACATCGCCAAGAGCAGCCCGGCCGCGAAATACCTGATGGACCAGGGCGTGCAGCCCGCCGACTTCAACCAGTACGGCGCGCGGCGCGGCAACCATGAAGTGATGATGCGCGGCACCTTCGCCAACATCCGGCTGCGCAACCTGCTGTGCCCGGGAGTCGAGGGTGGCGTCACGCAGTACATGCCTGCTGGCGAACAGATGTCGATCTTCGACGCGGCGATGAAGTACAAGGCCGCGGGCACGCCGCTGGTCATCCTCGCCGGCAAGGAATACGGCTCGGGCTCCTCGCGCGACTGGGCCGCCAAGGGCACGATGCTGCTGGGCGTGAAGGCCGTGATCGCCGAGAGCTTCGAGCGCATCCACCGCTCGAACCTGATCGGCATGGGCGTGCTGCCGCTGCAGTTCATGCCCGGCCAGAACGCGCAGTCGCTGGGCCTCACGGGCAAGGAGAAGTTCGACATCGAAGGCGGCAGCGATCCGAAGCGCAAGACCGTGGGCGTGACGGCAACGCCCGACTCGGGCGCCCCCGTCCGCTTCGAGGCGCGCGTGCGCATCGACACGCCCAAGGAACGCGAGTACTACGAGCACGGCGGCATCCTGCACTACGTGCTGCGCCAGCTGGCCGCGGGCGGCAAGGCGGCCTGAAGGCCGCCGGAAGGGGAACCGTTCGTGGAAGATCCCGCCGGCCGAAGCGCGCCGCCGCGCCGGCTGGCGGTGTTCGACCTCGATGGCACGCTGACGCGCGCGGATTCCTTCGGTCCGTTCGTTCTGGGGCTGCTGCGTCGCCACCCGGCGCGGCTGCTGCGCCTGCCCCTGCTGCTGTTTCCGGCGCTGGGCTACCTGCTGCGTTTCCTGGGCCGCGGTGAACTGAAGGCAGCCATACTGCGGCAGCTGTTTGGCGGGCTGCCGTGCGCGGCGGTCGAGGCGTTCGCCGCCACGTATTCCCGGCTCGTTGTCGAGCAACGGATGTTCGATGCAGGCGTCACGACGCTTCGCTCCCACATCGCCTCGGGGGACCATGTCGTGCTGCTGTCAGCCAGTCCCGACCTCTACGTGCCCCACATTGGCGCGCTGCTGGGGGTGCATGAAACCCATTGCACGCGCATCCGCTGGAACGGCGATCGGCTCGACGGGCACCTGGAGGGGCTGAACCGCCGCGACGCCGAGAAACTGCGGGTGATCGAACAGCTGCGGGCGGCCCATCCGGGCCTGCCCGTCATCGCCTACGGCAACAGCTCGCCCGACCTGGTGCACATGCGCCAGTGCGAAGAGGCCGTATACGTCAACGCCGACCCGGCGCTGGCGCAGAGCCTCACGGCTGCCGGCTTGCGCTGCGTGCAGTGGCGCTGATTGGCCCTCAAGCCCAAGGCTGCGTAACATCGGGCGGGCCGGGAGCGTAGTACTCCCAGCAAGGAGTACCGCATGAAGTTTGAGACGCCCCGCATCCTGCCCTCGGACATCACCTCCCGGGATCTGTTCCTCGACCGCCGCCGCGTGCTGCGCTATGCGGCGGCCGGCGCCGCTTTTGGCGCACTGGGCGCTGGCGTCAGTGGCCGCGCGCTGGCAGCAACCATCGCCGCGCCTGGCGCGAAGCTGGCCTATACGCCGAACGCCGCCCTTTCCATCAAGGATCCGCCGAACAGCTACGAGGACATCACCACCTACAACAACTTCTACGAGTTCGGCACCGACAAGTCCGACCCGGCCGTGCAGGCGCGTGACTTCAAGCCGCTGCCGTGGAAGGTGACCGTGGATGGCGAGGCCGAGGTCAAGGGCAGCTTCGACTTCGAGGACATCCTCCGGCCGCTGTCGCTGGAGGAACGCATCTATCGCCTGCGCTGCGTCGAGGCCTGGTCCATGGTCATTCCATGGACGGGTTTTCCGCTGGCGGAGCTGATCAAGCGCTTCAAGCCCACGTCGAAGGCCAAGTACGTGGAATTCACCACGCTGATGTCGCCCAGGCAGATGCCGGGCCAGCGCTCTCCCGTACTGCGCTGGCCGTATGTGGAAGGGCTGCGCATGGATGAAGCCATGCATCCGCTCACCTTCATCGCGGTCGGAGTCTACGGCCAGATGCTGCCGAACCAGAACGGCGCGCCGCTGCGGCTGGTGGTGCCGTGGAAATACGGCTTCAAAAGCATCAAGTCGATTGTGCGCATCCGCTTCACCGAACTGCAGCCGAAGAACAGCTGGCAGGTGGCAGCGCCCAGCGAATACGGCTTCTTCGCCAACGTGAATCCGTCGGTGGACCACCCCCGCTGGAGCCAGGCCACCGAGCGGCGCATCGGCGGCTCGCTGCTGGCCAAGCGCGCGGCCACGCTGCCCTTCAACGGCTACGCGGAACAGGTGGCATCGCTGTACAAGGGCATGGATCTGCGACGCAACTTCTGACGCGCGTGCTGAACGTCACGGCCCTTTACCGCTTCGGCATCAAGCCCATCGTTTTCGCCGCCTGCGCCGCGCCGGCGGCGCTGATGACGCTGGGCATTCTGGCCGCGGTCGGCAAGATCCCGTCGAGCCCGATGGACCTGGGCGCGGACCCCGTGGACCGACTGCTGCATGCCTGCGGCATCCCCGCGCTGAACATGCTGCTGATCACGCTGCTGGTCACGCCCGCGCGGATGCTAACGGGCTGGAGCCACCTGCTGCGACTGCGCCGCATGCTGGGATTGTTCGCGGCCTTCTATGCGCTGGCGCACTTCGTGGTCTACGCCTGGCTCGACCAGGGGCTCGACCTTGCCGCCGTGGGCGCCGACATCATCAAGCGGCCCTACATCACCATCGGCATGCTGGCGCTGCTGCTGCTGGTGCCACTGGCCATCACCTCGACCAACCGCATGATGCGCAGGCTCGGGCGCCGCTGGCAGAAGCTACACAAGCTGGTGTACCTGGTCGTGCTGCTGGGCGTGTGGCACTACTGGTGGCAGGTGAAGAAGGACATCCGCGAGCCGCTGCTCTACTTCGCCATCTTCGGCGTGCTGATGGCCTTCAGGGCGTACCGGGCATTCAGAGTGAAGTCCGCGCCTGCCACAGCTCCGGAAAGAACCTGAGTTCCAGCGCCTTGGCGAGGTAGGACACGCCGCTGGTGCCGCCCGTGCCGGGCTTGTGGCCGATGATCCTCTCCACTGTCTTCATGTGCTGGAAGCGCCACAACTGGAAGCGGTGGTCGAGATCCACCAGCCCTTCGGCCAGCTCGTAGAGATCCCAGTCCTTGTCGGCGTTGTGATAGACGCCCAGCCACGCGCCGGTCACCGCCTTGCTGGCAACCCAGGGCTGGGAGAAATCCCGGTCCAGCAGTTCCTGCGGCACGCCGTATCCACGCCGGCTCAGCAGGCGCAGCACTTCGTCGTAGAGGCTGGGGGCCAGCAGCGCGCGCTTCAGCCGCGCGTAATCCTCGGGATTGCGCTGGTGCACGCGGATCATGTCGGCGTTCTTGTTGCCGAGGCCGAACTCCATCAGCCGGTACTGCACCGACTGGAAACCCGACGAGCGCCCGAGCTGGTTACGGAACAGCGTGTAGTCCGAGGGCGTCATCGTGGCCATGATTTCCCAGGCACCAAACAACTGAGACTGAACCTTAGATATACGCTGCAAGGCCTTGAATGATGGATCTAAATCATCCTTTATCACGCAGCGCTGCACGAACTCCAGTTCGTGCAGGAAGAGCCTGATCCAAAGCTCAGACACCTGGTGCACGATGATGAACATCATCTCGTCGTGCTCGCCGGACAGCGGCTGCTGCGCCGAGAGCACCCGCTCCAGATGCAGGTACTCGCCGTAGGACTGGGAGCTGCCCAGATCCCAGTGCACGCCCTCACCCGTGAGGTCTACCCGTCCCTTGCCTTCACCTTCGTTCATGCGCGCTCCAGCACCCACTGCGGCACGCGGCTCCAGCCGGTGCGCAGCAGCTCGGCATCGAGCGCGCGGTATTGCGGCTCGCATTGCTCCACGCGCCGCCAGAAGCGCGCGGAATGATTCATGTGTTCGGTGTGCGCCAGTTCGTGGCACAGCAGGTAGCGCAGCACTGCTGGCGCCTGGAACAGCAGGCACAGGTTCAGCGAGATCGCCCCGCGAGTCGAGCAGCTTCCCCAGCGCGTACGCTGGCGACGCACGCTCACTGACCCGTACGAGAACCCATGGCGACCGGCCACCTCCGACACCGCGGCGGCCAGGGATTCACTCGCGCGGGAGACCAGCCATCGCTGCAGCAGGCGACGCCATTGGGCGCGATCACCACTGCCGCGCACTTCAAGCAACAGGTCCTCGCGCTGCCGCAGTCGAAGTCGACCCGTGCCGCCGGCAAGGAAGACGCGCCAGCGCTCCTGCAGCGCGGGCAGCTCGACCTGCGTGGGCGGAAAGGCCTGCTCCGGCAAAGCCGCGGCGCGCCGCCGCTGCAGATGCTGCGCCACCCAGTCGGCCCGACTGACCAGGAACGACATGGCCCGCGCCTCGGACACGCCGCGCGGCACCACAAGCTCGACCCGGCCGCCCGCATCGATGCGCACCGCCACGCGACGCGCGCGCCGGCTGTGACGCACCACCGCCGCGGACAACACCGCCGCCGGCGGGGGCTCGAACGCCTCGTCGGCGCGGCCCGGCCACAGCGCCAGCTGCGTGGCCGCCGCGCCGGCACCGGCGTCGGCATGGCTGTCGGCTATGCTCATCGGATCATGATAACAGCGCCGACTTGCGAGCTGATCGACATAGGCCTGAACCTGACCCACGAGAGCTTCACGCCCGACCTGGCGGAGGTGCTGCGCCGGGCGCACCTGGCCGGCGTGTCGCGAATGATCATCACGGGCACCAGCGTTGCAGCCACCCGCGAGGCCATCACCCTCGCCCGAACTGATCCTCACCGACTGCATGCCACCGCCGGGCTGCATCCCCACCACGCCTCCGATTACAGCGCCGGCGCGCGCGAGGAGCTGCGCGAACTGGCCGCGGATCCCGCGGTGGTCGCAATCGGCGAATGCGGGCTGGACTACTACCGCAACTATTCGCCCCGCGAAGCGCAGATCGCGGCCTTTCGTGGCCTGCTGGAGCTGGCCGTGGAAACCGGCAAACCCGTCTTCCTGCACCAGCGCGACGCACACGCTGACTTCATGTCGATCCTGCGGGAATTCCGCGGCTCGATCGCCGATGGCGTAGCGCATTGCTTCACCGGCTCGCGAACCGAACTGGATGACTGCCTGTCGATCGACCTGGCCATTGGCATCACCGGGTGGATCTGCGATGAGCGACGCGGACTGCACCTGCTGCCCATGATGGGCGCGATCCCCGCCAGCCGGCTGATGATCGAGACCGACGCGCCGTACCTGCTGCCGCGCACGTTGAAGCCGAAACCGGCGAGCCGTCGCAACGAGCCAGCCTTCCTGCCGGAGGTGGCGAAGACGGTGGCGCAGGCGCGAAACGAAACGCTGGAGCAGCTTGCCGCCAGCAGCACCGCTGCCGCCGAGCGCTTCTTCCGGCTGGGCTGACTACTCGGCGAAGACCTGCGCCAGGAACCCGCGGCGCCGCCGCAGCGGGCTGGGCGAGACCGCCGCGCAGAGCACTTTCCAGCCTTCGAGGTAGCGATCGATCCAGCTCTGCGAGGCCTCGGAGTCCACCGATGGGAACTCCGCGCGCAGCGAATCGACCATCAGCGTCCAGCGCGGCAGGCCCTTGGGAAACTTGCCGCGCCGCGTGAACAGGATGCGTCCTTCCACCGGCAGCTCGCCGCACAGCGCCCGCACTGCCGCGACACGGTCGTAGAGAGCATGCTGCGGGTTCTGGAACGTGCTGCGGCTGGCGCCGTTCATCACCGTCCATTCGGTCATCTGGTCGCCGCCGAAAATATTGCCGCGGATGTCGCGCAGGTCGATGACCAGCACGCCCCGGGACGTGAGCAGCAGGTAATCGATGTGCATCACCGCGCCCATGCCGTCGGGCACCAGCACATTGCGCAGGTGCTCGCTGCCCGCGGCGATGATGGAGCTGTCGAGTCGACGGTACTCGGTGCGGCGCCGCCACGCGCGGATCACGTAGTAGAACAGCGCGCCCGCCATCACGACGGCGACCACAGTCAGGATCAGCCGGTTCTGCGGCGTGTCCAGGCCGGCAAATGGGGTCTCAGTCACCGGTGGCACTCCGCAGCGCGGCAAGCGTTGGGTCGATCTCGCGGAACGACGAGGGCAGCTCGTAGAGTCGCCGCAGGTTCTCGGGTATCTCGACCTTGCCCACCAGTGGCTCCACGGTCTCGCGGAACTTGGCCGGATGCGCCGTGGCCACCAGCGTCCACTGGTGGGCCGAGCGTTCCGCCACGCTCATGCGCGCCCAGGTCTCGGCGGCCGTGGCCGTGTGCGGGCACCAGGTCACGCCAAAGCGCGCGTGGTCGGCGCGGATGCGATCACGGATGGACGCGTCGTCGATTGATGTGGCCGAAAGACCCGCGCCCAGCACGGCGGCGGAATCCGGCAGCAGCGACAGCAGGCGTTCCATGTTGCTCGGGTGCCCCACATCCATGGCGTTGGCCAACGTGGGTATGCTCGGCCGCGGCGTGAAGCTGCCGGTGGCGAGGAAATCCGGCACCGCGCGATTGGCGTTGTGCGCCAGCACGATGCGATCGATCGGAAAGCCCACCTGCCGCGCCCACACGCAGGCCACGGAATTGCCCAGGTTGCCGCTGGGAATGATGTACGAGGCCTTCTGGCCTGTTTCGGCGCGGATGGCGAGGCTGCTCGCCGCGTAGTACGCGGCCTGCGGCAGCAGACGCCCCAGGTTGATGCTGTTGGCGGAGGAAAGCTCGACGCGGGTGCGAAGCAGCGGATCGAGGAAGGCCTCTTTCACCAGCCGCTGGCAGTCATCGAAACTGCCGCGCACCGCCAGGCTCGTGATGTTTTCACCCCAGCACGTGAGCTGCTGCTGCTGGGCGGGAGAGACCAGCCCCTTCGGGAACAGCACCACCACCTCGATGCCGGGGCGGCGATGGAAAGCCGCGGCAACGGCACCGCCGGTATCCCCTGAGGTGGCCACCAGGATGCGCAGCGGCCTTTTGTCGGTCCGCGGAATCCTGGCCATGCTGGCCGCGAGAAACCGCGCGCCGAAATCCTTGAACGCCGCGGTCGGGCCGTGGAACAGCTCCAGCACGCGCAGCGGTTCGGCGGCCGGCAGCACGCGCACCGGCGCCGGGAAATCAAACGCATCGCGCGTGATGGCCGGGATCTGCGGGCCAAGGGCATCGCCCGCGGCGAACGCGCCGATGAGACTCGCGCCCACCACCGGCAGCGCGCCCGGCGTGACGGCTGACAGATCGGGCCACGATCCGGGCACATACAGCCCGCCATCCGGCGCCAGGCCCTGCAGCAGCGCTGCGCTGAATCCCACGTCGGGCGACTGCCCGCGGGTGCTGCGGAAATTCATTCGCTGCTCACCACATGCGCGCCGCCCGACTGCACCGGCGCGATCCACTTGTCGGTGGCGATGTTCAGGCGCGCGAACTCGCCGGTCATCGCATCACGCACGGCGCGCGCATCGCGCTCCAGGCACAGCGCGAAGATCGTGGGGCCGGCGCCGGAGATCGAGCATCCCAGCGCGCCCTTGTCGAGCGCCGCGGCACGCACCTCGGCGAAGCCGGGGATGAGTACCTGGCGCTGCTTCTCGATGATCACATCCTCGAGCGAGGCTTTGATGAGGTCCAGGTCGTTCGTGTAGCAGCCCGAGATGAACCCGGCCAGGTTCGCCGTCTGCCAGACGAAATCCGACATGTTCACGGTGCGACTGAGGATGGCGCGCGCCTGCTTGGTCGACACCTGCAGGTGCGGATGCACGATGACTGCGTGGATGACTTCCGGGACCGGAATCTGCTTCACGCGCGGATTGTCGATGCCCACGGTGAGCACCAGCCCGCCGAACAGCGACGGCGAGATGTTGTCGGCATGGCGCGAACCACTGGCCACGGCCTCGCCTTCCATCGCCACTTTCAGCAGCTCGATGCGCGTCAGCGGCTCTTCGAGCATGGCGTTGGCCGCGACCACCGCGGCAACGGCCGAGGCCGCCGAACCGCCCAGGCCCGAGGCCAGCGGAATGCCCTTCTGGATGCGCATCTCGAAGCCGAAATCGAGGTTGCGCATGGCGGCCAGCGCGAGCAGCGCCTGGCCGGCGGTGTTCTTCTCTGCCTCCAGCGGCAGGTCATCCACGACGCCGGTGATCGACTTGATCACGACGCCGGGCTGCGCGCGGCGGGTCAGCGTCACTCGATCACCCACGGCATCGACGGAAAATCCGAGGATGTCGAATCCGATGGCCACGTTGGCCACGGAGCCGGGCGCGAAGGCCGTGACGGTGTTGGGCATGGTGCCGGTGCTCACAGGCGTGCTCCCAGGTAGGCCGAAAGACGCAGCAGATCCGCAAAGACACCGCCCGCGGTGACCTCGGGGCCCGCACCGGGTCCCTGCACGATCAGCGGATTGTTGCAGTAGCGCGCGGTCGCGAAGCGCACCACGTTGTCGGTGAGCGCGATGTTGGCAAAGGCATGCTTGGCGTCAAGCTCGACCACCCCGACCGTCGCCTCGCCCTTGGCGGTGATGCGCCCGACGAAGCGCAGCACCTTGCCGGCCTTCTTTGCGGCTTCATAGCGCGCCTGCATGGCGGCATCGTACTGCGTGAGCCCGTTCAGGAATTCCTCGATGGTGCCACCGGCCAGCGCGCGCGGCACCAGGCTCTCCACCTTCACATCGCTCATCTCGAGCCTCAGGCCCATCTCGCGCGCCAGGATGATGAGCTTGCGAGCCACGTCGGTGCCTGAAAGATCGTCGCGCGGATCAGGCTCGGTGTAGCCGCGCTGCTTGGCGTCGCGCACGATGGCCGAGAACGGCACGGTGGTGTCGTAGACATTGAACAGGTAGGCCAGCGTGCCGGAGAAGATGCCCTCGATGCTGTCGATGACATCGCCGGTCTCGCGCAGGTCGCGCAGCGTCTGGATGATCGGCAGGCCCGCGCCCACGGTGCCTTCGTACAGGTAGTGCGAGGCGCCGATGCTCCGCGCCTCGCGCAGCGAGTCGTAGTACGACATGGCCGCGCTGTTGGCCTTCTTGTTCGGCGTGACGATATGGATGCCCGGCCGCCAGCCAGTCGCGGTAGTGCTTGGCCACGGACTCATCGGCCGAGCAGTCGATGATCACCGTATGCGGCAGGTAGTCCACCTGCACATGCTCGATGAAACGCGCCAGATCCGACGGCGCCGTGGCGCCCTCGTACTGTTCGCGCCAGTTGGCCAAGCTGACGCCGCGATCCGACAGCAGCATGCGCTTGCTCGAGAGAATGCCGCGCACGCGCAGGTCGAGCTTGAACTCGCGCGACAGCCGCGCCTGCTCGCCGGCCAGCTGGTCGAGCAGCACGCGGCCAACGGTGCCCGGGCCGATCACGCCGATCGACAGCGTGTTGGGCGACAGATAGAAACTGGCATGCGTGGCGCGCAGCGCGCGCGTGGCCTGACGGCCATCCACGACGACCGAGATGTTGCGCTCCGAGGCGCCCTGCGCGATGGCGCGCACGTTCACGGCGGCCGCGCCCAGCGCGTTGAACACCTTGGCCGACACGCCCGGCGTGCCGGCCATGCCGTCACCCACCACGGCCAGGATGGCCAGGTCCTTGGTGGCTTCCACGCTCTGGATCTGCCCTTCGGCCAATTCCCGAGTGAAGGCGGCCCGCACCACGCTCTCGGCGCGATCAGCCTCGGCCTGCGGAATGGCGCAGCAGATCGAATGCTCGGAGCTGCCCTGCGAAATCAGGATGACCGAGATGCCCTCTTCGCGCAGCGCGCCGAACAGACGGTGCGCGGTGCCAGGCACGCCGATCATGCCGGCGCCCTCGATGTTGATCAGCGCGATGTTCTCGATGGTGGTGATGCCCTTGACCACCAGGTCAGACTTGGGCGCCGCGCAGATCAGCGTGCAGGGGTGATCGGGCGCGAAGGTGTTGCGGATATAGATCGGAATCGAGCGACCGATGGCCGGTGCCATGGTCTGCGGATGGATGACCTTGGCGCCGAAATACGCCAGCTCCATCGCCTCGTTGTACGAGAGCTGGTCGATGACCTGCGCGTTGGGCACGCGGCGCGGATCCGCCGACAGCACGCCGTCGACATCGGTCCAGATGTGGATCTCGGCTGCATCCAGCAGCGCGCCGAAGATCGAGGCGGAGAAGTCGGATCCGTTGCGGCCCAGCGTGGTCTGCACGCCCTGCGGCGTGCGCGCCACGAAGCCCGGGATCACCAGCGTGCCGGCAAAATCGCTGGCGCCGGTTTCATTCAGTCGCGCGCGCGAGGTTTCCCAGTGCACGCCGGGACCCAGCGGGCCCCATTCCACGACCACGCACTGGCGCGCGTCGAGCCAGCGCACGGGCCGGTTCACGCCGGCAGCTTTGCGCCTGGCGGCCAGGTACGCGGTGAAGAGGCTGGTGGACCACAGCTCGCCGTAACCGGCGACCAGGTCGCGCACGTTCTGTGCGGCCGAGCGCATCAGGCTGGTGGTGTGCAGCACGCCTTCAAGGTCGGCCCGGTCGCGGTCGAACTGCGCCAGCCACTGGGCGGCGGCGGCCGCGTCGAGCAGCCCCTCGGCGATGGCCTGGTGCCGGTCGCGCAGGGCCTGCAGCTGGGCGCCGACGGTGGCGTCCTGCTTTTCGGCCAGCGTGACCAGGCCCAGCAGCACGTCGGTGGTGCCTTTGGCGGCGGACAGCACCACGGCCAGGCGGCTGCCCGCGGCGGACGAGGGCTGGGATTCGATGATGTCGGCCACCTTCCGGAAGCACGCGGCGTCATAGACGCTCGTGCCGCCAAACTTGTGGACAACCCAGTCGGTAGAGCCTTGGGATTTCATCGATGTTGCAGCCGAAGTTGCTGTTTAATAGGAAAAAACCCGCGAACTCTAAAGGTCGCAGGCCACCCACGCAAGCAACCGTATCTGGTAACACGACAAGCGCATGAGTTCAGACGGCAACCTCCATGTCCTGGTGCTCGCCGCGGGCGCCGCCACGCGCTTCGGATCGCCCAAACAGCTGGCCCGGATCGGCGGGGTGATGATGCTTCAAAAGGCCGTTTCGCAGGCCACGGAGGTGGGCGGACACGCTGTCACCGTCGTGCTGGGGGCCCATGCCGAGCGCATCACCCCCCTGCTGCGCCAGAGCCCGGCCACGGTCGAAATCAACCGCCACTGGCAGGAGGGGCTGGCCAGCTCCCTCAGGCTGGGTATAAGCCGCCTGCCCACCGGCTGTGAGGGGGTTCTGGTGACGCTGGCCGACCAGGTGGCCGTCACGGCCTTCGACCTGCGCCGACTGGTCAGTGCCTGGCGGCGGCAGCCGGAATGGCTGATCGCGGCCAGCTACGACGGGCACACGGGGGTGCCGGCCATCTTCCCCGCCTGGTGCTTTTCCGACCTGTCGTCGCTCAGGGGGGATGCGGGTGCCCGGGCGGTGCTGGCGCGCCATGCGGATCGCTGCCTGCGGCTGCCCATGCCCAATGCGGGCATCGATATCGACACCCCAGAGGACCTGCTGAGCCTGGAGCCCGACTCAGGCGAAGAAGGAACCCGCTAGCGCAACGCCCAGCGTTGCCAGCAAGGCCTTGGCGGTCGGGGGTCTGGAATCACAGTTGCACTCAACCCTACCTGCCCATGAACCCTTCGGCACTGAATCGCACACTCTTGTCGACGGGCTCTTCAAATAGTCGGCTGCAGATCGACGAGAGGGGTACGAAGAATCCGCCACGGCTCAGCTGGCAGGTGATCGTCGTCTGGAACACCTTCGGAAACATGACCGCATTGTCCGGAATCGCCTTGAGCATGGCGTCGTAGTCAAACCAGCGGATGGACTGTTCGCTGTTCCTGGCAATCACGGCTCCTACGTAAAATCCCAGGACAAACAGAAACGTCTGGTTCTCCTGAATGCTGATGAACGCGCCGAATTCCGGCTTCTCCGTGCTGCGAATCGAGTCCAGCAGCAGGTCCACATAACTCAAGCTCTCAACGGAGAAGTCCAGGCGCGTGTCATTCAGGAGGTACGAATACCCAACTTCCTCGGGATATCCCACGCCTGCATTCAGAGGAGCCAGGTAGGTCTGGGAAAGGGCATCCATGTCCATGGTGAATTCCGCCTGAATCGCAACGGTGACCGAAGAATCTCATATGCAGCCGTTTCCATCACGTCGCCATTCACGATCGGCCGCTCGCCGTCGCTCGACATGGCCATGACGTGACCCCGTTCATGGGCTGAAGGGTCATGGCGGCGTACAACAGACCCATGCGACAGCGGATCTCCCGACACAGCCTGCTGCTGATGCTGTTATGCGTAGCGCTGCTGTCCGGTTGCGCCAGCGCGCCGCAACCACGCAAGACCACGCTGGGCGAACGCATTGCCGCCGAAGCGCTGGCGCAAACGGGGCGTCCCTATCGCTTTGGAGGCAGCACCCCGGAGGGTTTCGACTGCAGCGGACTGGTGCGGCACGCCCATCTGGCTGCCGGGATCGACGTGCCACGCACCACCACCGGGCAGTTCCGGGCGGCGCGTTCGATCAGATGGAACAAGCTCGCGCCCGGGGATCTGCTTTTCTTCCGCATCGATTCCCGGGAAGTCACGCATGTGGCGATCTACACCGGCAATCGACGCTTCGTGCATGCACCGCAATCAGGCAAGTCGGTCGAAACTCGCACGTTGGACGATGCTTGGTATGCCGATCGGCTGGTGGGCGCCGGAAGGCTGTTCTGACACCGATTCCGCTCGATTCCGGGTACTCTATCGCCCACTCTTGCGCCTCGGCACTCAGATCGGATGGAAGCATGGTCAACCCCAAGAAAGCAGCCGTGAACGATGTCTCCAAGTCCCAGGCCCAGCGCCTGCTGGAAGTGGCAAGAGCCAGGAAGGCGGGCGGATCTGGCCAGAACTTCTCTCAGTCCATGGGAAAAACCGCGCTGCGGCGCGACGGGCGCAAGACCGGCAAGGGCGGCGTTGGCGGAGGAGCCGAGGGAGCCTGAGCATCCGCCGCATTCCTCCCCTCAATTACCTCGTGGCGCCCGCGCGCTAAGACACCGTTGCTGCATCCCGCCGCCGGCGCAACCACCACGCCATCACGCCGGTCACGACCAGCACCGCGGGCAACAGGCCCAACACGATCCAGGCCGTGCGGCCCGCCATCCCACCCATGCGCCCGAAATGCAGCTTGATGAGCCCATCGAGCACCTGCTCCCCAGGCCGCACGTCATCGTCAGGATCGGCGTCCAGCAGGTCGAACAACCCATCGAACAGGCCGGGAAACGCAAAGTAGATCGCGGTCACCGCCCAGACCAGCAACATTGCGGACACCCAGAACCCGAGTGCGACATGCAGCCGGCGCGAGAACACCGAAGAGATTGCCGGCCGGCCCGTTGAGACCACATTTCTCCATCGCCCCCTGCCGGACCACCATACCCACAGGCCAGTCATGACCAGCGCGGTCAGGGCGACACCCCCCACGCCATTGATCATCCGGCCAGTCCGCCCACCAAGCAGGTTGTCGTGCAGGTTCACCATCCATTCCACGGCTTTGAGTATTGGCGGATACGCGGAGCCAAGATCCACACCCCGATAAGGATCAAACAGTCTTTCTGCCCGCTTGCCGTCGTGGTTCAGCACGACGATGGAAGGACGATCAGGCCTGCGCGGCGACCGAATGGATTCGATGACGAAGCCGGGATATGCGCGGCGCAGTGCGCCCTCCCGCGATTCACCAGCCAACGGAACGCCCACCTCGAGCTGCGGCTGTGTCAGCCAGCGGTGAAACTGCGGACGGAGCACGATCAGGCTGCCGGTTACGCTCAGGACGAGAAGATAGGCGGCCAGCACCAGCCCGATCCACCGGTGAATCTGGGCAGCCACGTGGCGAAGGAACGGCGGGCGCGACGCGGGAACCATGGTTCTATCTACACAGGTCGGCGGAATCGACAATCCGCGATTATCCTACGTGCCAGGCAATCCCTCACTCCCCCGACCACCGGCCACCGCACGCCTTGTCCTTCTACCCTGATCCACGCGGCTTGCTGCAATGACCCAATCCCGATTCCTGCGCGCCCTGCAGCAAGACACGCCGCGTAACGTCTTCAATCCATGGCGCGACTTCGATCCCACCACGGACCTGTCCCGCTCCGCGCCGCAGGACCGCCTTTCCCGCCTTGCATCGCATCTTGACTGCAAACCACAGTTCATCCTGATCGGCGAAGCTGCCGGCTACCAGGGTTGCAAGGTCTCCGGCATCCCTTTCACCAGCGAACGACTGATCAATGCTGGCGACATACCGCGCATTGCCTGCGACTCGCGCCTGACTTCACGCCAAAGACCCTGGTCGGAGCCGTCCGCCACTACCGTCTGGGGCGCCCTGCACGAGCTAGGACTAGCCGGGCACACCGTATTGTGGAACGCCTACCCCTGGCATCCCCACAAAGAGGGCTCACTACACTCAAATCGCACACCTACTCCAGCCGAACGCGCAGCTGGTGTGCCCGTGCTGAGGCTTTACCTGGGTTTGTTTCCGAAGGCCTGTGTGTTCGCGGTGGGCCGCAATGCCGAAGCCGCCCTCGCGGTACTTGAAATCCCGGCCAAACCTCTTCGGCACCCGTCCATGGGCGGGGCAGCGAAATTCCGTCAGCAGCTTTCCTCGTTCACCCGCTCCGCTTCCTGACCCTTTCAACGCGCCGTCGATATTCCCGGACGTTGTCGCCCTTGATGCGCCTGTCCCGCGTGCCATTGTTGGTCCCGACCTTGCTGTCGGACCCGGTCACCGGCTTCGCATCGACGCGCGTCTCGCGCTCGAACGCATGCGACTTGTCCGTGTTGCGGTAATAGCGATACAGCGCCCAGTACAGGCCGACGGCACCCGCCGGACCCAGCGCAAGCAATGCAAGGCCGTTCTCGTCGCTCATGAGGTGTGGGTCAATATCCAGATGACGATGGATTCAAGGACCGTGCCCACGGTCAGCGCGGTGAGCAGCAGCTTCCACTGCTGTACAGGTACGCTGCCCATGGTTTCACCGGTTCGCCCGTTCACGGCGATGTAGTGCAGCATGCCGGTGCGCCCGCCAGGCTGCTGGTAGGAGTACAGCCACACGGGCAGGGACATCGCCACCCAGCGCGTGCCATGCAGGTCGAGGCTTTCCTGTTCCCACCGCACGCCGCGATCGTAGCGGGCTGCCGAGGCCTCGACCTGCGCGCGGGCGATCGACAGCAGCTGATCAGCCAGGCGCGGCTGCAAATGCGTGACATCCAGGTCGCGCTTTTCGGAAGAGCATCCTCGCAGGTACGACGCGTTCCATTTCACGGCGTTCTTAGTGTCGAACGGCAGGATGGTATTGATGATGTTGTTGGTGTTCGCTTTCGTATCCAGGTTCCCGCGGTCCCGCGAAGATTCCAGCGGCAGGTCATCCACCGTGAAATCCACGTGGCGATCAACCTGGTACACGTCGGCGTCGTAATAGGTCTGCTTGTTCTTGCCCGTGCCGCGGGTATAGCGGCGCGTCTCGATCTCGCCCATGCCGATGACATCCGCGCTCGCCCTGGCGTCGACGATCATGTATGGCAGGTACACAGCGATGACGTTCTCGGGAGTGAACTCTTCCTTGAACTGCTTCAGCGCGAACAGCCGCCGCTTGTGCACGAACTGGCGTATCCGCGCCACCGCGTCGTCCTTCTCGATGTGGAACGGCAGGACGGCGTCCGGCACGGCGCCGTTGGGCACCTGCTCGTTGACGCCGAACACATGCCGGCACCAGTGGCAGCGTGCCGTCATCTGGCTCTGCGTGTTGACCGTCACCTCGGCGCCGCAGCCGCTGCACTTGAAGGTCACCAGCACCGCCGCATCGGCTGCGATGTTCTGCGCACCGGAGGATATGACCGTACCGTCTAGCTGGTCGTGCCCCTCGCCGAACCCGAACTGCTCCTCGACGCGCTCGCCGCTCCACTCGTTGCGGCAGTAGGCGCACACCAGCAGGTCCGAGCCCGGCTTGTGGCGTATGTCGCTGGCGCCGCACTTCGGACAGCGGTTGACGCCGTCCTTGAGCGCCTGCGCCGCCGTGTCGAGGGCGACCGGATCAGCCGCCTCCAGCTCCTCGCGGATCGGAGGCGGCAGTGTGGAAGGATCCACACCGAACTCGCCCGGACGGGGCGGAACATCCTGCGGCGACCCGGGACCCGTGTACCGCGGCGGTGTATTCGCGTCCGACATCGGCCCGCGCCTAGAGGTTCAACGCTTTGGCCTTCACCGCGTCGTAGTCGGCCTGCGTAATCAGACCCAGGTCGAGCATCTCCTTCGCCTTCTTGAGTTTCGCGACCGGATCAGCGGCCGCGGGTGCGACGGGCTGCTGCATGCTGCCCACCCCCATCATGCCACTGGCCATGCCGATGCCCACGAGGCCGGCCGCACCACCATTCTCGCCGGCCGACTGGATGCCCTGCGCGACGCTGGCCTGCAGGTTGGAGTTGCCGCGCGAACCGGCGAGTGCATCGGCGCGCTGCACCGTCTTCAGCAGCTCCTTCGTGTTCGCGTCGTACTCGATCGAGACGATGGCCACCTTGACGATCGCAAGACCCCGATCCGAGCGCCACTGGTAGGCGTCCTCGACCGCCTGCGACAGGCTCTTCGCGAATCCGAGCGAGTCCTGCTGCAGCTTGGTGATGCGATTGCCCTTGCCCGGATCGTTCGTATAGAGGCTGAACGCCGGCGCGAGCGAACCGACCACTTCGTTGAACAGCTGGCCCGCGGCAGCGTTGTCCATGTCGGTGAAGTCGAACACCTTGCCGGGCTGCAGGTAGGCGGCCGGCACGAAGTTCTTCACGAACAGGATCGGATCGACGATCTTGAGGGTGTAGGAACCGCGCGTCACCGCGCCGACCTGCGTATTCAGGAAGCCGTCGTCCCAGTAGATTTCCGACTGCGTGCCGAAGCGATTGTCCGCCAGCTCCTTGAGCGAGACGAAGAAGGCCGCCTGCTGCGATCCCGGCTGGCCGCCGAACTTGAACCGTTCCCAGCTCTGGGTGATCAGCGGGCTCACCAGGCCATCGCCGGCGAAGATGGATTTGGAATTGATGTCGTCGGATTGCCAGATGTAGCCACCCGGCTCGGCGGCGAAGCCGGTGATCGCGCCATCCTGGAACAGCAGCAGCCCGTAGCCTTCCGGAACGACGATCTTCGTGCCGTTCGTGATGATGTTCGAGGAACCCTTGGTGTTGGATCCGCGCCCGGCGTTCGTGCCCTGGGGCACGGCCGCAAACACCGCCGCGGTCGGCGACAATCCCGAGGGCGCCGTGTAGAAGTCCTTCCACTGGTCGGCCAGCATGCCGCCGATCGAACCAGACACTGCCTGAATCAGACCCATGACATCCCTCGCGTTCGTGGCCGGACAGGTTGCCCGGCAGTCGTGAAACTATACATCCTCACGTAAGCCGGCAGCGCGCCGCTCAGCCCGCGCGCCCCCACCCCCCCCCCCCCCCCCCCCCCCCCCCCCCCGGGGCCCCCCCCCCCCCCAGCGCCGGAATCAGCTTTCCCTCAACATCGGCCGCGACTGTCGCCATGGCGCGCGGATCCAGTCGATGAATTGGTGACTCAGTCGGCTTCCTCCCGAATCCCGGTGCGAATCTTCCACCGCTCGAACTGTGGCTTGAACTCCTGGAGTGCAAGCATGCCCAGGCAAGCGCGCGCACCCGACTCAAACACCTCGCCCCGCGCCAGCCTGCGCACCAGCGCAATCGCCGCCATGCACGGAATCTCCGGCCCATCCAGCGCCGGCGCCGTCAGCAGCCAGGTTCGGCGCACGCGCCTGCCCTCCCGTGTCACGCCCGCCACACTGACCCGCATCCCGCCCCAGCCTCCGGCAAACCAGTCAAAGGCGGACGCCAGGCGATCCAGCCCCACGCACCAGCGCGTTACCGGCAACGGCACACCCAAACGAACCAGGCCTGCAAGACAACCTAGGAACAGGTGCTGGACGCCGAACTCGAGCGCGGCATGGAACCGCACCGTCCGAACGCTCGGATACCGTCCCGGCAGCAGCGCCAGATCCGGAACATCGCAGACCGCACCCCAGCGCGTGGCAAATGCCAGATTCACCCGCCGCAGATCCATCCACCCGGTGCGCTCAACCCACCGTCCCTCTTCCCAAACGCGCACGGCTTTGCCCAGATAGCTGAACACCGCCTGCAGCGTCGCCACACCGCGCGGCGCGCGCTGTCCTGGCGCAATGGCTGCTTCGATCGTCACCGGCGTCATTCCGTCCTGGAGCAGCGCACTCACCACCGCACTGGACAGGGCCGGCAACGTACTGGCTCCGCTGACAGCAACCCGTCCTGCCCTTCGAGCCTCGGCATCGAGTCCTTGCGCGAATCCCGAGACAAAGTCCCGGCTGTCGGCCAAATCCAGGTAGTGAGCGCCGCAGGACAGCGCCGCGCGGGCCACTCGGTAATCCTGCCCCTGGAACGGTCCCACGGTATGGATCACCACCTCCGGCGCCAGCGCTTGAAGTTGCGAGGCAAAGTCCGCCGCACCCAGATCCAGCCTGGCCACCGGCACCTCAGCGGCGCCTGGCACGGACCTCGCTCGCCTTCCTGTCGCCACGAGTTCGATGCCGGCATCGTCCTTCAGCGCGCGCACGATGCGTGCGCCGAAGTTGCCCGTCCCGCCCAGCACTACTACCCGCATCAGTCACTGCCCGGCAGGTAACACACCTGCCGCCGACCGAACCAGCGATAGCGATTGCGAGCCAGCACCCGATACATCCAGTCTCGACACGGACGCGGAATGATCCGCGCGATTTCAAAGACGCGCCAGAGGTGTCCCAGTGCCGTGACCACATGAATCACCGCATCTGACTCCCGGAACACCCGGCCCGCATCCAGCACCAGAAAGGTCGACGGATCCTCCGGATCGATGCCATGCGCGCCGAGCAGCGCCCGACCCTCTTCGCCTTGCATGGCCACCAGTCGAAACGCCGGTGTCACCGGATGCCGCGCAAGGAACCTCGCCCACCCGCTGCAGAGGTGACAGTACCCATCGAACACCAGCACCCGATCACCCGGTGACATGAAGTTCTCCCTGATAGCGGATCAGTCGTCCGATCAGTGCCAGGTGCGCATCGATCTCGAATCGGTACCAGGGGCCGCGACCGCGGACACGGGCCTGAAAGTCGAACGCCCATCCCGGCACTGGAATCCCGAGCACCCGCAGACCCACCGCCTGCCAGAGCAGCGCGCCGTCCCGCTCGGTCAGCTCGAACCGCGCGACCGCAGGCCCGAGCCGCTCCACCAACGTCGCACCATCCAGCCGCAGCCGCGAACGCATCGGGCCCGAACCCGCGAAGTACCGCGTCCACTGCTCGCCCTCAGCGTCCACCACCAACTCGAAGCGCAGCGGCCCATTGCGGACGCTGCGGGGCAGGCGCGCCACTCGACAGGCAAGCTGCGCCAACCAGCCCGTTCCGCGCTCCACCGTTGCGATGCCGTGGAGATCGGCCCCACTCCCTCGATGCACCAGCCGCAACGGCGCGTCGAGCCTTGCGAAAGCTTCGCCCAACAGCTGCGGAAACAGACTCACGGCGCACATCCGTGGGCGTCCCGGAAGTAGGCCACCTGGTGGATGAGACATCCGAACAGCGGGTGGACGACAGACAGCGTGAAGCTGAAGCGCCCCGAGCGTTCCTCGCGATGTCGCACGGTGATGGCCCCGGGGGTGAGCCACATGGGTATCGATAGTGTCCACGCACCGACTTTCCAGTGGTACCCCACGCTGCGAAACACCAGCGCGCGGGACTCGACCGACACGGTCAGCGCCATGGAAAGTCCTGCACCAACGCGCTCCTCGAGGCCAGTGGGCCCCGAGAAGCACTTCATGGAGCGGATGACCTGCGAACGGCGACCCGGGGATTCATAAGTGCGGGTCCAGCACTGCGCACCGGTGCGGGTGCCCGTCACGACCACGGTACTTGCCGTGTGATGAAGCGACTCCAGCGGCAGCGGCGAACCCGCGAACCGCAGCAGCAGCGCCCACAGTCGGCCGATGCGAGTCCGCTGCGTGCAGGCCACTTCGCCCACATAGACGACCTCCTCTCCTGGCGCCAGTTCCCCATCGAACCGCAATTGCACCGCCCGAGGCAGCGCTTGCCACTGCCCCTCGCCCACCAGCGCCCTGAACATGCTGCGCGCGGCCGGCACCACCTGCGGATCAGCGGTCGAGGCATGGAGGGTGCCGCTACGCATGCTGTGGGCTGCCGCGAGTCTCTCGGTCTCGCGCTAGCGTCCCTCCGGGATCGGAGGCGACGCGCGGGCGATCTTGATTCCCACCACGAGCAGCGCCGTGGATACCCCGAACAGCGTCGCCAGCAGTGTGGAGCGCAGCACCTGGACCGCGGTCAGCCCCGCATCCGGCGAAAGGGTGTAGAGGGCAAAGATGAGCGGCGCGATGAACAGCATCACCGACGTGAACGATACCCAGAACTGCGTGGATTCGCCGGAGGTGCACAGCGCATTGATCACCTGGCGCAGTGGCGTTCCCAGCACCCGAACCAGAATCGTGCTCAACCCCAGACTCACGCCAATCGTCATCGCCAAACTCAGTCCCGCGTTCATGACACTTCTCCTCTTCGCCTTTGAATTCCTGCCGCCCTAGCTGCGCCCCTTGGTTCGTGGCGCCAGCCACCGCGATACCCCGCTGCCCAGCTTCATCAGCGCGGCCAGCTGTGACTTGGGCAGGCTGGCCATCTGCTCGTACCAGCGGCTCGTCTGCTCGACGAACTCCAGCATCGCCCGCAGTCGCTTGGTCGCCACGGGGCTCACCGAACGATCTCCCTCCGCCGCCGCCAGGCACTTGCGCAGCGCGGCGGCCGCCGGATCCAGCTCGCGCTCCTTGCGCCCCTGCGCGATCCGCGACACCAGCGTCCACAGGTCGGTTTCGGCTTCATAGAACGTGCGCCGGTCGCCCATCACGGCAATGGATCGCACGATGTCCCAGTTCTGCAGCTCCTTGAGCGAATTGGAGACATTGGATCGGGCGATGCCCAGGCAATCGGCGATTTCTTCGGCCGTCAGCGCCCGCTCAGAGGCATAGAGCAGTGCATGGATCTGGCTCACCGAGCGGTTCACACCCCAGCGTTCGCCGAGATTGCCCCACAGCAGCACGAACTCCCGGACCGCGGCGGGCAGCTTGTCGTCTCTGTCTGTTGTTTCTGTCATGACAGAAATTACAGACCTTCAAGGCTAGAAAGTCAAGTCCGTGTGGGTACCTGACGCTGATCTTCGACCACTTCCCGACACCCTCGCGCCGGAATCCCGGCCTATGGCCGTCAGCGCGCCCCGCTGCTGGCCGCCAGCTCTCGCAGCGCGGCGGCGGTTTCCGGCCGTGGCTCGGCCCCGGCCACGCCTGCCCGGCCGGTAGAACCGGCGCGCCCCAGCGCGATGTCCAGCGGCGTATTCCCCCGCCCGTCCTTTGCATCCAGGCTGGCGCCTTTCTCCGCCAGGAAGCGCACGAACTTCGTCCAGCCGAGCTGCGCCGAACCGTGCAGCGCGGTCTGACCGGTGTTGTTGGTCGCATTGACGCTGGCGCCGGATGCCACCAGCAGCCGCGCCGTCTCGATGCACTGCGGTTCGTTGCGGAACCGGCCGCGGATATCCGTGGTGTTCCAGCCGATGCCGGCCGCCACCATCAGCGGCGAAGCGCCGAGGCTGTTCTGCAGATCAGGCAGCGCACCGCGCTCCAGCAGCAGCTTCGCGCCAGCGGCATCGCAGGCCTTGGCGGCTCGCAGCAGCGGCGTGGTACCCACCGTGAGGATGGCGTCACCGCCGCGGTCCTGGCCCAGCGAGCGATACGGCGGAAACAGCTTCAGCTGCATGTTGGGGTTGGCGCCGCGCTCCAGCAGCAGCTTCGCCACGTCGAGCGGCGCGGTCTCATCGGCCGAAGGGCGATCGGGGCGACCGCCACGGGGCGTCGTGTTGTAGTCGATCGTCGAATACAGCGGCGCGCGGCCCCAGACATCCCAGCGATTCACATCGGCGCCGGCCTCGATGAGCACCCTGGCCACGTCGAAACGGGCATTGAGGGTGGCCATCAGCAGCGGCGTGATGTTCTCCGGATTGGTCAGGTTGATGTCGGCGCCCTTCTCGATCAGCGCTGCGGCACAGGCTGCGCAGCCTTCGCGTGCCGCCAGCAGCAGCGCCGTGAAGCCACCCGGCGGGCGGTTCTGCGGCCGTGGCTCGGCAGTCACCTTGCGCGCCCAGTCGCGCACCGTGGAGATCATGTCGGGTTTCGCCCCGGATTTCAGCAGCAGCCGCACCATGTCGGGATTGCCCTGCGCCGCCGCCCACATCAGCGCCGTCTGGCCGCGCCACTGCTCCACCGCGTTGACCTTCGCGCCAGCCTTCAGCAGCAGCGCTGCCGCCTCGACATTGCCGGTGCGCGCCACCGACATCAGGGCCGTCTCGCCCTCATCATTGGGTGACTCGGCGCTGGCCCCGGCCTTCAGCAACACGCGGATCAGCGCGGCATCCCCGCGCACGGCCGCCTCCTGCATGGGTGTCGAGCCGTAATCATTGCGTGCGTTGACATCGGCGCCCTGCCGGATGAGCCGCGTGGCCAGTTCGACGTCACCTGCGTGCGCGGCGTAGTGCAGCGCCGTGGTGCCATCCTTGCGCTTCGATTGCGCGTCCTGCGCAGGGGCGGCGCCCCATGAAACGGGAACGAAGACCAGTACCGTCAATGCCAGCATCTTGCGCATGTCAGACTTCCGCGAACTTCATGGAGCTGTCGCCGAGCTTTTCCATCGGCACGCCCATGCGGTCGAGCAGCGTCAGGTGCAGGTTGGCGATCGGCGTCTTTTCGCCATATCGCAGGTGCTGGTTGCCCTTCAGCTTGCCCATGCCGCCGCCCACCACCGCGGTGGGCAGCGGGTAGTGATTGTGCAGGTTGCTGTCGCTCATGTTGCTGCCGAACAGGATGAAAGAGTTGTCGAGCATGTTGCCTTCGCCATCGGGAAGGCCCTGCAGTTTCTTCACGAAGCGCGCGAACTCGCCGGTGTTCCACGCCTGCACGCGCGCCAGCCGCTCCAGCTTCTGGGCGTTGTTCGCATGGTGCGACAGCGGGTGGAAGGCATCGGAGATGCCGATGAAATTGTAGGGCTGGTTGCTGACCTCGGCGGCCATCATGAACGAGGCCACGCGGGTCAGGTTGGCCTGGAAGGCCAGCGCGATCATGTCGAACATCAGCCTGACCTGCTCATCGAACCTGCTCGGTATCCCTGAAGGCGCGTCAGGCAGACTGACGCTGGATAAATCCCTGCTGGAAAGCTGCTGCACTCGCCGCTCGATTTCCCGCACCGTCGTGAGGTAGTCATCCACCAGCGCGCTGTCGCGCGCCCCGAGCCGGCGCTTCAGGTCGGCCGCGTCGCGCGAGACCAGGTCTAGCAGGCTGCGGTCCTCGCGCGCCAGCAGCTCTCGCTCCTGCGCGGTATCACCGGCCCCGAAAAGCTGCTGGAACAACTTGCGCGGATTGTGCTCCATGGGCAATGGCGTTGCCGGATCGCGGAACGAAATGGTCTTGCCGTAGCTGCAGCCGTAGTTGCGGTCGCAGGAGCCTTCACCACCCCGCTCTTCCGTGCCCACCTCCATCGAAGGCAATGGCGTGTTCTGGCCGATGTGCTGGGCCGCGATCTGGTCGAGTGTGGTGCCGCCCAGGGGATCGTGACTGATCCGCGGCGGGATGCACGACAGCCAGGTTCCTGGCGTGATCGCATGCACCGGTGCCGCGATGGCCGACTTGTTCTCCAGCCCGCTGATCACCGTCAACTGCTTCTGGAAGGGCTTGAGCGGCGCAAGGATCTGCGGCAGCTCGAAATCCGAACCCACCTTGGTCGGCGTCCACTGGTCCATCACCGCGCCATGCGGAAAGTAGATGAACGCGGCGCGCGGTTTGGGCGCCGCCGCCGTCGCCGCCAGCGCCGTCGCGGCGGGAATCATCGCGTCGAGCAGTGGCAGCGCCACGGCCACGCCGGTGCCCTTGAGCACGGTGCGGCGGGAAAGATGCTTGCGGGTGATGAACATGGTGGATCCTCTACTTGTCCGCCGGCACGCGATCGGTCATGAAGGCCGGGCTGGTGACGATGCCCATCACCAGGCTCGAGAAGCGATAGTCCTGGGCGGCCGCATCGCGCACGATCCTTCTGATCAGCGGCTTGTCGTAGTACTGCGCGGGGCGCCCCAGCGAATACGTCAGCAGGTTCTCGGTGACGGTCCGCACGAACAGGTCGGGCCGCGCGACGATGTAGTCACGCAGCGCCTCCACGCCGTGCACGGTGGTGCCGTCGGCGAGCTTGCCCTCCGAATCGATCCCCACGGCGGCATCGACATCCTTGCGCCGCCACTGGCCCAGCGCGTTGTAGTTCTCCAGCGCGATCCCGACCGGATCGATGATGGCGTGGCAGCTCGCGCAGGACTTTGTCTTGCGATGCACCTCGAGCCGGCTGCGCACGGTGAGCTGCTCGCCGCCCTCCTGGCTCTCGGGCAGCGGCGACACACCTGGCGGCGGCGCGGCAGGCGGAGTGCCCATCAGGTGCTCGAGCACATAGGCCCCGCGAACCACCGGCGAGGTGCGGTTGGCGTAGGAGGTGGCCATCAGCAGCGCGCCCTTGCCCAGCAGGCCCTTGCGCTCGGATTGCTGCAGCTTCACCCGCCGGAACTCACCGCCGCGAACACCCTTGATGCCGTAGTGCATGGCGAGGCGTTCATTGAGGAAGCTCCAGTCGCCGGTCATCAGGTCGTTCACGCTGCGGTCTTCGGTGATCACGCTGGCCACGAAGCGGAACAGCTCCTCGCGGAAGGCGGGGATCAGATCCTCGGTGTAGTCCGGGAAGAGATTGGTGTCCGGATTCACCAGGTCAAGGCCACTGACATTCAGCCACTGGCCGGCGAAGTTCGTGGCCAGCGACAGCGACTTGGGATCGGCCAGCATGCGCCTGACCTGCCCCTCGAAGGTCTTCGGATCCTTCAGTCTGCCAGCAGCCGCAAGGTCGATGAGTTCTTCATCCGGCGGACCACTCCACAGGAAGAACGACAGCCGTGCCGCAAGATCCAGGTCATTCAGCGCGAACACCTCGCCCGGCTTCGCGCCGGCCGGTGGCGTGTGCGCGCGGTACAGGAACTTCGGGCTGGCCAGGATGGCCATGACGCCTTTCTGGATGCCGTCATCAAAGCTGCCGACCTTGCGGCCGTTGGCATAGAACTCCATCGCACCCTGCAGGTCCTCCGCGTTCACAGGACGACGGAAGGCGAGCTTGGCCAGATTCCCCAGGATCTTCTGCGCACAGGCGGTTTCTTCAGCGGCCGACTGCGGTCGGCAGACGAACAGCTTGCGCCGACTCGGCGTATCACTGACGCCCGCGGCCTGCAGCGGGCCCTTGATCTCGACATTGCTGATGCGCGGACCGCCGGAATTGCCATTGACCATCTGCGACATGCCGGCCACCGGCACCCAGCTGTGCAGCACTTCGTCCTGTTCGGCAGCGGTCTTCTGCTTGTAGGTGACGCCGATGCTGTGGCGCCCCGCGGGAACCCTGATGCGGATGTTGCGGAAGCGTTCATCGATGGCGCCCAGTCCCACGGCCTGCTGCACATCAATGGCGCGCAGGTCTTCCTCGCCACCCACCTGCCCCTGGAAGACGCGATCGCCGTCCACGGTAACCACGAGCTGGAAGGGATCCATCACGCCCCAGACATAGCCTCCGCCCACCAGTCCGCTGACCGTCACTTCGTAGTCGCCATCGGCGGGAAACCAGTGGTCGATCGCAAGGCCGCCACGCGTGCCCAGCGGCAGGCCTTCGTGGTTCATGTATTGCAGCGCCGCGGAGGATCCCGCATACACCGTGCTCTGCGTGCGCGCGCGCGGATTACCCAGCGCCTCGATGCTCACCTGCCGCGCTGCGGCCAGGTACTGCTCCAGGAACGAAGGGCTGATCTTCAGCACATCCGCCATGTTGTTGAAGCCGGCGCTCGAATCATCGCGCGGCAGCAGCGATTCGGCGTTCACGTCAAGGTCGAGCAGCTGCTTCACGGCGTTGGCGTACTCGGGGCGGTTCAGGCGATGCAGCACCACCGTGCCCAGGTTGGTGGCGGGGGCGGCGCGATCCAGCGCCTCTTCCACGGCCTTCATGAAACCGGTGCGCGCGGCGGCATCAGGCTGTGCCTCGCCCGTGGGCGGCATCAGCGCACCCCTGAGCTTCTCGGCCACCATCTCCCAGGTCTTGGCCTCGGCCGCGACGTCATCCTTCTCCATGGTGTCGAAGGCCACGCCGCCGGCCCAGTCCAGCGCGTTGTGGCAGCTGCCGCAGTATTTGTCGATGAACTCCCACTTCTGCGACAGCACTGCCGGCGCATGCCCGGCCGCCGCGGCCTGCTGCGCCACCGACACCTGGAAGCCGGACGCGAGCACAGCGCCCAGCAGCAACTTGAGTGAATTTCGCATGATTGCCATATCCATCAGCGGGCCACCCGCCGGATCTCGTTCACGTGGTACCAGGCCGTTTCGTACGACTGCTTCAGGAACAGCGCGGGATCGCCGTACCGGGAGTCGAATTCCTTCGTCGGCTTCGAGGCCAGCAGCTCATCGAACGTGCCGCCCTTGTAGTAGTTCTCGCCGATGCGGCTGACCACCGAGTAGCACATGTCCTGCTGGCTCTTCACGGCATCCACGCCCACGGGCGCGCCGACCGCCGGGATCACTTTCGTATTCGCGTCGCAACGCGCGGCGATCGTGCGCAGCGCGCCCTGCATGCCGCCCAGCCAGCCGTTGCTGGCCGAATCGACGATGGGGTACTTCGTCGGCGACACGATGTCGGCCGCGACGATGATGTTTTCCTCGGGGAACCTCACGTACACATCGCCATCGGTATGCGCCTGGCCCAGGTGCACGTACTCCACCGCGCCACCGCCGAACGGCAGCGACTGCGGGCCGCTGTAGAACGTCTTGTTGGGCAGGCTTGCGGCGGGCTGGGGTTTGTAGACCCTGCCCTCCCAGCGCGAGTTGACCTCGGTGGAAAGCCACAACTTCGTGTATTCGTGGGCCAGCACGTCGGCGCCCGCCTTGCGCGCCGCGGCATTGAAACCCGACTGCGCCCAGTGCCAGTGCGTGTTGATCACGGCCCGGAGCCGGTGTTTCCGGAAAATGCGCAGCCAGCAGTTTCGACAGCTGCGCGGCATCGGCGGCCGCACCGCCATCGACCAGCAGCAGCTCGTTGCCGGCACTGGCCACGACAATGTTGGCGGCGCCACCGGTGATCAGCGACAACCTTCCTGCCAGTGGGGTCAGCGTCAGCCGCGAACGCGCGGACCATGCAACGCCTGGAACCAGCAACGCGGGCGATGCCACGGCGGCCAGCCCCCAACCCAGAACCCTTCTGCGACGCTTGTCCAAGCTTCTAGCCCTCGGAATGTCAGACCAGTGATTTCACGGAAGGTTGTGCTTTCCTTCCCCGCGGAGCGCCTGCGCGGATGCCGCGGCGGTTGCTCTTGGAATCCTCCAGCGACGCACCGCAGCTTGCCAGCAGGCTCTCCAGAGCATCTACCTGATCAGAGGCCATGTCACCCAGCATCTGCCTCGTGACCGCCGCGAATGACGCGCGCCCGCGCCCCAGCACCTGTTCGCCACGCGCGGTCACGTGCCAGCTGTCCGCGCGCTGGCTGTCGGGATGTTCGCGCCGCTCGATCAGCTTCTTCTGCACCAGCAGGCGCAGCACGGCGGTCATGGCCTGGGGGGTGACCATGTTGTGCCGCGCGAGCTGCGCCCCGTTGATGCCGGGGTAGGTATCGAGGATCGACAGCGTGGACACCTGGCTGAAGGCCAGGCCCACGCCATCGCGCTTCAGCGCCGCATCGATGGCCTCTCGGAACGCGACGTTCACCGCGCGGAACAGCCAGCCGATGCGCTGCAGGCGCTGCAGTTCCTCGTTCATGCCGGGTACTGATCCTCGCGCACCCACCAGCCATGCACCTGCGGCGAGGCCTGCACCGGCAGCTTCACGCGCGCGATCGGGCCATCCTTCACGCGCTCGGCGTCGAGGATCACCAGATCCGAGCGCAGGTTCTGGTCTAGGTTGTAGGCCACGCCCAGCAGATACCCCTCGCCCTCGCGGGAATTCACGCTCTTGGGCGCGAACACCGGCTCGGCCAGCGACACCTTCGGTCCGGCATTCCACAATTCATATGTGCCGTTCTGCACATCCATGCGCGCGTAGCAGCTGCCCGCCACTTCGCCCGGCGCCACGGTGGGATCCGGACACGCCGCGTATCCATAGCGATACGGCATCGTGTTGTAGCGATCGTCCTGCTTGGGCAGCGGCGCTTGCAGTGCGTACAGCTGCTTGACCTCGTAGCCCTTGGTCTTGCCCGACAGGTTGGCGCTGATGCGGTAGATCGTGCTGACGCTGCCCGGCAGGTCGGGTGGCGAGCCGTCCTTGTTGGGCATGAACGGGAACGGATTGCCCGCCGTCATCTCGGTGTCGAAGTGGATCCGCCCCGCATCTTCGAAGGCGCCCATGGTGTGCGTGCCGCTCTGCGCCGGACCCTGCACCCACTTCACGTCCTTGCCGTCGCCATAGCGACGGAACCAGCCGAGGTGGGATTTGAGCGTCTTGTCCCACGACCAGTGGATGCCGCCCCGCTTGATCTGCTCCGGATCGAAGGCCAGTGGCACCACGAACAGCGCGATGTGGTTCTCGGTGACCGCGAAGTCATGCAGCAGCCCGCAGTACGGCACGGGAATCTTCGTCTCCCACACCTTCTTGCCGGCCTTGTCGATCTCGAAGAACGCGACGCTAGCCGAACCGAAGCCATCGGCCTCGTAGCCGAAGGCAACGATGTTGCCGGTTTTCGAGCACACCTTCGGATGCGCGGTGAAGGCCCGGTCGCGCGGCAACTGGCCGTCGAAGGTGTACACCGGGTCGACGGTTTCCAGCGTGTTGAGGTCCATCGCCACCGGCGGGCTGTCTTCCTTCAGCGCGAGGATCAGGCCCTTGTGGTTGATGACGTGGGTATTGGCGGTGCTGCGCGAGAGCCCCTTGGCGCGCGGATCGTCCATGTACGGATTGCGGTACATGGGAAACAGCTGAGCGCGGGCTTTGTCGTTGGCGACGAAGCGCTCGGACTTCACCCAGCGCGTGCGGTAGTCGACGCGACCATTCCTGATGCGGAACAGGCGTGCATGACCTTCACCGTCGAAAATGATGTTGCCCTGGCGCATCGGGTACTGCGGATCGGGGCCGGTGGCATAGAAGCCGCCATTGAGGTCGACGGGAAGCTTGCCCTCGATGTTGCAGTCGAGGATGGTGACCTCGGCGCGGATGGGCGAGAACTGGCCGCCGGTGCCCGCGCTGCGCGCCGGTCCGTGGCCCGGCCGGGTGACGGTATCGGTGATGGCTGGCGCCCCCGCCGCGGCCGCCACGGCGTTGCCCGTCAGCCCTGCAGCCACACCCACGGTGGCAGCGGCGCCCACGGCGCTGCGAATGAAATCCCGACGATCCTGATCAGCCATGACATCCCCCGAAAAACAGCCTTCCCGGGAATATATCAACAGGTTGATGCTATCTCAACTGCTTGATACTGCGTTCACGCGGGAGCGGGCCCGGCGTTTGAGCAGGTACAGCCAGAGCGGCGCGGAGGCCAGCGCCGCCTGGCTGACATAAGGGACGAACAGCCCCAGCACCAGCGCCATCACGGCCGCAAAGAGGATCGCAAGTCCCCGGGTGCGCAGGTACGCGAGCTGTTCTTCGCCGTGGTGCCCTGCCGCATCACCCAGCGAAGTCGCCCGCCTGACCAGCCGCACACTGAGAATCGAGGCCACCACCAGCGTCAGGTTGTAGATCAGCGCCGGCACCATCGCTCCCATGTTCTTGGTGAGGAACGCCGTGGCAAAGGGCATGAAGGCCACGATCATCAGCAGGTGGATGTTGGGCCACAGCAGCTTCGCATCAAAAGGCGGCGAATGCGCGAAGGCGGCATGGTGGGTGATCCAGAACCGCGCGATGACCAGGAAACTGAGCACATACCCGAAGATCGACGGGATCAGGTGCACCAGCTCCTGCCAGAACTGCACTGCAGAGGCGCCCCGCGGCAGCGCGGGCACATGCACCTCGATGATCAGCAACGTGATGGCAATGGCGAACACCGCGTCCGAGAAGAACAGCATGCGTTCGAGCAGGTGATCCGGGGCGCGCTGGCTCATCGCAGCACTTTATCGCAAACAGGCGCGGCGGGCTTTTCCCGCCGCGCCTTGGCCCGACAGCCTAGATGCCCGGAATGTTGCGCTTGCGCGTGGCGCGCCGGTGCATGATTTCCTGCACGTAGATCGGCGTCCGGTAGTAGCGGTCCCTTCCTGCTGCGATGTGCTCCGGCATCGGCTGGTACGGCACCATCGATTCGGCCATCGCCATGCCTCGCGCCTGCACGCCCACGATGTATTCCGGCGCAGGGTAGATCCACATGTCGTTGTTCAGGATGCCATCGACCACGAGCCGGCCGACCGTCAGCGCGGTCTGTGGCCGGGCCCACAGCGGCGTGGTCTCGGGCGCTGGCGGGCGCGCCGCGCCAGGCGGACGCGCGCCCGGGGTGCGGGGCGTCGGTGGCGCCTCGTTCTTCAGCGCCTCGGGGCGGTATTCGCTCTCGCTGCGGCCGAGGTTCGAAGTGGTCTGGCCGGGCACCAGGTTGGAGGTGCCGATGTTCGTCGCGCGCAGCTCGTGGCGCAGCTGCTCCATCAGGCCGCTGACCGCCATCTTCGTCACCGCATAGATGCCCGCCGTGCCCAGCAGCACGCCATCGGTGGAAGATGTGGTGACGATGTGACTGCCCTGGCCATGCTTGAGCATGCGGGGAATGAACGTGCGGCTGCCATACACCGGCCCCCAGAAGTTCACGCCCATGCCCCAGTCCCAGTCCTTCAGCGTGCCTTCGCGCACGCTGGTGAAAAGCCCAACGCCGGCGTTGTTCACCAGGATGTGCACGGGTCCGAAGATCTTCTCGATCTCGTCGGCCTTGCCCTCCCACGCATCGCGGTCCATCACGTCCTGCACGAAAGTGGCCACGCGTGGGTCCTTCTCGGGGAATTCCTTCAGCGCGTCGGCCCATTGCCGGTCATTGAGGTTTCCCAGGATCACCTTGGCGCCCTGCTCGTGCAGCGCGCGCGCGATGCCAAGGCCGATGCCACTGGAGCCGCCGGTGATGTAGGCCACCTTGTCCTTCACGCTGGTGATCGGCGGCGCCTGCGAAGGGCCTACGTCAGGAAAGGTGGGCCCCGCGGCAGCCGCGGCCTCTGCCGCGCGCGCGGTGTTCGCGCCCGCACCCATTCCCACCATTCCCGCGGCGCCGGCCGCTGCCACGCCACCCAGCATCTGGCGGCGATTCAGATTCTTGTCGTCCATGGTTCCCCCGTTTTGAATGCACGGGGCACTCGCCCCGAAGGCCGATGATAGAGGCCGCCTATGGGCCATGCCCCCTCGAAAACGGGGGTTGACTCGGGACTGTATGGATATACAGTATTGGCTCCCCCGCCATTCCTTCCCCGAGGTCGCCATGTCCGCCGTAGCCGTCTCCGCCGCCATCGCAGCCCCTCCCCTTGGCCCGTTCGAAATGGCCTTCGTGCGAACCGTGCTGGAGCACCGTGGCCTGTTCCGCCAGCCTTCGTCCGACGAGTTCGAAGCGGCGCTGGCCGAGCTGCACCGCTACCGCGGCCAGTGCCTCGACAATCCGCGGGAACGCGATGCCTGGGAACCCGAGCTCGCCGAAGAAAGCCTGGCCGAGCTGCGCGCCAAGGTGTTCGTGATGTTCGGCGTCACCAAGCCCTCGCCGGCCCAATGGCACAAGGCCTACACGGCCCTGTTCGGTCCGCTGCTGTGCGAAACCTGCGGTTGAACGTCATGGCTTCCCCGGCGCGCGCCCGAGAGTTTCCCTACCTGCGGACGACCGAGGAAATCGGCGCGCATGTCGATGCGCTGGCCGAACGCGAGGCATTGCTGGTGCTGGCCACCACGGTGGCCAACCCCTCGCGAGAAGAACTGGCGGAACTCGAGCGCGTGCGCTTCGAGATAACGGCGTACCTGGAATTGCTGGAAGAGCTCGAAGAGCCTTCCGGCTGACTCAGCCGGCTTTCGGCACCACGCCGTCCGGCGTCATCTTGTCGATGGTGTCGGGCAACACCGCGGCGATCTTCTTCAGCAGATCATCCGGCGACACACCCAGGCTCTTGGCCAGCGGGCCGATCTTGTCGGGTCCGAACGCCTGTTGGAGCTGCGCGGGGGAAATTGGCAGGTTGCTGCCCTTGCCCACCCAGGACTTCACGGTGTCGCCCAGGCCGTTCTTTTCCATGTGCTGCACGATGCCGCCCACGCCACCGTGGTGCTGGAGCAGGTTGGAAATCGCGTTCGTCGCTACCGCGCCGACCACGCCACCGAGTACACCGTCGAGAAGACCCATGGTTCAATCCTATGAAAGGGATTGGTAGCGGGGGCAGGATTTGAACCTGCGACCTTCGGGTTATGAGCCCGACGAGCTGCCAGACTGCTCCACCCCGCACCAGTAGGGGCGCGCATCTTAGCCGAAGGCGCCCGCAAGTGGGAGATTTTTCTCAGCCCCCTGGAATCACCTGCCGGCACAGCGCCAGCAGCTGCTCCGGCATGATGCCCAGCGCCAGCACGGCCAGCGCATTGATGGCCAGCACCAGCCGCATGCCGGGAGCCTTGCCCAGGGGCGGCTGCTCGGCAGGCGCCTCGAAATACATCAGCCAGACCACGCGCAGGTAGTAGAACGCGCCGACCACCGACGCCACGACGGCGATGAGGGCAAGCGTCAGGTGCCCTGAGGCCAGCAGCGCCTGGATGATCTGCAGCTTGGCCCAGAAGCCCACGAACGGCGGCACGCCGGCGGTCGAGAACATCACCGCCGCCATCGCGCCGGCCAGCAGCGGATCACGCTGGTGCAGGCCCTTGAAGTGATCCAGCTCGGTGGCCTCGCAGCCATCGCGGCTCGAAATCAGCACGATGGCGAAAGCCGCCAGCGTCATCAGCACATAGGCGATGGTGTAGTACAGCGCCGAACTGAAGCCCGCGCCGCTGCCGGCCACGAAGCCGAACAGGATGAATCCCACGTTGGCGATGGCCGAATACGCCAGCATTCGCAGCAGACTGGTCTGCGCGATGGCGATCAGGTTGCCGGCGATCACGGAGACCGTGGCCAGGATGGCCAGCATCTGGCTCCACTGCGGGGTCTGCGCCATCAGGCCTTCGGCCAGGAAGCGGAACGCCATCGCGAACGAAGCGAGCTTCGGCACCGTGGCCACCATCATGGCCGAGGCCGTGGGCGCTCCCTGGTACACATCGGGCACCCACATGTGGAATGGCACCGCGCCGAACTTGAAGGCGATCGCCGAGACGATGAACGCGATGGCAAGCGTGAAGCCCAGCCCCGGCGAATCCCCCAGCCGCGCGGTGAGCGCGCCCAGATCCAGCGTGCCCGTCATGCCGTAGAGGATCGACATGCCGTACAGCAGCGTGCCCGAGGCGATGGCGCCCAGCACGAAGTACTTCATCGCCGCTTCAGCGGCGACGCCGGAATCGCGGTCGAAGGCCACCAGCGCGTACAGCGACAGCGACAGCAGCTCCACGCCCACATACAGCGTGACCATGTTGGCCGCCGAGGCCAGCACCAGCACGCCCAGCAGCGCGGTGAGCGACAGCACGTAGTACTCGCCCTTCTGTATTCCACGGCGCGCGAGGTAGTCGCGGCTGTAGAACAGCGCCATCGCCGTGAACAGGAAAGCACCGGTCTTGAGCAGGCTCGACAGCCGGTCGGCCACGTACATGCCGCCCAGGATCACCTGGCGGTCGGCGATCACCTGGCGCGAGGCCAGCACGGCGCCCACCACCAGCACCAGCAACGTGAGTGTGGCCGTGCGCCCCGGGTTCTTCGTCGCGAAGAACAGGTCGAACAGCAGCACCACGCACAGTGCGGTGGTGAGATAGATCTCCGGCAGCGCCAGCCAGATTTCGTTGGTCGTGAAGGTCATAGCTTGGTCGCCAGGATCATCTGCGTGAGGTGTTCGATGGAGCCGCGCATCATGTCCAGCAGCGGCGCGGGCCACACGCCCAGCAGCACCACCGACACGGCCAGCACACCCAGCACCAGGAATTCACGGCCGTCCACGTCCTTCATTTCGGCTACATGGTGGTTGCCCACCTTGCCGAAGATGACGCGCTTGACCAGCCACAGCGTGTAGGCGGCGCCCAGGATCAGCGTGGTGGCGGCCAGGGCGGCGTACCAGAAGTTCGCCTTGAACGCGGCCAGCACCACCAGGAACTCGCCGACGAAACCGGAGGTGCCAGGCAGGCCGGAGTTGGCCATCGAGAACAGCACCATGAAGGCGCCGAAGATGGGCATCTTGTTGATGACGCCGCCATAGGCGCTGATCTCGCGGCTGTGCACGCGGTCATACATCACGCCCACGCACAGGAACATGGCGCCGGAAATCAGGCCGTGCGAGATCATCTGCACCATCGCGCCGTCGAGGCCCATGCCCGCGCCCGCCGGACTGCCCGTGGCGCCGACAATGTCGTAGGCCAGCACGGCGCCCAGCGTGACGAAGCCCATGTGCGCGATCGATGAATACGCGATCAGCTTCTTCATGTCCTGCTGCACCAGCGCCACGAAGCCGATGTACACCACCGCGATCAGCGACAGCGTGATGACGAACCCGTCCAGCTCGCGGCCTGCATCCGGCGCGATGGGCAGCGCGAAACGCAGCAGTCCGTAGCCGCCCATCTTCAGCATGATGGCCGCCAGCACCACCGAGCCGCCGGTGGGCGCCTCGACGTGCGCATCCGGCAACCATGTGTGCACCGGCCACATCGGCACCTTCACCGCGAAGGCGGCGAAGAACGCCAGGAATATCCAGCGCTGCTCCTCCAGCGTCAGCGGCATGGCCTGCAGCGCCGCGATGCTGTAGTCCTGGGTCTGCAGGTACATGTAGACCAGCGCGACCAGCATGAACACCGAGCCGAGGAAGGTGTACAGGAAGAACTTGATGGTGGCGTAGATGCGCCGCGGGCCGCCCCAGATGCCGATGATCAGGAACATCGGGATCAGCATGGCTTCCCAGAAGAAGTAGAACAGCAGCGCGTCCATGGCCGAGAACACGCCGATCATCAGGCCTTCCATGATCAGGAAGGCCGCGTAGTACTGGGCCACGCGCTTGGTCACGGAAGTCCAGGCCGCGATGATCACCGGCACGGTGATGAAAGCGGTCAGGATGATCAGCGGCAGCGCGATGCCGTCGACGCCAATGCTGTAACGGGCATTGAACGCCGGGATCCATGGCAGGTTCTGCTGGAACTGGAAGGCGGCGGTGCTGCCATCGAAGCCCGCGTACAGCGGCACGCACAGCGCCAGCGTGACCACCGAGATGAGCAGCGCCAGCCAGCGGGCCGCCGCCACGCGCGCGCCCAGCGCCATGACCAGGAAACCGCCCACGATGGGCAGCCAGATCAGCAGGGAAAGGAGTGTCGTCTGCATGATGTCAGTGCCTGCCGACCAGGAACCAGCCCAGCAGCAATGCCAGGCCGATCACCATCCAGAAGGCGTATGAGTAGAGGAATCCGGTCTGCACGCGGCGCACGATGCCGGCAAGCCAGCCCACGGTGAGCGCGGAGCCGTTCACCGCGGCGCCATCGATGATGGCCTTGTCGCCGACGTTCCACAGCAGCGCACCCAGCCCACGCGAAGCGCGCGCGATGACGTTTTCGTTGAACCAATCGAAGCCGTACTTGCGCTCGAGCACCCACAGCAGCGGCTTCAGCCGCGCCGCAATGGCAGCGGGCAGTTCGGGCCGCTTGAGATAGAGGAACCACGCGACCACCACGCCGGCCAGCGCCAGCCAGAACGGCAGCGTGAGGAAGGCATGCCAGCCCATGGTGCCCGGGTGCGCGGCGTGCTCGGCCACATGCTCCATGGCCGGGTGCTTTTCCAGGTTCACGAAGATCGATCCATCGAAGTAACTGCCACCCAGCATCGAAGCCACCGCGATGCCGCCGATCAGGATCGAAGGGATCGCCAGCAGCACCAGCGGCACCCACACGACGGCCGGGCTCTCGTGCGGTTCGTGCGCGTGGCCATGGTCGCCGTGGTCGCCCTTGTGCGCCTCATGCCCGTGTTCGTCGTGGCCATGCGAATCATCGGCAGCGTGATCCTGCTCGGCCGGGAACGGCTTGTCGCGGAAGCGCTCCTTGCCGTGGAACACCAGGAAGTACATGCGGAAGCTGTAGAAGGCCGTGACGAACACGCCCGCGAGCACCGCGAACTGCGCATAGCCCGCGCCCCATATGTGGCTGTGCTCGGCGGCCAGGATGATGCTGTCCTTGGAATAGAAGCCCGAGAAGAACGGCGTGCCGATCAGCGCCAGCGAACCGATCAGCGAGGTGATCCAGGTGACCGGCATGTATTTCCTCAGGCCGCCCATGTAACGGATGTCCTGGTTGTGGTGCATGGCGATGATCACCGAGCCTGCGGCCAGGAACAACAGCGCCTTGAAGAACGCGTGCGTCATCAGGTGGAACACGCCGGCCGAATAGGCAGAAACGCCCAGCGCCACCGTCATGTAGCCCAGCTGCGAGAGCGTGGAATACGCCACCACGCGCTTGATGTCGTTCTGGATGATGCCGAGGAAGCCCATGAACAGCGCCGTGGTGGCGCCGATCACCAGCACGAACGACAGCGCCGTGTCGGAACCCTCGAACAGCGGCGACATGCGCGCCACCATGAAGATGCCGGCCGTCACCATCGTGGCCGCGTGGATCAGCGCCGAGATCGGCGTGGGGCCTTCCATGGAATCCGGAAGCCACACGTGCAGCGGCACCTGTGCCGACTTGCCCATGGCGCCGATGAACAGGCAGATGCAGATGACGGTGAGCGCGCTCCACGCATGCCCGCCGAAGATCGTGATGTGCTCGGCGGCGATGCGATCCACCGCGGCGAAGGCATCGGAATACTGCAGCGAGCCGGTGAAGTAGACGATGGCGGCGATGCCCAGCAGGAAGCCGAAGTCGCCCACGCGATTGACCAGGAAGGCCTTCATGTTGGCGAAAATCGCCGTGGGCCGCGTGTACCAGAAGCCGATCAGCAGGTAGGATACCAAGCCCACCCCTTCCCAGCCGAAGAACAACTGCAGGAAATTGTTGGACATCACCAGCATCAGCATGGCGAAGGTGAACAGCGAGATGTAGCTGAAGAAGCGCTGGTAGCCGGGGTCGTCGGCCATGTAGCCGATGGTGTACACATGCACGCACAGCGACACGAAGGTGACCACCACCATCATCATCACGGTCAGCGGATCCACCAGGAAGCCGATCGACATGCGGATGCCATCGCTGACCAGCCAGGTGTAGACGGCGTCGTTGAACACCGGCGCGTGGTCGAACACCACCTGCTTGAAGACCACCAGCGACAGCACGCACGAGGCGCCCACGCCCAGGATAGTGACCAGGGCGGCCGGCTGCCGACCGATGAACCGCCCGAACAGGCCGGCGATGACCGAGGCCACCAGCGGCAGCAGCGCGATCCACAGCAACAGGTTTGGATTCAGGCTCACGATCAACCCTTAAGCGAACTGATGTCGGCGACGTTGATGCTGCGTCGCTCGCGGAACAGCACCACCAGGATGGCAAGGCCGATGGCGGCCTCGGCCGCGGCCACCGTCAGCACGAAGAACACGAACACCTGGCCATCGATGTTGCCGAGGTAGCGCGAGAAGGCGACGAAATTGAAATTCGCCGACAGCAGCAGCAGCTCGATGCACATCAGCAGCAGGATGATGTTCTTGCGGTTGATGAAGATGCCCGCCACCGCGATGGCGAACAGCGCGCCGGAGAGCCACAGCATCTGCTGTAAAGTGATCACGTAGGGAACCTCAGCAGGTGTATCCGACGGCAGTCGCGTAGATACGTCATTCCTTTTTCTCCGCCGGCATCTGCAGGATCCGCAGCCGGTCCTCGCGCCGCGTGGCCACCTGGGCGCCGATGTCCTGCACCTTCAGGCCCTTGCGCTGGCGCATGGTCAGCACGATGGCCGCGATGATCGCCACCAGCAGCAGCACGGCCGCGAGCTCGAACGGATACACGTACTTGGTGTAGAGCGCGGTGCCCAGTTCGGTGGCGTTGCTGTCGGCGGCGCCCACCGGGGCCATGCCCGACTTCATGTCGACGTTCGCGCCCAGGCCACGGGCCACCACCACGCCCACGATCTCCAGGAACAGCACGATGGCCACCGCAATGCCCAGCCAGAAGTGCCGCGTGAAGCCACTGCGGATCTTCTCGATGTCGATATCGAGCATCATCACCACGAACAGGAACAGCACCATCACCGCGCCCACGTAGACCAGCACCAGCACGATGGCCAGGAACTCGGCCTGGGCCAGCAGCCAGATCGCCGCGGCGGTGAAGAACGTGAGCACCAGGCACAACGCGCTGTGCACGGGATTCTTCGACCCGATGACGCCGATGGCCGATGCCAGCAGCACCAGCGCGAAGGCGTAGAACAGGATATTGACCAGCACTGCCTTGAGCTCCCTTACCGGTACCGGGCGTCGGCGGCTTTGTCCGCGTTGATCATGGCCTCGTAGCGCTCGCCCACGGCCAGCAGCTTGTCCTTGGTCATGATGTTCTCGCCGCGGTGCTCCATGTGGTACTCGTGGATGCGCGTCTCGACGATGGCATCCACCGGGCAGGCCTCCTCGCAGAAGCCGCAGTAGATGCACTTGAACAGGTCGATGTCGTAGCGCGTGGTGCGGCGCGTGCCGTCGGCGCTGACATCGGAATCGATGGTGATGGCGGCCGCGGGGCACACCGCCTCGCACAGCTTGCAGGCGATGCAACGCTCCTCGCCGTTGGGATAGCGACGCAGCGCATGCAGGCCACGGAACCGCGAGGACTGCGGCGCCTTCTCTTCCGGGTAGTTCACGGTGATCTTGCGCCGGAACAGCGTGCGCAGGGTCACGCTCATGCCGATGAGCAGTTCCCACAGAGCGAAGGTCTTGATGAAACTCTTGACCGACATCAGGGGCTCCAGGGTCCGATCTTGTAGTGGGCCATGAGCATCTCGACGAATATCCAGACGATGGTCACGGGAATCAGCGCCTTCCAGCCCAGCCGCATGATCTGGTCATAGCGGTAGCGCGGGAACGTGGCGCGCAGCCACAGGAACAGGCACAGGAACAGGAACAGCTTGAAGGCCAGCCAGTGGGTGCCGTCGTTCAGCAGCGGTCCCAGCAGCGGGATCTGGAACAGGCTGCTGTCGGCCGCCACGTAGCCATTCAGCGGGCTCTGCCAGCCGCCGAAGAAGAACACGGCCGTCAGCGCCGCGATCAGGATCATGTTGGCGTATTCGGCCAGGAAGAACAGCGCGAAGCCGATGCCCGAATATTCCACGTGGAAGCCGGCGACGATCTCCGATTCACCCTCGGCCACGTCGAAGGGAGCGCGGTTGGTTTCCGCGACGCCCGAGATGAAATACACGACGAACAGCGGGAACAGCCAGAACCAGTTCCACGACAGGAAGCCGCCCGCCTGCTTCTCGATGACCACGCCCAGGTTCAGGCTGTTGGAGGCCATCAGCACGCCCACCAGCGCGAAGCCCATGGCGATCTCATACGCCACGATCTGCGCCGCCGAGCGCATGGCGCCCAGGAAGGCGTATTTGGAGTTCGACGCCCAGCCCGCGAGGATCACGCCATACACACCCACCGAGGTGAGTGACAGCACGTAAAGCAGGCCCGCATCCACGTTGGCGATGGCAAAGCCCGGCGCGATGGGCACCACGGCCCAGATGGCGAAGGCGGGAATCAGCGTGATGGCCGGCGCGATGCGGAACAGCACCTTGTTCGACGCCGACGGCACGACGATTTCCTTGATCAGCAGCTTGATCACGTCGGCAAAGGGCTGGCCCATGCCGGGCAGGAAACCGAAGATGCGCACGCGGTTCGGACCCCGGCGCACCTGCATCCAGCCGATGAGCTTGCGCTCCCACAGCGTGAGGTAGGCCACCGACAGGATCAGCACCACCGTGACGACGATGATCCACAGCGTCGACACCGCCGTGCTGCGGGCCAGTTCGGACAGCGACTCCCACCAGGCCATCATGACTCGGCTCCCGCGCCATAGACGACGCGCGGCGCCCGCGCCTCACGCGTGCGCTGCAGCGATGCCGCGCGGCGCACGATGGCATCGGCCTGGTAGA
This sequence comes from Pseudomonadota bacterium, assembly GCA_016720075.1. Classification (GTDB taxonomy): domain Bacteria; phylum Pseudomonadota; class Gammaproteobacteria; order Steroidobacterales; family Steroidobacteraceae; genus ZC4RG30. The sequence goes on from JADJXW010000020.1 coordinate 430,451, forward strand.
CCTGCACGCCGGCTACCCGCGCCTGGCCCAGCGCAGTCGGCGCCGCCACGGCACCAATGCTGATCGGCGCGGCGCTGCGTTCGACCTGGGAGCGCAGCTGGTCGCGCACTTCCTCGGAGGAGTTCTGCTCGAAACCAGACAGGCCCAGGAGGTTGCCCAGCACGCGCAGCACCTTCCAGCCTGGCCTCGCCTCGCCCACCGGCAACGCGGCGCCGGTGAAGCTCTGCCACTGGCCTTCCAGGTTCACATAGGTGCCCGATGTCTCGGCAAACGTACCGATCGGCAACAGCACCTGCGCCACGGACTTGAGTTCTTCCGTGGCATAAGGCGTAGCGGCAACCACGTAGCCGGCTCCCTTGAGCGAGGCCAGCGCCTTTTCATGCAGCGAGTCCGCCGTGGGCTCCACATCCCACAGCAGGTAACCGCCCAGCGACTGCGACAGCATGGCGCCGGCGGAAAGGCCGGTGCTCGCCCGCGCTACGCCACCGGCAGCGCGATGCGGCAGCACGCCAGCCAGATGCGCGCCGGCGGCATTGCCGCCCTCTGCGAGCACGCCCAGCGACGCCCCCGTGGCAGCCGCCAGCGCCTGTGCGGCCGCGCGCAGCGCGGCATACTGCGGATGACGCAACGCCAGCGCGCCCAGCCAGATGGCCTTGCGCTGCGCGCCGCGCAGCGATTCGACCACCCTGCGGTGGCGATCAGTGACATCGGCCACCGAATTGCCGACGGTCGTGCCGCCCGCAGCCGACACCAGCGCATTCAGCTCCGCCAGCTGGCGGGCAGGATCCACGACGATCTGCTCGGCCTCGAACAGGTATTCGAATGCGGCAGGGTTCAGGAAAGCGACGCTGGCGCCCGCGCGGGCCGCCTTGCGGACCCGATGCGCCAGCAGCGGCAGCTCCAGGCGCAGGTTCGATCCCACCACCAGCAGCCCCTGCAGCGTGTCGACCTCGGCAATGGCGCCGCCCAGCGTGGGCATGGCCGGATCGGCCGCGTCGCCCGAGAAATCAGGCTGGCGCAGGCGGTGATCGATGTTGGAGGTGCCCAGGCCCGCGGCCAGCTGCTGCAGCAGCGCGTATTCCTCGAGCGTGCTCGACGGACCCGCGAGCACGCCGAGCCCCGCGGCCGGCACGCCCTTCAGGCCATTGACCGCCGCTTCGAGCGCGGTCTGCCAGTCCACTTCCTTCCAGGCGCCGTTGGACATGCGCAGCATCGGCTTTTCCAGCCGGTCCGCGCTGTAGATGCCCTCGTAGGAAAAGCGGTCACGGTCAGAGATCCAGCATTCATTGATGGCGTCGTTGGCGCGCGGCACCACTCGCATCAGCCGCCCGCGCAGCACATGCCCGTAGGTGTTGGTGCCCAGGCCATCGTGCGGCGACACCAGCGGCACCTGGCTCATTTCCCACGAGCGCGCGCGAAAGCGGAAGGGCTTGCTGTTCAGCGCGCCCACCGGGCACAGGTCGATGATGTTGCCCGACAGCTCGTGATCGACGGTCTTCTCAACGTAGGTGCCGATCTCGTTGTGCTCGCCACGGTTCGTTGTGCCGAGTTCCGCGGCGCCGGTGATGTCCTGGCTGAACCGCACGCAGCGCGTGCAGTGGATGCAGCGCGTCATGTCGGTGGAGACCAGCGGACCGATGTTCTTGTCCTTCACCACGCGCTTGCGCTCGGCGTAGCGCGAGACATCGCGGCCATAGCCCACGGCCAGGTCCTGCAGCTCGCACTCGCCGCCCTGGTCGCAGATCGGGCAGTCGAGCGGATGGTTGATGAGCAGGAACTCCATCACCGATTTCTGTGCGGCGATGGCCTTGGCCGAGCGCGTGTGGACGATCATGCCGTCCATCACCGGCGTGGCGCAGGCCGGCAGCGGCTTGGGCGCCTTCTCGACTTCGACCAGGCACATGCGGCAGTTGGCCGCCACCGCGAGCTTCTCGTGGTAGCAGAAGCGCGGCACGTACACGTCGTTCGCGTCGGTGACGCGGATGAGCATCTCGCCCTTCTTCGCCTTCATCGGCACGCCGTCGACGGTGATCATCACCGAGTCGGACGGGGGAGCGGCCGGAGCGGTGGGGTTCGGTGTGCTCATGCCGCGACCTGCTGCGCGCCCACGATGCTGCGGCCGCCATGATCGATCATGTATTCGAACTCATGCCGGAAATGCTTGATGAAGCTCTGCACCGGCCAGGCTGCCGCATCGCCCAGCGCGCAGATGGTGTGGCCTTCGATCTTGTTGGCCACCTGCACCAGCAGGTCGATGTCCTCGCGCCTGCCCTGCCCGGCCATGATCCGCTTGATGAGACGGTTGAGCCAGCCCGTGCCCTCGCGGCAGGGCGTGCACTGGCCGCAGCTCTCGCTCATGTAGAAGCGCGACAGGCGCTCGAGCACCTTCACCATGCAGGTGGTCTCGTCCATCACGATGACGGCGGCGGAGCCCACGCCTGAGCCTGCGGCCTTCACCGAGTCGTAGTCCATGTTGGTCTTCAGCATCGTCTCTGCCGGCACCACGGGGCAGGAGGATCCGCCAGGGATCACGGCCTTCAGCTTCCGCCCCCCCTGCATGCCCCCGGCCACTTCAAGCAGCTCGGCGAACGGGATGCCCATGGGCAGTTCGTAGTTGCCCGGCTTCGCCACATGGCCGGAAACCGAGAAGATGATCGTGCCGCCCGAGTTCGGCACGCCCAGGCCCGCGAACCAGGCCGCGCCCTTGCGCAGGATGGTGGGCGTGGAGGCATAGCTCTGCGTGTTGTTGATCGTGGTTGGCTTGCCGTACAGGCCGAAGGCGGCCGGGAACGGCGGCTTGAAGCGCGGCTTGCCCTGCTTGCCCTCGAGCGACTCGAGCAGCGCGGTTTCCTCGCCGCAGATGTAGGCCCCGCGCCGACCGCGCAGTAAATGTCCACATCGATGCCCGAGCCCTTGATGTTCTTGCCGAGCAGGCCCGCGGCGTAGGCTTCTTTCAGCGCCGCCTCGAAGCGCGGCACGGGTTCGCCCAGGAACTCGCCGCGGATGTAGTTGTAGCCCACGGTCGCGCCCATCGAATAGGCGCCGATGGCCATGCCCTCGATGAGCTGGTGCGGGTTGTAGCGCAGGATGTCGCGGTCGTGGCAGGTGCCGGGCTCGGACTCATCCGAATTGCACACGGCGTACTTCTGCCCCGGCGCAGTGCGCGGCATGAAGCTCCACTTCACGCCCACCGGAAAGCCGGCGCCGCCGCGGCCGCGCAGTCCGGAGGCCTTCACCGTCTCGATGATGGTCTCGCGCGGGGTCTTCTCGGCGAGGATCTTTTCCCACGCCTCGTAGCCGCCGATCTTGCGGTAGGTGTCGAGTTTCCACGGCTCCGGCGCTTCAGCACCTCGAAGCACACCAGGTTCAATTTGTCGTCCCACTTGCCCATGCGCGTCACTTCAGCTTGTCGAGCACGTCATCCACCTTCGAAGGGGTGAGGTACTCGTGGTAGATGTGGTCGACCATCATCATCGGCGCGCCCGTGCAGGCGGCCAGGCACTCTTCCTCGCACTTGAGGAAGATGCGGCCATCCGGCGTGCTCTCGCCCGTCTTGATACCCAGTTTCTTCTCGGTGTAGGCGACGATGTTCTCGGCGCCGTTCAGCATGCACGAGATGTTGGTGCAGATGCTCACGTGATGCCGGCCGCAGGGATGCGTCTCGAACATCGAATAGAAGCTGGCCACCTCGTACACCTGGATCGGCGGCAGCCGCAGGTATTCGGCCACGGCGTCCATCAGGTCGGAAGTGAGGAAGCCGTTGTTCTGTTCCTGCGTGAAGCGCAGCGCCGACAGCACGGCCGAGCGCTGCTTGCCCTCGGGGAAGCGCGCCACCCATTCGTCGATCTCGTGCCGCGTGTGCTCGTTGAGCAGTGCGGCCTTGCCAGTTGGCGCGGCGCTCATCTGTCTACTTCTCCGAATACGATGTCCTGCGTGCCGATCACGGCCACGACGTCGGCCAGCATGTGCCCCTCGACCATCTCCGGCAGCGCCGACAGGTGCGCGAAGCCCGGCGCGCGGCAGTGCAGCCGGTAGGGCTTGTTGGCGCCATCCGACACCAGCAGCACGCCGAATTCGCCCTTGGGGGCCTCGACGGCGGCGTAGGTCTCGCCCTCCGGCACCGAGAACCCTTCGGTGAAATACTTGAAGTGATGGATGAGCGATTCCATGTCGCCCTTCATCTCTTCGCGGCGCGGCTGGCGGATCTTGCGATCATCGGCCATGACCGGCCCGGGGTTCTTGCGCAGCCAGTCAACGCATTGCCTGACGATCCGGTTCGACTGACGCATCTCCTCGACGCGCACCAGGTAACGGTCGTAGCAGTCGCCGTTAACGCCCACCGGGATATCGAAGTCCATGTCGGCATAGACCTCGTAGGGCTGCTTCTTGCGCAGGTCCCAGGCGATGCCGGAGCCGCGGATCATCGGGCCCGTGAATCCCAGCTGCATCGCGCGCTCCGGGGTCACCACACCGATGTTCACGGTGCGCTGCTTCCAGATGCGGTTGTCGGTGAGCAGGGTTTCGTATTCGTCGACGCAGCCCGGGAAGCGGGCCGTGAAATCCTCGATGAAATCGAGCAGCGAGCCCGAGCGCGACTCGTTCAACCGGTCGACGTCCTTCTGCGAGCGCCAGCGCGAGGCCTGGTAGCGCGGCATGGTTTCGGGCAGGTCGCGGTACACGCCGCCCGGCCGGTAGTACGTGGCGTGCATGCGCGTGCCCGACACCGCCTCGTAGCAGTCCATCAGGTCTTCGCGCTCGCGGAAGCAGAACAGGAACACGCTCATCGCGCCGATGTCGAGGCCATGCGCGCCCAGCCACAGCAGGTGGTTCAGGATGCGGGTGATCTCGTCGTACATCACGCGGATGTACTGCGCGCGCAGCGGCACCTGCACGCCGAGCAGCTTTTCCATCGCCATCACGTAGGCATGCTCGTTGCACATCATCGACACGTAGTCGAGCCGGTCCATGTAGCCGATGGACTGGTTGAAGGGCTTGTGCTCGGCCAGCTTCTCGGTGCCCCGGTGCAGCAGGCCCACGTGCGGGTCGGCCTTCATGATCGTTTCGCCGTCCATCTCGAGCACCAGGCGCAGCACGCCGTGCGCGGCCGGATGCTGCGGGCCGAAGTTCAGCGTGAAATTGCGGATCTCGGCCATCAGCTGCGCCCCTTCAGTTCCGGCGCGTAACGCACGTCGTCGCGGATCACGCGCGGCACCAGCGTGCGCTCGGTGATTTCCACCGGCACATAGACCACGCGCTGCTTTTCGGCGTCGTACTTCACCTCGACATTGCCCACCAGCGGGAAGTCCTTGCGGAACGGATGCCCGATGAAGCCGTAATCGGTGAGGATGCGGCGCAGGTCGGGGTGGCCGTTGAACACGATGCCGAACAGGTCGAAGGCCTCGCGCTCGAACCAGTTGGCCGAGGCCCAGACGCCGGTGAGGGTGTCGAGCACCGGATCCTGGTTGTCGGTGCAGAAGGCCCGCAGCGACAGGCGCTCGTTGTGCGTGACCGACAGCAGCTGGTAGAGCCCCGCGAAGCGCGGGCCGTCATGCGCGCCACCACTGCCGCCACGGTTCACGCCGCGGCCAAAGCCGCTGCTGGTGGCCGACTGCGTGCGCCATTCGCTGCGGCCGTAATCCATGTAGTCGACACCGGCGACATCGATCAGCAGCTCGAAGCGCAGGTCGGCATGGTCGCGCAGCACCGTGGCGACGGCCACGAGGTCTGCCGCGGCCACGTCGTAGGAAAGGTCGCAGGGCAGCGAAGGACGGCGCTGCACGCGCCCGGCAAGCTCCGCCTCGATGCGCGAGGCCAGTTGGGTGAAATGCGCGCTCATGCCGCGAACACCGAGGTGCGCGCGATCTTCTTCTGCAGCTGGATGATGCCGTAGAGCAGCGCCTCTGCCGTGGGCGGGCAACCCGGCACATAGACATCCACCGGCACGATGCGGTCGCAGCCGCGCACGACGGCATAGCTGTAATGGTAGTAACCACCACCATTCGCGCACGACCCCATCGAGATGACCCAGCGCGGCTCGGGCATCTGGTCGTAGACCTTGCGCAGCGCGGGGGCCATCTTGTTGACCAGCGTGCCGGCCACGATCATCACATCGGACTGGCGCGGGCTGGGACGGAACACGATGCCGAAGCGGTCAAGGTCATAGCGCGAGGCGCCCGCGTGCATCATCTCGACCGCGCAGCAGGCCAGGCCAAAGGTCATCGGCCACAGCGAGCCGGTGCGAGCCCAGCTGACCAGGCTGTCGACTTGCGTGGTGAGAAAGCCGCGCCGGGACCAGCCCTCCGGATCATCCGGGGGCAGTTCGACCTCTTCTAATCCCACTCCAGCGCTCCCTTCTTCCACTCGTACACGAATCCGACCACCAGGATGGCCAGGAAAATGCCCATGGCCCACAGGCCGAAGCCACCGATGGACGGCAGCGCGACGGCCCAGGGGAACAGGAAGGCGATTTCCAGATCGAAGACGATGAACAGGATGGCGACCAGGTAGTAACGCACATCGAAGCGCGCGCGGGCGTCTTCGAAGGCCTCGAATCCGCATTCATACGCGGAGAGCTTCTCGACATCGCGGGGATTCTTGGTGGCAAGCCTGCCGAAGAAGTTGCCCAGGCCCATCAGCACGACGGCGAGTCCCGCGGCGACGACCAGGAAGATCAGGACTGGCAGGTAATTGGCAAGCATTGGTGACCCACAGTAAAACGGGGCTTTGGCGCCCTTCTTGTTCGAAGTGCGCAGCCCCGCGACTGGGTACCTATTGTAGCAAACGACCCGAAAGATTTGGTGCCGACGGGGAGATTCGAACTCCCACACCTTGCGGCGCTAGCCCCTCAAGCTAGTGTGTCTACCAATTCCACCACGTCGGCTTGTGATCGTTTGTCAGTTCGCGGGCGCTGCAGGCGCCGGTGCCACCGGTGCCGGAACGCTGGCGGGCGGCGCAGTAGGCAGCTGCGACGCGGGCGCCACTGGCGCTGGCGCCGGCACGCTTTCCTGCTCGGCGAGCCGGTCAAGGACTGTATCCGGCGTGCTCTTCACGGTGCGCGTGCCCATGTAGGCCAGCGAGAGGCTGGTCACCATGAAAACGCCGGCGAGAATGGCCGTGGTGCGCGACAGCGCCGTGCTGGCGCCACGCGCGCCGAACACCGTGCCCGACGCGCCCGCGCCGAAACCCGCGCCCGCGTCCGCGCCCTTGCCGCGCTGGATGAGCACCAGCACCACGATGAACGCGGCGCTGAGGATGTGAATCACCATCAGGATCGATTGCAACATTCGTTCAAACCTCTGCGGCCGCCGACCAGATGGCGAGGAACTCCTCGGCCTTCAGCGACGCGCCTCCTATCAGTCCGCCATCGACATCGGGCATGGAAAACAGCTCTGCGGCATTGCCGGCCTTGCAGCTGCCGCCATAGAGCACGCGAAGACGGGCCGCGATACTAGCATCGAGCGCCGCCACCCGCCCGCGAATGAAGGCATGCACCTGCTGCGCCTGCTCCGGGGTCGCCGTGCGGCCGGTGCCAATGGCCCAGACGGGCTCGTAGGCCACCACGGCGTTCGCCAGGGAGGCAACCCCCGACAGCGCCAGCACCGCATCGAGCTGGCGCGCCACGACCGCCTCGGTCTGCCCGCCATCGCGCTCGGCCAGCTGTTCACCCACGCACAGCACGGGCGTCAGGCCCCGCGACTGGGCCATCGCGAACTTGCGCGCCACCAGCGCGTCGTTCTCGCCATAGATCACCCGCCGCTCGGAATGGCCCACGAGCACATAGCGGCAGCCCACATCCACCAGCATCGAGGCGGCCACCTCGCCGGTGAAGGCCCCAGGCCCTTCCGCGCACAGGTTCTGCGCGCCCAGCGCAATCGGTGTTCCGGCCAGCTGGCGACCCACCTCGGACAGATAGACGAACGGGGGGCACACCAGGCACTCCACCGACTCATCCAGGGTGGCCGGCTGCAGCAGCGCATCGATCAGCGCGGCGTTCTCGACGCGGGATCCATGCATCTTCCAGTTGCCTGCAACCAGGCGGCGGCGTGCGGATTGGGGTGTCATGGGCGAGTCCGGGATGGGGCCCTGCGGCAAGGGCGCCGGATGATAGCGGCGCCCCGGGGCCGGTGCAAACGCCCCGGGCCGCCTGCCCGGGGTGGAATATGCCCGCCTTTCAGCCCTTCGCAGCGGCCTTCACGGCGTCCGCGATGGCGTCGGCGCAGCGGGCGGTGGTGTCTTCGTCCCGCCCCTCGACCATCACCCGGATCAGGGGTTCGGTGCCCGAGGCGCGCAGCACCACCCGGCCGTCGCCGCCCAGGGACTTTTCAACGGCGGCCACCGCTGTGGCTACCGCTGGCACTGCCAGCGGATCGAAGCGCTGGGCCACGCGCACATTGCGCATCACCTGCGGAAATTTCTGCATGCCGGCGGAAAGCTCGGCCAGCGACTTGCCGGTGCGGCGCATCACAGCCAGCACCTGCAGCGCGCTGACCAGCGCATCGCCGGTGCTGGTGCGGTCGAGGCACAGGATGTGACCGGAAGTCTCGCCACCGATCACGCCGCCGTGCTCCTTCAGCAGCGACAGCACATAGCGGTCGCCCACCTTGGCCCGGTGGAACCCGATGCCCAGTTCGCGCAGCGCCACCTCGAGGCCGAGGTTGCTCATCACGGTGCCCACGACGGGGCCCTGCAGCTCGCCGCGCTCTTGCCGGTCCTTCGCGATGATATAGAGCAGCTGGTCGCCATCGAGCAGCCGGCCCAGGTGATCGACCATCACCAGGCGGTCGCCGTCACCATCCAGCGCGATGCCGCAGGCGGCGTTCACGCCGGCCACGGTGAGCTGCAGCAATCCGGGGGATGTGGAACCGCAGCCATCATTGATGTTGCGGCCATTGGGCGAGCAGCCGATCGGAATCAGGTCGGCGCCCAGCGCCGCCATGAGCCTGGGCCCCACCTTGAAACCGGCGCCGTTGGCGCAGTCGAGCACGATCTTCAGGCCCGTGAGGTCGATGCCACCGGGCACCGACGCGGCGCAGAACGCCTGGTATTCCTCGAGCAGCGCATCCGAACGACGCGCCCGGCCGAGCCGGTTGGAATGCTGCGTCTGCACGCCGCGCTCCATTTCATCCTCGATCTGTTCCTCGAGCTCGTCGGAGAGCTTGCCGCCGGCGTTGTCGAAGAACTTGATGCCATTGTCCTCGTACGGATTGTGCGAGGCGCTGATGACGATGCCGAAGGTGTCGGCTTTGCGCTTGGTAAGGTAGGCGACACCCGGCGTGGGCATCGGACCGGTGAGCCACACATCCACGCCCGCGGCCACCAGGCCCGCTTCCAGCGCGGCCTCGAACATGTAGCCCGAGACGCGTGTGTCCTTGCCGATAAGCGCCTTGCCGCCATTGGGCGCGAGCACGCGCGCCGCAGCGCTGGCCAGCCGCAGCGTGAAATCCACCGTCATCGGCGCATCGCCGACGCGTCCGCGAACCCCGTCCGTACCGAAATACTTGCGTGCCATGCGCTTCAGAATTCTCCATTGCGGGTGGCCCATGCCACGCGGACGGCGTCCACGGTCTCGGCCACATCGTGGCAGCGCACGATACGCGCCCCGGCCGCCACCGCAAGTGCAGCCAGCGCAATACTGCCAGCCAGGCGCTGCTCCACCGGCCTGCCCGTGAGCCTGCCCAGCATCGACTTGCGGGAAAGGCCCACCAGCAGCGGATATTCGCCCGCCAGCGCCGGCAGGCCGCGCAGCAGCAACAGGTTGTGGGTGAGCGTCTTGCCGAATCCGAAACCCGGGTCCAGCACGATGCGGTCGGCCGCGATGCCGGCCGCCCGGCAGGCCCCGGCCCGCTGCCCCAGGAAACCGGCAACCTCCCCACCACGTCATCGTAGTGGGGATTCTCCTGCATGGTGCGCGGCGTGCCCTGCATGTGCATCAGGCACACGGCAGCGCCGGTGGAAGCCGCGGCTTCAAGCGCGCCCGGCGCGCCAAGCGCCATGACATCGTTGATGAGGCCTGCGCCCGCCGCCACTGCCGCCCGCATCACCTCGGGCTTCATCGTGTCGACGGAGACCACCACATCAAGCTCGCGCGACACGGCTTCGATCACGGGCAGCACGCGATCCAGTTCTTCCTGCAGCTGCACCGCCGCCGCCCCGGGGCGCGTGGACTCACCGCCGACATCGATGACGGCCGCGCCGTCGGCCACCATGCGCCGCGCCTGCGCTACGGCCGCATCGCGATGCTGGAAGCGCCCGCCGTCGGAGAAGGAATTGGGCGTTATGTTGAGGATGCCCATGACGACGGGGCTGGAAATATCCAGCACCCGCCCGGCGCAGTTCAGCAGCACGGTGGAAACCGGCTCAGCCGGCGTTGCGCGTCGCCGATCCGAAGGCCGGACGCTGCTGCGCTTCCGGACCACTGCCTGAAGACGGACCACCGGACAGCCCGCTGTCCCAGCCCTCGGGCGGCGTGGGCGGCTTGCCATCCATGATCTCCCGGATCTGGGCATCATCGATGGTCTCGTACTTCATCAGCGCATCGGACATCGCATGCAGCTTGTCCAGGTGCGATTCGAGAATGCCCTTGGCGCGGTTGTAGTTGGTCTCGATGACCTGGCGCACCTCTTCATCGATGGCATGCGCGGTTTCGTCGGACACTTGCTTGGTCTGCGTGACCTGGCGGCCCAGGAAAACTTCGCCGGACTCTTCCGTGTAGGTCAGAGGCCCCATGCGATCCGACAGGCCCCACTTGGTGACCATGTTGCGCGCGAGGTCGGTGGCCCGCTCGATGTCGTTGGAGGCGCCGGTGGTGACGGCATCGCGGCCGAAGATCAGCTCTTCGGCGATGCGACCACCGAACAGCGTGGCGATGGCGCTTTCCAGCCGCCGCTTGCTCATCGAATAGCGGTCCTGCTCAGGCAGGAACTGCGTGACGCCGAGCGCGCGGCCGCGCGGAATGATGGTGACCTTGTAGACCGGATCGTGTTCGGGCACGGAGAGGCCCACGATGGCGTGTCCCGCCTCGTGGTAGGCCGTCATGCGCTTTTCTTCGTTGCTCATCACCATGGAGCGCCGCTCGGCGCCCATCAGGATCTTGTCCTTGGCCTTCTCGAACATGTCCATCGCCACCGTGCGCAGGTTGGCGCGCGCGGCGAACAGCGCCGCCTCGTTGACGAGGTTGGCAAGATCGGCGCCCGAGAAACCAGGCGTGCCGCGCGCGATCAGCGCGGGCTTCACGTCATCGGCAATGGGCACCTTGCGCATGTGCACGCGCAGGATCTGCTCGCGCCCGCGCACGTCGGGCAGCGGCACCACGACCTGGCGGTCGAAGCGGCCCGGGCGCAGCAGCGCCGGATCGAGCACATCGGGGCGGTTGGTGGCGGCGATGACGATGATGCCTTCGTTGCCCTCGAAGCCGTCCATCTCCACCAGCAACTGGTTCAGCGTCTGCTCGCGCTCGTCGTGGCCGCCGCCCAGGCCCGCGCCGCGATGGCGGCCGACCGCGTCGATTTCATCGATGAAGATGATGCAGGGCGCGTGCTTCTTGGCCTGTTCGAACATGTCGCGCACGCGCGAGGCGCCCACGCCGACGAACATCTCGACGAAATCGGAACCGGAGATGGTGAAGAACGGCACCTTGGCTTCGCCGGCGATGGCGCGGGCCAGCAGCGTCTTGCCGGTGCCGGGGCTGCCCACCATCAGCACGCCCTTCGGGATCTTGCCGCCCAACTTCTGGAACTTGCCCGGGTCCTTCAGGAAGTCGACGATTTCGCTGACCTCCTGCTTGGCCTCTTCGACGCCCGCCACATCGGCGAAGGTGACATTGACCTGGTCCTCGCCGAGCAGGCGCGCCTTGCTCTTGCCGAAGGACATGGCGCCACGGCCACCGGCGGCGCCCTGCATCTGGCGCAGCATGTAGACGAACACCAGGATGAGCAGCAGCGCTGGCGACAGCTGGATGAGGAACTGCGTGAGCAGGCTGGGCTCCTTCGGGGCCCGGCCCTCGAAGGCCACCTTGGACCTGCGCAGCTCGCCGATCAGCGCGGAGTTGTCGGACTCCGGGTTGAAGGACTGGAACTGGGTCTTGTCCTTGCGCGTGCCGATGATCTGCTCGCCCTGAAGGACGACCGAGTCGACCTGCCCGTCGGCGACCTCATCGAGGAAGTGCGAGTAGCGGACGGCCTCGGGAGCATTGGCCGGCGGCATGAACCGGCTGAAAAGGAACAGCGTGGCGCCGACGACCACGATCCAGATCAGCACCTTGCCAGTCATGTCATTCAATTTGGAAAACCTTGGGCCTCAAGCCCCTTGCTGACACACGCCAACCCACGCTACACCATCCCGGCAAGGCTCGCCAGCAAGTACCGCGCAGGTTGCTCCAGGCTCATTTAATGAGGGCCGGAAGCGGGGCTTCAAGGTGTGCCGCAAGGCATAATGCGCCCCATGCAGTTGAGCGAAAAACAGCGCCGCCACCTGAAGGGCCTGGCGCACCCCCTGAAGCCCGTCATCCTGATGGGCAATGCCGGCCTGTCCGAGGCGGTCGTTGCCGAAACCATCCGGGCGCTGAATGACCATGAACTGATCAAGGTCCGCCTGCCCGGCCTCGACCGCGAGGAGCGCGATGCCGCGCTGGCCCAGCTGGCCGAGCGCACCGCGAGCACCATGGTGACGCGGATAGGACACGTCGCGGTGCTCTACCGGGCCCATCCGGAGCTCCCGCGCATCGTCCTGCCGGGCTGAAGCCACGTTAACAAACCGTTTCGAACGGTATCTTTCGTGACGAACCGGCCTTCGGCCGGACTAACCTCCCATCACTGCATCGACAGTGCCCGGGAGATGATCATGAGAACCACACGACTGCTGGCCGCTGGCGCCCTGGCCCTGCTGGCCGGCTGCCAGCCTTCGCCGCCCACGAGCTCCGCCGCGGCCGCCCCTCCGCCGCCGCTGCTGCCCAAGCCCCAGGCCAGCACCATCGCACTGATGACGGGCGTGATCGTCCCCACGTCCGACGCCATCTGGCAGGCGATGCCCGTCTCGGACAAGGACTGGGCCGACCTGCGGTACAAGGTGCTGCTGATCGCCGAGGCGGCCAACCTGCTGGCGGTGCCGGATCGGCCCACCCTGCTGCCCGGCGAAAAGCTGGCCAGTCCCGCCGGACCCGGCGACCTGACGCCGGACCAGAGCGCCGCAAAGATCAAGGCGGAGTGGCCCACCTACCTGGCCTATGCGCAGACACTTCAGAACGGCGCAATGGCCACGTTGAAGGCCGTGGATTCGAAGGATGCCGATGCGCTGGTGGAAGCTGGCGGGGCCATCTACGAAGCCTGCGAGCAGTGCCACAAGCGCTTCTGGTATCCCAACGCGCCGGCGGCGCCCTAATCACTTTTCTCCTGAGGTTGAACTCGATGCATCGACGGCTTCATGAAGTGGCCGCCGCGGTGGCCCTTGCGCTTGCCGCAGCCGGATCCGCGATGGCGGCGCAGGAATCCGCATCCACCGATCCGGACCTCGAGGAAGTCGTGGTCTATGGCCGCGGCGAGAGACTGATCGGCGAGGCGCGCGCGGCCAGTGAAGGCACCGTGGGCGGCGCGGACCTTGGCGTGCGCCCGCTGCTCCGCGTGGCTGAACTGCTGGAGGTGGTGCCGGGGCTGATCGCCGCGCAGCATTCAGGCAGCGGCAAGGCCAACCAGTATTTCCTGCGCGGTTTCAACCTGGACCACGGCACGGATTTCGCGGCGTTCGTGGATGGCGTGCCGATGAACCTGCGCACGCACGGACACGGCCAGGGCTACCTGGACGTGAACGGACTGATACCCGAACTGATCGAGCGCATCGATTTTCGCAAGGGTCCGTATCGCGCCGACCTGGGCGACAACGCGCTGGCAGGTGCATCGTTCCTGCATACGGTGCCGCGCTTCGCGGCGCCCTTCGCATCGGTGGAGGCTGGCGAATACGGCTGGCTGCGCGCGGCCGCTGGCGGCAGCCACATGCTGGGCAACGGCGAACTCACGGCGGCCGCCCAGTGGAAGACCTACGACGGCCCCTGGCAGCTTTCGGAAGACCTGAAGCATGTCTCCACCTACCTGAAGTACGCCGAGGCCACCGGCTTCGGGCGCTGGGAAGCCAGCCTCGCCAGCTACGATGCGAGCTGGCGACCCACCGAGCAGATTCCCGAGCGCGCCATCGGCACGTCGGTCTGCGCGGATGCGTTCTGCGCGCTCGATACCTCGGCCACCGGCGACACGCAGCGGCATATCGCCACGCTGCGGCTGACCGGCAGTGACTGGGGCGCCACCGTCTATGGCCAGTACTACAACTGGAACATGTATTCGGACTCCACCTACGATTTCCAGATCCGGCAGTGGGACAAGCGTTTCATCTATGGCGCGCGCGGGCAGAAATCCCTGCAGCTGCTGCCGAAGCTGCAGCTCACCACCGGCGGCGCGGCTCGACGACATCCGCAAGGTGCAGGTCGACCACACGCTGCAGCGCCAGTTCGTGGACTACGTGGCAGCGCACCGGGCACGCGAACTGTCGCTGGCCGGTTTTGCAGAGGCAAGCTGGAAGCCCGTGGACGGCGTGCGCGTGATGGCCGGACTGCGCGCCGACCACTTCGACTTCCGCACGCGCGCCACGCAGCCGGGATTCCTCGGCGGTCATGCCAGCGATTCCGGCCTGTCGCAGAAGCTCGCGCCCCTGGCTCGGGAGATCTCGACACCGTCGAGGCCTATGCCAACTGGGGTCGCGGATTTCATTCGAACGATTCGCGCGGCGTGACGGCTTCGGTGCCGGCGGTGCCGGGCCTGGTGAAGGGAACCGGCGAGGAACTCGGCGCGCGTTACCAGCGCGGCGCGTTCTCGTTCACCGCCACGTACTGGTGGCTGGAAGTGGACAGCGAGCTGAAGTTCGTCGGCGATTCGAACTCGGTGGAACCAGGAGCGTCGAGCCGTCGCCGCGGCTACGAACTGGTGTCGTTCTGGCGCCCTTTCCCGCAGCTGGCCATCGACGCCTCGTTCACCGTGTCGCGCGCCCGCTATTTCGGCGCGCTGGCGGCGCCGGGCGAGACGCATATCGCCGGCGCGATCGAATCGGCCGGCGAACTGGGCGTCAGTCGTACATCGATGGGCCGTGGGAAATTTCGGCCCGGCTGCGTCCACCGGGTCCCTACCCGCTGGTCGAGGATGACTCAGAGCGGGCCAGCGCCGAAGAGACCGTCAACCTGCGCGCCGCCTGGAAGCGCGGCCCGTGGATGCTCTACGGCGAACTGCTGAACGTGTTCGACGCGCGCGGCAAGGACATCGTCTATTTCTACGAGTCCTACCTGCCCGCCATCGATGCAGCCCCGACCGAGGGCCGCATGAGCCGGGTCGAGGAGCCCCGCACGGTCCGCCTGGGTCTTCGCTACAGCTTCTAGCCTCCGGGGCGCTCGCCAGAAAGGGCTTGCGCCCCTTTCTTTCTGCTGCTACCTTTACATCACAAGGTAGCTTCCCAAGACCAGAACGTACGACAACCCATGGACCTGAGCGAAAAATTCGGACCGATACGCAAGGGACTGCTGGAGTTC
>JADJXW010000021.1 GCA_016720075.1 Pseudomonadota bacterium
ATTTCGCGCCCTTCGTCGTCGGTATTCCAGTAGGCAAACCGATCGCCGGGCATGTCGAAGTAGAGCGTATTGCCCACTTCAAGGCCGACGCCGGGTCCCATGGCGGTGGCGCGCGTGCTGTTGAGGAACAGCACGATCTCCCTATAGACCTTGCGATCCGGGGTTTCGTCCAGGTCGCTGCAGATGGCCAATGCCGACCGGTAGGGGTAAGGATGACGCCGCAGGGCCTGCGTCACACGGCCTCCTGGTCGGTCTTTCCTCCGCGACGCCCGAGCAGGCCCAGTACCCGCGCGCGCAACCCAGGGGTGAGGAGGTATCGCCAGTAGATCGCCGCCGTCAAGCCGCAACCCACGAGCGTGCCGACCAGAACGGTCATCAGCGGACGACCTGCGAACCACAGGCGCACGGCCATGAGTGCCACCGTCAGCGCCGCGCCAGTGACCAGCGGCAGCACCAGCACGCGCCGGAAATAGCTGCTGAACGAAACGCCCAGCAAGTGACAGAGGTAGCCCGGGAGGAAGATGCCATAGCTGGGCGCCATGGCCGCGACCAGCAGCAGTGCGGCGCCATTCAGCGACCAACCCACGTAGCTGAAGATGACAACGCCGACGAGCAGCGCGAGGCCCACCCAGACCATGCTGAAAATGGCCGCGCGGCCGTGCAGGTTCATGCCCACCAGAATCTGCACTGCAGAGGCATGCGCGATCTGCGGGAACATTCCGATGGCCAGCAGCGCCATCAGGCCCGGATGCACATAGTCCGCGCCCATCCAGAGCTCGATCAGCGAATCACCCAGCACGGCCAGACCGATTGAGGCCGGCATGGCCACCGCCACACCCCAGCGCGCGCCGTAGTACAGCAGCTCGCGCTGCTGCGCGCGTTCGTCGCTACCCTGAATGGAACCGGCCATCGGGGAGAACATGTTGCTGAACTTTGCCAGCAGTGTCTCGGCATGGCGCACCAGACCGAGCGGGCGCGAGAGCACGGCCAGCATCGCGGGCCCAAGGGCCGAAGCCACGTAGATGTTCACGGTCTGGTAGAGAACCAGCGGCGGCGTGCCCAGCAGGAATATCTTGCCGCCGAACAGCGCCAGCTTTCGGCCGTAGTCCCAGCCGACGAAGTGCCAGCGAACCTTCAACTCCGGGCAGACGTAGGCCACGGCCACCACGCGCGCCATCTCGCCCAGCGACGTGCCGATGAAATAGATGATCGCCATGCTGACGACGCCGCCACCCATCAGCAGGGAAGTCAGCATTGCAACCACGGATACCGCGTGAGATCCGGCCTGGATGCCATTGTGCAGATCCCATCGATGACAGCCGCTGATCACGCCTCGGTAGGCTTCGAGGCCTTTCTGCACCGCGAGACTCAGACCCAGGAACAGCACCACCCAGCGCGTTTCCTCAAGGTGCACGCCCACGCGATCATTGACCAGCATGGGCAGCGCGAACACGATGCCCAACGTAGCCAGCACCACGAAAACACAGACCAGCACCTGCAGCGCGACGACGGACGATACGGCGCGACACAGGCTGTCCACATCGCCTGCGGCCCGGTAGCGCGCCACATAGCGGTTAACCGAAGCTCCCGTGCCCAGTCCCGCAAGGCTGAGGTAGCTCACCAGGGACCAGCACAGGTCCCAGATGCCCAGCAGGTCCTGGCCCAGGTTGCGATCCAGCATGTGCGGCATCACGAACCCGGAAATCACGAAGACGAGGTGCGCGGCCCAGCTCCAGGCCACGTTCGCCATCATGCGGCGTCGGCCGCTTAGATCTTCACCACTCACGATTCAGACATACCCCAGCCGACGATTTACATCGCCGGCCACTTGATCGAACGTTGCCAATTCTTCAGGACCCAACACTTCCGCCAGCGCTCGTCGAGCTGGATCTCACTGCTGGTATCGAGTCGCATGCCATTGCCCACCACGTGGTTTTCCACCGCGCGGAAGGGCGGCCGGGGCGCATCGGCGTCGACACCAAGGAACGCGAACACGCGCCGCAGCTCGGCGTCGGGCTGGCGGCACAGGTCTTCATAGCGCACCATGATCCACTGGGAACGCGGCAGGCGCGCCAGCAGCGCATCAGCTTCTTCGTTGCTGCGACGCCATTCGCGGGCGGCCTCGACGATCTTGAGCCTCTCGGCGTCTCGACTGGCGCCAGACCCGCCGCCGCGAAGCTTTGGATCCTTGGCGTCTGCAAAGCGTTCGGGATCCATGTAGGTAAGGCTTACGGCTCGCCCATCCCGGACGAGCCGCACTATACGCATGTCCAACTGCGGATTGCGCAGCAGAAACTTCAGGCGGATGCCGATCTTTGACGAGTCGACGATGACATCCTTGCCGCGACGCTCCAGCACGCTGGATACCAGCGCCGCATTGACCGCCTGGATGCGCGGCAACTGCCGGCGCCATGTCGGCGAAAGGCTGAGCGCGAGATCGCGCGCCGCCTCGAGCAAAGGGCCACGATGCAGCGGATTCAGCAGTTTCCTGACATACGCGGACGCGCCGGTACGGATGTCGGTGCCGGCACGGCCAATCGAGAAGTCGAAGCCGCGCGACTTCATCGAACTGGCCACGTCCGCCCAGAAGGGGCATTCCAGGATCAGCCGCTGGCACGAACAACGGTAGGCCTCGACATTCCCCAGCTCGATGATCTTCAGCTCCCCGACAGTGCACAACTGCGGGTGGGCATTCAGCAGCATCGCGGTGAGCGTGGAGCCCGAATGGCTCGCTGCCAGCAGATAGGCCATGCGACTGCGTTGCGGGTTCGTGCTCATCGAGTTCTCATTGCTACGGCGGGACCCCAAAGGAACTTCTGCATGCTGCCCATTCTGGTAACGGGGGCCTTTTCCGCGAGCGAGGCCTTCAGGGCGCGGGAGCGCTCGACGTGCACGCGCAGCATCAATCCGATGGCGCACCACATGCCCACGGCACCCTCCCGCGGGTAGAAACTCTGGCTGCCCATGCCGCCAATCATCAATGCAGCGATGAGGGCAAATGCCATTCCGCCCACGGCAATGAACTCCGGACTGCGTGAATCCATGAACAACGACGCTTCTCTTCAGCAGCAGCAGGTAGAGGAACACGATGGGGATGGCGCCCAGAAGTCCGTTATCCAGCGTGATCTGGAGATAGGCGTTGTGGGGATGCGGAAACTCCTCGCCAAAACTCGAGAGCAGATATGGCGCGATCCCGGTCGTCTGCATGGCTTCACGCCCGTAGCCGAGAATAGGTGCTTCGCCGATCTTCTTTATGACGTACGGCCAAGCGACGTTTCTTCCTGCGGTGATCGTGTAGGCGTCAGGCTCGTCTCCCTGCCTCTTTGCGTTTGCTGCAGACGCACATTGGTATCTCGTGTTTCTGCTGTAAACCCTTGAGTGAGCCGCTCCTGCACAGCCGGCACCATCGAAATGACGATTGCCGCTATCACAGGGCCGATGAGCAGGTATTTCCGCCATCGGAGCATGGCCATCAACAGGCCGACTGCCGCCCAGGTTGCGTAGCCCATTCGCCCACCTGTCAAAGCCAGTCCGAACAGGGTCACGCCGCAGAGAACGAGCGTGAGCCACTCAAGCCGCTTCGTATCCGCCAGGGGCTTTACGGCAAATACGGCCCAAACAGCACCGGCCAGCAGAACCGCCAGGTTCACGCGGTGATAGCCAACCTCGTTCGACAGTATCTTCAGACTTCTCTCAGTAAGCGCATCGCCATCCGCAATCGCGCTCAAGGGCATCCACCTGATGACCTGCACCGCCCGCAGCACATAGATGCCGAGCGTGGCCATGATCGCCCACTTCAGTCTCTTGCGATCCCTGCACCCGTCATAGAGCATGAGCCCCGGAAAGACCCACTTGATGGTATTGACCAAATACTCGCTTATGAGCGATGCGGTTCCGGGCACAGGGCTCTGGTGCAACCGATACCACAACGCCAGTTTCTCCGGGGCGATCGCCAGACGCAGGAACCCAACGAGCACGAATATGAGATAGAGATACAGCAGCAGCTTCGTGCCACCGGGCATATCCCACTGCAGGCCCTCGCGCTTGCGCGCCGAGATCCACGCTGCACCAATGAACAGCAGACAGATGTTCCACGGATTCAAGCCCTGGACACCCAGCAGGCTGTTCGGCATGTCCGGGTGCTCGATGACGGCCATCATCACGATGAGGCCGCACAGCGCCTTGAACCAGTCCCGCCAGGCATAGACGCACAGGAAGGCGCAGAACAGCGATAGCAGCGTCAGGCGAATCATGGCGGCGCTATTTCCTCAGGTTCCTGCGCCGAACAGCCGCCGGACCATGCCCGAAAGCACCATGCCGGTGAACTGCGTGTTGGTGACCAGGTAGCGCTTCCACAGCCGGCGCGGTTCCTGCTTCACGCGATACAGCCATTCCATGCCCAGCTTCTGCCACAGCACGGGGGCACGCTCCACCTTGCCTGCCATCACGTCGAACGATCCGCCCACGCCGTGGCACACAGGCACGCCCATGGTCTCGTTCCAGCGCGCCATGAAGTTTTCCTTCTTTGGCGAGGTCATCGCCACCAGCAGGATGTCGGCCTTCGATGCGCCTATGGCTGCGGCTACGGCGGCCTCTTCGTCCGGCTTGAAGTATCCATGCTGGCGACCGGCAATGCGGACGTTCGGGAACTGCTCGGAGATCTTCTGCGCGACCTTGGCGGAAATCTCTTCCGTGGCGCCCAGGCAATACACCGCAAAGCCCTTCTGGTTGCCGCGCTCGAGCATGCCGTACATGAGATCGATGCCGGTCACGCGCTCGGGCAGCGCAGCCCCCAGCAACCGGCTCGCCCACACAACGGCGATGCCGTCGGCCAGGATCAGATCCGACGCACGGACGTCTTCGCCCAGCGAGGGATCCTTGCCCATGTTGACGACCTTGGCCGCGTTGACCACGCCAATCTGCAGGTGCGCCCGCTCGGCAATCGCCGCGCAGATGATGTCCAGCGCCTGCGCCATCCGGATCGCATGGATCCGGATGCCGAACAGGCTGATGGCGGGCGCGGTGAACTGGGCCTTTTTCAAGCTCCCCTCCCGCCTCCATCCCAGCGAGCCGCCCTGGCCGGCGGGAACGCGTACAGCACCCAGCCGAGATGATAGGGACGATCTTCGAAGTCGATGCTGCCCGGACGGAACAGCGCGCCGAGGCCGGGCACCCGCAGCGAGGGGTGCAACAGGCTGGCGGCGGCCTGCGCGTAGCGCGAGAACTTGTTGGGCTCGCGCCGCGCCACCTTGCGCCAGATCAGGTCGGCGCCGGTGTCGATCAGCGATGCATTGATTTCAGGCGAGTGCCAGAGCCACTCGAGGCCCTTGTAGATGGCCGCGGAATAGTCGGGACCACCGGCTTCATGCAGCGCGAACAGGCACATCGGCGCCATGGAGTCCTGGTGCACAGCGTACACCGGATAGCCCTCAAGCACGCGTCCGGTGCGGTAGTCGTAGTGCCACCACCATTGCCCGTCGGGCCCCAGCGCATCGCAGATGTGCTTGGCGCCACGGGCAGCCGCGGCGAGCGCCGCCTTGTCGCCGGTGACCCTGGCGTAGTTCGACAGGGAATGGATGGGATAGACCATGTCCGCGAAGCAGGAAACATGCGAACGCGAGGCGCCGCCGCCCAGCACATGCGGAAAGATGTTGGAGGTGGCGCCCTGCGCCGCGACGAGTCGCGCTGCGATCTGGCGCGCAAGGTCCGCGGGCGCGTTCTCTGAATCCAGAGTCGCCGCCACGAGGCACCATGACACCTCGACGGTGGGGTGCACGCCTTCGACGGGCTTGAGTTCGAGAAGCCGGCGCCACAGCTTGCTGCGATCCGGGTACCCGACCGCCTTGGCGGCCCAGGTTGCCACGCCGACGTCACCGATGTTGTCGCCCTTCACGGCGTCTTCGATCAGCTGCCCGCACACATCGTGAAGGCTGTGGCCATGGAGCACCTGCGAGACGGTTTCGGCGGATTCGCCGGCGAGACCGACCAGGGTCATCGCGGCATAACGCCGGCTCCGACCCTCGGGAGCCACGCCATTCGCGCCCTTTCGAAGGCAGAACACGAACCGCCGTTCCTCCGGCACATACATGCGCACCAGGCCGCGAATCGCCAGGCCACGCAGGGCCGCGATGGTTTTTTCGACTCCCACATTACTCTCCGCTGAATTGTTCATAGGGCACTTGAAAGGGTTCCAAGCAAAAGACTGGCGTACTCCGTCACCTTGGGCTTGCGACCGACCAGGCCGCGGCCGAATTCGGCAAACCCGGATACCTCGGCGGCAAACCGCGCAGAGGTCCTGTGGGAATGAAGTCGCTTCACGACCAGAGGATCGAAGCCAGGCCGGTTAAGACCCGCCATGCTCGTCATTCCTACCTTGAAACCCGCGCGCCCGAGCACCGAGCCGCACACCGGGTCGAAGTCGGGCTGCTGGCCGTTCGGGTAGCAGAAGGTGGTGACTGGCGATCCAAGATGAGATTCCAGTTCAGTCTTGCTGGCCGCCAGCTCCCTGGCGAATGCCTCGGGGCCCAGCACGGTCGCGATCGTATGCGTGACCGTATGACCACCGATTTCCACCAGGCCACTGGAGAGCATCTGGCGCAGTTGTTCGACCGTAATCGCGCGATATCCGTCGACCGGATGCGGTGGACACTGCAGGCGAAGCTGCGCCAGGATCGACTCGAACAGCTGCTGCCGCAACGGCACATCACTGTGCTTCAGCTTGTCCTTGATGGCCGCATAGTCTTCTCTGATACCCAGCTCGTATGAGCGATCCCCTAACGTGAAGCCCGAGCTTTCGCTGCAATTGCGCCGAATCCAGTCGATCTGGTCGAACCACAGCCACTGCTGCCGAAAGAAGTAGTCGGTGGGCAGGAAAATGCTGAAAGGCACGCGCAGTGAGTGCGCGACCGGGAAGAGTTCCTCGAAGATGTCCTGGTGGCCATCATCAACAGTGACTACGGCCCGGTGGTCACGGACACCCGCATCCGCCAGCGTGCTGCCGGCAACCATGTCGTGTCGGCGGGCAAGACACTCCAGATGCTCGCGTATCAGTTGCGCAGGCAGACCCCCTGCCGAGAAACGGTGGAACGTGAGGACGGCCGTACGCGGTCGGTGGTCAACCCATTCATATATTCGCGATGCGGCACACAGCAGGCGATGATTCATTTTTCTTGTTCTCCCGCCAGCACGCTATACGGCGCCGCTGCCTTTCAGCACCGTGGGAATGGTTTTCAGCAGGATCTTCAGGTCAAGGCCCAGCGACCAGTTCTCGATATAAGCCAGGTCGAGCTCGAGCCACTTGTGGAACGGCAGGTTGCTGCGGCCCGAGATCTGCCAGATGCAGGTCAGCCCCGGCCTCACGCTGAAGCGCTTGCGCTAAATACTACAATCAAACTGATTCACGTCGCGCAGCGACATGGGCCGCGGACCCACCAGGCTCATGTGCCCGCGCAGCACGTTCAGCAGCTGGGGAATCTCGTCGAGGCTGGTCTTGCGCAGGAAGCGGCCGACCCGCGTCACGCGCGGATCATTCGCGATCTTGAAGATGGGGCCTTCGGCCTCGTTCAGGTGCTCGATGTCCTTGAGCCGCGCCTCGGCATCCTTGTGCATCGAGCGGAACTTGTACATCGGGAACGTGCGCTTGCGCAGGCCCACCCGCTGCTGCACGAACAGCACCGGGCCCGGCGAGTCGAGCCGCACCGCGAGGGCGACGCCCGCCATCAGCGGAATAAGCAGCGGCATGGCCAGCGCCACCAGGACGATGTCCACAGTGCGCTTGATGATCAGCATGCGCTCGTCCTGCGCCACCGGCTCGAAGGTGAGCAGCGGGATCTCGTCGAGATTGACCAGGCTCATGCGGGACACCTGCAGGTCGAAGACGTCGGCCATGAAGCGCAGCTTCACGCCCTCGTCCTCACAGACATCGGCGATGACCTGGATGTCGCGCAGCATCGAGCGCGGCGTGGCCACGATCACTTCGTCGACCACGTGTTCGCGCAGCACCGCGGCGATGGCATCCACGGCGCCAAGCACCGGTCCGCAGGATGCGGCCGCAGCGTTCTGGGCCGCCTCGTTGTCGAGATACCCGATGACCTCGATGCCCCATTCCGAGTGCTCACGCAGCATGTCGGTGAGGCGTCGCGCGCGATCGCCGGCGCCGATGACGAGCACCTTCAGGAAATTCACGCCCTTCTCGAGCGTGCGACGGAAATACCACCATACGAGCCCCGCGCGCACGGTGACGAGCGCCACGAACGCCAGCGCGAAGAAGAGCAGCAGGAAGCCGCGGCTCACGTCGTGAACGCGCAGCATGAACAGCGTGGTGAACAGGCCGACTACCGTCAGCAACTGCGACCGACCCACGATCCACGCGTAGCCGAACAGCGAGGTCACCCGCATGCGCTCGTAGGCGCCGGCGCGCCACAGCAGCGGCGTCTGGATGGCCAGAATCAGGGGCAGAAGCGATGCCTGCTGCCAGAAATCACCAGCGCCGCTGGGGTCTATCCAGGCGCGCAGATGCGCTGCCGCGAGAAACACCAGCGCCGTCAGCGCGCAATCGAGCACCAGCAGCAACCTGCCGGCCTGCAGCGATTTTTCGTGAAAGCCTGTCATGAATTCTTCGGCGACGGGTCGTGCGCATCCAGTCGAGCGACAAGGTGACGCCCGGTTGGCCAGATTCCCGCTTTCGCCAGCAGCCAGGACAGCGGTGTTATGCCATGCAGCACCATCACGTCGTACCCGAGCCTCTCCTCGGCAAGCCAGCGGCTCTTGTGGTCGGTCATTTCTCCCAAGAAATCATACGCATGCACGCCCTCTTCAATGCAGGATTCGATCACACAATGCCGCAATACATTGCCCGAACCCTGGAAAAACTCGGGATCAAAGCCTTCCTGCAATTGAAGGAACGCGCCCCCGTAGCAATAGCCGTATTGCACGGCCTTCAACACGCCGTTCTCGGTGATGCCGTAGAAGCGCAGCCAGCCGGCGGCCAGCGCCCGCGGCGCGAAATCGCGGTAGAAGGCGGCTTCATCGGGTTTGCGACGGAAGGTGCCCTGCATGTCCCGGGTTTGCCAGCGACGGTCGTTGAGTTCGAAAAGCGCCTCGAGGTACCGGTCGAGATCCTGCGCGGAATCGCAGCGCTCGAACCGCACACCGGGCATTCCCAGCAGTTTGCGCCGCTTGCGGCGCAGCTGCTGCCGACGATCGGACGATAGCAAACCCTCGTACTCGGCGATGGTCTTGGGCAACTGCAGGAAACCGAAGTGCGTGCTGCGGTCGCGGACCTGCATGCCCGCGCGCCTTCCCGCCTGGAGCAGCCGCTCATGAGCGCCGTCCCACCCCCGCATGTTGGGCATCCAGGCGAAGTCCCAGTCCCGGGCGCGCTCGACCAGACCGCGGGCCAGCGCATCCAGAACGGCCTCTTCCTGTCCGGGCTCTGCGATCCAGTCGGGGTATTCGGAGCCGGTGGGCCAGTCGGCCGCCGGCCGCAGCGCGCGCACGCGCAGCACCTTCAACAGGCGGTATTCCGTTCGGTACAAAACTGCTGCACCGCACAATTTCCCGGTGCTTGCGTCGCGGACAATCCCGACCAGTGGAGTCCGACGTGAGCCCAAGACCTTGATCCAACTGGCAATCCAGTCCCAGGTGAGAAAGATGGAGTCGGCGCGTGACCGAACCAGCAGTTCGTCCCATTCCCCCCGGAGCGAACCCCAGGCGTCCCAGGACTCCACCCACTCGAGTTTCAGGCGGTCGCTATTCACGGGGCGAACAGCCTCCCGCACCGAAGTCGCGCTGCAGCGCACGGTCATGGTCCAACTCCCTGATCCAGGTTCAGTCCGCGGAATTCACCCGCCGCGACCCGCGAGACAGGGATGAATCCTCACCCCCGAAAAACGCTGGTCATCCTATCAGGTAGGAATTCGGAGCCGCTGGTCATGGTCCACAAACGGCGGTGCCGAAACGGGCCCTCCACCTGTTAAACATTGCGCAATCGGCGGGCCTTATGTTTGATACTCGCCCCATGTCCAGCCGAACCCTTCCGATGATGCTTCCACTGGCGGCATGGCTGCTCGCGGGATGCAGTCCGGCCGCGGTTTCCGTGCAGCAGGCCTCGATGGCGGACCCTCCGCCGCCGCCACAGGTCAACCGCGCGCCCCTCATCAGTGGCCTTCCGGCCACGAACGCGCTGGCCGGCGCCGGCTACCGCTTCGCGCCGACGGCTTCCGACGCGGACGGCGACACCCTGACGTTCAGCATCCTTAACAAGCCCGCCTGGGCCAGCTTCAGCACCAGCACGGGTGAGCTGTCGGGCACACCGAGGGCAACGGATGTCGGCACCACAGCCGACATCGCGATCCGAGTCACCGACGGCACGGCAACCGTTTCGCTGCCCACGTTCAGCCTCTCTGTGCTGCTATCGGGCAATGGCACTGCGCTGCTGAGCTGGACGCCGCCCACGCAGAACTCGGATGGCTCCACGCTGACCGACCTTGGCGGCTACTGGATATTCCACAGCACCGACGCTGGCTCACTGGTGCGGTTCCAGCGACTGACTGATCCCGCGGCCCGCTCCTACACGGCCACCGGACTCGCGCCCGGTCGGCATTTCTTCGCGGTGGCCGCCTATGCCACCAGCGGCGCCGAGAGCGCGCTGTCGAGCATCGGACAGAAAGACATTCCCTGAATTCAGCGACTGCGGTGCACGAGGAAGGCCTTGCTCTGCGGCCCCTGCTGCCACCAGTCTTCGAGCTGGATGTCCGGATGCCGCGCCAGCCATTCGATGCAGGCGCGGCGCTCGCCCGCCGAGCGTGATCCGGCGAAGCGGAACCAGTCGTCGAAGATGATGATCGTCCCCTGGTCGACCAGGTCGGTGATGAACTCGAGGACTGGCACCGTCGACTCGTAGAGGTCGCAGTCGATCATCACCACGGCAGCGCGCGTCAGCTCATGCCGGCGCTTGAGTTCCGGCACCAGCGTATCTCCGAAAAGGCCCGGGACGGCAACAACAACCTCGCGGGGAACACCCGCCGCAATGACATTGCGCTCGAATTCCTCGCGTGAGCAGCTATAGCTGCCCTGGAAATAGTCCGCGTGCTTGCGCTCCGGCGAATCCGGCAGACCTTCGAAGGAATCGAAGGCGAAATACCTGCGTGCGGGCGTGTTTGTCGCTGCGTGCTCCGCGTGCATCGAGTGCATCGACTGGCGGCGCTTGCGCGAGTGATACGCGAACGAATGAAACGCCTCGATGAAGCTGGCGCCAGCGAAAACGCCGAATTCCAGGTAGTCGCCCTGTAGTTCGTTCCAGACCACATGCGATGCAGCCGCGCGCACGCAGCCACCGGAGCCGACGAAGTTGCCGAAGCGATCCGGATCCTTCCGGCGTAAGGCGCGATACAGTCGCTGCATCAGCATTGGCACATCCCTTTTGTCATATTGCCTCTTGCCGGCATAAATCCGGCGCTGTCTTGCGACACTAAGAGGAACGCTCATGTCGGGACGCGCAGACAGATTGTTGCGCACGACTTGCTGCGCTTCAATCGCACGGTCGAAAAGAATTGGCAAACCCGCTGCAAGGCGGGGACGCAAAGCCTCCGGTCTGAAGCGTAGTTGTTCTACGGCAGATAGCGGGGCTGCCGACTACCACACCGGAAGTCGTCAGCCCGCTCGCCATTGAACGTAATCGCATCCGCCGGATCCGAGCGTCGAATCGGGAGAAAGCGGAATGACGGTTTCAGCGTGGCGAAGCGGAATTCTCACTGCGGTCATGGGTGTTGCGCTCGCGGCCTGCGGGCCCGACGAAGCCACATCCAGCGCCCCGCAGGCGCCGCCGTCCAACAGCCCGACGCAGACTCCGCCGAACATTGCGCCGACGATTTCCGGTTCGCCCGGCGCCAGCATCACCGCGGGCACCACGTACATTTTCCAGGCAAACGCCAGTGACGGCGATGGCGACCTGCTGACGTTCAGCGCGGCGGGCCTGCCGGCATGGGCCACGCTGAATGCGCAGACGGGTGTGCTTTCCGGCACGCCGGCGGAATCAGACGTCGGCACCACGCCCGACATCGTGATCTCGGTTTCCGACGGCGAGGCCTCCGCTTCGCTGCCCGCGTTTCACATCGCGATCAGCACTGCGGTGCCGCCGCCCCCACCGCCGCCGACGCCCCCGGCCAACCGCGCGCCGACGATCTCGGGCGCGCCGGCCGCCAGCGTCGTGGCGACAGCCGCCTATGCGTTCACGCCGACCGCCGCCGATCCGGATGGCCAGGCGCTGACTTTCTCGATCGCGAACAAGCCCGCCTGGGCCTCGTTCAGCACCACCAACGGCAGGTTGTCGGGAACACCCGCCGCCGCCGACGTGCGCACCTACAGCAACATCGTCATCACCGCTTCCGACGGATCGCTCAGCGCATCGCTGCCGGCGTTCTCGATCACCGTCAGCGCGGTGGCGAATCGCGCGCCAGTCATCTCCGGCGCGCCTGCCGCCAGCGTGACGGTTGGCTCGGCCTACCCTTCCGGCCCACGGCCTCGGACCCTGATGGCCAGACGCTGACCTATTCCATCACCAGCAAGCCCGCCTGGGCGGCTTTCAGCACCACCACCGGGCGCCTGTCGGGCACGCCTGCGGCGGCGAGCGCCGGCACGTACTCCAACATCGTCATCACGGCGAGCGACGGCGCGCTGTCGGCATCGCTGCCCGCCTTCACGATCACGGTCAACGCCGCGGCGAACAGCGCCCCGGTGATCTCCGGCACGCCTGCCACCAGCATCGCCGCCGGCAGCGCCTACAGCTTCACGCCGTCCGCCACCGATGCCAATGGCGATACGCTCGCCTTCTCCATCACCGGCAAGCCGGCATGGGCGACGTTCAGCACCGCCACCGGCGCGCTGACGGGCACGCCAACCGCGGCGCAGGCGGGCGCCTATGGCGGCATCGTCATCAGCGTCAGCGACGGCACGGCATCGCAGTCACTGGCCAGCTTCTCGATCGCGGTGAGCGCGCCGCCGACCGGCACGGGCACCGCCACGCTGTCCTGGGCCGCGCCCACGCAGAACACCGATGGCAGCTCGTTGACGGATCTGGCCGGCTATCGCGTGTACCACGGCATGAACGCGAACTCGCTGACCGACATGGTTCAGGTGCCTGGCGCCGCCGCTGGCAGCTACACGTTCACGCAGCTCGCATCGGGCACGCACTACTTCGCGGTGTCCGCCTACACGAGCAGCGGCGCCGAGAGCTCGATGTCGGCCGTGGGATCGAAGACGATTCCCTGAGATTCCGTCGGGCGGGGCGCCAACGTGCCCCGCCCGATTCTTTGACTCCGGGCGGCGCAACCCTTTTGCGCCTGAAGGATTCCATTGTGCGCTGGGGCCGACGGGTTGTCGGAGCGGGCAATCCGCCATCAGAATCCAGTGCATCCACCATGAGTAGCAGGCCATGAACAAACTGAATCCTCACCCGCATGGTTTCGCTCTGGTCCTGCTGGCGCTTGGCAGTGTTGTTGCCGATCCGGCGTCTGCGGCATCGCTGTATGCCGACAACACCCTGCCTGGCAGCTGCACTGCCTACAACGTCGCCAGCCGAAGCTGCGCGGGTGGCAGCGCGGCGGCGTACCGCACGCTGGCCACGGCACTTGCTGCGGCGCAGCCGGGCGACACGGTGCATGTGCGCGGAGGAACGTGGTCGGAGCGCCTGGTTGCCCCCAGATCCGGCACCGCAGCACAGCCCATCACGATCATCGCGCAGGCGGGCGAGACCCCGGTGCTGTCTGGCCTTGCCGACGTGGCCATCAGCCTGGCCGGAGTCAGCTACATCGTGATCGATGGCATCGGCGTCGACAATTCATTGGGCTGGGCGCGCATCGACAACTCCAGCTACAACGTGCTGCGCAACCTGAGGTTGTCGCGGGCCACGGCAGCGGGCACCACCGGGGGCGTGAAGTTCGCCAACAACTCGAGCTACAACAAGCTGCTGGACAGCACGCTCAGCGATGGCAATGACTCGCTGACCATCCAGCAGTCGGATCACAACCTGGTTGCCGGCAACACCATCACCGAGGCCCGGCACAGCATCTTCAGCGTGCCCTGCGGCAACTTCAATGTGCTTCGGAACAACACGTTCACGAACACCCAGCAGAAGATCGGCGAGATCTATGACTGCGAGGGCACGAGCGATGCCCCGGTCATGCTGGACGCCACCAAGCACAATCTCGTCGATAACAACCGGTTCACGTACACCGCGGCATCGTCGAGAAACTACGACTACAACGGCATACAGTACGCAGGACAGCAGGGCATCGTCCGGCGCAACGCCTTCCATGACAACCAGGGCGGTGGAGTCAACTTCACGGTCTATTCCGATGAGGCGCTCTACAACTACGGCAACCGCGTCTACAACAACACGTTCTTCAACAATCGCTGCAATGGCCTCGCTGCGTCCACAGCCGGGACATCTGCCAGGTACACGAACAACCGCGTCCGCAACAACCTGCTTTACCGGAATACGGATTGCGCCGGCGGGGCCTCGCAGACCGACATCGGCAACACGGGAGCGGTGATCCTGGACAGCAACGCGGTGTTGACCACGGCGCCGCCGTTCGTCAATGAGGCCGCGCGCGACCTGCATCTGCAGCCGGGCAGCAGCTTGGTCGATACGGGCGCGTTTGCCACTACAGTGGTGACCGCCGGAAGCGGCACCGCAATGCAGGTTGCCGATGTCGGCTGGTTCTACGACGGCTTCATGATTCCCGGGGAGACTGGGGACCTGGTTCAGCTCGACGGGCAGTCGCAGACAGCTCGCATCGTCTCCATCAATTACGCGACTTCCACGCTGACGCTCGACAGGTCGCTTTCCTGGAGCACCGGACAAGGACTTCACCTTGCTTTTGGCGGCACGCGCCCGGATCCGGCGCGTTTGAAAGTGGCCTTTCGGTGACCGTTCCCGTCGCACCTGCCAATTTCCAGGTGCAGTAGCGAGCGTCGTGCCGACGTAGGGCAGCCGCCACCGCGTCCCGCACGCCTCCGCCGAGGTTTGCGGAAACCCTGCAAGTTAAGTGTTTTTCCGATGTCGTAGCGCGGAGACGTACGACCACGCCGACACTTTGCCGCGCGCATTTCTTTGCGCGTAAATGTCTTCACCAAGGGCAAACCCACCGCAAGGCGGGGACGCAAATCCTCCGGTCTGGATATCCAGCAATGGTCCCCAGATAGCGGGGATGCCATGCAACCGACATGTGGAGATCGGGATGAAATTCAAACGCGCGATCCTGTTCACGACCCTGACCACCCTGCTTGCCGCGGCGGCAGCACCCGCTGAAGCGGCATACCGCTGGCGAAGAACCAAGACCACCAACACGGCGCCCGTCATCAGCGGAACACCTGCCACTTCCGTGCAGGCCACGGCGGCCTATTCGTTCACGCCCACCGCCAGCGATGCGCAGAACAACACGCTGCGGTTCTACATCTCGAACAAGCCCGCGTGGGCCTCGTTCAGCAGCAGCACGGGCAGGCTCACCGGCACGCCCGCCAGCACGCAGGCGGGCACGTACTCCAACATCGCCATTCGTGTGACGGATGGCTACCTGACCGCCGCGCTGCCCTCGTTCAGCGTCACGGTAACGGCCGCCGCCACTGCAACGCCCGTGAACACAGCACCTATCATTACGGGCGCGCCGCCCACCTCGGTGACCGCGGGCAGCGCCTATGCCTTCGCACCGAAGGCCAGTGACGCCGATAACAACATGCTGGCCTTCAGCGTCTCCAACAAGCCCGCATGGGCCGTTTTCAGCACGGCATCGGGTGCTCTGACGGGAACGCCCACGTCCACCCAGGCGGGCACGTATTCGGGAATTGCGATCTCGGTCAGCGATGGAACGGCAGCCGCCACGCTGCCATCGTTCGGCATCACGGTGACCGCGCCGGCGCCAACCCCCGCGCCGGCGACCGGCAACGCGACGCTGTCCTGGTCGCCGCCCAGCCAGAACACCGACGGCAGCGCGCTGACCAACCTGACGGGGTTCAAGGTTCATCACGGCACGAGCGCCGGATCGTTGAACGATGTCGTGCAGATCCAGGGCGCGGCATCCACGACCTACACGTTCAGCCAGCTTGCCTCAGGCACTCACTATTTCGCGGTTTCTGCGTACACCAGCAGCGGTGTTGAAAGTGCGCTGTCGCCAGTGGGATCCAAGATCATCCAGTAGCGCCGGCGAGCCCCCTGCCAATGGCGTAGTAGCTCAGCCCCAGCCTGCGCATCAGCTCGGGGCTGTAGAGATTCCGGCCGTCGAAGACGGCTGGCTGCTTCAGCGCCTGCTTCATGTGGTCGAAGTCCGGGCTGCGGAATTCCTGCCACTCGGTGACGATGGCCAGCACGTCGGCGCCTTCGGTCGCTGCCTGGGCGTCTGCCGCGAACGTGACGCCTTCGCGACCGGCCAGCAGCTTGCGCGCGCCCGGCATGGCCACCGGGTCGAACGCCTGGACCCGGGCACCGGCTGCAAGCAGCGAATCGATCAGCACCAGCGAAGGCGCCTCGCGCAGATCGTCGGTGTTGGGCTTGAAGGCCAGACCCCACAGCGCGATCACGCGGCCGGCGAGCTTGCCGCCGAAATGCCCACTGATCTTGCGGAACAGCAGGCCCTTCTGGTCGCAGTTGACCTGCTCCACCGCCTCGAGCAGGCGCGCGCTGTATCCGGCGCCCGTGGAAGATCGCACCAGAGCCTGCACGTCCTTGGGAAAGCACGAGCCACCGTAGCCCGCGCCCGGGTAGATGAAGCTGTAGCCGATGCGCGGATCCGAGCCGATCCCCAGGCGTATCGCCTCGATATCGGCGCCGACGCGCTCGGCGATATTGGCAACCTCGTTCATGAAGCTGATCTTGGTGGCCAGCATGGCATTGGCCGCGTACTTGGTGAGCTCCGCGGAGCGCACATCCATCACCACGAACCGGTCGCGGTTGCGTGTGAAGGGCTCGTAGAGCGCGCGCAGCAGCTCCATCGTGCGCGGATTGTCGGTGCCGACGACCACGCGGTCCGGCTTCATGAAGTCGGCCACAGCCGCGCCCTCCTTCAGGAATTCCGGGTTCGACACCACATCGAAATCCACCTCGGCGCCGCGGCGCGCCAGCTCGCTGGCCACTTCCTCGCGCACGCGATCGGCCGTGCCCACGGGCACGGTGCTCTTGGTCATGACGACGGCGTAGCTGGAAAGGTGCTGGCCTATGGTCTGGGCCACCTTCACCACATGGCTCAGGTCGGCGGAGCCGTCCTCGCCCGGGGGCGTGCCGACGGCCAGCAACAGGAACAGCCCATGCTCCACCGCGCGGGCGGCATCGATCGTGAACTGCAGGCGCTTGGCCTTGAGGTTGCGTCGAACCAGCGCCTCGAGGCCCGGTTCGTGGATCGGGATTTCGCCGCGCGACAGCGCGGCCACCTTCTGCTCATCCACATCCACGCAGATGACGTGGTTGCCGGCATCGGCAAGACAGGCACCGGTGACCAGGCCCACATAGCCGGAGCCGAAAATCGTAACGCGCATGAAAGATCGTCCTCATGGGCCGCTGCAGGAGGGCCGATGGAGTGAGAACGATTGGAGGCTTGCGATTATTCCGCGCGAGCCGGGTTGCGCCTTCTAGCGCTTGCCCAGCTCCACGTAATCCCGCTTGCCCGCGCCGGTATAGAGCTGCCGCGGCCGCCCGATGCGCATCGCCGGATCCGAGATCATCTCCTGCCAGTGCGCCACCCAGCCCACGGTGCGGGCGATGGCGAACATCACCGTGAACATGGAACGGGGAATTCCCAGCGCGCTGTAGATGATGCCGCTGTAGAAGTCCACGTTCGGGTAGAGCTTGCGCTCGACGAAGTAGGAATCCTTCAGCGCGATCTCCTCGAGCTTCAGGGCCAGCTCGAACAGCGGGTTGTTGGTGCTGCCCAGGCGCTCGAGCACCTTGTGGCAGGCGGCGCGGATGATCTTGGCGCGCGGGTCGAAGTTCTTGTACACGCGATGGCCGAAGCCCATCAGCCGGAAATGGCTGGACTTGTCCTTGGCCATGGCGAGGTACTTGGGCACGTTCTCGACCGTGCCGATCTGCTCGAGCATCGCGAGCACGGCTTCGTTGGCGCCGCCATGGGCAGGGCCCCACAGCGCGGCCACGCCGG
The DNA here is from genome assembly GCA_016720075.1 of Pseudomonadota bacterium. Taxonomy (GTDB): domain Bacteria; phylum Pseudomonadota; class Gammaproteobacteria; order Steroidobacterales; family Steroidobacteraceae; genus ZC4RG30. The sequence continues at coordinate 18,147 of JADJXW010000021.1, forward strand.
CCGAAATGGCGGCATAGGGATTGGCGCCGGTGCTGCCGGCCAGGCGCACGGTGCTGGTGCTGGCGTTCTGCTCGTGGTCGGCGTGCAGGATGAACAGCAGGTCGAGCGCCTCGGCCGCCACGGGGTCGACGTGGTACGGCTCGCAGGGCACCGCGAAGAACATGTTGAGCATGTTCGCGCAGTAGCCCAGGTCGTTGCGCGGGTACACGAACGGCTGGCCCAGCGAGTGCTTGTGCGCTGCGGCGGCGATCGTGGGGATCTTCGCGATGATGCGGTGCGCGAAGATCTCGCGGTGCCGCGGGTTATGGATGTCCATGCTGTCGTGGTAGAACGCGGACATCGAGGCGATCACCGCGGACACCATGGCCATGGGGTGCGCGTTGTGATGGAAACCGTTGTAGAAACGCAGCAGCGTCTCGTTGATCATTGTGTGATGACGGATGTCATCGTTGAACTTCTCGAGCTCCGCCTTCTTCGGCAGGTCGCCGTTCAGCAGCAGGTAGCACACTTCCATGAAGCTCGATTTTTCGGCGAGCTGCTCGATGGGGTAGCCGCGGTATTCGAGCACGCCGGCGTCGCCGTCGATGTAGGTAATCTTGCTCTCGGTGGCCGAGGTCACGCCGAAGCCGGGGTCGTGCGTGAACACGCCGTGATCCTTGTTGATCGCGGCGATGTCGAGCACATCGGGACCGATGGTGCCTGACTTGACGGGGAGGAGGCTCTTCTTGCCCGAGGCGAGGTCGGTCAGTTCGAATTTCTTGTCGGCCATGGCTCGATTCCTGCTGTGACAGGAGAAAGCGTACACGCTCCAACTGTCAAATCACAGGGACTATTCCACAACCTTGATGTACTCGCCGACGGGCAGCGGCTTGTTGGGATACACGCCGTTGATCAGCTCCAGCTCTTCCTCGTGGTACTTCTCGGCCGGGATGTTCTGGGCATGTTCGGCCAGCCGGGTGGTCTCGGTCGCCCGCAGGATTTTCAGCCTATAGGGTTCGGTCAGCGGAAACTCCGCGCTCTTCAGTGACCGCATCGTCTCGGCCACGGACCGGAAGATGCCGTCGGCCTCGGGCTTGCCTTCGCGCGCGGATCGGCTGGCGCCGGCAAAAATGAAGGCGCTGCCGCCCCGGTACAGCACGATGTAGCGCACGGGGCCAGCGCCGTTGTCCAGCGGCGAGCCGCTGCGGGTCAGCACCGAATAGCCGTCCATGTCATTGATGGTCACGGGGGTTCCGCCGGCCAGCGAGTTGCCCCGACCCAGCTTCTGGATCAGGAACTCGCGCGGGGACTTGTTCTCGGGCTTGGGCTCGACCGCGATCTGCATCACGCTTTCCTGGTTGCGCGTGAAGGCCAGGATCCGGTCGCGCTGGTTCTCGATGATCCAGCCCCGCGGGAAGGCCATCGTGATGCCCATATCGGCGTGGTAGAACCGGTTGTCGCGCACCACGCCCTGCGCCCGGCTGGTGCCGAAGGCCATGCCGTCGATGGCCTGCATATAGGTGTTGCGGTTGAAGACGAAGCCCTTCTCGGGCTCCACCACCAGCGCGGCGGCGCGGGCGGCGGCGGCCCCGCGCTCATCCGGGGCCGGGTGGTCAGAAAACACGCCGTGGTATACCCGTGGCTCACGCCCCTCGGCCCGGGCGGCGGCGATCTCGAAGTTCTCCTGCGCCTTCAGCACGTCGAACATGGCCCGCATGGCCCGCGGGTCGTAGCCCGCGCGGGTCATGTACACCATGCCCACCCGGTCGGCCTCGGACTCGGCCTCGCGGCCATAGCCCTGCACCCAGGCGGCCGCGCCGATGCTGGCCATGTCGGCCACCGCGGCGTTGCCGGTGAGGATGGCGGCGCCGATGGCCGCGACGTTGGCGAGAATGCTTCGACCCTGCCCCTTCGACACGTGCTTCTTCGTGACATGGGCGATTTCGTGGCCGATCACGGCGGCCAGCTCCGCCTCGGAGTTCATGTAGGACAGCAGGCCGCGGAAGATATAGACATAGCCGCCGCCGGTGGTGAAGGCGTTGATGGAGCCATCGTCCAGCACCGTGAAACGCCATTCCACATCGGGCATGTCGCTGGCGCGCGCGACCCGCTGCCCCACGGCATTCACGTAGTCCTGTACGGCCTGATCCTCATAGATGCCGTAGAACTTCGTGATCTCCTCGTAGTACTTGCGGGAGGTCTCGACCTCGCCCTTGGAGATCTTGTCCTTCGAACTGGAGGTGGCGGGGGATCCGGCAGCGTGGACGGAAGCCACGCCGCAAAGCATGAAGGCCGCGCAGAGCGCGGCCAGCAGGCGATGGGTTGCAGGTTGGGTCTGGCGCATCGGAGGTTACTCCGGCCGCCAGGCGCGTCAGCGCGCGGCAGCCTTGGCGGCGTACTTCTTGCGGAACTTGTCCACGCGGCCAGCCGTATCGAGCATCTTCTGCTTGCCCGTGTAGAACGGGTGGCAGGACGAGCATACTTCGATGTTCAGGTCCTGTCCCAGCGTCGAGCCGGTCTTGAACGAGTTGCCGCAGCTGCAGACGACGTTGATTTCCGCGTACTGGGGATGGGCTTCGGCTTTCATGACAGGCTCCGGAAGGGGGCGCGCAGTCTACCGGCGCGGCGGGGTCGGGACAAGGGCGGTGAGTTATCCCCAAAATCTGTGGATAACTCTGTGCATGGCGGCCGCCTCCGGGGGCCGAAAATGCCGAAAAAACGCGTTTCTGCTGTCTTGGTCAAAATATGACCAGGGCATCTCAGGCTTCGGAATCAATAACTTACGGGCCACATATCGCGTGATGTGACGCGATTCACACGTAATGCCTTCAATTTGGGGTTAGCCACCCGGTGCTGTGGATAGATCGCAGGCCGCACTGCGGAAAATCCCCTAACTGCGCGCCGCTGCTTCGGAAATTGTTCCCGGCAGGAAGCGCTGCACCACGTCGTTCAGCAGTTGGCGGCCCCGGGCGGTGGCGCGCCAGGGGCCTGCGGACTCCATCAGCCCCTGCTGTTCGAGCGCTCGCAGCGGGGATTCGATGCGGGCGATCGGCAGACCGGTGCGCGTGGTGAACAGCGCTTCGGCGAATCCCTCGTTGAGGCGCAGCGCATTCATCGCGAACTCGAACGGCAGATCTTCTTCGGGCACCGGCTTCCACGCCGGACCCTGCGCCGCGGAGGCCAGGTAGCGCCGCGGTTCGCGCAGGTGCGTGCTGCGATCGAGGTGCAGGTCGCCCGACTCTGTTCGCGTCAGCTTGCCGTGGGCGCCGGCGCCGATGCCGAGGTAATCCCCGAACTGCCAGTAGTTGAGGTTGTGAAGACACTGGCGGCCCGATCGCGCGAAGGCCGAGACCTCGTACTGCGCGAACCCGCGGGCGGCCAGCACGGCGTGACAGGCGCCCTGCATGTCCCAGGCGGATTCCTCATCGGGCAGCGGCGGCGGCTTCGCGGCGAACAGCGTGCCTGGCTCCAGCGTGAGCTGGTAGTGCGACAGGTGCGCGGGCTCGAGCGACAGCGCGGTGGTCAGGTCCGCAAGCGCGCCGGCGATGTCCTGGCCAGGAAGCGCGAACATCAGGTCGAGATTGAAGTTCGATAGCCCTGCCGCGTGCAGTTCCTCGGCGGCGCGGAACACATCGGCGGGCTGGTGGATGCGGCCGAGGGCCTTCAGTGTTTCACCATCGAAACTCTGGGCACCCAGCGACACCCGATTGATACCTGCGGCGTGATATTCCGCGAAGCGGCCGCGTTCGACGGTGGCGGGGTTGGCCTCCATCGTGATCTCGCAGTCCGCCTCGAACGGCAGGATGCTGCGCAGGTTTTCAAGCAGGCCACCCAGTGCCGCTGGCGAGAACAGGCTGGGCGTGCCGCCACCCATGAACACGCTGGTGATGGCGCGACCCGCGGCACGCGGTGCCTGCACCTGCATGTCGGCCACGAGCGCATCGATGTAGGCGGATTCCGGGAGCGCGTCGCGCAGCGCGTGCGAGTTGAAATCGCAGTAGGGGCACTTGGCCACGCACCACGGAAAATGAACGTACAGCGATAAATCCGGCAGAACGGAACTGACGACAGTGGCGGCAGTTCCACCATTCCCGCTCATGAGAGCTTCCGCAGCAGCTGCGCCAGCGCCAGCCCCCGATGGCTCACGGCATTCTTGGCCGCCGCGTCCATCTGCGCCGCCGTCACGCTCTGCCCCTGCGGCCAGAACAGCGGGTCGTAGCCGAAGCCGCCCGTGCCCTGTGGCGCCTGGCCGATGCGGCCCTCCCACGCGCCTTCGGCGACCAGCGGCGCGGCATCATCCGCCTCGCGCACGAAGGCGATCACGCAGCGATACCGCGCGCTGCGGCGCTCATCAGGCACGCCGGCCAGCTCCACCAGCAGCTTCGCGTTGTTGGCCTCATCGGTGGCATCGGGTCCGGCATAGCGCGCCGACCACACACCGGGCCGGCCCCCGAGGGCATCGACTTCCAGCCCCGAGTCATCGGCCAGCGCGGGCAGGCGCGATTCGCGCGCCGCATGGCGCGCCTTGAGCAGCGCATTGGCCTCGAAGGTGGTGCCGGTTTCCTCGGCCGAGGAAATGCCCAGCGACGTCTGCAGGATGACCTCGATGCCCAGCGGCGCCAGCAGCGCTGCCAGCTCCCGCTGCTTGCCGGCGTTGCCGGTGGCGAGCACGACGCGCCGCGGCGCGGACATTCAGGTGGCGGCGAGCGCCGCGCGCTGCAGGGCGAAGAGCTCGTCGGTGCCCTTGCGGGCAAGCTCGAGCAGCGCGTCGACTTCGTCGCGGCGCATCGGATGGCCTTCGGCCGTGCCCTGGATCTCGATGAAGCCGCCGCCGCTGTTCATCACCACGTTCATGTCGGTTTCGGCGGAGGAGTCTTCGACGTAGTCGAGGTCGAGCACCGGCCTGCCGGCCACGATGCCCACCGAGATGGCCGCCACCTGGCCGTGCATGGGATTGGCGATGCCTTTCTGCGCCACGAGTTTTGCGCAGGCATCGGCCAGCGCCACATAGGCGCCGGTGACCGAGGCCGTGCGCGTGCCGCCATCGGCCTGCAGCACATCGCAGTCGAGCGTGACGGTGCGCTCGCCCAGCGCCGCCAGGTTCAGTGCCGCGCGCAGCGAGCGGCCGATGAGCCTCTGGATCTCCTGCGTGCGGCCGGACTGCTTGCCCTTGGCCGCCTCGCGCCCGCCGCGCGTGTGCGTGGCCCGCGGCAGCATGCCGTATTCGGCGGTGATCCAGCCCTGGCCCTTGCCGCGCAGGAAACCGGGCACGCCCTCTTCGATGCTGGCCGTGCACAGCACGCGCGTGTGGCCGAACTCCACCAGCACCGAGCCTTCGGCATAGCGCGTGAAATTGCGGGTGAAGCGCACGGGGCGCAGGGCATCGGTCGCGCGCCCGTCGTGGCGGGCAGCAGCAGGAGTGTTCATCTAGAGGAGTTTCATCACGGCAGCGGAGGAATTGTCGGCGCCCACGCTGGCGCGGCGCACGGCGAACTCCGTGATCGCCTGCAGCGCGGTATTCAGCGGCACGCCGGAGTAGAACGAGGCCGCGATGTCTTCGTCGAGCAGGTTGGACCAGAAGCCATCGGTGCAGACCAGCAGCGTGTCGCCCTGCTCCAGCTTCACGCAGCGACCGATGCGCATCTCCGGCAGCAACGGGTCGCCGCCGAGGCAGGTTTCGACGTAGTTGCGCATCGGATGGTTCTGCGCCTGCTGCGCGTTGATGAGCCCTTCCTGCAACAGCAGTTCCACATGGCTGTGGTCGCGCGTGCGCGTGACAACCTGGCCCGCGCGCAGGTGATACACGCGGCTGTCGCCGACATGCGCCCACCACGCGGTGCCGTCCTGGATGAGGCACACGGCGCCGGTGGCGCGCGGCCGCTGCTCCAGCGGCAGGTGCAGGCCGATGGCCACCATGTCGGTGTGCGCGGCGCCGAGAGACTGATGCAGGAAGCTCAGCGGATCGAGCAGCGGATGAGGCTGGGCGGCAAAGCGCGTGAGCAGCGTGCGGCGCGCCAGCTCCGCGGCGCGCGCGCCATCGGCATGACCGCCCATGCCATCGAAGGCGGCAATGAGCGCGCTGTGCCCATCGACGGCGACGGCGATGCGGTCCTGGTTTTCTTCACGAGCCCCGAGCAGGCTGATTTCGGCGTATTCGACTTGCAAACGGGCCCCCGCCGTTCAGCTAGACTTGCCGGATTATCGCACCCGCACCCCGCGCTTGATAGGCCAACCGATGATCGTCAGCATGACGGGCTTCGCCCGCAGCGAAACCCCAGTCCCCGGTGGCGCGCTCGTCTGCGAGCTGCGCAGCGTCAATCACCGCTTCCTGGAGGCCGCAATCAGGCTGCCGGAAGAGCTGCGCTCACTGGAAGGCGAGCTGCGCGCGCAACTGCAGAAAGAGCTGCGGCGCGGCAAGGTGGACGCGATCTTTACTTATCGCGTCGCCGCAGAGGCCGATCGCAGCCTCGCGCTCGATCGCTCGCTGGTCGATCGGCTCGCGCCGCTGCTGGGTGAACTGGCCGCCGCCAGCCAGAAGGCCCAGGGCGTGCAACTGCAGGTGAACCTCACCGACCTGCTGCGATTCCCCGGCGTGCTGCGCGAGGCGAGCAGCGATCCCGAGGCGCTGCCCAAGGCCGCGCGCGTGCTGTTCGGCAAGGCGCTCACCGACATCAGGTCCATGCGCGCCAGCGAGGGCTCGCGGCTCAAGGGGCTCATCGAGCAGCGCTGCGACCAGCTCGAGCAGCTGGTGGCCGATGTGCGCGCGAGGCTGCCCGAGGTGCGCACGGCCATCCGCGCCCGCTTCGCCGAGCGCCTCGCGGAGCTCACCGTCACGGTGGATGCCGATCGCCTGGAGCAGGAAATCGCGCTGCTTGTGCAGCGCATGGATGTGGACGAGGAGCTGGACCGGCTCACCGGCCATATCGCCGAGACGCGCAAGGTCACCGCAAGCCCCGAGGCGGCGGGCAGGCGCCTGGACTTCCTGATGCAGGAGTTCAACCGCGAGGCCAACACGCTGTCATCGAAATCGCAGGATCTGGCCACCACGCGCATGGCGGTGGACATGAAAGTGCTGATCGAGCAGATGCGCGAGCAGGTGCAGAACATCGAGTAGTCAGGGGGGCGTCCCAAGCGCCCTCCCCTGTGCTACGTCACTCGCCGCGTACCTCAAAGCGAAATCCCGGAGGCGCCATGACCACCGCCGACATTGCAGATCTGCCCGTGGCCGAAAAGCTGCTGCTCATGGAGCGGCGGCTGCGCTGCTCAGCCGGCGGCCGCCGGCCGTACGCAGCGCCTGCGCCGCCTGGACCCGGCAATGGACCACTTCACCTGGGCGGGGCCAAGGGCGCATTCGCTCCCGACAAGGGGCTGCGAGCGGACTGCCAGGGTCGGCGGGCCGACCTCCTGGAAGTACGTGTTCTCACAGGCGGCAACAGGCCGGCGTTGCGCGACCTCTTTCCTCGACAGCCTTTACGCAAGACATTGACGCATTGGCCTTGTATGGCGCGCTCTGGGGGCCTTTACGACTGGTGACTTGGCCCGACTGGCGGTGCTGGACTGCCAAACCCCTCCACACGGAGCGCGTCAGTGGGTTCGCCAAAGAACCACGAAGCCCTACTAAGGATGTAGCTAGGCTGCGCGCGCGACGCTCATCACCCCCCGCGACAGGACGCGGGCACGTATTTCTGATCCACGCTCGTGCGATTTTCGCCGACCGCCTCCATTCCCTTCGGAATCGAGCGCAATCCGCAGCGCCAGGACATCGGACTCGCGGGGCTTCCGGTCACGACCAGCGGCTGCAGCGTCAATGTCTGGCTGGCGATCATGCTGTTTGCGTTGTTGCCAAACTGGATGTGCAGCGCGCCATCGCGAACCTCGATGCCTGTGACGTAGTTGCCGATCAGAAACTGCGCCTCCGGCACTCCAGCCTCTGCATTGTTGCGCGGCATTCGCCCGCGATCCTTGCGAAACTCCTGGATGGACCCCTTGAGCTCGCTCGCAAGGGAGAAGGCCTCCGTGACCTGGGCGCGAATGGTGTAGTCCTGGTATGCCGGAATCGCGATGGACGCGAGAATTCCTATGATCGCTACGACGATCATGAGCTCGATGAGCGTGAATCCCGATGGTTGCCTGGTCTGCGGTCTCATGCGAGCACTCCGATTTGAAAAACTGGCAGGTACATCGCCACTACAAACAGCCCAATGCCCGCGTATACGAGCGCCCGCAATCCCGTGGCCAGCACGCGACGAGTTCGATGCAGCGACTCGATGAGATCTTCTTCTGCGAACTCGATCTGCGCGCGCATTTCGTCTTCCAGGACACCGACCCTGGAGGCGCCCGCGAGCGACATGACCGCAAGACTCCCGGCGTCCAACCCTCCGATGCGCTCCGTCACCGCGCCGCGGGCCGTGGGTAGATCGATGCTGCCGGCGATCAGGGCGTCCAGCCACTGCAGGCGGACAAGCGCCGCATGCCGCTCGACGACTTCACTCAGGAACGGCAGTCGTGCCCAGCGGATGTCGAGTGGCCGCGATTCGTACAGCCCTTCGCGCAGGCGAAGCGCGAATCGCCACGACAGGAATACCAGTGAAGCAAACGCCAGCACCAGCACCCACGGAACCCAGGGCAGCCTGAACAACCCGGACGTCAGGACCGGCAACGAGCCACCGAATCCCGTGAAAATACTGTCGATCTGCGGGAACACGAATACGCCATAGAGAAGCACGACGCAGGCAAGCACCAGAACCAGAACGGCGAGATATGCCCCCAGGTCGATGAGGCCCATGAAGAACCCGCTGATGGACCGCCGCGTCGCTTCGCGATGCAGGCGGTACCGCGCAAATGCCCGCACGACGTCCCCACCATGGGCTCTTGCCAGGTCGGTTACCTCCGCCGCCCGCTCCGACGGCACGCGGGAGCCGGACAAATCGCCGACCAGCTGGTCAACTTCGGCATGGAACGACGCGTCCAGCGCCTGCTTGACGTTTGCGGCATGTTGTTCGATCGGCGCCGAGCCGTCGCGTGCAGCGATGAGTCGCTCGACCGTCTCACGCCTGCGTTGCGCCGCGCGGCTCACGAAGTGCCTCTGCATGGACTTGGCAGCTTCGCGTCGACGAGCGAAGTGCGATCTGCCCCGACGCGCACGAATCCACGGGGCACCAGGGCCCGGCCACAAAGCCAAAGCATTGTCGCGGGAGATTCCCCGGGACCAAAGGCTGCCCGAAATGCAATGGTTGGCTGTGGCGCTGGCGCCTTGAGGGTAAACACGATCATTCCGTCGGTTGCGCGTTGATCGACACGGCTTATGAACCTGCCGAGGTCGCTGGGATCCTTGATGGACCGCCCGTTCGACTGGCGCAGCGTATTGCCCTTCGTGATGGCCTCGGATCCCGATGCTGGAATTTCACCGTGAATGGCCCACTGCTCGGACCAGTCGATCCTATGGGGTGTAGACATCAACAGGGTTTCGGTGGCGGCAAAATGATCGATGGAGGTTCGCGCCGGGTTGAGCGCAAGCGCAATCAGGCCACCAAGCAGCGCCAGGACTGCAATTCCCTCGCCGAGGGAGAATCCAGACACCAGCAAAGTCGCGTCGTACTCGTCCCGACTCCACTTTTCACGCCAATGCCTGTGACGCATGCGAGTTCCTGGAGGTTGCCTGACACCTGCAGCATACCAGCGCGAGCTGTGCCGGTGGCGCAACAGAGTGTCGCCCTGAACGGATCGAAGGTCGGGCCTTGGACATCCCTCTGAGCTTGTAGAGAATCCGGCTCCGTCCTGAATAGAATCCCGTTGAATCGACAAGAGAGGGGCGACATGAAAACGACAATGTCTGGAATGCTGCCGGCAGGAATCTTGTTGCTGGCGGTGTGCTCCGTGGTCGGTGCCGCCCAGTTGAGGGAAGCCATTGCATCTCCACGCAGCCTGCCGACGGACACGTTGCCGCCCTTCGGCATGCTCGACGACTCCGGCAAGCTGATTCCCGTTCCGGATCCGAAAGGCCTGGCGGCCTTCGCTGCACCGAAGCCTGCAGGCGCGCCTGAAATAGCCAAGGCACCGGCACCCAAACCACTATCGCTCGAACTGGCAACTGAAGCCGTACGAGCCACGCTGGAAACCTGCTCGAAGCTGGGATTCCCGATCGCCGCTGCGGTTGTCGATGCGCAAGGCAAGCCTGTGGTCATGATGGCCGACCCGGCCACTGACGGCAGTGTCTACGTTGCCGCGCGCAAGGCGTCCGCGGCCATCGAATATCGGGTTCCGAGCTCGAAGGTCGGCGCCACGATCCAGGGCAACCCGGACATGCTCGCGCGCATGACGCCAGTCATGTTCATCGCGGGCGGCGCGGTGCCCGTGTGGCGCGGCAACGACCTCATCGGCGCCATCGCTGCCAGCGGGGCCAAGGGCCAGGGCCCGATCGGCACGCAGGATGAGGCTTGCGCCAAGGCGGGCCTCGACAGCATCGCCGCCCGCCTTCGCTGACGCCCCTAGCGGCGGCGTGTGACGCCTGTCGCAGCATCGGACATGCGCGCCTTAGTTCCCCGGCCCTGCGGCCGATCCTCTGGGAATTATGGCAACCAGCGCCGAACCCAGACCCGACACCGACGCCGACCTGAACCGCCGGCTGCAGCGGCTCGGTCTCACCGGCCAGGAGGAATCCTGGATCGACCGGTACGTGCTGTGCAATCACATGGTCGACCCGGCTTCGGCCATGCCGCGCCAGAAGTTCGAGGCCACCGCCCGCTTCATCCGCGACCTGGTCGCGCATCGCTGGGAGCGCACGCGGCTGGCGCGCGCCGAGGTGAACCCGAAGCGGGTGCACTATCTCTCGCTGGAATTCCTGCTCGGCCGGACGCTGCGCAACAACATGATGAACCTCGCGGCCGAACCGGCCGTGCGGCAGGCGATGCAGCGCGAGGGATGGAATCTCGACGCGCTGATCGAAGAGGAGCCCGACGCGGGACTTGGCAACGGCGGCCTCGGGCGCCTGGCGGCCTGCTTCATCGATTCGCTCGCCACGCTGCAGTACCCCGCGATCGGCTATGGACTGCGCTACGAGTACGGGATCTTCCAGCAGTCCATCGAGAACGGCTGGCAGCATGAGCGGCCCGACAACTGGCTGCGCAACGTCGACCCCTGGGAGATCAAGCGCCCCAACCGCGTCTATGTGGTGCCGCTGAACAGCCGGTTCGAACTGGCGGGCACCGGCATCGCGCTGCAGCGCGACTGCCCCTCGCATCTGCTGGGCATCGCCTATGACCGCCCAGTGGTCGGCTACGGCGCGCAGTGCATCAACACGCTGCGGCTGTGGGGCGCCGCCGCGCCGAACTCGCTGGATTTCGCTGAATTCTCGCAGGGCGGGTTTGCCGGCGCCGTGCTGCAGAGCGTGGCCGCTGAATCACTGACCCGCGTGCTGTATCCGGATGATTCAACGCTGGCAGGCCGCGCGCTGCGCTTCCTGCAGCAGTACTTCCTCGTCAGCTGCTCGCTGCAGGACATCATCTCCCGCTTCCGCCGCCAGGGCCTGGAGTGGTCCAGCCTGCCGGAGCACGTCGCCATCCAGATGAACGACACGCACCCGGCGCTGTCGGTGGCGGAGCTGATGCGGCTGCTGCTGGATCAGGCGGGCCTGCCATGGGATGAGGCCTGGAGCCTCACTGTTCGAACGCTGGCCTACACCAACCACACGCTGCTGCCCGAAGCGCTGGAGCGCTGGCCGGTGGAACTGTTCGAAGTGCTGATCCCGCGCCACCTGGAGATCATCTACGAGATCAACCATCGGCACCTGGATCAGGTGCGCTACGCCTTCCCCGGCGATGAAGCGCGGCTGCAGCGCATGAGCCTGATCGAGGAAGGCCCGGTGCGAAAGGTGCGGATGGCCAACCTGGCCGTGGTGGGCTCACACAGCACCAACGGCGTCGCCGCCATCCACACCGAACTGCTCAAGACGCGCGTGCTGCGCGACTTCAACGAGATGTTCCCGCGGCGCTTCAACAACAAGACCAACGGCGTGACGCCGCGGCGCTGGCTGCAACAGGCCAATCCGCATCTCTCGGGATTGATCACGCGGACCATCGGTCCGGGGTGGATCAACAACCTGGCCGAACTGCGCGACCTGCTGCACTTCGTCGACGATGCCGCCTTCAGCGAGGAGTTCCGCGCCGCCAAGCGTGCCGCGAAGCTGGCCTTCGCGGGCTGGCTGAAGTCGACCACGGGGCAGGTCATCAACCCGGACGCGATCTTCGACGGGCATGTAAAGCGCATCCATGAATACAAGCGGCAGCTGCTGAACGCGCTGCACATCGTGATTCTCTACAACCGGCTGCGACTGCAGCCCGAGCTGCAGATGATTCCGCGGGTGTTCCTGTTCGCCGGCAAGGCGGCGCCGGCCTATCACCTGGCCAAGCTCATCATCAAGCTCATCAACAGCATCGCCGCCACCGTCAATGCCGATCCCCTGGTGCGCGGCCGGCTCACGGTGCTGTTCCTGCCGGAGTACAACGTCAGCATGGCCGAACGGCTGATTCCGGCCTGCGATGTGTCGGAGCAGATTTCGACGGCCGGGTATGAGGCCAGCGGCACCGGCAACATGAAGTTTATGATGAATGGCGCGCTGACCATCGGCACGCGCGACGGCGCGACCATCGAGATGGCCGAAGAGGCGGGCGAGGAAAACTTCTTCCTGTTTGGCCTGACGGCGCAGCAGGTGGCCGACAGCGCCGGGTGGTACGACCCGAACTGGCACTACGAAAACGATCCGGAAACGCGCGCCGCGCTCGACCTGATCTTCAGCAACCACTTCAGCGCCAGCGAGCCGGATGTCTTCGCGCCTATCCGCGATGCGCTGCTGCGCGACGGCGATCATTTCCGCCACCTGGCGGACCTGACCGACTACGCCCGCGCGCACCTGGAGGTGGCGGGCCTCTACGCCGACCCCATGGCCTGGACGCGCAAGGCGATCATCAACGTGGCCTGCTCGGGAAAGTTCTCGAGTGATCGCACCATCGTCGAATACGCCGAGCGCATCTGGGGCCTGAAGCCCTCGCCGATCGGCTGACAGCGCCTGACGTTCCCGCGACGTCCTACTTGAGCCTCGCCATCATGGCCTGGAAGCGCGGATCGCCGCGCAGCGGGTCGTAATCCGGATCGTGCTCGATCCAGTCGCGCTTGCCGCAGCCAAGACCCAGCGCGCGTTCGAGCAGCGTGATCGCCTGTTCATTCTCCCCCGCCTTGGTGTGCAGGCAGGCAGCGTTGAACAGCGCGCTGAGATCCTCCGGATCTATCTCGAGCGCGCGCTGCATCCAGGCCCTCGCCCGCTCCATGTCGCCGGCCTCCTGCAGGGCTCCTGACCCCAGCGACAGCGTGCGGATCTCGCGCGGATTCAACGCCAGGATGCGTTCGGCCCGCCGCAGGCTTTCGAGGTTCGCGAGGCGGGCCTCTTCATTGCGCCCCAGCATGCGAAGCGACTGGCTGTGCAGGAATGCGCTCTGGAAATCATCGGGCCGCACCGTGGCCGCGCTGCCGAACAGTCGCGCGGAGCGCTCGACCTGTCCTCGCGCGAAACAGGAGCGCGCAAACAGGTAGTGCGCGTCGAAGAGCTGCGGATTGATGCTGATCGCGGCCTCGAAATGCCGTTCGGCCGCGTCGAACTCGCGCCGCAGCGACAGAGTGAATCCGCGCGCGACATGCGCGTCGGCCAGCTCCGGGTCGAGTTCCATGGCGATGCGACTGGCGCGCTCGGCCTCGTCTAGATCCCCGGCGCTCGATCCCCACCACTCGAAGCGCTGCGCATGCATCATGGCAAGTCCGGCCCATGCCGGGGCGTATTCCGGGTCGATCTCGATGGCATGGCGAAACATCTCGCGCGAGTGCTCGAGCGCGGGCCGGGTCAGGCGATGCAGGCTCTGGCGGCCGCGCAGGAAGTATTCGTAGGTATCCGAGGCTGTCTGCGTGCGACGCAGCGCCCGTCGCTCGCGACCTGACAGATCACCACCGCGCAGCATCGAGGCCACCTGGCCGGCGATCTCGTCCTGCACGGCGAATACGTCGTCCAGGTTGCGGTCGAAGCGCTCGGACCACTTGTGGAAGGCGGTCGCCGTATCGATGAGCTGCACGGTGATGCGCAGCCGGTTGCCGGCCTTGCGCACACTGCCTTCCAGCAGGCTGTCGACGCCGAGCAGCAGCCCAACCTCCTTGACGTCGACGCCCGGTCCGCGGAACTGGAACGAGGCGCTGCGCGACACCACGCGCAAACCCTCCACATGAGTCAGCGCGTCGATCAGTTCTTCGGCGAGTCCCTCGCAGAAGTAGTCCTGGTCGCGGCCGGGACTCATGTCGGTGAACGGCAGCACCGCGATGGCGGGCCCGGCGGGCCGGAGCGCTGCAGTTGCCGCATCAACTTCGGGCTGCACCACTGAGAGCGGCGCGGCAAACCGGTAGCCGCGCCGGTGCCGGGTCTCGATGAAGCGGGGCTGCTTCGCGTCGTCTCCCAGCGCCTTGCGAAGCTCCTGGATGCAGGTCACCAGTGCGTCATCACTGACCACCGTGCCACGCCACACCTGCGCAAAGAGCTCTTCCTTCGATACCGGTTCACCCGCGCGCTCGAGCAGCGCGCCCAGCAGCATGGCCGCCTTGGGCGTGAGCTTGACCTCGCAACTCCCGACCCACAGGCGGGTGGATTCGGGTTCGAAGCGGAAGTCGTGGAAGTGAATGGCTCGGTTCATATCCCGGCGAACTCCCGGAACTTCCCCGGGACTCCAACAATGCCTCCGATCCAGGATGCGCGCACTTCAAAACAACCCCCGCAGGGAGTCAATCACATGAAACGCGCCTTCGTGCTGCTCTACGGCATGGCCTGCTATGCCGTGTTCTTCGCCGTGTTCCTGTACGCCATCGGCTTCATCGGCAACTTCGCGGTCCCCAAATCCATGGATTCCCCGCGCGACGTGGCCTTCGGCACGGCGCTCGCGGTCAACCTGGGTCTGCTGGCGCTGTTTGCCGTGCAGCATAGCGTGATGGCCCGGCCCGCCTTCAAGCGCTGGTGGACGCGCATCGTGCCGGAGCCCGCCGAACGGAGCACCTATGTGCTGTTCACGTCGCTGGCGCTTGTCGCGCTGTTCTGGTTCTGGCAACCCATGGGCGGCACGGTCTGGATGATCACCGCCCCCGCCGCCGTGGCCACCCTGCATGTGACCTATGCGCTCGGCTGGGCCCTTCTGCTGTACTCCACTTTCCTCATCAACCACTTCGACCTGTTCGGGCTGCGCCAGGTGTGGCTGCATGCGATGGGCAGGCCCTACACCCGCCTCGAGTTCAAGACGCCCTGGCTGTACCAGCAGATGCGCCATCCGCTGTACGTCGGCTGGCTGCTGATCTTCTGGGCGACGCCGGTCATGACCGTGGCGCACCTGGTATTCGCCGTGATGACCACGGCGTACATACTCGTGGCCATCCAGTTCGAGGAACACGACCTCATTGACGCGCATCCCGAGTACGCGGAGTACCGTCGCCGGGTGCCGATGCTGCTGCCGCTCGGCCGGCGCAGCGTCAGGCCTGCGATGAAGCAGGCCTGACGGCAGTGGGCTACCAGATCACAACGCGCTTGGCCTCGGGATTGACCATCGCGTCACCGGCCTTGCAACCGAACGCCGCGGCATACGCCGGCACATTGGTGGGCGTGCCGTTGGCGCGGATGCGGCCCGGCGAGTGCGGATCAGAGGCCAGCTGCACCTTCAGCGCCTCGGGTCGGATCTGGTCGCGCCACACCGCGGCGAACCCCAGGAAGTAGCGCTGGTCGCGCGTGAGGTTGTCGATCTTCGGATCGGCCACATCCTTGCTGGCGCGCTGCAGAGCGTCATAGGCGATGTTGATGCCGCCCAGGTCGGCGATGTTCTCGCCCAGCGTCAGCTTGCCGTTCACCTTGTCGCCCAGCAGCGTGTAGCCGTCGTACTGCTTCGCGAGCGCGCCGGTCAGCGCCTCGAACTTCTTGGCATCTTCCGGCGTCCACCACTGCTCGAAGTTGCCGGAGGCGCCGAAGCGCGCGCCCTGGTCGTCGTAGCCGTGCGTGAGCTCATGGCCGATCACCACGCCGATCGCGCCGTAGTTCAGCGCATCGTCGGCCTGCGGATCGAAGAACGGTGGCTGCAGGATGCCGGCGGGAAAGGCGATCTCGTTGAGGAGCGGGTTGTAGTAGGCGTTGACCGTCTGCGGCGTCATGCCCCACTCGGTCTTGTCGGTGGGCTTGCCGACCTTGGTGAGGTCATAGCGATAGTTGAACTCCGAGGCCTTCACCATGTTCTGGAAATAGCTGTCGCGTGAGGTTTCGAGGCCCGTCCAGTCGCGCCACTTGGTGGGATAGCCGATCTTCGCGGTGAAGGTGCCCCACTTCTCCAGCGCCTTGGTCTTGGTGGCCGGCGTCATCCAGCTCAAGGTTTCGATGCGGCCCTTAAGCGCCTCGCGCAGGTTGTCCACCAGCTTCTGCATGCGGTCGCGCGATTCCGGCGGGAACGCCACCTGCACATAGGCCTGACCCAGCGCCTCGCCTGCGGCGCCTTCCATCTGCGCCAGCACCCGCTTCCACAGGTCTTTCATCTCCTTCTGTCCGGAGAGCGTCTTGCTGTAGAAATTGAACTGCTCGGCCACCAGCGCATCGCTCAGGAACGGCGCGGCGCCATCCACCGTGCGGAAGCGCAGGTAGGTCTGCCACTCGGCCACCGGCACGTCCATGAGCATCTTGCTCACTTCCTGGTGGAACGACGGCACCGACAGCGAGAACATCTCGGGCTTGGCCACGGGCTGCGATTCAAGGAACGCGGTCCACGAGAAGTTCGGCGTCAGCTTGTCGGCATCGGCCACGCTCACCGGGTTGTAGTACAGCGAGACATCGCGCGAGAGGTCTTCCTGCGACTTGCTGGCCTTGGCCAGTCGCGTCTCGAAGGCCATCACCTGCTTCGCCTGCATGGCCGCATCGGCGGCCGGCACACCGGAGAGTTCGAGCACCTTGGCCACATGCGCCACGAAGGCCTCGCGGATGGCCTTCTTGTCGGCATCGAAGTAGTAGGTCTTGTCGGGCAGGCTGGTGCCGCCCTGCACCGCATAGGCGATCTTCATCGAGGAATTCTTGAAATCAGCCTCGGAGCCGAAGCCGAACAGCGGGTTCTCGCCGCGGGCAGCCACCTTGCGCAGGTACTCGGCAATGCCGGCGCCATCCTTCAGAGCGGCGATCTCGGCCAGGCGGCTTTCAAGCGGCGCGATGCCATCGGCATTGCGCTTCGTCGCATCGGTGCCGGTCGCCCACAGGTCCGCGATGATCTTGTCGATGCCGGCCTGCTCGGGGCGCGCGGCAATCTGCTCGGCAAGCTGCTTCTGCACCTGCAGCGAACGCTCGCGCAGCACATTGAATGCGCCCCAGCGCGTCTGGTCCGCGGGAATCGGATTGGCGGCCAGCCACTTGTCGTTGGCGTAGGCGGCAAGGTCGGTGCAGGCGCTCTTCGTGGCGTCGATGTCGGCCGCCGTGAAGCGGATGGGCTGGATCAGTGCCGACTCATCGAGCTTGAAGGCGGGCGCGGCCTCGGCCTTCTGCTCGGGCGCCTTCTGGCACGCGGCAAGGGCCATCAGCACCGCGGCGCCAACGGAAAGGGAACGGATCTTGTGGCTGGAGGACATTCGTGGAACTCCCGAAAAATGGCGCGCACAGGGCGCGTTTTGAAGTGGCAACTATAGCGATTGCTGGCGTGTGCAGCCTTAAGGCCTATTGTTGCAAAATTGATATCAACAAGAGTCTGAATTCGCCTTTTTGATTCATGATTGATACGCCCATTAGATTTCAGACGCTTTTCTGCGGCCAAACCCGACATCTTGCGTACCGGCCAAAGGCCCCCGGCGCCCCGGTATAGTTCGCGCCCATGTCGCAGCCTTACGCCCGCCTGTTCGTGGTGTCCGCTCCCTCCGGGGCCGGCAAGACCAGCCTGGTGAAGTCCCTGTGCGGGCGGCTGCCGGAACTGCGGGTATCCACCTCGCACACCACGCGCCCGATGCGCCCCAACGAGCAGGACGGCCGCGAGTACTTCTTCGTCTCGAACCCCGACTTCGACCGCATGGTGGCCGAAGGGGCCTTCCTCGAACATGCCCGGGTGTTCGACAACCAGTACGGCACCAGCAAGGGGCAGCTGCAGCAGAAGCTGGCCGCAGGCCATGACGTGATCCTGGAGATCGACTGGCAGGGCGCCCGCCAGGTGCGGGTGGCACTGCCCGGCTGCCGCACCATCTTCATCCTGCCGCCCTCGCGCCAGGCGCTGCGGCAGCGCCTGAACGACCGCCGCACCGACAGCCCCGCCGTCATCGAGCGGCGCCTGGCTGACGCCGTCAGCGACATGTCCCACTACGAGGAATTCGACTACGTGGTGGTCAACGACGACTTCGCCCAGGCCGTCGGGGAGCTGGAATCCATCCTCCGGGGCCGCGGCGAGGCGCTGACGGCACGCCGACCGGCTCTCACGCCGGTGCTGGCCAATCTGCTAGAATTATCAACCCCCTAGAACCAAAAGATTCCCCATGGCCCGAATCACCGTCGAAGACTGCCTGCCCCGCGTCGAGAACCTGTTCCAGCTGGTGCTGCTGGCTTCCGCCCGCGCGCGTCGCCTGGCCAACGGTGCCGAGCCCACGGTGCCCACCGACAACGACAAGGTCACCGTCATCGCGCTGCGCGAGATCGCCGAGGGCAACATCACCGCCGAGATGCTGGTCGAGCCGGAGCCGATTCCCGAGCCCGTGGTCAACGACATCGACGCGCAGCTCGAGAACTTCCGCGCGCCGCAGTTCGGCCTGATCGGGGAGTAAGAACTAGCGCATGGACTATGCGTCTACGCTGCTCGGCCTGATACCAGGGGGAAGCAGCAGGCGCACTCCCGGCCTGAAGGAATTGCTCGGCAAGGCCGAGCTCTACCTGCCACCCGAGCAGGTGGCCCGCATCCGCGAGGCCGCGGAGTTCGGCGCCGAAGCCCACCAGGGCCAGAAGCGCCTCTCGGGCGAACCCTACATCGCCCACCCGCTCGCCGCGGCTGAAATCCTCGCCGACCTGCACCTGGATGCCGACACGATTGTCGGCGCCATCCTGCACGACGTCATCGAAGACACGCCGATCGCGAAGGAAGACATCGCGCAGCGCTTCGGCGCGGATGTGGCCGAGATCGTCGACGGCGTCACCAAGCTCGACCAGATCAAGTTCAAGAACCGCGAGGAAGCGCAGGCCGAGAGCTTCCGCAAGATGCTGCTGGCGATGGTGCGCGACCTGCGCGTGATCATGGTCAAGCTCGCCGACCGCACGCACAACATGCGCACCATCGGCGCCATGTCGCCGCCGAAGCGCCGCGCGATCGCGCGCGAGACGCTCGACATCTACGCGCCGGTGGCCGAGCGGCTGGGCCTGTACAACATCAAGCTGGAACTGGAAGACCTGGGCTTTCGCGCGCTGTACCCGCAGCGCTACCGCGTGATCGAGCGCGCGCTCAAGCGCGCGCGCGGCAACCAGAAGGAATTCCTCGGCAAGATCGAAAAGGCGCTGGCCGAGGCGCTGCAGAAGGCGGGCATTCCCGGCAAAGTCGAATCGCGCGAGAAGCATCTGTACAGCATCTACAAGAAGATGCGGCGCAAGCGCTCGCTGCTGGCGCAGGTGGTGGATGTATACGGCCTGAGGATCCTGGTCGATTCAGCCGACACCTGCTACCGGACGCTCGGCGTCGTGCACGCCACCTACCGGCCCATGCCCGGTCGCTTCAAGGACTACATCGCCATTCCGCGCGTGAATGGCTACCAGTCGCTGCACACCACGCTGTTCGGCCCCAATGGCGTGCCCATCGAGGTGCAGATCCGCACCGCCGACATGCACAACATCGCCGAGGCCGGCGTGGCCGCGCACTGGAAGTACAAGGCGGGCGGCGCGGCCGACGGCAACGATTCGGCGCAGCAGGAACGGGCGCGCGCGTGGATCTCGCACCTGATGGAGATGCAGGCCTCGGGCAATGCCGAGGAGTTCATCGAGAGCGTGAAGGTCGACCTGTTCCCCGACAAGGTCTACGTGTTCACGCCCAAGGGCGCCATCCTGCGCCTGCCGCGCGGCGCCACCGTGGTGGACTTCGCCTACGCCGTGCACACCGACATCGGCAACCGCTGCGTGGCCGCGAAGGTGGACCGGCGCCTGTCGCCGCTGCGCACGGTGCTGCGCAACGGGCAGACGGTGCAGATCATCACCGCCAAGGGGGCGTCACCCAATCCGTCGTGGGTGAATTTCGTGGCGACCGCCAAGGCGAGGAGCGCCATCCGGCACTACCTCAAGGCGCTGCAGCGCTCCGAGGCCGTGGAACTGGGCGCGCAGCTGCTGAACTCCGCGCTGGAGGAATTCCAGCTCAGCGTCGACAGGATCGAGACCTCGGTGATGAACCAGGCCCTGCAGGAATTCCACTGCAAGGAGAAGGACGAACTGCTGGCGCAGATCGGCCTGGGTGAGCGCCTGGCGCCGCTGGTGGCGCGGCGCCTGCTGCCCAGCGGTCATGACGAGACCGGCAAGATCACTCCGCTGACCGTGGCCGGCACCGAAGGCCTGCTGGTCACCTACTCGCGCTGCTGCCGCCCGATCCCAAACGACCCGATCATCGCCTTCCTGTCAGCCGGCCGCGGCATCGTCATCCACCGCGACACCTGCGGCAATGTCGAGGATTACCACAAGCATCCGGAGAAATGGCAGCCGGTGGCCTGGCAGAAGGACCTCACGCGCTACTTCAGCGCCGAGGTGCGCATCGAGGCCGAGAACAAGATCGGCATGCTGGCCAGCATCTCGGCCGCCATCGCGGGCACCGGCACCAATATCGGGCATGCCACGGTGGAGCAGCGCGACGGCGACGTGTCGCTGATCAAGCTCGAAGTGGAAGTGAAGGATCGCAAGCATCTGGCGCGCGTGGTGCGTACCATTCGGCACATGCCCGAGGTGCTGCGAGTGTCGCGTTACCAGGCATCCAGACGGAGCCAGCACGAAGAATGAGCCGCGAAATCATCAGCACCAAGAATGCCCCCGCCGCCATCGGCACCTATTCCCAGGCCGTGAAGGTGGGCAAGACGGTCTACCTGTCCGGGCAGATCCCGCTCGATCCGGCCACGATGCAACTGGTCGAGGGCGGCATCGACGCCGAGATCACACGCGTGTTCGAGAACCTGAAGGCGGTGGCCACAGCGGCCGGTGGCACGCTCAACGACGCCGTGAAGATCACCGTGTTCCTCACTGATCTGTCGCATTTCGCGCGGGTCAACGAGATCATGGCCACGTACTTCAAGCTGCCCTATCCCGCGCGGGCCGCGGTGGGCGTGGCGGCATTGCCGCGCGGCGCCCGCGTGGAGATCGAGGGCATCCTCGAGTTGTGAAGGCGCGCGCGGCGACACCGGCTCGTGTCGATCCGCTGTTCCTGCTGCCCTCGCGCTACGAGGACCGCACGCGCGTCACGCCCATCGGCGCGCTGGTTTCCGGTTCGCGCGCGGTGATCGAGGGCGAGGTGATGGTGGCCGACGTCATCTTCCGTCGCCGCCGCGCGCTGCTGGTGCGCGTGTCCGACGGCTCGGGCTTCATCAACCTGCGCTTCTTCTATTTCTCACGCGCGCAGCAGGAAGGTCTCGCGCGCGGCACCATGATCCGCTGCGTGGGCGAGGCGCGCCGTGGCCCGCAGGGGCTCGAGATGGTGCACCCGGAATACCGCCGGCTCGGCGCCACGCCCGAGAAGCTCGACGACCGCCTGACGCCGATCTATCCGCTCACCGAGGGCATGACGCAGGGCCGCGTGCGCGTGGCGGTGAACAAGGCGCTGGCGCGGCTGGCCGCGAATCCCGCCGAAGACCTGCTGCCTGCCGAAGTGGTGCAGCGGCTGCACCTGCCCACGCTGCGCGAGGCGCTGGAATTCGTGCATCACCCGCCGGTGGGCACGTCGCTTTCCACGCTGGCTGCCGCCCGGCATCCCGCCCAGCGCCGCCTGGCCTTCGAGGAACTGCTGGCGCACCAGCTCTCGCTGCAGCAGCTGAAGCAGCGTGTGCAGCGCGAGCCGGCGGAACCACTGGCCGACGCCGCGGGAATGGCGCCCCGGTTCATCGCCTCGCTGCCGTTCGCGCTCACCGGCGCGCAGCGCCGCGTGCTCGATGAGGTGGAACACGACCTGGCGCGCGATGTGCCGATGATGCGCCTGGTGCAGGGCGATGTGGGCTGTGGCAAGACGGTGGTTGCCGCCGCTGCGGCGGCGCGCGCGGTGGGCAGTGGCCGGCAGGCGGCGATGATGGCGCCCACCGAACTGCTGGCAGAGCAGCACTGGCGCAGCTTCGACAAATGGTTCCGCCCGCTGGGCATCACGGTGGCGCTGCTGTCAGGGTCGCAGCCGGCCCGCACGCGCCGCAGTGCGCTCGAGGCCGTGGCCAGCGGCGAGGTGCAGATCGCAGTGGGCACGCATGCGCTGTTCCAGGAAGGCGTGGTCTTCCGCGACCTGGCGCTGTCCATCGTCGACGAGCAGCACCGCTTCGGCGTGCAGCAGCGCCTGGCGCTGTCGGAAAAAGGCCGGCGCGGCGAGCATGTGCCGCACCAGCTCATCATGACGGCCACGCCCATTCCCCGCACGCTGGCGATGACGGCCTATGCCGACCTCGATGTGTCGGTGATCGACGAGCTGCCCCCGGGGCGCACGCCCATCCGCACCGTGGTGCTCTCCGAGGAGCGGCGCGCCGAAGTGGTCGAACGCATCCACGGCGCCTGCCGCGAGGGCCGCCAGGCCTACTGGGTGTGCACGCTCATAGAAGAATCCGAGGAACTGCGCGCGCAGGCCGCCGAGGAAACCGCCGCGCAACTGGCCGAGGCGCTGCCCGGCGTGCGCGTCGGCCTGGTGCATGGCCGGATGCCGCCGCGCGAAAAGGAACGGGCCATGCACGAATTCAAGGACGGCAAGATCCAGCTGCTGGTGGCCACCACCGTCATCGAAGTGGGCGTGGATGTGCCCAATGCCAGCCTGATGGTCATCGAGAACGCCGAACGCATGGGCCTGGCGCAGCTGCACCAGCTGCGCGGCCGCGTGGGCCGGGGCTCGCAGGAATCAAGCTGCGTGCTGCTGTATCGCGGGCCGCTGTCGGCGCTGGCGCGCGAGCGCCTTGCCACCCTGCGCGACAGCAACGATGGCTTCGAGATCGCCCGCAAGGACCTGGAGCTGCGCGGCCCCGGTGAGCTGCTGGGCACGCGCCAGACAGGCCTCGCCGACCTGCGCGTGGCCGACCTGATCCGCGACGCGGACCTCTTGCCCCAGGTGCGCTCGACCGCCGAGACGCTGCTGCGCGAGAATGAAGCCTGCGTAGCGCCACTGGCCGCGCGCTGGATCGGGGGAGCGGAAGCCTATGGCCGGGTCGGTTAGCGGAACATTCCATGGCATGCCGGCGGCGCCGCTGCTGCGCCGGGCCTGGAGCTATGCGCAGCTCATGCGGCTCAACCGCCCGATCGGCATCGCGCTGCTGCTGTGGCCCACGCTGTGGGCGCTGTGGATGGCCGCCCGCATGCTGCCCGGGGCGGAACGCGCCGGCGCCTTCGCGCCATTGCCCTCACTGAAGCTGCTGGCCGTATTCATCGCCGGAACCGTCGTGATGCGCTCGGCCGGCTGCGTCATCAATGATTTCGCCGATCGCAACATCGATCCGCATGTGAAGCGCACGCGGGGCCGACCGCTGGCCGCGCGCCGCGTGTCGCCGCAGGAGGCGCTGGCACTGTTCGGCGCGCTGGTGCTGATCGCGCTGTGGCTGGTCACGCGGCTCGATTCCCTTACCGTGCTCTATTCATTCGTGGGCGCGGCGCTCACGATCTCCTATCCGTTCATGAAGCGCTTCTTCGCGCTGCCGCAGTTCTACCTGGGCGCAGCCTTCGGCTGGGCCGTGCCGATGGCCTTCGTCGCCACCGTGGGCGCGGTGCCGCGCACCGGCTGGCTGGTGTTCATCGCCACGCTGCTGTGGTCCGGCGTGTACGACACGCTGTACGCGATGGTGGATCGCGACGACGACCTGAAGTTGGGCGTGCAGTCCACGGCCATCGCCTTCGGCGACATGGACACGCTGCTGGTGGGGGTCATGCAGGCGATGGTGCTGGGCGCGCTGGTGCTGGCCGGCCGACTGGTCGGCATGCACTGGCCGTTCTACGTTGCACTGGTGGCGGCGGCGCTGCTCTTCGCCTGGCAGCAGTGGATCGTGCGCGACCGTGACCGCGAAGCCTGCTTCCGCGCCTTCGTCAACAATCACTGGGTGGGCCTGGTCATAATGGCGGGCGTTGCGCTGGGCTGAAGGCCACGCAGGCGGAAATTGGGGGGCTCGATGACGACACGACGCGCGTTCCTGCAGATCGCCACCGCCGCGGCCACGCCGGTGGCGCTGGGCGGCATTCCTGGCATCAACCCGCGCACCGGGCATCACATCGTGCTGTTCGAGGATTCACAGCCACAGGCCGGCGCCTTTGCGCTGCGCGCGCAGTCGCAGGGCTTCGCCACGCGGGCGATCCGCCATGGCGACATCACCGAGGCCTGGCTCAAGTCCGTGCGTCCCGCCTGGGAACGCCGCCCTGCGAGCATCGCCGGCCTCACCACTCCCGCGGCGCTGTTCTGCTTCGAGGAACTGGCTTTCGCGCGCGGCCTGCGCGTGGTATTCCACGCCGAGCACATTCTGCTGCCCGACGGCAGCGCGCAGCACCAGGTGCAGCGAGCGGGTCACGCGCTCAGTGCTTCGGCGCTGCAGCGCGCAGGCTCCCGCTGGCCCCAGCGCCTGGCTGATTCGCTGGCGGCATCGCGCCTGCCGCGCATGGCCCGCCCCGGCCCCAGCCTCGCCTCGCTTGAACCCGCGCTGCCCGCGGGCGCCACGCTGCTCACGTCCTGGATCATCGCGTAGGAGATCCCATGTTGCCGCCGAATGTCAGCTCCGCGGATTTCAACCGCGCCATCGCCGCCTGGAAGCAGGCCGTGGGCGCGGACTGGGTGTTCACCTCCGATGAAGACGTGGCGCTGTACCGCGATGCGTATTCGCCCTGGTGGGACGAACCCGATGAGCGCAAGGCATCCGCGGCCGTTGCGCCCTACACGGTGGAACAGGTGCAGGCCGTGGTGCGCACCGCCAACCAGTACCGAATCCCGCTCTACGCCATCTCCACCGGTCGCAACCTCGCCTACGGCGGCTCGGCGCCTGTGTACAGCGGCAGCGTGGTGCTCGATCTCAAGCGCATGAACCGCGTGCTCGAGGTGAGCGAGCGCAATGCCTACGCGCTGGTGGAGCCCGGCGTCAGCTACTTCGACCTGCACGAGCACATCACGAAGCAGAAGCTGGATGTGTGGGTCGATCCGCCCGATCCGGGCTGGGGAAGCGTCATCGGCAATGCGCTGGATGGTGGCGGCGGCTGGACGGCCTTTCCTTTCCGTGATCACTTCGGCGCGCATTGCGGCATGGAGGTGGTGCTGGCCAATGGCGAGATCGTGCGCACCGGCATGGGCGCGCTGGGCAACTCGAAGACCTGGCAGCACAACCGCTGGGGATATGGCCCGTGGGTGGATGGGCTGTTCCGCCAGGGCAACATGGGCGTGGTCACGAAGATGGGCTTCCATCTCATGCCGCGCCCAGAGGCCATGCAGACCGCGACGGTCCAGGGTGCGCGGGAGGAGGACATCATCCCGCTGCTCGACACCATGAACCTGCTCGAGAACCAGCTGGCAGTGAACGGCTCCACTTCGCTTTTCGGCGGGATGCGCATCCCCGGCATGCCGGGCAGCGGTGCCGCGATGTGGACGCTGCAGCTGCCGATCTACGGCCCCGAGAAGGTGGTACGCGCGCAGATGGAGTACTGCCGCGAGAAGTTCGCGAAGGTCCCCGGGGCGACGTTCACCGAGGGGGAGCTGTTCCGCACTCCTCTCGACGAAGCCACGCTGAACCGCGTGCGCAAGGTCAGCTTCGGCGTGCCCGATCTTTCCACCTTCGGCATGCTGGGTCGCAACCCGCAGAACCCCGCGCCGCCGGGCGGGCACATCGGCTTCTCTCCCATCATCCCGCGCACCGGCGAGGCCGTGCTCGAATACCTGCGCTTCTACACCAGCAACCTGCAGGCCGTATCCGAGGGCGGCACGCTGCGCTTCGTCGGGCCGGTGTTCATGACCAACTGGGATCGGTCCCTGGTGGCGATGATCATGTTCCCGATCGGGCGCGACAAGGTGATGAACGCCAAGATGCGCGCCGCCTTCGAGAAATGGGTACACCTGGCCGCCGAGCGCGGCTGGGCCGAATACCGCGCGCCGGCCGGCTTCCAGGACCTGTGCGCGAAGACCTACTCCTACAACAACCACGCGCTCACGCGCTTTCGCGAGACCATCAAGGATGCGGTGGATCCCAACGGCATCCTCTCGCCGGGTCGCTATGGCGTGTGGCCCAAGCACCTGAGGAAAGGCCGATGAAGCGCGCGCTGAAGCTCTCGGCCCTGGCGCCCGTGGTGCTGGCCGCGGGACTGTTCGCTTCGTTCGCCCCCGCCGCGGAGCCGGCGCAGCAGGTGTCGGGCGAAGCCGTCTACAAGCGCTGGTGCACGCACTGCCACTCGCCGGGTCGCGGCAATCCGGGCACCGATTCGCTGCAGGTGAAGTACGGCGGCAAGCTGCCTGCCGTGCTGCTCGAACGCAGCGACCTGTCACCGCAGGCCGTGGCGCAGTTCGTGCGCACGGGTGTTCTATCCATGCCACCGTTCCGGAAGACCGAAGTCACCGACGCGGAACTGGCCGCCGTTTCCGCGTACGTGGCGCAGAAATTCCCGAAACCCTGAGGGTTCCCATGTCAAACCGCTTCAAGCCGTTCCTTATGCTCCTGTTGGTGGCCGCGATGGGCAGCGCGCAGGCGGAAAGCTGGCAGGGCACCGGCCCCATGCCGCTCGATTACCGCGCCTACATCCGCGATTTCAACACCGGCGATGACCGCGGTCTGGTCGAGAAATACTTCACGCCCGACACGCAGATGATCACCGGCAGCGGCGTGCGCTCGGGTCACAAGGGGCTGAACGAGTTCCTGGCCGATGCGCACAATGGCGTGCGCGAGATCATCCGGCCGCAGGTGGTGATGTGGGACGCCGACCACATCTTCGCCGAGATCGACATGGACTTCGTCGCCTCGAAGGCGCGCCCGGATTTCGTGTTCGGCCCGATGCAGGCCGGCGACATCCGCACCGTGAAGTTCTTCGCGCAGTACACCGTGGTGAACGGCAAGGTGAAGACGCTCAAGACCATGACCTGGCCGGCTGAGAAAGGCGTCACCAAGGCGCCGCGGCTGGGCGATGCCGCCGGCCAGCGCGCCTCGTTCCTGGCCTACACGCGGGCGTTCTCGAGCGGACTGCCCGAGAAGTATTCGGCGTTCTACACCGATGACGTGAAGCTCACGCTGAGCTCGGTGGGCGTGCTCAATGGCAAGCAGGCCATCGTCGACTTCTACACGAAGATGTTCCGGACGGTTCGCGAGGACCTGGAGATCCGCCAGATCGTGTTCGACGACCACGCCATCGTGGGGGATTTCACCAGCGTGTTCACGGCCGTCGGGGATGCGCCGGACTTCGTGGTTGCGCCGCTGAAGAAGGGCGAATCCATCCGTGTGCCGGTGTTCGTCTACTACACACTGCGCGACGGGCTGATTTCGGAGATTCGGGTGGCCCGCTCGGGAGCACCCACCCGTCCTTAAGAAATTGCTGGGTCCGGGCAACGAAAAAATCCCGCTAAATTCCTGCACATGCAGGATATTGTTGCGAAAAGGTCACAACTGGTAATGAGAATCATAGTATTCGCGATACGATGATTGTCGCCAGCTTGTGCGGGCAACTGCCGGGACGTTATACGGATACCGCAGGCTTGAAGGCCTGCGATTTCTGACTATCCAATTGCCCACAAGTTCTAGGGGGACTAAATGACTTCACGTAACGTGGCCGCAAGGCCCGTGCTTTCGCGCGCCAGTTCAACTCGCTGGCTCGTCTCCGCTGCGGTCGCAGCGGCGGTCGCCGGCAGCACTTTCTCGATGCCTTCATTCGCAGCCGAGGAAACCGAAGAGCTGGCCGAAGTGACTGTGACCGGTTCGCGCATCGTTCGCCGCGACCTGGAAGCCAGCAGCCCTGTCGTCACGGTCTCGAACGAGCAGTTCGAGCGTTCGTCGACGACCAGCCTCGAAACCACGCTGAACCAGCTGCCGCAGTTCGCGCCCGCCGGTTCGCAGTTCGTTTCCGGCGCGCAGTCTGGCCCGACCAGCACGCCCGGCGCCGCCACGCTGAACCTGCGCGGCATCGGTGCCAACCGCAACCTGGTGCTGATCGACGGTCGCCGTCCGCAGCCGGCCAACGCCTCGCTGGTGGTCGACATCAACACCATTCCGCAGGCCGCCATCCAGGGCGTGGAAGTGATCACCGGTGGTGCCTCGGCCGTGTACGGCCCCGACGCCATCGCCGGCGTGACGAACTTCCTGCTGAAGCGCGACTTCCAGGGCCTGTCGCTCGACGTGCAGACGGGCATCACGCAGGAAGGCGACGGCAGCGACACCAAGGTCAGCGCCCTGATGGGCATGAACGCGGCCGACGGCAAGGGCAACATCATGGTCGGCCTGGATTACTCCAAGCGCGGCTCGGTGTTCCAGCGCGATCGTGACTTCTTCGTCGATGGCTGGCGCGACACGCGCAATGCCGGCGGCGATTTCATCCAGCGCGCGGCCTACGTGGCCACGGGCAATGCGCCCACGCAGGGCGCGGTCAACTCCGTGCTGCCGGTGGCGGGCGTCGCCCCCACGTCGATCTTCTACTTCAACTCCGACGGTTCGGCCTTCGTGGCGCAGAACGCCATCGGCTACACCGGCCCGTACAACCAGCTGTCGCCGGGCCTCGGCAACAACGTGTACGACCGCGACGACATGATGACGCAGCAGGCCAGCGGCCTGCTGGACCAGCGCTACACCACGGCGCACCTGTCGACGCCGGCCGAACGTCACTCGCTGTTCCTCAAGGGCAACTACGAGATCAACGAGTACGTCAACGCCTTCGTGCAGGCCAACTACGTGAACTCCAAGGTCACCACGCTGGGCAACTATGCGCCGGCCGTGACGCTGTGGTCGGTTTCGATTCCGCGCGACGACATCGTGCACACCGGCACCGTGGCCGGCGGCCCGACCGTGGCGGCCAACACCACCGTGCGCCGCACGCTGCCCTCCGAACTGACCACGCTGCTGAACTCGCGCACGCGTACCGTCAATGGCAACCCCATCAGCGCCGCCAACGAAAACTGGCAGCTCTACCAGGTGCCGCAGTACTTCGGCGCGCTGGAAGCCACCAACACCTCCAACGTCTGGCAGATGCTGGTGGGCCTGAACGGCAAGATGGGCATCAGCGACTGGACCTGGGAATCGTATTTCGCGCGCGGCACCACCAAGACCGACGCCGAGATCCCGATGCCCTCGCTGCAGCGCTACCAGCTGCTGGCGGCGGCGCCGAACTTCGGCGCCAATGCCACGGGCACCGCGGCCATCATCGGACCGGCGAGCCCCGGCGGTCGTGGCTACTCGCTGACCTGCACCAGCGGCCTGCCGATCTTCAACGAGTTCACGCCGTCGGCGGATTGCATCAAGAGCATGGAAATCCGCGGCAAGCAGCTCACGCTGGTTGACCAGGACGTGTTCGAGGCCAACATGCAGGGCCGCGGATTCGACCTGCCGGCCGGTGAAGCCCGCTTCGCGCTCGGTGTGGCCTATCGCAAGAACAGCTTCCGCTTCGACCCGAGCTATCCGGTGGAAGCGATCCTGGACAACCCGATCGGCCTGTTCGCCTCGAACAGCACCAGCGGTTCCACCAATGTGAAGGAAATCTACGGCGAGTTGCTGGCTCCCGTTCTGCCGGGCCTCGACCTGGAACTGGGCTATCGCCTGTCGGACTTCAACACGGCCGGCACCGAGAGCACCTGGAAGGCGCTGTTCACGTGGAAGGCGCTGGATCAGGTCAGCTTCCGCGGCGGCTACCAGGTGGCCACCCGCGCGCCCAACACGGCGGAACTGTTCGCCGGCAACCGCCTCGAGGTGGTGGGCTTCCCGGGCGTGGATCCCTGCTCGGCTGCCACCGACCACCTGTGGGGCAACCGTGCGGAGAACACGAACCGCGCGCAGGTGCAGGCTGTCTGCCGCGCCTGGGTCAACCAGGCTCGTGGCGTCGCGCTCACGGACACCACGTCGCTGTATGACACGCAGACCTTCAACACCGGCGTGGTCGTGAACGGTCGGACGATGGGCCCCGGCGCCAATGGCTTCACCCGCCAGAACCCGCCGTACTTCCCGCTGGAAATCGAGACCGAGAAGGGCAACCCCAATCTCAGCCCCGAGAAGGCCAAGACCATCACTCTCGGCACGATCATCAGCGAACCGTTCGGCCTGCAGGGGCTCACGGCGACGATCGACGCGTATCAGATCCGCATCACGGACACGATCTCGCGCCTGTCGTCGTTCACGGCCTACTACAACTGCCTGAACGCCAACGGCACCAGCAACCCGACGTATGACTTCAACAACGAGTACTGCCAGCTCATCGATCGCAACGGCACGACGGGCGATCGCGAGAACGTCGATTCGCTGTTCCTGAACCTCGGCAAGCTCAACACCCGCGGCATCGACGTGGCCATCAACTGGCGCGGCGACGTGGGTCCGGGCACGCTGACGGCAGGCACGGCCATCAACTACCTGCTGCAGTACAAGTACCAGCCGGACTCGACCGCTCCGTTCCGCGATGCCAAGGGCACGCTGGATCAGGGTGGCCAGTACGACTACCGTGCGTTGACGACGCTGGGCTACTCGCTCGGCGCCTTCGACTTCGGCGTGCAGTGGCGCTTCCTGCCGGGTATCGATCCGGCCGACAAGGCCCTGCTGCCGAACACCACGGTGGGTGGTGCGGGCGCGTACAGCGTGTTCAACCTGACGGGCGGCTGGGACCTGGGTCCCGTCAAGCTGCGCGCCGGTATCGACAACGTGCTGAACCGCCGCCTGCCGATCGTCGGCGAGAACCTGGCTGTGGGTGACACCAACAGCAACCAGACCAACCTGAACTACTACGACGGTCTGGGTCGCCGGTTCTTCATCGGTGCGAAGGCTACGTTCTGATCTGACCCATTAGGGTCGACCCATCCGGGTGCAGGGCGGTGGATCGCAAGATCCACCGCCCTTTTTCTTGTCCGTGTGAATCCGGTGGCTAGCGCGTGGTCCGGCTGCGGATGAACTGCGTGATGATCCACTTCTCGCCGCGCGTGGTGGGGCACCCGGCGTGCAGCGTGCGCACATCCGGCTGCATGTCGGGCAACGCGTTGACGAAATACACGCCATCGCCAGTGCGACCGCGATGCGAGAACCCCAGCTTCGGGAAGGCGGTCTCGCCGCCCTCGTAGTCATCGTTGAGATAGAGCAGGAAGGTCACCACCCGCTGCCCGTTGCGCGCGATCTCGGCGGCATAGTCGGGCACGGATTTCGGATCGACGAAATCGAAGTGATCGGCGATCTGCTCGCCCGGCGCGTAGTGCAGCACATTGGGCGCCTCCATGTGCCGCTCCGGCACGCCGCAGGCCGCCGACATGCGCGCCTGCAGCAGCACATGCGCCAGCTCCACGCGCCGCAGGTCGAAGTTGGCCAGCGTGTTGTTGCGATGGGCCATCACCACATCGGTTTGCTGCACGGGATCGTAGACACGCGCCGGCTCCATGCGTCCCGGCGTCAGCGAGATGAAGAACTCGCACAGCTCGGGTCGCGCCAGGCCCGCGAAGGCCACCACGCGCGGATCGTCTGACTTCACCTGCGGCGCCGGCGCGCGTCGCCAGGCTTCAAGATCGATGGTGGCCGCCAACGCGCGCCAGGGGGAACCGGCGACTGGCGCCGCGCTGCCGGTGCTCGCAACACGCTTGGCCAGCGCGCGATCATCGGCCAGCGCCAGCAGCTGGGCTTGCGAATTCGTCCAGCCGGCTTCGGCCGAGCGACACAGCCAGTCCAGCGCGCGCCGCCAATCGGCCATGCCGCCATTACCCAACGCGAGCACGCCGGCGGCCCGCGCGGCGCCCTCGCCGAATCCCTTCGCGCAGGCCTCGCCGATGAACTGCAGGCCTTCTTCCGGCAGCAATGGTGAGTTCTGCCCGGTGAGCAGCCGCATGCCCAGCTGTTCCATGCAGGCCATGTCCCCGGCGCCCGTGCCGCGGGCAAGGCAGTTGATGGCTTCGTCGAAATTCCCGGCCGCATCGAACTGGGCAGCGCGCGCCAGTTCCGGATGCGTTGCCTGGCCGTTCACGTCTACACCCGGCGCAGTGCGCGATTCAGTGCCAGCGTGGACAGCAGCAGCAGCGCCGCGCCGGCGTTGTGCGCCGTGGCCAGCCACAGCGGGAAGCCGCGCATCACCATCGAGATGCCGATGACCAGCTGCAGCGCCAGCGCCAGCAGCACGGCCACCGCCGCCCAGCGGGTGTGCACCTCGTGGCTCGCGCGCAGCGCGGCGATGCCGGCGAACAGCAGCGCGAGCGTCGCCACGATCGCGCCCAGCCGGTGCGTGAAATGGATGGCCACGCGCGCCGGATGCTGCAGCACGCCGCCCTCGTAGTTGATGCCGAGCCCGCGCCACAGCACGAAGGCATCCTTGTAGTCTGCTTCAGGCCACCAGGCGCCCTGGCACTTGGGGAAATCCGGGCAGGCGACGGCGGAATAGTTGGTGCTGGTCCAGCCGCCGAGCATGATCTGCAGCGCCAGCGCGACCACGCCGATCAACGCGGCGCGCCGCACGCCCATGGGCGCGGGCCGCACCAGCGCGGAGTGCAGGCCGCCACCGGCCGACGAAGTGCCGCCTGCCCAGGGACCTGAAGATCGCCGCCGCAGGCTCAGCCACAGCCACCACAGCATCGACAGCGTGGTGAGGCCGAACACCAGGTGCAGCGTGACGATCAGCGGCTTGAGCAGCAGCGTCACCGTCCACATGCCCAGCAGGCCCTGGAAGATCACCAGCACCACCAGCGCCATCGGCAGCCCCGGCGACACACCCACCTGCCGGCGCCACAGGAAGGTCAGCACCGCGTTCACGACGATGATGAGACCCAGCGTCGAGGCGCCATAGCGATGGATCATCTCGCGCCAGGCCTTGCCCACGTGCAGCGGGGCCTGCGCGGTTGCCGCATCCAGAGTGCCATCGGATGCCGCTGCGGCGGCGCCGACCGGCGTGACATGCCCGTAACAACCCGGCCAGTCCGGGCAGCCCAGTCCCGCATCCGTCAGGCGCACATAGGCGCCGAACACCACCACGCAGAAGGCCAGCAGCATGGCGGCCAGCGCGAGGCGACGGAGGATTCGGATGCGATGCATGGCTTATCCGATGTGCGAGAGCTTGAGCAGTTTCTTCATGTCCTCGAGCAGGCCGCGCGGGTTCTGGCGCACGTCGAAGCGCAGCACGATGTTGCCCAGCGGATCGATGACAAAAAGGGATTGCGGCAGATCCTTGGTCGGCAGCACGGCCAGCAGCGCGTCGCGCTGGGCGGAGGCATCGATGGCGACGATACCTTTGTGCGCGGCATCGAGGTATTCGCGGTTGCAGCAGCGGTCCGTGGCCAGCAGCACCCAGTTCACGCGGACGGTATCGGCGGCGAGCGAGAGCCGCGTCTGGCGCGCGAACACCAGCGCCGTCTGGCAGTCGGTGTCGCAGGCGCCATCACCCACCCAGGCCAGCGCCCACTTGCCCTCGAGCGACTGCGACAGCGCGGGAAGCTGGCGGATAGGCTGCAGCAGTTCGCCGTGGTTGGTATTGCCCGCCGGACGCCAGCCGCTGTAGTAGGCGGCGAAGGCCAGCGCCAGCGGCAGGAAGAACAGCGCCACCAGCAGCAGCAACATGCGACGTGAGCGCGTCCGCGATTCAGTCATGCCCTTCTCTTCAGGTTCAAGCCGATGAACATCGCCACCGCCAGCAGCGCGAAACTCCACCACTGGATGGCATAGGAATAGTTGCGGTCCGGCGAAACGCCGGGCGGCTTCCAGTCACGAAGATAACCGGGGCCGGAGCCGGCATCCAGCAGCAGCACCGGGGCCAGCAGCTTCTCGCCCCACAGGTGCGCGAGCTCCTGCTGCCCGGGAAAACTGGTGACCCGCGGCCAGGGACCTTCCTCGGCCGGCGGCGACTTGCCCGACGCGATACCGGTCACCGGCAGCGTGGAAAGGCGGCCCGACAGGCGCTGGCCACCGGCGCCGGGAATCGCCACATCCGGCAGCCGGTCGCGGTAACCACTGAACGGCACCCAGCCGCGATTGACCATCAGGTGGCTGCCGTCGGCAAGGCGCAGCAGCGTGAGCACTTCGTAGCCCGGCGCGCCATTGCGGGAGATGTTGTCCAGCAGCACCTGGCGCTCAGGGTCGAACTCACCCTCCACCTGCACCCGCGTGAATCGCGGCAGGCGCTCGAGAGAGGCCGCGTTGGCCTCTATGGCCGGAACATCGGCGCGTTCGAAATCCGCCCACAGCGCACTGCGGTATTCGCCGCGATGCCACTGCCAGAAGCCCAGCGAGACAAAGGCCGGCACCGCCAGGATAACCAGCAGCACGAAGTACCAGCGGGGTGCGAATCGCAGAGCCAGAACATCACCTGTGGAACGGTTGCTTGGGCCACTATAATCGCGGCATGGATATCGGTCGCCTGCTTGTCGTCGCCGTGCTCATCGCCATCATCGCCAGCCTCGGCTCAGCGGCTTTCCAGCTCGCCGGCGGCAAGGGCGACTCGGGAAAGATGCTGAAGGCGCTCACCTGGCGCATCGGCCTTTCGGTGGCGCTGTTCGTGGTGCTGCTGCTGGCGTGGAAGGCCGGCATCATCCAGCCGCACGGCCTGAAGTAGGCGGCGCCGCTCTCACGGCGCCGCGTCTGCGCGGTTCGTCAGATCCAGTAGACGAACACGAACAGGATCAGCCAGACCACGTCGACGAAGTGCCAGTACCAGGCCACGGCCTCGAAGCCGAAGTGCCGCTGCGCCGTGAAATGCCCCTTCATCGTGCGCGCCCAGATCACCGTCAGCATGATCGCGCCGATCGTCACGTGCAGGCCGTGGAAGCCCGTGAGCATGAAGAACGTGGCGCCGTAGATGCCGGTGGACAGCTTCAGGCCCAGCTCGGTGTAGGCGTGGTGGTATTCCGTGGCCTGCAGGTACACGAAGATGTAGCCCAGGATCCACGTGGCGGCCAGGAAGATGTTCAGGATGGCCCGGTTGCCCGCCCGCAGCGCGTGGTGCGCGATGGTTATGGTGACGCCCGAGGTCAGCAGGATGGCGGTGTTGATCGCCGGCAGGCCGAACGCAGGGATGGTTTCGAACGTGCCGTCGGCCTTGCCGCCGATCACGCCGGGGCCATTGGTGGGCCAGGCCGCGTCGTAGTTCTGCCAGATCAGCAGCTTGTTGAAGATCTTCACGCCCTCGCCCGACAGCCAGGGAATCGACAGCTCGCGGGTGTAGAACAGCGCGCCGAAGAACACCGCGAAGAACAGCACTTCGGAGGCGATGAACCAGATCATTCCCATGCGGAATGACTTGTCGACATCGAGGTTGTACATGCCCGCCTGGTTCTCACCGATGATGGTGCGGAACCAGCCGACGAACAGGTACGCAATGATCAGTCCGCCGGGCAGCATCACCCAGCCCGGACCCCACTCATTCAGCAGCGCGACGGCGCCCCACATCAGGATGGCAAGGCCGATCGACCCGACTATGGGCCAGTGGCTGCTGTGCGGAACGTAGTACTTGCCGGCGTCGTGGGCTGCGGTGTGTGTGCTCATGTGCTTGTCCGGGTAGGAAACTGATCAGCGCCGGGCGACCGGCGCGGGGGTGTCGTAGAAAGTGTAGGCAAGGGTGATGCGCTCGACCTGCTTCGGCAGCTGCGGATCGACGAAGAAGCGCACGCTCATGTCGCGCGACTCGTTGATGTCGAAATGCTGCGGCGTGAAGCAGAAGCAGTCGGTCTTGCGAAAGTACGCCGTGGCCTTCGACGGCGAGACATCGGGCACGGCCTGCGCCCAGGTGCTGTGGCCGGTGCGGTTGCCCGCGAGGAACTTCGCCTCGTAGAGCCTGCCGGGCTGCACCTGCATCGAGCGCACCTCGGGCTTGAAGTCCCAGCTGCCCACCGTCGGCAGGTTGGCGATGAACTCGACCGTGACCAGGCGCGAGGTATCCACCGACGTCGGCCTTTCTTCCGCGGCGCGCGTGAGCTGGGAACGATCGCCGTAGCCGGTGACCGCGCACAGCACGTCGTACAGCGGCACCAGCGCGAAGCCGAAGCCGAACGCGCCCAGCGCCACCATGCCCAGCTTCAGCGCCAGGTTGCGGTGTGCGGTGGATTCGTTGCGCGACGGATTCAAGTGCGCGGGCTCTCTCAGTTCCGGTTGATGAAGGCGATGATGAAGCCCACGTAGACCACCAGGGCGAACAGCGCCAGCCGCAACGCGGTGTTGCGGATGCGGCGCCGACGCGCCGCTTCCTCGGCAATGGTTCCGGTGGTGGCGTCGGGCTGCGTCATGTCAGTGCGCCGGGGCGCCGTGCTCGATCTGCGCCATCGAGGGCGGTGATTCCCAGGTGTGGTAAGGCGCCGGCGACGGCAGCTCCCACTCCAGGCCATGCGCGCCCTCCCAGACCTTGTCGGCCGCGCGGGCGCCGCCCTTCACGCACTGCCAGATGGCAATGGGGAACATCAGCTGCGACACGCCGAAGCCGAACGCGCCGATCGAGGACACCATGTTCCATTCGGCGAACTGCGTGGAGTAGTCGGGGATGCGGCGCGGCATGCCGGCGAGGCCAAGGAAGTGCTGCGGGAAGAACAGCACGTTCACGAAGATGGTCGACATCCAGAAATGCCACTTGGCCAGCGTCATGTTGTACATGTGGCCGGTCCACTTCGGCAGCCAGTAGTACACGCCAGCCATGATCGCGAAGATCGCGCCCGGCACCAGCACGTAGTGGAAATGCGCCACCACGAAATAGGTGTCGTGGTACTGGAAGTCGGCCGGCGTGATCGCGAGCATCAGGCCCGAGAAGCCGCCGATCGTGAACAGGAACAGGAAGCAGATGGCGAACAGCATCGGCGGCTCGAAGCTGATCGAACCCTTCCACATCGTCGCCGACCAGTTGAACACCTTCACGCCCGTGGGCACGGCGATCATCATCGTCGTGAGCATGAAGAACAGCTGGCCCGCCAGCGGCATGCCCACCGTGAACATGTGGTGCGCCCACACGATGAACGACAGGAAGCCGATCGAGGCCGTGGCGTACACCATCGACTCGTAGCCGAACAAAGGCTTGCGCGAGAAGGTGGGGATGATCTCCGAGACCACGCCGAAGGCCGGCAGGATCAGGATGTACACCTCGGGATGCCCGAAGAACCAGAAGATGTGCTGGTAGAGCACCGGGTCGCCGCCGCCGGCCGCGCTGAAGAACGTGGTGCCGAAGAAGTGGTCGGTGAGCAGCATCGTCACCGCGCCCGCCAGCACCGGCATCACCAGGATCAGCAGGTAGGCGGTGATCAGCCACGTCCAGCAGAACAGCGGCATGCGCAGCAGCGTCACGCCCGGCGCGCGCATGTTCATCAGCGTGACGATCACGTTGATGGCGCCCATGATCGAGCTGATGCCCATCATGTGCACGGCGAAGATCGCCATCGGCAGCGCGTCGCCGCCCTGCAGCGTGAGCGGCGGGTACAGCGTCCAGCCGCCGGCGGGCGAGCCGCCCGGCACGAACAGCGTGCTGATCAGCAGCAGGAACGCGAACGGCAGGATCCAGAAGCTGAAGTTGTTCATGCGCGGCAGCGCCATGTCGGGCGCGCCGATCTGCAGCGGGATCATCCAGTTCGCCACGCCCACCCAGGCGGGCATCACGGCGCCGAACACCATCATCAGCGCGTGCGCGGTGGTCATCGAGTTGAAGAACTGCGGATCGACGAACTGCAGGCCGGGCTGGAACAGCTCGGCGCGGATGACGAGCGCCATCGCGCCGCCGATGAAGAACATCAGGCCGGCGAACACCATGTACAGGGTGCCGATGTCCTTGTGGTTCGTGGTCATCACCCAGCGCTGGATGAAGCCCTTCGGCGGGCCGTGGTGTTCGTGGTCAGCGTGGTCGGCGTGTGCTGCGTGGGCCATGGTCGTTACTCTCGCAAGAATTCGTTGACGGTCAGCCGGCGTTGGCGGCGGGCGTGGTGGTCACCGCGGCGGCGGCCGGGGCGG
This sequence comes from Pseudomonadota bacterium, assembly GCA_016720075.1. Classification (GTDB taxonomy): domain Bacteria; phylum Pseudomonadota; class Gammaproteobacteria; order Steroidobacterales; family Steroidobacteraceae; genus ZC4RG30. The sequence goes on from JADJXW010000021.1 coordinate 56,406, forward strand.
CGGCTTCAGCGGCGGGCGCGGCGGCGGGAGCCGGCTTCTTCGAAGCCACCCAGGCCGCGTAATCCTCGGCGCTCTTGGCTTCCACCACGATGGGCATGAAGCCGTGGTCACGTCCGCACAGCTCGGCGCACTGCCCGCGGTACACGCCCACCTTGTCGGGCTGGATCTCGAACCACAGCTGGTTCATCACGCCGGGGATCGCGTCTTTCTTCACGGCGAGGTCGGGCACCCACCAGGCGTGGATCACGTCCTGCGAGGTGAGCAGCAGGCGCACCTTCCTGCCCACGGGCACCACCAGCGCGTTGTCCACGTTCAGCAGGTAGTTCGGCACGACCTTCGGATCGACACCGGAGTCGAGCTGCCGCGCGGCGTCGCTGTCGCGCGCCAGCGTCGAGAAGTAGCTGAATCCCTCGTCGAGGTATTCGTACTGCCACTTCCACTGGTAGCCGGTCACCTTGATGGTGACCTGCGCGCCACGGTCGTCCTCGATCTTGATCAGCGTGCTCGCGGCCGGCACGGCCATGGCCACCAGGATGGCCACGGGGATGATTGTCCAGATGATCTCGGCCTTCGTGCTGTGGAGCATCTGGGTGTCCGGCACCGCGCCCTGCGATTTCCGGAACTTCACCAGTGAATAGATCATCCAGCCGAACACGACGATGGCGATCGCCACGCAGACCCAGAGGATCAGCATGTGCAGCCCGTGGATCTCCCCGGACAGCGTGGTGACGCCGACCGGCATGTTGAGACCCGACCAGGCGGCGTGCGCCGGAGCGGCCAGGACGGCCAGGGCTGCCGTCACGGCACCCAGGAAAGCGGATTTACGAAGCATCGATTGCCCTTGGTGAAACCGTATTCTGCTGTTGGTTAAGAACGCCCTCATGGGCGCCTTACTGACCCGGCAGTTTAACCTGCGACCGATTGTCGCGGGAACCCGCAAGGCGACCCGGATCGCTCTTTGTTGAGAATGGTTTGCACCCCAAAGCCAATGTGGCGCATCAAGGACTTGAGGGTATTGACAGAAGCGGGACGGGTAGCCGCTGACGCAGCGCCTGCACATAGTCATCGCGATCGGCAAAATCCGGGTCGATGGGATTGGCCACCCACCCGACCCAGCGCAGGCCCGAGCGCTGAATGGCGCCGGCCGTCAGCAGCGCATGGCTGATGCAGCCCAGCCTGATCCCCACCACCAGCAGCACCGGCAGCTGCAGCGCGAGCGCGATGTCCGCCATCGTGGGACCGGCTTCGCCTGATCGGGCCGGTTCGTCGATGGGCGCGAGCCATCCGCCAGCGCCTTCCACGACGATAACGTCTGTTTCAGCGCAGATACGATCAAAAGCCTGCTTGATCGCGCCAATATTGATCGCCTGCCCGGCCCGGTGTGCCGCCAGGTGAGGGCTGGTAGCCTCGGGCAGGCAGCAGGGATTCACCCATTCGTAGGGCAGCCGGACGCCGGAGGCAGCCTGAAGGTCCAGCGCGTCGTCGTTGCGCAGGCCATGCGAGGTCATCTCGGCGCCGGCGGCCACGGGCTTCATGCCGGCCGCCCGCAGACCCGCCCCGCCCTGGGCATGCAGCAGGCGCGTAGCCACCCAGGTCTTGCCCACGCCGGTATCGGTGCCGGTGATGAACAGCGACTGGCGCAGCTCGGCGGGCAGCACGTTCATTTGCGGCCCTTCAGGCTGCCGCGCAGTTGCTCGAGCCCGATGTGGAACTCGCCGGGAGGCGGCGCGGGCTCGGGCAGCGAGTCCGGCATCCAGGCCACCGCATGCACCACCTGCCAGGTCGCGGGCAGCCCCTGTGGCGCGCGCAGTTTTTCGTAGGCGCTGTTCATGCGCTGGAACGCGGCGCGACCGGTGAGCCCGCGACGACGCTGCGCATGCACGTTGTGCGCGCCGATGGCCTTGATCTCGCGCATCAGCGTGGCGGCGTCGGCGTAGTGGCGCAGGTGGCGGTCCACGTCGAGCACCGGCTCGCTGAACCCGGCTCGCTGCAGCGCGCTGCCGAAGTCATGCATGTCGACGAAGTCGTTCACGTGCACGCCGGCATCCGCCTCGCCCCACGCGGCGCGCAGCTCCTGCAGCGTCAGCGGGCCGAAACTGCTGGCCAGCAGCAGGCCGCCGGGCTTCAGCACGCGGCGGATTTCCAGCAGCGCGTCATCCAGCGGCTCCACCCACTGCAGCATCAGGTTCGTGAACACGAGGTCAATGCTCGAGGATTCGATCGGCAGCGCGCGCGCGTCGGCCTCGATGCAGCGGATGGGCCGCCAGAAGCGGCTGTGGCGGCGCGCCTGCTGCAGCATCGCCGCGGAGAAATCCACCGCCGTCACCGCCGCGCGCGGGAAGGCGCGCTTCAGCGCCGCGGCGCCCAGGCCAGTGCCCGCGCCCAGGTCGAGCACCGCGCGCGGCGCCGCGCGCAGCAGCACCAGGCGCGAGAGCAGCTCCTCGCGCACCTCGGCCTGCAACCTGGCCGCGTCATCGTAGCGCCGGCTGGCGGCGCCAAAACTGCGCGACACAACCTCAGGAACGAAGGCGCCCTGGCTCACGGCGCGGCTCCCTGCGCCACGAGGAACGGGCGGACAAGATCGACAAACTCATCGGTGTGCGACACGAACGAGGCGGGTCCGGCGCGCGCGATCTCGGCATAGCGTGCATCGGGCAGCGCCTCGGCGATCCAGCGCGTGGCGCCCGGCGGCGTGACGCGATCGTTCTGGCCCGCGATCAGCAGCGCCGGCTGCGTGATCGACGGCACCTGCGGGCGCAGGTCCAGAGTGCCCAGCAGGTCCAGGTCCGCGCCCAGCGCGTCCGGATGCGGCGCGCCATGCGTGGCGAGCGCATCCTCCACGCGCTGCTGGGTGGCGGCTGCGTTGCGGCTGCCGCGCAGCTGCAGCCAGACGAAATCACTCAGCGTCTGCCGCCAGTCCTGGTCCACCAGGCTGCTGAAGGCTTCCAGCTCACCGGCGTTCATGCCGTGCGGCCAGTCGGCCGACTGCGCGAAGCGCGGTGTGCTCGATACCAGCACCAGCGCGGCGACGCGCGCCGGATCACGGCGCGCGATCTCCAGCGCGATCTGGCCGCCAAGCGACCAGCCGAGCAGCACGCAGCGCGCAGGCAGCGCCGCGCGCACGGCGTCGACCTGCGAATCAAAATCCGCGCGTGAGGGATTCCACGGGCTGAGGCCATGCCCCGGCAGATCGATGGCCCAGCTTTCGGTGCCGGGCAGTGCAGCGCGCAGCGCGTCGAACACGGCGAGGTTCATGCCCCAGCCATGCACCAGTGCCAGCGGCAGTGCGGCGGATGCGCCCACGTTGCGCCGATCGACATGCAGCGGGCCGATCATGTGCATGGCATTCCAGCTGGCAGATCGGCCAGCACGTCGTCCAGCGCAGCGACGAGGCCATCGATGTCTTCATCCCGATGCGCCGCGGTCAGCGTCACGCGCAGGCGCTCGGTGCCCGCGGGCACCGTGGGGCTGCGGATCGCCGCCACCCAGTAGCCGCGCGCGCGCAGCGCATCGCTGGCCGCCGCGCAGCGTGCCGCGCCGGGCAGCGGCACGGGCTGGATGGGCGTGGTCGATGGCATGAGAGCGATGCCGCGCGCGGCCGCGGCGGCGCGGAACCGCGCCACATTGGCCAGCACCCGCTGCCGGCGCCAGCCCTGCTGCTGCAGCGTCGCCAGCGCCACACGCGTGGCCGCGGCCACGGCCGGCGGCAGCGCCGTGGTGAAGATATAGCTGCGGGCGCGCTGCAGGATCAGCTCGATCACCTCGCGCCGGCCCGCGACGAACGCGCCGAAACAGCCGAAGGCCTTGCCCAGCGTGCCCACCAGCAGCGGCACATCGTCCTGGCCGAGACCGGCAAGTTCGAGAGTGCCGCGACCGGTGGCGCCCATCACGCCCAGGCCATGCGCGTCATCCACCAGCAGCCAGGCCTGCTGCGCGCGCGCGATCTGCGCCAGTTCGCGCAGCGGCGCGATGTCGCCATCCATGCTGAACACGCCATCGGTGGCGATGAGACTCACGCGACCTTCGGCGGCGCCGGCCAGGCGCCCGGCATCGGCCGCATCGGCGTGGCGATAGCGCTGCAGCGTGGCATCGGACAACCGCGCGCCATCGAGCAGCGAGGCATGGTTGAGCTTGTCCTGCAGGATGATCTCGCCGCGCGCGGCCAGCGCGCTGATCACGCCAACGTTGGCCATGTAGCCGGTGGAAAACAGCAGCGCGGCCTCGCGGCCGGTGAACGCGGCAAGCTCTTCCTCGAGTGCATGGTGTTCGGCGCTGTGGCCGGTGACCAGGTGCGCGGCTCCGGAGCCACTGCCCCAATGACGCGCCGCATCGGCCATCGCGCCGGCCACGGCCGGCTCGCGCGCGAGATCCAGGTAATCGTTGCTGCAGAAGTTCAGCAGCGGCACGCCATCGACGAGCGGCCGCGCGGCGGTGCCGGCGGCAGAGAATCCCTGCACCACGCGGCGAACGCGCCGACGCCCCGCTGCCTGCAGGGCATCAAGCGCATCCGCGACGGCCTGCGGATCGTTCTTCACCTGCGGCCGTGGATCAGCAACAATCGCGCGCGTCGGTCTGCTGCTGCGTTTCGGATTCGATCTTCAGCCGCGCGAGCAGGTTGCGGTCGCGCTCCACATCGGGGTTGCCCGTGGTCAGCAGCTTCTCGCCGTAGAAAATGGAATTGGCGCCGGCCATGAAGGCCATCGCCTGCAGCTCATCGCTCATGCCTTCGCGGCCGGCCGACAGTCGCACCTGCGCCTGCGGCATCAGGATGCGCGCAACGGCAATCGTGCGCACGAATTCGAAACCATCCACGCTGGCAGGCGCGTCGCCTGTCGTCGCCGCATTGGCCAGCGGCGTGCCTTTCACCTGCACCAGCTGGTTGATCGGCACGCTGTGCGGATGTTCGGGCAGGTTCGCGAGCGTCACCAGCATGCCGGCGCGATCGGTGCGCGTCTCGCCCATGCCGACGATGCCGCCGCTGCATACCTTCAGGTCCGCATTGCGCACGGCCTCGAGCGTGTCGAGACGGTGCTGGTAGGTGCGCGTCGAGATGATCTTCTTGTAGAAGTCCTCGGAGCTGTCGACATTGTGGTTGTAGTAGTCGAGGCCCGCGTCCTTCAGTTCCACCGCCTGCTCGGGCGTCAGCATGCCCAGCGTGGCGCAGGATTCGAGGCCCAGCGCCTTCACCTCGCGGATCATCAATGCCACGCGTTCGATGTCCTTCTTCTTGGGCGAGCGGAAGGCCGCGCCCATGCAGAAGCGCGTGGCACCGGCGGCCTGCGCGCGCCGCGCAGCCTCCACCACCTGTTCCACCGGCAGCATGTCGTCACGCGCCACGCCGGTTTCGTAGTGGATGCTCTGCGGGCAGTAGCCGCAGTCCTCGGGGCAGCCGCCGGTCTTGATCGACAGCAGCGTGCTCATCTGCACGCGGTTCGGTGCGTGGAAGGCGCGGTGCACCTGCTGCGCGCGGAACATCAGGTCCATGAACGGCAGGTCGAACAGCGCTTCCACCTCGCCCAGGCGCCAGTCGTGGCGCTGCCATGCCGGGGGTTCGCCAGCAGGATGATCGGCCAGATGCTGGACCTCGGCGTTCATGCATATCTCCGCGAATCGATGGGTTTCAGGGAGGGCCTTCGCGGCCCGCTTCCCTCAGTGTCAGGGCATGTTCAGCAGGCTGCTCGACACTGTCAACCTGCGGAATCTCTCCTGGTTGACAATTGGACAATATTTGACCACCGCGCTGGTGCCGCCGCGCTGCCTGCTCTGCGATGGGCCGGGGCAGCGGGGTAACGAGCTTTGGGGCCTGGACCTGTGCCACTGGTGCGAGGCGGCCTGCCCGCCGGCCGGGGAACCGCAGCGTGGGGTCGCGGAACTCGCCGCGCCCGCGGTGGCGCTCGACGGCGTCCGGGCCCTCTTTCTATATGACGATCCGGTCGACCGCCTGATCACAGGGCTCAAGTTCCGCGGTGACCTGGCCGGCGCGCGGGTCCTGGGCACGCTGCTGGCGCGGCGCCTGCTCGCGCAGGGTTTTCGGCTGCCACAGGTCCTGGTGCCCCTGCCGCTGCATGCGGCGCGCTACCGGGAGCGCGGCTTCAACCAGGCAGCCGTCATCGCCGCGCATGTGGCCTCACGCACCGGCGTGCCCGTCGACTCTTCATTGCTGCGCCGGGTGCGCGCCACGGCACCGCAGACCACCCTCAGCGCCGCCGAGCGGCGCCGCAACTGCGAGGGCGCCTTTTCGATCGTGCCGGGGCGCCATGTGCCGGGCCGGATCGCGCTGCTCGACGATGTGATGACCACCGGCAGCACCGCGGCGGCAGCGGCGGGCGCGCTGCGCGAGGCCGGCGCCCGGCATGTGGAACTGTGGGTCTGCGCGGTGGCCAGCCTCGGGACAAGCCGCTGATCTGATAAGATTTCCGGCCCCTCACGGTGTCCGTCGTGGCCCGCAGCGAAACCGAAATCCCCGCCTATCTCCCCACCAGCCGCCTGCGCCAGTTCTACGAACTGACCAAGCCGCGCGTGGTGGCGCTGATCGTGCTCACATCGGTGGTGGGCTCGCTGCTGGCAACCCGCGGCATGCCGCCGCTCGGGCGCCTGATCTGGGGCAACCTCGGCATTGGCCTGGCCGCCGCCAGCGCGGCGGCGCTCAACCAGATCCTCGATGCGCGCATCGACGCCACCATGGCCCGCACGCGCATGCGACCCCTGCCCACCGGCGCGCTCAACGAACGCGAGGCGCTCATCTTCGCGCTGCTGCTGGGCGCGGCCTCGATGCTGATGCTGTGGCTGCTGGTGAACCCGCTCACCGCGGTGCTCACCTTCGCCTCGCTCATCGGCTATGCGGTGATCTACACGCTGTGGCTGAAGCGCGCCACGCCGCAGAACATCGTCATCGGCGGCGCCGCCGGCGCCGCGCCGCCCGTGCTGGGCTGGATCGCCATCACCAACAGCTTCGATCCGCACGCGCTGCTGCTGTTCCTGATCATCTTCACCTGGACGCCGCCGCATTTCTGGGCGCTGGCCATCGCACGGCGCGACGACTACGCCAAGGTGAACATCCCCATGCTGCCGGTGACGCATGGCGTGGAGTTCACGCGGCTGCATGTGCTGCTCTACACCATCATCCTCGCGCTGGTGACGCTGCTGCCCTGGCTCACCGGCATGAGCGGCCTTGTGTACCTGGCCGCGGCGCTGGTGCTGAACGCGCTGTTCCTGCGCCAGGTCATCCAGCTGAAGCGCTCCACCGCGCGCGAACTGCCGATGCGCGTGTTCCGGTTCTCGGTGCAGTACCTGATGTGGCTGTTCCTCGCGCTGCTCGCCGACCACTACGTGATCATCGGAGTTGCCTGATGCGAAACCGCCTGCGTGCCGCGTTCGCCCTTTTGTTCTCGCTGCTGCTGCCGCTGGCCGCGCAGGCGCAGCTGCGCTGGCAGGAAGGCCAGCACTACAAGCTGCTGCCGCAGCCCGCGCCCACATCCGTGCCGGCCGGGAAGATCGAGGTCACCGAGGTGTTCTCCTACGGCTGCATCTACTGCTATCGCGCGAAGGATGCGATCGGCCAGCTCGCCGCCGAGCTGCCCGCCGATGCGGTGATGACCTACGTGCATGCCTCGTTCAATCCGTCGGAGGCCTGGCCCATGTTCCAGCGCGCCTTCTACGCGGCGCAGGCGCTGGGCGTGGCCGCGACCACGCACGAGCAGATGTTCGTCTCGATCTGGGAGACCGGCGAGTTCCCGCTGCTCGATCCGAAGAACGGCGGCCTGAATCGGCCGCTGCCCACGCTCGAGGATGCCGCGGCCTTCTACCAGAAGTACGCCGCGGTGAACGCCGCCCGCTTCGTGGAGCTGGCGAAATCCCCGCCGATCGACGATGCCGTGAAGCGGGCCGACAGGCTGGTCGAGGCCTATCGCATCTCGGGCACGCCGTCGCTGGTCGTCAACGGCCGCTACCTGGTGATGAACGAGAACCTGGGAAGCTGGACCAATGTGCGCGAGGTGATCAAGTTCCTCGTGGCGCAGGAACGGCGCAGGCTCGGCCTGCCAACGCCCCCCGCCCGCGCCGCCCGATAGCCCCTCGAGATCCCGCCGTGCACGTCGAACGCCTCTGGCCCGACACCCGCCTGCGCAACTACCACTACCTGGTGGTGTGCCGGGAAACCGGCGATGCACTGGCGGTGGATCCCTGGGATGCGAACCTGGTGCTGGCCACCGCGCGGCGCCACGGCTGGACGATCCGGCAGATCCTCAACACCCACCATCATCACGATCACGTGGATGGCAACGAGGCCGTGCGCGCGGCCACCGGCGCTCGCGTGCTGGCGCATGCCGGCGCGGCGGCGCTGATCGGCGGCGTGGACCAGGGCCTTGCCGACGGCGACGTGATCCGCGTGGGTCGCAGCGTGGAGCTGGAATGCCTGGATACGCCGGGCCACACGATGTCGCATGTGTGCCTGCTGGCGCATGGCGATCGCCCGGCGCTGTTCTCGGGCGACACGCTGTTCAATGCCGGCGCGGGCAACTGCCACAACGGCGGCGATCCGGTGGCGCTGTACGAAACCTTCGCCGCGCGGCTGGCAAAGCTGCCGGACCACACCGAGGTGCATGCCGGCCACGACTATATGGTGAACAACCTCGGCTTCACGCTCGACCGGGAGCCACACAACCTGGCCGCGAAGGATCTTCGCGCCGCGCTGGCCAACCGCCTGGCGGCCGACATGCCCGTGACCACGCTGGCCGAGGAAAAGCGCTTCAACGCCTTCTTCCGCCTGCAGAACCCCGAGATCATCGCCGGGCTGCGCGAGAAATTCCCCGAACTGCCTGAAAACCCCACGCCACGCGAGGTGTTCGTGCACCTGCGTCTGCTTCGCAACAAGTGGTGAGCACGTGAGCGACACACCGGGATCCAGCGAGAAGACCGACAGCCAGACCCTGCGCCGCTGGTTCGCGGTGGGCGCGGTGGTGGTGGTGCTGTGGGCGGTGTGGCTGGTCCTCAAGCCCATGCGCATGCCCATCGCCTGGGCGGCGGTGGTCGCTTTCCTGCTCTATCCCTTGCAGCAGCGCCTGACGCGCGCACTGGGCGGGCGCCGCTCGGCGGCCGCGGGCATCCTCACTGCGCTTACGCCAATCGCCATCTTCGGCCCGCTGACGCTGATCGGCATCGCCTTCGCGCAGCAGATCGCCGGCATCACGACCGCCCTGCAGCAGAAACCCGACCTGTTCGACCTGGCGCAGTGGCTCGATCCCGCGCTGCATCCTCGCATCGCGCAGATCGCGGCCTGGGCCTCGCAGCGCTTCGACATCGACCTATCGCAGCTGCCGCAATTGCTGCATGAAGGCGCCCAGGAATGGGCCGGCACGCTGGCCAGGTCCAGTGGCGCGCTGTTCCTGAATACGGCCGGCATGCTGCTGCGCTTCTTCCTGATGCTGTTCGTGCTGTTCTTCGTGCTGCGCGACGGTTCGCTGTGGTTCGGGCGCGTGGCCGAACTGCTGCCTCTCACCGGCGAGAAGCGCGAGGCGTTGTTCACGCGGCTGGGCAAGGTGCTGCGCGCCGTGGTCTATGGCTGCGGGCTCACGGCGCTGCTGCAGGGAGCATTGGTATCCATCGGTTTCGCCATCGCGGGCCTTTCGGGCCCCATCGTGTTCGGCGTGCTCGCCTGCGTGCTGGCGCTGCTGCCCTTCGGCGGCGCGGCCGTCATCTGGGTTCCCGGCGTGCTGTACCTGCTTGCCACCGGCAGCATCGGCTGGGCCATCTTCCTGCTGGCATGGGGCGCGGTGGTGTCCACCTCCGACAACTTCATCCGGCCGGTGATCATCTCGCGCTACACGCCGGTGCCGACGCTGCTGGTGTTCCTCGGCGTGATCGGCGGCGTGTCGGCCTTCGGCCTGCTGGGCTTCATCGCAGGTCCGGTGATCCTGGTGCTTGCCACCGAGTTGCTTCGCTACACGGAAGGTTCGATCGGCAAGTAGAATGGGAGGTTCGCCATGGATCTCTCCCCGATACTGAACCCCCTGAATGACGAGCAGCGTGCTGCCGTCACCGCGCCCCAGGGCGCAACCCTCGTGCTTGCCGGCGCCGGCAGCGGCAAGACCCGCGTGCTCACGCATCGCGTGGTGTGGGCGGTAGCCGCGCTGGGCGCCTCGCCCCACAACATCCTGGCCGTCACCTTCACCAACAAGGCCGCGGCCGAAATGCGCCATCGCATCGAGAAGCTGCTGGGCGTGTCGGGCGGCGCCATGTGGGTGGGCACGTTCCACGGCATCGCGCACCGCCTGCTGCGCCTGCATCACGCGCTCGCCGGCCTGCCGCCGGGATTCCAGATCCTCGACAGCGAGGACCAGCAGCGGCTCATCAAGAAGGTGATCCGCGGGCAGCAGCTCGACGAAACGCGCTACGTGCCGCGCGACGTGCAGTACTACATCAACAAGCTGAAGGACGAGGGCCTGCGGCCCGGCCAGGTCAAGCCCGGCCACGATCCCGTGCAGCAGATGATGGCCAAGCTGTACGAAGTCTACGAAGAGACCTGCCGCCGCAGCGGCGTGGTGGATTTCGCCGAACTGCTGCTGCGCGCCTGGGAACTGCTGCGCGACAACGCCTCGCTGCAGGCCCACTACCGCTCGCGCTTCACGCATGTGCTGGTCGACGAGTTCCAGGACACCAACGCCATCCAGTACGCATGGACGCGGCTGATGGCCGGGCCCGACGGCAACCCGTTCGTGGTGGGCGACGACGACCAGTCGATCTACCGCTGGCGCGGCGCGCGCGTGGAGAACCTCCGGCAGTTCACCACCGATTACCCGGGCGCGAAGATGTTCCGGCTGGAACAGAACTACCGTTCCACCGGCAACATCCTGGGCGCGGCCAACGCGCTGATCGCGCACAACTCCGGGCGCCTCGGCAAGAACCTGTGGACCAATGACGGCAAGGGCGAGTGCATCAAGCTCTATGCCGCCTTCAACGAGCGCGACGAGGCCGACTTCGTCACGCAGCGCATCGCAGAGTGGTCGCGCCTGGGCGGCGCGCGCACCGACGTGGCCGTGCTGTACCGCTCCAATGCGCAGTCACGCGCCTTCGAAGAGTCGTTCCTTAGCGCCCGCGTTCCCTACCGCGTGTATGGCGGCCTGCGGTTCTACGAGCGGCAGGAGATCAAGGATTCCCTGGCCTACCTGCGGCTCATCTCCAACCGCAACGACGATCCCTCGTTCGAGCGCGTGGTGAACCTGCCGGTGCGCGGCATCGGCGCGCGCTCGCTCGAAGTGCTGCGCGAAACGGCGCGGCGCGAGGGACTGTCGATGTGGCAGGCGGCATCGAGCATGCTGTCGGGGTCGCCGGGCTCCACCGGGCCTGCGGAGCTTGGCAACCGCGGCGCCGCGGCCGTGCTGGGCTTCCTGACGCTGGTCGACCAGCTCGACCGCGATACCAAGGGCCTGCCGCTGCACGAGCAGATCGACCATGTGATCCAGAACACGGGGCTGGTCGAGCACTACCGCAAGGACAAGCAGGACAAGGGCGATGCGCGCATCGAGAACCTCGATGAACTGGTCAGCGCCGCCCGCGGCTTCGATGCCGACACGGTCAGCGCCGGTGCCGACGCCGAGAAGCTGCCGCCGCTCGAGGCCTTCCTCGCGCACGCCGCGCTGGAATCCGGCGAGGGCCAGGCCGCGGAATGGGAAGACTGCGTGCAGATGATGACGCTGCACACCGCCAAGGGCCTGGAGTTCAAGGTGGTGTTCCTGTGCGGCATGGAAGACGGCCTGTTCCCGCACCAGCGCTCCATCGACGACCTGGACGGACTCGAGGAAGAACGCCGGCTGTGCTACGTGGGCATCACGCGCGCGATGCAGCAGCTGTACATCAGCTACGCCGAGCAGCGCCGCCTGCACGGCATGGACAGCTACGGCACGCCCTCGCGCTTCATCGACGAGATCCCTACCGAGCTGCTGGAAGAGGTGCGGCCGCGCATACAGGTGTCGCGACCGGTGATCGGCAGCTTCCGTCCAACGCCGGCTTCCGGCGGCCGCTTCCGCGATCCGGCACCCGAGCCGGCCGCGCCGGGCATGAAGCTCGGTGCCCGCGTGCGCCATGGCCGCTTCGGCGATGGCGTCATCCTGAACCTCGAGGGCCAGGGTGCCCAGGCGCGGGTGCAGGTAAACTTCGAGCATCAGGGGGCCAAGTGGCTGATGCTGTCGTACGCGAACCTGGAGGTCGTTAGGTGAAGGTACTGATCCTCGGCGCCGGACAGGTCGGTCGCTCGGCCGCCTACCACCTGGCCCGCGAGCCCGAGAACGAAGTCACGGTGGTCGATTCAAACGAGACCGTGCTGCGCGACCTGCAAAGCCGCATCGACGTGCGCACCGTCGCCGGCAATGCCTCTTATCCTGCTGTGCTCGAGGCCGCCGGCATCGCCGATGCCGACATCCTCGTCGCGCTCACCAGCTCCGACGAAGTGAACATGGTGGCCTGCGAGATCGCCAACGCGCTGTATCGCGTGCCCACCAAGATCGCGCGCATCCGCGCGCCCGAATACACCTCGCACGCCGAGCTCTTCGCCGACGGCGCGCTGGCGGTGGATGCGTGGATCAGCCCCGAGCAGCTGGTCACCGAATACATCGAGCGCCTGATCCACAATCCCGGCGCGCTGCAGATCGTGGACTTCGCTGATGGCCGCGTGCGACTGGTGGGCATGCTGGCGCGCAAGGGCGGCCTGCTGGTCGGCCAGCAGGTGCGCACGCTCAAGGACCACATGCCCAATGCCGAGGCCCGCATCGCGGCCATCTACCGCAACGCCCGCTTCATCGAGCCCGATGGCGAAACCATGGTCGAGGAAGGCGACGAGATCTTCTTCGTCGCCGCCCGCGACAACATCCAGCGCATGATGAACGAGATCACGCGCGCGGAAGAGAAGGTGCGCAAGGTGATCATCGCCGGCGGCGGCAACATCGGTTTCCGGCTGGCGAAGCTGCTGGAGCCCCACTACCAGGTGAAGCTGATCGAGCGCGATGCCGAGCGCGCGCGGCGCGTGTCCGAGCGCCTGGACGGCACCATCGTGCTGCACGGCGACGCGCAGGATGAAGAACTGCTGATCGAGGAGAACATCGACAGCACCGATGTGTTCGCCGCGGTCACCAATTCCGAAGAAGCCAACGTGCTCTCGGCAATGCTGGCCAAGCGGCTGGGCGCCCGCAAGGTGCTGTCGCTCATCAACCGCCCCACCTATGGCGAGCTGATGGAAAACCGCAGCATCGACATCACGGTCTCGCCGCAGACGGTCACCATCGGGTCGCTGCTGGCGCATGTGCGCAAGGGCGACGTGGTGCGCGTGCATTCGCTGCGCCGCGGTTCGGCCGAGGCGCTCGAAACCGTGGTGCATGGCCCGCAGGACAAATCCCGCGTCGTGGGTCGCCGCATCGAGGAACTCGACCTGCCCAACGGCGCGGTCATCGTCGCGCTGGTGCGCGCCGAGCGCGTGATGATCGCGCACCACGACACGCAGATCGAACCGGAAGACCACATCATCATGTTCCTGTCCGATCGCCGGCAGGTCGATGCCGTGCAGCGGCTGTTCGCCTCCGAATAGGCCTGCAGGACCGTGCGTCCCATCCTGTCGGTCCTGAACGTCCTCGGCGCGCTGCTGATGCTGTTCAGCGGCTACTACGTGCTGCCGCTGGCCACGGCGCTGGTCTACGGCGAAGCCGAGTCGCTCAGGGTGTTCGCGCTATGCGCGGGCATCACGCTTGCCGCGGGCGGCGCGCTGGTGCTGGCCACCTGGCGCTTTCGCCGTGAGTTGAAGCCCCGCGACGGCTACCTGCTGGTGAGCCTGAGCTGGCTGGCGGTCACCGCCGCGGCGGCGATGCCGATGATGCTGGGTGCGCCGGGTCTTTCCTTCACCGACGCGTTCTTCGAATCGATGTCGGGTCTTTCCACCACGGGCTCCACCGTGATCACCGGCCTCGACAAGCTGCCGAACACGGTAAACCTGTGGCGCTGCGCGCTGCACTGGCTGGGCGGCATGGGCATCATCGTGCTGGCCGTGGCGGTGCTGCCGCTGCTGGGCGTCGGTGGCATGCAGATGTACCGCGCCGAAACCCCCGGCCCGGTGAAGGACGCCAAGCTCACGCCCCGCATCACCGAGACCGCCAAGGCGCTGTGGATGGTCTATGCGGGCATCACCGCGGTGTGCGTTGCGGCGCTGTGGATCGCGGGCATGTCGCCATTCGAGGCCATTTGCCATGCGTTCACGGTGATGTCGCTGGGTGGCTTTTCCACGCATGACGCCAGCGCAGCCTGGTTCGACTCAGCCGCAATAGAAATGGTGCTGATGCTGTTCATGCTGGTGGCATCGCTGAACTTCGCCACGCATTTCCTGGCGCTTCGCCGCGGCGACCCGGGAGCCTATCGCCGCGATCCGGAAGCTCGCTGGGTATTTGTCTGGGTGGGCGTGAGCATCCTGCTGCTCACGGCGGAGATCACGCACGCCAGGCTCTACGACGGTTTCGGGGAATCCCTGCGGCACGTGGCTTTCGCCACGATTTCCATGGCCACCACCACGGGCCTCGTCACCGAAGACTTCTCGCTGTGGCCGGTTTTCGCCTCGATGTGGATCCTGTTCCTGAGCTGCGTGGTGTCGTGCACCGGCTCCACCGGCGGCGGCATCAAGATGTTCCGCGCACTGATCATGATCAAGCAGTTCTTCCGCGAGATGTTCGTGCTGGTGCACCCGTCGGCGGTGGCGCCGCTCAAGATCGCTGGCGCGGTCATATCCAACCGCGTGGTCTATTCGGTGCTCGCCTTCATCTTCGTGTACTTCATGACGGTGGTGATCCTCACCTTCGCGCTGCTGGCCACGAACATGGATTTCACCAGCGCGCTCACGGCCACCGTGGCCTCGATCAACAATGCGGGTCCGGGATTGGGCCAGGTGGGGCCCGCCACGAATTACGGCTCGCTCAACGACAAGCAGACCTGGATCTGCACGCTGGCCATGTTCCTAGGCCGCATCGAGCTGTTCACTTTCCTGATCCTGTTCTCGCCGTCGTTCTGGCGAAAGTAGGTCACCTAGGTGACATCAAAATCTCGTCAATTTTATGTTTCAAGGTCTGGGCAGTAAAGGGTTTGATAACATAGCCATCCACGCCAGCCCGCGTGGCTTCTACGATCCGTTCGTGCTTGGTCTCGGCCGAGACCATCAGCACGGGAAGCTTCTGCGTAGCCGGATTGGCTCGAACCTCCAGCAGTAGCTCGAGGCCCGAAATTCCCGGCATGTTCCAGTCCGTGATCAGGAAGTCCGCCTCTCCTGCTATCAGCATCGCCAGCGCGGCCTGGCCATCCGCCGCCTCGACGATGTCGGTGTACCCGCAGTCGCAGAGAAAAGCCGGATTATTCGACGCATGGTCGGAAAGTCGTCTACAACGAGGAAGCGGGTGCCGGATGTCATTAATGTTCCTAGGTCCGACACTTCTTTCAAAGGCGCTCGACGCCGCCCAATGCACCGGTGAGTCGGACTCCATAGCGTTCATTGATCATTACCACTTCGCCATGCGCGACTAGCCGACGCCCGACCAGGACGTCCAGCGGAGCGCCCGCGGGCCGATCCAGTTCGACAACTGATCCAGGCGCCAGCTTGAGAAGATCGCGGATGGTGATTTGCGTACGCCCTATCTCCAGAGAGAGGCTTACGTAGACGTCCAGGATCAGGTCCGACGCGGGCGTTGGACTATTCATGCGTTCTTCCCGGCGAATGCATCGAGAACGTTCCCGGTCTTGCGCGCCATCAGCTGGGCGACGCGTATGACCTGCTTTCCCCGCTGCTGACCCAGTTCGCCGCTGAACAGGGGCACACTGTCAGCCACTACCGTCACGCGACCTTCGAAGTCAAACGGAATTACGTCGCCAGGACGCAGGTCCAGCAGGCTTCCGAGTGAGATGCGTGCTTCACCGAGGCTGGCGGACAGTTCGACCTCTGATTCCTCGAGTTCATTCCGTAGAACCTGTGACCAGTGTTCCTCGCGGTTCGAACGATCAACCTGCCTTACGGCGCTCAGAGTGTCCTTGAGTGGCTCGAGCGCGGAGTACGGGAACGCTATGTGAATTTCACCGCCCACGCCGTCCAGTTCCACGCGAATTCGACTGACGACCACAAGTTCGGTGGAGCCGACGAGGTTAGCCATGTTTGGGTCGGTCTCGCGGCTCACCAGGTCGATTTTTACCGGCATCACCGGATCCCATGATTCCTGGAGTGCGCCTACGACCAGCTCCATCAGCGCTTCGATCATTTGCTGTTCGGTTCTGGTGAAGTCGCGCCCTTCGATTTTTGTGTAGCGTCCAGAGCCGCCGAAGTAGCAGTCGATCAGTGCGAATACCAGCTTTGCTTCGAAATTGACCAGACTTGTACCGGAAAGCGGACTGAAGCGAATCGCGTTCAGACTGGTTGGCACCGAAAGACTAGGAACGTACTCGGCATATTTCTGTATGGAAACTCCGATCACTGCGATGTCCGGAGAGCGCCGCATGAGCCCATAGAGCGATAGCCGCAGCAGTCGCGCAAAGCGCTCATTGATCATGTCCAGAGTGGGCATCCGGCCCCGCACGATCCGAGCCTGCGTAGTGAAGTCGTATTCGCAGACGACAGATGCATCCACGACTTTCGGTGCGGTGTCGACGGCGCCGGAATCGACTCCTTGCAACAACGCATCAATCTCATCCTGGTCCAGGACATCACTCATACGTATGCCTCACCGCCCGCCCCACCCATCATGATGGTGCCGGCGTCGGCAAGCTTGCGGGCGGTCGCGAGCATTTCCTTCTGGGCTGCTTCAACCTCGGAGAGCTTTACCGGACCCCTGCTCTCCAGATCGTCCTTGAGCATCTCGGCAGCGCGCTGCGACATGTTCTTCAGGAAATGCTGCAGCATTCCCGGTTCAGCGCCCTTTAGCGCCACAACCAGGCGAGCTGAATCCACTTCACGCAGTATTGTCTGTATGCCCTTGTCATCGATCTTCATCATGTCTTCAAAGACAAACATCAAATCCTGCAGGCGCTGCCCCATGACCTCGTCGACCTTGCGCAATTCCTCAAGCGTCTCGGTTGGCATGAAATTGAGTATGCTTGCGGCGGCTTTCGGTCCACCGAGACTGGAGGATATGCTGGCGCCCTTTAGCGCGATCTGCTTCTGAATGGACTCATCGAGCTTCGAGAGCGCGTTGGGATGAATGCCTTCAAGCTGGGCGACGCGCAGCAGCACCTCCGATTGCAGCCACGACGGAAGTTTCCCGAGCACTTGTGCGGACATGTCGGCGTCGAGGTAGGCGATGACGATGGCGATGATCTGCGGGTGCTCCAGACGAATTATTTCCGCTGTCGCACGCGGATCCATCCATTTGAGCACCTCCAGGCCCTTGCCTCTCTGACCAGTCACGATTCGGTCGATGATGCCGTTGGCCTTGTCATCTCCCAGAGCCTGGGTCAGAACCTTGCGGATGTAATCGTCGGAGCCTACTTTGATGTCTGCCTGGCGTTCCATCGTCATGACGAAGTCGCCGACAGCGCTTGCGACTTCCTCGCGCGAGGCTTGCTTGAGCTGCGCCATTGCCGTCCCAAGGCGCTGCACGATCTTGGCATCGAGTTGCTTCAGGACGGTGGCGGCCTCCGACTCCCCAAGCGCGAGGAGAAGCATTGCGGCGCTGCGGATGGATTGAGTGTCACTGGCCATGTCCCGCATGACTTAGCAAAACTCGTGCCTGCGATTTATCGTGACGCAGTTCACACCTGCGCGCCGGTTTTCCGTCATACAGCCCGATGCTCGGCCGGCTCGCGCTGGATTTCTCCCGCGAATGCCAGCTTTCTTACCAGTGGTATCGGCGCGGTCAGGCGTTACCGCAGGATGGCCCAGATTGAATCTGGCCCGGCTGGGCAGCGGGCGCGACGACTCAGCCGCTGATGTAGGAGTGCAGCTCGTCTATTGTATGGCGCTGTTCTTCGATCACGCATTTGACCAGATCGCCGATGGAAACGAGTCCCGTCACCCTTCCGTTCGCCACGACAGGCAGGTGACGTATCCGGTGCTCGGTCATCAATCGCATTGCTTCATCTACCGTGCTATCCGGAGAAAGCGACATCACGGGTGAGGACATGATGTCGCGCACCGCCGTTGTGGCCGAGGATCGACCCAGCAGAATCACCTTGCGAGCATAATCCCGCTCGGAGACGATTCCGGCGAGCTGTTGTCCCTCCATGACCAGCAGCGCGCCGATGTGGTTGTCAGCCATGGAACGTATCGCGTCAATGACTGACGCATCCGGCGAGACGGCATGAACGGCGTGGCCCTTGGTATCCAGCAATTGACTGAGCAAGGTCATTGCACCCCTCCGTTTCGCGCGCCTGGACTGCAGCGCTGATCAAAGTCTACCCCCGCTTCACGGGAACGTCATGGCCCCAGTCATTGCCACTCACGGCCCTGCCAACTGCACGATCAGCACGGCCCCGTTCACCCCAGTCACGCGCACGCGCGCGCCGGCCGGGGCATCCGCCCCATGCACCAGCCACACGGTATCCCCGACCTGGATCTTGCCGTTGCCGCCGGCCAGCGCCTCGACCAGCGTGAATTCCTGGCCGATGTACTGCACGCCGCGCTGGTTCAGCGCGGGCTGGTCCGATTCATTGCCATCCTGGAAGCGGTAGCGCCGCCACAGGAAAATGGCCGCCACGCCCAGCGCGCCGAACAGCACCAGCTGCAGCTGCCAGGGCACCGGCACGATGAGCAGCAGCGCGCCCACCACCACGGCCGCGGCCGCGAACCAGATGGCGATGGCGCCCGGCACGAAGGTTTCCGCGGCGGCCAGCACCGCGGCGGCGATCCACCAGTGCCACCAATCCAGTTTCTGCGCGAATTCCAACATTAGCTGCTCCTCGAGGAACCCTGCTTCTGCATCGCGTCCTTCGCCAGTTCAGCGATGCCGCCGATCGAGGCGATGACGCTGGTGGCTTCCACGGGCAGGAAGAACACCTTCTGGTTGGGCGAATTGGCGAAGGCCTTCAGCGATTCGATGTATTTCTGCGCCACGAAGTAGTTCAGCGCATTCACGTTGCCCGCCGAGATGGCCTTGGAAACCATGTCGGTGGCGCGTGCCTCGGCTTCGGCCGAACGCTCGCGGGCCTCGGCGTCGCGGAACGCGGCTTCCTTGCGGCCTTCGGATTCCAGCACCACCGACTGCTTCTCGCCCTCGGCCTTCAGGATGGCGGCGGCGCGATAGCCTTCGGCCTCGAGGATGTTGGCGCGCTTCTCGCGCTCGGCCTTCATCTGGCGTGCCATCGAATCGATGAGATCCTGCGGCGGCTGGATGTCCTTGATCTCGATGCGGGTGACCTTGATGCCCCAGGGCGAAGTGGCCTCATCGACCACGCGCAGCAGGCGCAGGTTGATCTCGTCGCGCTTGGAAAGGGTTTCGTCCAGGTCCATCGCGCCCACCACGGTGCGGATGTTGGTCATCGTGAGGTTGGTGATGGCAAAGCGCAGGTTGTCCACCTCGTAGGCGGCCTTGGCCGCATGCAGCACCTGGTAGAAAACCACGGCGTCCACGCCCAGCATGGCGTTGTCCTTGGTGATCACCTCCTGGCGCGGCACGTCGAGCACCTGCTCCATCATGTTGATCTTGCGGCCGACGGCCTCGAAGAACGGCATGATGAAATGCAAACCCGGTTCCATGGTGCGCTTGTAGCGCCCGAATTTTTCCAGCGTGTATTCGTAGCCCTGCGGCACCGTGATCAGCGACTTGGCGGCCACGATGAGGATGGCCACCAGGATGATGATGGGCAGGTAACCGATGTTGTCGAGCATGAAGAATTCCCCGGATGTCTGATTGGGCTACTTGGGTGCGATGGCGATCAGCGCGCGCAGTTCGCGCAGCTTTGCCTTGACCGTGCGCGCATGGGCCGGGCCCATGCGCAGCAACAGCTTCTGCCCCGATGATAGCCTTTCCAGCGCGGCATCCTCGTACTCATACAGTACCTTCGGCTGCACAAGTATTACGGGCGCGGCCGGCTCCGGCGCCTGCAGCAGATCGTCGATGGCCTCGACCACGCGATCATTGAAATACCGGTCCGGGTAGCCCAGGTCCTGATATGCCTGCTGCAGCAGCGGATAGAAGCGCCGGTAGGCCTGCGCCAGCTGTGTGGCGTCCGTCCCGGCCAGCAGTGCCACGGCGGTGTCGTAGCGCACCGCATTGCGCGCGCTGAGCGTGATTCGCTCAGCGCCGGTGGCCGCATCGATCACCGTGCGATCCACCAGCAGCACCTCCGGCGGCGAACGCAGCGGGCGGCGCTTTTCGAGCGGCACGTTGCGCGGCAGGTTGTCCACGGTGGCCACGAAGCGGCGGGCGATCTCATCCGGCACCAGCCAGGCCTGCACCGCGGGGGCGCCGATCAGACCCTTGAGCGCTTCGGCCAGCGCGCCGTCGCTCTCGCCCACGGCAGGCAATGGCTCGCCCGTTGCGGCGGGCTCTTCCAGGGGATGCTGCACCGGCGGTGGTCCGGCGGGCGATGCCGGTGCCGAGGAGGCCTGCGGCGGCGCTTCTTCGGCAACTGCCGGTGCTTCAGCGGCGGGCGAGCGATGCAGGTACCACCACGCGCCACCGCCGGCCAGCGCCAGCACCAGCACCAGCCCCGCGGCGATGCGCAGCGTGCTGGCGTTCTCGGAACCCGGGTCATCGGTGCCTGCCATGGAACCTCCTTCAGCCGGTGCGTTTCAGGTGTACGAGCAGCAGCGACAGCGCCGCCGGCGTGATGCCGGGAATCCGCGCCGCCTGGCCCAGCGTCTGCGGCCTGGTTTCGGTCAGCCGCTGGCGCACTTCATTCGATAGTCCGCCGACATGCGCGTAGTCGAGATCCGCGGGCAGCGCGGCGCCTTCGTGCTTGCGCTGCCGCTCGATCTCCGCCTGCTGGCGCTCGATGTATCCCGCATAGCGCGCGCGGACGGTCAGGTCGATCACCGCCTGCCCGGCGATGCGCTCGTCCGCGTGCGATGCCACGCCGCCGCCGATGTCGGTAATGATGTCTTCGTAAGAGGTTTCTGGCCGGCGCAGCAGTTGCAGCGCGCTGTGTTCGCCGCAGCGAGTGCTCGCGAGACGCGCGAACTCGGCTTCGATGGTGGCCTGCTTCTCGCACAAGAAGCGCCAGCGCTCGTCGTCCACAAGACCCAGCTCGCGGCCCAGCGGCGTCAGGCGCGCGTCGGCATTGTCCTCGCGCAGCAGCAGCCGGTATTCGGCGCGGCTGGTGAACATGCGATAGGGCTCGGGCGTGCCCTGCGTGGTCAGGTCATCCACCAGCACGGCCAGGTACGCCTCGCTGCGATCAAGCTTGAGTGGCGCCAGGTCGCAGGCCAGCGCGGCCGCGTTGGCGCCGGCCATCAGCCCCTGCGCCGCCGCCTCTTCGTATCCGGTGGTGCCGTTGATCTGGCCAGCGAAGAACAGTCCGCCCACGGCGCGCGTCTCGAGCGTGGTCGAAAGATCACGCGCGTCGAAGAAATCGTATTCGATCGCGTAACCGGGCCGCGTGAGATGCGCGTGTTCCAGTCCGGGAATAGTGCGCACGAAGGCCTGCTGCACATCGAATGGCAGGCTGGTCGAGATGCCGTTCGGATACACCTCGTATGTTTCCAGTCCCTCGGGTTCAAGGAAAATCTGGTGCGATGTGCGCTGCGCGAAGCGCACCACCTTGTCTTCGACTGATGGGCAGTAGCGCGGACCCACGCCTTCGATCACGCCGGTGAACATCGGCGATCGATCGGTGGCCGCGCGGATGATCTGGTGCGTGTGCTCGTTGGTGGCCGTGATGTGGCAGCTGACCTGCCGCGGATGATCTGCGCGGCGCCCCATGAAAGAGAACACCGGCCGCGGCTCATCTCCAGGCTGCTCCACCAGCCGCGCATAGTCGATGGTGCGACCATCGATTCGCGGCGGCGTGCCGGTCTTCAGCCTGCCGGTGCGCGGCGCCAGCTCCCGCAGTCGCGCGGCCAGCCGCAGCGAGGGCGGATCGCCCGCGCGGCCACCGGAGAAATTCTCGAGCCCCACATGAATGCGACCGCCGAGGAAGGTGCCCGCCGTCAGCACCGCAGCACGGGCGTTGAAGCGGATGCCGCTGGCGGTGATCACGGCGGCCACGCGGTCGCCGGCCAGTTCGATGTCCGCGACTTCCTGCTGGAATACATCGAGGCCGCGCTGCGCTTCCACCGCGTGGCGGATGGCGCGGCGATACAGAGCGCGGTCAGCCTGAGCGCGGGTGGCCTGGACTGCATGTCCCTTGCTGGCGTTCAGCGTGCGGAACTGGATGCCGGCCGCATCGGCGGCCCGGGCCATCACGCCGCCCAGCGCGTCGATCTCGCGCACCAGGTGGCCCTTGCCGATGCCACCGATGGCCGGGTTGCAGCTCATGGCGCCCACGGTTTCGATGCTCTGCGTCAGCAGCAGCGTGCGCGCGCCGCGACGCGCGGCCGCCAGCGCCGCCTCGACGCCGGCATGGCCGCCGCCGATCACCACCACGTCGTAATTGCCTGCCGAACCCATGCCGCCATTGTACCGGGGGTGCCTGCGCGGCAAGGGCCGGAGCGGCGCGATAATGTTAAGGTGCCGCCCCGTGGCGCAGCGCAGCTTCATCCCCAGGGGAATGCTCCAGATCGCGGTCGTGGCAGCCGTCTGCTTTGCGGCGGCCGCTCCCGCGCTTTCGGCCACGCCCGCGGCCGCGCCAGCCTTCACCCGCTGCGAGCTGGAACACCCGCTGGGCCTTGCCGCCGTCGAGGCCCAGTGCACGCGGATCACCGTGCCGGAAGATCCCCAGCGCCCCGGCGGCCGGCAACTGCAGCTGTTCGTGGCGCGCATCCCGGCCCTCAGCCGCCAGGCTGCAGCCGAGCCGCTGTTCATCCTGGCGGGCGGACCCGGTCTCGGGGCCAGCACCTTTTATAGCAGCGCAGCGCCGGTGTTCGCCCGCGTCCGGCGCCGGCACGACATCATCATCGTGGACCAGCGCGGCACCGGCCGGTCGCATCCACTGCTGTGCCAGTTCGACGAGCAGCAGATATGGGAAGCGGGTGAGGATGAAACACGGCGCGTGATGCGCGAATGCCGCGCCACGCTCGAGAAGACCCACGACCTGGCGCAGTACACCACCAGCGTGGCCGTGCGTGACCTGGAAGCCGTGCGCAAGTCTCTGGGCTATGGCCGCATCAGCTTCTACGGCAGTTCCTATGGCACGCGCGTCGCGCAGCACTACGCCCGGCGCTATCCGGCCAGCACCGAGGCGCTGATCCTGGATGGCGTGGTGCCCCCCACGCGCATCCTGGGCACCAGCACGCCGCTCGACGCGGAACGCTCGCTGCAGCAGGTGTTCGAACGCTGCCGGAAGGATGCGGCCTGCCAGAAGCGCTTCGGCGATCCGGCGCAGGATTACCGCGAGCTGCGCGAACGGCTGGCGCGCGCGCCGGTTGATGTGACCATGGCAGACCCGCGCACCGGCGCGCCGCGCACGCTCGCCTTCAGTGACAGCGCGCTGGCCGGCGCGCTGCGGCTGGCCACCTACAGCACCGAGCAGGCAGCGCTGCTGCCGCTGGCGCTGCACATGGCCAATCGCCAGAACCAGTTTGGCCCGCTGGCCTCGCAGTTCCTGCTGACCGCCGCGGGCTACGACGCCGTGCTCGCCTATGGCATGCACAACTCCGTGGTCTGCGCGGAAGACGTGCCGTTCTTCGGCGATGCGGCCGTCGAGCGCGATCAGCTGCGCGCCACGTTCCTGGGCACGGCGCAGGTCGATGCGCTGCAGGCGCTGTGCGCCGACTGGCCACGCGGCCCCGTCGATGCGGATTTCCACCAGAAGCTGGACAGCCCCGTGCCGGCGCTGCTGCTGTCGGGCACCGCCGATCCGGTGACGCCGGCCGCCTTCGGCGACGAGGCGGCGCTGGGATTCCACTACGCGCTGCACCTGAAACTGCCGGACCAGGGTCACGGCCAGCTCGGCCAGCCCTGCATGGACAGCGTGATGGCGGCATTCCTCGACGCGGCTCACCGCAGCAGGCAGCCCAGGGTGGACTCCCAGTGCCTGACGAAGGTCGTGGCCGACCCGTTCTTCCTCGACATGGGCGGCCCCGGGCCATGATCGAAGCCCACGGACTGCACAAGCGCTTCGGCGCCGTCACCGCGCTGGCGGGCGTGGATTTCAGGGCGCAGGACGGTCGCATCACCGGACTGCTCGGGCCCAACGGCGCGGGCAAGAGCACCACGCTGCGCATCCTCTACGCCACGCTGGCCGCCGATGCGGGCGAGGCGCGGGTGGATGGCGAAGTGGTGAGCGCCGACAACACCGCGGCGCGCGCGCGCATTGGCGTGCTGCCGCACAACGCGGGGCTGTATCCGTCGCTCAGCGCGCGCGAGAACGTCGAATACTTCGGGCGCCTGGCGGGTCTCACCCGCATTGCCGCGCGCGCGCGCGCCGACGAGCTCATCGAGATGCTCGACATGCAGGACATCGCCACGCGCCGGGCGAAGGGTTTCTCGCAGGGGCAGAAGATCCGCACGGCGCTGGCCCGCGCGCTGGTGCACGCGCCGCGCAATCTCATCCTCGACGAACCCACCAACGGTCTCGACGTGCCCGCCGTGCGCAAGCTGCGTTCACTGCTGGTGAAGCTGCGCGATGCCGGCCACTGCATCCTGTTCTCGAGCCACGTGATGCAGGAAGTGGCGCTGCTGTGCGACGAGGCCGTGGTGATCACGGCGGGTCGCGTGGTGGCCACGGGCACGCCCGAGGCGCTGCGCGAGCGAGCCGGATCGGCCAGCTTCGAGGATGCCTTCGTCGCGCTCACCGGCGAAGGCGGCATCTGATGCGCGCCATCCTCACCGTCTTCGCCAAGGAGTTCCTCGAGAACCTGCGCGACCGGCGCACGGTGCTCACCGCGCTGCTGCTCGGCCCGCTGTTCGGCCCGATCTTCTTCTCGGTGATGCTGCAGCTTTCGCTTGATCGTTCGCGGGTGGGCGCGGATGAAACCATCCAGCTGCAGGTGATCAATGGTGATGCCGCGCCGAACCTGATGGCCTTCCTGAAGTCCCAGCGCATGGACATCGTCGCGGCACAGGGCAACGCGGAAAAAGCGCGCGATCTCATCGCCACGCGCGCGTCCCGGCTGGTGCTCGAAGTGCCCGCCGACTACGCCACGCGGCTGGCGGCGGCGAAGCCCGCGGCGCTGCGCCTGTATTCAGACAGCTCGCGGACCGGCGATGAGCGCTACGCGGACCGCGTCGCGGGCGTGCTCGCGCGCTATTCGCAGCAGATCGCGCTGCAGCGGCTGACGCTGCGCGGCGTGGATCCGCAGTTGCTTTCGCCGGTGGTGGTCAATCGCGTGGATGTCTCCACGCCCGCCTCGCGGGCGCTGCTGCTGCTGGGCATGATGAGCTTCTTCATCGTGCTGTCGATGCTCACCGGCGGCATGTACCTGGCCATCGACACCACCGTGGGCGAGCGCGAACGCGGCACGCTGGAGCCGCTGCTGGCAACACCGGTGCCACGCACGCACCTGCTGCTGGGCAAGCTCATGGCCACCTGCGCCTACATGCTGCTGTCGCTCAGCATCACCACCGTCGCGCTGTGCGCGGCGCTGGGCCGGCTCGACCTGGAGCAGTTCGGCATGAGCGCCAACCTCACGCCGGCCACGGCGCTGTCGATCATCGCCGTCACCGCACCGCTGGTGCCGCTGCTGGCGGCACTGATGACGCTGATCGCCGCGTGGACGAAGAGCGCGCGCGAGGCCCAGGCCTGGCTGAGCATTGTGCAGCTGCTGCCCACGGTGCCGCTGGTGTTCGCCAGCCTGCTGAATCTCGCACCGAAGCTCTCGCTGATGCTGGTGCCCAGCCTTTCGCAGCATTTCCTGATCAACCAGCTGCTGCGCGCGGAGCCCGTGGATCCGCTGTGGATCATTGCCTCCGCGGCCAGCGCGCTGCTGCTGGGCGCGCTGCTGCTGTGGCCGGTGGCGCGGCTCTATCGCAGCGAGCGCGTGCTGGGTTAGCTCAACCGCGCCGGGCTGACACCAGCCAGGCCAGTGCCTGCATCTCCACGCCGCGCGGAGTGTGCTGCCCGCGGAACAGCGCCAGCAGCCGCGCCTCGACGGCAGCGCGGACGGTCGCCGGCTGCTCGGCCAGCATGTCGCCGAAGTTCATCGAATTCAGCACGAAGTCGCAGGCCGACTCGGGTGTGGATCCGGCGCCGCCAATCGGTTGGGCGCCCTGCCACAACGCAAACTCCAGTGAGATGAAACCGGCCTGGCGCAGCAGCGAAGCGAAGTAGTTCGGATCATCGAGCGCGAAGGGGCCGGGCGCATGCGGTTCGGGTTTCGGCAACTCGATGTAATCGCGCAGGATCCCCATCATTGAGCCCACCCAGGGGTTGTCCTTCGCGGGCGCCCAGACGGCGAAGTCCGCGCGGCCACCCGAACGGACGAGGCCCGCCAGGTTGCGGAACGCCGCGGCCGGTTCGGGGAAGAACATCGAACCGAAGCGCGAATGCAGGCGATCGTAGGAACCTGCGGGCAGCTTTACCGCCGCGGCATCGGCAGCCACGAAATGGACATTGGCGATGTCGGCCGCATGCGCGCGCCGCTCGCACTCGACGACGAGGTGCGGGGAGATATCCACGCCGAGCACGCGCCCCGCCGCACCCACCTGCGCCGCGATGGCCCTGGCCGAGGCGCCGCCACCGCAGCCGATGTCGAGCACGGACTGCCCGGGCTGGTAGTCTGCGCGCCGCAGCAGCGCCTCGCCCACCGGCGCGATCATGCTCTCGAAGCGATCGAGGTTGCGCAGCCAGCGCTCACCCATCTCGCCAGCCCAGTCCTCGGCCGCCATGTTCTCCGCTGCGTTCGCCTTGTCGCTCATGTTTGCGCTCTCTGCTGCAGGTACCCGGTTAGCTTCGCATCATAGGCCACGGGATCATCCAGCAGCGCCAGGTGTCCTGCGTTCGGCAGTTCCACCCGCGCGGCTCCGGGAATCGCGGCGGCAATGCGCTTGCCGGCTTCGCGCCGCTCCGGGCTGTCGAGTGCGCCATTCAACACCAGCGTGGGCACGCTGATCTGCTGCAGATCCGGGGCGGTGGCACGTGCCACGCTGTGGATCAGATCCAGCCCGCGATAGTGCGAGAGGCTCTCGACCAGCGTCGCGCGGGCCGCGGGCGCCGCGGAATGCAGCTGCATCAACGGATGCGTCAGGATCATCGCGCGCAGCGCCGGGGCGCCGGCGCTTTCCAGCCGCTGTCGATACAACGCCAGCGGCAGTTCGGATTCGGCTTCGATCTCGGGCGCGCCATCGAGGACCAGCGCCCGCACGCGCGCCGTGTGCGCCATCGCGAAGTGCAGCGCCAGGCGTGCGCCCTGCGACATGCCCACCAGCGTGGCCTCACGCACGCCGGCGATGTCCATCACGGCGCGCAGGTCGTCCACATTGCGATGGATGTCGGGCGTGCCCTCGGAAAGCCCGAAGCCGCGGCGATCGAAGCTGAGCACGGTGAAGCGCGTCGCCAGCAGCGGCGCCAGCAGGTTCCAGCTGGAAAGATCGAGCGCCCAGCCGTGCAGCAGCACCAGCGCAGGCCCGCCGCCTTCCTTGCGCCAGCGCAGGCGCGCGCCGGCATGCTCGCTGAAATGGTCTCCGCCCGATGTCATCGTGCGGGAACTATAGAGAGGATGGGCGCGGGATCAAACCTGCGCGCTGAGCGACAACACCGGCACGCTGGCCAACTCTACCGAGATCGCCTTCGAAATGCGCTGCAGCGTGGGCAGCCGCTGGGCCACCATCGAGGCGCTGCTGGTGTGGCGCGAGTGGCTGGAGGAATTCAGCGCCGCGACCACGCGACCCTGCGCATCGTGCACGGGCACCGCCAGCGCCACCACGCCCAGCGCGAGCTCTTCCTCGATCACCGCGTAGCCATCGCGGCGGGTGGCAGCAATGAGCTTCTCGAGCTCGGCCCGGTCGGTGACGGTTTTCTCGGTGAGCTTCTCGAGCTTCGACTTGCCGAAGAATTCGGCCAGGCGCTCGGGCGAAAGGCCGGCCAGCAGCACACGGCCCATCGAGGTGGCATGCGCCGGGAAGTGGCTGCCCACATGGGCTTCCATCCGCACCAGCGTGCGCACCGAGGCGCGGGCTACATAGACAATCTCGGTGCCGGAGAGCACCGCCATCGCCGCGGAGTCGCCGGTCTCGCGCGCCATCTCTTCAAGATGCGTGCGCGTGAGCGAGTCGATGTCCATGGAGTCGAGGTAGACGGCGCCGATCTCCAGCACCTTGGGCCGCAGCAGGAACTGCCGGCCGTTGCGGGTCACGTAACCCAGCTCCTCGAATGTGTTCAGGCAGCGGCGCGCGGTCGCTGCCGGCAAACCCGCCCTAGCCGCGATCTCGCTCAGGGTCATGTGAGGCTTGGCGCGCGAAAACGTGCGCAGCACCTCGAGACCCTTAGCCAGACCACCCATCACTTCGCGTCTGCCCATAACCGAAGCATCCCCTGCCATAGTTCCCCCGCTGGCTGTTGCGTTGACAGCCTCATCGATAGACTGTCGGGGTAGAATTTAGTTCGACTTACGAAATTTATTTCGAATAACGAAACGACGGGGTCCACCGCGGATGAAAATCGGGCGTCAGGAACACCGCAGCTCCTCCATTTCCACCTCCAACGCCGACACCATCGTCGTCCGGGGCAAGGATCTGTGTGGAGAGCTGCTCGGCCAGACCAGTTTCACGGACTATTTCTGGTTTCTGCTCACCGGCGCCATGCCGGATTCCCGCCAGCGCCAGGTGCTGGATTCCACGCTGGTGGCGATTGCCGAGCACGGCCTGGTGCCCAGCGTGCAGGCCAGCCGCATGACGCTGGCGGCGGCGCCCGAGGCGCTGCAGGGCGCGGTGGCGGCGGGCATCCTGGGCTGCGGCTCGGTGATCCTGGGCGCGGCGGAGAATGCCGGCCGCATGCTGGCCGATGTGGTCGCGCGCAGCTCGACGATGTCCCTGAAGGAAGCCGCCTCAGCCGTGGTCGGCGAGATGCGCGCCGCCAAGCGGCCGATCCCCGGCTACGGGCATCCGCTGCACAAGGGCGAGGATCCGCGGGCGTCGAAGCTGTTTGCCGTGGCCACCGCTGCCGGTGTCTCCGACAGGCACCGCGCCGCCGCGAAGATGGTCGAATCGCTGCTGCCGGAGCTCACCGGCAAGCACCTGGTGATGAATGTCTCCGCCGCCATCCCGGCCGTGCTGCTGGATGCCGGCTTCCCGGTGGGCGCGCTGAAGGGCGTGCCCATCCTGGCGCGCACCGCAAGCCTCATCGCCCACCTGCTTGAAGAGCAGATCAAGCCCATCGGATTCGTGCTCTCGCACGCCGGGTCGAAGGCCGTGGGCTACGACGGCAGCGTGCCGTCCGGTTTCGTGGCGGGTGAGGCATGAAGGGCCTCGACGTACTGAAGGGCGTGCGCATCGTCGAGCAGGGCACGTTCATCACGGGCCCCTGCTGCGCGATGATGCTGGCCGACCTGGGCGCCGATGTGATCAAGGTGGAAAGCCCGGATGGCGATCCCTACCGCGCCTACCAGGGCGGCAACTACTCGCCCCACTTCCAGGCCTACAACCGCAACAAGCGCAGCCTCGCCCTCGACATGAAGGCGGCGGGCGATCGCGGCGTGTTCGACACCCTCATCCGCGAGGCCGATGTCTTCATCCAGAACTTCCGTCCGGGCACCGCCGACCGCCTTGGCGCTGGCGCCAAGCGGCTGCAGGAACTGAACCCGAAACTCGTCTATTGTTCCATTAGTGGATTCGGAGGGGATGGTCCGTACGTCGACCGTCCCTCCTATGATTCAGTCGCCCAGGCACTGTCCGGTTTCCTGAGCGTGGTGGTCGACCCGGACCGCCCCCGTTTCCTGGGTCCGGCGCTGGCCGATGCCATCACCGGCATCTATGCCTCGTACGGCATCCTGGGCGCGCTGTTCGATCGCAGCCGCACCGGCAAGGGACGCCTGGTCGAGGTCTCGATGCTCGAGGCCATGGCCCACTTCGCCGTCGAACCCTTCGC
Organism: Pseudomonadota bacterium; assembly: GCA_016720075.1. Lineage (GTDB taxonomy): Bacteria > Pseudomonadota > Gammaproteobacteria > Steroidobacterales > Steroidobacteraceae > ZC4RG30. The sequence goes on from JADJXW010000021.1 coordinate 86,469, forward strand.
CGCCTACTTCGCGCTGGGCACGGTGCCCAAGTCGGCTGACCGCCCGCGCCTGGCGCAGGCGCACATCCTGCGCACGAAGGACGGCGGGCTGATCGCCATCCACCTGTCGTCGCTCGAGAAGTTCTGGACCGGCCTGCTGGCCGCCCTGAACGCGCCGGAGCTCGGCACCGATCCGCGCTTCAGCACCCGCCTGGCGCGCATCGACAATTACGACGACCTGGGCCGCGAGCTCGACCGTCGCTTCCAGACCGCGACCGTGGCCGAATGGGTGGAACGCCTGGGCAAGTCCGACGTGCCCTTCGCCCCTATCAACAAGGTGAGCGACGTGGTCGAGGACCCACAGGTCAAGCACCTGGGCCTGATGGTGCCGGTGGAAAACCCGCATGCCGCGAAACAATCGGTGCGACCGGCGGTCCAATTCGACGGCCAGCGGGCTACGGGGGTATTCCCGGCGCCGCTGATCAATGAACACGGGGAGGCCATCCGCGCGCAGCTGGCCGCATCCAGCCACTGGCCGCAGCGCTGATTGCCGCAGATCGGTCTTCTTTTCGCACAACGCAAACAACCAGACGGGGTCTTTCGATGCTCTTTCCAACCACGCTCGTAGGCAGCTATCCGCAACCCGAATGGCTGATCGACCGCAAGAAACTGGCCGGACGCTTTCCGCCGCGCGTGCGCGCGAAAGAGCTGTGGCGCATCGCGCCCGAATACCTCGAAGAGGCCTGGAACGATGCCACGCTGCTGGCCATCCGCGCGCAGGAAAAGGCCGGCATCGACATCATCTCCGACGGCGAAATGCGCCGTGAGAGCTACTCCAACCGCTTCGCCACCGCGCTCGACGGCGTGGATCTCGACAATCCCGGCGAGGCGCTGGATCGCAGCGGCCACCCGAACCCGGTGCCGCGCGTCACGGGCAAGATCAGCCGCCGCCATGCGGTGATGGTCGAGGACGTGAAGTTCCTCACCTCCAACACGCAGCGCCGCGTGAAGATCACCGTGCCCGGCCCGTTCACGATGTCGCAGCAGGCGCAGATCGACTTCTACGGCGGCAGCCGCGAGAAGGCGGCCATGGACTACGCCAAGGCCGTGAACGCCGAGATCAAGGACCTGCACGCGGCCGGCGCCGACATCGTGCAGATCGACGAGCCCTACCTGCAGGCCCGGCCCGATGAGGCCCGCCAGTACGGCCTGAACGCGCTGAACACGGCGCTGGAAGGCGTCACGGGCAAGACGGCCGTGCACATCTGCTTCGGCTATGCCGCCATCATCCACGCGCGCCCGAACGGCTATTCCTTCCTGTCGGAGATGGCCGGCTGCCGCTGCCACCAGATCTCCATCGAAACGGCGCAGTCGAACCTCGACACCAGCGTGCTCACCACGCTGCCGGGCAAGGAGATCATCCTCGGCGTCATCGATCTTTCGGATCCGAACATCGAGACGGCCGACCTCGTGGCCGAACGCATCCGCCGCGCGCTGAAGCACGCGCCGCCGGAGAACATCATCGTCGCGCAGGACTGCGGCATGAAGTACCTGCCGCGCGACGTGGCCGATGCCAAGCTCGCCGCCATGGTGGCCGGCGCGCGCATCGTGCGCCGGGAATACGCCAGCAAGTCCTGATCGCTTCGGTCGAGCAAGCAAACACTCCGGGGGGAGACCATGAAATCACTGAATGTACGTCAGACTGTTTCGGCGCTGATATGCGCTGTCGCGGGAACGGCCATCGCCGCGCCTGTCCTTGCCGCAGAAGACCTGGCGCTCGAGGAAGTAGTCGTCACCGCGCGCAAGCGCGATGAATCCTTCCGCGACGTACCGATGTCGGTGAACGTGTTCACCGAGCAGGCCATCCTCTCCGCCGGCATCCAGAAGCCCGCCGATTTCATCGCGCGCGTGCCCAACATGACGCTGGTCGAGACGCAGAACGCCGGCAACGCCTTCGTGGTGGTGCGCGGCGTCTCGCAGGCCCGCAACAGCGAAGCCTCGGTGGCCGTGCTGGTCGACGGCGTGCTCGAGACGAACCCCGCCGAGTTCAACAAGGAGCTCTTCGACATCCGCCAGATCGAAGTGCTCAAGGGGCCGCAGGGCGCGCTCTACGGCCGCAACGCCATCGGCGGCGCCATCCTGATCCGCACCAAGGATCCTTCGGATGAGCTCTCGGGCGTGTTCCGCGGCGGCTTCGGCAATGGTTCCTCCAAGCGCGCGCAGGCCGCCTTGAGCGGCCCGGTGGGCAGTTCCGACACGCTGAAGTTCCGCGCCTCGCTGAGCTACAGCGACACCGACGGCTTCCTGAACAACACCTACCTGAATGAAAAGGCCGACCCGTCCGAGGAACTCTCGGGCCGCGCGCGCCTGGTGTGGAAACCCAGCGAGAACTTCACCGGCGACCTGCGCTTCGCGTTCAGCAATCTCGACACGCGCGCGCTGTACTTCGTGATCCCGCGCGACGTGGAAGCCAACCCGTTCAGCAGCTTCACCACGCCGCCAAATGCCAATGACGTGACCTCGCCCATCCAGGTCGACAACCCGGGCGCGAACACGCGCGATCTGTACACCGCGTCGCTGAAGATGGATTTCGAGACCGCGCTCGGCACGCTGACTTCCGTTTCGGCCCACAACAACACCAAGGAAGTGCTGACCGGCGATGCCTACGACTTCCGTCCGGCCGCCAACTCCGTGTTCAACGCGCTGGGCGGCTCGGACCTGAACCAGAGCCAGTACCTGAACCTCAAGAGCCTGAGCCAGGAGCTGCGCCTCACCTCGCCCACCGAGGGCGTGGTGTCGTGGATCGCGGGCGCCTACTACGTGCACACCAAGCGCTTCATCTCGACCGGCAACATGGTGGATACGGGCGCCGGCGTGTTCCCGGTGTATCGCGCGCCGCGACTCAGCGGCAACAATCCCAGCGCCACCTTCCTGGCGGACTCGCAGAACAACGATGCCTGGGCCGTGTTCGCCAACGCGACGGTCGAGCTGTCGGACAACATGCAGTTCGACGCGGCGCTGCGCTATGACCGCGACAAGCGCGTGAACACCACCCGCACGCCCACAGCCTTCCTGCCCGATCCTTCGGCCAGCACCGGCGAGGTGCGCACGAAGACCTGGGACGAGCTTCAGCCCAAGGCCACGCTGCGCTACAAGCCTTCGGAGAACACCACGCTGTACACCAGCTGGAGCCGCGGCTTTCGCAGTGGTGGCTTCAACCAGACGGGCGTGGGCGCCGTGGCCAATGCCAGCGGCATCGCCGGCGTGAACGACCTGTTCAATGCCGAGGTGGCCGACACCTTCGAGATCGGCGCCAAGGGCCGTTCGGAAGGCGGCCGCATGGACGCCGGGCTGTCGATCTACAGCACCAAGTCGCGCAACGGCTATATCTTCGTGTTCCTGGCCGCCAACTCCACGCAGAACCTGGGCAACCTCGACTCCACGCTCAACGGCTTCGAGCTCGAGGTGAACGCCCGGCCCGCTACCCTCCCTGGAACTGCATGCCGCCTACGGCCTCACCGACAGCAAGATCACCGACATGGAAGACCCTTCCGTGAAGGGCAACGAGGCGCCGCTGGTTTCGCGTGACACGCTGAACCTGGGGGCCACGCTGACCCAGCCCGTGGGCGACGGCCTGGACTTCACGCTGCGGGCAGACCTGCAGCGCATCGGACGCACCTGGTGGGAGCCCTACAACACCACCTCCCGCGATCCGGTGTCGCTGCTGGACGCCCGGGCGAGCCTCAGGGCCGACAACTGGGCGGTGACGGCCTGGGGCCGGAACCTCACGGACAAGAAGTACAATGCGGAATTCTCGCCCGGCGGCTTCCTCTTCAGGGCCCTGCCGCGGCGCTTTGGAGTTGAGTTCGAATACCGGTTCTGATCGAGGAATTACACCATGGCAATCTCAGCAAAACTGCCCTCGCGGCTGCACCACAACGCCTACACCTCGCGCGATCTGGAGGCCACGCGGCATTTCTACGAAGACATCGTCGGCCTGCCGCTGGTGGCCACCTGGTGCGAGAAGGACGAACTGTTCGGCAAGGAGCGCACCTACTGCCATTGCTTCTTCGGGCTGGGTGACGGCGGCGCGCTGGCCTTCTTCCAGTTCGCCGAGAAGGAAGACCAGGACCTGTTCTCGCCCAAGATGCCGCCCTCGCCCTTCCACCACATCGCGTTGAACGTCGATGCGGAGACGCAGGCCGGCATCGAGAAGCGCGCCAAGGCCGCGGGCATGACCGAGCCGAAGTTCTACGTGCTGGAACATGGCTACTGCCGCTCCATCTACCTGGAAGACCCGAACGGCATGATCTGCGAGTTCACGCACGATCACCCCGAAGTGGAGAAGATCAACAAGACCCGGCGCGCCGACGCGCACAGCGAGCTCAAGCGCTGGCTGGGTGGCGATTACCGCTCCAACAACATGTTCCGTTGATCCAGGAAATACAGAACCGTGCTGCGCAGTACTGATCGCATCCTCACCACCCATGTAGGCAGCCTGCCCCGCTCGCAGGCTGTCACCGACGTGCTCTTTGCCCGGGAAGGCACCGGCGCCATGCCCGCCAACCCCGACAAGGTGATCCGTGATGCGGTCATCGAGATCGTGCGCAAGCAGGTGGAAGTGGGCGTGGACATCGTCAGCGATGGCGAGATGGGCAAGATCAGCTACGCCACGTATATCAAGGATCGCCTCTCCGGCTTCGACGGCGACACGCCGCGCGAGCCGGGGCAGGACCTGGTCGAGCATCCGCGCCTGCTCGAGAAGCTGGCGAAGCTGGGCTCCACGGCCAAGTACCGCCGTCCCAAGTGCGTGGCCGAGATCAAGGTGAAGGATCTCGGTCCCATGAACGAGGACATCGCCAACTTCAACGCGGCGATCGCGGCCGGCAAGCCGAAGGAAGCCTTCATCAACACGGCTTCCCCCGGCACCATCGCGCTGTTCCAGCCCAACGACTTCTACAAGACGCAGGATGCATACCTCGAGGCCGTGGCCGAAGGCATGCGCGCCGAGTACGAGGGCCTGACGAAGGCGGGGCTGCTGATCCAGATCGATGCGCCGGACATGGCCATGGGCCGGCACACCATGTACCGCGACCGCACCGAGAACGATTTCGTTGGCCTGGCCGCGCGGCACATCGAGGTGCTGAACCATGCGCTGCGCAACGTGCCCGCGGACCGCATCCGCATGCACGTGTGCTGGGGCAATTACGAAGGCCCGCACACGCACGACGTGCCGATGGAAAAACTGCTGCCGGTGGTGATGAAGGCCAAGCCGCAGGCCATCCTGTTCGAGGCCGCGAATCCCCGCCACGCGCATGAGTGGAAGGTGTTCCGCGATTTCAAATCGCTGGTGCCCGAGGACAAGATCCTGGTGCCCGGCGTGCTCAGCACCACCACCAACTACGTCGAGCATCCCGAGCTCGTGGCCGAGCGGCTGGAGAACCTGGCCAACGTCGTGGGAAGGGATCGCGTCATCGCCGGCACCGACTGCGGATTCGGCACCTTTGCCGGCTTCGGCCCTGTCGACCCGGACATCGTGTGGCTGAAGCTCAAGAGCCTGGTGGACGGCGCGGCCATCGCTTCGAAGCGGCTCTGGGGTCGATAGCACCCCGGCGCCCGGCGGCGCCTGCCCTTCAGGGCGTGTAGAAATACCGCGTCAGGTGGAAGAACACCGGCGCGGCGAAGCACACCGAGTCCAGGCGGTCGAGCACGCCGCCATGCCCCTCGATCATCACGCCCCAGTCCTTGGCGCCCAGGCTGCGCTTGACCGCCGACAGCGTGAGCCCGCCCAGGAATCCCATCATCACGATGACGGCCGACATGGCGGCCGAGACTGCCGGTGAAAACGGGGTGATCCACCACATGGCCGCGCCGATGGCGGTGGCGGCCAGCCCGCCACCGACGAAGCCCGCAACGGTCTTCGACGGCGAGACCAGCGGGGCGATCTTCGTCTTTCCCCACAGCTTGCCGCACACGTACTGCATCACATCGCTCATCTGCACCACCAGCAGCAGGTAGAACAGCAGCAGTGCGTCGCGCCCCTCGAAGCCCGGCACCTGCAGCAGCAGCAGCGCCGGCGCATGGCTCAGGCAGTAGACGGTGATCATCAATCCCCACTGCAGCTTGGCGGTGCGCGGCAGGAAATCGTCCACGTCGCCGCGCAGCGCGGCGATGGCGGGCAGCAGCAGGAAGGCGTAGACGGGCACGAAGATCGAGAACGTGCCGTACTGGTCGAGCCCGATCAGCAGGAACTGCGCGGGCACCACCACGAAGAAGGCTACCGACAGCGGCAACCGATCCGCGGTCCGCGTCGGCGTGAGCGTGACGAACTCGCGCAGCGCGAACCAGGCCATCAGGCCGAACACCACCAGCGTCACCGCGCGACCGAGCAGGAAGGTGACGGCCAGCACCGCCACCATCACCCACCAGGCGTTGATGCGCGCCACCAGGTTCGCCCTGACCTCGATGCTCTGCGGCGTGCCGGCGCGGCGCGACAGCACCGCGCCGATCGTGGAGGCCACCGCCAGCAGCCCGACCAGGCCGCCGAACAGCCACAGCATCTCCGGCGTCGTCGCCAGCAGTTCACGCATCGGGATTCTCCTGCACTGCGCCGAGGGCCATCACCGCAGCGCGCGCCCGCGCCAGGAATTCATCGCGCGGCTCATCGGGCGCAAGTCGCAGCGGCGCGCCGAAGCGCACGGTGCAGACCATCGGTACGGGCAGCAGCGACCCCTTGGGCAGCGTGCGGTGCAGGTTGTCCAGGTACACCGGCACCAGCTCCACCTGCGGAAAATCCTGGCCCAGGCGATACAGGCCCGCGCGGAAGCGCTCCGGCACGGCGCTGGTGCCACGCGTTCCCTCCGGGAAGATGATCAGCGAATCACCGGCGCGCAGCGCCGCCCGCAGCGGTTCCAGCGGATCCTCGGTCGCGTTCTCGCGCGCGCGGTCGATCAGCACGGCGCCGAAGGATCGAGTGGCGATGTAGCGCTTCAGGCCGCTGCCCCAGTAGTCGCGCGCGGCGATGGGGCGCGTGTGGGCGCGCAGCGCCAGCGGCAACGCCGACCACAGCGCCAGCGTATCGATGTGGCTGGTGTGGTTGGCGAAGTAGATGCGCTGCGCGGCCGAGGGCTGCGTGCCCACCCAGCGGGCGTAGGCACCCACCAGCAGCTTCACCACGCCGACCAGCAGCACACTGGAAACCCGCATGCTCAGCGCGCCCGCAGCTGTCGCGCGATGGCCAGCGTACGCGTGCCACAGGTAAGGATGCTGCCGGCGGCGATCAGCACCACGGCAACCAGCAGCACACGCTGCTGCCCGAACCAGATGCCTTCGGCGATGGCCGCGAGGCAGGCGACGGTCATCACCGCCATGCGATGCGGCTTGGCCTGCGGGCCACGGAAATCCTGCGCCAGACCGAGCGTGCCGCCCAGCACGCGGATATAGGCCGTGACCGCAGCTGCCAGTGCGGCAAGCCAGCCTGCCCACGCGAGGCCTGAGGCGTATCCCAGCGCCACCAGGAACAGCGAATCGGCGATGCGGTCGGGAATCTCGTTGTACAGCGCGCCCACCTTCGACTTGCGCCCGCCTTCGACGGCCACCATGCCGTCGAGCAGGTTGCACAGCAGCCGCAGCTGGATGCCAATGGCGCAGGCCAGCAGCCCCCATGGCGCGGGACACCACAGCAGCGCCGCCGATCCCAGCGCGGCGAACAGCATCGACAGCAGCGAGATGGCATCCGGCGTCCAGCCGGCGCGCAGCGCGAAGGCTGCAATCGCGGTGGCCCAGCGGGTGGAGCGGCTCTTCAGGGGTCGGCGTGCGTCAAGGGCTTCCATGCGGGGCACATGGTAGCCGCATGCGGCCCGCAAAAACAAAAAGGGCGCCGTGTTTCCACGACGCCCTTCGACTCGCAGCCGTTACTTGCGGCGGCGAGTCTTACTTGCCCGCCGCGCGCCAGCTACCGGCGTCAGCGTAGGCCTTCTGCACTTCCTGCACATACGGGGCCTTGCAGACCTTCGCACGGATCTGGAACTGCTTGTGCGGACGCTCGACGGTGGGCTTCAGCGAGCCGCCGTTCTCCTCGCCCCACACGAAGATCACCTCGGTGCCTTCTGCAGCAAACTCGGGTTCGACGTACGCCAGCGTCAGCTCCTTGCGCTCGTTCGAGCTGTAGCCGACCCAGGTCGAGATGCCGACCTGCTTGCTGCCATCCTTCGACAGCACCTTGTCCTGCGGGTACATGCTGTACACGGCCGACGGGTACTCGAAGAACTTGCCGCGCTCGCCGGCGCTTTCCTTGTTGTCGTACTGCGAGGCGAGCACCTTCTGCACGTCCGCCGACACCAGCTCCAGCGTCACCTTGATGCGGTGCTTGTTGTTGTGGATCTTCTCCAGCGCCGCCTTGCCGATGAACTCATGGTCGTACTTGATCATGAAGCCATAGCCCAGGTCGAACGGCGTGACGTAGTAGTCGGAGATGTCCTTGCTGTAGAAGCTGCCGCCCAGCGAGGCCATGCCCTCGAACGAATCGGCCTTCAGCCACTTGCGGTACTTCACCATCTTCTCGTCGCCCGAGTAGATGCCCGGCATCGGCGAGGGAATCCACGCCGACTCCAGCGTGTTCGACGAATACGCGCGACCACCCACCAGGCGCAGGCCGAACTCTTCGCCGGCCTTCACGATGGCGCTGTGCACGGCCTCGTAGTCCTTCATCGGTCCGAACAGCTCGTAGCCCGGCTGGCCGGCCATGCCATGGCGCAGCGCACCGACCTGCTTGCCGGCGATCTTCAGCGTGGTCCAGTTGAACATCTTCAGTTCCGGCGGAGCCTTCTTCAGCAGCTTCGTCGTCACCTTCATCGCGTTCGGGCCCTGGATCTGGAAGCGGTAGAACTTGCGCGCCCAGGGGTTCTTGCGGTCGGCCGAGCGGTCGTCACGGACGAGCTTGACCTGCCACTTCTTGCCGGTGCGCGGGTTCTTGCCCGTTTCGGCGTGGTAGGTGATCCAGTTGATCACCGGCGGACGGCCGACGAGGTCGAACTTGTTCTTCGCCAGGTACACCAGGATCACGTCGCCGATCACATGGCCGTCCCAGGTCACGGGCACGTACTGCTTGGCCTTGCCGGGCTCGAAGCCCTTGAAGCTGTTGATGCCGTGGTACTGCAGGAACTCGAAGCTCTCGGCGCCGGACACGAACAGGTCCGTCATGTGGAAGGTCTGGTTGAACAGGATCGCGGCGTTCTGCCAGGCCCACTGCTCATCGCGCCAGTTCGTGTACTCCGGCTTCACCACCGGGTAGGGATTCGGACCGGTCTGCGAGTCGCGCAGCATCTTGATTGCGCCGCCAGCGGCCTTCATGCGTTCTTCGAGATTCTTGACGCTCATGTATTCTCCGTGAGGCTGCGCTGGTAACCGCGCAGGGGTGTATTAAAGGTGCGTATATCGCACGGGCCGGGCATCTTGTTTTAAGGGCTTAGCCCTGTCAATTTGCGATCCCGGCAGCCTCTGCCCCGGTCAGGTTTTACGCGGCAAAAACGGCGATAATCTACGTCGATTCACGCACATCGCCGAAGCATTAACTCAAAGAGGGGAAAGATGAGCAGCACCGTCAATACCGCCCTGTACATCGGGGGCAAGGAACGCCAGACGGCGGAGAAGATGGCCATCGCCGATCCGGCCAAGCCGGGTGTGGTCGTGGGCCATGCCGCTTCGGCATCGGTCCAGGATGTGGCCGATGCGGTAGCCGCTGCCAAGGCGGCCTACCCGGCGTGGGCGGCCCTGTCGCCTCAGCAGCGCGCCGAGAAGATGAAGGCCGCCATCGAAGGCGTGCCCGATTCACCGAATCCCTTCGCCTCGGAAGATGGCGCCATCCTCTCGCAGGAGAACGGCAAGGTGCGCCTGGAAGGCTGGGTCGACGCACTGGTGCTGCAGATCCGCTGGAACCTGGCGCTGATGCATGCCGATGAGGTCAACGCCGCCAAGGTGCTCAAGCCCGTGCCGGGCCACATTCCCACCGAGACCACCGTCAGCTACCAGCCGCTGGGCGTGTGCTCGATCATCGTGCCGTTCAACTGGCCCATCGCCATCCTGGGTGCGGCGCTGCCGCATGCGCTGCTGGCCGGAAATACGGTAATCGTAAAGCCGCCCCTCACGGCGCCGCTGGCCACCACGCGCGTGGTGCAGCGCATCGCCGAGAAGCTGCCCCCGGGCGTGCTGAACGTGGTCACCGGCCCCGATGCCAACATGAAGGCGCTGATCCAGAACCCGGACATCGCCAAGGTCTGCTTCACGGGCTCCGTGGGCGGCGGCAAGAAGATGATGGAGCTGGCATCGCAGAGCCTCACGCGCGTCACGCTGGAGCTGGGCGGCAACGACGCGGCCATCCTGCTGAAGGACGCCATCATCGACGACACGCACATGGATCGCCTGTTCGGCGCCATCTTCGACACCACCGGCCAGATCTGCATGAACGCCAAGCGCGTGTACGTGCACCGCTCGCGCATGGATGAGGTGGTGGCCGCGCTGTCGGCGCGCCTGCAGAAGACGAAGCTGGGCTACGGCCTCGACAAGGACACCACGATGGGTCCGCTGCATTCGCCCAACCAGAAGAAGTTCGTCGATGAACTCATCGCCGAGGCCAAGGCCTCCGGCGCCAAGGTGCTGGAGTTCGGCGAGCTGCCGGGCGGCGACCTGAAGGGCGGCAACTTCGTGCGCCCGGCCATCGTCGTCGATCCCAAGCCCACGCTGCGCGTGGTCACCGAAGAGCAGTTCGGTCCGGTGATTCCGATCATTCCGTTTGATACGGAACAAGAGGCCATCGCTGCCGCCAACAACACCTGGGCCGGGCTTGCCGGTTCAGTCTGGACGGCGGACGCCGCCACGGCCAATCGCGTCGGTGGCCAGCTGGTGTGCGGCTACGTGTGGGTGAACGATCACGGCGCCAATCGCCTGGATCTGCGCGCGCCGTTCGGCGGCATGAAAGCCTCGGGCATCGGTCGCGAGCAGGGCATCGAAGGCATTCGCGCGTTCCAGGACACGAGATCGATCTCGCACCTGGATGCGGCGGTGCTGGCGTCGATGCATCACTGAGCGCTGCGCCCCCGGGCGCTGCTCGCTGGAATGAAAAAGCCCCGCCTGAGCGGGGCTTTTTCGTTGCTGCCGCTTGCGCGTTCAGCGTCCCGCGGCAGCAGCGGCCGCCGCCGCCGGATCTTCCCGTCGCGGCAGGTTGTACATCACCGTGCCATCGGCCAGCTTCACGCTGACCATGAATCCACCAGGCCGCCCATCCTTCAGCGGATGCACCTGCAGCACCACCTTGTCGCCGGTCTTCAGCGTGCGCTTGCTCCAGCCGTTGCGCGTCAGGTAGTTCGGGCTCATGCCTTCAAGGCCGTATTCCACCGTGGCTGCGCCGCCGCCTTCCACATCGACCTTGGTCCAGGTGTGCGGATTGGTCCACTGGAATTCCTTGATGGTGCCCTTGATCTCCACCGTCTTGGCGAAGTCGAACATCGCGGTGGAATGATGCGCGCCGGCGGGCAGCATGAGTGCGAGCGAGCCGGCCGCCGCAGCAATGGCCAGGGCCGCGCGATTGTTGAAGGTTTTCATTGCTACTCCAGGTTCAGGCTCGGACGGCCCTTTTCATCGGCGCCATCGCGGTTGTTTTCAAGGCAGATGTACTCGCGCAGCTCATCGGTGAGGTGCCGGTACGAGGTGGTGATGGTGTAGGGCTCGGCCAGCACCACCGGGTCGGTGAGCGTGGTCTGAATCTCCATCCAGTCCGGGCTCACGCGCCGGATGCGCTCGACGACTCGCAACTGGTCGCTGTGCGGCACGCCGCTGGCGATCTGCGTGGAGGTGGTGAACCCCACCGAGTCGATGACCAGCGTGTCACCTTCCCAGTGGCCGATGGAATGACCCATGTAGGTCAGGTCCGGATCCTCCGGATGCTTGCGGCCGTCGGTATGAACCGTGCGGAACTGCATGTACGCCTCGATCAGCATCACGACCTTGCCGGGCTGGTAGAGGAATTCGATGGGGTAAGGCTGCGTCATGATGCCGGGCAATCCCGGCGGCACGCAGTTGGCCGCTTCGCTCTGCACGTTCTCGCCCTGCTTCTGCGCGGCGCGGAAGGCATCGAGTTTCTTCTGGTATTCCGGCGTCAGCTTCATCTGCGGCCGTGGCGTGCGGATGCCGCGCTTGTTGGCCCAGTCCACCTCCCAGATGCCGGTCCAGTCCGGCTGGCTCGCCAGCTGCGTCCATTGCGCGGCGCGCGAGGGCTGCGCGCCCTGCACGGCGGCGGCAGCGCCGAGTGCGGCAAGCACGGCGGCTGCAATTCCAGTTCTGATGTTCACGTGAGGTTCCCCCGGGAGTTGTGCCCCTGGCACCGGATTCTAGCAGTGAAAAAAAGGGGCAGGCATCGCTGCCTGCCCCATTCATTGCACCGTCTTCAGTCGAGCGTCAGAACTTGTACTCCGCACCCACCACATAACGGCGACCGAGCACGTCACCGAGCACGCCGTTGCCAAAGCCCGTGCGACCGCCCTGCGTCGGGAAGATCGGCGGTACTTTGTCGAACAGGTTGGTGATCGTCGAGTACACGCGCAGGCCTTCCACCTGCGGCGCCTGGTACCCCACCGTGAGGTCGGTGGTGTAGACGCCGCCAACGGAGTTGTCATCCACCGTGCTGGTGAATGGAGCACCGCTGACTGCGCGCACCGTGCTCTCCTCGAACAGGCGGTTGATCTTCCGACCACCCGTGTAGCGTTCCACGATCGTCACCGACAGCGGACCGTTGCGGTAACCCAGGATCGCGGTTGCCGCATCGGGCGTGGTCGAGAGATTGTTGATCGTCGCGCCGCGAGTCTGCACGCCACCGGCACCCAGCAGCGTCGGCGGCTGCTGCAGGACCGTCGTGTAGTGCGTTCCAAACACGCGCACCGAGATCGACTCCGGACCGCCGCCGAACAGGGTCAGCGACTTGCGATAGCCCAGTTCGGCATCGAAGCCCCGGTAGATTTCCTTGTTCAGGTTGAGGAAGAAGTTGTTGATCTGGACGATCTCACCCAGCGGATTCTGGACCGTGTTGGTGTTGCGGATCACGTACTGGCAGATCGCCAGGTCGCCCGCATTGCACTGGTCCACGATGTTCTGCCCACCCAGCTGCGCGATCGCACCCTTGATCACGACTTCGTACCAGTCCAGCGAAGCCTGGAAGCCCTCGAGGAAGGCGGGCTGGAACACGATGCCCGCCGTCGTCGTATCGGCCTTTTCGGGCTTCAGGTCGGGGTTGCCGCCCGAGAAGCCGATAACCGAATACGGGATGCCAGTGCCCGGGGGCAGACGCGAGTTGCGGTCCGTCGCGTTGATGCCGCCCAGGGTCGAGTCGAAACGGTCACGCAGGTTGGGCGCGCGCACGTCGCGCGAACGGGTGGCCCGCACACGCAGCTGGTCGTTGACCTCCCAGTTCAGGCCCACCTTCCAGGCCCAGATCTGGCCGGCGCCTTCGTAGTCGGCCCATCGCACCGCGAGGTTGGTATCCAGGCGCTCGACCATCGGCAGCTTGGCCAGCGTCGGAACCTGGAATTCGGTGAAGGCTTCCTTCACCGAATCCCGGCCTTCGATGAACCGCTGGCTCGAGAACAGCAGCGAGCTGGAATTGCTGGCGCCGCAGAAGCCGCCGGCTGCGAAGCGCAGTCCCGGCACGCCACCGGCCACCGGCGTGGCCTGGGCCGTGCAGCCGTACTGCGGAATGATGCCGCGGGTGTCGTTGCCGGGATAGATGTCCCGCAGCAACCGGCCATCGGCCAGCGCCGGGAATTCGTCCGCCGGATTCGGCGTGCCCTGGTCGAACTTGTCACGGCGCCAGTTCGCGCCCACGGCGGCGGAGATATCCCCGGCCGGCAGACCAATGCCGAGACGGCCTGAACCGGTGACCTCGAACAGATCCTGCCGGACGGTGGCATAGGCGTGCTTGTAGCCCTGGTGGATGTACGCGGCGCCCTGCGCCGACAGCGTTTCATTGCCACCGAACAGGTTCACGGGAATGCAGTCCTTCCAGTAGCCGTTCGGATCGAACTGCGGCAGCGAGGCACGGCAGACGATCTTGCCCTGCGGATCCCTGACCGCATCCATCGCCACCTGCAGGCGGTCGACGCGCGGCACATTGTAGGCGTCGTACAGCTGGTCGTTGCGGCCGTGCTGCACGTAGGCATCGACCTTCCAGTCGCCCACCTTCGTGGTCAGGCCCGCGGTGTAGCTGGCCAGCTTGTTGCCGGTATCGAGCTTGGATCCACCACCGGCATCGGTGGGCAGCGAGGGCATGAAGATCGTGGCGGTGACCCACCTTGCGCCGCCATCCGCGATGACGGCGGCACCGGGCGTGCTCGAGCCAAACTGGGTGATCAGGGCGGACGCGGCCGCGGCAGGTAGGCATTGTCCGCATAGATGCGGGACTGCCACGCCTGCACGAGGGGCACGTTCTGCCAGCGCACGACCTGGTGGTTCGAGGCCCAGATACCCTGCACGTACAATTCGGTGTTGTCATTCAGGTCGAATCCGACGCGACCGAAACCGGTGCTGCCCTTGTATCCGGCCTGCAGCGAGTTGTCCTGGTACATCTGCGTCAGGTCGAGGCTGGGCAGCGACTGGCAGTTGCAACCGCCATTCAGCCTGCCGACGCCATAGAAAGGCATCTTGCTGAACTGCTGTCCCGAGCCATCGAACACCAGGCGATCGAGCGCATTGCCGGCAGCCGCGTTGAACTGGATCGTGGTGCCGAAGTCCGTCGGCACCACGTTTGGCGCCGTGAGCAGCGCGGGTCCGGTCGCGCTGGGATTGGTGACGTAACCCCAGTGCTTCAGGTACGAGCGCTTCTGGTTCGTCGACTCGACGCCCTCGATCCTGTCCAGCTGATTGTGGCTCCACGAACCGATGACATGCAGCCGGTTGTCCATGAACGAATGGCCGACGGCGATGCCGTATTCCTTGTTGCCGCCATCGTTGCGGAAGGTCTCGCCCATCTGAGCCTTGAGTTCCACGCCCTCGAACTTGGTATCGAGGATGAAGTTGGTGACGCCGGCCACGGCATCGGTGCCATAGCTGGCCGAGGCGCCGCCGGTGACGGTCTCGACGTTCCTGAACAGCATGCTGGGCAGGATGTTCACGTCCACGCTGCCGAAACGGTTGGTGGCCACCAGGCGGCGACCGTCGAGCAGGGTCAGCGTGCGGTTGGCACCGATGCCGTGCATGTTGACGTTGGCGCCGCCGGAATTCTGGCCGCCCAGCGACTGGTTGGCGTTGGAGTTGTTGCGGAACACCGGCAACGCATTCAGGCTGTCGATGATCTGGTTGGGTCCGAGGGACTCCATTTCCTCTGCCAACACCGACGTCACGGGCGTAGGTGTAGACATGCCGGGCGCAAGAGTAATGCGCGAACCGGTCACCTGCACTTCTTCGAGTTCTTCACCTTCTGCAGCAAAACCAGCCTGGACACCGGCAAGAGCCAGCGCCACGGCCGCAGCAATGCGGACGTTAACCGTCTTCATACTAATCCCCCCTTTCTACTTTATGAGACCAACCAATTCGCGGGACCTGTCGGTGATTCCCGCCATCAATCAAAACCTGTCTATTGAACCGCGCACATCAGTTGTTGATGCTCATCGGATCGTATCCCGGCATGCACACATCGACGATGCACAGCGATTCGAGCGTGCGGCCTTCGGGCGGCGCCTTGAGACCGGCCTTCAGCATCGCCTCGCGCAGCACCCTGGCGGTTTCCGGATGCGGAATCGCCGACTGCACGCCAACGCGCACGAGACCATCGGCGTAGTCGATCGGCAGCCAGGTGCGCGTGGACAGCTCGGGGCTGCCGCGATTGTCGGTGTTGCCGAAATCGCGCACATCCATCCGGGCGCCCGCCGCCAACAGCACTTTCACCACTTCCGTCGCGCCCTTGTGTGCGGCGCCGTGCAGCGCGACGCGACCGGTGTCGGCCTGGAAGTTCGGATTGATGCCGAGCGACAGTAGGTACTTCACGGACTCCAGCGTCTGCGCGGGAGAATGCTCCCGGCTGACGCCCTCCACCCAGCCGATGCCGGCGGCCACCGCCAGCGGCGTCACGCCGAGCTTGGTGTTGATCTTCGGATCGGCGCCACGGGCAACCAGCAGCTTCAGCAATTCGATGTCGCCCGACTGCGCCGCGCGCAGGAACGCGGTGGCGCCGTTCTCGTTCAGCCACTGGTTGGTGAACACCGTGCGCGTTTCAGTGCTCTCGGTGACGCGCGCATTCACATCGGCGCCCTTGTCGAGCAGGTACGTGATGTATGCGAGGCTGTCCATGTCGGCCGTGCGCGTCGGGTAGTCGCCGCCTTCGATGTTGCGGTTGTCGGTAGCCAGGTACAGCGGCGTCCATCCGCCCTTGTTGGCCAGGTTCACGTTCGCGCCGCGCTCGATGAGGAATTTCCCCATCTGGTAGTTCTGGTTCTGCGTGGCAGCCAGCAGCGGGCTCCAGCCGTAGCGGGTCGTCTGGTTCACGTCGGCGCCGCCTTCCAGCAGCACTCGCGCGGCGTCGATGCTGCCGGTGCGCGCCGCGTAGACCAGCGCGGTCAATTCACCGCCATCCGGTTCGCGCGGCGGTGGCCTGCGGCCACGACCGGTGTCCACCGGAACAGGATCGCCATTGGCATCGAGGACCAGGTTGCCGTCAGCGTCCACCTGGAAGGCCACCACTTCTCCACCCACGCCAGCGCCGGCATTGCCGCCAGCGCCCGTCACGGTGACGAAGCCCAGGCCGCGACGCTCGATGCCCTTGCACAGGTCCGCATCGGGAATCTTCTTCTGGCTGGCGCCCATCAGCAGCTCGCGCTGCGCCCGCACCTGCGCCAGGTCGGGATTCTTCGCCTCGCACAGCACCGCGATGGCCTGCTGGCGCACGGCGCGGCGGGGATCCTCGGAATTGCCCAGCGCCGCCGAGCGCCCATCGCGCATCACCGGCTTGGACACGGCCGCCACCTTGGCGCCATGCCGGATCAGTTCCTTCATCACGTCGGCGTGGCCCTGGTCGGCAGCCTGCATCAACGCGTTGGTGCCGCGTGCCGTTTCACTGGCATTCACGTCGGCGCCGCGTTCAAGCAGCGCGCGCACCGCGTCGACCTGGCCCGAGCGGGCGGCCAGCATCAGCGGGCGGCGGCCGAGCGGCAGAGGCTCGTTGGCATCGGCACCGCCCGCGAGCAGGGCCCGGATGACCGCGGCATCGCCGCGCGTGGCTGCCAGCCACAGTGGCGTCGAGCCATTGTGATTGGCAAGTCCGGGCTTGGCCCCGGCCTTCAGCAGCATTTCGGCAAGTGCCGCGTCGCCGCGATAGGCGGCCCACTGCAGCGCAGTGGCGCCGTCGGGCTGCTGCGCATTCACGTCGGCGCCGCTTTTCAGCAGGCGCTCGATTTCCGTCTTGTTGCCCCGGCTTGCGGCGTCGGCGATGTCGGCCTGCGCGAACGCGGCGCCGGCCAGCGCCGACAGCAGCACCAGGGAAAGGGTCCTCAATACAAGGCTGCGCACGATGTTTGTTCCCGGGCCCGTCACACGAGACCGGACAGGTGTCCGGTGCTGTCGCCAAGGCTGTCACGGTGGATGTCGAACTGGTCGAGCACGCTCAGCAGCAGGTTGCCGGTGGGCACCTGCTTGGTCGGATACGCCAGGTGGCGACCGCCCTTGAGCTTGCCGCTGTTGCCGCCGATCAGGATGTGCGGCACGTCGTAATGCACGTGCTGGTTCGGATTGCCCATGTTGCTGCCGTACATCAGCAGCGAGTGATCGAGCAGCGAACCATCGCCATCGTTGGTGTTGGCCAGCTTCTCGACGAAGTAGGCCAGCATCTTCACGTGGTACTGGTTGATCTTCGAGAGCTGGTTGATCAGGTTCGGGTCTTCGCCGTGGTGCGAACCACCATGGAAACCCAGCGTCGGCGACGCGCTTTCCGGATAGACGCGGCCGGTCAGATCGCGCGCGAAGAGCATGGTGCCCACGCGGGTGATGTCGGCCTGGTAACCCAGCACCAGCAGGTCGAACATGATCTTGATGTGCTGGTCGAACGACTGCGGAATGCCCGGCGGCACCGCGAAATCCTCGGGCGCGGCTGCGGTGGCGCTGGCGGCAATCTGCAGCCGACGCTCGATCTCGCGCACGTTCTCGGTGAAGGCATCCAGGCGCGCCTTGTCCGCCGCGCTGATCTCGCTGCGCACGCCCTTGATCTTGTCGTTGACCGAATCGAGGATGCTCTGGTTGCGCTGGCGACGCAGCACGCGTTGCTCGGCCGTGCTGCCGCTGCCGAACATGCGCTCGAACACCACCTGCGGGTTCAGCTCCATCGGCAATGGCGTGGTGGGCGATGCCCAGGCGATCGTGTTGGTATAGACGCAGCTGTAGCCTTCGCCGCAGTTGCTCGAACCCGAGCCCGGGTCTTCCACCGAAATTTCCACCGACGGCAGCAGCGTTTCCTGCCCGTACTTGGCGGCGATGATCTGGTCGATGGTCTGGCCGGCGTAGACGTCGGCGCCGGCGGTCTTGCGCGGCTTCTGCGCGCACAGGAACGCGGCCGCGACCCAGTGGTCGGCGCCGGTTTCACCCGGAGGCGGCTCGGACGAGCGCGAATGCAGGCCAGTCAGGATGTTCAGGTGCTTGCGGAACGGCTCCATCGGCTTCCAGATGAACGGCAGTTCATCCTGCAGCGCGCCAACCTTCTCCGGAATCCAGTAGCCCGGCGCCGCGCCGTGCGGCACGAAGCCGCCGAAGAAACGCGGCGGCGTCTTGGCCGGGGACTTCGCCTGCGCCGTGAATGCCGGGATCATCGCATCCAGCAGTGGCAGGGCGAGCGCGGTGCCGGCACCGCGCAGCAGCGTGCGACGGCTGATGTGCTTCTTCGTGATGAACATAGCTTTTACTGCCCCCTGGCCGAAGCCGCGACCACCGGGGCCGCGGCTGATTTCATGTTCATGGTGAAGGCCGGACTCTGGACCACACCCATGATCAGCGAAGAGAACCGGTAGTCTTCCTTCGCCGCGTTGTGCGTCAGCGAACGCACCAGTGGCATGTCGTTGTGGTCAAGGCCCCGGCCGATCGCATAGGTCAGCAGCTTTTCGATCACCACTTCGGCGAACATTTCGCGCTTGCGCATCGTCAGGTCGCGCAGGCCCTTGATGCCGTCGATGCGCGTGCCGTCGTTGACGGTGGCGACCGGATCGATCGGATTGCCCACTTCAGTGGTGCGCCACTGGCCCACGGCGTCGAAGTTTTCCATCGCCAGGCCCATCGGCTCGAACTGCATGTGGCAGCTGGCGCAGCTTGGATTGGTGCTGTGCACTTCCAGGCGCTGGCGCATCGTCTTCGGGGCTTCACCGGGCTTCTGGTCGAGCTTGGTTTCGACGCCTGGCGGCGGATCGGGCGGGCTCACGCCGAAGAAGGTCTGCAGGAACCACTTGCCACGCTTCACCGGCGAAGTGCGCGCCGCATCGGAGGTGACGGTGGCCAGCGCGCCCTTGCCCAGCAGGCCCTTGCGCATGTCCTGGTCAGCGCCCAGCTGGACGCGACGGAACTGCGGGCCATAGACGCCGGGGATGCCGTAGTGCCTGGCCAGGCGCTCGTTGACGAAGGTGTAGTCGCCCGTCAGCAGGTCATCCACGCTGCGGTCTTCCTGGATGATGCTGGCGAAGAACAGCTCGACTTCGCGCTTGAAGGCATCGCGCAGCGTGCTGTCGAAATCCGGGAACAGGTTCACCACCGGCTCGCTGGCGGCAATGCCGCGCACGTTCAGCCACTGGCCGGTGAAGTTCTGCACCAGCGCCTGCGACCGCGGATCGGCGATCATCCGATCGACCTGCTGCTTGAGCACCTTTGGCTCGTGCAGCTTGTTGGCGGCGGCCAGCTTGATCAGCTCCGCATCGGGAATGCTGCTCCACAGGAAGAACGACAGACGCGACGCCAGCTCCAGATCGCTGATCCGGTAGGCGGCGCCAGCGGCCACCCGGGCCGGCTCGATCTCGGTGCGGTAGATGAATTCGGGATCGGTGAGGATGCGCTGGATCACCGCTTCGATGCCGCTGTCGAATGTGCCGCCCTGTTCGCGTCCGGTGCGATAGAAGGCGGTCATCACCTTTACATCGGCGTCGCCCGCGGGTCGGCGGAAGGCCTTCGTGGTCAGCGTGGTGATGATCCTGCGCGCGCAGCCGGCTTCCTCGCTGGCGCTCTTCGGGTAGCACTCGAAGACCTTGCGCCGGCTCTGCGTGTCGGTGGCCGCCGCGCCCTTGAACGGACCCTCGACGAACACCTGGCCCACGTGCGGATAGAACGTGTAGCCGGAGATCGAGCCGGGCGAGTTCATCGTGCGCTGGAACGATTTGTTGAGCCCGGTATCGGGCAGGTCGCTGGTGGCGAGGAACGCCACGCCGATGCGGTGGAAGCCGGCCTTGATGGGCAGCGGCGGCGTCTTGCCGCCATCACCACGCTTGGTGGCGATTTCCGTGTCCCAGTCATAAAGGTACACGCGCTTGCCGTCGACGGTGACTTCGAGCTTCTCGCCCTTCACGTTGCCGAGCACCGCGGTGAAGTAGCCGGTCATGCCCTTCACGGTCAGCACGTACTCGCCGTCGGCAGGGAATTCGTGCTCGATCAGCATGCCGCCGCGGGTGCCGAACGGCAGGCCCTCGACGTATTCGTTCTGGCTGGTGTCGTGCGGCGCGTCGAACACCGCCAGCGTCGGCGCTGTTTCGGTGCCGATGGCCAGGCGGCTGATCTTGCCGGCCGCCGACAGATACGCTTCCATCAGCGCCGGCGACGTGGTGAGCGTGCCCGCCATGTTGTCGAAGCCGTGGCTGGAGTCGTCGGAGGGCAGGAACCTGGCGGCGTTGATGTTCAAAGCCAGCAGGTCGCGGATCGCGTTGGTGTATTCGGTGCGGTTCAGGCGGTGCAGGCCCGGCGCGGGCAGGTGAACGCCCATGCTGGCGGCACGCTTGTCGATGCTCTGTTCCAGGCTCTGCGCGAGCTTCTGCACCACGTCGTAGGGCGGACGATCCTTGCCAACCGGCGGCATCATGCCGACGCGCAGGCGCTTGATCACCTTCTCGCCCATGTCGGGCATGTCGGCCATGGTGGCCGCATTGGTGCTTTCCAGGTCGACCCCGCCGGCGTAGTCGATGGGGTTGTGGCACTCGGTGCAGTACTTCTCGAGCAGCGCACCGCTGTCCACCGCGCCGCCGTCTGCGGCGACGGCGGCTGGCGCAAGCAGGCTGGCGCCCGCGAGCAGGAACATGCCACGGGAAGCGGCGTTTAACAGATCAATTAAACGCGGCATCGGTATCACTCCTAGCGGGAGCGGTTGCTGTCTGCCACGCCGCCACCGGTCATGCGACCCGGATCGCGGTTGTTCTCCTGGCAGAGGTAGTCGAATGGCTCGTTGCCCGCGCCCCAGCGCAGGTGCCAGCCACCGGTCCAGGGCGCGGTGTAGGCGCCCGGATCATCGATGGTGGCCTCGTACTTCAGCCGAGCCTGGTCGGGACGCGAGAGCTTCTCGATCAGGTGCAGCTGCTTCGTTGTCGGCACGCCTTCGCGCGTCACCCAGAAGCGATCGTTGAAGCCCACCGTATCGAGCACCAGCGTGTCGCCTTCCCACTTGCCGATCGTGTGCCCGTACCAGAGGTCCTTCACACCCTTCGGGTGCGGGCGACCGTCCATGTAGGCCACGCGCCAGCTGTGCGGCGCGCCCACATGCAGGAAGAACACTTCCTGGGTTTCAGGCGAATCGACGATCTCGATGCCGTAGGGGGTGTGCCAGAAGCGCGAGCCGCCCGAGGGCTTGCAGCGCGTGTGCGGATCTTCCGCCTGGTCCGCGCGCGAGTCGTACAGCGCCCGCATGCCCGGCTTGAACGGGATCTCGTCCACGGTCTTGTTGGTCGGCAGGCTCGGCTGCGGCTTCACCAGCTTGCCGTTAACCATGTTGAAGAAGATCGAGGCGTTGGCCGGACCTTCCCAGTTGCCCACGTTCGTCGGCGAACCGCTGAAACTGATGCGACCGTCCGGCCAGCGCGGCGCGGGAGCCGCGGGTGGCGGAGCGGGCCGCGCCTGGGGCGCGGCCGGCGCTGCTTGCTGCGCCTGGACCACGGCCGAGGAGGCCAGGCCCAGCGCAATCGTGCCGATGACGAGATTTCTCATGGCGTGGGGATCCTTGGGCTTACTGGGCCTGCGTTCCGGCGTTGCCAGCCAGCGTCTGGCTGTTTGACGACGCTGCGCCCATCACCTCGCCATTGGCCTTGCGGGTCACGCGGCGCGCGTTGGCGGTGTTGCTGCCATCGCGGGCGAGCCAGCCATCCACGGAAACTTCCTCGCCGATCTTCAGGCTGTTGCGCTTCCAGCCGGTGCGCATGAGCATGTGCGGCGGGCCCATCTCGAAGCCCCAGTTGCTCACCTTCTGCGTCTTGGCATCGGTGACGTCGATGTAGATGTAGACGTGCGGGTTGGTCCATTCCACCTTGGTTACGACACCCTCCAGCGACGTGGGCTTGTTGGAGTCGTACTGGGCGGCAAATGAATGATGCGCCTGGCTGACCGTGGCGGCACCGATGAGTGCCGCGGCTCCCAGCAGGGAAAGAGCAGCGCGGCTGAATTTCGTGTTGGTCATCTTCGATCTCCTATTCACGACCGGTTTCGCAGAACTGTTCCTGGATGTCGCCAGGCACCCAACGCAGCGTCCAGCCCGCCTTCCAGGGGCGGGTGTAGGTGCGCGGGTCGTCGATGGTCACTTCGTAATCGAGCACGTCCTTGGACACGCGCTTGAAGCGTTCAGTCAGCGTCAGGCCCTCGGTGTGGGGCAGGCCGCCGTTGGACATCCAGAAGCGCGTGTTGAAGCCCGTGGAAACAGCCACCAGCGTGTCGCCTTCCCACTTGCCTACGGCAAGCCCCAGGAAGGTGCCGGTGACTTCATCGGCATTCGGCGCCTCGCGGCCATCCATGTAGATGGTGCGCCAGACATGGTTGCCGCCGCCGAAGATCATGTACATGCGCTGGTAGTTGTTGTCCTGGATGAAGCGCACGCCACCCGGCGTCATCATCTGGCGCGGATTGCCCGAGCCGATGCACACCTTCATCGGGTCGTCGACGAAGTTGTTCTGCTGCCGGAATTTGTAGAGCGCCAGCGCCCAGGGCTGGAACGGCGCCACCTTCGCGGCATCGGCGATGTTCTTCAGCTTGCCGTTGGCGTCGAAGGCCACGTTCACGCCCTTTTCGACCAGGCTGGTGGCACCGGGTTTGTCCCAGTAGCCCTTCTCGCCCGGCACCCGGTCGAGACGGATCTTGCCATCGGCGTAACGCGGCGCGGCGTTGGGGCTCGCGGCGCTGGCGAAGCCAGGTGCCGCCAGGCTCGCGACGGCCACCAGGGCGGCCGCCAGCAGTGCTTTCTTGTGGTTTCTGATCTTCATCTGCTGGCCTACTCGTGCACGAACTTGGCGTCGATGGTGCCGGCGGCATCGGTCCACTTGCCGGCGACCACGCGGTTGTACTTGCCGAGGTTGGAGATGGTGCCTTCGAAGCGGATCGGGCCGCCCTTGGCGTTCTTCACATCGAGCGTGAACTTCCAGCCATCGGGGTTGAGCGTGCCCCCGGTGAAGTCGGTGCCATTCGGACCGGGATTGATGGTGCCGGTGACGGATTTTCCATCCCACTGCATGATGAGCACGATGGTCCGGTGCGAACCATCCTTGGCGGTGCTTTCGCTGCGCCAGGTGCCATCGAGCGGAAAGCCTTCCTGCGCCACCGACACGGTGGCGACTGCAAGCAGCAAAGCTGCGAACAAGACTCGCATTTATCCCCCAATCAGCATGAGAACTGTTGTAGCAAGGGACATTACAGTGGCGTAAACACCCACGCTATGGGTTTAGCTGCCCACGCCCTTAATTGTTGCCGACAAACGTGGTAGTAGTAGCACCTGTATCGACGGGGGTGCAGATGGAGAGTTCGACAGCCGAAGCGCGCGTTCCTGAGGGTTCGCCGCAACGTGGTATTGCCAATACCCGGTCGCAGACGCGGCAGCCACTGGGCAGGCAGCGAGCTGAGTTCCTGCGTAGCTGTCGCGCGCGGATCAAGCCCTCTGATGTGGGGCTTCCTGATCCACAGCGTCGCCGCACCGCGGGCCTCAGGCGTGAAGACGTGGCCGCGCTGTCGGGCGTCAGCGTCGCCTGGTACACCTGGCTCGAGCAGGGGCGCGACATGCGCGTTTCCGATGAGGTGCTCGAGCGCATCTGCCAGACCTTCAAGCTCACGGATGACGAACGGGTCTACCTGTTCTCGCTGGTGCAGCAGCGCGCGCCGCGCGTGCAGGGCGCGCCGCGCTTCGAGGTGCCGCCCGAGATCGAACGACTGGTCACCGGCATGACGATTCCGGCCATCGCGCGCAACCTGCGCTGGGACGTGCTGGCCTGGAATGACCTGAACTCGCGGATCTTCCGCGACTACTCGCTGCTGCCGCCGGGCGAGCGCAACCTGCTGGAGCTGCTGTTCAGCGGCACCACCAGCTACGACGACACGCCCGAAGGCACGCAGCAGAGGCTGCAGCGCATCGTGGCCAAGCTGAAGGTGGATTACAGCGCGTTCGGTTCAGACCGGCGCTTCGAGGCGTTGATCCAGCGCATGGAGCGCAGCTCGGCGGTGTTCCGCGCGCTGTGGCGCTCGCCCGACGTGAACGCCGGCTCCTATGGCATCCACCACTTCCGCCATCGCGAGCACGGCGAGCTGGCGTTCGAGCATGTGTCCTGCATTCCCGATGGCCACCCCACGGTGCGCATCGTGATGTGCATGCCCGCCGATGCGCGCACGCGCGCGCTGGTGGCGCAGCTCAACCATGAACTGGTGCCCACCGAAGGCCAGGGCTGAAGGCAGCCCGCACGGTCGGATCAGCCGCTGCCCGGCGGCGGCTCGCCCTTCTTGTTGCGCATCCAGTCGGCAAGCTTGGTGATGGCTTCGCGGATGTTCTCGCGCACCGGGTCGGCGGCCACATGCGCGTCGAGCGCCCGGTTCATGCACAGCAGCCACGCATCGCGATCGGCGATGCCGATGGGGAATGGCAGGTGCCGCGCGCGCAGCATCGGATGCCCGCGCTCGGTGGAATAGTTCTTCGGCCCTCCCAGCCACTCGGCAAGGTATTTCTTCAGCACCAGGTTGATCGGGGCGAGGTCGGCGGCGTGCATCGCACGGATGTCGCGCGCCTCGGGCAGCGAATCCATGTTCCGGTAGAAGTCATCGACGATGGCGTCGATGGTCGGCTGTCCGCCGATGTACTCGAAGGCCGTGACCTGTTCGTCGCCCTGCTCGGTGTCGCTCATCTTCGAATGCGCCTCATTCTCTCAACGCAAAGAAAAAGGGCGGGTGAAACACCCGCCCCTTTCATGCAAGAGCTCAAGCAGCGCCGCGCTGGTGCGCGGCCGCTCCCTTACTTCTTGCCCGTGCGCCAGCCGTCGGCATAACCCGTGCGGGCGGTGACGGCGTACGGCACCGGCGACACGATGGCGCGGATCTCGCCCATCTTGTGCGCTTCGACCGTGGTCTTCTTGGTGCCACCGTTGGGCTCGCCCCAGTGCAGCACGACTTCGTTGCCCAGCGCGATGTCTTCGTCGACAACGGCCAGCGACAGGAACGAACGCTCGTTGTAGCTGTAGCCCGAGAACAGCGACAGGCCGACCGTCTTGCCACCGGCGGTGAGCTGGTCGTAGTTGCTGTTGGCGTAGTTCGACAGCGGCATCTCGATGTACTTGTAGTGCTCGCCCTTCTCGAGGATCGAACGCTGGATCTTGGCGACGTCTTCGCCGTTCCAGGCCAGCGTCACCTTGCGACGGCCACCCTTGCCACCATTCATCTTCTCGAGCGCTTCGCGGCCGATGAAGTCATGGTCGAACTTCACGAACGGGCCGTAGCCGATTTCGTAAGGCGTGAGGTAGTAGTCTTCGATGTTCTTCGAGACGAACGAACCGCCGATGGCGCCGGCCGATTCGTACGAGTTGGCGGGCAGCCACTCGCGGTACTTCTTCATGCGCTCGTCCGTGTACACGGCGGGCAGCGGCGACGGCACCCAGCCCGACTCCAGCGTGTTCGTCGCGTAGGCGCGCGAACCCACCGGCAGCAGGCCGAATTCCTTGCCGGCCTCGATAATCGCGGCGGCAATCTCTTCGCGCTCTTCGTACGGGCCCCAGATCTCCACGCCCGGCTCGCCGGCCATGCCGTGGCGCAGCGTGCGGACCAGGCGGCCCTTGATCTTCATGTAAGCCATGTTGAAGAACTTCAGCTCCGGCAGCGGCGCGCCGTTGAGCTTGTCGATCACATGCTTGGCCTTCGGGCCCTGGATCTGGAAGCGGTAGTAGTTGCGGCGGACGGCGTGGCCGTTCGGGCGCGAGGGCGAGCGGTCGTCATAGCGGACCGAAACGCGGAAGGCGCTGGTCTCGGCCTGGAACTTCACCCAGTTGCAGGACGGCGCGCGGCCGACCATCACGAAGCTGTTGTCGGCGAGATAGAACAGGATGTTGTCGCCGATCACGTGGCCCGAGTACGAGCACGCCACGAACTGCTTGGCCTTGTTCGGCACGAAGCCCTTCATGCTGTTGATCGCGAGGCTCTCGATGAAGGCCAGCGCATCGGGACCTTCGATGAAGAGGTCGACCATGTGGTGCGTCTGGTCGAAGAGCACGGCGTTGTTGCGCCAGGCGGCCTGCTCGGTGCGCCAGTTGCTGAATTCCGGCGTGACGACGGGATACACGTACGCGCCGATCTGCGAATTGCGCAGGTGCTCAACAGTGTTGCCGGCATTTTTCAGCACGGTTTCCAGATTGCTCATGATCTTGCGAACCTCTGTGTCTCTACGGATTTGTTAGATGCGGGACAGTGGCCGGTGGCCGGTCTTGTAAGGGCGGCGAGTCTAGCACGGGAAAAACTGGCCGAGCCTTGACGCGACTAAATGCTGCAATTGCGGCATCAGGACTGTGCCCCGGGCAAACACTGCCCGGGGCAAAGAGCCGCACCGTATCCGCGCTCGTCAGTCGGCCTGGTGCTGGTTGCCGTCGCTGGCAGCCGCCGGCGGCGCGGGCGGCGCGGCCTTCTTCAGCACATTGGCGCGAGAGATCAGGTACTCGCGCACCGCAGCGGAATCGGCAACCGCCAGGTCCTTCGAGAAGTTGCCCATGCCCTTCTCTTCACGCTGGCCCTGCAGCACGACCTGGTCGAAGCCTTCCTGCGAATGCAGCAGGCCGGAGACCATCAGGTTCGGGAAGGTGCCGCGCTGCTGCACGCCATCGGCGCCATGGCACACGGAGCAGTACTGGTTGTACTTGTCTTCACCGGCCTTGATCACATCGGCCGACGCGGTGGACGGCGGCGGATTCAGCGGCGGCGGCGTGTAAGGCTGGTTCGCCGGCAGCGTTGCCGTGCCACCAATCTTGAACACCAGCATGCGCGCGTAGCCGGGCGCGAAGTAGCCGCCCTGTGCCACGCCGCCCACGCTCTGCGCGATGTACTGCTCGCCATCGAGCTCGTAGGTGATGGGCCCCGCGTACACGGCGGTCTGCGCCTTGTAGCTCCACAGCTGCGTGCCGTTCTTCGCGTCGTAGGCGCGCAGCTCTTCGCCGGCGCCGTTGCCCGCGAACACCAGGCCACCGGCGGTGGCCAGCGCGCCGCCGTTTGGGCGATTGTTCGTGAAGGGCGGGGTTTCCCACACCACCTTGCGCGCCACCGGATCCCATGCCTTCAAGCGTCCGGTAATGCCGGTCTTGTTGGTGGGCTTCAGGTTCGTGGCCGTCATGTTCGGGGCGAAGCTGATGCCCAGGTTGAAGCCGCCCGTCGCGGGCTTGTAGTTCGGGTCACGCACCATCGGGAAGTAGGATTCCCAGGTGGGTATATAGATGAGGCCGGTGTCGGGGCTGTAGGCATTCGGGTGCCAGCTGTGGCCACCCTGCACGCCCGGCGCGAGATTCCAGCCTTCCTTCTCGTACTTCGCGGCCTCCACCACCTTCGGCCGGCCCGTAGTCATATCCACGCCGGTGTTCCAGTTCACCTCGGTGAATGCATCGGCGGAGAGCAGCTTGCCGTCGGCAACGTTGAGCACATACAGCATGCCGTTCTTGTTGGGCTGCACCAGCACGTGCTTCTTCTCGCCGCCGATCGTCAGGTCCATCGTCATCATCGGGCTGACGGCGTCGTAGTCCCAGGTGTCGCCGGGCGTGGTCTGGTAGTGCCAGACGTATTCACCGGTCTCGGCCTTCAGCGCGACGATGGAGGCGACGAAGAGGCTGTCGGTCTGCTTCTTGCCGCGCGCGAGGTGATTCCACGGCGTGGCGTTGCCGGTGCCGTAGATGATGAGATCGGTGGCCGGATCATAAATGGTGGCATCCCACACCGAGGCGCCACCGCCCAGCTTCCACCACTCGCCGGTCCAGGTGGCGGCAGCCATCTTCATGGCCTCGTTCTCGAAGCCCTTCGACGGATCGCCGGGCACGTTGAAGAAGCGCCAGGCCTGCTTGCCGGTCTCGGCATCGAACGCGGCGATCCAGCCGCGCACGCTGAACTCGCCACCCGATGCGCCGATGTACACCTTGCCCTTGGCAACGCGTGGCGCCATCGTGATCGAGAAACGATTCAACGGGTCTTTGTGATCGCCCTCGATGGTGTCGGTGGACCAGGCTTCCTTGCCCGTCTTCGCATCGATGGCGACGAGGCGCGCATCCAGCGTACCCATGTAGATCTTGCCGTTGTATGCCGCGAGTCCGCGGTTCACGTTGCCGCAGCACACATTGCGCAGCCACTCGCCCGGCACCTTCGCGTTGTACTGCCACAGCTGCTTGCCGGTCTTCGCGTCGAAGGCGTAGAGCTTGTTCCAGGCGGTGGATACATAGATGACGCCGTCCACATACAGGGGCGTGCCGTTCTGGTCGAGGTTGGTGTCGTAGTCGGCGTACCAGGCCAGGCCCAGCTTGCCGATGCTGGTGGCATCGATCTGCTTCAGCGGACTGAAGCGCTGTTCGCTGTAGCTGCCGCCGTACGTGGCCCACTGGGTCGGATCATCCAGTCCCTTCAGCAGGCGCTCCTGCGTGACGGCGGCCGGATTGGCGAGCGGATCGACCGCTGCGACCTTGTCGGTCTTCTGGCAGGCGGCAAGAGCCAAGGGCAGCAGCAGGCCCAGACCCAGGATGCGAGTTCGGTTCAGCACGGGAGACCCCCAAAGATCATGTACGTCGGTTCGCGAATTTTAGCCGGTTCAGCGGCCGGTGGCCGATTCCTCGTGAATGTCACGGGTCGCCGGCGCGGCCGTGGGCGCTGCAGTTGGCGCGCGAGCCGGGACCGCTGGAGCCGGAGCAGGCGCCGGCGCCGCGGCAGCACCGCCGCGACCGAAGGCGGGCGGCGGATTGCGCTTCACCTCGTTGGCGCGCGAGATGATGTATTCCCGCACCGCGAGCGAATCGTTCGCATTCAGGCGATCGGAGAAATTGCCCATGCCGCGCTCGAGCTTCACGCCCTTGAGCACCACCTGGTCGAAGCCTTCCTGCGTATGCAGGAACGGCGTGTAGGTCAGGTTGGGGAAGCTGGAACGCTGCTGCACGGCACCGGCGCCATGGCACACCGCGCAGTGCTGCTCATACACCTGACCACCACGCGCGATGATCTCGGGCGCGGCAGTCGAGGGCGGCGGATTCAACTGCGGCGGCGTATAGGGCGCGGGCGGCGGCAGCTTCACGTTGCCACCCACCTTGAACACCAGCATGCGCGCATAGGTGGGCGCGAAGTAGTCGCTGCCGCTGGTGCCACCGACGCTGGCGGCGATGTACTGCACGCCGTTCAGCTGGTAGGTGATGGGCGCGGCATACACGGCGGTCTGCGCCTCGAAGGTCCACAGCTTGTCGCCGGTCTTTGCGTTGTAGGCCGAGAGCTGCTTGCCATTGCTGTTGCCCATGAACACCAGGTTGCCGCGCGTGGCCAGCACGCCGCTGGTGGCGCGCGGACCCTTGGGCGTGGCCCACACCGTCTTGCGCGCGATGGGATCCCAGGCCTGCAGCCAGCCATTGTCGGCCTGCTTCGCATGCGGCTTCAGCGTGGCGCGGTCGATGCGTCCGCCGAAGGCGATCAGCGGCGGCGGACCGGAGGCGGGCCGCTGCTGCGGCGCCATCGCCGAATAGTTTTCCCAGGTGGGTATATAGATGTAGCCGGTGTCGGGGCTGTAGGCATTCGGATGCCAGGTGTGCCCACCCGGCGCGCCGGGCGCGATGTTGAAGGGTTCGGTTTCATAGCGCGCGCCCGGCACTTCGATCGGCCGGCCGGTTTTCACGTCCACGCCGGTGGCCCAGGTCACCTCGGTGAACGGATCACCGCTGATCAGCTTGCCGGTGGCCGCTTCGATCACGTAGATCAGGCCGTTCTTCGAGGGCTGGATGATGACGTGCTTCTTCTCGCCGTTGATCGTGACGTCGGCCGTCACCAGCGGACTGATGGCATCGTAGTCCCAGGAATCGCCCGGCGTTTCCTGGTAGTGCCACACGTATTCGCCGGTGCTCGCCTTCACCGCGACGATGGACGCCACGTAGAGATTGTCGCCATCTGAAGGATCGCGCATCTCGCGATTCCACGGCGTGCCGTTGCCGGTGCCGAAATACAGCAGGTCCGTGACGGGGTCATACACGGCCGCATCCCAGATGGTGCCGCCGCCGCCCTGCTTCCAGTATTCGATGCGCTCGGGCCAGGTGGCCAGCGCCTTCTTCAGCGCGGGGTCGGACACCGCGTTGTCGGGCTTCGACGGATCACCCGGCACCGTCCAGAAACGCCAGACTTCCTTGCCGGTTTCGGCATCGTAGGCGGCAATCCAGCCGCGCACGCCGAACTCGCCACCTGAACCGCCGACGAACACCAGGCCCTTGGCCACGCGCGGCGCCATCGTGATGGAGTAGTTCTTGCGCATCGCGCCGAGGCCGAGGCTTTCGGGCACGGTGTCGATGTTCCAGGCGGGCTTGCCGGTCTTCGCATCGATGGCCACCAGATGCGCATCGAGCATGCCCATGTAGATCTTGCCGTTGTAGGCGGCGATGCCGCGATTCACCAGGCCCAGGTTGGGATTCGGAATCATCAGCGGCGTGTAGGTCCACAGCCGCTTGCCATCGCGCGCATCGAAGGCATGCACCACGTTGCGGGCGGTGGATACATAGAGCACGCCATCGACATACAGCGGCGAGCCGTGCTGGTTCTGGTTGGTGTCGTAGTCGGCGTACCACGCAAGGCCGAGGTCCTTCACGTTGGCGTCGTTGATCTTCTTCAGCGGGCTGAAGCGCTGCTCGTTGTAGCTGCCGCCGTAATGCGCCCAGGCCGAGGTGTCGTTCGTGCCCTTGAGCAGCCGCGCGTTGTTGACGTTCGCCGCCTTGGCGAGCAGAGGGGGAATCTTCTCCGCCGCGGAGAGCCCACTGGCGAAGGCGATGGGCAGGAGCATCAGCCCCAGCAGACGAGCGCGATTCAGCACGTTGACCCCCCGGTCAAAGATATGGAGCCGGGGAGTCTAGCCTGAAAGCCCGGGAATTCCGCCCGCCCGGGGGAACCTTGCGTGGTTCGAGTGTCGAAAAGCGCCGATCTTCGGGGATATCAGTCTACGCCGCCCTGAATCAGCTCGATCTTGTACCCATCCGGATCCTCGACGAAGGCGATAACCGTGGTCCCGCCCTTCACCGGGCCGGCCTCGCGGGTCACCTTGCCGCCAGCGTCCTTGATGCGCTGGCAGGCGCCGGCCACATCGGGCACGCCCAGGGCCAGGTGGCCGAAGGCGGTGCCCTGCTCATAGGAGGCAACACCATAGTTATAGGTGAGCTCGAGCTCGGCGCCGCCATCGGCATTGCCGTTGCCGAAGGCCAGGAAGGTGAGTGAGTACTTGTACTCCGGCACATCGCGCGTGCGCAGCACGCGCATGCCGAGGATCCGGGTGTAGAAGTCGACGGAGCGCTGCATGTCGCCGACGCGCAGCATGGTGTGCAGGAATTTCATGGTCGGGCATTATGCGCAAAGCGTCTTTGCGGGGGGAATATCGTGCGTGTATTTTTGGCCGCGCTGCTCGCGGTGCTGAGCCTGCCCATCGACGCCGCGCAGGCGCCGCCTGCCTACCCCGCGCAGCAGCGCGGACCCGGCGATCCCGTGCTGGCAGCGCGGGGCCTTACTCTCTATACGTCGTTCTGCCGCGCCTGCCATGGCGCGGACATGCGCGGCGGCGACATGGGCGGACCGAACCTGCTGCGCTCGCAGCTGGTTCTGGGCGACAAGAATGGCGATGCCATTGGTCCGGTGGTGCGCGCCGGTCGCGTGCCCGCGGCGGGCGGCACGGTCATGCCACCGATGCCGCTGCCCGATGACGATGTGCGGGCGCTGGCCGAATACATGCACAGCGTCGTGTTCACCGCGCAGCCGCAGGGCGCGCCACCACCCAGCGCGGCCGTGGCGCTGAACCTGCTGGTGGGCAATGCGCGCGCCGGTGAGCGCTACTTCAAGGCCGAGTGCGCGTCATGCCATTCCACCACCGGAGATCTGGCGGGCATCGGCTCGCGCGTGCCGAACATCGAGCAGCTACAGAACAACTGGGTGTCGGGACGGCGCCCGGCGGCGGCTGCGCCGCCTGGCCCACCGGGACCGGCAGTATCAGCGCAAACGGCGCGCAGCACCGTGCGCGTTACCGTGACGCTGGCCGGTGGCGAACAGGTCACCGGTCGCCTGGTGCGCATGGATGAATTCACCGTGAGCCTCACGACCGATGCGGGCGACTACCGCAGCTTCACGCGTCGCGGCACGCCACGGGTGGAAGCCGTGCGGGTAGATGACCCGCTCGCGGGTCATCGCGCGCTGTGGACGAAGCTCAGCAACAAGACCATGCACGATGTCACGGCATACCTTGCGGGGCTGAAATGAAACGCGCGCGCATGTCTCTGGTCCAGTTGATCGGCACAGGCCTCGCCCTCATCACGCTCACGAGCGCCACGCTCGCGCAGGCGCCTGCCGCCGCGCCGGTGCTGGCGCCCGAAGCGCTGAAGCAGCCACTGGCCGGCGACTGGACCAGCTATTCCGGTGACTACACCGGCCAGCGCTACAGCCGGCTCACGCAGGTGACGCCGGCCAACGTGAAGAACCTGACGCTGGCCTGGGCCACGCGCATCAGCACCGACCTGCGCGGCGATGTCGCCACGGGTGGCGAGGGCAAGGGTGATTTCCCGGTGGGCCAGGCCGCGATGCGCGGCACGGTGCTCGAGGTGAACGGCATTCTCTATGCCACCTCGCCGGATCATGTCTGGGCCATCGACGGCCGCGATGGTCGCGAGCTGTGGCACTTCTTCTGGAAGTCGCGCGGTAGCCTGCACATCGGCAATCGGGGCGCTGCGATCTGGAACAACTCGCTGCTGTTCGAAACGCCGGACAACTACCTGGTGTCGATCGATGTGCGCACGGGCAAGGAAAACTGGCACGTGGAGATTGCCGACCTCGACCAGCAGTACTTCTCTACGATGGCACCTATTGTCGTGGGCGACCAGGTGCTGGTGGGAACCGGCAACGACCTCGACGCGCCGGGGTTCCTGCAGTCCTTTGACGCACGCACCGGCAAGAGGAACTGGATCCACTACACCGTGCCGATGAACCCCGGCGACCCGGGGCTGGACACCTGGCCCAGCCTCGATGCCGCCCGCCACGGCGGCGGCCAGGTGTGGGTACCGGGCGTGTACGACCCCGAGACCAATCTCTACATCTTCAGCACCGGCAACCCCACGCCGGGCTACACGGGCATCTCGCGCAAGGGCGACAACCTGTTCACCTGCACACTGATGGCCGTGAACATGTCCACCGGCAAGATGGCCTGGTACTACCAGACCTCGCCGCACGACACGCACGACTGGGATTCGGCGCAGACGCCGGTGCTCATCGATGGCGTGATCGACGGCAAGCCGCGCAAGCTGGTTTCAACCGCCGCGCGCAATGGCTATTTCTTCACGCTGGATCGCGTGACCGGCGAACACATCGTGACCGCGCCGTTCGGCAAGACGATCAACTGGTCGAAGGGTCTGCGCAAGACCGGCCAGCCGGAACCCGATCCGGAGAAGTCGGCCATCGTGCCAGGCTCCCTGGTTTCGCCGATGGAAGCTGGCGTCACCAACTGGCCGCCGCCCGCGTTCAACCCCGACCTGGGGCTTTTCTACGTTGCCGAGAGCAACAGTTTCAACATCCTGTATCTCACCGACCCCGATCCGCGCGGCTCGATGGGCCTGGGTGGCAAGCGCTGGTCGATCCTGGGCTTCGAGAGCAATGCGCTGCGGGCCATCGACTACCGCAACGGCAAGGCCGTGTGGCGGCGCGAATGGCCGCAGGGCGCGAGCATGGGCGGCGGGCTGCTCACCACGGCAACGGGACTTCTGTTCAGCGGTGATGGCAGCGGCAACTTCGTGGCGCTGGATGCGAAGAACGGCGACATCCTCTGGCACACGCGCATCGGCAGCATCAGCAATGCGCCGCAGACCTTCGAGATCGACGGCAGGCAGCATGTGCTGGTGGGCGTGGGCGACATGCTGTATTCGTTCGCGATCTACTGAGGCGTTACATGCGGCGAGCATTGTTCCTGCTGTGGCTGGCCTGTGCGGCGGTTGCCCATGGCCAGGAGCTTCCTGATCCGAAGCGCTTCGAGAACGACATCCTGCGTTTCGAGGAGCAGGACCGGGAGCAGATGCCGCCGACCGGCGCCATCGTGCTGACCGGCAGTTCAAGCATCGCAAGGTGGGGCAACCAGGCGCCGGCCGCGCTGGCACCCCTTACCGTGATCCCGCGGGGCTTTGGCGGCAGCACCATGCGCGACCTGGCGCACTACCTCGATCGCGTCGCGATCGCCTACCAGCCGCGCGCCATCCTCATCTATGAGGGTGACAACGACACCGGTGGCGAGTCGCCCGTGCCCAACGAGGCCATCGTGGCCGACCTGCAGCAGATCATCGCGCGCATCCACGAGAAGCTGCCGCAGACGCGCATCTACATCCTGTCGATCAAGCCCAGCATCCTGCGCTGGCCACGATGGAGCGTCGCGCAGGAAGTGAATGCGGCCTACCGGCGGATCGCGGCCGAAGATCCGCTGCTGTACTACGTGGATGTGGCCCCGTATCTGCTGAACAAGGACGGCACCGTCATGACCGACATCTTCGTCGAAGACGGCCTGCACCTGAATGACCTTGGCAACGCCATCTGGGGCGCCGCCATCAAGGCCGCGCTGATGCCGATGGAGGCACGGGCGGATCTCGGAAAAACACCATGAACAGCGCCATCACCACGAAGGCCATCACGGCCGGTATCAGCCAGATGACCTGCCACAGGTGCTGCGTGCCGGCATCCGTGGCCAGCGTGTAGCGGTTCACTACCGCGCCCGCGGCCCACGAGCCGATGAGCTGACCCACGCCATAGGTGACCACGTGGATGAAGCCCTGCGCCGCGGCCCGCTGCGCACGCGGCACCACCCGGTCAACATAGAGCTGGCCGGTGACGAAGAAGAAGTCAAAGCAGATGCCGTGCAGGATGATGCCGCCGTAGAGCAGCGCCACCAGCGTGCCGTTGTCACCGAAGGCGAACAGCACGTAGCGCAGCGTCCAGGCCGCCATGCCGATCAGCAGCATCTTCTTCACGCCCCAGCGCGCGAACAGCATCGGGATCAGCAGCAGGAACAGCAGCTCCGACACCTGGCCCAGCGCCATCTTGCCGGCCGTGCCGGTCATGCCGGTTTCGTTCAGGAACACATTGGCGAAGCTGTAATAGAACGATAGCGGGATGCACACCAGCGCCGAGCCGATCGTGAAGATCGCGAACGAGCGGTCCTTCATGTAGGCCAGTGTTTCAAGGCCCAGCGCCTGCGCGAGCGTGGGGCGCGTGCCGGCGTTGGCCGGTGGCGTGGAAGGCAGGAAGAACGCGTACACGCCCAGCAGCACCGACAGCGCCGCGCCCAGCTTCAGCGGCAGGTTGGTGGGCTCGATGGATTTTCCGAAGATGTGCGGTGCGGCCGTGCCCACCGCAACGCCCACCGCGATCCAGCCCAGCGTGCCCATGACACGGATGCCGGGGAAGTCCTGCGCAGGGTCGCGCATCTGGTGGAAGGAGATGGCGTTGGCGAGGCCCAGCGTGGGCATGTAGCAGATGGCGTAGGTGAGCAGCGCCCAGAAGAACGCGCCGGGCTCGGTGATGGATGAGATCCACCACAGTAATCCCGCACCCACCAGGTGCAGCACGCCCATCACTTTCTGCGCCTGGAAGAAGCGGTCGGCAAAGGCACCGGCCACGATGGGCGCGATGATGGCGCCCCAGTTCATCGTGCTGTAGGCCGCGCCGATCTGCAGCCCGTCGAATCCCACCGCCTGCAGGTAGGTGGACGTGGTGACGAACCACGAACCCCAGATGGCGAACTGCAGGAACATCATCACCGACAGCTTGATGCGCACGGGCAGATGCATGGGATTCCCCTGATGGCTTGGTGCCATCGTTATCGTTATGCTTCGGGAGCTTAGCCAATACGGGCTGCGGGGGGAATTGAACATGAAGAAGACTCGCTTCTTGCTGATTTGCGTCGCGCTGGCTTCGGGCTCCGTGCCCATTTCGGCTTGGTCCGCGGCACCCCCGCCCGCACGCTGCGCGGCGCTGGCGAAATTCACGGTGCCAGGGCACACGCTGCAGATCGACAAGGCCCAGAACGTGCCGGCGGGTCCCGGACCCGCGGTACGCACCGGACCGCCGGGCTCGGGTTCGCTGCTGCCGGCGCACTGCCGCGTGGATGGCGTGATCGACGCGCGCACGGGCCGCAATGGCAAGCCCTATGGCATCGGTTTTGCGCTGGCACTGCCCGCCGACTGGAACGGGCGCTTCTTCTTCCAGGGCGGTGGCGGCCTGAACGGCGTCGTCAGTCCTCCCATCGGCCCGCAGGCTACCGGTGATGCCACGGCGCTGGCTTCCGGGTTCGCCGTGGTCAGCAATGATTCGGGTCACCAGGGCGCGGGCTTCGACGCCACGTTCATGGAAGACCAGGAGGCGCTGCTCAACTTCCTGTACCAGGCCAATGCCACGGTCACCGTCATTGCCAAGCAGATGGTGGAGAAGTACTACGGCAAGGCGCCGCACCACAGCTACTGGGTGGGCTGCTCCACGGGCGGCCGCGAGGCGATGATGATGTCGCAGCGCTTCCCGAAGTTTTTCGACGGCATCGTCGCCGGCGCGCCGGCCATCCGCACGAATTTCTCGAACCTCGGGCTGCGCTGGGGCGCCACCGCGATGAATGCCATTGCGCCGAAGGATGCGCAGGGCAGGCCACAGACGCGGCTCGCGCTCAGCGATTCGGATCGCAAGCTCGTGGTCGACGGCATGCTGGCCGCCTGCGATGCCATCGACGGCAGCAAGGATGGCCTGGTGTTCGCGCCGCAGGCCTGCAAGTTCGATCCGCAGGTACTCGTGTGCACCGGCGCCAAGAATGAAGGCTGCCTCACCGTTGAGCAGGTGGCGGCGGTAAAGAAGATCATGACCGGCCCGAAGACCGCGCTCGGACGACAGGTGTATCCCGGTTACTACTGGGACACGGGCATCATCACGCAGCGCGGCCTGCCCGGCATCCTGGTGGGTCCGGTGATTCCGGAAAGCCCAACCAGCGGCACCAGCATGGATGTGGATGCCGAGGAGGCCGTCGCCCATGACGGCCGGCAGATGGCCGGCGACACCAACGGCTGGACGAACCTTTCAACTTTCAATGGCCGCGGCGGCAAGCTCATCTTCTATCACGGCGTCAGTGATCCCTGGTTCTCGGCGCAGGAGACGGTGAATTACTACGAGCGCCTGCAGGCAGACAACGGACCTGCGCCCACCTCGAGCTGGAGCCGGCTGTTCCTGGTGCCGGGCATGGGCCATTGCGGCGGCGGCGAGCGCACGCTCGACAGCTTCGACATGCTCACGGCCATCGTGGACTGGGTGGAGAAGGGCCAGGCCCCCGAGCAGGTCATCGCCAAGGGCGCGAGCGCGCCGGGGGAAACACGGCCACTGTGCCCGTGGCCGACTCATGCGCAGTACAGCGGCAGTGGAGACGCGAAGAACGCCGCCAGCTACCGCTGCGCGCAGTGATCAGCGCAGGTTGAGTTTTTCGCCGGTGAAGGGATTGAACGAATAGTTGCCGGGGAATTCCTCCCCGGTCTTCGCATCCACCTTCACCGGCAGCAGGCTGCCCAGCGGCGTGCGGAAGCGATACGTCTGGTCGTACAGCGACACCTGCACGCTGCCAGTCTGCAACGCATCGATCAGCGGCGTGCCATCGGCCTTGGCCGGGAACACCACGAACTCCATGCCCTGCAGCGCCGCGCCACCCATGGCCGTCATCGCGGGCTTGAGTGTCGACAGCAGCATCTGCGCGCCCGGCGCGATGGATTCCGGCGCCAGCGGTTCCACCGCCTTGCCGTTGACCTCGAGCTTCAGGTTCTTCAGCAGCTCGGCCTTGGGCTGGATGTCGGAGATTCCCGCGCCGCCCACCTTCGCGCGCATCACGCCGAACAGCGCGTAGTCGGCCAGCGGCGCCAGCACCTGCGCGCGACCCTCATCGGTCAGCGCCGGATTGCCCTTCATGGCCTCTTCCCAGAACTGCTGCGGCATCCACATCACCATCGTGATGTCGCCGTTGGCCTGCGTGGTGCGCTGGGTGTCGCGCAGGATCTCGGCAACGCCGGCGAAACCGGGGGATATCGGCGCCAGCAGCAAACCAGCCAGCAGAGTCGAAAGGATCCGTTTCATTTCTGTACCACCTTGTAGCCTTTGCGGCGAAGCATCTCGACCAGTCCATCGCGGCCCACCATGTGCAGCGCGCCGGTGACCACCAGGTAATCACTGCCCTTGTCCTGCAGCATCTTCTCGATCTGCGGCATCCAGCGCAGGTTGCGATCCACGGTGAGCTTGCGGAACAGCGCGGGGGATTCCTCGGCGCCCTTGCGCAGCGCGGCCTGCAGCGTGGCCAGGTCGCCATTGCGCCAGGCCGTCGTCAGTTCGCGCAGCTGCGCTTCGGAGTCGGGTTCTTCAAGCGTGCCGCGCAGGAACTCGCGCTGCTCGTCGAGCGACATCGCGGCGAAGATGCCGAGCTGGTCATCCACCGTCTCGAGTCCGATGATGGGCTTGCCATCCTGGCGCGCGCGCAGCGCGATCTGCATGTCCACGCCGTTCAGGGGATTGAACCCGGCGCGCAGCATGCGCAGCGACTCGATCTGCTGCGCCACGAACCACGGCTGCATGCGCGACATGAAA
Organism: Pseudomonadota bacterium; assembly: GCA_016720075.1. Classification (GTDB taxonomy): domain Bacteria; phylum Pseudomonadota; class Gammaproteobacteria; order Steroidobacterales; family Steroidobacteraceae; genus ZC4RG30. The sequence goes on from JADJXW010000021.1 coordinate 125,754, forward strand.
TCCAGGTCGATGCCCAGGCGGCGCGCTTCTTCCTGCAGTTTCGCGTTCAGCTCCGGCCCGATCACGCCGGCGAGCGTCTTGCCTTCGGGCAGGAACTGCAGCTTCTCTCCCAGCGCGCCCGAGAGATCGGCCAGCACCTCGTCGATGACTAGCTCCTCCACCACCTTCTCGGCCTCGCCATAGGCATCGGTGGCCACCTTCGGCAGCGCGGTGTCTGAGGAATGCAGCACGTGCACCGAGCCGAACAGCCAGATGGTGTTGTGCCGGCCGGCGACTTCCCAGAAGGTGTTGAGCCCGTCGGCCTGGGCCGCGAAGGCACAGAGCAGCGCCGAGCCGACGGCCAGCGCGCGCGAGATCCGTTTGAGGAGCCCAGGTTGTTGAGTCATCGGCATTCCATCGGCTGCGGGCATTCCCGCAGCCCTATGGTAGCCGTTTACGCCGCCACGGCGATCGGCGTGCGGATGAGGTGATCAAACGCCGACAGCGCCGCCTTCGATCCTTCGCCCATGGCGATAACGATTTGCTTGTAGGGCGTGGTGGTGCAGTCCCCTGCCGCGAACACGCCGGGCAACGAGGTCTGGCCGCGAGCGTCCACTTCGATCTCGCCGCGGGGCGACAGCGCCAGCGCGCCCTTCAGCCAGTCGGTGTTGGGCACCAGGCCGATCTGCACGAAGATGCCGGCCAGCGGCAGGTCGTGCGATTCGCCGGTGGCGCGATCCTTGTATCGCACACCGGTGACATCGGTGCCATTGCCCTGCACTTCCTGCGTTTCGGTGTTCGTCAGGATGCGCACGTTCGGCAGGCTCCGGAGCTTGTTCACCAGCACGGCGTCGGCGCGCAGCTGCGGCGCGAACTCGATCAGCGTCACATGCTTCACGATGCCGGCAAGATCAATGGCGGCCTCCACGCCGGAGTTGCCACCGCCCACCACGGCCACGTCGCGGCCCTTGAACAGAGGGCCGTCGCAGTGCGGGCAGTACGCCACGCCATGGTTGCGGTATTCCTTTTCGCCGGGCACGCCCAGTTCGCGCCAGCGCGCGCCGGTGGCGATGACCACGGTCTTCGCGCGGAGCGAGGCGCCACTGGCAAAGCGCACCTCGGTGAGCTCGCCGGGAACCAGCTTCTCGGCGCGCTGCAGGTTCATGATGTCCACGTCGTGGGCCTTCACGTTCTCTTCCAGCGCCACCGCGAGCTCGGGCCCTTCGGTGTGCGATACGGAGATCAGGTTCTCGATGCCCAGCGTGTCGAGCACCTGGCCACCGAAGCGCTCGGCAGCCACGCCGACGCGAATGCCCTTGCGCGCCGCATAGATGGCGGCCGAGGAACCCGCGGGGCCACCGCCCACGATCAGCACATCGTATGGCGCGCGCTGCGAGAGCTCCGCGGCCTTGCGCTGCGCGGCGCCGGTGTCGAGCTTGGCGAGGATTTCCTCGACGCTCATGCGGCCCTGGCCGAACGGCTGGCCGTTCAGGTACACCGCGGGCACGGAGCGGATATTGAGGGAGGCCACTTCCTGCTCGAACAGTGCGCCATCGATCATGGTGTGGCGGATGCGCGGGTTCAGTACCGCCATCGTGTTAAGCGCCTGGACCACGTCGGGGCAGTTCTGGCAGGAGAGCGAAATATAGGTGCGGAACTCGAAGTCGCCCTCGAGGTTCCGGATCTGCTCGATGACGGATGCATCGAGCTTGGGCGGATAGCCGCCCGTCTGCAGCAGGGCCAGCACCAGCGAGGTGAACTCATGGCCCATGGGCAGGCCGGCGAACGCGATGCGCGCCGGCTCTCCCGGGGAAGCGAGCGCGAAGCGCGGCACATGTGCACCGCCTTCAGCGCTCTCGGTCACCGTCACCTTGTCGCTGACGGAGGTCACGTCGGCAAGCAGATCCAGCATTTCGCGCGAATCCTTGCCGCCATCCACGAACGCGGTGACATGCACCGGCGTCACGAGACGCGTCAGGTATTCACCGAGCTGCGATTTGATTTCTGCTTCCAGCATGATTACTTCCGAAGGTGACGGTTTGCCTCGAACCTAGATCTTGCCGACCAGGCTGAGCGAGGGCTTCAGCGTGTTCGAGCCGGGCTTCCAGCTCGCCGGGCACACTTCGCCGTTGTGCGTGGCGACGTACTGCGCGGCCTGCACCTTGCGCAGCAGCTCCTTCGCATCGCGGCCGATGCCCAGGTCGTGGATCTCGCACACCTTGATCTCGCCTTCCGGGTTGATCACGAAGGTGCCGCGCAGCGCCAGGCCCTCGGACTCGATCATCACGTCGAAGTTGCGGGCCAGCGTGCCGGTCGGGTCGCCCACCAGCGGGTACTGCACCTTCTTGATGGTGTCGGAGGCGTCGTGCCAGGCCTTGTGGGTGAAGTGCGTGTCGGTCGACACGCCGTAGATCTCCACGCCGGCCTTCTTGAACTCGGCGTAGTTGTCGGCGAGGTCGCCCAGTTCGGTGGGGCAGACGAAGGTGAAATCGGCGGGATAGAACACGAACACGGACCACTTGCCCTTCAGGTCGGCGTCGCTCACCGGCACGAAGTTGCCGTTGTGAAAAGCGGTGGCCTTGAACGGCTTGATTTCGGTGTTGATCAACGACATGAAAAGTCCTCCTGGACGGTTAGCAGTGAAGTGAACGATACGGACCGGGCCTGTTGATTGGAATTCGATTGTCTGTATCGGATTGATAGACGGTGTCTATGGAGAGGCGTCAGCCCCGCTGAAGCTGTGGCCTGCCCGCCTCCACCACCAGTGTCTGCAGCACACGCTGGGGGGATTGGGGATCATCCCGGTTCTCCAGCGCCATCAGGCTGGCCTGCAGACGCCGCGGTGAGAGCCTGAGCGCCACATGACCACGATAGCGACCTTCGGCCAGCAGCAGGTCGGGATTCTCGCGCAGCCAGTCGTCGAGCTGCTGCGGTGGCCGGCCATCGGATGACACGGACGTGGCGACGATCTCGGTGGCCAGCAGCGGGCTGTCGGGCTGTTCGGGTCGCGCGCGGATATGCCCCGCGATGAAGGAATGGATGTCTCCCGACAGCACCACGGGATTGCGTACGCCGTGCCGCTGCAGCCCGTCGAGCACGCGCTGCCTGGCCGCGAAATAGCCATTCCAGTTGTCGGTGGTGTAGCGACGGCCCTCGCCGGGCTGCTCATCCGCATGCGAGAACACGGTGCCCTGCGCCAGCAGGTTCCAGCGGGCGCGGGTTCGGGCGAATCCGGCATCGAGCCAGGCCTCCTGCGCGGCGCCGAGCATCGTGCGGGCCTCATTGCGCAGGTCCGCACAGTCTTCCCCCACGCGATTGCCACCCGCGCGGCCCGGCAGCGGGCAGGCCTGCGCCGAGCGGTACTGCCGCTGGTCCAGCATGAATATCTCCGCCAGCGTGCCGATGCGACGGCTGGTGTAGAGCGCCACCTCGCCGTTGACAGGCTGCGCCGACGGCGGCAGCGGCAGGTTCTCGAAACAGGCCTGGTAGGCGGCCGCGCGCCGCTTCAGGAAGGCGGCGGGGTCTTCCGCGCGACCGCTGTGGATGCCGGAGTAGTCGTTCGCCACTTCATGGTCATCCCAGGTGGTCATCCACGGCGAGGCCGCATGCGCGGCCTGCAGCGCCGGGTCCATGCGGTACTGCGCGTAGCGCCGGCGATAGTCCGCGAGCGTGGTGCAGTTGCCGCCCACATGCGCGCGCACGCGGTTGGCCGTGGTGGCGCCTTCGTAGATGTAGTCCCCCACGTGCACCAGCAGGTCGGGCGCCGCCCGCGCGATGTGCCCCAGTGCGGCCCAGTGCCCGTGTTCCAGGTGCTGGCAACTGGCCAGCGCCAGGTGGAACTCGCGCGGTTCGCGATGCGGCGCGGGCAACGTGCGCGTGCGGCCCGTGGCGCTGGCTTCACCCGCGGCGATGAAGCGGTAGAAATAGTCGCGCGCCGGATCAAGTCCCCGCACCTCGATGCGCGCGCTGTGGGCCTGCGCCGCGGCGGCCACGGTCTCGCCGCTGCGGGCGATGCGACGAAAGCGCTCATCGCGGGCCAGTTCCCAGCGCAGCGGAACGTCCTGCGCCGGCATGCCGCCCAGGCCATCGGCGGCCAGTGGCTCCAGTGCCAGGCGTGTGTGCAGCACGACGGAGTCGTGGGTGGGGAAACCCGATGAGACTCCCAGCGTGAAGGGATTGCCGCCAAGGCCTGGTCCCGCCGCGCGCAGGATGGCGGGAAACGCGCCGGCTGCCCCCAGCGCCAGCGATGTGGCGAGCAGATCGCGGCGTGAGACTGCCATCGTTGCTACGGCTGGTCGGGTTGCAGTTCGAGCTGGGGAAGATCGTGCTGCGCGAGGCCCTGCAGTTCGCCGCCCACGCCCAGCAGCGCGGCCTTGCCGGCCTCGAGCTGCTTCTCGCGCCGCGCCCAGCGCTGCAGCGTCTGGTTCTTTTCGGCCTCGAGCTCCTCGCGCATGCGCTGGAAGGCGTCGTGCACGGCCTTGAGCTTCTGCGCGAACTGCGGTGAGGTGATGTAGTCGTACATCGCCTCGGCTTTCTCGCCCTTGCCGGCGGAAGCCATGCGCTGCTTGTGCACATCCAGCAGGCCCGCGCGCAGCGCTTCGCCCAGCTGCGCGGCCACCGACCACACCACCACCCACACGCCATCGACCAGGCCGAACTGCGTCGCGCCGGCCCATTCACGGGGAATGGCGGAGCCCGTGGTCACGAGCACGCCCACATCGGCATTGCACTCGCGCATGTCGTCCTTGAGCTTGGCCAGCCACTGCGCGTTCCAGGTGGCGGCGCGCTTGGTTTCCCACAGCAGCAGGCCCGCCTTCGCGCCGCTGCGCGCATGCACATGGTGCTTCACGTCGCCGCCGCGCTGGCCCTTCTTCACCTCTTCGATCACGTCGAGCGGGAAGGCGCGCTTGAGCGCGTCTTCCAGAGCAAGCTCGAGCACCTCGCCCTGCAGCTGCTGCGAGCCCTGCTCGGCCTTGCGCTGCATCTCGGCCATCTGGCTGGCCATGTCGTCGAGCTTCTTCTGCTGTTCGGCTTTTTCCAGCGCGAAGCGCTCCTGCTCCTGCGCGCGCACCTGAGCCTCGCGCTCCACCAGCTTGGCATCGACCTGCCGGCGCACCTCGAGGACCAGTCGGTCCTTTTCATCCTTGAGCTGCTGGCGTTCGTCGCGCAGCGCCAGCTCCGCCGCGCGCAGCTGCGTGAGCTGCTGCTGCGTGGTTTCGAGCTGCTTCTGCAGCGCCTCGGCCTGCTGGCGCGCGGCCTGCTGGGCCGCGTCGCTGGCGAGCTTCGCCTGCTGCAGCGCCTGGCGCCGCGCCTCTTCGATCGCCTGTTTCTGCTGTTCCTGCTGCTCGCGCTCGCGCAACTGCGCGCGCTTGTCGGCGGCCGCACGTTCCTGCTCGCGCAACTGCGCGAGCTGGCTTGCGCTGGCGGCCTCGATGTTTTCGAGCGCATGGCGCGCAAAACCCTGCTCCAGCGAGAACTCGTGCTCGCACTTGGGGCAGGTGACGCGTGCGTCGGGCTTCAGGACCAGCGTGTCGGAGTCACTCATGCGCGCAGCATAGCGCCGCGAATCCCGCCAACGTAACTGCAAACGGCAATGCAACGCGCTCTCATCCGCCGATCCCCCAAGCGCGCGGCGCGGTGCCACAATATCAACAGGTTGATATGTTTCTGTTGTGAGGATTGAAAGTCATGAACACCGTAACGAAACGAGTTGGTCTGCTGGTTGCTGGTCTGGTTGCTGCTGCCGCCGCGCAGGCGGGCCAGGGTGATCTGGTCACGCGCGTGCGCGCGACGTACCTGGAATTCGACAATGGCCAGAATTCACTGCCCGTGGTGGTGAAAGCGGACAGCCGCCTGATCCCGGAAGTGGATTTCAGCTATTACCTGACGGACAACGTGTCCGCCGAGCTCGTGCTCACCTATCCGCAGAAGATCGACATCAGCGTGAACGGATCCGATGCCGGCTCCGTGACGGCGCTGCCGCCGACACTGCTGGCGCAGTATCACTTCGGTGATGCCGATGGCGCCTTCGTGCCCTATGTGGGCGCGGGCCTGAACCTGACGCTGTTCGGCAGCCGCAGCGTGCTGGCCGGTGGCGCGCACATCAGCAAGTCGAGCGTGGGCGTGGCCGGGCAGATCGGCGCGGACTTCGCGCTGTCGGGTGCCTGGACGCTGAACGTGGACCTGAAGTACGTCGCGATGAACACGGATGTGTATGTCGGCAGCACCAAGGCCGGCAAGCTCGACCTGAATCCCTGGGTCGCCTCCGTTGGTATCGGCTACAAGTTCTAGCCGAGCTGGTGGCGCGGCGGATCAGTTCCGCTGCGCCTTGCTGACCTCGCGGATGGCCTTGAATTCGGATCCCCCCTTCCATTCAGGCCATTCGCGGGAGTCAGCCAGCCTTCTTCCCAATGCATAGAGCAGCGCCGCGTCCGCGGCAATGCCATCCGATCGCCAGGTTTTCGCGTCGAACTCGTCATTGGGCTGGTGATAGCGATCCTTGTTGTAGGCCTCGGACCAGGCCTTGCCCGCTTCCACGCCGCCCTCTTTCAGGTTGTCGCCCGATTTGAACGAAATGGCCGGCACACCGCGCTTGGCGAACGAGAAATGATCGGAGCGGAAGAACAGCCCCGCCTCGGGTCGGCTGTCGGGTGAATGCCGGCGCTTCAACTTGCCCGCCTCCTCGATCAGCGAGTCCATCAGCGTCAGCGGCGCATCGCCCGAGGTCATGAAGTCGTGTGCCGGTGATGTGGGTCGCGGCGAATCGGTGTTGAGGTTGGCCACGGTTGTCTCGAGCGGATACAGCGGATGGGTGGCGTAGTACTCCGAACCCAGCAGCCCCTGTTCCTCGGCGCCCACGAACAGGAAACCCAGCGAACGCTCGGTGCGCGGCGCCTTCTGGAAGGCGCGCGCGATCTCCAGCAGCTGCGCGACGCCGGCGGCATTGTCCACCGCGCCATTGAAGATGGCATCGCCCTCGGCATCCGGCTCGCGCTTGCCCAGGTGATCCCAGTGCGCGGTGTACATCACCCATTCGCCGGCATGCTTCGCGCCGGGCAGCACGGCCATGATGTTCTTCGAGACCACCTGCTCGCGCTTCACGCTGAATGAAACATCCATCGTCACGCCCTGCAGCGTCACCGGCCGGAACTCGCGCGTGCGCGCCTGCGCCTTGAGCTCATCGAACTTCAGGCCCGCCTTCTGCAGCAGCAGCGCGGCGGCATCACGCTGTATCCAGCCCTCGAGCGGCACATGCGCCGCGCGCGGATCATCGCGCTGCACATCGAACACCGGGCCGGTGTTGCTGTTCTTCACGGTTTCCCAGCCATAGGCGGCGGGCGCCGTTTCGTGGATGACCAGCGCGCCAGCGGCGCCGCGGCGGGCCATCTCTTCGTACTTGTAGGTCCAGCGGCCGTAGTAGGTCATCGCCTTGCCACCGAAGTCGCCGCTGCCGGTTTCGAAGTCCGGATCGTTCACGAGGATCAGCGCGATCTTGCCCTTGAGGTCCTCGTTCCTGAAATCATCCCAGTTGCGCTCGGGCGCGTTGACGCCATAACCCACGAACACCACAGGCGCGCGCGCGAGGTTCACCTCGGCGTCGCCGTTCTGCGCGGCACGGATGGCCACCTCGTTGCCCTGCGACCACTGCAGCCCCTCGCGGCCGGCCGTGGCCTGCACGCGCACCGGGCCGTCGATTTCGGAGCGCGCCAGTGGCACGTCCTGTGTCCAGGCGCGGCTGCCGCCGGGCTGCAGATCGCCCCCGGGTTCAAGACCTGCTGCAGTCAACTGCGACACCAGGTAGTCGACAGTTCTTGCTTCGCCGGCGCTGGCTGGCGCCCGGCCCTCGAAGTCATCGCCCGACAGCACGCGGACGTCCCCGGTGATGCGGGCCTGATCGAACTGCGGCGCGCGCGGCGCGCAGGCCATCACCAGCGCCGCGACCAGCGCGGCCGGAAGGATGCGGGATTTCATGCGCCAATGCTGCGCCACGACGGCTTTTCGCGCCAGTGCCCGGCTGCGGCATACTGCGCCCACTCACGCGGGAGAAGCACATGTACCGACCCAAATCCTGGCGCGCCGTGCTGGCGCTGCTTGCTGTGGCAGTGTCATTTACCGTTCCGGCCGCCGACGCTCCGGGCCAGGCAATCCCCGCCACGCTGGGCACCCAGGTGGAGGCCGAGCTGGTCGGCCGCTTCGGCGAGGCGCAGCGCGAGCGCATCCATCGCGGCATCGCGCAGACGGCCGCGCTGTGGCGCGCCGCCGACGGCGATGGCAACGCCTGGGCCGCCTTCGTGCGCCAGAACTTCGCAGGCTCTCCGGCCGCCGTGGATGCGCTGTTCAACCGCTACCAGCACAACCTGGAGATGATCTGGGGACACACGCAGGAAATCAGGCGCGAGCTGAACACGCCCGCGGACCTCGACACCGGCCCGGTCGCGCCCTTCGATGAAACCTTCGCGGCCTGGGATCCTTCAGCCCATGTGCTCGACGACCTGTTCGACAACAAGCTCGCCTTCATCGCGCTGCTGAACTTCCCGCTCACGTCGCTCGAAGAGCGCGAGAAAGTGGGCGCGGGCTGGACCCGCCGGCAATGGGCCGAGACTTTCCTGGCCGAAACCTTCCGCCAGCGGTTGCCGGCCGAGGCCAACCAGGCGGTGTCCGACGCCTATGCCGCCTCGGGCCAGTACATCGCCGGCTACAACATCTGGATGCACCACCTGGTGGATGCGAAGGGTGCGCGGTTGTTCCCCGCAGGCAAGCGGCTGCTGTCGCACTGGAACCTGCGCGATGAACTGAAGGCCAACTACGCCGATCGCAAGGATGGCCTGGCCAAGCAGCGCACCATCCAGAAGGTGATGGAACGCATCGTGGCGCAGGACATCCCGGCAGTGGTGGTGGACAACCCCGCGGTGGACTGGAATCCGTTCACGAACACCGTGACGCGGGCGGCCGTGAACGACGCGCCTGCGGATGCGGCGAAGGCCTCCACGGCTGCGCCCGATGCCACCCGCGAGCCCGACACGCGCTATGCGCGCTGGCTCGCCAACTTTCGCGCCATGCAGGTGGTCGACAGATACTCCCCCAGCCAGCCCACACACATCGTCCGCGTGTTCGAAACGGGCAGGCAGCTTTCCGAGGCGCGCGTGCAGGCCATGCTCGAACAGCTGCTGGGCTCGCCGCAGGTGAAGCAGGTGGGCGCGCTGATCCAGAAGCGGCTGGGCCGCAAGCTCGAGCCCTTCGACATCTGGTACGCGGGCTTCCGGCCCAGCGCCGACCAGGACGAAGCCCAGCTCGATGCCATCGTGGCCAAGCGCTTTCCCGACGCCGCCGCGTACCAGCGCGACATCCCGAACATGCTGCGCGCGCTGGGCTTCGCGCCTGATCGGGCCGACTACGTGGCGCGGCACATCGTGGTGGATCCGGCGCGCGGCTCGGGGCATGCGATGGGCGCCGCGATGAAGGGGGAACCGGCGCACCTGCGCACGCGCTTCGAGCGCGACGGCATGAACTACAAGGGCTACAACATCGCCGTCCACGAGATGTGCCACAACGTCGAGCAGACCTTCTCGCTGAACGACGTGGAGTACTACACGCTGCGCGGCGTGCCGAACACCGCCTTCACCGAGGCTCTGGCTTTCACCTGCCAGGATCGCGACCTCGAGGTGCTGGGCCTGGCCAAGGTGGACGCGAAGGCGCGCGCGCTCGATGCGCTCGACACCTTCTGGGGCGCCTACGAGATTGGCGGCGTCGCGCTGGTGGACATGCAGGTGTGGCGCTGGCTTTACGCGCATCCTGATGCCACGCCGGCGCAGCTGCGCGAGGCGGTGCTCGGCATCGCGAAGGACACGTGGAACAAATGGTTCGCTCCGGTGTTCGGCGTGCGTGATGTGACTCTGCTTGCGATCTACTCGCACACCATCAACAACATGCTCTACCTGCCCGACTATCCCATCGGGCACATGATCGCCTTCCAGGTGAAGGCGCAGATGGAGAAAGCCGGCAACTTCGGCGCGGAGTTCGAACGCGTGTCGCGCATCGGTTCGCTGGCGCCGGACCTGTGGATGATCCAGGCCACCGGCAAGCCGGTGGGGCCCGAGGCGCTGATCGAGGCCACAGCCAGGGCGCTGCGCGAGTTCTGAAGATGGCATCCGCGCGCGCAACGCCGCTGTCGGTGGTCTGCTTCGGCGAGATCCTGTGGGATGTGCTGCCGCGCGGCACATTCCTGGGCGGCGCGCCGCTGAATGTGGCGGCCCATCTGGCGCGACTCGGTCTGAACGCGGGGCTGGTATCGCGTGTCGGTCCGGATGAGCGCGGTCTGGCGGCGATGGCGCTCGTCCGGAAACTGGGCGTGGATAGCAGCCTGCAGCAGGACTATGCGCTGCCCACAGGCGAAGCGCGCGCCGTGCTCGCCGCCGATGGATCGGCCTCCTACGAGTTCGAGACACCGGCGTCCTGGGACGCCATCGAGTTCGACGACGAAGTGCGCAACGCGGTGCAGTCCGCGGACGCGCTGGTGTTCGGTTCGCTGGCCCAGCGCGATGCGCGCAGCCGCGAGGCGCTGCGCCAGTGCCTGGCGCTGGCGGACTATCGGGTGTTCGACGTGAACCTGCGCCAGCCGCATCACGATGCGCGGGTGGTGCTCGAATCCCTGCGCGAGGCGGACTTCGTCAAGCTCAATGAAGAGGAATGCATCATCGTGGGCGCATGGCTGGGCACGTCGGGCGATCCCGATGCACTGCGCATCGCCATCGAACGCCTGCGCGCGGGCCACAGGACCCATCCGCTGCAGCTTTGCATCACGCGTGGCGGCGACGGCGCGCTGCTGTGGGCCGACGGCCGCTGGCATTCGCAGCCGGCGGTGCCTGTGAAGGTGGTGGATACCGTCGGCGCCGGGGATTCATTCCTGGCGATGCTGCTCGCGCAGCGCCTGCGGGGCGTGGCGCCGGCGCTGGCACTGCAGCGCGCGGCGGCTCTGGGTTCGTTCGTGGCGTCCCGGGCTGGCGCGGTGCCGGACTACGACCCGCGCCAGCTGGTTCCGGATTTCGCCTTGGCCTGAAAGCGCAGCGAGGCGGGTCCGGTGGCCGTGGAGTATTCCAGGCGATAGTCGGCAGTGCGCAGGTCGATGAACAACTGCGCGAAGTCCGCGCCGTGTCGCCAGCCCATCTCGAGCAGATGCGGCTCGCCCTGCGACAGCGTGAATTCCCCTGCAAAAGCAGGATGCTCGTTGCGCAGGCGGATCAGCGCGAACAGGTCCTGCACCACGGGACGATGCACGGCGGCCTGCACTTCGGCCTGCGTGTAGTAGTGCCGGTTGATGTCGCGCCCCACGCGCGTGCGCTTGAGCAGCGCCATGTCGTTCACGCCGGCCAGCAGGCCCACGTAGTACACCTGCGGCACGCCGGGCAGGAAGAACTGGATGGCGCGCGCCAGCAGGTAGCGGCGCTCGTCGCGACCCAGCGCATCGAAATAGGTGCAGTTCACCTGGTACAGGTCGAGGTTCGAGGCCGCTGCGCCGGTGGCTTCGCGGCTCTGCCCGCGGCTGTTCTGGTGGATGCTCTCTACCAGATGGTCGATGTCCGCCGGGGGCACGAGGCCCGGCCGGGCGTTGCGATCGGTTGCATCGGCGCCCACGTCCACCACGCCGATGCCATCGTGCGTGTCGAGCACGGTTACCGCATTGGTGGGGCGCACGCGGATCCATTCGCGCAGGTGCCGGGCCTCGCCTGCCGCGAAGGCCTGCAGCACCAGCGGCGGCAGCGCGAAGTCATAGACCCAGTCGACGCGCGCGGCGATCTCGACCTGCTTGCGGTAGTAGGAGTGCACTTCCACCAGCACCTCGATGCCCAGTGCGCGCGCCTGCGCCGCAAACTCGTCGATGAACTGGAAGGTCTGCGGCGTCATGAAGCAGCTGGTGCCGGGCGTCTTGATGGCATAGCCCACGGCATCGAGCCGCACCATGCGGATGTCGTTCGCCGCGAACTGTTCCAGGATGCGCCGCAGGTAGCGCGCCCCTTCCGGATGGTGCACGTCGATGTCGATCTGCTGCGGCGTGAAGGTGGTCCACAGCACGCGCTGCTCGCCGTTCTGCAGGAACACCTCGGTGAACGGCAGGCCAGGGCGCGGCCGATACACCGCCCGCAGGTCCGCCTCGGAAGCGCCGCCGGGAAACACGCGCTCGCGCGTGAGAAACATGCCCGCATACGGCGAGGCATCGCCGCGCGCGGAGTAGTCGAGGAACTGCGGCGACTGGCTCGACACATGGTTTACGATCACATCGGCCATCAGGTCGACACCGGCGCCGAGCATCTTCACGTCGGTCCAGTCACCAAGCCGGCCATCCACCTGCGTATGGTCGATGGGGTCGAACCCGGCATCCGAGCCATCGATGGGATGGAAGAAGGGCAGCAGGTGGATGCCCCCGAACAGCCCCGCCAGCGGGCCGGCCAGCAGCTGCTGCAGTCCGGCAAAGGAACCCCCGAGGCGGTCCACATAGGTGATGAGCTGGACTTGATTGCGCATGGATCCTATGATGCAATCGATTGCAACAAGCTGTAAAGACCAATCACTGGCTACGGCAAGCGGGGGCCCCATGAACGACGGTCGCGACCAGGTCCGGCTCAAATGGCTGACGTGCCTGATGTTCCTGATGTTCGCCATGACCAGCGACGCGGTGGGCAGCGTCATCCCGCGCGTACTCGAGGAGTACAGGCTTTCACTGAAAGCCGCCAGCGCCTTTCATTACGCGCCCATGATCGCCATCGCGATCGGCGCGCTGTCGCTGGGCTTCCTGGCCGATCGGCTGGGCCGCCGGCGCACCATCGTGCTGGGACTGGCGCTCTATGGCGCAAGCTCGCTGCTGTTCGCGTTCGGCAATTCCTTCCTGCAGTTCGTCGCGCTGCTGGCGGTGGCGGGCTTCGGCATCAGCATCTTCAAGATCGGCGCGTTGGCGCTGATCGGTGACATCTCGCGCAACAACGCCGAGCACACACGGCTGATGAACACCGTCGAGGGTTTCTTCGGCGTGGGCGCCATCATCGGTCCTGCCATCGTCGCCGTGCTGCTCAGCGCCGGCTTCTCGTGGAAATGGCTGTATGTGTGCGCGGCCATCATCTGCTTCGGGCTGCTGGCAATGGCGATGACAGGCCGGTATCCCGAGGTTAAGCACCAGGCAACCGAGCGCATCGACCTGGCGCGCACGCTGCGACTGATGCGCGACCGGCACGCCATCGGCTTTTCGCTGCTGATCATGCTGTACGTGGCCGTCGAGGTGGCCATCTACGTGTGGATGCCCACGTACCTGCAGGACTACGGCGGCGCCTACGCCTGGCTGCCGGTCTACGCGCTGACGCTGTTCTTCGTGCTGCGCGCGGCGGGCCGGTTCCTTGCCGTGTGGCTGCTCGGGCGGTACCGCTGGAACCACATCCTGGCGGTCTTTGGACTTGCGATCTTCGGCTGCTTCGCCGGATCGCTGTGGTTTGGCGTCGACGCCGGCGCGTGGCTGCTGCCGATCTCCGGCCTGTTCATGTCGATGATCTACCCGACGCTCAATTCCAAGGGCATCAGCGGCTTCCGCGCCGACGAACAGGGCGCGGTGGCCGGCGTGATCCTGTTCTTCACCGCGGTGGCAGCGGCAGCGGGCCCGCTGGCGATGGCCGCGGTGAGTGATGCGGGTGGCAGCCTGCGACATGGCTTCGCACTGGCCACGGCATTCGCGGGGTTGCTGGCGCTTGGTCTGCTCTACAACGGCATTGCCGATCCGGCCGCGCCACGGCTGGCCGCGCGCGAGGCGCGGGGCACCGGCGCCTAGCGCGGCGCCGTCGACTCGCGCACCACCAGCTCCGCCGGCATCGTGGCCGAGGGGGTTTCCTCGCCGTCGATGCGCCGGAACAGCAGATCCACCAGCGTGCGCGCGCCGCGCTGCATGTCCTGGCGCACCGTGGTGAGCGAGGGCGTGACCTGCGTGGCCAGCCACACATCGTCGTAGCCGGCCACCGCCACGTCCTGCGGCACCCGCAGGCCACTGGCGGTGATGGCGCGCATCGCGCTGATCGCGATCACATCCGTGGCGGCGAACACCGCGTCGAAGCGCGGGCCTTCGCGCAGCGCCGCGCGCACGGCGTCGTAGGCGGCATCGGGTGTCATGTGCGCCGGCACCACATGCGGCTCGGCGGTGCCGCGCGGACCGGCCGCGAGCGCCTGCACATAGCCCTCGTATCGCTGGCGCATCTCGGGCGCCGTGGTTTCGCCGAGGAAGACGATGCGGCGTCGGCCGGTTTCCAGCAGATGCGAAACGGCCCGCAGCGCGCCACCGGTGTTGTCGGAGCCCACGCTGCAGTAGTGCTGTCGGGGCAGGTGCCCGCCCCACACCACCAGCGGCTGGTAATGGCGCGCTGCGGCTTCCAGTGCCTTGTGCTCGGTGCTCTGGCCGATGACGATGATGCCGTCGGAGCGCTGCGAGCCGATGAGCCGATCGAGCCAGCCCTCCATCGGCGGCAGGATCTTCTGCAGCAGCATGCCGTAGCCGCGCGTGGTGATCTCGTCGGCCAGGTGCCCCAGCATCTGCACGAAGAAGGGATCGGTGAGCGGCTGGCCCGCCTCATGGCCCAGCGGAATGACCACGGAGACCTGCTGCGTGCGTTGCAGTCGCAGGTTGCGCGCCGTGCTGTTGACCACATAGCCCCGGTCGCGCGCGAGCTTCAGGATTTCCTCGCGCTTGGCCTTGGCCACCAGCGGACTGCCCGCCAGCGCGCGCGACACCGTCGAGGCCGAAACACCCGCCAGGCGGGCGATGTCGGCCATTCGGGTTGCGCTGGGTGGAGTTCGCTTGCGGGTTGCCATGCCGCGCAGGATAGCGCAGGCGGCGGTCAACGGCGGGAAGGGGTCACTCCTTCCCGCCGTCGCTACATCACTTGCTGCCGGCCATCTTCTTCTTGAGGAAGCCGACCACGAGGGGCAGCAGCAGGCCCACCAGAGCCGAGCTGCCCACATTGCCGGCCTGGCCAAGGCTGGCGAGGCCGCCGAGATGATTGGCCAGCTGGCCACCGCCCAGTCCACCCACCGCACCGAGCACGGTATTGAGCACTGGCCCGAGGCTGGTGGCCTTGGAAACGGCACCACCGACGTTGCCACCCACGCCACCACTTACCAGGCTGATCAGCAAGTTCACGAGGCTCGAATCCATGTTCCTCTCCCTTTCTCTTTTCTTATGGTTGTTGGCGACCAGCGAGCGCTCACTGTTCATCCGTGATTTCGCTCACCGCAGCGCATCGTATGGCTTCCGTTGCTTTCCGGCCATTCGTGCCTAGGCAGGCACGCCTTTGCCTGCATTGCCACGCGTGCGACAGCGGGTGATCATTGCGCGCGACTTTTTCCCGCGAATCATATGAGAGGGGGCGACATGAAGATCCGACGCTGGATTGCTCTTGGGCTATTGGCGCTGGTGGCGCCCGCGATGGCGCAGGATGCGAAGACCGTGATCGCCAACGCCAGCAAGGCCATGGGCCTGGATGGCGTGAACTCGCTCTATTACTACGGCACCGGCCGCACCTACAGCATCGGCCAGAACAACAACGCCAACATTCCCTGGCCACAGACGCCGCTGAATGACTGGGTGCGCGCCATCGACTTCGCGCAGCCGGCGATGCGCACCACGTGGAGCACCTACGCGATTCCGGTCACGGGCGGTGCGGCCCGACTGGCGCCCGCGCAGCAGAACGTCACGCCCGCGCAGGCCGGCAACTGGAACCTGCAGCTCGAGATCTGGACCACGCCTTGGGGATTCATCAAGGGCGCCGCCGCGTCGACCAATGCCACGGTGAAGACCGAGAACGTCGGCGGCAAGCCGCATCGCGTGGTCACCTGGAGCCCGGCGGTGAAATCACCCGGTGGCAAGAACTACCAGGTGGTGGGCTGGATCAATGCCGACAACCTCGTCACCAAAGTGAACACCTGGGTCGAGCACGGCATCTACGGCGACCTGATGGTGGAGTCCGACTACAGCTTCTACCGCGAGATCAACGGCCTGAAGTTCCCCACGGAAATGGTGCAGCGTCGCGCCGGCTGGCCGGTGTTCGACGTGCAGGTGCTGGCTGCGTGGCCTAATCCCCCGAAGATCGCCGACCTGATGGCCATTCCCGCGCCGCCGGCTGGTGCGCCGGGTGCAGGTGGCCCGCCGCCGGGAGCGAGCGGTGCGATGACCACTCCGTCTGAGAAGCTGGCCGATGGCGTGTATCGAATCAAGGGCGCGTACAACTCGCTGGCCGTGGAAATGGCTGACCAGGTGCTGCTGATCGAGCCCGGTCCGCAGAGCGAGGCGCGCGCGCTGGCCGGCATCGCCGAAACGCGGCGGCTGTTCCCGAACAAGCCGATCAAGTTCGGCGTGATCACGCATCATCACTTCGATCACACCGGTGGCATCGCGGCCGTGGCCGCCGAAGGCATCACCATCGTCACGCCGGTCGTGAACAAGGCCTTCCTCGAGAAGGCGCTGTCGGGCCCGCGCACGCTGGCGCCCGATGCACTGGCGAAGTCCGGCAAGAAGGCGATGGTTGAAGGCTTTGCCGGCGACAAGCGCGTGTTCCAGGACGCCACCCGCACGGTGGAACTGCATGTGATCAAGGGCCTGCCGCATGCCGATGGCCTGGTGGTCGCGTGGCTGCCGAAGGAAAAGATCCTGGTCTACGCGGACATGTTCAACTTCCCGCCCGCGAGCGATCCGGTGCCCAATCCGCAGGTGATCGGCACGCGCGTGTTCCTCGAGAACCTGCAGCGCCTGGGCATCGACACCGACAAGATCCTGTCGATCCACACGATGAATCCGGATCGCCTTGCAACGGTGCAGGACATCAAGGCTTCCCTGGGAATGGCAAACTGATGGCGCGGCTGGCCTTGCCCTTGGGCACGGCAGCCGCAGTGGCTGCACTGGCGCCGGTGCTCGCGACCGGCGCGAACGTGCTGAAGATCACGCCCGCGCCGTCACTGGCGGGCGTGGCTGCACTGCCGGTGAAGGGCCGCAGTCCCACGGCCTTCGACAAGCGGGTTCGCTTCGGTGACTGGCAGGTTCAAACCGTCTCGAAGTTCGACCAGCGCGGGCGCGCAGTCGGCGTTTCCGTGGAATCCGATCGCAAGCGCAAGGCCATCTCGCTGCGCGGCAATGTGGCCGAGTTCGAACTGGCGGTGACCCGCGCGGGCGGCGCGCCCACGCAGGTGAGCTGCGAAACCCGCATCGCCGCGGGCGATCACGAGAAAAGCGCCGGTCGGCGCAGCGACGAAACATCGCTCACGCTGCCGGGCTATCCGCGCATCGACTGCACGTTCGGCGGCGCGCTGACTGGCGTGCTCGCCACGCAGGCCGCGGCGGTCACGCTGTTCGAAACGGGGCATGCGGACCTGGCCGGCACGCACTGGCAGATCCGCTCCGTAGGCAAGGTGGTGCGCCTGGGCTACGAGCTGCTGCTGGGCGGAAGCGTGGTGGCTACGGTCGAAACCGCAAGCATGGGACGCGTGTGGCTGCAGCCGACGCTGGAGGTGGCGCGCCAGCAGGAAGCGGCTGTCCTGGCTGGCGCGTTGCTCTATTCCACTGCAGCGCTGGAGCTGCAGGATCCCTGAAGGCTACTTCGCGGGCTTCTTCTCTTTGGTCTGAACGTTCGGATCGAACTTCAGCGCGGCCGGGCTCTTGGCCACATGGTCCCAGTGCTCGGCGATCTTGCCGTTCTCGATGCGGAACATGTCGAAGTGGGTGTTCGCGTAGCGCTTGCCCTCTTCGTCGTCCTGCCAGCTGACGATGGCGATCACCACGATGTCGCCCTCGGCCGTTATCGAGATGACGGGGAAGTCGAGCAGCGGCTTCAGTTCACGCGCCGGGCGCGTCTGCTTTATGTACTTCACCAGCGCGTCGCGGCCGCTGACCACATTCGGGTTGTGCTGGATGTAGCCCGGCGTGAAGAACTGCTCGGCCGTCTCGGTACGACCGGCCTGGATGATGGTGCGGTACATGTCGAACACCAGCTTCTTGTTGGCCGCCAGCTTCGGGTCGCTGCTCTTGAGCAGGGCAAGCTGGTCCTTGACCCCCACGGGGGGTTCCTGGGCCGGCAGCAGCGGCGTAGCCAGCGCCAGCGCGGCACAGAGAATCAGTCGCTTGATGTCCATGGAATCCCCTTGTTCGAGTATTTGGCGGCCTGCCGCAAGCCTACCATTCCGCTACAATCCGCGGCACCCGGCCCTCAGGCCGGACCAAACGGGGCACACAAAATGAATCACGTACGTGGCACGCAGCGTCTGGCTGCGCTGGGCATTGTTCTGGCTGGCCTGTCTCTGGTCGCCTGCTCGGGCGGCAACAAGACGGCCGAACCGGCCGCTTCGCCCAACCTGGGCAAGGCCAATGTGGATGGCGCGCGCATCGAGAATGCGGACAGCGAGCCGGGCTCGTGGATGAGCCACGGCCGCACGTACTCCGAGCAGCGCTACAGCCCGCTGGCGAAGATCAACAAGGACAACGTGGGCCAGCTTGGCCTCGCGTGGTTCGCCGACCTCGACACCAACCGCGGCCAGGAAGCCACGCCCATTGTGGTCGACGGCGTCATCTATGTTTCCACCGCGTGGAGCAAGGTGAAGGCCTTCGAGGCCAAGACCGGCAAGCCGCTGTGGTCGTTCGATCCGCAGGTGCCCGGCCAGTTCGCCGTGAAGGCCTGCTGCGATGTGGTGAACCGCGGCGTGGCGGTGTGGAAGGGCAAGGTGTTCGTCGGCACCATCGATGGCCGACTGATCGCGCTTGATTCCGCCACCGGCAACAAGCTGTGGGATGTAGTCACCGTCGACCAGACCAAGCCCTACACCATCACCGGCGCGCCGCGCGTCATCAAGGGCAAGGTGCTCATCGGCAACGGTGGCGCCGAGCTCGGCGTGCGCGGTTACATCACCGCCTACGACCCCGACACAGGCAAGCAGGCCTGGCGCTTCTACACCGTGCCGGGCAATCCCAAGGATGGTCCTGACAATGCGGCCTCGGATGCGGCATTCACGAAGGTGGCTGGATCAACCTGGTTCGGCGAGTACTGGAAGATGGGCGGCGGCGGCACCGTCTGGGATTCCATGGCCTATGACCCGGGCCTGGACCTTCTTTATATAGGCGTTGGCAACGGCAGCCCCTGGAACCGCAAGCTGCGCAGCGAGGGCAAGGGCGACAACCTGTTCCTGTCCTCCATCGTGGCGCTCCGGCCCGACACGGGCGAGTACGTGTGGCACTACCAGAGCACCAATGGCGAGAGCTGGGACCACACGGCCACGCAGCAGATCATCATTGCCGACCTGATGATCGACGGGCAGAAGCGCCATGTGGTGATGCAGGCGCCGAAGAACGGCTTCTTCTACGTGATCGACGCGGCCACGGGCCAGCTGATCTCGGCGAAGAACTTCACCGACATCACCTGGGCCACGCATGTAGACCTTAAAACCGGTCGCCCGGTGCTCACCAAGGAAGCGCGCTACGAAGAGACGGGCAAGCCCTTCCTCTCGAAGCAGAACCCGAACGGCGCGCACACCTGGCATTCGATGTCGTTCAGCCCGCAGACGAACCTGGTGTACCTGCCCATCCACGGCACGCCGTTCGTGTATGGCCAGCCGAAGGACTTCGGCCTGCGGCCGATGACGCAGAACGTGGGCGCTGATTTCTCTGGCAACGCCGCAATCGACCCGAAGCGCGCGCTGGACGAAACCTTCGGCCGCCTGATCGCCTGGGATCCGGTGAACCAGAAGGAAGTCTGGCGCGTGGAGCGCGCGGGCCAGGCCAATGGCGGCGCGCTGTCGACGGCTGGTGGCCTGGTGTTCCAGGGCACGGGTTCGGGCACGTTCACCGCAATGGATGCGGCCAGCGGCAAGGAGCTGTGGTCCACCGGCACGCAGACCGGCGTGATCGCGGCCCCGGCCACCTATGAAATCGACGGTGAGCAGTACGTGGCCATCATGGCCGGCACCGGCAGTTCGTGGGCGCTGATCGGTGGCGACACGAACATGAAGGGTTTCGAGCAGCGCAACCTCTCGCGCCTGCTGGTCTACAAGGTCGGTGGCAGTGTGCAGCTGCCGCCCGTGCCCGAGAAGGTCGTGCTGCCGATGAACCCGCCGCCGGCCACCGCCGCGGCCAATGTCGTGGGCAAGGGTGGCGACCTGTACGGCGCCTACTGCGCCAACTGCCATGGCCCCGTGGCCATCCAGCTCGGCATCCTGCCCGACCTGCGTCGCTCGGTGATGCTGCAGTCGGCCGAGAGCTGGCAGAGCGTGGTGATCGGCGGCGCGCGCCAGCAGAACGGCATGGCGTCCTTCGCCAGCGTGATGACGGGTGATGATGCCGAGGCCATCCGCGCCTTCGTCATCATGCGCGCGCACCAGGATGCGCCAGCCGCCAACGCGGCGGCCACCGCGGCGAAGTAGCCCGCATGTCGGAGACGTCCCTGATCCGCGACGTCTCCGACACCGCCCTGTGGGTGGCGCATTACCGCGCGGAGGAATCCGCGCGGCCCGATGCGATGTTCCATGATCCGCTGGCTGCGCGCCTCGTCGGTGATCGCGGACCGGCCATCGCGAAATCCTTTGGTCGCATCAGTCGTCACAGCGCGTGGTCCATCGTCACGCGCACCGTGATGATCGACGATTACCTGCGTGAAGCGGTGGCCAACGGCGTCGACGCCGTGCTCAACCTGGGCGCGGGGCTCGACACGCGTCCCTACCGCCTCGAATTGCCGCCCACCTTCCCGTGGGTCGAAGTCGATCTACCCCATCTGATCGAATTCAAGGAACAGACGCTGCGCGACCAGATGCCGCGCTGCAGGCTGCAACGCGTTGGCGTGAACCTGGCCGATGCCCGGGAGCGGCGCGCCTTCCTGGCGTCGGTGCTGCCGGATTCACACCGCGTGCTGGTGCTGACGGAAGGCGTGGTGCCCTACCTCACGCAGGCGCAGGTCGGAGAGCTGGCGGAAGAACTGAAGCTGCAGTCGCGCTTCGCGTTCTGGATCGCCGAGTACTACGCGCCACATGTGTACCCTTACCTGCGGCGGATCGGGCATTCCAATCGCATGCGCAATGCGCCCTTCCAGTTCTTTCCACCGGACTGGCTGGTGTTCTTCGCGCAGCATGGCTGGCTGAAGCACGACATCCGCTATGGACTGGATGTGGGTGAGCGGTTCAATCGCCGTTCGCCGTTGAACTGGTTTGCGCGCCTGTTCCTGCGCTACTCCGCCGAAGCCCGCGAGCGCCTGCGCAAGGGCAGCGGGTACATGCTGATGACGCCGCGCGACTAGCGACTCGGGTAGCGCGGCATCAGCAGGAAGCCGCCGCAGCTCACCAGCAGTCCAATGGCGCTTACCACGAGCGCGATGGAATAGTCGCCCGTAGCATCGCGCACTCCGCCTACCCACAGCGGTCCTATGCCGGACGCGAATATGAAGGCGAAGTACAGCCAGCCGTAAACCCTGCCGAAACTCACCAGCCCGAAGTAGCGCGCGATCAGGAATCCCATCAGGTCGAGTTCCGCGCCGAGCGCGAGACCGATGGCAATCGCCGTGAGCCAGGCGTATTCGGCGCCCAGGAAGTAGAACACCAGGTTTCCCGCCGCTGCCACCAGGCTGATGGCGATGGCGATGCGTGGCGCAAAGAAGCGATCGAGCGCAAGGCCCACCAGCATGCGACTGGCGATGACGGCAATGCCGATCTGGCCAGCCAGCTTGCCGGCCGCTCGTGGATCAACGCCGGCATCGCCGAGCATGGGCACGAAGTGCGGCAACAGCCCCATGAACGACACCGACATCATCGCGAAGGTGCCCGCCAGCATCCAGAATACGGGCGATCGGATCCATACCCCTGCAGCAGAGGGATCAGCCGGGGCCGCACTGCCCTGCGCACCAACCGCATGTCGCGATGGCAGCAGCAGGGCCGTCAGTGCCGCGCCCACCAGCGGTACCGTGGCAAGCGCGTAGTAACCCGCGCGCCACCCCTGGTCGGCAATGATGTTGGCGAGCGCTGGGGGAATGAAGGCAGCGGCAATGCCGATTCCCGTCATCGTGATGCCGAGCGCGATGCCGCGATGCCGGCTGAAGGTTTCGTTGATGATCTTGCTGTATGCGATCGGTCCTGATGCCGCGCCCGCCAGTGCCACCAGGACTCCCAGAAGGTAGTAGCTGTTCACTGACTTGACGAACGCGCCAAGCGAAACAAAGCCCAGCGACAGCAACAGCAGCCCGGCCACGGACAGCCACTTCGCCCCCAGCCGATCAACCAGCCAGCCCACCAGCGGATTCGCGACCGCAAGCGCCATGGTCACCAGCAGCACGGCGAAACCGAACTGCACGCGCGTCAGGCCAAATTCCTGGGTGAGGCCGCCCACGAACAGGCCGTTGGTATAAAGCAGCAGCGCCGACACGCCCGTGGCGCTGCCGAGCACTGCGCCGGAGAGGCTGCGGGGCCAGCCCTTCGCGGGATCAGTGGGTGCGTTCGCAACCTGATGAATACGCCTGCTCCCCGCCGCATCTTTGCTTGCGTCCGATGATGCCATACTCCGGCAATCCAACCGCTGTGCGGCTTGCTGCGGTACCCTGCTCGACTGCTGTCACCCTCCCGGAGTCACCGAATGCTCGCTGGCAACAAGGTCATCATCACCGTCGCGATCAATGGCGGCATGCAGCAGGATCGCGATGGCGCCATAGTGCCCAAGCAACCGGCAGAGATCGGAGAAGCCGCTGCCCGTTGCCACGCGGCCGGCGCCGCGATGATCCACGTGCATGCCCGTGACCCACAGGGAAAGAACAGCGGTGACCGGGCGATCTACGGCGAGATCATCCGCCAGATCCGCGCCCGCTCGCCCATCCTGATCCAGACCACCAACGGCATCGGTGTGCGGCGGGATGCCGCGACCGGCCAGTTCATCTGGCCTACCGACAAGGAGCGCCTCGGCCTTCTCGACCTGGATCCTCCGCAGGATCTGTTCGGCATCGCCGGCGGCTCGGCGGATTTCCACAACCCAGAGGGTGGTTATCCGGAAGAAGTGCCGTACGTGAATTCCCCGGCACTGCTGCGGCAGACCATCCAGGCGGTTTATGCGAAGGGCTCCGCGCTGGAATACGAAATCGTCGAGGCCAGCTCGCTGCACCGGCTGGCGCGTTACGCGGGTGAGGGTCTCTTTGACCGCCACCGTGACAACATGTGGTTGCTGCATGGCGGCGGCTTTGGCGCAACGCCGCCCATCGCGCGCAATGTGCTGTTCAACATCGATGAGGGCCAGCGGCTGTTTCCGCGTGCCATCTGGGGCGTCACGGCAACGGGGCGCGACATGTTCCGCATCGTCACGCTGGGCCTGTCGCTGGGCTGCGATCTGGTGCGCGTGGGATTCGAGGACGGCATCCACCTGCCCGATGGCAGCGTGGCGCGCGACAACAGCGAAATGGTGCGTGCGGCCGCGCAGATCGCTTCGCTCTACGGCCTGACTCCGGCAACGGTTGCCGAAGCGCGCGCGCGCTTCGGCATCTGATCCCTCGCTGGCGCCACCAATGCCCAAGGTCCTGATCGGAATCTGCTCGCTGATCTATCTGCTGGATGGACTGCTGCATTCGATCCTGGGTCCGCTGGCACCGGAGATCGCGGGTGACCTGGGCCTGACAGATGCGCAGCTCGGCCCGATCTTCTCGGCGAATCTTCTCGGGCAGTGCATCGGCCTGATCGTGGTGCCGATGCTCGCGGACAGGTCGAGCCAGCGCAGGGTGGTGCTGTTGGCGCTGCTGGGATTCGGTTTGGCGCAGGCCGCCACCGCGCTGGCGCAGGGCGCGACCAGCCTGTTCATCTGGCGACTGATCACCGGCCTGTTCCTGGGTGGTGCACTGCCGAGCTGCCTGGCGCTGGTCACCGCCGCCGCACCGGCGCCACGCAGGGGCTTTGCCATCATGGTGCTGTTCACCGGCTACGGCCTGGGCGCCACGCTGGCGGGCGTGGTGGCCACTGCATTCTCCGGGTTCGGCGGCTGGCGCATGGCCATGCTCGCCGCGGGGCTGGCCTGCCTCGCCACGGCGCTGCTCGGCGCGCTGTACCTGCGCGATCCGGCTGCGGGCGACGGCGCATCCGAACGGGCCTCGCCCGAGCGGTCCCAGCCGCTGCTCATCGTGTCGAAGCGCTATCTGGTCGGTACGTTGATGCTGTGGCTGCTGTTCATTGCGATGCTGACGATCAGCTACTGCCTTACGTCGTGGTTGCCCACGCTGCTGGTGGAAGTGGGCCGCGACCGGCAGTTCGCGGCGCTGTCCATCTCGATCTTCTCGCTGGGGGGCATCATCGCCGCGCTGGGTGTCGGGCTTCTGATCGACCGCTGGGGCGCGACTCGCACGCTGATTTCCTTCCTGTGCATCGCGACGGTGCTGTTGTTTGCGGTGGGCCAGGTACTGGCTACGGCTTCGGGCGTCGTGCTGATGACGCTGCTGGCCTTGTGTGGTTTCTTCGTGCTGGGCGCCTATGGTGGCATCAACGTGGTGCTGGCCACGTTTTATCCCGCCAGCATTCGCGCAACGGGCATAGGCTGGGCGAAGAGCATCGGCCGCATCGGCACGCTGGTGGCCCCGGTGCTCATCGGGTCCGCCCTGACCCTGGGCATGGCGGAAACCTCGATCATGTCGCTGTTCGCGGTGCCTGCTGCCCTCGCCGCAGTATTCCTGGCGGTGATTGCATTCCGTTACTGACGGGTGAGCGGCAGCGGTCCCGAGTTGTCGTACTGAACCGGGCATCCGAACACCGGCACACCCGCCGACTGCTGCTCGGCGCAGAACTGCTGCGCCGCTTCCAGCTGCCGCTGGTTGTTGGCCAGCGTGGCCTCGATGGATAGCCCGCCGTCGGGCCCATGCACCGCGACGTTCAGGACTGGGTTGATGCCATATGCCTTGATGTTCGTGTTCAGCGCGCTGGCCCACCAGTGCCAGGTCCACGCGGCGTCCCCCAGGTCCCCTTCCATCATGATCCGCGCGGCGGGCAACCAGGCAAACACCGCGTGGGCCATGTGCGAGTGACCGAGCACGTGATAGATGTCGAGCCGCTGCGTTGCATCCTGCAGCACCAGTCGCTCATCCACTGGCGTGAACACCAGCGGATGCGGGCTACGCCAGGTCGTCGGGATATACCACAGCGGGGCGCGCGATCATCTCGCGAAAAATGGCCTCGTTGCCGCGATGCGAGATCACCGACAGGCCGCGTGACACCGCCGCGCGCAGGCCCGCGGTGTGATCGAAATGATGATGCGTGACGATGAGGCGCGTGACCTGCTTGCCGGCGACGAGCTTGTTGGCCGCGTCGATGCGCGCCAGCGTGGCCGCGGCGCTGCCGTTGGCCTCGAACATCACCAGGTGATCGGCGAACTCGATGACGGGGCCGCCGTTGTTGTTGCCCACCCGCACATCCCAGGCGCCCTTGGCCAGCGGCGTGACCTTCACCGGCCGGCGTGGCTGCGCTTGCCGATGCGAGGCGCGGGCGGGAACGCGGGCATCTGGCCCGGCGCCAGGTTCAGGCGGTAGGAATCCACCTGGAACATCAGCGTCACCTGGCTGCGCCAGTCGAAGCGGTTCATCAGGCCATAGGGCAGCATCACGCCTTCGTGCGGCACATAGCCGGTGAAGTGCGCGGTAACGGCCACATCGCCCAGGTTCGCATGCGGCACGACGCGACGAGTCCACGCGGGCAGATGGGTCTGCGGATCGACGCCCATCAGCATGGACGTGCCCTCGGCGGTGGTGAACTGCAGCACCGGCAGCCCAGCTTCCACGCTCACCGCGCCAAGCCGCGCCGCCGGATCCAGCGCCGCCCGCATGGCGGGAAGCGGGTGATCCAGCGTTTCGGCCCGTGATTGCAGCGTGGCGACCCGATTCCAGTTCAGCCCAAACGGCGCCGCGAAGGGAAACATCGGCGCGCGGCGCTGCTGCAGCAGCGCGCGGCCGGCCTTCAGGTCGAAGCTGCGCTGCGCATCGGCAATGGCGCGCCACTTCGGTGGCACGTTGACCTCTGCGGTGATGTTGCCACCCCCGTCCATGTAGGCGTCCTGGCCGAAGCCGGTATAGACCAGCGTGTCGATGCGCTGCAGCCGTTCACGGCCGCCCATCGCGGTGGCCACCTGCTCGAGCAGTTGCGCGGCGGACCCCTGCTGCGCGTACGCCGGTATTCCGAAGCAGCCGAGGGACGCTGCCAACGCAGCAGCGAAAGCCAACCGTATCCGGCTCTTCATTTGCGGGGCTCCTTGCTGAAATCGAACAGGTCTTCCTCGGCGGGCCGCTTCATGCCCTCTTCCCAGTATTTTTCCCACATCTGCGCCCAGGGCCGGCCATACATGTCGGGCACCTCGAACTCGATGACGCGCCCCGGCGTCAGCGGCGTTGCGGCGCCCTTCACCGGATAGATGGTCTGTATGCATTCGGTGAACACGATGGGATTCACCTCGGCATCGGCGAAATCAGCGCGTTTGTCCATGCGCCCGACGATGCGGATGGGCTCCACCAGCGCCTCTGGATCATAGAGGACGGCCTCGTGATTCAGCCCGGTGAATTTCCCCGTGGCATCGCGCATCGGCGTGTAGATCTCGATGGACTGCATCTGCCCCGAGTGCTCGAAGGCCGTATGCGAGGTCCAGGCCTGGATGTTGGATGTCCAGGTGATCAGCGTGTCGCGATCCCAGAAACCGATGGTTTCGCCGTACCAGCGCGGCACCTGCTCGCCCAGGCGGGGGACGGGTCCATCCATCTTGAACGCGCGACCGACATGGATGTTGGTCACGAAATTCATCGCCCCGCTCATGTAGATCTGCACCATCTGCGGCGTGACCATCACCTGCCGGTCGTACGCGGCCCATTCATGCCAGCGCCGCATGAATCCCTCGGGCCAGCAGTACTGCGAGGGCCACATCGGCTTGTTGGTGTTGCCGTGATGGTAGGTTTCTTGCACGACGCGCAGCTTGTAGGCGTCGGTCAGCAGCGAAAGCACTGTTGGCACCTGCACACGGTGCATGGTGATCCAGCTTTCGTTGCGCGGGCTGAATCGTGGCTGGCGATACACGCCGCTCCATTCATGCGGCAGCGTGGCAGGCGTGTGCACGGTTGGGCCACCACGCCTGCGTGTTTCCGCGAGCAGTGCTTCGTAATGCGCCTGCGCCGTGCGGAAGGGATAGGGACTGACGATGGAGCTGCGTGGATAGTCGCGATCACAGTGGCCCCAGGGCGCCGAGGTGGGCGGATTCTTGCCGATCGCACCGCCCGCATTGCCGGACCAGAGTGTTTCGATGGCCGGCAGGCTGTTACAGCGGAAATAGCGCGGATCGCTCCACAGGGCCTGGTCGGAGTAGAAGTCCTTCGTCGTGAACAGGTCGCGCGGCAGCGGCTGCACACCTGGCGCAACCTGTCCGGCCTGAGCGGCGCCGTTGAAGGCGCCGTTGCGCTGGAGCGTGGCGCCCACTGGCTCGCGGGCATTGATGTCGTCGGGCAGTGGCGCCGCGCGACCGACGCTTGCAAAGCCGATGTCCGGCATCTGCTGGGCGGCTGCCGTGTGGAATACCGCCAGCAGCGCCCAGAGCATCGATGCAGGAAGTTTCATTCGCGGTCGATTTTCTTCTTTTCGACCTTCCACGCCTTGTCGGTGCACAGCGCGCAGTCCTTGCCGACGAAGGTCTGCGCTGCCTTCTTGTCGCCGCGCAGCTGCCAGTCGAGCCAGGCCACCACGGCCGCGGCCGCCTTGCCGCCATTGGGCTGGTCGTACGTGCCGCCATGGCCCACGCCCAAGAGGTTCGCGTAGAACACCGGGATGTGGCTGATGCGCTTCACGTCATCGGTGCCATTGGGATACGCAATGTCGGTTTCACCGCCCAGCAGGTAGAACACCGGCGTGTGCAGCGCGTTCAGCGCGGACTTCGGCACATCCATCTCGGGCAGCGGCGTCGCCTCGCTGAACAGGCCCGTGTTCATCGCCACGATTGTCTTCACGCGCGGATCGCTGCCGATGCGCAGCGCCTGCACGCCACCACAGCTGAACCCCGACACCGCGATGGCATTCGGGTCGATGCGCTGGTGATACGGGCTCTTCGGGTTGGCGTTCTGCGCCAGCGCCCAGTCGATGGCCCACATCAGGTCCTTGTAGCTGGTGCGCGAGGTGAGTCCTCCCGGGGGCGGCGCACCCGGTGCGGCGCCCTGCCCCGGGGGAGCCGCCGGCGGTGCCGGTGGCGCGGGCGGACGCGCGGGACGGGGCGGTGCGCCGGGACCACTGAGCACGCGGCCCGGCGCGATGGCCAGGTAGCCGTGCGAGGCGATCTCGAGCAGGTGCATGCGCGCGCTGGCGCCGTCGTCGGAACAGCCGCCATTGCCGAAGACATACAGCCCGAGCTTCGTCTTGCCCAGCGCCCCGAGGTTGGCGGGCCGGTAGATCACATGATCCGGCAGCGAGGCCGCGGTTTCCTTCAGGGCGGGGAATTTGCCGGTGCCCTGCGTATCCGGAGCCGTGTTCGGCTGCTGGGCGGTTGCGGTGGCAATGGTCAGCGCGGACAGCATGGTGCCGGCCAGGAAACGTCGAATGCTCATCGCTACCCCCTTGGTTTTGAGTGTCAGCGATATTGTTGGCAATCCGCGCGGCGCGCAATCACCCCGCGGAAGGCCCGGCCACTAATAGTGTGGTGGTATTTCCTGCTCGGCCGTGTAGGCGGTGCCCGCGGACTGTGAGGCTTCCCAGCGCTGGGTCAGCGTGGCGAACTCGGCGCGCAGGGCTTCTATTTCCTGGCGCAACTTGTAGACCACCTCGCTCAGCTCGGTGTTGGCCTGCTCCAGGTAGGCGATGCGGATTTCCACGTTTTCGAGTCGGTCGGTCATGGGGGGATCCTACCGATCCATCCGCTCGGCCGATACGGCATCCAGCGTGCCGTCCTCAGCCGCCCGCACACTCATCTGCATGGGCTGGCAGCACACCTGGCAGTCCTCCACATAGCTCTGCGACCCGGCTGAAAGGTCCAGCCGCACGGTGAGCGTTTCACCGCAGTACGGGCACTGCACATCGGCGAACGGTTCCACCCCGTCGCTGCCCTCGCCCGGCTCGATGACAGGCTCGAGGCCGTAGAGCTTGTCGATGTCGGTGGGCTTGCCGCTCTTCACATGACATGCCCGCCCGCCTGCGCATCCACCGGCGCAGTGGCCTTCCGGAAAATCATCCAGCCCATCACGATCGCCAGCAGCACGAACGCGGCACCAGCGCCGAACGCCCAGTTGTAACCGGTGTTCAGCGCCTCGATCGCTGGCGCGCCGAGGGCAGCACTGCGCTGCGTCTTCGCCGCAGCGAGGCTGGCGAGCACGGCCAGGCCCACGGCGCCGCCCATCATGAACGAAGTGTTGACCATGCCCGAGGCAAGGCCGGATTCGTCTGCCGGCACATCGTTCATCGCAGCGAGCAACAGCGGATTGAACGCTATGCCCGCGCCCACGCCCAGCAGCGCCATCGCGGGCACCACATCGAGCCACACATTGCCATCCACCGGCGCGCGCGCGAACAGCAGCAGTCCGCCCATGGCAAGGAACAGCCCCGTGGTCAGCGGGCCGCGGATGCCGAAACGCATCACCAGCTTCGCCGAGATGCCCAGCGAGCAGATGGCCATGATCACGTTGGCGGGCAGGAAGGCGAGCCCCACTTCCATCGGGCCGCGTCCCAGCACCAGCTGCAGATACAGCGCGGAGATGAAGAACCAGGCGAACATGCCCGCGGCCCATAGCACCGCAATCACGTTGGCAGCCGACACACTGCGCATCCGGAACAGCGACAGTGGCATCAGCGGCGCGCTCACGCGCGACTCGATGATGAGGAAGGCGATCATCAGCACCAGCGCCGCGCCGAGCTTGCCCAGCGTGGCCGCCGACGACCAGCCCGCCTCATTGCCATTCACGATGGCGTAGACGGCCAGCATCAGCGAGGCGGTTACCGTGAGTGCGCCGGCGATGTCGAGCTTCGGCGCATTGGCAAGACCGCGTCCCGACGGGATCAGCGCACGGCACAGCAGATACACGCCGATGCCGATGGGCACGTTCACCAGGAAGATCCAGTGCCAGTTGAGCGAACTGGTGAGCACGCCGCCCAGCAGCACGCCGATGCTGCCGCCACCCGAACACACGAAGCCGTAGAAGCCCATGGCCTTGGCGCGTTCGGCAGGTTCGGGGAATACATTCATGATCAGCGACAGCGCCACGGCCGACACCACCGCGCCGCCCAGCCCCTGCACCGCGCGCGCGGCAATCAGCATGACCTGCGAGGTGGCAACGCCGCAGGCCAGTGACGCCACCGTGAACACCGCCAGCCCCAGAAGGAAGATGCGCCGATGCCCGAACAGATCGCCCAGCCTTCCGCCCAGCAGCAGGAAGCCGCCGAAGGTGAGCAGGTAGGCATTCACCACCCACACCAGCGAAGTCTCGGAGAAGTTGAGGTCTTCACGGATCGAAGGCAGCGCCACGTTCACGATCGTGGAGTCGAGCACGATCATCAGTACGCCGAGACAAAGAATGTACAGCGCCAGCCATCGCTGGCTGGCGGCAATGCCGTGGGTCATTGGGTCCTTGATCAGCCGCTGCGCGGCAACCTTCCAGTCGGGTCGAACGAAGTGGCAGGTGTAGCCGTCGGGATTGCGTTCCAGGTAATCCTGGTGCTCGGGCTCGGCTTCCCAGAAATCCCCGGCGGGCGCGAGCTCGGTGACCACCTTGCCCGGCCACAGCTTCGCGGCGTTCACGTCATCGATGGTGTTCTCGGCCACTTCGCGCTGGGCTTCGCTGGTGTAGAAGATGGCCGAGCGATAGCTGCTGCCCCGGTCGTTGCCCTGACGATCCTTCGTGGTGGGGTCGTGGATCTGGAAGAAGAACTCCAGCAGCAGGCGGAAGCTGAGCTTCGAGGGGTCGAAGATGATCTCGATGGCCTCGGCATGCGTGCCGTGATTCCTGTAGGTGGCGTTCTTCACGTCGCCGCCGGAATAGCCCACACGGGTGCTGATAACCCCCGGGTGCTTGCGGATCAGATCCTGCATGCCCCAGAAGCAGCCGCCAGCCAGAATCGCTCGTTCGGTGTCCATGCCGGTAGGATACGGCATGGATGCCGTGCATGTGTTCGAGCTGGTGATCGCGATGCTGTTTGCGGTGATCGCGCTGCACTACCTGGCGCATCGCCTGAACCTGCCGCCGGCAGTGGCCCTCATAGTCGGTGGCGCCGGCATGGCCTTCATCCCCGGGCTGCGCGCGTGTCGCTGGACCCGGAGCTGGTGCTGGTGATCTTCCTGCCACCGCTGCTGATGGATGGCGCCTGGTTCATTCCGTTGCGGCGCCTGCGCCGTCACCTGGTCGGCACGCTTGCGCTGGCCATCGGCGCGGTGGTGTTCACGACGCTGGTGGTGGCCGTAGCAACCCACCTTCTGCTGCCCTCGCTGCCGTGGGCGGCCTGCGCGGCGCTGGGCGCCATCGTCTCGCCGCCCGATGCCGTCTCCGCGCGTGCCGTGCTGCAGCGGGTCAGCCTGCCAACGCGGCTGTCGGCGCTGCTGGAAGGCGAAAGCCTGCTGAACGACGCCACGGGCCTGGTGCTGTTCCGGTTCGCCATCGCGGCGGCTGTTACCGGCACCTTCAGCACCGTCGATGCGGTGGGCAGCTTCGCGCTGCTGACGGTGGGCGGCGGGGGTAGGCGCAGCGTGCGCTGGTGCCTGGATGTTCGTGGTGAAGCGACTGGAGGATGAGTACCTCATCATCGCCTCCTCGGTGCTGATGGGCTGGGCCGCCTACATCCTGTCCGAGCAGGTGCATGTGTCGGGCGTGATCGGCACCGTGGTGTGCGGACTGATCTGCGGCTGGCACCAGCACACCGTGTTCTCCGCGACGGTACGGCTGCGCGGCACTTCCTTCTGGGGCGTGCTGGTGTTCCTGCTCGAGGCCAGCGTGTTCATGCTGATCGGCTCATCGTTGCGCGAGGTGGTCACGCGCGTGGGCGGCTTCGAGGTGGTGTTCGACCAGATGGCCGCGCCCATCCTGTGGATCGTGCTCGCCATGGTGCTGGCGCGGTTCGTGTGGATCTTCCTGTTCGACGGCGTGCTGGTGCTGAGCCGCAGGCTGGGTTATCGGCGCTTTGAAACGCTGGGCTGGCGCGCCTCTTCGGTGCTTTCCTGGGCCGGCATGCGCGGCGTGGTCACACTGGCAGTGGCGCTGTCCGTGCCCGCCAGTCTTCCGGGCCGCGACTTCATGCTGGTAACAGCGTTCGCGGTGATCCTCGTTACCGTGCTGGTGCAGGGCACCACGCTGGGCGCCGTGATCCGCTGGCTGAAGCCGGCGGATGTCGGATCACGCATCGCGCCGCTGGGCATGTCGCAGGCCGAAGTGGCGCTGGCGCTGGCCCAGCTGAAGGTGGTTGAGCTGCGCGCCCATGCCGCGGATGGCACGCTGATCCATCCGCAGCTGCTGGAAAGCTATCGCCGCCGTGCGCAGATCAGCCGGATCTATGCGGGCAACGAGCAACTGCATCAGCCCCGGCTGCAGGCGCATTTCGACGTGGTGCTGGAAGCCGTGGCCGCGGCGCGCGCGGAACTGGTGCGCCTGCATCGCGACGGCCAGATCGACGATCACGTGCTGCACGAGCTGGAGCGCGACCTGGACCTGGAAGAGATCTCGGCGCACGCCGCCAAGTCGACCTGAGGGACTACTTCGCCCTTCTGACCTGCACACCCCGCTCTCCTCGTCGCACTTCGAAGCGCTGCGAGGCATCGAGCAGGTCGCTCAACTTTGAGTATCCATAGTTTCGCGAGTCGAAGTCCGGCCGCTTCTTTGTCAGGATGCTGCCCACCTCGCCCAGGTATGCCCAACCAATGTCGTCGGAGGCGTCGTCCACGGCGCCGCCCACCAGATCTATGAACTCGGCATCGCGACCCAGTTCGGCCGTGGCCTTGCGGCGCGGCGCCTGGCCTTCAACCCGCGTGAACACTTCGGTGTAGATGAACCGATCGCAGGCCGCCACGAAAGGCTGCGGGGTCTTTTTCTCGCCGAAGCCATAGACATGCTTGCCGGACTCCTTCAGCCGCGAGGCCAGTCGCGTGAAGTCGCTGTCGCTCGATACCAGGCAGAACCCCTCGACGTTGTCCGCATAGAGCAGATCCATCGCGTCGATGATCATCGTGCTGTCGGTGGCGTTCTTGCCCTTGGTGTACGCGAACTGCTGCACGGGCGTGATGGAGTGCTCGAGCAGCACCGACTTCCACGGACCCAGGTTGGGTGTTGTCCAGTCGCCGTAGATGCGGCGCACCGTGGCGCGGCCGAACTTCGCCACTTCGTCGATGAGGCCTTTGACGATGGCGGGGTTGGCGTTGTCGGCGTCGATGAGGATGGCGAGCGTGGCGCCGGTCTGGTCGGTGGTGGCCATGAATGCAGTTCCTCGCCCTATCGAACCAGAAGGTCGACGGGAATGTGCAGACGGCGACTTAATGTCCGGATCATGGGCACCGTGAGTCGCCGCTTGCGCGAGAGGATTTCGGAAGCCCGGCTCTTGCCGCCGAGCAGTTCTGCCAGGTCTTTCTGCTTCAGACCCTGTTGCTGCATGCGGAACTGGATTGCCTGCACTGCATCTGGCCTCTCGATGGGAAACCGGAGCTTCTCATAGTCTTCGACCAGCTTCGCCAGCAGCTCAAGCCGGGCACCCGCGGCGGACTTGGCAGCCGGATCCAGCGCAACCAGCCTGCTGATCTCGCCGAGGTATTGTCGGTATTGCCGGTCTGACTTTACGAGACGGATGTCCATTTTCGTTCCTGGTGCGTCATCGCTTCGAGTGGCGTCGGTCATATTGGGCATGCGTGCCCGCCCACACAACCTGGACGACCCCGTACGGTACGCCACCACTACCTCCAGGCGAAAGGCATTGCCTTTTACATTGAAGATCACCGTATTTCCGGCCAGGAAGCTGGCAGACGGATACCTGATCTTGATGGCCTGGGGGCTGGCCCAGGCGGCCGCCTCAGCTTCGCTGAGCCAGTTGGCTATCCATTTGCGGGCTTCGCCATGCGCTGCGCAGAAGCGAACCAGCTTCTCGCGGCCCACTAACCGCATGACGGCAAGCCAGCGTTGCATTGAGAGGAAGTATGGCACAGGAGTTCCCATATTGGGAACTCGTTGTGGTCGAAATGGGAGTCGACTGCCATGCTCAGAGGATGCGGAGCCGGGCGGGGCTCGCCCAGCGTCATTGCTATCGCAATCAAGCAAATAGAAGGCCTGAACGGGTACCCCGGCCTGCAGGGCTATACTTAAGGCAGATGCTCACGCTCACCAGCCTCGGCGGTGCCGGCACCGTCACCGGATCCAAGCACCTGCTGTCCTCCGGCAGAACGCGGCTGCTGGTGGACTGCGGCCTGTTCCAGGGCCTGAAGGCGCTGCGCGAGGAGAACTGGCGGCCGCTGCCTGTCGATGCAAAATCCATCAACGCGGTGGTGCTGACGCACGCGCACCTGGATCACTCCGGCTACCTGCCGCGACTGGTGAAGGATGGCTTTCGCGGCCCCATCTACATGAGCGCCGCCACTGCGGCCGTGGCCGAGCTCATCCTGCTCGACAGTGCGAAGATTCAGGAGAAGGAAGCCGCCGACGCCAACCGACACGGCTACAGCCGCCACAAGCCGGCGCTGCCGCTCTACACGGTGCGCGATGCCGAGCGCGCCATCGAGATGTTCACGCCGGTGGATTTCCACGCGGAGGTGAAGCTGCCCGCCGGCGCGCGGCTGGTGCTGCGGCGCGCCGGGCACATACTTGGCGCCTCCACCGCCGAGATCACCTGGCGCAAGAAGCGGATCGTGTTCTCCGGCGACCTGGGTCGGTACGACGATGCGGTGATGCGCGATCCGGAAACCGTGCCGGATGCCGATTACATCGTCGTGGAATCCACCTACGGAGATCGAACTCACAACGGCGAGTCCGCCACGGACACGCTCGCCGACATCATCGGCAAGACCACCGCGCGGGGCGGCTCGGTGGTCATCCCCACATTCACGGTGGGGCGCGCGCAGACCATCCTGTATCACCTGTGGAAGCTGAAGCAGGAAGGGCGGCTCGGCATCGTGCCGGTGTACCTCGACAGCCCGATGGCCATCGATGCCACGGGGCTGATGCAGAAGCATCGCGAGGACCACCGCCTGACACAGGAGCAGTGCGACGGCGCCTGTCACGTGGCCACGTATGTGCGCGACGTGGAGGAATCCAAGGCGCTGATGGTCAACCCACTTCCGAAGGTGATCCTCGCCGGCAGCGGCATGGCCACCAGCGGTCGCGTGCTGTATCACCTGAAAACGCTGGGTCCGGACGGACGCAACACCATCCTGCTGTCGGGCTTCCAGGCCGCGGGCACGCGCGGACGGTCGCTGGTGGAAGGCGCGCGGGAACTGAAGATCCACGGCCATTGGGTGCCCATCGCCGCCGAAGTGAAGAACCTCGACATGCTCTCGGCGCATGCCGATGCCGGGGAGATCTTGCGCTGGCTGTCGGGGTTCCAGCGCCCGCCGAGCCAGGTATTCATCGTGCATGGCGAGCCGCATGCCTCGGATGCGCTGCGGCTGCGGATCAAGGATCGCCTGCAATGGCACTGCACCATTGCCCAGATGCGCGAGCGCTACCCGCTGTAGACTGCGCGCCCCGCCCCGCGCGCAGGACATCGCCATGGCCCTCGGAGCAACGATCCACGTCTTCACCGTGCAGCTGGCGCACGTGGATCGCGGTGTGTACGAAACACTGGAACTGCGACTGGCGCGCCACCCTTCGGAATCCCCCGAATACCTCATCACCCGGCTGCTGGCGTATTGCCTGGAATACACCGAGGGCATCACGTTCTCGAAGGGGCTGTCTGATCCGGATGAACCGGCCATCGTGGTGCGCGATCTCACCGGCGCGCTGCGCGGGTGGATCGAAGTGGGATTGCCCGAGGCCCCGCGGCTGCACAAGGCGGCCAAGGCCGCGGATCAGGTGGCGGTGTATCCCACGCGCGATACCACGCCGTGGCTGGCGCGGCTTGCGGCGGAGCGCATCCATCGCGCCGAGCACATTGCGATCAATGTGATCGATGGGGCGTTGCTGGCGGCGCTGGCGGCAAGACTTGAGCGACGGATGGAGTTGTCGCTGTCGGTGTCGGAGGGGATGCTGTATGTGTCGTTGGGGACGGAGACGCTGACGGGGGGCGTGGAGCGGTTGAGTCTTTCGTGATCGCTCGAGGCTTCGATGCCGGCGAACTTTGCCTACCAGCTCTCGTCGGCAAGGGCCTGATGCTGGGCGGCAGCGAGCGCCGGGTGCAATTGCGACCTGGAGTTTCGGTGCACTGCATTGAGACGCGCGACTATCGTGGCTTCACTGTGTGCATGCATGTAGGCCGTTAGCGCCCGCGTGTAGAGCTGGCTGCGGGATATTCCCTGAGTGGCCGCATGATGCTCACCAGCCGCGAAGAGCTGCCGGGGCACTGAAATCGTGATTTTCATGACTCCCCGCGCTTCTGCTTCTTACTTTCCCCTAGATCATAGGCACTGTACTTGAAGTCGCAATTTGCGACTTCAAGTTTTCAACGTCTTGATTTGTCTCGAACCATGGGCCTCAAGCCGCATCGGCAAACCCCTCAACCGCCCTCCCCAGCCGCTCGCACAACTCCCCCGGCAGCCTCCGCTCAAAGCAATCGAGCAGCGCGCCGTAATACCACCGCGTTCCCGCAGCCCCGCCATTGAACCGCTCGAACGTGCGCTCACCCTCCCGCAGGTAGTCGCGCAGAATGGCTTCTGCATTGTGGGTCTTGTCTGCCAGGCTCACGCGCAGCGATGCAGCGGGTTTGTGTTCCAGCGCGGCGATGTACGTCTCCTTGCGCGTGCGCCACTCGGGCTTCGGCTCGGTCCACGCATCGGTGCAGTCGCGCACGATGTTGGCCACCGCTTCACCAAAGTGTTCGCGAATCTCCTCAAGCCGGGCCGCTCCGCCCTGGTCTTCGGCAGCATCGTGTAACAGCGCGGCGATGGCTTCGGTCTCGGTTCCACCGTGTTCCAGCACCAGCGACGACACCGACAACAGGTGCGAGATGTAGGGAATGGGCGTGCCCTTGCGTTGCTGCCGGCGGTGCAGTCCATGGGCATAGAGCAGCGCCACGTCATAACTGTGACTCAGAGTCATGTGCCAACCTCGTTTTTTCGGGGGTCAGGCGCCCAAGAAGATGAGCGCGCGGGTACCGGAAGAAGTCTGCGGAAAGCAGGAATCCGGTACGACGTAATTATAGCTGAAATTGCGCTACCGCAGCTTCTCAGTCTCCCCTTCCACCTTCACATACGGCCCCAGGCCTTCCAGCGAAGTGGGCCCGATCCCGCGGATCTGCAGCAACTGCTCAATAGATGTGTACGGCCGTTTCGCCACGATCTGCTTCGCCAGCACTTCGCCAATTCCTGGAATGCTCTCAAGCTCGGTCAGCGTGGCAGTGTTCAGGTTCACGCGAATGCTGCCTTCGGCGATGCCATCCGCATTGCGCAGCAATTTCGCACCCACAATCCCGGCGACGAGCACCGCCGCGGCCATGCCCATCGCAGGCGTGAGCCGCAAGTTCTTCCACCACGGACCACCCGGCGATGTCTGCGTTGTGCGACGAAAGGATGTAAGCGATCCCACGCGGCCTCCCCGTTCCGATGCGTTGTGACGCATCTCTCGAATCACAGTAGTTTCAGTTAACTGCAACTTTTCATTAACACGTCGCCGCAATAGTACACGCCTGCACGGACCAGTCCTCCGTGTGATCGGAAGAGGAAATTGCCATGCACGAATTCATTATCGCCAACCTGCTGTTCCACGTTGCGGCGGGCACCACGTTGATGCTGCTGGCCGCGGGCTCCGCTGCCCTGGAGCTGAACCGCCGCCGTTCGATTTCCACCTATGGAGCCACCGTGCACGACACGCATACCGTCATCGAACTGCCTGTGGTGCCGCGGGCGCCGAAGCTGGCGCCGCGCGTGGATCTGGAGGAGCAGTCAGAGGCGGCCTGATCCTGCAGCGATTCCAGGCCCTGGCTTCGAACGCCTGGTGGCCTGTTGTTAGGCAGTCCGCTCGACCAGGAGTGTGCCGCCCATTACTTCAACGCCATCCACATCGGCTCGCGCCACCAGGCGGCACGGCTCGTCGAGCTGCAGCGGGGATACCTGTGCGATGAACCGCATCGCCAGATATCGCTTTCCGCCTACTTCTCGTAGCGGCATTGCCGATTGCCTTGCCTCGTCGATCGACCCCATCGCTCGGCCGATTTCCCGTTCATTGCAAAGCAGCGAAAAGGTGGCCGTTCTTGCAGTGGTTTGCTCCGGGAGATGCAGCAGCATCACAGCGCAGATTTTTGGAATGGCGACCGGGAAATTCCCCACGAGGAAATTGGAGCCATACACGCCCATGTACGAGAGCTTGTGACCGACTTCGCTGCGGACGTCATCGCAGTAGATCGTTTCCAGGAAGGCGCTGTTCATGCTTGTTCCGCCTCGGAGGCAACAAGCTCGCGGACGAGCTCTTCAATGGATATTCCCAGGGCGTGCGCCAATCGTCGCATCGTGTCGAGACTCGGATCATTCTGGCCGCTCTCAAGCCTGGCAATGTGCGGTTGTTTCATGCCGGCCGCTTCCGCCAGAGTGCGCTGCGACCAGCCCTTTCGGAGCCGCAGAACCGCCAGGCCCTTCTTGTTCGCGTAGTACTCCCGGGCAACTGTTCGGCGGCCCTCTTCAATGGCCGCCTTGCGCTCGGGATCGCGCTCGTGCTGCTCGACCAGATCGTCGATATCCAGGAATCCTTCCGGTATGGCATCGGCAGCGATCTTCGGCGTGAAGTCGGCGTGAATGACCATACCCCGCGAGGTAGCCGGCGCCGCTGGGCCGCAAGGATCATCG
Source organism: Pseudomonadota bacterium (assembly GCA_016720075.1). Classification (GTDB taxonomy): domain Bacteria; phylum Pseudomonadota; class Gammaproteobacteria; order Steroidobacterales; family Steroidobacteraceae; genus ZC4RG30. The sequence goes on from JADJXW010000021.1 coordinate 164,641, forward strand.
ATAGGGTGGAATCCCCAGCTGGTCGTAGGCGTTGAGGACTCTGAGGGTGCGCGGATCGGAGATGTCATAGTTGAAGTCCCGCAGAAAGATTCCCAATACGTAGTAGCGACTGATCCTGGGGTCGAGCGCGTACACCATCCTGTATCGCTTGCCCTGCTTCTCGAGTTCCCAGTGCTTGAGCCGCCAGAGGTTTCGGCCTGCGCGCTGCTGGGCAACCCAGGTGTCTACGTGGATGCCTCCGGTGCCATAGGCGCCAAAACCCTGCACCGTAAGGCTGTCGAGAAGTTGCTGATCAGTCTTGAGCCGTTCGAGAAGTGCCTCGAGGACGCCCGCGGCCGAGGGGTCTGACGCCCAGACCTCTTCCAGATCCTGTTGGGCCTGGACCCCAATCAGCAGCTTGTAGACGATAGGCACGATAACAAACTAGTTATCTTGGAGCAATCTGAGGTAGGGGTTTTACTTAATCTGGAAACTTCGAAGGCTGATGCATCAGCAGAGACCTGCTCCCGGCATTCGCCAATGCTGCGCCGAGCCTTCCCAGGTATCCGTCCGAATATCTGCTGCGATTCCAGTAGAACTGCGGCATCGCCCATCAGCCCTCCCGACCTGACACCCGTTTTAGTCCCGTCCGGTCTTAGAGTCTGCGGTTAAAGATACCCTTTCTTCTGCTCTGTTCAACAGTCCTGCTGCGTACTCTTCCGGGGTGATGTTCCCCAGCGAGCTGTGCGTGCGCTCCGTGTTGTATTCGATCCGCCAGGCTTCGATGATTCTTCTGGCCTGTGCCATCGTGACGAACCAGTGCTCGTTGAGACACTCGTCTCGGAACTTGCCATTGAAGCTCTCGATGTAGGCGTTCTCGTTCGGCTTGCCAGGCCTGATGAACGACAACTGCACACCAGCTTCATATGCCCAGCTGTCCAGTACCTGCCCCTCGAACTTCGGACCATGATCGACCGTGATGGATCGAGGCAGTCCGCGTGTATCGGCCAGACGCCGCATCACGGCTTTTACCCGTGAGCCAGTCAGCGATGTATCGACCTCGATCGCCAGACACTCCCGCGTGCAGTCGTCCACGATGTTCAGGCAACGGATCCTCCTGCCATCAGCCAGGCCATCGGAGACAAAGTCCATCGACCAGCTTTGGTTGGCCATCAGCGGCTTGGGCAAAGGCTTGCGCTCGACCAGGCCGATGCGCTTGCGCTTCCTTCTGCGCACCGCAAGCCCTGCCGCTCGATACAGCCGGTAGCAGCGCCGACGTTCTTCGGGGTCTGACGCACGTCATTCCAGCGCGCGCCTTCAGGTATCTGAAAGCGGTGGTTCTCCGCGAATTGCGCATAGGATAGATCGCCGGCCGAGTTCGCCAGCGCCGCCTGGTATTCCTCGTCCCAAACGTCCGAGACGCGCTTGTAGAACAGCAGCGGGAAGATGAACTGCTTGTAGTCACCAGCGTCGATCAGGCCGCGCAACAGCACCGCCGCGCCCCACAGGTAGCTCTCCAGCTCCTGCTGGGTAATGCGTTTGCTGGGGTGATTCATTGCAGCCACCCCCCTTCGGTCATGACCTGTGCGAGGCGTTCCTCAGCCTCTCGACAGCGGTTCAGCGCTTCCTTGAAGGCCGCGATGGCGTCCGGCAGGGGCGGGATGTCATCCTTTAGCGGCGGCAGGACGTAGCGTGAGATGTTCAGCGTCCAGTCCTCGGCCTTGATTTCGTCGAGGCTGACCACCCCTGGCCGCGTCTTGTACGTCGGCAAATCTGCGATACCAGCCGAGAATCTCAGCGGCGTGCTCGGGCTCCAGATAGTTCTGCGCTCGCCCCCGGCGGAACAATCCAGACGCATCAGCGATCAGCACCTTCTTCTTGTGCCTTACGGGTTTGCGCCTGCGCAGGATCAGAATGCAAGCGGCGAGACCGGTGCCGTAGAAGAGGTTGGGTGCCAGCCCAATCACGGCCTCGATCAGATCCATCTCCAACAGCTTTTGCCGGATGCCACCTTCCACGCCCTTTCGGAATAGCGAGCCCTGGGGCAGCACCACGGCCATCCGTCCACTTACATCAGCCATGGATTTGACCATGTGTTGCACCCAGGCGAAGTCACCACTGGACGAAGGTGGCAGGCCGGCAAAGTTGCGGCCAAAGGGGTCGTTCACCCACAGGTCCTCGCCCCACTTTTCCAGTGAGAACGGCGGATTGGCGATCACGCAGTCGAAGGTGGCTAAGCGGTCGCCTTCGAAGAACGCCGGGTTGCGCAGCGTATCGCCGCGCACGATCTGGAAGTCCTCGATGCCGTGGAGAAAGAGGTTCATCCGGGCGATGGACGAGGTGGTGAGGTTCTTCTCCTGCCCGTACAGCTTGCCCCACAGCCGCTTGACGTCGCCGTGCTTCTCTTTGACGTGCTGCACGGCGGCGAGCAACATGCCGCCGGTGCCACAGGCCGGGTCGTAGATGGTTTCGGCCTCTTTGGGATCGAGCAGGTCGATCATCAACCGCACCACACTGCGTGGCGTGTAGAACTCGCCGGCCTTCTTGTTGGTGGCGTCTGCGAACTTCTTGATCAGATATTCATAGGCGTCACCCAGAACGTCTGAGCCAACGTCATTGTTTCCCAGTGGCAACTTTGAGAAGTGCTCAATGAGATCTTTCAGCAGGGCGTCGGAGAGCCGCTCTTTGTTGGACCATTGCGCATCGCCAAATACGCCGTAGAGCGCATCGGGATTGGCCTTCTCGATTTCGCGCATGGCGCGCTGCAGCGCCGTGCCTACGTTGGTAGCCTTAGTTCGGACGTCTTTCCAGTGACAATCGTCTGGAATCTGGAAGCGATGCGACTCAGGGAACTGGGCGAGCTCCTCGTCGCCTGTTTCAGCAACGATGTCTTTGTACTCCTCATCCCAGACGTCGCAGATGCGTTTGAAGAAGAGTAGAGGAAAGATGTACGTCTTGAAGTCCGCTGCATCCACCGGGCCCCGGAGGATGTTGGCAGATTCCCAAAGGTGGCTTTCGAGGCGTGCGAGATCGATCACTGTGGCCCTGGATTCTTCTAATTGGGTATGCGGATGCGCATCTTCCGCAGCGCTGACTCTGAGCGACGCTGCTATTTCAATCAAGAGGTTAGCGATTGTTCGGTCGCGAATGCGACAATGGGCTGGCTAATCGGGATTACTTATCGGCGGATTGCTTCATTTCCCGCAGCAGCCTTATGAATTCGGCCATATCCGTGTCCGGGCTCGCAGCGCCAGTGCGATTGAGGTCATGCTTTAGGCGCTGGGCTCTATCGCAGGCCTGCTCCAATCCCGATTCGACCATCTGAAATACTTGAGGATCGGATTTCTCGTAATTCGTCAGGTGGCGTCGTAGGTCACGGAGTGCCTCTACAGCGGTGCAGGGGGACGCTCGGTATTCGAAATGGAGGAGCAGCCAGAATTCGAAACTGGGATGACTTGAGACGACAACGACGTTCGTGGTTTCCCCAGCGTTGTTGCGCACGGGGTTCTGGGCCAATTTGAGAGCTTCTGCCAAACCACCGGCGCCTGCATCGCACACCACAAATACTCGATCGAAGTTCCCATCGGAGGTGAATTTCTTTCGAGCCTTCCTCACGAGGCCCTCCGGATCGGTCACACCCTCCCCGCTCTCGATATGTACCGCGGCGCGATTTATTCCGAGATGGTCGCAAAGTCCTCGGATGTAGTTGGGTTCCGTTTCTTCACCTTCGCAGATGATGAGTGTGGCGAGCATTCCTCTTCGGGAGGCCTTTTTTCGGGCCAACCTGTGCGCGTCTTTGAGCTTCTGCCGACGTCGCGGATGATCGTCGCGCATGCGACGCCTCAGTGCAGATTGGCGCTGGAGATGGAAGGCACGCCGCCGTATCTGGCCCTAAGGTATGCCTTTTCGAGGGCCTCACCCTTTCGAGGACTGAAGTCCGTCAGTGGATACAGTTTGCTGGCCTGCTGGGAATCCTTCTCTACAAACCAGTACTGGTCCCTGCGCAGCAGTTCGACATCGAGGAGCGAGGAATCATGTGTGGTCATCCAGAGCTGCGCGCCCTTGGTGGATACGACTGGGTTATGAAAGAGATTCAGCAGGAATCGAACAACCATCGGATGAAGGCTGGAATCGATCTCATCGATTACCAGAAGTCTGCCGTTTTCCAGTGCATCCAGAAGCGGTCCAATGTAGGAGAGGAGGCGCTGCGTGCCGAAGGATTCGAACCTGCTGTCGAATGATACGGCGTCCTGACCCTCAACTCTGTGCACGTACTTAACCACAGGCACTTCCTGGTCTCGTGCGGAGAACTCCAGCGGCTTGCCAGGTTCGAGTTTGAACTCCACCTGGTGCCCCGGCTGCTGTTCGACCTGTATATCTGCTAGGTGAAGGTCCGCCGCGCGCATAACTTCAAGCACGCGCTTCTTGAAGTCAGCGTCTTCAAGCCTACGCAGTGTCTTTCCAATTCCCAGGGCAGCACCCGATCCTGCCCAATTGAGGACGGCGACCTCGTTTAGGAACCAGTTCCACAGCGGCTTCATCTGCTCGTTATTGAGCTGGATGGCTGTTGTCAGGAATAGGGCGTTGGGTCGGGTTGCCTGTTTCCAGGTTTCCTTGGTACCCGTGAAGTAGGTAGAGAACGGCGCCCACTCATATTCATTGGTCCGAGCGTTCCAGCTCCTATCGAACCACGTCTGACCCTTGCCAGTTCCTTTCTTGTAGACGACAAGCCACTCGTCATGAATGCGCTGGGCGTCATAGGAGAAAGCCATAGTGGTAGCGGGTGCCATCTAGAAGAAGAAGCACTTCTACTGCAGTTGGCTCGCTGCTGGTGGATGCGTCCAGGCGAAAGGGCGTGTACTGCTCGGCTCGGACGGGCTCCGGCATGATCATGGACTGCATAACCATGTTGCGCATGGTGGCGAGGGCAAATATCAGGTTGCTCTTGCCACTCGCGTTGGCTCCATAGATGACGGCAGCTCGCGTAAGCAGGGGAAGATTTCTTACCCCCGTCTCAATGCAGTGAGTCTGCGCACGGGATTTGTCCGAGCTGGCGACGAAGCTCAGGGTCTGTTCGTCGCGCAGGGAACGGAAATTCCTTACGGTGAATTCGACGAGCATTTTAGGCTCCCGAGTAAATATTCTACGAATATTCGTAGTATCTGGTCATTTTATCATCGTATTTATGATTGTTCTGTGAATTTGGGTAAGATTTCTGTGAGGATTTGGGAGATTTCGGGGCGTTTTCTGGGAATTGGGCGTTTGTTGTGGTGAAACGGACTGTGGATTGAGGCTGCGGGGCCTGAGGCGAATTCGCGCCTCCCTATTTGAGGAGTTGCGCCCTCTCTAGCCCAGACCCGGGAATTCAGGCCCTTTTTGAGGCTCGCCCAGAGTTGGGCGCAGGGCTGCAGCGGAACCTGGTCCTGGTCCACCGTCTCATTGAAGCTGCGCAGCAGCTCCGCGTACGACCAGCTCTGGTACGAGGGATGACTGGTATTCGCTTCGCCCACGGCGAAGCGCGTCCTCACCAGGCCATCCATGTCGGTGCGACGCGCCGATTCCCATTGCTTCAGCTCCACGCTCAGCAGGTTCCCGCGACCAGTCTCGTCACGGCCTTCAAAGCAGCAGGTCGATCCGCTTGGAGCTTTGCGGTATGCCGTACTCCACGCCCACGCCGCAGCTGTCCGGGATCGAAGGATCGTTCAGCACCTTCGCCATCGCGAACAGGGATTCCTTCCAGGAACGCACTTCCCGCCGGGAAGTGCTGCGGCCCACGCGCGCCTTGAAGGCCTCGAGGATGATGGACTCGATGTCGCGCTTGAAGACGGCATCGAGGAAGTCGGCTTTCGTCGCGAGGTAGACGATCAGAAGGGGTGGCCTTTCTGGGGGAAGACGCGGGTTTCTGGCGCGGAATCCTGTGGCGGGCGGGGGTGAGACTAGCGCACTGCAATGGGCAAGTCCGCCGCCAGCGTTGTTGATCTGGAAACCAGGATTGTTTCGATCCGGGGGTTATCGGTTCTGCTGCAGGCCGTGCGCAGGAACCCTGAACGCTTCCCTTCAGACTTTATGTTTCAGCTGTCGAATCAGGAGCTTGGGATTTTGAGGTCACAAACTGTGACCTCAAAACGATCGGATGGACGCGGGGGCCGGAGGACATTGCCTTACGCCTTCACGGAACAGGGAGTGGCCATGCTCTCCAGTGTCCTGCGCAGCGAGACCGCCGTGCGGGTCAATGTGGAGATCATGCGGGCCTTTGTCCGGCTACGGCGCGCATCCCTGTTGAGCGACGAGATCATGAGGATCGTGGAGGATCTTTCCAATCGCGTGGACTCCCATGACCAGGTAATCGGCGACATCGTGGAATCCATTCGCCAGCTGGCTGCGCTGCCTCCCAGGGAAAGGTCGCGGCCCATCGGTTTCACCGCGGACCTGGATTCCGACTCCAGCTAGAGGTCCGTCTTTAGGATCACAAATTGTGATCTTAGAAGTCGGTGCTCATTATCCGCAATTTGTGCGGCGATTAGCTTGCCCCTGCGGCGAATCCGCTGTTTAATCTCCGCATGATTCGCGGAGATAAGCAGTACATCTGGCAGGCCGAAGACTGGCCGCTATGGCGCTACGACCTGGCGGCGCTTTCCGCGCCATTGAGCAGCGTCAGCCGGGCACAGGGCCTGCTCCTGGGTCGACTGGCCGATGTCGGCATGTCCCTGCGCGATCAGGCCAGCCTGGCCGCCCTCACGGAAGACGTCGTCAAGACCAGCGAGATCGAGGGCAAGGTGCTGGATCTGCAATCCGTGCGTTCATCCATCGCACGGCGAATGGGAGTTGATATCGGCGCCGTCGCACCCGTCGACCGCCATGTCGACGGCGTGGTGGACATGGTGCTCGATGCCACATCACGCAGCGCGGAGCCTTTGACCACCCAGCGCCTTCTCGGCTGGCACGCGGCCCTGTTCCCCACCGGCTATTCGGGAATGAACCGGATCCGCGTGGGTCAATGGCGCGATGATGCCGAAGGACCGATGCAGGTCGTGTCCGGTCCGGTTCATCGGCGCACCGTGCATTACGAAGCGCCGCCTTCATCTTCCCTGCAAACGGAAGTCACGCGTTTCCTCGCGTGGGCGAATCAGCCCACGCCGGAGCCGACGCTCATCAAAGCAGGCCTCGCGCACCTTTGGTTCGTCACACTGCACCCCTTCGACGATGGCAACGGACGCATCGCACGCGCCGTCGGCGATCTGTTCCTGGCCCGGGCGGACTTGAGCCCGCAGCGGTTCTACAGCCTCTCGGCGCAGATCCAGCGCGAGCGCAAGGACTACTACGATGTTCTCGAGGCAACACAGAAGGGCTCCATGGAAGTCACCGCATGGCTCGCCTGGTTCCTGGGAACACTGGAGCGCGCGGTTGCCAGCGCCCAGGGCACGCTCGATGGCGTGCTGGCCAAGGCGCGCTTCTGGCAGCGCTGGGCTTCCACTCCGTTCAACGAGCGACAGATCAGGTTGTTGAACCGCCTGCTCGATGGCTTCGAGGGCAAACTCACCAGCAGCAAGTGGGCAAAGATCGCCGGATGTTCGCCGGACACCGCACTGCGCGACATCACGGAGTTGCTGTCGCTGGGCGTGCTGCGAAAGCTGCCGGAAGGCGGACGCAGCACCAGCTATGAAATGGCGCAGTAGCGGCGCGACTTGCCTATAGGTCGGTGTACTTGCGCATCGACCCCTTCGCCTTCTCCACCGGGTACTTCGCCGCGTTCTCCACGATCTTGTCGCGCGCGGCCTGCAGCAGGTCGATGTCGAGCTTGTCGGCCAGGCGGATGAGGTAGATCAGCACGTCGGCGATTTCCTTGCGCACGGCCTCGCGCTTCTCGGGGGAGAGGTTGCGGCTCTGCTCCTCGGTCAGCCACTGGAAGGGTTCGAGGAGTTCGGCGGCTTCCACCGAGAGGGCGGCGGCGAGGTTTTTGGGGGAGTGGAACTGGTTCCAGTCGCGGTCGGCGGCGAATTGACGAAGCTGGAGCTTCAGGGATTCGAGGGAGAGGGTGGGGCCGTCCATTGTCTCGATTCTAGTTCGCTCAGCCGATTGGGGTGCCAGCTTGCCGGATGGTTCACATTTTAGGCGCTTCAGGCCCGATTCAAGCCTTGCCTCGGTAGGTCGGTCGCCGCAAAATTGAACCCGAAACAAACGGCTGCTTGGTGGGTGTCATGTAAGAGGGGTTCGTCCCCCACCTGCCAAGTGGCCATTTTTGTTTTTGGGTGCTTCCATGTCACTCAGCTACGCCAAATCCCCTGCCACGGCTCACGCTATCGCCGAGTTCACGCGGTCGGTGCAGCGACTTCCCTGCCTGGCTGGCATGCGCCTTCACCGGGTCTACTACTACGACGCCAAGCCAATAGACGGCGTGGCATCCGTGCCACTGGGCGGCGGAACGAGGGATTTTTCCTCCAGCGATCTGGCAATCCGGAATCGCAGCATCCTGGCGGAGCTTCCCAGGGAGCCATTTTTCGCGATTCGGTTCGGGGAGCTTTCGCATGAGGGATGGCATCTCCGGCCTGGCATTCAAGGCCGGCCCGGCCCGACTGTTCAGATCTCGGCTGCGGATTTTCGGCCCACCATCCGGAAGAAGGGAGTGGATATGCGGATCGGGCTCGACATCGCCAGCCTGACGCTCAAGCGGCAGGCAAACGTCATCGTCCTGGTTACGGCCGACAGCGATTTCATTCCTGCGATGAAGTTCGCCAGGCGCGAGGGTGCTCAGCTGTTTTTGGTGACGCTGGGGCATGGCGTCAAGGAAGGAATGAGAGAGCATGCCGACTTGGTGATTGACGCTTATAAGGAACAGTAAACGCCTTTTGGGGGCATGCTGATGCCGAAATTGTAGGTAATCACTCGAGTTTCGCGAACTGCCCCTTGTGTCGGTGGCGCCGACGATACCTTACCCCAGGTAGGTTCATTGGTCGGCTTTGTCCCATGTGCGTGGCGGGTGTAGGGTCGGAAACATGGTTGCCTCTCTGGAAGCACTGGGCATCGATCGACTGAGCGTGGAGGACCGTCTCAAGCTGGTCGAAGAAATCTGGGACAGCATTGCCACTGACAGCACGGCATTACCCCTCACTCCCGATCAGCGCCAGGAACTCGAGCGGCGGGTCGCCGCCCGCAAAGCAAACCCCGAAGAGGCCGTGCCGTGGTCAAGTCAGGGAATCGCTCAACAAGCTGCTGGGCAAGTGACGCCCGCGGAAGTGCTGTTTTGGCGGGTCAATATGTCAAATACCAATTGCCTGATCGCCTCAGGACTCGTCTGAGCTTGCATAGAAATGGCTAAAAAGGCAATATTAGCCATATCTCATCGACTGAAAGCCCCCCATGGCCGCCGAACTCCAGACGCTCGACTCCCTGCCCCGCCACTCGGCCAGCCAGGTGAAGAACAAGTGGGGCGAGGTGGTGCGGCAGGTGAACCGCTCCGGCGTCGCGGCCGTCACGAACCACTCCACCGTGGAAATGGTGCTGATGCCCGCGGCGGAGTACGAGCGGCTGCGCGGCGAGCTGGGCGCGCTGCGCGCGCAGCGGCAGGGCGCACTCGATGAACTGACGCAGCGCTTCGATGCGCGGCTGGCGCTGCTGCAGCAACCCGACGCGGCCGCGCGCGTCGAGGCCTTGTTCGAATCGCGCGGCCAGGTGGCGCCACGTCCCAAGGCCGGCGCATCGTTCTGATGGCGCCATCGCCTGCGCGACCGTTCATCCTCGTGCTGGCGGGTGTGAACGGCTCGGGCAAGAGCTCGCTGGGCGGCGCCATGCTTAAGGCCGCGGGCCTTTCCTGGTTCAACCCCGATGCGCTGTCGCGCGAGCTGGTGAGCCACGGTGGCCTCACGCTCGAGGAAGCCAACGCGCGCGCCTGGCAGCACGGCCGCGATCTGCTCGAATCCGCCATCGCGCAGCGCGCAAATTTTGCGTTCGAGACCACGCTGAGCGCGCGCACGATTCCGGCGCTGCTGGCCGATGCCACGCACACGCATGACGTGATGATGATCTTCGTGGGCCTGTCCTCGCCCGAGCAGCACATCGATCGCGTGCGGCTGCGCGTGGCGCATGGCGGACACCCCATTCCCGAGGAGAAGATCCGCGAGCGCTGGATCACCTCGCGCGAGAACCTGATCGGCCTGATGCCCCACCTGGCGCGCCTGCAGGTGCTCGACAACAGCACGGATGCCCGGCCCGGCGAGGAGATTCCCGCGCCACTGCTGGTGCTCGAGATGTCGCGCGGCCAGCTGCGTCATCCCGATGCTTCCGATGCCGTTGCGCTGGCCCGCACGCCGCAATGGGCTCGGGCTATCGTGCAGGCGGCGATCGAGCTATACTGAACCACATGGTTCAGTATTCCCACCCCCGCTTCGACGCCTCCTTCGCCGCCCTCTCCGACCACACCCGCCGTGGCGTGCTGGAGCAGCTGGGCCGCGGCGACACCTCCATCACCGAGCTCGCCGGCAAATTCCACATGACCCTGACGGGCATGAAGAAGCACGTGCGCATCCTCGAGGATGCCGGCTTGGTGGCCACCGAGAAGGTGGGCCGCGTGCGCACCTGCCGGCTCGGCCGGCGCCAGCTCGAGCAGGAAATGGCCTGGCTCGCGAAGTACCAGGCCCTGTGGGCCGCCCGTTTCAACGCCTTGGATAAACTGGTCGAGGAGATGACATGACGAACAGCACAACGGTTGAACGCATCTCCGACTACGAGGTGATCGTCACGCGCGTGGTGAACGCGCCGGTGCGCAAGGTGTGGCGGGCGTGGACGCAGGCCGAGCTGTTCCGGCAGTGGTGGGTGCCAAAGGGGGCGCCCATCACGCTCAAGTCCTGCGAGATGGATGTGCGCGTGGGCGGCGGCTACAAGCTGGTGTTCGACTACCAGGGCAACGAGATGCCGTTCTTCGGCAGGTACACCGAAGTGGTGCTGGAATCGCGCCTGGTGTGGACGAACGACGAGGCGGGCGATGCGGGGCAGATCAGCACCGTCACCTTCGAAGACCTGGGCGGCAGCACGCGGGTGGTGCTGAGCGAGCGGTTTGCGTCGAAGCAGGCGCTGGAGGATGCAATGGCCTCGGGCAGCATGGAAGGCGCGAAGGCGCAGTTCGAGCAGCTCGACGAGTTCGTGGCGTCGCCCTGAAGGGCGCTTCCGGTCTGGACAACCCCGCGGTTGACGGGGCAACCTGTTCTCTCCCATCACAACGAGCCGGGGAAGCGAACATGCGGACCATGCTGAAGATCTCGATGGCTGTGGCCGCCGCAGTACTGATGGCGGGTAGTGCGTGGGCCAAACCCGAGCTGGATGCAGCCGGCAGGTGTCGCGACAACGGCAAGTTCGTCAAGCAGGCGGCCTGCACCACGCCGCCGCCTGCGCCCAAGTGCCGCGACGTCACGACAAAGAAGTTCGCCAGGTGCGGCACGCCCAACACCGAGCGGGTGCCAGCGGCCAGGTCCACGGCGAAATAGCCCGCGCGGCGGCGGCTTCAGAACCCCTTCATCACCCACTCGGGCGCATCCGGCTCACCCTTGTTGGGCATGCCCTTGAAGCGGCTCCACCGGTGCAGCCAAGAGAACCCGTTGCGCCCCACGTAGTTCTCGGGTGTCTTGTATACCGGATCGCGCAGCGCCTCTTCCAGCGTCACGAACCGGTAGCCGCGGCTTCGGAACATCGCCAGCAGCTGCGGCATCTGGTCGGCGTTCAGCTGGTTGGCGTGAATCAGCAGGATCTGCGGAAACTCCCGCCCCACCACTTCCACCGCGCGTTGCTCGAAGAACGCGACCACCGATTCCATGTAGGGCACGTAGCCGGCGGCGGCGTTGTCGCGGGTTTCAGGTGACACATAGCGGGCCGCCCACGCGTAGTCGGCATTGTCGAAGGTGACCGGCGCCTCGGTGTAGCCCTGCCGCGCGAGGAATTGCGCGAGGCCTGCCTTGTCTTCAGGCGTGGACCCCACATGCAGGAACGGGTGGCGGTAATAGGCCAGCTTTTTGCCGCGCGCGGCGAGCACGCTCTTCAGCGGCGTTTCGCCGCGCGTGATGTCGGCGGTGTATTGCGCGAGCGGCGTGTTGTTGATGTCGGGGTGTGAGAAGGAGTGATTGCCCAGGTCGGCGCCGGCGTCCAGCCACTGGTTCAACAACTGCCTCAGGCCCGCTTCATCGCCCTGGAACCGCCCGGCGTTCACGAAGCCGATCACGGGGATCTGCTGCTGGGCGAAGGGGGTGAGGAGCTTCGCGGTCATGGCCTGCAGCGAGGCCAGGTCGCGCGGGCCACCGTCGCCGCCGCGGGGGAGGTCGTCGATGGTGATGGCGACTGCGCGCGGCGAGGGCGACGCCGCCCAAGCCGCTGGAGCCGCAGCGAAGGCAAGCAGACAGAGCACCGTGGCGAGTCGCATGCGGAACGTCATTGCCAGAACAACCTCTGTTCGGGGAAAAAGAAAATGGCGGAGTTCTTTCGAACCCCGCCATTCCCGCTCGTGAGATCAGTACGTACGGACTTGGGTCTGGTTAAAGGATTGTGTCCGCACGGCAACTGAATCGGAGCTACAGCCGTCGATTACGGCCGCGCGCGTAACAGTTAGCTTGCGCGCTTGTCTCCATGGCCCAAGGGCCGCGAAGCTGCGACCGAACCAACGTGTGAATGTGCCATTGGATCACCTCCTTCAGTTGCTGCGGGCTACTTGTCGGCGCCTGCCGCCCGCCTGAGCCTGACGCCCCAGGACTAACCCAACAAATACCAAATATTGCGGCGCAGGAAAAGGGATGTATCCAACAGAAATGCCGCTGGTTGCGCCGACCGGCCCGCATCACCATCCCGCGAACGGCCCTTTTGCGGCCCGGTAGCAGGAGGTGTAGCGTGGCGCACATGGCATCCATCCCCAAGGCAGCGGATCTGGCAGCCCTCAGCGTGGCCGAGCGCCTGGATCTGATGGATCAGATCTGGGAAAGCCTCGAGCCCAGTGCCGATGCCGTTCCCCTGCCGGAGTGGCATCGAACGGTGAACGAGCATCGATTGCGTGCCCTTGAAGCTGATGGAAACCTGGGGCGACCCGCAGAAGAGGTGCTGCTCGAGCTCAAAAGCCGGCTATGAACTGGCCAGTGCGAGTTCGGCCTGAGGCCGAACTCGATGCGCTGCGAGCGTCCCGCTGGTATGAGAAACAGAGACCCGGCCTTGGCGGCAGGTTCCTTGTGGAGATCGGCAGGCTGGCCGTCTCACTGTCGACCAACGCACTTCTCTATAGGCAAAGCATGGATGGTCTGCGCTGTGCCCCTACTCGCCGCTTTCCCTATGCGGTGTACTTCCCGCATTCAACAGGGTTGCGTTGTCATCGTCTCAGTACTTCACATGCGTCGCAATCGACCGGAGCTCTAGCTTCGACTGATAGACTCAGGCTCCCGTTACTGCCGCTCGAGGAACCCTCCCCATGCCCCGCTACGTCGACGGATTCGTGCTTCCCATCCCGAAGAAGAACCGCGCGGCCTACCTGAAGATGGCGCGGCTCGGTCGCAAGATCTGGCTGGAATACGGCGCGCTCGACTACCACGAGTGCATCGCCGATGACGCCAAGCCCGGCAAGCTCACCTCGTTCCCGCAGAGCGTGATGCTCAAGAAAGGCGAAGAGGTGTGGTTCTCGTGGATCGTCTACAAGTCGCGCCGCGACCGCGACCGCATCCTGAAGAAGGTGATGAGCGATCCACGCATGCAGGTGTACGGCCCCAAGAACATGCCCTTCGACGGCAAGCGCATGATCTGGGGCGGCTTCAAGGAACTTGTGTCGAGCTGATCGCGCGCGACATGACATAGCGACGTGACCTGCGTCATGAATGGCACCGGCCGTCATGACGCTGTCGCGTGATGAGAGGCCCGTCGGCGGCAATGCCTGCCGCGGCGCGCTATGGTCGGGGTCATACGCACCATGACCCACGACCCCCTCGTCATCCTCGATTTCGAAACCACCGGCCTGCACCCTGAGCGCGGCGATCGCATCACGGAAATCGGGCTGGTTCGCATCGAGGCGGGTCGCATCACCGACCGCTATTCGTCGCTGGCCAATGCCGGCACGCGGCTGTCGGCCTCGATCCAGGCCTATACCGGCATCACGCAGCGCATGGTCGATGAGGCCCCGCCGGTGGAAGACGTGCTGCGCGAGGCCATCGCGTTCATCGATCAATCTACCGTGGTGGCGCATAGCGCCGTCTTCGACCAGCGCTTCCTGCTGCGCGAATGCCGCCGGGCGCGGCTGGGCCTGGTACTCGAGCCCGTGCTGTGTTCGATGAAGCTGGCGCGGCGGCTGTATCCGCTGCTGCCCGGCCACTCGCTGGCCGACCTGGCACGCGGCCTGAAACTGCCTTCCACGGAACTTGCGCATCGCGCCGGCGTGGATGCCGAGCTCACCGCGCACCTGGTGCTGCGCATGCTGCGCGATGTGCTGGCCTGGACCGACGGCCAGCCCGTCACGGCGCGCCTGCTGCGGCGACTGATCCAGCTGCCCGCGGCCGAGGTGCCGGTGGAGCTGGAGCAGCTGCGCAACGCCCCGCTGCGCCTTCGCGCCTAGCCGGCGAAGACCACCTCGTGCAGCAGCCTTCCTGGCAGGAAGGCCAGCATCGTCATCAGCACCAGCGCGATCATCAGCATCGCCATCGTGCGCGCGTGGTTGCGCGCCTTGCCGGTGCGGATGAAATACACACCGAACGCCAGCAGCACCAGCGCCGAGCCGCCGCCCAGGTAGGCGGCCACCCAGCTGTCGCCGTGCGGCACAGCGATGGATGAAAGGCCCATCAGCACCATGCCGGTGACCCAGGTCCAGCCCAGCGTGCGATGCCGGCGATCGCCCTTGGGCAGCGCAAGCATGATCCAGCCGGCAACCGTCAGCACCAGGATGGCGATGGCGTGGATCAGCGTGGGCAGTGGCGCGGCTGCGAGGGCGTCGAGATTCAGGCCGGGCTTCCAGCTCACGCCCTGCAGCTGACTGAATCCCCCGGCATTCCAGGCGATGGTGGGCACCAGCACCAGCAGCACCACCGAGAAGATCACCAGCCGGCGGATGTCGCCCGGTCGCAGGATGCCGCGCACGGGATGATCGCGATGGATGCGGTTCATGGATGCCCTCCCTTCGCGCCTAGGCTGCCACGTTCGCGCGCCGGGCGATATGCCAGAATGAAACGTCCCCGACAGGAAGCCCTTCATGCCGAATTCCCCGCTCGCCGGCCAGCCGGCCACCGCCCTGCCCCTGCTGGATGTCTCGCGGCTGCTCGCCGCGTATTTCGATAGCCGGCCGGATCCGGGCGTTGCCACGCAGCGTGTGGCCTTCGGCACCTCTGGCCATCGCGGCACCGCGTTCAAGTCGAGCTTCAATGAATGGCATGTGCTGGCCATCACGCAGGCGGTGTGCGACTACCGCCAGGGCAAGGGCATCGATGGCCCCATGTTCATCGGCATCGACACGCATGCGCTGTCGAAGCCGGCGGGCGACAGCGCGCTCGAGGTGCTGGCCGCCAACGGCGTGAACACCATGCTGGCGGCCGGCGATGAATACACGCCCACGCCGGTGCTCTCGCACGCCATCCTGGGCTACAACCGCGGCCGCAGCACCGGCCTTGCCGATGGCCTGGTGATGTCGCCCTCGCACAATCCGCCGGACAACGGCGGCTACAAATACAACCCGCCCAACGGCGGCCCCGCCGATACCGACGTGACCAAGTGGGTCGAGAATCGCGCGAACGAACTCCTGGCCGCGGGGCTGGCGGGCGTGAAGCGCATGCCGCTGGAGCAGGCCCGGCGCGCCGCCACCACGCACCGGCATGATTATCTGAATGCCTATGTTGCCGACCTGGGCAATGTCATCGATCTTGCGGCGATCCGCGCAGCCGGCGTGCGCATGGCGGTGGATCCGCTGGGCGGCGCGGGCGTGCATTTCTGGGAGCCGATTGCCGAGCGCTATGGCATCGACCTGAAAGTGCTGAACACCAAAGTGGATGGCACGTTCTCGTTCATGTCGCTGGACTGGGATGGCCAGGTGCGCATGGATCCCTCCTCGCCGCATGCAATGCGCTCGCTGCTGTCGCTGCGCGATCAGTATCCGATCGTGATGGCCTGCGACACCGACCACGACCGCCACGGCATCGTGGCAGGCAGCGTGGGCCTGATGCCGCCCAACCACTACCTGGCGGTGATGATCGACTATCTGTATCGCAATCGCCCCGGCTGGCGTGCCGATGCTGCAGTGGGCAAGACCATCGTCAGCAGCAGCATCATCGATCGGGTGGCCGCGGACCTGGGGCGCAAGCTGTTCGAGGTGCCGGTGGGGTTCAAGTGGTTCGTCGAAGGATTGATCAGCGGTTCGCTGGGCTTCGTGGGCGAGGAAAGCGCCGGCGCCACGTTCCTGCGCCGCGATGGCGGCGCCTGGGCCACCGACAAGGACGGGCTGATCCCCGGGCTGCTGGCAGGCGAGATGATGGCGAAGACCGGCCGCGATCCCGGCGAGTTGTACGCGCAGCTCACCTCGAAGCACGGCGAGTCGTTCTACGAGCGCATCGATGCGGCCGCGACGCCGGCCGAGAAGAAGAAGCTGGGTGCGCTGTCGGCCGAACAGGTGAAGCTGTCGAGCATGGCCGGCGAGGCCATCACCGCGATCCAGACGCATGCACCGGGCAATGGCGCGGCCATCGGCGGCCTGAAGGTATCAACGCGCAATGGCTGGTTCGCCGCGCGGCCCTCGGGCACCGAGGATGTGTACAAGATCTACGCCGAAAGCCTCACCAGCGCGGCGCACCTGAAGGCCATCCAGCAGGAAGCGCAGGCCATCGTGGGGGCGGCGCTGCGCTGAAGGTCGCGGCGGGTTACTTCCACCCGCCGTCGCGCTTCTCGATCGGCAGGATGCGGATGAACGCTTCCACTGCGTGCATCTGCCCGCCGTAGAACTTGAACGCCTCGAACGCGGTGAGCTGGTCGCCGCCCTCCTGCCTCACGCCCCAGGCCAGGCGCAGCCAGGCGATGCCCATGCGCTCATCCACCAGCACTACGCGCGTCATCGGCGCGCCCAGGCGCTTGAAGATGGCCAGCGACTGCGTGGAGATGTTCTGGCAGCCGGGCGCGAACTTGCAGTCGGGGCCGGCCATGATCTGGCCGTTCTCGTAGCGGTAGGCATCGGGCGCGAATGGCATGTTCACGGCGGCGAAGTTCTCGGCCTTCGCGAGGCCTTCCGGATACTTGAGGCCGGCCTTCAGCACTTCGTCCCGCGTGGCCAGCTCATCGGCGCGCGGCGCGTAGTTCATCACCGCGCTGGCGGCCTTCAGGCCGTCGAGGTTGAAGATGAGGCCCTCGGTGCGGCTGCGCGTGGGTACCAGTTCCAGTTCGGTGAGCTGGTTACCCACGACCTTGATGCGCACCACCAGCATGATGGGGGCGCCGCTTTCCTCGACCATCACATGCGCGCCGGCCATGCCCATGCGCTCGTCGATGAAATCCTGCCGGTAGCCCTGCAGCGCGGTAACGCTGCGGATCAGGGCCACATCCTTCAGCGGCTTTTCCACTGCGTCTTCGGTCACGCGCAGCGTGTCGGCCACGGGCAGCTTGCTGACGTCGTGCTTCACCAGCGACCACAGGATCTGCGTGACGTGGCTGCGCAGGCATTCGCGGTCGCAGGACGCGGCGGCGGGTTGGGCGGCCGATGCGCCGCCGATGCATGCCACCAACAGCAGCAGACCGAGGAGCTGCTTTTTCATTTGAGCTTCTTGGCGGCGGTCTGCCAGGTGCTGTTGGTGCACAGCTCGCAGGTACTGCCGGTGAACATTTTTCCGGCCTGCTTGTCGCGCTTGAACTGCCAGCGCACCCAGTTGGTGGCGACGTTCGCGAACTCGCCGCCGCCCACGTGATACGCGGTGGCCGTGTGGCCTGCATCCTTGCGCGCGCCATAGAACACCGGCTGCGTGTTGATCGCATCGAAGGTGGCCTTCGCCGGGCCCATCATGAAGTCGCGCTCGCCGCCGTTGATGAACAGCGCGGGAATGCGCAGCCGCGTGAGCATCGACATCTGGTTGGGCTGCAGCCCGGCGTTGAACACGCCGATGGTCGACACGCGCCAGTCGGCGGCCAGTTCCAGCGACAGGCGACCGCCGCATGATTGACCCATCACGGCCACATGCCGGGTGTCGATCTTGCCCTTGAGCGGCGAACCTTCGCGCGCGTTCTCTGCGAAGGCCCAGTCGATGGCGGAAGTCAGGTCGGCGGCGTTGGCCTGGCGCGGGCGTGGCGCATTGGCGGCCGGCGGCGCTGCGGCAGTCGCGGCCGCGGGCGCGGCCGGGCTGCGCGTGCTGATCACGATGAAGCCATGCGAGGCGATGGTCTGCAGGAAACCTTCGTAGCGCGGGTTGTCGATGGCGCAGCCGCCGTTGCCCCAGACGAGCACGGGCAGCGTGTCCTTCGCCGGGAACGCCGCGAGGTCGGTGGGATGAAGCACCTTCAGCGCGTCGTTGCCGGGTGCGACGTGCACGACAACGGCGTATTTGCCCGTCACTGCCTTCGGCGCGCCCTCTTCGGGCAGCACGGTGTTGACCATTTCCATCGTGACGCCCGGCGGCATCTGGGCCGTGGCGATGGAGCTGAGCAGGGCGAGGCTCGCTGCGGCGAGCGCATGGCTTGTTTTCATGTGGATCCCCGGAAGTGTTGTGGGCTGATCATAGCGGCTCTGCGCCTTCATTAAGAATTTCGACATAGCGCTGATAAGCAAAGACCCTGCCACGGCGGTTACCGGTGAGTTCTCGCAGCAGCCCGATCGAAACCATTGCGTCCACGGTCTTTGCGACGGTGGCGAAGCTCAGTCCGGTTCGGGCCGTCAGCTGCCGGATGTTGGATATCGGACGGGATCGCATCGCGTCGAACACCTTTTGCATGCTCTGGTGGCTTCGCTTACCGGATTTCAGTCGGGCTTCGTCCTCGCGGAACAGCTTCAGGAGGCGCAGGGCTGTATCCACCGCAGCGTTCGCCGTGAGCATCGCGCCTTCCAGAAAGAAATCGAGCCAGGCCTCCCAGTCTCCGTTCTGTCTCACCTGATCCAGCTGCCGGTAGTACTCGGCACGGTGCTTCTTGAAGTGCAGGCTCAGGTACAGCAAGGGCTGTCGCAGGAGTCCCGCATCGTGGAGGATCAGCGAGATCAGCAGTCGGCCTACCCGGCCGTTCCCATCGAGGAACGGATGGATGGTTTCGAACTGTACATGGGCCAGGGCGGCCACGATCAATGCCGGCTGCTTCTCACGGGCGTGCAGGAAGTTTTCCAGTTCGCGGATGCATTGGGGCAAGACATCCGGTGGCGGTGGAACGAAGTGCGCATTTGCGGGGCGCGTGCCGCCAATCCAGTTCTGGGTACGGCGGAATTCCCCAGGCTGTTTGTCGGCGCCCCTTCCGCGCTCAAGCAGCTTTCCATGAACCTCTCGAAGCAAACGTCCGGAGAGCGGCATGCCTTCGCGTAATCGGGCAAGGCCGTGCTCCAGCGCGGCAACGTAGCAGGACACCTCGACCACATCATCGAAGGGAACGCCCGGCAGTTCATCCAATTCGAATAACAGCAGGTCAGACAGCGATGACTGCGTTCCTTCGATCTGCGATGAGAGCAGCGCTTCCCGTCGGACATAGGCGTAGAGGAAGAGATCGGGTTCGGGCAGCAGCGCCGCAACACCGTCGAGACGACCACAGGCCACGACAGCCTGCTCGAGGCGATGCTGCAGCGGTCCGGAGATATCCAGCGGTGGCTGTGGCGGCAGGGGCGAGGGGACGAAAGCCCGCACCGCCTCTCCGGCGGTGGTGGTTGTTTCAAACCTTCCTGTTTGTCCTCGCTGCATGGGGACGGCCTTGATGATCATCCTAAAATAGGGGCATTCCTTATTTTAAGTAAGTGCCTATTTATATAATAAAAGTGCAGATATCGCTCGAGACAGAGAGATGGTGTTTAAGCATCACTGCATCTGATGCATAATCGAATCATGCGCACCACTCTGGACATTGACGAACCCGTCCTGCAGGCCCTGAAGGAGCTCTCCCGGCGCCAGGGGCGCACAGCCGGTGCCGTGGCCTCGGAACTCATCCACCGGGCGCTATCCCAGCCAATTGCCCAGGCTGCAAACAGCGCCCCCGCCGGCCGACACGGATTCCGGCCCTTTTCCGGCGGGCCGGAGGCCGGCGCGGCGCCCGGGACCCTCGTC
The DNA here is from genome assembly GCA_016720075.1 of Pseudomonadota bacterium. Taxonomy (GTDB): domain Bacteria; phylum Pseudomonadota; class Gammaproteobacteria; order Steroidobacterales; family Steroidobacteraceae; genus ZC4RG30. The sequence continues at coordinate 184,824 of JADJXW010000021.1, forward strand.
CCCCGCGTGACCAACGAGCAGGTGAACCGCCTGCGCGACGAAGCCGGCGCCTGATGCGCGCGCTGCTGGATGTGAACGTGCTGGTGGCGCTGCTCGACGCGGCGCATGTGCATCACGGCGCGGCCAGCAGCTGGCTCGACCGTAACCTCGAGCGCGGCTGGGCCTCGTGCCCGATCACGCAGAACGGCTGCCTGCGCGTGCTCTCTTCAGAGAACTATCCGCGACCGCAACCGGTGGCGGCCGTCGCCGCGCGATTGCGCGAAGCCACGGCCACGCGCTTCCATGAATTCTGGACGGATGATTTTTCCGTGCTCGATACCACGCGGCTCGATCACGACTGGCTGCTGCGCACGCGGCAGGTGAGTGATGGCTATCTGCTGGCGATGGCTGTTCGCCGCGACGGCGTATTCGTCACGCTGGATCGCGGCATTGATCTGAATCTGGTGCGCGGCGCCGAAGCGCGCCACGTGCTGGTGATCTAGGCGACGGGCGTTGCCCGCGCGCGCTGCACTTCCTGCACATCACCCAGCTTCATGCCGGTCTGCTTCGCGATGATCGCGAGGATGGCATGGGCGGGATCCTTGGGCAGCCGCACCTGGTGCAGCCGTTCCCAGATGCGCACGCGCGCATCATTGGTGTTTTCGGGCGAACGCTGATCGACCAGCGCCTGTTCGCGCCGCTCCGCGGCCTCTCGCGCAGCGCGTTCCGCGCGGGCGCGAAAATCCGGGAATCCATCATGCGTCGTGTTCATCACTACTCCGAGGAATGCAGCGTGGCGCTCAGGTTGATGCGCGCACAAATCGGACATTCCGCAGGCGCCAAAGGCTGGTGCGCGCGCTGTCCAGTGCAGGTCACACTGATGCTGCGGGCACGTTGCTTGCGGCCGGACTTGTCGGCCAGCTCTGCAATATAAGGTGAAAGGTCGAATTCCCCACTGCAGCTATGGCAGGGGCAGGCATAGCGGAAAAAACCGCGCGCCGCCGGGAAATAGGAAAACGACTGGGGAGACGGAGTTCGCGTAGTGCCGTCCTGGAATTCGAATTCCACGCGCACTTCTGCCAACTGTGGATAGAGCTCGCGCAGCGAAGCTGCGCGAGCAAAATCCAGCTTCAGGCGATCACGCCCAGTGGACGCACTCGCCTGTCGCGAGGGACGTGCCACTTACCAGCGGCCGCCGCCACCGCCGCCGCCGCCGCCGTAGCCGCCACCGCCGCCACCGCCGCCGTAGCCGCCACGGCCACCGCCGCCGCCGCCGCCGAAGCCGCCACGACCGCCGCCACCACCACCACCGGTGCGGGGCTTGTCCTGCGCTTCATTGACGCGCAGGGCGCGACCGCCCATGTCCTGGCCATTGACGGCCTGGATGGCGCGCGAGGCATCAGCCTGGCTCATCTCCACGAAGCCGAAGCCACGGGGGCGGCCGGTTTCGCGATCATTGGGAAGGGAAACCGACTCAACGGTGCCGTGGGCTGCGAACAGCGCGCGGACCTGATCTTCGGTCGCAGTAAACGGCAGGTTGCCGACATAAATCTTGGCCATGGACTCTTCTCTCTCGTGTGAATGGATAACTAATGACAGGCAGCACGGGATCGAAGAGAGCCCAGGGATGTCCTGACACCTGATCGGCAGGCGTTGCGGCTCGAGCGGGACGCGCCCCTGATATGGGCGTGCGGGTCCGATACGGACGAAAGCGATCAAGCCCTAGGGTACCCCGTTGCGGGGTCGCGCGCCTGTATTTCGGGGGAAGGGTCCCTGGAGGGGCCTGCCGAGGCCCTCAGTCGGGGGAGTAGGCCAGGTTCAGACTCTGCAGCGATCCGGTGATGAAGGCCGCAGGATCGCCGAAGATAGCCTCATGTTCGCGCAGGGGGCGCTGGGCGATGCAGTCGCCGGAGTCATAGCCCCGGTTCTGGAATACGACCATCTTTTCGTGGAAATCCGCGTACATCCGGTGGTGCCGGGCCAGCGTGGCGCCGTCGATCATCGGTCCATGGGACGGAATGATCCGCGTTTCGGGTTTCACCATTGCGACAAGTTTCTCGTGCGCTTTCGCCAGGCCACCGAGCCACGCGCCATTGCGCCAGTCGAGCAGCGGCCACGAATCGCTGCACACCGGTCCACCGGCCACGAGCAGGTTCGCGTCGGGGAAATGAACGTACAGATCGCCGTTGGTGTGCGCGGCGGGCAGGTAGCCGTAGTCCACGCGGCGACCGGCGAACTGCAGTGAACCCGTGGTGCGCGTCGTGATGCGCGGCCGACCCTTCTCGGCCAGCGGTCCATACAAGCCGGTGTAATCCACTGACGCCACGGCGCGCGCCAGATACAGCTGCGTGATCTCGTGCGCGATGATCTGCGCGCCCTGCCGACCCAGCGTTTCGTTGCTGCCTGTCTGCGCCGGATGCCAGTGCGTGTTGATGAGCGTGTTCACCTTGCGCGAGCCCGTGGCCCGCGCCACCGCCGCCAGCAATCTCGCGGAATGGCGCTGGAAGCCACCGTCGACCATCAGTGTGCCTTCGGGGCTGGCGAGCGCGAGCACATTGCAGCCGGCGCCGCTGAGCAGCGTGAAGCCGGGCGCGAGCGACTGCGCTTGGATGTTCTCGGCAGCATCTGCGGCGGCGTGCGTCGGGCGCGTGATGGCGCCAAGCGATGCCGCAACGGCAAGCGATGCGCTGGCGCCGAGGAACTGGCGGCGTGTGCGGAAGATTGTCACAGCGGGAAGATTTCCGATTCGTGGTCGCGCGGCGGGCCGATGGCGGGGAACTCGCCGGCCCAGTCGGGCACCTTGCTCATCTCAACCTTCGCGCCGAGATCGCGCAGCACCTTCACCAGGTCATCGCGTGGCGGCGGACGGATGGCCAGCGCCGGCAGCCAGCCGCGCGACTGCGCGTAATCCAGCGCGGTGAGGCCATCGCCATCGCGGATGTCCGGGTCCTGGCCCATGGCCACGAGTTCGGCCATCAGCTTCTTCATGTTCTTGCGCGTGGCCAGGTGCAGCGCGGTGCCGCCGCGGTTGCGGTTCATCCAGATGACCTGGGCCATGCCGTTCATGTCGGCGCCGTTGTCTTTCAGGAACCGCACGGTGTCGATGATCTCGTTCTCGCTGCTGCGCGCGTTCACCACGACGAGGATCGGGGTTTCGCCATGCGCTGTGGTGCGGCGGATGTCGGCGCCATGGGCGAGCAGATAGCGAATGAGCTCGTGATCGGCCGAGGCGCAGGCGCGATGAAACGGCGTGGTGCCGCGCGTGCTGGCCGACACCTGCCCGGGCTCGCGCGGTGGGCGGAAGAACATCGGCTGGTTCGGATTCGCGCCGCGCTCCACCAGCATCTTCACCAGTTCCTTGCCATCGGTGGTATTGGCGGATTTGTCGGTGCCCAGGTTGCCAACACCGCTGCGGCGGCTGACGTAGGCGTTCTCGATGGCCACGTGCAGCGGCGCCTGGCCGTAGATGTCCCACTGGTTCACGTCGGCGCCGGCTTCCACCAGCTGCCGGGCGATGTCCCAATTGCCCGTCATCATCGCAAGCGACAGCGGCGCGATGCCGTCGGGGTCGGGCAGGTTGATGTCGGCGCCAGCGCGCAGCAGTTCCTGCACGCAGCCACGGCAGTTCTCGCGCACCGAATACAGCAGCGGCGTGAGGCCGCCGGTGTGCGTGTTCTTGTAGCGCTGCTCGACGGTGACATGGCGCTCGAAATTGCGCACCACCGCGCGCGCGTTGACATCGGCGCCTTTCGTGGCCAGCAGCTTGACCATGGCGGGGTGGCGACGCGCGGCCGCCCACATCAGCGCTGTCTGTCCGCCGAAGCGCTCGGTGGCGTTCACGTTCGCGCCGCGCCGGATGAGCAGCGTGGCGGCCTCGATGTTGCCGGTGCGCGCCACGCTCATCAGCGCCGTCTGGCCGTCGCCGGTGGGTGATTCCACATCGGCGCCGGCGGCAAGCAGCAGCCGGATGATCGGCGCATTGCCGGCTTCGGCGGCCAGCGCCAGCGCCGTCACGCCATAGGCATTGGGTTCGTTCACCTTCGCGCCGGATGAAAGCAGCTGCTTCACGCTGGCCGCATCGCCCTGGTACGCGGCCCATTGCAGCGGCGTGCTGCCATCGGGGGCGGGCGCGTCCTGCGCGCGCGCCGTCACGGTGAGCGCCGCCACCGCGGCAAACGCGAGGAACCTGCGGCGCATCAGACTTCCGAAAGCACGCCGGTGCTGTCGGCCATCTTCTCGAGCGGCACGCCCACGCGCTGCGCCAGCGTGACCAGCAGGTTCGCGTGCGGCGTGCTCTGCGGATAGTGCAGGTGCTGGTTGCCCTTGATGGCGCCGGCGGCGCGACCCAGGATCAGTGATGGCACCGGATCGGCATCGTGCAGATCGCTGTTGGCCATGTTGCTGCCGAACAGGATGGCCGAGTTGTCGAGCAGCGAGTTCTCGCCATCGCGGATGGCCGCCAGGCGCTTGGCGAATTTGGCGAAGCGCTCGGTGTGGTACACCTGCACGCGCAGCAGGCGCTGGATCTTTTCCACATCCTCGCCGTGGTGCGACAGCGGATGGAAGGCCTCGCTGACGCCCAGCCAGTTGTACACGCGCATCGACACTTCATTGCACATGCGGAATGTGGCAATGCGGGTCTGGTCGGTCTGGAAGGCCAGCGCCAGCAGCTCGAACTGCACGTCGAGCAGTTCGGTGAAATCATCGGGCGCGCCCAGCGGGGCTTCGGGCAGCTCCAGGTTCTGGCCTTCGGCGGCCTTCATCTTCTGCACGCGGCGCTCGCTCTCGCGCACGGATTCCAGGTAATCCTTGACGATGTTGCAGTCGGCGGCGTCGAGGTCCTTGTAGAGCGAGTCGGCGGCTTCCTTCACGTAGTCGAGCAGGCTGCCGGTGGTCTGCACGATCTCGTGCCGCTGGTCGCGCGTGTCGCCCTGGCCGAACAGCTTGTAGAACACCTTGCGCGGATTGCTTTCCATCTCGAGCTGCTGCACGGGCGTGCGATAGGCCAGCGAGCTGTAGCCGCCGGGCTCGGTGCACAGTTCCAGCGACGGCAGCGGCGTGTCCTGGCCGATGTGCTTCGCGGCGTGCTGATCCACCGAGATGCCGAGCTCGCCACCGGGGGTGCGGCCATTGCGGCCCACGCAGGTGAGCCACGACACTTCAGTTGTGAAATGCGGCGCGGGCGAGTTCTCGGCGCCCTTGTTGCGCAGGCCGCTGACCACGGTGACGTGCGGGCGCAGCGATTCGAGCGGCTTCAGGATATGCGTGAACTGGAAATCGCGGCCGATCTGCTCGGGCTGCCAGAAGCGCTGCACCGCGCCGTGCGCGAAATACACGAACCCCAGGCGCTTGCGCGGCGCGGCGGCGGTGGCAGCCAGCGCGGTGCCGGCGGGAATCATCGCATCGAGCAGCGGCAGGCCGATGGCGGCGCCGGCGCCGCGCAGCATGGTGCGGCGTGAGAGGTGCTTTTTCGTCAGGAACATCATCTTTCTCCTGCAATCGCGGCGACAACCGGCTTGGGCGGTGGTGCCGCGTCGCGGCGGCGGAATGCATCGCTGGCCACCACTTGAGTGACGATGGATGCGAAGCGATAGTTCTCGCGCGCGGCATTGCGCACGATCTGGCGCACCACCGGCATGTCTCGGTAATCCACCGGTCGGCCCAGCGCGTAGGTCATCAGGTGCTCGGTGACGGTCTGCGCGAACTGCGCGGGGCGCGAAGCCAGCGCGGCGCGCAGGTCGTCGGGCCCGTTGATCTTCGTGCCATCGGGCAGCACGCCGGAGGAATCCACATCACCGCCGGTGTCGGAGTCGCGCGCGCGGAACTGGCCGATGGTGTCGAAGTTCTCGAGCGCGAAACCCAGCGGGTCCATCACGCCGTGGCAGGCGAAGCAGCTGGGATTGCGGCTGTGGATCTCGAAGCGCTCGCGCATCGTGGCGGGCTTGCCGCGCACTTCATCCTGCAGGATGCCGACGTTCGGCGGCGGCTGCGCCGCTGGCGTGCCCAGCACGCGCTCCAGGATCCATGCGCCGCGCAGCACCGGCGCGGTGCGGTTCGGGTATGCGGTGGCCATCAGCACGGCGCCCTTGCCCAGCAGGCCGTAGCGCTTCGTTTCGGCGCCCAGCGCCACGCGGCGGAACTGGCCGCCCTTCACGGTGGTGATGCCATAGAGCATCGCCAGCGGCTCGTTCAGGAAAGTGTAGTCGGCGGTGAGCAGCGCGGTGACGGGTTGTTCGCTGCGCAGCACGCTGTCGACGAACAGCTCGAGCTCGCGCCGCATGAACGGCCGCGCATCCAGCGGGCCGCTGGCATTGGCGAACAGCCGCTCGTCGGGCACGATCTCTTCCATCTTGCCCATGTTCAGCCACTGGAAGGCGAAATCGCGCGTGAGCGAGGTGGCGCGCTCGTCGGCCAGCATGCGCCTGACCTGGGCCTCGAGGTTGGCGGGCCGCGAGAGCTCGCCGCGCATCGCCACCTGCAGCAGTTCGTCGTCGGGAATGCTGCCCCAGAGGAAGAACGACAGCCGCGAGGCCAGCTCGATGTCGTTCAGCGTGCGCGCGCCAGTGGCATCGCCGCCTTCGGCGCGATACAGGAAATAGGGGCTGGCCAGGATGGCGGCCAGCGCATCGCGGATGCCGGTGTCGAAGCTGGCGGCGCGGCCGGTTTCATAGAAACCCAGCAGCGGCTGCAGCATCGCGTCGGTGACGGGTCGACGGAAGGCGCGCTGCGCCAGCGTGCCGACGATGCGCCGCGCGCACTCGGGTTCGTCGGCGGGCTGCGTGGGCCGGCACAGGAAGATCTTCTGCCGCGACGCGGAGTCGAGCGCGCCATCGGCACGCATCGGGCCCCGCACCCGCAGCGCCGAAAGAAACATCTGCCGCGCTTCGCCGCCTTCAGGCGACTCGGCGGGGAATCGTTCTTCGCTCTCGATGTTGGCGCGCTTCAGGTAGGTGACGGCGATCCGGTGCTGCCCGGCCGGCGCATGGAAGCGGATGTCGCGCACGCGCGCGTTGATCTCTTCCACCGCTTTTTCCTGCGTCTGGTCGATGGCCTTCTGGTCGACATTGCCGCCGACAGTGGTGCGGAAGAACTCGCGGCCGTCGAGCAGCGCCACCAGCGTGTTCTCGAACTCCATGCGCGGGATCTGCCTACCGGAGGCCAGGTCGCCGATGGTCAGTGAATATTCACCGGCGACCGGGAAGTCGTGCAGGAAGCTGATGCCGCCGCGCGTGCCGAAGGGCATCCCTTCCTTGTGGATGAGCTGCGAGCCGGAGCCGTCCAGGCCCTCGGCCGCGAGCGCGATGACCATGTCGCCGAGGTTGCCGTAGGTGGTGGCGACCGCCTTGGCCTTGGGATCACCCATGGCCTGCTGCGCCACATTGCGCGCGGCCGAGAGGTATTGCTCCAGGTATGTGGGCGACACCTGCAGGTGCGTGGCGTCGTTGTCGAAGCCGTCCTTGCGCGCATCGGGCGGCAACAGCGCGCTGACGTCGAGCGTGAGGTCCAGCAGGTCGCGCACGGCATTGGCGTATTCACGCTGGTTCATGCGCCGCAGCGGCACGCGCCCGGCGGCCGGGGCAACCTGCGCGGCATCGAGACGTGTTTCGAGGAAGTTGATCAGGCCCTGCACCGACTGCGCGTCGGGGCGGGACTTGGCGCCCGGCGGCGGCATGAACCCCGCGCGCAGCTTGCGCACCGCCGATTCCCACACCTTGGCATCGCCGGCCAGCGTGTCGAAGGACATCGCATCGAAGGCCGCGCCACCCGCCCAGTCGGTGGTGTTGTGGCACTCGTAGCAGAATTTCTCGATGACGCCCCAGCGCGTATGGCTTTCGTCGGCGGCGGGGGTGGCCGGCTGCGCCGCCAGCAGGGGGCCCGCCGCAGCCGCGAATGCGGCCAGCGCTGATGCCAGCTTGATTGGATTCCCCCGGACCATAACCTCGGGAGCGTATGTCGGGCCCCCGACGGTAGCAACACGCGGCGGAGCTGGTAGTAGGACCAACACCCTGCCCCGGTCCTCCGCGCTATCCTTCGTGCATTACATAGTTGTCCTGGGGGTCGCCATGATGGGTTTTGCGCGGCGCGCCATGAGCGCGCTTCTGCTGTTCGGGCTGGCTACGGCGGCCGGCGCGGCGCAGTCCGGTGCCCGGGCCGGCTCGATGGAAACCATCACCGTCCATGGCGCGAGCCTGGCCGGCAATCTTTCCGGTGACGCCGCCGACCGCAAGGTGAAGGTGTACCTGCCGCCTGGCTACGCCACGGAAAGGCGCAAGCGCTATCCGGTCATCTATTTCCTGCATGGCTTCGGGACGGATGCGGAGTTCTACCAGCGCACGCTGGGCTGGCCGCAGAGCATCGACCGGGGCCTGGCCGCAGGCGCGCTGCCCGGCATGATCGTGGTGATGCCCGACGCAATGACGCCGTATGGCGGCTCGATGTATTCGAACTCCATCACCACCGGCGACTGGGAGGCCTTCGTCGCGAAGGATCTGGTCGGCTACATCGACAGCCACTACCGAACGCTGGCGCGGCGGGAATCACGCGGACTGTCTGGTCATTCGATGGGCGGCTACGGCACGATCCGCATCGCAATGAAGTACCCGCAGCAGTTCATCGCGCTGTACGCGATGAGCGCCTGCTGCCTGGATCCGCGCGGCGCCACGCCCACCGACGCGAACCTGGAGAAGATGACGAAGGCCGGGGAAGTGGCGGCGCTGGCGCCCTTTGGCCGCACCACTTTCGCGGCGTCAGCGGCATGGGCGCCGAATGCGCAGCGCCCGCCTTTTTTCATGGACCTGCCAACGAAGGATGGAGCGCCGCAGCCCGACGTGATCGCGCGCTACGCGGCCAACTCACCGGTGGCGATGGTCTCGCAGTACGTGCCGCAGATGAAGAGCTTCAGCGCGATCATGATGGACATCGGCCTTGCTGACCGGCTGATCACCGGCAATCTCGCGCTGCACGACACCATGCAACGCGTGGGCATCACGCATGAATACGTCACCTATGACGGTGACCACACCAACCGCATTCCCGAGCGCTTCGAGAAGCTGGTGCTGCCGTTCTTCGCGCGGCAGCTTTCATTCCGCTGAAGGCGCAACGGGCGCGGGGCTAGCCCGCGCCCGGCCCTGCGCGCTCCCTGCGCGACAGCAGGCCGGCATACACCAGGTTGGCCACGCCGATTACCGCCGGAATGAGGCCAAACAGCGCGACATCCTCGTGGGTGATCCGTCCCAGCGCGAAGTACAGCACGATGCCGATGCCGAGCATCATCAGCCCGAAGCGCAGGGCCCGCAGCGAGGCATTGCGGGGATCGGCATCCTCGCTCTTGCCGGTCACCAGGTTGGGGGGCAGCTCGGGCATCGGCAGCCCCTTCTCGAGGGCCACCATGCGCTCGCGGTGCGCCTGATCGAGCAGCTGGCTGCGGCGCTTGTGCTCGTTCCAGGTGCTGAGCATGCCGGCGCTGATGCCGAACACGATGGCGACGATGGGGATGAATACACCGATAACGTCTGGGGTCATTGGGGGCTCCTGTTGGCGGTCCGTGGGGTTGATACGCGCGGCGACGGCATCCGGTTGCACCCCCGTTACCCCAGGTTGCAACCGCCGGGCCTCCTGCGGAGTATCAACCGGGTGACACGCGACCAGGACCTGCTCAGTCTGCTCGAACGGCGTGACTATGACGCCGTGCTCGAGGCCATGATGCAACGCCACGGCCAGAAGGCGCTGAACCTGGCCTTTTCGATGGCGCGCGACCACAGCCTGGCCGAGGACCTGGCCCAGGTGTCGTTCGTGAAGCTGTGGCAGGCGCTGCCGCGATACGACGGGCGCGCGGCACTGGCCACGCTGCTCTACACGATCACGCGCAACACCTGCCTGTCGGAGCTGCGCAAGCGCGGCCGCATGGTGTCGCTGGATGCGCTGACCGAGGCGGACAACGACGACGACGCCCCGGCCCTGTCACTGCCGGATGATGTGGATCACGCCGCCCGGACCGGTGCGGCGTACGATGTGGAGAAGCTGCTCGAAGGGCTTCCGGAGAACTATCGCCAGGTGATCACGCTCTATTACCTGGAAGACTGCAGTGTGGATGAAGTCGCCGGCATGCTGGGCATGCCGGTCAACACGGTGAAGTCATTGCTGCTGCGGGGCCGCAAGCGCCTCGCGGCGCTGGCCCAGCCGCTGGAGAAAGCCTCATGAACCAGGAAACGGATTTTTCGCGCCAGCTCCCGGGACTGGACCAGGCGCTGCGCGAGCAGATAAAGGCCCCGGCGATGGATGCGGCCTTCCGTCGCCAGGTGATGGCGCGGATCGCCTCGCAGCGCGAAGCGCTGCTGCGTGAAGCGGCGGTGCCGGAAACGCTGCGCGGCCGGCTGCGCGCGCGACTGCTGCTGCAACTGGCCAACATCGGCGCGGTGGGCCTGGCCACCGCGCTGCTGATCGCTGCGCTGTGGCCGCGGCTGGCCGGGCTGCCGGCAGCCTCCGGACTCACGCAGGACTGGGGTCTGCCGGCGGCGATGGCCTTCGGCGCCGCGGTGCTGTTCCATGGGCTGCGACGCCTGTCGCTGCCGGGCTGGGTGCGCAGGCTCGGGATCTAGAAGCTGCCGATGTCGAAGCCGATGCCGTAGGAATGACCCTTGAGGTAGTAGCGCGCCAGGTCATTCGCGTAGCCATGCTGCCACCACACCGATAGCGGCAACTGCAGCACCTGCAGGCCGGCCTCGAGCCGCAGCGTGTGATGCCGGAAGATCTTCTCGTGCCCGGTTTCGTAGCCGGCCACCAGCTTCCAGTCGCCCACCTTGGCGCCAGCGCAGGGCCTGCCCTGGTCGTTCATGCAGGTGTGGCCCTGGAGTTTCGCCATCACGGCAATGCCGTTCACTTCAGATCGCTTCTTGCCGCGCGCGGCGAACAGCTCCCAGTCATTCCACTCTTCGGCGCGGCCCTGCAGCACGCCGCGATCGAGGAAGTAGCGCAGGTTGGCGTAGTAGCTCAGCCGGCGGCGCGAGTTCTCGCAGGCCTCGCAGGGACGCGGCTTGTAGGTGAGGCCTAGGTAGTCCCAGCCACGGCTGATGTAGTCATCGGCATATTCGATCCGGCCGTCCTTCAGCAGCGCGGCCTCCTGCGCAACGCGATATTCGGCCTCGGAGGCCACGGTCTGGCCGTTGGATTCGTGCGCGTATGACAGCTCGACATAGGATTCGCGCACGATCGGCCCGCACGGCAGGCTGCCGTAGTCGCGCGCCTCGATGAACACGCCGGCGGCCTGCGGCGGAACGGCGGGTGCATCGCCAGCGCGAGCGCACGAATCGAATCCCGTTTCGCGGCGATCGGTGAGCCGCCAGGCCAGCTTCGGGTTGAAGCGCTTGCCGATGATGGGGCTGGATTCGCGGCCGAACCAGTAGAAGCTGAACCGACCGGTGAAGGCGATGAACAGCTCGCTCTTGCGCTGCTGGAACTCCGGCATCTCGAACATGTAGTCGAGCACCTTCAGCGGCATCTTCACCGACAGCGTGACATCCAGGAAGGTGCGATCGTCGTTGTCGCTGGTGACGCCCGCCCGGGTGGGCTCGTAGGGCTGCAGCCAGAAGCGGTCGGATTCGAAATTCTCGCGGGGCGCCTCTGCCGACTGCACCAGCGCGGCGAACATCGCTGCGAGGGCCAGCGCCAGAACCCTGATTGCCGGATGCATGATTGCCGGCAGCTTAGGGACCTGGAGTAGGATTCGGCAAGCCGCAGGGCCAACAATCAATCGGGGGAAGTCATGAGCCGCTGGGACGAAACAACCGGGCAGAAGATTCCGGACGACCACCTGCTGACCGACGACCAGATCGCGCGCTGCGAGCGCGCCGACACGCTGGGCGATGGCGCCGCACCCCTGATGCCAGTGCCGACGCAGATGGTGTCCAACGGCGAGTACCCGCCGCTGCCGCAGACCACCAACCAGCAGCGCGTCGAAGCGCGCGTGAACCTGCTGGCCGACCTCGCCGCGAAGAAGCTGGGTGTCAGTCGCCGCAGCTTCCTGCTGGGCTCGGGTGGCATGGCCGCCTCGTTCATGGCGATGAACGAGATCTACGGCCCCTACTTCGACATCGACCCGCTGTCGATGCTGGTGCCCGAGGCCTATGCGCAGAGCGGACCTCCGCGGGATCTGTTCGTGTTCGACGACCAGCTGCACATGGTTCGCGGCAGCCGTTTCGATGCCGCCGCGCCGCTGCGCGCGCTGGCGCAGGGCCCAAGCTCCACGTTCTCGAAGCGCAATCCGCTGAACGGCAAGCGGCAGAAGGACGAGAACGGCGATGAGTGGGGCGTGTGGAACCGCCAGCTCGTGGGGCTGCCCAATTCGCCCGAGAATTTCCTGATCACGCAGTTCATCAAGGATGTGTACCTGGACAGCCAGGTGAACGTGGGCCTGCTGTCGAACGTGCCGGCCGGCGTGGTCGATCCACCGGGCGCGGTCACGCCGCGCAACATCGCCGAGGCGCAGAAGGGCGAGATCCTCACCGCCGCGCAGACGGCGGCCGCGCGCGACTTCGTGAACACGGTGTCGGGCAGCCAGCGCATGCTGGCGCATGCTCTTCTATATGTGGGCAAGGGCAACCTCGATTACATCCGCCAGCAGGCCGAGGAACTGAAGCCCGATTCGTGGAAGGGCTACAACATCGGCACGTCGGCCAAGGTCGATAACGATCCGCTGAGCCCGATGCGGCAGTGGCGACACGACGACGAGGCGGTGGCCTATCCCACCTTCGAGCTGATCCAGTCGCTGTACGACAAGGTGAAGAAGGACAAGCCCGGCTTCAACAACATCTGCGTGCACAAGGGGCTGGTGGACAACATGCCGCCGCGGCCCGAGGTAGGGCACCCTTCCGATCTGCCCAAGGCCGCGCGCGACTGGCCGAAGCTCAACTTCATCACGTATCACGCCTGCATCCAGCCGGCGTTCTTCATGTATGACTCGTGGGTGCAGTCGCGCGGCACGCAGCTGCGCGAGGGCGTGCCCGACATCGCCTGGACCACCGAGTACGGCGTGCTGTGCCGCGATCTGCCCAACACCTATGCCGAAATCGGCACCACCTGGGCCTCGGCCATCGTCACCTTCCCCACGCTGGCCGCTCACCTGATGGGCCAGCTGCTGAAGTTCTTCGGGCCGGACCGCGTGGTGTTCGGCTCGGATTCGGTGTGGTACGGATCACCGCAGTGGCAGATCGAGGCGCTGTGGCGCTTCCAGATTCCGGAAGAGATGCAGAAGAAGTGGGGCTATCCCGCGCTCACGCCGCAGATCAAGCGCAAGATCCTTGGCCTGAATTCCGCGCGGCTCTATGGAATGAAGCCCGGCCGCAATCTGGGCGCGCAGTTCAAGGCCGTGCCGAGGGACTACGCGTCGAAGATGACGCCGGAGTTCAAGAAGCTGATGGAAGTAGACAAGCCCGTCGCAGGCGTCATGGACAACCTGGACCTGATGCGGCAGCGCTATGCCGAGGCCGGCGGCGGTCCGGATCATCTGCGCTATGGGTGGATTCGCCGGGCCTGAGGGAAACGCCATGACAGTGCTGCATCGAATCGCCTGTGTGATGCTGCTGGTGCTCGGGGCCGGCTGCAGCACTGTGCCCAAGTCGACATCGACCCGCCTGCCGATGCGGGAGCCCTACCGGCTGCTGCTGGTGTACCCGGACATCCAGGTGCGGGAACTGACCGCCGATGGCGCCGTGTCCTTCCGCACGGAGTGGGCGGATGAGGCCCGGCTGGCCATGGCGGGAACACTGCGGGAATCACTGGCCGCGAAGACCGGCCTGGCCGTGGAGATCGTGGGCAGCGAGCAGGCGGGCGCGGATCCCGAGCTGGTCGGTGAGGTTCACCTGCGACACGACGCGCTGGGCAGGATGGTCGCGCGGCCCAAGACCGTGGGCACCACGCTGGGCGATGCGGCCTCCAAACTGGGCGAAGCCACGAAGAGCGAACTGCTCTTCATGATGCATGCCGATTTCACAGTCCGCACCACTGGGCGCAAGGCACTCATCGGCGTGGGCGTGGTGGGCTGCTCGCTGCTGAGCGCGGGATTGCTGGGCGGTACGAACGTGTGCAGCGATCCCGATGCTGGCGACTACAGCGCCTACGCGTCGCTGGTCGACGGGGACACCGGCGAGATCCTCTGGACGACGGTTGCCGCCTCGGGACCTGGCGATCTTCGGCGCGAGAAGGCAACGCGCAAGCTGGCAAAGGCGCTGACGAAGAAGCTGCCCAACCTGAAACCTGCGGTCGATCCATAGGCTTGCGGTTGGCTGGACACGCGTTGCGCCCGGGACAGGATTTATCGGGTCTGACCCGGCATGTCTACGACAGTAGATTTCCTTTCTACTATCGTAGACCAGCCTCTTCCGGCCCCGAACACCGGGGCGGCAATGACTCCGGGTCGCCTACTTCGCGGCGGCGGGCTCGGTCTTGAACCGCCCCACGTAGGCGGACTTCGCGATCACCTTGCCCTTCATGGCTTCCAGCAGCTCGGGGCGGCTGGCCGTGGCGGGCAGGTCGAGCTTGGTGTTCAACGCGTAGAACTCGAACACATAGTGGTGATAGCGGGGACCGGCCGGCGCACCCATGCCCATGTAGGCGTTGTTGCGGATGCCCTTGCCGTTCACCGAGCCTTCCGGAAGCTTGCCTTCCTCGATCTGCGTGGTGTTGCCGGGAATGTTCCACACCACCCAGTGCAGCACGTCATCCGGGCCGCCGAGCGCCACGTCGATGTCATGCATGATGATGGCGTAGCTCTGGGTTTCCGCCGGCGCGTTCGAGATCTTGAAATCCGGCTGCACGTTGCCACCGGCCATCGAGAACTTCGGCGGCACGATGCCGCCATCGGCAAAGGCCTTGCTCTCGATCAGCAGCGGCGCCAGGCGCGGGCGTGCCGGGGCACCGGCGGGAGGGCCACCTGCTGGCGCGCCGGCAGGCGGCGCCTGCGCCAGCGCAAGATCGGTGGCGAAGGTGGCTGCGAGCAGCAGCGCAAGCGCTGCGGTTCTGGTCGGACGCATGATGAACCCCCAATGTGGCTGAGCGAGGCGGTCGAGTATAGACGCCAGCAGTCCGGACCCGACTGCCTTTCATCCCGGCGTAGTGCATGCCATTCTTGAAGAAAGTCCACGGGGGAATTGGATATGGATCCGGTGAAGCTGATCGCCGCACTGGCGCTGCTGCCGCTCGGCGCGTGTACCCGGGGGCACGAGGACAACCCTCCGCCGATCTCGCCGAAACCCGCTGCCGAGGTCTCCCTGGCGACCGACCCGGGCGACCGCGTTGCGCTGTTCGGCGACCTGCACCTGCATACCAGCTATTCGCTCGACGCGTCGGCATCGCGCACCGAAACCCTGCCCGCGGATGCCTATCGGTATGCGATGGGCGAACCCATCACCTACCTGGGCGCGACCATCAAGCGCCGCGTGCCGCTCGATTTCCTCGCCGTGACGGACCATGCCGAATACCTGGGCAATGTAAGGCTCGCAACGCAGGGCAAGCTTGAAGTTCCGGGTGCCGGTTGGCGCGAGCTGCTGGCCGACCACAAACCGGGTCCGGCGATGTACGAGTTGATGAATCGCGCCACGGCGGGCATACGCGGCGAAAGCACGCCGGGACTGTCTGACCCCGCACTGGTGCGAAGCCACTGGCAGGACGAGATCGATGCGGCGGAGCGCTACAACCGGCCCGGCCGCTTCACGGCCTTCGTCGCATTCGAGTATTCGCCCACGATCGGCCGCGACCACCTGCACCGCAACGTGATCTTCCGCGGACCGAAGTATCCGGCCATGCCCTTTGGCGCTACCGATTCCCTGCGGCCCGAAGCGCTGTGGGAATACGCCAACGCCAACCGGGCCAACGGCATCGATTCGCTGATGATCCCGCACAACTCCAATCTCTCGAACGGGCGGCAGTTCGCCTTCAACGACTTCGCCGGCCAGCCGATGACGCGCGAGTACGCCCTGAACCGGCTGCGCAACGAGCCGCTGGTGGAGATCACGCAGAACAAGGGCACCAGCGAAACGCTCCCCAAGCTGTCGCCCGATGATGAGTTCGCCGACTTCGAACTGCTGGTCCAGGGCGACGGCGACCAGCGCGGCGGATATGTCCGTCCTGCCTTGCAGCGTGGCCTGGAAATCGACGAGCGGCTCGGCGCCAATCCCTTCCAATACGGCTTCGTGGGCGCCAGCGATTTCCATTCGGGCGCGTCGAGCAGCGAGGAGGACAATTTCCCCGGCGGGCTCGGTCAGGGCGACTGGCACGAATTGCCGAAGACCATCCTGCAGGAGGATTCGCCCATCCTGCGCGGCCCGCTCGCCAACCTCAGCGCCAGCGGCATTACCGGCGTGTGGGCCGACGGCAACACGCGCGAAGCCATCTTCGACGCGCTGCGCCGACGCGAAACCTATGCCACCAGCGGCCCGCGCATTCGCGTAAGGCTGTTTGCGGGCTGGGGCGATGCCGCTCAACTTGCGAGCGGTGGCGACTGGGCCCGTCGCGCCTATCAGTGGGGCGTGCCGATGGGCGGCGACCTGGCCAGGCCACCTGCCGGCGCAGGCGGGCCGAGCTTCATTGTTCATGCGGCGCGCGATCCGAATTCAGGCAACCTGGACCGCATCCAGATCGTCAAGCTCTGGCGGCAGGACGGCAAATCGTTCGAGAAGATCCACGATGTCATCTGGTCGGGCAATCGCGCGCGTGACGCGAACGGCCGTGTTGGTCCGGTGGGCAATACCGTCGACGTGGCCAACGCCCGCTACAGCAACTCGATCGGCGCACCCGAGCTCGTCGGCACCTGGACCGATCCGGATTTCGATCCGGCCGAGCGCGCCGCCTACTACGCGCGGGTGCTGGAGATTCCCACGCCGCGCTGGCCGGTTTACCTCGCCAAGGCCAGCGGTGTCGCCCTTTCTCCCAAGGTAAAGACCTGGCTCCAGGAGCGGGCCTGGTCCTCGCCGGTGTGGTACCACCCGCAGTGAATGCGCCTCGGTGGCTGCGCGAGCCGCTGCTTCATTTCATGGTGGCGGGTGCGGCGCTCTACGTGGGCGCGGCATGGCTTGCACCGACGCCTGACAGCGGGCGATCGATTGTCATTGACGAAGACCGCCTGGTCACCGCGCTCCAGCAGCGCAGCGGCGTGACGGACGAACGGGCCGTGCGCGCGGGCCTGGCCGCGATGCCGGCGACGGAACTCGCGAAACTCGTGCACGAGACAGCCGCGGAGGAAGCCCTTTGGCGGGAGGGTCGGGCACTGGGACTCGACGTGGTCGACGGCGTGGTACGCATGCGGGTGCTGCAGCAGATGCGCCTGATCCTGGCCGGCGAGGCGACGCGTGGCATGACCGTCAGCGACGCGGAGGTCGGTGAGTTCTATGCAGCCAACCGCAGCTCCTACGGGGAGCCTGCCGCGTTCACCTTCAGCCATCTTTTCTATGCCGATCCGCAGGGCGAAGCGCGCTCGAGAACGGCGTTGGCCAGGCTTCGCGCGGCAACCGAGCGACCCGACCAGTGGGGAGATCGTTTCCTGTACCAGTCGACCTACTCCAGCACGGGAGCCCAGGAGATCGCCGCGCAGTTCGGGATCGGCTTCATCGCGGCGATCGCGCAGTTGACACCTGGCTTGTCGTGGCAGGGACCCGTGAAGTCGGACCACGGCTGGCACCTGGTGCTGCTGCGCGCGAAGGAAGAAGCGCGGGTTCCACCGCTCGTCACCATCGAGGCGCGCGTGCGGGAGGATGCGCTCGCGGCCAAGCGCGCCCGGGCGGTCGATGCTTCGGTCGACCGACTGCTGGCTCGTTACCACGTGAGCGAGCGGTGAACCGCATGCGGAGGATGCTGCTGCCGCTGCTGATCGCGATCATGCCGACGGTCGCGCGACCGGACGACAACCGGCCCCTCGTGGTCACGCTCGAGCAAGTCGCAGCCGACACCTGGGAAGCCAGTCGCAAGCTGCCCGTCAATCTGCCCGCTGATGTGCTGCCCGATGTGGTCGCACCGGGCGGGTGTGCGGCAACGGCCGCGCGGCGCTGGCAGGACGCGTTGGGTTCCTGGGGGGCCGAGCGCTGGACTTGTAGCAGCCCACTGGCAGGCCAGTCGCTCGCCATCGCCTTTCCGCGGGGCGCTCCGCCGCTCGCGACGATCGTGCGGATCATCCATGCCGACGGCCGCGAGGAAACGCTTCTCGGCCAACCCGGAGAGAGGCGCATCGCCATTCCCGAGGTCGTGACCGCGGAGAACCTGTTCTGGAAGTTCCTGGTGCTGGGCGGGGAACACATCTGGAAAGGGATCGACCACCTGCTGTTCGTGGCCGGGCTGATCTTCGTTGCCGGCACTGTGCGCCGCACGGCGGTGACGATCACGGGCTTCACGGTTTCCCATTCCATCACGCTCGCCCTCGCGGCGCTCGGCGTGGTCTCTTTCCCGCCTGGCGCAGTCGAAGCAGTCATCGCGCTGTCGATCGTGTTCCTTGCCGTGGAGATCGCCAAGGGTCCGCGCGACACGCTGACCTGGCGCCGGCCGGTGCTGGTCGCGGCCAGCTTCGGCCTGCTGCACGGGTTCGGATTTGCGGCCGTGCTGGGCGAGATCGGGCTGCCGCGCGATGGACTGCTGACCGCCCTGCTGGCCTTCAACCTGGGCATCGAGATCGGCCAGGTGATCTTCGCCACGGTGGTGTTCGCGCTGCTGAGGGCGGTGGCGCGTCTGCCGGCGCTGACCGATCCCCAGCGGGTGCGGCGCATCGCGGCCTATGCCGTCGGCATCCTTGCCTGCTACTGGATGTTCGACCGGATGGGCTGACGGTTCGCGGGACGGATATTCACTTGCCGATGCAGAAGCTGCGGAAGATATGCCCCAGCAGCTCGTCGCTGGTGACATCGCCGAGCACTTCGCCCAACGACGCCTGCGCGCCGCGCAGTTCGAAGGCGGCCAGTTCGCCCTGCTTCGCCGCGAGCTGCCGACAGGCAGCGTCCATCTGTTGCGCTGCGCGTTCCAGTGCTTCCACGTGTCGTGCGCGCGCGGAAAACGTGCCGCCGGCGGCTTCAGCGTGGCCGGCGACGGAGGCCAGGCGCGCTCGCAGCGCATCGAGGCCTGCGCCGGTCGCGGCGGAGATGGCGATGCGCGGTGAATCCATTGCGCTCGCATCGGCTGCGTTGCCGCCGCCAGGGGCGGTGTCGACCACGGCGATGTCGCTCTTGTTCATCACCAGTGTCACGACCACGCCCTCGGGCAGCGTGTCGCATTCCTCGGCGAAGCTGTACGCGTCGGGATCCTCAGCGGCATCGACCACATAGAGCACATGATCGGCGCGCGCTATAGCGTCGCGCGCGCGGCGGATGCCTTCGGCTTCGATGGCATCGTGCTCGTTGGCCCCACCCTGCTCGCGCAGTCCCGCGGTGTCGATCAGCTCCACCGGCACGCCGTTGATCTCGAGCGTCGCGCGCAGCGGATCGCGCGTGGTGCCGGGCACCGGCGTGACGATGGCCGCATCGAACCCCACGAGCTGGTTCATCAGCGTGCTCTTGCCAGCGTTGGGGCGGCCGGCGATCACCACGGTGAGGCCGCGCGTCAGCAGCGCGCCACGGCGTGCCGCCTGCAGCACTTCGCCCAGCAGCTCGCGAACATACGCCACGCGCTCGGCCAGTTCGGTGCTGGCCAGGAAGTCGATCTCCTCTTCCGGGAAATCGATGGCCGCTTCAACGTAGACGCGCAGGTGGGTCAGCGCCGCGCGGGTGGCCTGCACGCGCGCAGAGAATTCACCCTGCAGCGATCGCATCGCGGCGCGGGCCGCGCCGCGCGAACCAGCGTCGATCAGGTCGGCGATGGCTTCGGCCTGCGCGAGGTCGATCTTGTCGTTGAGGAAGGCCCGCTCGGAAAATTCACCGGGCCGCGCGCGGCGCGCGCCCAGTTCCACCACGCGCTCGATCAGCGCCTCGACGATCAGGCCGGCGTGGCCCTGCAGTTCGAGCACATCCTCGCCGGTGAACGAGCCCGGCGCGGGGAAGAAGATGGCGATGCCGGAATCGATGATTTCGCCGGCGGCATCGCGCCATCGGCCGAAGGTGGCCTCGCGCGGGGCGGGCAGGCTGCCCAGCAGCGTCTGGGCAATGGCCGGGGCCATTGTTCCGGATACGCGCACAATGGCGACCCCGCCGCGGCCCGGGGGGGTCGCGGCGGCAACAATCGTGTCGCTAGTTCCGCCCAGAGGCTGAGGCCTCGAGGCGCCGGTTGATGTTCCACTGCTGCGCGATCGTCAGCACGGTGTTCACCGTGTAGTACAGCACCAGGCCCGAGGGGAAGAAGGCGAACGTAGCCGACATCACCAGCGGCAGGATCATGAACACCTTGGCCTGCACCGGATCGGGCGGCGTGGGCTGCAGCTTGTACTGCAGGAACATCGCGCCGGCCATGATCAGCGGCAGCACGTAGAACGGATCACGCGCGGACAGATCCTGCAGCCAGCCGAAGAACGGCGCCTGGCGCATCTCCACGCTTTCCACCAGCACCCAATAGAACGCGATGAACACCGGGATCTGGATGAGCTGCGGCAGGCAGCCCGAGGCCGGGTTCACCTTCTCTTTCTTGTACAGCTCCATCATCGCCTGGCCGAGCTTCTGGCGATCGTCCTTGTACTGTTCCTGGATCGCCTTCATGCGCGGCGCGACCAGCTTCATCTTCGCCATCGAACGGCCCGAGGCCTCGGACAACGGATAGAAGGCCAGCTTCAGCAGGAAGGTGACCGCGATGATCGCCAGGCCCCAGTTGCTGAAGATGCCGTGCGCCTTGTCGAGCAACCAGAACAGCGGCTTCGACAGGAAGGTGAGCACACCGAAGTCGGCGGCGCGCCCGAGTTCCGGATGGATGGCCGAGAGCTGGCGCTGCAGCTTCGGTCCGACGAACAGTGTTTCCTTCACGGTGGCGGCGGCGCCAGCGATCACGTCGACTGGGGGACTGACGGTGCGCGCCAGGTATTCATTGCCGCGCACGTTCAGCGAGTAGCGCGCGGCCTCGTCCTTGGCCGGCACCACGGCGGCGACGAAGTGATGCTGCAGCGAGGCCAGCCAGCCATTGGTGATCTCGCGATCCAGCGCCGCGTCCTCGGCCTTGCTGACATCCAGCTTCTCGTACTTGCCTTCCCACAGCGCGGGACCCGTGAACGAATAGCTGTCCACGTTGAAGTACGAGCGCTCGACCGGCGGCATGTCGTGCAGGATCTGCACATAGGGCCGCACGCTCCAGGTGGCGGCACTGCCGTTCTCGATCTTGTATTCAAGATCGATGCGGTAGGAACCGCGACGGAACACCAGCGTCTTGGTGACCTTCACGCCATCGGGCGAGGTCCACTCGAGCGGCACGCGCAGCTCGTCCTGACCCGACTGCATCTCGAAGCCGGTGAAGTCGCTGGTGAACTGAGCCAGGTGCGTGGGATAGCTCTCGGGCGTGGCGCCCGCGACATTGCCGGCCAGGCCGGTCTGCACCAGGTACTGCTGCCCGGTGCCGCCGCTCTGCAGAAGGCGCACGGGTGTGGCCTCGCCCTTCACCTGCGGGTAGTTCAGCAGGTCGGCGCGCGCGAGCTCGCCACCGCGCAGGCTCACGTCGACGTCGAGCACATCGGTGCGGACGTTGAGCACGGCGGCGGAAGGCGCGGCTGCTGCAGGCGCGGTGGCCGTAGCGAGCGGCGCGGGGACATCGCCCGTAGCGGGCGCGACCGCTGCCGGTGGCACCGCGCCGGCGGGAGCCGCAGCAGCCGGCGGGGCGGCGACAGGAATGGCGGCGCCCAGCGGATTGGTTCGCTTGTCAGCCTCGGCCTTTGCCTGCGCTTCGGCGGCAGCGGCCGCATCGCGCGGCGCGAAGTCGGACACCCAGGCGGAATAGTTGAGCAGCAGGGCGAGGCCCAAGGCCACCCACAGGATCATGCGAATGTTCTTCATGGTACGGGGTCGAATCCGCCCTCATTGAGCGGGTTGCAACGCAGGATTCTCCTGGTGGTCAGTGACAGTCCCCGGAAGGGGCCATGCCTTTCAATCGCCTGCCGGGCGAAGTCCGAGCAGCTGGGATGGAAGCGGCAGCATTGTCCCAAATGCGGACTGATCAGTAGCTGGTAGGCTCTGATCGTTCCGTTCATGGCGCTAATTACGGGTCGCATCGCTTCCGGACCTCGGTCCACAGGGCCGCGAGGCTTTCGCGGAGGCGCGCATTATGCGCGGTCCGCACGCCGTTGCGGGCACCGACCACCAGGTCGAGCGCGGGCAGCGTGCCCGCCTCCTTGCGGAAGGATTCGCGCACCTGGCGCTTCACGCGGTTGCGCTCGACGGAATTGCCCGCGGCCTTGGCGCCTATCGAAAGGCCCATCCGCGGATAGCCCAGCGTATTGCGCGCGGCGTTGATGGAAAAGCAGCCGTCGACGACACGCAACCGCGTGGAATACACGGCGTCGAACTGGGCAGGCTTGAGCAGGCGGGACTGGCGGGCAAAGCCCAGCGCGGGCGTTTTCGCGCCGGTCATGGGCGCGGCGCCCCAGGCCTTACGGGATCAGGCGCTTGCGGCCCTTGGCGCGGCGCGCGGGCCAGCACCTTGCGACCGTCGGCGGTAGCCATGCGGGCACGGAAGCCGTGCGTGCGTACACGCTTGATCTTGCTCGGCTGGTATGTGCGTTTCGTGGCCATGGCGCTGTTTCAGTTCAGAAAATCGGGTTGCGAAGGGTACGCACGGGCGCCGGGGGAGTCAAGGACAGGACGCTAGCGGGGGCGGAACCCCGTCAGGAAGCCCTCTTGGGGCTCCCACCAGCCATGAACCTGCGTATGGAGCCGGAATGGCAGTTTCACCCGGGCGATGGGGCCATCCCCCAGGCGCATGGCGTCGGCAATGACCAGCTCCGAGCGCATCTCGGAATAGTCGTTGGCCACGGTGAGGATGTAGCCCTCGCCCTCCGGCGCATCCGGCCGGGCCGGCACGAACTGCGGCTCGGACAGGCTGTGCGTGTTGCCGGCCGAGAGGCGGTCGATGGCGCCGGTGTGATGGTCGAAGCGGAAGATGGAATTGGCCACGCGTACCGACAGCTTGCCCCCGCGCTCGCGGTCGAAGGGCAGCGTGGGATCAACCACCAGCATGTAGCTCCAGCGGAAAGGCCGCGTGAGGTAGCGATCATCCATGCGCACCATCGACGTGCCGCGCAGGCCGCCGAACAGCACCTCTTCCTTCCAGCCGGTGTCTTTTGAATCGAGGTCGAAGGTCCAGCGCCGGATGTTGGGCGAAACGCCCGACACATCGAAGGCCGAGCCATCTGCGTTCGGGAAGAACGGATGGAAATTGTTGCTGGCCACCGGCGCATCGAGGATGACCTTGTTGCCCTCGGTGCGCGCATTGGTGGTGTGCACCAGCATCGCCTGCTCGGGCGTGCCGTGGAACCAGCGGACGTCCTTGTCATCGCCATCACGCGGGATGATGGCCACGTGGCAGGGCACGCTGCTGTCGTAGGTCCAGTGGATGAGACCCGCGTCGAGGCGTTCCTGGTTGGTGACCATGCCGGTGGTGGGCAGGATGATGTGGCGATCGGTGATCGCCATGTCATGCATCATGCTGACCACGGGCGCCTTGATCCACCATTCGCGCTTCAATTTGCCGTGTTTGTCGAACACGAACACCGCGAGGTCGGGCGATACATCGCCCTTGGCTTCGTAGGAAAAGGCGATCATGTCGCCGGTGTTCGGATCGATCTTCGGATGCGCAGTGAAGGTCTTCGCGCGCATCTGGCCGTGGAAATCCCATTCGCCGATCGTCTCGAGCGTGTCGGGGTCCATGGCCATTGGCGGGCTGTCTTCCTTGAAGGAGAACAGCCGGCCGTGATGGATGATGGGCGTGGTGTTGCCGGTGTTCGGGCTGATATCGCGCGCTGAAGGGTCGTAGGTGCCACGGTTGCGATAACGTCCGAACAGCGCGCGGCGGGCGGCCGTTTCGGCCTTGAGCCGCGGCGTCTGGATGTAGCGCGAGCGGAAATCGACATGGCCGTTGGTGAAGCGGAACAGATCGACCGCTCCATCGGAGTTGTAGGGGGTATCGTCGGGGAAACGCGGCGGATAGCGCCGATCGATGCACGAACGGTAGAAGCTGCCGTTGAGGCCGGCGGGGATATCCCCTTCCACCTCGCAATCGATCAGCGTGGCTTCGAAGCGCAGGGGCGCGAAAAAGCCCTTGGCTGTTGGATCGTCCTTGAAACTGACTCCCCCCATAGTGCGGGGGATTATAAATCGACCGCGGACGCGAGTAGACTCGCCCTCCCCCTTTTTTCGTGCCCTGTCACGCCATCGATTACCAGTCGCATGTCCGAACTCTGGACGACAATCCTGCCGCGGCTGGAAGGCGAACTTCCGGAACAGCAGGTGAACACCTGGCTGCGGCCGCTGCAGGCGCTGGAAGATGGCGCCACGCTGCGGCTGTATGCGCCGAACCGTTATGCGCTGGACTGGGTGCAGGCCCATGCCGCCGAGCGGATCCGCGCCATGCTGGGCGAGCTGCGCGGGGGCGAGGCCATGCTGTCGGTGGAGGTGGGCTCGCTGGCGCCGGCCAATGGACATGCGCCGGCGGCTGAACCGCCCCGCCCCACTGCGGCGGCCCGGCGCGTGGCGCCCGTGTCCAGCATCCAGATCGGCACGCGGCTGAATCCGGAATCCACCTTCGAGCATTTCGTCGAGGGCAAGAGCAATCACTTCGCCAAGGCCGCTGCGCTGCAGGTGGCTGAAAACCCGGGGCGCGCCTACAACCCGCTGTTCATCTACGGCGGCACGGGCCTCGGAAAAACGCACCTGATGCAGGCCGTGGGGCATGTGATCAAGGAACGCGATCCGGATGCGCGCGTGGCCTATGTGCACTCCGAGCGTTTCGTCGACAACATGGTGCAGGCGCTGCGGCACAACACCATGAACGAGTTCAAGAGCGCGTATCGCGGGCTTTCTGCGCTGCTGATCGACGACATCCAGTTCTTCGCCAACAAGGACCGCTCGCAGGAAGAATTCTTCCACACCTTCAACGCGCTGTTCGAAGGCCAGGCACAAATCATCATGACCTCGGATCGTTATCCGAAGGAAATTCCCGGCCTCGAAGAGCGGCTGAAATCGCGCTTCGGCTGGGGATTGTCGGTGGCCATCGAGCCACCGGAGCTTGAAACCTGCGTCGCGATCCTGATCAGCAAGGCGCAGGCGGCGGGCACGGTAATGCCCGAGGAAGTGGCCTTTTTCGTGGCCAAGCGCATCCGCTCGAATGTGCGCGAACTGGAAGGTGCGCTGCGGCGGATCATTGCCAATGCCCGCTTCACCGGCCAGCCGATCACGCTGGATTTCGCGAAGGAAGCGCTGAAGGATCTGCTGAACCTGCAGGCGCGCCTGGTCACCATCGAGAACATCCAGAAGACCGTGGCCGATTACTTCAAGGTGCGGCTGTCGGATCTGCTGTCGGAGCGGCGCAGCCGGTCGGTGGCCCGCCCGCGCCAGGTGGCGATGGCGCTGGCCAAGGAGCTGACCGTGCACAGCCTGCCAGAGATCGGCGAGGCTTTCGGCGGGCGCGACCACACCACGGTGATGCACGCGTGCAAACGCATCCGGGAGCTGCAGGCGGCCGAGCCGCGGGTTGCCGAGGACTATTCCAACCTGCTGCGCACGCTCACGGGATAACCCTGTGCGCAACCCGGTGGATAAGCCCGTGCATAACTTCGGGATTAATCTGTGGGTGATTTCATCCACAGCGCGTGAACAGCATGAACGCAGTTGATTCGCCTGGTTGCCCTGCCCGCTTTGATGCGTAAAGTCATGACCGGAAAGGCCGTGGTGATTTATCCTCGCTATCCACAGCCCCAATAACAGCAACAACGTCTTAAATAACAAGCTTGGTTTAGAACTATGAAATTCACCGCAACGCGAGAGCAGATCATCCAGCCCGTGCAGGCGGTCATCGGCGTGGTCGAACGCAAGCAGACGATGCCCGTGCTGGCGAATGTGCTGTTGTCGGTGAAGGGAAACCGCTTGTCGGTCACCGGCACCGACCTGGAAGTCGAGCTGGTGGCGTCTGGCGAAGTGAATGTCGGACAGCCCGGCGAGATCACCGTGCCGGG
This sequence comes from Pseudomonadota bacterium, assembly GCA_016720075.1. Lineage (GTDB taxonomy): Bacteria > Pseudomonadota > Gammaproteobacteria > Steroidobacterales > Steroidobacteraceae > ZC4RG30. The sequence continues at coordinate 210,907 of JADJXW010000021.1, forward strand.
CCGCAAGTTGCTGGAAATCGCCAAGGCGCTGCCGGACAAAGTGTCCGTGACGGTGTCACTGGATGGCGAGCGGCTGAAAGTAGTTGCGGGGCGCAGCCGGTTCACGCTGTCGACGCTGGCGGCCACGGAGTTCCCGGTGGTCGAGTCGGTCAGCGCGCAGCAGACGCTCACCCTGCCCCAGGCCGAGCTTGGCCGGTTGATCGCCAAGACGCATTTTTCGATGGCGCAGCAGGATGTTCGCTACTACCTGAACGGTACTTTGCTCGAAACAGACGGAAAACTGCTGCGAACGGTTGCGACTGACGGTCATCGTCTGGCAATTGCCGAGGCGCAGCTTGCCACCGGTGGCAAGAACGTGACGGCACAGCAAGTCATTGTTCCGCGTAAAGGTATTCTTGAATTGCAGCGCATCCTGGGCAATGAGGGGGATGTCGAGATCACGATCGGTTCGAATCATATTCGGCTCCAGATCGGCGATATTCGCTTCACTTCGAAGCTCATCGACGGCAAATTCCCGGACTATGGCCGTGTGATTCCTGCCAGCCCGAGCAAGGCGGTGGTGGTCGAGCGGGATTCTTTCCGTGCTGCATTGCAGCGAACCGCGATTCTCTCGAATGAGAAATACCGCGGTGTGCGGGTCAGCCTGGCCAAGAATTCGCTGAAGCTCCAGGCGCATAACCCTGAGCAGGAAGAAGCCCAGGACGAGGTCGAAATCGACTACGCGGGTGAAGAGATGGAAATCGGCTTCAACGTCACGTATCTGCTCGATGCGCTGACGGCCATAGACACCGAGACGGTGGAATTGGGGCTGACGGATTCCAACTCGAGCTGCCTGATCCGCTCGCCAGGTACCACGCATTCACGCTACGTCGTGATGCCGATGCGGCTGTAGCGGCGATCCAGGCATGAGCCTGGCTTCGCTGCAGATTTCCGGCGTGCGGAGCATCGGGGCCGCGTCGCTGGAGCTGCGGCCGGGACTCAACCTCATTTTTGGCCCCAACGGTTCTGGGAAGACGTCGATCCTTGAATCGGCGTTTCTGGTCGGGCGAGGGCGATCGTTCCGTACCCGCCACACCGAGCAGCTGATCAGCAGGGGTGTGGATCGGCTGCAGCTCTTCGCAACCACCACGGATCCTGCGCACCGGATAGGGTTTGAGTACCGCCGGGATGAGTCCTACGTGGGTCGACTCGATGGACAGGATATCCGGAGTCTGGCTGAGTTGCCGGGCGCGTTCTTCGTGGAAGTGATCGATCCGGAGGTTCATCGGCTGGTGGAGGGGGCTCCAGGCGAGCGCCGGCGGTGGCTCGATTGGGGGGTGTTCCACGTGGAACCTTCCTTCCTGGATAGCTGGCTTCGTTTCTCCCGAACCCTCAAGCAGCGCAATGCAGCGTTGAGGCAGGGCATGGATCCCGCAATCTGGGACGCAGAGCTCGTGACGCATGGTGAGCGAGTGGCGTCGGCGCGGGGGGAATGGTTGAAGTCAGTTCAGCCATTCTGGAAGCAGGCGGTGCTGCAGCTGTCCGGCCTGGAAGTGGACATGAGCTACTACCAGGGCTGGGCGGCGGATCGCGCACTGGCTGAAGTGCTGGCGGATGGCCGGGATCGGGATCGCACGCGAGGCAGCACCTTGTCGGGGCCGCAGCGAGCCGATGTGAAGTTGACCGTGCAGGGCCGGCCGGCCCGTGAGGTGTTGTCCCGAGGTCAGCAGAAGCTGGTGGCGGCCGCCCTGGTGCTGGCGTTGCTGCAGCGCCTGAGGGGAGAGCGGAACACGCCGCCGACTTTGCTGCTGGATGATCCGGCAGCCGAGCTGGACACCCAGCGGCTGGGCGCATTGGTGGATCTGGTCAAGGCACTCGATTGCCAGCTGATCGTGACTTCGCTACATGCGGATCTGGCGAACTTCGGGCTGCCCGAGCGGGTGTTCCACGTGGAACGTGGAGTGGTTTCCTCGCTCGGCTAGGACTATTCGATAATCGAAATTCCTGACCCAGACGTCTGGAGCCGCGTGTTGCGCTAGCATCCGGCGCATGAAAAAACATTTCCTCTGCCTCGCCCTGGGCCTTGTCGCCATCCTGACCGGCCCCTCGTTGACTGCCGCCGACGCCAGCTCCACCCAAGCGCCAGCAGCCCCGCCGCTGGTATTTGCGTTCGAACTGCGCGCCACGGTGGCCAACCCGGTCGTGATCGGCCAGGTGCCCCATGGCCTGCGGCGCATCGTGGCCATCACCGGTGGCACGGTGCGCGGCCCGATGATGAACGGCGTAGTGGTGCCCAACAGCGGCGCGGACTGGCAGATGATCCAGCCCGACGGCTTTTCGGAGCTGGACACTCGCTACACGCTGCAGTCGGACAAGGGTGAGCTGGTCTACGTGCAGAACGTCGGCATCCGGCACGCGCCGCCCGACGTCATGAAGCGACTGAACGCGGGCGAGATCGTCGATCCCCGGCTGGTCTATTTCCGCACCGTGCCGAAGTTCGAGACCACCGCGCCAGGCCTGCAGTGGATGACCCGCAGCGTGTTCGTGGGGGTGGGCGAGCGCTCGCCGAACGAGGTCATCGTGCGCTTCTACCGCCTCGAATAGGCGGGGTTTCCGGGACCCCCCGGTAGGGGGTGCTCATGGGCCTCTCAGGGGCTATAATAATAATGAGCGGTCCCGAGGCTAATTCATGTCTGCTGAAGATGCGTATAACTCCAGCAATATCAAAGTTCTGAAAGGGCTTGATGCGGTGCGCAAGCGCCCCGGCATGTACATCGGTGACACCGATGACGGCACCGGCCTTCACCACATGGTGTTCGAGGTGGTCGATAACGCCATCGACGAAGCCCTGGCGGGGCACTGCAATCGCATCCAGGTGCTGATCCACGCCGATGAGTCGATCACCGTCCGCGACAACGGCCGCGGCATTCCCGTCGACATCCATCCTGAAGAGGGACGCTCTGCAGCCGAGGTCATCATGACCGTGCTGCATGCCGGCGGTAAGTTCGATGACAGCTCCTACAAAGTCTCCGGCGGTCTGCATGGCGTCGGCGTGTCGGTCGTCAATGCGCTGTCCGACCTGCTCGAGCTGTCGATCAATCGCGGCGGCAAGGCGTACAAGCAGCAATACAAGCTGGGCGATCCGGTATCGCCGCTGGCAGAGGTGGGTGTCACCACCGAACGCGGCACCACGGTGCGCTTCAAGCCATCGCCCACCATCTTCACGAACATCGTCTTCCAGTACGAGATCCTGGCCAAGCGGCTGCGCGAGCTGTCGTTCCTGAATTCCGGCGTGCGCATCGAGCTGATCGACGAGCGCGAAGACAAGACCGAGGTGTTCCAGCACGAGAGCGGACTGCAGGCGTTCGTGCAATATCTGAACCGCGCGCGTTCGCCGGTTCACCCCTCGGTGTTCCATTTCACGGTCCAGGACGGCGTGTTTGGCGTCGAAGTGGCGCTGCAGTGGAACGATTCCTACCAGGAGACGATGCTGTGCTACACCAACAACATCCCGCAGCGGGATGGTGGCACGCATCTGTCGGGCTTCCGCGCCGCGCTCACGCGCACGCTGAACGACTACATCGACAAGGAAGCGAAGAAGGAAAAGATCGCCACCACCGGCGATGATTCCCGCGAGGGCCTGACGGCCATCCTGTCGGTAAAGCTGCCCGACCCGAAGTTCTCCTCGCAGACCAAGGACAAGCTGGTCTCCTCCGAAGTGAAGGGCGTGGTCGAAACCAACGTCGCCCAGAAGCTGGCCGAATTCCTGCTGGAGCATCCGGCCGAGGCCAAGGCCATCGTCGGCAAGATCCTCGACGCGGCCCGCGCCCGCGAGGCCGCGCGCAAGGCGCGCGAGATGACGCGCCGCAAGGGAGCCCTGGACATTGCCGGCCTGCCGGGAAACTCGCCGACTGCCAGGAAAAGGATCCGGCCCTCTCCGAGATCTTCATCGTCGAGGGTGACTCGGCCGGTGGCTCGGCCAAGCAGGGCAGGGACCGTCGCACCCAGGCCATCCTGCCGCTGAAGGGCAAGATCCTGAACGTGGAGCGCGCGCGCTTCGACAAGATGCTCAGCTCGCAGGAAGTCGGCACGCTGATCACCGCGCTGGGCTGCGGCATCGGTCGCGATGAATTCAACATCGACAAGCTGCGCTACCACCGCATCATCATCATGACCGATGCCGATGTGGACGGATCCCACATCCGCACGCTGCTGCTCACCTTCTTCTATCGCCAGCTTCCGCTGCTGATCGAGCGCGGGCACATCTACATCGCGCAGCCGCCGCTCTACAAAGTGAAGCGCGGCAAGAACGAGATGTACGTGAAGGATGACGCCGAGCTCAACGCCATCCTGCTGAACAACGCCGTGGATGAGTCGGCGGTGTTCGTCACCGACGGCGCGCCACCGCTGCAGGGTTCGGGCCTCGAGATGCTGGCCCGGCAGTACATGGAAGTGCAGGCCATCATCAAGCGCTGGAGCCGCCGCTACGACGCGAAGCTGCTCGAGCAGCTCATCTATGTGCCGCAGCTCGACATCGACACGTTCGAGGACGCCACGCTGCTGAACCTGGGCCAAGGCGCTCGAGGCCGCGTTGAACGCCCCGAACGATGCGTCGGCCAAGCTACCAGATCGACGTGCACGCCGGCGTCTCGGCGGGCGCGGACGGCGAGGGCGGCCGGCCGGCCGCCTGGTCACGCGCCGCGCGCAGCACGGATCCTCAACCGAAAAGGCGCTGCCGCGCGAGTTCTTCTCTTCGGCCGAGTACCGACGCATCGCCGAGCTGGGCCAGACGCTCAACGGTCTGATCGGCGAGGGCGCCTATGTCACCAGCGGCAATCAGCGCCGCGACGTGGGCTCGTTCAAGGAAGCCATCACCTGGCTGTTCGAGCAGGCCCGCAAGGGCCAGACCATGCAGCGCTACAAGGGGCTGGGCGAGATGAACCCGGAGCAGCTGTGGGACACCACCATCAATCCGGAAACCCGCCGCCTGCTGCAGGTGCGCATTGAAGATGCCATCGCGGCGGACGACATCTTCAACACGCTGATGGGCGACCAGGTGGAGCCGCGCCGCGAGTTCATCGAGAAGAACGCGCTGACGGTGTCGAACCTCGACGTCTGAGCCGCAACCCGCCTAGGCCGCCACGGGCGGACCAAAGGTGTTGGCCTCGGACTGCCCTCGGGCGAGGCCACCCCAGAGGGCGAAGGCGAGGAAGACCAGCAGCGCGACCAGCGGAAGGGCTGCGTCGAGCTGCGCGCCAAGGCTGATGCGACCCGCCCAGATGAGCATGGCCACCACGGTCAGCACCGTCGCCGGCAGCATCAGCCAGCCCGACCTGCCCATGTCGTGCAGGCGCCGCACGTGCAGCACCACGGCCGGATACAGCAGGCACAGCACGCCCCAGCACGCATAGTTCGCGGCCGGACCCTTGTTCGCATACCAGAACACCACCCACGCCAGTGGCAGCAACGCCGCCAGGAAATGCGCGCGCGCCGTGCGCCCGCCGGGTTGCACGAACAGCGTATTGAACGACGTGCGTTGGTCGGACTCGCCGAGGGTCAGTGGCGCGCGCTGCAGGGCCCCCCTGTAGCTGTCGAGATAGGCCAGCATCAGCAGGCCATTCAGCGCAAAAGCGGCAAATCCCAGCGCCAGAGTTTGAGGCTGCTGGTCCAGCACCGCCCAAAACAGTCCGCTGGTCGATACCGCCATCAGCACGCACAGTGCGCCGGGCACGAAGACGCCCAGCAGGATCAGCGCACCGGCAACCAGTTCGATCAGCATGCACACATCGAGCAGCTGCGAGTTGACCAGTGCCGTCATCAGTTCGGCGGAAAGCGCAGTCTGGCCGGCGGGCGTTGGCCAGAACGAGAAGAAGAAATGATTGACGCCATTCAGCAGCATCCATGCGCCCAAGACCACGCGAGCTGCCAGGACCAGTTGTTTCGTGGTCGGAGCCTGCACGCTGCTGGCAAGGCTGGCCCTTGCCGCAAGCATCGGCCGGAAGGCGGCGATGAAGGCCACGCACAGCACGACCTGCGATACCAGAACCCTTGCGCCTGCGATGGTGCTCGGCGTGTTCCATTCGGAAAGTGGCGCATCCCACCAGAACACGCAGAAGGCGACCGGCATGCTGATCAGCAGCGCCAGTGGCGAGAAGAGCCCGAACAGAATCGCGATGCCGACGATGAGCTCGACCGCCTTGACCAGGTCGAACAGGTGGGAGTTCAGCAACGCGGTCAGCATCTCGGCCGCCAGCGGGAAGCGGCTGTTGGCGCCCGGCTGCGGATAGATGTGATAGAAGTGCTCGACGCCGGCTGGAATCATCCAGGCCGCATACCAGAACCGCACGAGCCAGATCACGTACTTCATGGCGCCCCCCTGGGTATACCGCGCGGTCTGTGCCGCTTGGCTACTCTTATAGACCGATTCGATGCCGGCGGGTAGGCCGCCGCGGCAATTCAGTACCGGTCGGGCGTGTTCGGGCTGGCGCTGATCGAGTTGGCCGGGTAGGGCAGCATCGTCGCGTTCCAGGCGGCCCACGCCTGCTTCATCGCCGCCATGCGCGCGGGCTCTTTCGTGGCGTAGTTCGCGCGTTCGTGCTCGTCCTCGGCAAGGTTGAACAGCGACTCGCGCCGACCCAGCTTCAGGTACTTCCAGTCGCCATCGCGATGGGCCGCCTGCTCGGCTGCCTTGAAGCGCCAGAACAGCCTGCGGGGCCGTGACGCCGACTTGCCGGTGATCACGTCGAGCAGGTTTTCGCCGTCACTGGGATAGGCCGCATCGGGCGCGGCACCCGCCGCGGCAAGAAGGGTCGGCACCCAGTCCATCGAAATGTTCACCTGCTCGCTGCGGCTGCCCGCCTTGATGCGCGCGGGCCAGCGGATGAAGAACGGCACCCGGATGCCGCCCTCCAGCAGTTCGGTCTTCTGGCCGGTGAAGGGCCAGGTGTCGGAGAAGCGCTCGCCACCGTTGTCGCTGGTGAAGATCACGATGGTGTCGCGCGTGGCGCCGGCGCGGTCGATAGCCTTCAGCACGCCGCCGATCGCGCTGTCCATCGACAGCAGCATCTTGCGATAGGTGGCGAGGTTGCCGCCGTCGTAGTGCATCACGGCCTTCAGTGACTCCGCCACCGCCTTGTCTTCCGGTCCTTCCCAGGGCCAGTGCGGCGCGTTGAAGTGCAGGCTGAGGAACAGAGGCGCGCGATCCTTCGCGGCCGCGGCGATTTCCCGCTCGGCGCGCTGGCCGAGCAGGTCGGTCAGATAGCCGATGTCCTTCGAGGGCTGATCGCCCTCGATCAGCGCGCTGCCAACGCCATCGACCAGCGACTCCGGCTGATGCCGGAAATAGTCCGCCGCGCCGCGCATGAATCCGTAGAAGCGATCATAGCCCGACAGCAGCTGACCGAACTTCTCGCCTTCGCCCATGTGCCACTTGCCCACGAGTGCCGTGCGGTAGCCCGCCTTGCGCAGCATCGACGGCAGCGTGGGATGCGACGGCGCCAGCCCGATCGGCTCGGCACCGGCGAGGGGCTCGTGCAGCCCGACCTCCAGCCGATACTGATAGCGACCGGTGATCAGGCCCACGCGGGTCGAGGTGCACACGGCCGAGTTCGAATACGACTGCCGCAGGAACAACCCCTGCTGCGCGATGCGATCGATGTTGGGCGTGCGCAGGTCGCGCAGGCCCGTGAAGCCGGTATCGGCGAACCCGAGGTCATCGGCCATGATCCAGATGATGTTGGGTTGCGCGGGCGCGGCGGCCTGCACCAGCGGCGGCAGTCCAGCCGCGAGGCCTGCCGCGGCGCCGGCCACGATGACTTCACGGCGGCTGATGCGCTCGGGGGATCCGGTATTGCGGTCCATGTCTGCTCCAGGGCAAGCGGGTCGGGGAAGCGGCTTCAGGCCACGCCGGCGACGGCCTTCAGGCCGCGCACCAGCTCGATCTCGAACTCCGGTGAGCCCGGCAGGATGGGGCCCGGCCGGTTCACGATGCTGTTGTTGATCAGGCCGTTGGCCATCTGGAAGGCGAAGCGGATGTGCCGCGTCTCCTCTTCAGACAGGGAACGCCCGAGTTCGGTTTCGCGCAATTCCAGCACGCGCGCCATCACCCTCAGGCCCAGCTCGCGAAACGGCTTCCAGAACGCCGGGTGCGCCGCGCCGCGAACCAGCGCCGCGCGCCAGAAATGGTGGTTGGCGAGCGTCGTGCGATAGGTGTCGAGGATGGCCTGCGCCAGGTAGTCCTCGCCCTTGCCGACATGCTGCAGGTTCGCGATGCGCTGGGCGCCACGGCGCACCACCCATTCCGAAGCCAGCGTTTCGAAATAGGCGTCCTTGTCGGCGAAGCGCGTGTAGAAGCTGCCCACCGAAACGCCCGCGGTCTTCACGATGTCGTTGATCGTCACGTTGTCCCATGGGCGGCGCGCAAGCAATTTCCAGCCGGCCGCTATCAGCGCGTCGCGCGTCTTGCGGCTTCTGGCCTGCTTGGCAGGCAACGGAGTGGCGAGCGCCCTGGGGGTTATGTCTTGACCCATAATATGAATGCGTGTTCAGATTCTCAAACGGGAATGGCGCATCGTCAAGCCAGCCGCAACAGCAGGGGAGAATCTCATGAATTCCAAAGGTACGTCCGTGGCCGTGGGCGTCGTGGCCGCAGTCGCGCTGGCGCTGGGTACGTCGCCGGCCCGCGCAGCGCAGGAAGATCAAGTCGAACTCGAGGAAGTCAGCGTCACCGGCTCGCGCATCCGCCAGGCCGTCGGCATGGATACCCCCACGCCCGTCACGGCCATTTCGATGACCGAGCTGCAGACGATGGCGCCTTCGAGCATTACCGAAGCCATGATCCAGCTGCCACAGTTCTTCAACAGCCAGACGGCCGAGAATTTCGGCTCGCTTGCGAACGGATTCTTCGCCTCGCCGGGTGGCGGCGCGCTGAACCTGCGCAGCATCGGCACACAGCGCACGCTCACGCTGCTCGACGGGCGCCGCATGCCGGCGGCCAGCATCTTTGGCGTGCCGGACATCAACACCTTCCCCGACCAGCTGATGGCGCGGGTTGAAACCGTCACCGGCGGCGCGAGCGCCGCGTATGGCACGGATGCCGTCTCCGGTGTCGTCAACTACATCCTCGACACCAAATTCGACGGCATGAAGGCCAGCGCCCAGTTCGGCCAGTCAGACCGCGGTGATGGCGCCAACCAGAAATACTCGCTGGCCGTGGGCCATCAGCTGGGCGAGAAGACCCACCTGCTGTTCTCGGCCGGCCATTCAAAGCAGTCGCCGATCAACTCCACCGGCAACCGCGACTGGTACCAGAGCTGCGGCCTGGTCAGCAGCTCCGCCGCCAACGCGGGCTCATCGCAGAGCAATCCGCTGCTGATCCCGGCTTGCAACCTGCGCTCCAGCGTGTGGTCGATCGATGGCGTGCTGAATCCGAAGAACGCCGCCGCGCCCGGTGCGGCCTATGTGGCCGCGCTCGGTGAGATCACCTTCGACCCCAACGGGCAGGCCGTGGCATACAACCAGGGCACGGCCTATTCCGGCAACGTTCAATCCGGTGGCAGCGGCGAAGACCTGAATGACGTGCTGAACGTGCTGCTGCCGGGCGCCAGGCGCACGAATGCATTCGCGTACCTGGACCACGACCTCACCGACGACCTGAACATCTACGCGCAGGGCATCTACAGCAAGCAGGACCTGGAACGCAGGGTGCTGATCGGCAACTTCGGCGGTGGCGGGTTGCCGGGATTGCATCCGGTCACCATCTATCGCGACAACGCCTTCCTGCCGGCGTCGATCGCGAGTTACATGACCACGAACAACATCAATGCGCTGCAGCTCAATCGCCAGCTGAGCCCGTTCGATGGGACTGACGGCGAGCAGAACCAGCACAGCAAGACCGGAGCTGCGACGCTGGGGTTCAAGAGCACGCTGCGCACCGACGGCTACTTCGATGGCTGGGCGCTGGACGGCTATTTCCAGTACGGCACGACGAACATCGACTGGGAGCAGAAGGGCAGCATGCGCCAGGACCGCGCGTTCCTCGCGGTCGATGCCGTGCGCGATCCGGTCACCGGCACGATCCGGTGCCGCGTCAGCGTGGTTTCCGGCCGCGTGCCGGATTGCGTGCCGCTGAACATCTTCGGGCGCGGCGCACCCTCCGCAGCCGCACTCGACTGGATCACCGGCTTCGATCCGGGCGTGTCCGTGACCACCAATCCGTGGATCGCCAGCGACCAGACGTATGGCGCGCCGTACTCCTACGTCGGTGACGAAGCCAAGCACCGCCTGACGAAGCTCAACCAGCGCGTGGCCGAAGTGACCACCAGCGGCACGCTGTTCGACGGCTGGGCAGGTCCCGTGCAGGCTGCCTTTGGCGCCAACTATCGCCGCGAATCGGTGAACCAGCGCGTCCGCGCCCCACAGGGCAATCCCGCGGCCGACCCGGCGTTCTTCCCTGTCTGGTGCAATGACACCGGCGCCGCCGCCACCTTCGGCCCGCAGTGCACGGCCGCCGTGCTCAACCGGCAGATCAGCACCGGCTACCGGCCCGCCGGCGCCATCGGCGTGCGCGGCGTGCCGCAGGGTGTGGCCACTAACCTCGTCGAAACCCAGTTCTCGAACGTGCCGTTCATCCGCGGCGCGTACGACATCAAGGAGCTGTTCAACGAGACGGTTTTCCCGCTGGTGAAGGATGCCCCCTTCATGAAGCAGCTGAACCTGCAGGCTGCGGTGCGCTGGGCCGACTATGAGGGTTCGGGCCAGATCTGGTCCTGGAAGATCGGCCTCGACGGCCAGCTCACCGACGAGCTGCGCCTGCGCGGCACGTATTCACGCGACGTGCGCGCCGGCAACATCTCCGACCGCTTCGACCGCACCGGCGGCGCGGCCAACGTGGTGGACAAGAAGACGGCACCGGCCGGCGGGCCGCCCGTGAACAGCAGCTCCACGGGATATGGCATCACCATTGTCTCGGGCGGCAACCCGGAGATCCGTCCTGAAGTGGGCGACACCTTCACGCTGGGCCTGGTCTACCAGCCGGAGTGGCTGCCCGGGTTCGATGTGTCGGTGGACTGGCTGCGCGTGAAGCTCACCGATGCCATCGAGTCCTTCACCGTGCAGCAGATCGTGGACCAGTGCTACCTGAGCGGCGACCAGGACCAGTGCGCGCGCATCACGCGCGACACCTCCAGCGGCACTGACCTCATCGTGTTCATCAACCAGTCGAAGCAGAACATCAACAAGTCGATGTTCGACGGCATCGACTTCGAGATGGGTTACTCGCGCAACATCAATCTGCTGGGAGGCAACGAGCGGATCGGCGCGCGCCTGTTCGGCACGTACCTGATGGAATCCTCCACCACGAACTTCTTCGGCCTGAAGGTGGACAACACGGGCAGCGTGCCCGCCCAGCTCTTCAAGAAGAAGGCCAACCTGGTGCTGAACTACAGCAATGGTCCCTTCAGCTGGAACATGAACGGCCGCTACCTGAGCGGTGGCGCCACCACGCTCACGTGGAACCAGCCCAACGCCACCACCGGAGCCATCACCTGGAACGTGGCGGACAACCACACCGGCGGCTCGGTTTACTGGGACACGCGCGTGGCGTACCGCCTGGATGTGGGTGGCGGCGAGATGGAACTGTTCGCCAATGTGCAGAACCTCTTCGACCGCGACCCGCCGCTGGTGCTGACGCAGGGCATCGGCACGCAGACCTCGGGCAACTACGACCAGATCGGCCGCCGCTATGTGGCGGGCGTGAACCTGAAGTTCTGACCTCGGCAGGCCCTACACCCCATTTGCGGCCCTGACCGGCCGCAAATGAGAATGACTCAGCCACCCCGCGCCTGACGCCCCGCCGTCAGGCGCGAGGGATTTCTGCCGGAACCCACTTGTGGCCGGAACTCTCCAGCGCCACACTCGCTCCAAGCGAGAACAACGCGACGCAACAAGTCGCGCGTAACGGGGACCACATGCTGCAAACCATAGAAGATCTATCCATCGGCGTATGGGTGCGCGAATCGCCATCGATTTTCGCGTACACGCTGGTGCTGTCGCTCCATGCCATTGGCCTGGCCATCGTGCTGGGCCTCAATGCGCTGATCGCGCTGCGGCTGCTCGGCGTGGCCCCCGCCATTCCGCTGTCGGCGCTGCGCAGCTTCTACGGCACCATCTGGTTCGGCTTTGCCATCAACGCCATTTCAGGCGGCATGCTGTTCATCGCCTCGGCCACCAACATGGGCACCATGTCCGTGTTCTGGATCAAGATGGCGGCCGTCGCGACGGGCATGATTCTGTCGCTGCGCCTGAAATCGAAATTCCTCGACGACCCCACGGCAACGGCGGGCGGCGCGGTGCCCGCCGGCGCGCGCAGCATGGCGAAGTGGTCCCTGGCTGTCTGGTTCTTCGCGCTCATTGCGGGACGCATGACCGGCTATCCGGAGCTCATCACCCGGTGGTTCGGAATCTAGGCGCCAGGCGAAAGCGGAGAAAAACAACATGCATAGCATTTCCACTGCACTGACCTGGCCCTGGATGCAGGAATTCGTGAACACCTACGGCTGGCTGTGGCCGCTGTTCGAGGTTGTTCACTACACCGGCATGTCGCTGGTCGTCGGCGTCGTCATCGGCCTCGACCTGCGCATCCTCGGGCTCTACAAGGCCATCCCCATCGGGGCCTTCAAGCCACTGGTCAACCTGGCCATCCTCGGCTTCATCCTGAACCTGATCGGCGGCATCGTCTTCGTCACCGGCACCAACACCGGCGCGGAGTTCTATGTCGAGAACCTGTCGTTCCAGTGCAAGGTGGTGGCCATGGCCATCGCCATCGCCAACCTGCTGATCTTCCGCTTCTCGGGGCTGGAGCACCGGGTGTACGCGGTGCCGGCGGGCGGCATAGCGCCGGGCTCGGCCAAGACAGTGGCCTGGATCTCGCTGGTGTCGTGGACGGCCGTGATCATCTTCGGCCGCCTGCTGATGTACAACGACACGTTGCTGTACTTCCTGGGGCTGTAGCGCCCGGCCAGGTATTTCGATATGCGCCCCGGGATAAGGCCGGGGCGTATCATCCGGCCTCCCAATCCGAAGCGGACGAGGCCGATGGACAAATCAACGCGCGTGGTGGTCACCGTCATCGGTCGCGACCGGGTGGGCATCATCGCGGGCGTGTCCGGCGTGCTGGCCGAGGCCGGCGTCAACATCGTCGACATCTCCCAGACCCTGATGCAGGACCTGTTCACCATGATCATGATGGTGGACATCGGGGGCGCCAGAATCGGTTTCGACGAGCTGCAAAGCCGCCTTGCCGTGAAGGGCGAGGAACTCGGCATGCGCATCCAGGCGCAGCGCGAGGATGTCTTCAGCTACATGCACCGGATCTGACCCATGCGCACCGGCTACTCCTCGCAGGAGGTGCTCGAGACCATCCGCATGGTGCAGATGGAAAAGCTCGACATCCGCACCATCACGATGGGCATCAGCCTGCGTGACTGCGCGCACCCCGAACTGAAGCAGGCCGCGCGCCGGATGTACGACAAGGTCTGCCGCCGCGCCGAGAAGCTGGTGGCCGTCGGCAGCCAGCTGGCCGCCGAGTACGGCGTGCCCATCGTGAACCAGCGCATTTCGGTCACCCCCGTAGCGCTGGTGGCCGAGGCCGCCGATGGTGATGACTACGTGCCGCTGGCCGAGGCGCTGGATCGCGCCGCGCGCGAAGTGGGCGTGAACTTCCTGGGCGGCTACTCGGCGCTGGTGCAGAAGGGCATGACGCCCGCCGACGAAAAACTGATCCGCTCGATTCCCGAAGCGCTCGCCGTTACCGAGCGGCTGTGCAGCTCGGTGAACATCGGCTCCACGCGTGCCGGCATCAACATGGATGCGGTGGCGCTGATGGGCCAGATCATAAAGAGCACCGCCGAGAGAACCGCCGACCGCGATGCCATCGGCTGCGCCAAGCTCGTGGTGTTCTGCAACGCGGTGGACGACAACCCCTTCATGGCCGGCGCCTTCCACGGCATCGGCGAACCCGACACCGTCATCAACGTGGGCGTCAGCGGGCCGGGCGTGGTGCTCAGGGCCATCGAACAGCAGCCAAACCTCGACTTCGGCCAGCTCGCCAGCCTCATCAAGCGCGCCGCGTTCAAAGTGACGCGCATGGGAGAACTGGTGGGCCGCGAGGCCTCGGCGCGGCTGAAGGTGCCGTTCGGCATCGTCGATCTATCGCTGGCGCCAACGCCCGAGCGTGGCGACAGCGTGGCGCGGATCCTCGAGGCCATGGGCCTGGAGCGCGTGGGTACGCATGGCTCCACCGCCGCGCTGGCGCTGCTGAACGATGCGGTGAAGAAGGGCGGGGCGATGGCCTCGAGCCACGTGGGCGGACTTTCCGGTGCGTTCATCCCTGTGTCGGAAGACGAAGGGATGATCGAAGCCGCGGAGCTGGGCGCCATCACCTTCGACAAGCTCGAGGCGATGACCTGCGTGTGCTCGGTGGGCCTGGACATGATCGCCGTGCCGGGCGACACGCCGGCCAGCACGCTGTCCGCGATCATCGCGGATGAAGCGGCCATCGGCATGATCAACCGCAAGACCACTGCCGTGCGCGTGATACCCGTGCCCGGCAAGGGCGTGGGCGATCGCGTGGTGTTCGGCGGCCTGCTCGGCGCCGCGCCGATCATGCCGCTGCACAAGTGGTCGTCGGAAGTCTTCGTGGCGCGGGGCGGGCGCATTCCTGCGCCGATTCAGGCGTTGAACAACTAGTCAGGCTCGCCGGAGCTGAGTAGGGTTGGGCCGCATGGACGAAGCCATCATCATCACGGGATCGAGCCGTGGAATCGGCGCGGCCACGGCGCTCCTTGCGAGCAGGCGGAACTACGCTGTCTGCGTGAATTACCGCTCGAACCGCGACGCCGCCCAGCAGGTTGTCGATGCCATCCTGAAGCAGGGTGGCCGCGCAGTGGCCATCCAGGCAGATGTCTCCGTCGAATCCGACGTGATCCGCCTGTTCGATTCGTGCGAGGAGTCGCTCGGCAAGCCGCGAGCCGTCGTGAACAATGCCGGTGTGCTTGAAAGCCAGATGCGGTTCGAACACATGCAGGTCGATCGCTGGCGCAGGGTGATGGACACGAACATCATCGGCACGTTCCTGTGTGCCCGGGAAGCCGTGCGGCGCATGTCTACCCGCAACGGTGGGGCCGGCGGTGCCATCGTCAATCTCTCGTCGGGCGCCGCACGACTGGGATCCCCGGGGGAGTATGTGGACTATGCGGCCACGAAAGGCGCCATCGACACGCTGACCGTGGGCCTGGCCAAAGAAGTTGCCGCCGAGGGAATTCGCGTCAATGCCGTACGCGCCGGATTCATTTACACGGACATGCATGCCAGTGGCGGCGAGCCCGGGCGTGTCGATCGCCTGAAAGACACCATACCGATGAGACGAGGGGGATCGCCCGAGGAGGTGTCGGAGGCCATCCTGTGGCTGCTGTCCGATGCCGCGTCCTATGTAACGGGCACCTTCATCGATGTAACCGGCGGCCGATAGCGCCTCAGTTGCCGATCATCAGGTAACCAAACTCCCACGGCTCACGAAACGGCCCCATCTGTTCCGTCGTGTCGCCCATGCGCCACCGCACCGACTGGATGCGCAACCTGACGGCCTCAACTGGCAGACGTGCGTTGAGATCCAGCCTTGCACTGAACGGAAGTTCCGATGTTTCAGCAGAGACGTTCCCCACCGGGTGGTCCTGACTGTCCAGGAAATCCACCGTCACGGCGACATCTCGCAGGGTTTCATCATGGGTATTAACGAAGCTGCCGCTCCAGTCGCGTTGACCTGCAGCGTCCGTCACCACCTCGCTTCGCGCCAGCGCCAGGATCTCGTCCTTCTGGTGCACCACCATGAACCACAGTACCAGGATGGGTACGATGACGAGCACCGCAAGAATCTTCCACTTCATGGCCTGCAGTGTGCGCCGGCCTGCCCACGTTGATTGTGGAGATTTCGTGGAGCAGCGATAGTATGCAGAACAACAAGGCGGGGGAGCCAACATGCGCGGCAGCACCGAGCGGATCCTGACAACCCATGTGGGCGCGCTGCCCGCGCCGGCCGGACTCTGGGCCAACAAGAACGTGCCCGACGCCGAACTGCAGCAGGCCGTAAGCGGAGTGGTGGCGAAGCAGCGCGAGGTCGGCCTCGACTTCGTCAACGAAGGCGAATTCACCAAGGGCGGCAACTGGGTGGAGTTCGTCAACTCGCGCCTGAGTGGATTCGAACCAAGGCCCGCGGGCGGATCGAGGAAACTGCTGTTCGGCAGCAGGGACTGGGAAGAATTCAGCGACTTCTACCAGGCAGCGATGGAGGGCGGCACACTGTTCGAGCAGACCCGCAGCGCGCCGAACCAGACGCGAACCATGGATTGGCACTGCACGGGCAAGGTGGAATACGTGGGCCAGGCGGAACTGGCGCGCGAGATCAGCTGCCTGCGCGGCGCGTTGGGGAGCATCCCCGCCAGCGATGCGTTCCTCACCTCCACCGCGCCGTCGAGCATCGAACCGGGGCGCGAAAACACCTACTACAAGACACAGGAAGAGTTCGTGTTTGCGCTGGCCGATGCGCTCTCGGTGGAATACGAAACCATCGCCAAGGCTGGATTCAATGTGCAGGTGGATGATGCCTGGCTCGCCGCGCTGTGGGACCGCATCGGGATTCCGATGGGCCTCGCGGCCTTCCAGCGCTACTGCGCCATTCGCGTCGAGGCGCTGAACCATGCGCTGCGCAACATCCCGGAGACGCAGATCCGCTACCACCTGTGCTGGGGCAGCTGGCATGGCCCGCATTCGCACGATATCCCGATGAAGGACATCGTCGGCACGCTGCTGTCGATCAAGGCCCAGACCTACCTGTTCGAAGCGGCCAATGTGCGCCACGAGCACGAATACCGCGTGTGGGAAACCGTGAAGCTGCCGGAACACAAGCTGCTGGCGCCCGGCGTCGTCTCGCACTGCACGCCGCTGATCGAGCATCCGGAGCTGGTGGCCTCGCGCATCGAGCGCTTCGCGAACATCGTGGGGCGCGAGCGCGTGCTCGCTTCGACCGACTGCGGCATGGGACTTCGCTGCCACCCACAGGTGGCCTGGGCAAAACTCAAATCACTGGGTGAAGGCGCGGCGCTCGCCAGCAGCAGGCTCTGGGCGCGGAAATCCGCGGCGTGACCGCGCGTCACGCCTGGGCGGTATCGGTCGACGTTACTTCGCGGGTTCGATCCTGAGGATCGCGCCGACCTCTTCATCGGTGGCCACGTAAAGCAGCCCATCGGGCCCGGCCTTCACATCGCGGATGCGCTGGTGCAGGTCTGCCAGCAGCGTCTCGCGCCGCAGCTCCTGGAACTTCTCGTCGATCAGGATGCGGTCCAGCCTTCCGGTGCCGGGCACCTCGGCAAAGCGCACGCCGGCGACGAACAGATCGCCCTTCCACTTTGGCAGCGCATGGCCCTGGTAGAACGCGAGCCCCGTCACCGAGATGGACGGCACCCAGTACAGGATCGGGTTCTCGAAGCCCGCATGCGTCGAGACATTGGAGTCGTGCTGCCACGGACCCTGATAGGTGCGGCCAAAGCTGACATTGGGCCAGCCGTAGTTGCGACCGGCCTTGATGCGGTTGATCTCATCGCCACCGTTCGGCCCCATCTCGCTCAGGAACACCTCGCCGGTGACCGGGTGCGCGACCAGATCGGACATCGAGCGATGACCCAGCGTGTAGATCTCGGGTCGATAACCCTTCTTGCCTACGAACGGATTGTCGGCCGGCACGGTGCCGTCGTCGTTCAGGCGCAGCACCTTGCCTGCGATCTGCGAGGGATCCTGCGGCAGTGCGCCGGTGAGCCCGCTGACGGCCACGTACAGCTTGGCATCGGGCGTGATCGCGATGGCAACGGGCCCGAGGAAGGTGTCGGCCACCCACACGTCCTTCACGTCCGTCAGATGTCCGTCCACGTACTTCGCGCGCGCCACGGCAGACAGCAGCGCGGTGCTGCCCGAGGGCGCCTTCGTGTACGACAGATAGATGAAGCCGTTGCTAGCGAACTGCGGATGCACTGCCAGGTGCATGTAGCCGTGAAGGATGGCCGGGCCGTTCTTGCCCTGGAAGAAACCCTGCGGACCACCGGTGACCGGCACGGGCTCCGTCGTGCCCTTCGCGATGCGCTTCATCTCGCCGGTACGCTGCGCGATCAGCAGGTCGCCGTTCGGCAGGAAGGCGAGGCCGAAGGGCCAGGGCACCCGCGCCAGCACGCTGACGCGAATGTCCTGCTGTTCCGCCGTGCGGTAGGTGAAGGGACCTGCGGGCAGCGGTTGCCCTTCGAGTCCGGTGGGCGCGACCGGCGAGCCGCCCGGGCCTTCGCCCAAAGGCAGCGCGCGTTGCGCTTGCGCGAGCGGTGAGAGCAGCAACGCAGCAAGACTCAGGGCGGGAATCGCGTGCTTCATCGGCGCGCTTCGGAGGCGAAGTTCGAGTCGCAGAAGGAATCCCACCGGGACTGGCGGCCAGCCCACATCTCGCCCTTCAGCACGCACTCGGACTTGGCAAGCTGCCGCGCGCGTGCCGGTGCGTTGGCGATGAGGTATTCGCCGTCGCCATCGGCTTCGGCCGAGACCAGCAGCTTCGCGCGCAGCGCATCGACCGCCGGCTTGCCGCTGCCGAGCTTGCAGGCCTCGAGGCTGCGGCCGACGACGCCCGGAAGCGCCGTCTCCATCTGCGACAGCGAAGCGAATCCGGCCCGCGACTGCACCGCGCCACAGAACTCCGCGGGCAGCGGCTTGCCGGCGCAGGGCGCGTTCGCACCGAGGAACATCGTTGCCGCGTGGCTGGCCTGGCGCGGGTCGCCCTTGAGCTTGAAGGAATCACTGGCACACATCTGCGCCTCGGCCTGTGCTGCCATCTGCCGGCCCTGCTGGACCTGCGCCTCGGCCTGCTTCACGATTGCGCCGGTGTCCATGGCCTGGCAGGCGCCGAGCTTGCGCGACTCGGTCACCATCGTCATCTCGCCATCTGCGCTGCGCACGGTCATCTTGCCCGTCATGCGGTCGGGCCCGGTGGTCATGTCCATCGTGCCTTCCATCGCATCCTTGCCGGTGCACTTCACGTCGGCCATGAAGCGATTGCCGGACTGGCGGACATTGGTCAGCTTGCAGTTCTTGTCGGGCTTGGCCAGCTCCTGTGCGGCCTGGCCCACCGGCGCGCAGATCTCGGTGGCCGGCATCGCCATGTTCATGCCCTCCATCTGCATGGACATCTTGTGCTGCCAGCGTTCGCCGGGAACCGTGGGGGCGGCGGCAGAAGCGGTGCCGCAGGCCAGCGCGACAACGGCAGCGGTCACGATGCGGGCGATGTTCGATGCGCTCATGGCATTCTCCTCGGGGTGTTCGGTGCTCCGATCATAGTCATTTCGTGGCGGATTGATGCCTCGCACCGGCGCGCAGCGCCAGCGGCAGCAGCGTCACGAACAGCGCGCAAAGCGCCATGGGAATCATCAGCGCGCCCAGCACCAGCTCGGGCGAGAGGTTCTTCTGCATCAGCCAGGCCAGCGCCAGCGGACCGAAGAACGAACCGGCCCGGCCAACGCCATTGGCCCAGCCCACGCCGGTGGAACGCAGTTCGGGCGGATAATAGGTAGAGGCCAGTGGCGCCAGCGTGAGGCTTGCGCCAATGCCACCAAAGCCGATGAAGACGATGAGCACCGCCCACATCCAGGCGGCGCCGGGGTTCGTTGCCAGCAGCGCCAGTGCCAGCGCGCCCGTGAGATACACACCCATCAGCGCCATGACGGTGCGGCCGCGATCGGCCTGCGTCGAAACGAAGTAGCAGCCGGTGAGGCCGCCGATGGCCAGGAAACTGGTGACGCGCGAGGCATCGGCCAGCGCCCATCCGTTCTGCACCAGCAGTGTGGGCAGCCAGCTGAACAGGCCGTAGTTCGCGAACAGGTTCATCGCCGTGAGCAGCCACATGAACAGCGTGCGCCAGCGGTACTGCGGCGTGAACAGCGCGGCCACGCGCGCCGCCGGGTTGGGTTCGGATCCACGCGCGCCCGTCGCCGCGGCCCGCGAATCCGGGATACCCCACCAGCACAGCACGGCAATGACCAGCGGCATGATGCCGCCATAGCCGAACAGACCCTGCCATCCCCAGCGCGCCGACAGCCACGGCGCGATGAGGCCGGATGACGCCGCGCCGATCGTGAAGCCGCTGGCCATCAGCGTGACGATGGTGACGCGCCGGGCCGCGGGCGCGATGTCCGCCACGATGGCGATGGTGATCGGCACCACCGCGCCCAGGCCGCAGCCGGCCACGGTGCGCCAGAGCGCGATCTGGTTGGGGCCTGTTGAGCGCATCGCATAGAGCGTGGCGGAACCCAGCAGCGCAAGGCTGATGATCAGCATGGGGCGGCGACCGAAACGGTCGGCCAGTGGACTGAGCAACATGGCCCCGATCGCCATGCCGGCAAGCGAACCGGAAGCGGCGGCGGCGAAGGCCGGGGGCGCCACCTGGAACGCATCGGCCATCAGCGGAATGGCCATGGCCAGCATCTGCGCGTCATAGCCGTCGAAAAACGCGGCCAGTGCGCACAGCACGATCGCCCACCACTGACCTGCGGTCAGCGCGGTTCCCCCCGATGCTTTCATGCTTCAACGGTAGCCGATATGGCATGCTTTGCACGAGGGCCCAACATGAAAAACATTCCCCGATACATCAGCGCCGCGCTGGCAGGTCTTGTCTTGCTGGCGAGCACCCCCGCCGTGAAGGCCGACCCGGCCACCGCTGGTCCGCAGTTCAATGAACGCGGCGAACTGGTGCGCCCAGAGGACTACCGCAGCTGGGTGTTCCTCAACACCGCGATCGGACTCACCTACGGACCCAACCGACCACCGCCGGGCGCGCCGCAGGCGTTCACCAGCGTGTTCGTGAATCCCAAGGCCCACGCGGAATTCCAGAAAACAGGCCTGTGGCCGGATGGAACGATATTCGCGCTGGAGGTGCGGCCTGCGCTCACCGCCGTATCAGCGCTGGATGGCGCGCTGACGCAGGGTCCGCGCGTGGCGCTGGAAGTGGCCGTGCGCGATTCATCGCGCTATCCCGATGGTGGATGGTCGTATTTCTCTTTCGATCCGCCGCGCGACAACCCCACGGCCGGATTTCGCGAGCGCGCGGCGCCGTTTCCGCGCACCGCCGGTTGCTATAGCTGCCACCAGAAACACGCGGCCGTGCAGTGGACGTTCACGCAGTTCTACGCCGACGCCTTCGAGCGCGCGAAGCAGGCCGGCACCGTGCGCAAGGACTACGACGCGGCGCGCAAGATCGAGGAAGTGGGGCACTGAGGCCTAGCGCAATGGTGCGCCGAGCACCTGCACCCAGTAGAAATGCCCGCGCTGCCGACCCAGCGCCACGGCCACGCCCATGTCGATGAAGCGCTGATCCATCAGGTTGGCGCAGTGGCCGGGGCTTTCCAGCCAACCCGCCACGACTTCCTCGGCTGATTCCGGGCCGAAGGCGATGTTCTCGCCGGTGAGCCTTGGGCGGTAACCGGCACGCAGCACGCGATCCTTCGGCTGGCTGCCATCCATTGCGCGGTGTTCGAAGTAGCTGCGGCGGGCCATGTCGCGCGCGTGTGCATCGGCGGCACTGCGCAGCGGGCGTGCGAGCGACAGAGGTTCGGCCGCCGGAAAATGCTCACGCCCGCAGCGCTGTCCCCGGGAGCGGGCTTCGTTAACCAGTTCCAGCACGCGCTGTTCGATGGCGGTCGGCCGGGAGGTGGCGGGCAGGTCCGCCTGGGCGGGCTGCAGCAGTGCACCCACCAGGAGAAGCAGCACCCAGGAGACATTGGCCGACATTGCCGCACTAACGTCGCATTTAGACGCTGAATCCAGCATGAACGGCACATATTGAGGAATGATCTCACGATCTCTTGCAATCAGATGTAGTTTCGATATATCTTTCATTCCGACATATCTAAACAGGATCGAAAACATGAGACCTCATTTCAACTTCCATGGCCGGCACGAAGGGGCCGGCGGACACGGTGGCCGGGGTGGTCACGGCGGCCACGGCCGACACGGGGGTCGCGGCGGCGGCGGTGGCGGTCCCGGCTCCCGCGTCTTTCATCACGGCGCGCTGCGCCTGGTGGTGCTGGCCCTCATCGCCGAAGCCCCGCGCCACGGCTACGAAATCATCAAGGCCATCGAAGAGCGCCTGGCCGGCAGCTACTCGCCCAGCCCCGGCGTCATCTATCCCACGCTCACGCTGCTGCAGGAGATCGGTCACGTCACCGTCGAAGAGAACGAGGGCAAGAAGCGCTACTCGATCACCGACGAAGGCCGCGCCCACCTGGCCGCCAACCAGCCCGCGGTGGATGCCGCGATGGCGCGCATGCAGGCCATCAACGCGAACCATGGCGGCGGTCCCGCGCCGCAGATCATCCGCGCGATGGAGAACCTGAAGCTGGCGCTGCGACTGCGCGTGGGTCGTGGCCCACTCAGCGCCGACGAACTGCAGGCCGTGGCCGCGGCCATCGACTCGGCCGCGCTCGCCATCGAGAGAACCTGAACATGGCGCAACAGCAGGGCGAGGCCCTCACCCCCGACGCCGCGCGCGTGATGCGGCGCCTCTGCCGCCACTGGAGCCACAAGTTCCCGGTGCGCTTCGACGACACCTCCGGCGAGATCCAGATCAACGACGTGCAGCTCGCGATGCGCGTGGCGGCGGATCGGCTGCATGTCACGCTCGACAACCCCGCGGGTGATATCCCCCCGCGATTGCCCGGCGTGGTGGCCGAGCACCTGGTTCGCATGGCCGGCACGGAGCCCCCCTTGCAGGTAGACTGGCTGAAACCGCAATAGACGGGAAAGGGGGAACGTGGCGTGATAACCCGCAGACACCTGATCGGCAGCAGTGTCGCCGTGTCGGCGCTCAGCGCCTTCTTCCCCGCGGCGTCTGGCGCATCGCCCGCGCGATCGCTGCCACCCGTAGCGCTGATCGTCGTCGATGAACGCTTCGAAGCCGCGCGCGCGCTGGCCGGCATGCTCGTCGCGCCGGGCGCGCGCCAGGTGGCCATGACGCGCGATGTGCTGGATCTGTGGCATCGACAGATTGCGCCAGCCTGCCAGCGCGGTGCGTTGTCGATCGCGGGCGTCACCACCGAACGCGGATTCTTTCTGCTGCACACGCTGGCTGCCGACCTGCGGCTGCGCGTGCTGTCGCGCAGCCATCATGGCGCGCTCGTTTCCTGGCTGATCGGTCGGAAGTAGGGGGAAGTCATGGCGATACTGCCACCAGGCGTCAGCGCCGCGAACTTCGCGAAGGCGCTGAAGGAATTCGAGGCGGCCGTCGGCAAGGAATGGGTCATCACCGATCCAGATGAGATCCATCCCTACCGCGACTACTTCTCCATATTGAAGGACCAGGACGACGAGCTGGTTCCCTCGGCCGCGGTCTGCCCGGACTCGGTCGAGCAGGTGCAGGCGGTGGTGCGCGCCGCGAACAAATACAAGGTGCCGCTCTACGCCATCTCCACCGGCAAGAATTTCGCCTATGGCGGGCCCGCGCCCAACCTGCGCGGCAGCGTCACGGTCGATCTCAAGCGCATGAACCGCGTGCTCGAGGTGGACGAGAAGCGAAACACCGCGCTGGTGGAGCCGGGCGTCTCGTACATGGACATGTACCGCCACATCCAGGAACGCGGCCTGAAAGTGATGATCGACACGGCCGACGTGGGCTGGGGCGGCCTGATGGGCAACGCGCTCGACCGCGGCATCGGCTACACGCTGGGGCCCTATCGCGATCATTCCAACGCGTGCACCGGCATGGAAGTGGTGCTGCCGAACGGCGAGCTGATGCGCACCGGCATGGGTGCGATGCCCGGCTCGACCTCGTGGCAGGACTACAAATACGGCTTCGGTCCCGATCCCTCGGGCCTGTTCGCGCAGGGCAACTACGGCATCGTCGTGAAGATGGGCTTCCGGCTGATGCCCATGCCCGAGCACTGGCGCACCGGACTCATCACCGTGCCGCGCCGACGCGACTTCATCGCGCTGGTCGACATGGTGAATTACCTCACCGACCTGTTCGTGATCGGCGAGCCGATCTACAGCTCGCCGCTGAACGGCCTGCTCGGGGATGCAGCTTTCCGCCGCGCGGCGCTCGACTTCAACGAAGCCGAGATGGATCGCATCGCCGCGGCGAACGGCCGGCACTCGTGGCAGGTCGAGCTGCAGTTCTACGGCTCCGAGCGCACGACGCTCGCGAACTGGGAATGGGCCACTGAACTGATCCTGCGCACCGTGCCGGATGCCCACTGCTTTGCCGGCGACTCGCTGCGCATGCCGGTGACAACGGCGCAGATCGAGGCGGCCGAGCGTCCGTATCCGGCGCCCTATTCTTCGGTGATGAGGCGCAACGTGATGCACGGCGTGCCCAAGCTCTACATGTGGCGCTCGCCGGGTCGAACCGATGAATCGCCCGAGACCTGGAATGAAACCCACATCGGATTGTTTTCGGTGGTGGGGCGCAGCGGCGAAGCCGTGCTCAAGGCCCAGAAGGATTTCCAGGACATCGTGAAACGCACGCGCCCGGGCGCCGAGTTCGTGGCTTCGCTCACCACGCCGCTGCAATGGAATCCGAACACCTTCTTCCTGGGCAACAGTTTCTTCGGCACGGCAACGCGCAACGACAACTCCCCCGAGGGCAAGATCCGGCAGTTGAAGGAACTGCGCGAGGTGCTGAAGCTCAATGCCGAAGCGGGCTATGGCGACTATCGCGCGCCGCCGCTGCTGCAGGACGACGTGGCCGACCAGTATTCGTTCAACAATCACGCGTTGCGCCGGTTCAACGAAACCGTGAAGGACGCGATCGATCCGAACGGCATCCTGTCGCCGGGGCGCGGTGGCATCTGGCCGAAGGCGCATCGTTCGCGCCGGGGAGCGGTGCGCAAATGAAAACGGCCATCCTGTTCAAGAAGCTTCTCGGTGCGATGTTCGCCGTCGCGCTGCTGGCTGGTGCGCAGGCTGCCGCCGCGCAGGATGCTGCCACCGTAGCGAGCGGCAAGGTGCTGTTCACGCGGCTGTGCGCGGCCTGCCATGGCGCCGATCGCAGCGACCAGGGCAGAGCGATGCTGCCCGGCACCGATGCGCTGCGCATCAAATACAAGGGGCAGCTGCCCGCGCTGCTCGAGCAGCGCACCGATCTCACGCCCGACGTCATCCGCACCTTCGTGCGGCGCGGCACCTGGTCCATGCCGCCGTTCCGGAAGACCGAGATCAGCGATGCCGGGATCGATGCCGTGAGTGCCTATATCGCCGATGCCGCCAGAACCAAGCGCTGAAGATCTGCTGACCTGCCTGCGCGTGCTGCGGGCCATCCAGGCGGATCGCGGCCTGCTGACGCGACTCACCGCTGACGAGCGGCGCGATCTGCTGATGATGGCGGGCCTGGTGGCAAAGCCCGAACGGGCGTCGCTGCGGCAGATGGCCAAGGCCTTTCGCCGGGCTGAACGCCAGACCGAACTCAGCCAGGACCGCGACGCCATCGAGAGCGCAGGGCTGCGCGTGCAGCGACGCAGCGAACGCTATGCGCCATTGTGGCTGCCGCCTCCCGAGCCCGGCAGCGAGGCTGCGGGCGATGGTGGAATGGCCGCCGAACGGCCTGCGCTCAACGCGGCGCGCGCCTGCTATGTGTGCAAGCAGCCCTTCACCGAAGTGCACCGCTACTACGATTCGATGTGCCGCGAATGCGGGGACTTCAACTACGCCCGGCGCGAACACACGGCGGACCTGACCGACCGCGTGGCGCTGGTCACCGGCGCGCGCGTGAAGATCGGCTTCCAGGCCGCGCTGAAACTGCTGCGCGCCGGTGCGCGCGTGGTGGCATTGACGCGCTTTCCCGTCGACGCCGCGGCGCGCTATGCGGCCGAGCCCGACTACGGGGATTGGCGCGAGCGGCTGCAGATCCACGGGCTCGACCTGCGCCACACGCCCAGCGTGGAGATCTTCTCGCGCTGGCTGGCTGCCGAACTGCCGCGCCTCGACTATGTGTTGAACAACGCCTGCCAGACGGTACGCCGGCCGGCGGGCTTCTTCCGGCATCTGCTGGAGCGCGAGGCGGCCGGCGCCGCGGCGCTGCCAGTATTGGAGCGCGCACCCCTCGCGCAGCATGAATCGCTGTGCCGCGCGCTGGTCGCACCGGACTCGCGTGCGCAACCCGAGGGACTGGTGCACAGCGCGGCGCTGTCGCAGCGGCGCTACCTCGACGAGGACTACCTGGAAGGCGAGGCGCTGTTTCCCACCGGCAGGTATGACGAGGATGGCCAGCAGGTGGACCAGCGCGACGTGAACAGCTGGCGGCTGCGGCTGCACGAGGTGCAGACCCCGGAGCTGCTCGAAGTGCAGCTGGTCAACGCCATCGCGCCCTACATCCTCAATGCGCGCCTGAAGCCGCTGATGATGAAATCAGGCGCCCGCGACCTGCACATCGTCAACGTGAGCGCGATGGAAGGGCAGTTCTACCGCACCACCAAGACCGACAAGCACCCGCACACCAACATGGCCAAGGCGGCGCTGAACATGATGACGCGCACCAGCGCGCCGGACTATGTGCGCGACGGCATCCACATGAACGCGGTCGACACCGGCTGGGTCACCGACGAGGACCCGGCCGTGCATGCGGCGCGCAAGGCCGGGGAGGGGTTCGCCCCGCCGCTGGACATCATCGATGGCGCCGCGCGGATCGTCGATCCGATCTTCAGTGGCGTGAACACCGGCAACCATGTCTGGGGCCAGTTCCTGAAGGATTACCGCCCCGCGCCCTGGTGACGAGGGGCGAGTTTCCGCCCGCCTTCGGGTAAGATCCGCTCCTCACCGGCACCCGTTTTTTTGCCTAGCGAGAGTATCCGTGGACGCCGCCAACCTGCGCGAATCGCTGAACACCAGCCTCCAGACCCTGGGCAACGAGGCCGCCGCGCGGCTGCCCGGGCTCATCGTCGCCCTGCTGCTGCTGATCGCCGGCTGGATCATCGCCCGCATCGCCCGCTCGGCCGTGCAGCGGCTGCTCGACTCGGTGCAGAAATCCGTCGCGCGGCGCAGTGGCCGCCCCGACGTGGACAGCGGCGCCGAACGCGTTTCGGCACGCGTGCTGAGCGGCGTGGTGTTCTGGGCCGTCATCCTGCTGTTCGCCGCCACGGCCACGCAGATCATCGGCCTCGACCTGTTCACCAAGTGGATGGCCAGCATCGTCAAGCACGTGCCGGGCGTTGCCGCGGGTCTCATCATCATCGCGGCCGGCTTCGTGGCCTCGGGCTTCGTCGGCGACCTGGTGCGCTCCAGCGCGCGTCGCCTGCAGGAAACACAGCAGGGCGCGCTGGCGCGCGTGGCGCAGACGGCCACGCTGCTGGTGGCCGTGCTGGTGGGCGCCGACCAGATCGGACTCGAGGTGCGCTGGCTCGCAATTCTCGTCGCGGTGGTGGTGGGCGTGTCGCTGGGCGGCGCGGCGCTGGCGGTCAGCCTGGGCTCGCGGCATTTCGTGGCCAACGCCATCGGCGCGCACTACATGCGCCAGTCGTTCCGCGTCGGCGAGCGCGTGAAGGCGATGGGCTACGAGGGCCGCATCATCGACATCAACATCTCCTCCGTCGTGCTGCAGACCGAAACCGGGCGCGTGAACATTCCCGCCGGCGTGTACAGCAGCGCTGCCATTGAGCTTCTGAGCGATGAGCGAAGCGAAAGCACCTGAGTCCCTCACCTGGGCATTCCTGCGCGCGCATCCCGAGGATGCCGCGCGCGTGCTCGAAAGCCTGCCGCCGGCCGATGTCATCGCGCTGATGCAGGCGCTGCCCGCGCGCATCACCGCGCGCGCCCTGTCGAACCTGCGGCCTTCGCTGGCCGCTGCGGTGCTGCATGGCGTCGATCGCAACCGCGGTTCGGCGCTGCTGGCCATGCTCGACACCAGCATGGCCGCGCGCGTGCTGCGCCAGGTCACCGAAGAGCGGCGCATCGCGCTGCTGGCGCAGCTGCGCACGGCCAAGGGCATGGCGCTGCGCGTCATCCTCACCGTGCCCGACAATAGCGCCGGCGCCTGGGTCGACGCCGACTGCCTCACGCTCACCGGCAAGGTCTCGGCCCACGCCGCGCGCGAGCGCATCGCGGCCGGCAGTGGTTCGGCCGAGCGCATCGTGGTGCTAGATGAGCAGATGCGGCCCGTGAGCTGGATCATCCCCCACGACCTGCTGCGGGCCGCTGCCGCCACGCCGGTGTCGCAGATCGCAGTGCCCATTCCCGCCGTGCTCACGGCGGCCACGCCACTGTCGGCCGCGCTGATGAACCCGGCCTGGAGCCAGAGCCCGGTGCTGCCGGTCACCACGCGGCTGGGCAGTTTCATCGGCATGCTGCATCACGAGCGGCTGCGCCAGGTTTACGAACAAGATATCGCCAGCCGCGGACGCGACGTGGCCTCGGCCAGTGGCGCGCTGGCCAATGGCTACTGGCAGGGCGTTACCGGCGTGCTGCGTGGCGCGCTGGGGCTGCTGCCGCCAGTGCGTTCCGTGGCGGAGATTCCCGATGAGCGCTGACCTGCCGGCCATCGCGCAGCTCAACGAACGCTTCCTGCTCGACTATCCGCAGGAGGCCGCGCGGTCGCTCGAGAAGATGCCGGTATCCGGCATGGTGGATGTGCTGCGGGGGCAGTCGCCCGCCGCGCAGCTGGCCAGCTGGCAGGCGCTGGCGACCGATCGCGCCGCCGAAGCGCTCACGGCGCTGCCCGTGGAGCACGCCGCTCATCTGCTGGGCGCCGCCGACGCGCAGGTCAGTCTCGCGGCGCTGGGACAGCTTGCCGCTGAACAGCGCGAAACCCTGATCGGCGCATTGCCCGAGGCCGCTGCCGCCGAGTTGCGCTCGCTGCTGCAGCATCGTCCCGGTTCCGCCGGCTACATGATGGATCCGCGCACCGGTGCGGTGAACGCCGGATTGTCGGTGGATGAGGCCATCGACCGGCTGCGCGCCAATCGCCACCGCGGCCTGCGCGAGCTGTTCGTGGTCGATGACCAGATGCGCCTCGTGGGGCTGGTGGAACTGGAAGACCTGCTGCTCACGGCGCGTGATCGTCCGCTGCGCGAGATCACGCGTGCCGCGCCACTGGTGGTGCGCGAAGCCGATCGCGGCAGCCATATCGTCAAGCAGGTGCAGGCGCTGCCGGTCAACGCGGTGCCCGTCGTCGATGCCGACGAGCGCCTGGTGGGCGTGATCCGCCAGCGTGAACTCATGGCCGCCTCGCGGCTGCATGCCAGCATCGACCTGCAGACGATGGTCGGAGCCGGCGCAGGTGAACGCGCGCTGTCCTCGCCCGGCACCGTCATCCGCCGCCGATTGCCATGGCTGCTTCTCAGCCTGCTCACGGTGTTCCTCGCCGCGGCGACCGTCGGGCTGTTCGAAGGCACGCTCGCCCGTTACAGCGCGCTGGCCGTGCTGCTGCCGCTGGTGCTCGGGCAATCCCGCATCACCGGCGCCCAGTCGCTGGCCGTGTCGCTGCGCGGCCTGTTCCTGGGTGAAGTGCAGCCGCGCCAGTGGTTGTCGATCGCCGGCAAGGAAATCGCCGCCGGCCTGGTCAATGGCCTGGTGGTGGCGGCGGTGGCCGCAGGCGGCGTTTACCTGTGGAGCCAGTCGACCGGGCTTGCGATGCTCGTTGCAGTCGGGGTGCTGGTTTCGACGCTGGCGGCAGCGGTGGTCGGTGGACTGGTGCCGGTGGTGCTGCGCGGCCTGGGCCGCAATCCCGCCCGCGCCTCGATGCTGCTGCTCACGACGTTCGCCGATGTGGCCGGCGTGCTGGCCTTCCTGGGCTTTGCGACATTGATGCTGCGATGAAGAAGCTGCTGGTCATGCTGCTGGCGATTTCGCTCGTCGCGACCGGCTGCACCACCACCCGCACGATGACACCGGGCGTTGCCCCGGCCAGTTCCCGCGCGCAGATGCACGCCGGCGATCGTGCGAAGATTCTGCTCAAGTCCGGTGAAGTGCGGAACCTCAAGGTGACGGCGCTGGATGACCAGACGATCACCGGCGAGGAAGGCAAGGGCAAAGAGGCCGTGACAGTACAGATCGCGCTGGCGGACGTGCAGTCGGTGGAATATCGCCGAGGCAGCGTGCTTCGCACTGGTGGACTCGTTCTGGGTGTGGCGGCGGCGGCCGTAGCCTCATTTCTGGGATGGTATTTCATCCGCTGCGGGACTGACGGCGACAAGTGCAGCGACTAACAAGCAGCGTCTTATAGTTTAGGAGTGCTCGCATGACGGTTTTGCGCGGATCCTGCCTCTGCGGAGCAGTGAAGTTCGAGGTCACCGGCCCGCTGACGATGATGCTCCACTGTCATTGCTCGCGGTGCCGCAAGGAACATGGCGCGCCGTTCGCCACCTTCGCCACATCGGCAGACACCGACCTGCGCTTCACCAGCGGCGAGGACGCGATTGTCGTCGGCGCCGCGCCACCGGTGGGCCGCGGCATTTCTGCAAGCACTGCGGATCGCCGGCGCCGAGCTCGCAGCCATCAATGGGATTGGCGTTCATCCCTGTTGGATTGCTCGAAGGGGATCCCGGCATGCGTCCGCAGGGGCACCTGTTCGTGGAGTCCAAGGCGTCGTGGCACACGATCGCCGACAAGCTCCCGCAGCACGCCAAGTATCCGCCCGAGTTCGGCGACGCGCCCACGGTGCCCGATCGCGATCCGGTGCAGGTTGCGCCGGGTTATGCCGCGGGCAGCTGCCTGTGCGGCGCGGTGACATACGAATTCTCGCAGCCGATGGCCATGTTCCAGTGCCATTGCGGCCGTTGCCGACGCGCGCGCGGCGCGGCGCATGGCGCCAACATCTTCTGCAAGACGCAGGACTTCCGCTGGAACAGCGGTGAAGAGCTGGTGGTCGACTACAAGCTTCCCGAGGCGAAGTTCTATGGCGTGGCGTTCTGTCGGCAGTGCGGTGGCAAGGTGCCGCGCATTTCGGTGGAACGTGGAGTCGCCGTGATACCGGCCAGCGGGCTCGACACCGATCCGCTCATCGCGCCGCAGGCGCATATCTTCACGGCCTCGAAGGCGCCGTGGTACGAGATTGCCGATTCGCTGCAGCAGTATCCGGAAGGGCCGCCATCGTTCGGGCCGCCGCGCTGAAGAGGACTATTTCCAGGCGCGGCTGAAGAGTTCGTCCAGCGCATTGACGATGGCCTGGCCGTGCTCGGCCAGGGATTCCACCGCGGGTCCCAGTTTTTCCAGCGGCACGGCCACCATATCCAGCGGATCGAGCGCAACCGCGATCCCGTTCACGCTGAAGGTGGGATTGAATGCCGGGTAGGTGAGCTTGCCCATCTCACTGGTACGAACCAGCGGGACGACCACGCGCCGCCGGAAGTTGTCGAACTGGGAAGACTGCACAACGACGACGAAGGGTGCGGACTCGGTGTACCGACCCGGATTGCGGTGGACGTCGAACTGCGCCATTCAGAGCGGGGAGAATTCGTCGGCGAGTGAACCGTGCTTGTCGTGAAACGCGTTCCACATCGCGCAGGTTTCATCGGCGATGCGCTGCTGGTTCAATCGCGCCAGGCGCTGCTGTTCAAGGTAATCGGCCAGCAGCTTTTCGACGACGCCGGAGAGGTTGTCGGTGGTGGCGCGCACGCGATCGACCAGATCGGCGTTGAGGGTGAGGTTCACCGGGCGCTTGCGGGCATCACTGTCATAGCTCGCCTCCATATGCGCATGGTATGCGCATTCACCTCGGAAGGTCAAGCTGGGTCGTTGAAATCTCGCGCCACTGCCCTGGCGCAAGTCCGGCCAGCGTCACGCTGCCGATCGCAGCCCGAATCAGCCGCAGCGTCGGGAATCCCACCTTCGCCGTCATGCGCCGAACCTGGCGGTTCTTGCCTTCGCGCAGCGTGAGCTCCACCCACGAAGTGGGAATCCTGGCGCGATGGCGAATGGGTGGATCGCGGGGCCACAACCCCGCCGGCTCCTCGATGCGTCGCGCGCCGGCGGGCAGCGTGCGGAAATCCCCCAGGTCCACGCCGGCGCGAAGCGAGGCGAGGGCCTCGTCGGTGACGAGGTTCTCCACCTGCGCCCAGTACACCTTGGGCAGCTTGTGACGCGGGCTTGCGATGCGCGCCTGCAGCGCGCCATCGTCGGTGAGCAGTAGCAAGCCTTCGCTGTCGGCATCGAGCCGACCCGCGGGGTACACATCGGGCACATCGATGTAGTCGGCCAGCGTGCGCTGGTTCTCGCCGCGCGTGAACTTGCAGTGCACGTTGAACGGCTTGTTGAAGGCAATGAGCATCGCGACGCCCTTCAGTCCAGGCAGCGGGCGATCAGCTGCTTGGGCACCGTGGTGCGCGGCACCTTGCGACCTTCGAACCATTCACGCACATCCACATCGAGCCCCACGCCATGCATGTAGTTGTAGAGCGCCTTGCGCAGGCCCGCGCCGAGGAAATCATGATCGGTGCCGACCGGATCATCGAAGGGCAGGTCGTTGTGCGCGAAGGTAATGCTGGCAGGAGGCTTGAGCGTGATGCCGTAGGCTTCAGGGTTCAGCCCGATGGGCGAGTGCGCCGTGGCCGCGAAGCGATGCCAGTATGCCGAGTGGATGCAGCCGGCGGCGAAGAGCTGTCGCACGCGCTCCAGCGCATCGACCGTATCCTGCGTGGTCTCGGTGGGAAAGCCATACATCAGGTAGGCGTGCACCAGGATGCCGGCATCGCTGAACGCGCGCGTGACGCGCGCCACCTGTTCCACTGTCACGCCCTTCTTCATCAGCTGCAGCAG
This sequence comes from Pseudomonadota bacterium, assembly GCA_016720075.1. Lineage (GTDB taxonomy): Bacteria > Pseudomonadota > Gammaproteobacteria > Steroidobacterales > Steroidobacteraceae > ZC4RG30. The sequence goes on from JADJXW010000021.1 coordinate 243,697, forward strand.
ACGGTCCGAAGCCACTTCAAGCCCACCGCTCACCGCCACGCAGCCGGACTGCGCCAGCAGCGAAGTGAGTTCGGGCGTGAAGGATTTCTCGAAGCGGATGTTGCCCCACCAGGTGATGCTGAGCTTGTCTTCGATGAGCTGCTTCGCCAGCGCGCGCATGCCCGCGGGCGGCGCGGCCTCATCCACCAGGTGAAAGCCGCTCTCGCCCGTTTCCGCCACCAGCGAGCGGATGCGCTGCATCACGATGTCGGTGCCAGGCCGGTCATAGCGACCGATGTAGTCCAGCGACACATCGCAGAACGTGCACTTCTTCCAGTAGCAGCCATGCGCCAGCGTCAGCTTGTTCCAGCGCCCGTCGGACCAGAAGCGGTGCATGGGATTGAGCATCTCCAGCACAGATACATAGTCGCCGAGCGGCAGGCCGTCGTAGGTGGGAATGCCGGTGTCGCGCTGGGGGAAATCATGCTGCGTGGGATCGTGCTCGAACAGGACGCGCCCCTCGCGGCGCACCCAGGTGCGCACCAGCGGATGCGGCTGACCGCGCAGGCGGTGCAGCAGGTTCAGCAGCGGTCGCTCGCCGTCATCCAGCGTCACATAGTCGAAGTAGTCGAACACGCGCGGCTCGGCCAGCGTGCGCAGCTCGGTATTCACCCAGCCACCGCCCAGCACCAGCGTGATGCCAGGCGCGGCGGCACGCAACACCTGAGCCATGCGGAAGGCGCCGTAGACATTGCCGGGAAAAGGTGCGGTGATGGCCACGACGTCCGGTGTGTGCGCGGCCAGCAGGCCGCGCGTAATGTCGTCGAGCGCCTCGTCGATCAGTGTCGATTCGCCGGTGAGCGCCGCGTGCAGCGGATCGAAGCTGGGCGCGCTGGCCGCCAGCTTCTCGCCATAGCGCGCCAGTTCGAAGCGCGGATCGATGCCGACGCGCCACACATCGGCCAGGTCATCCACGAACAGGCTGGCCAGGTACCGCGCCTGCTCGGTGGTACCCAGCGCGCCGAAGGCTTCGTGCAGCGCCTCTTCATCGAGCGCTGCGAAACGCGGACCCTCCGGCAGGAACTGGCGGCTGACGATGCGCAGCGCCAGCGTGGGGTCGCGGTGCTGCAGGAACCGGATGACCGGCTCCACGGTTTCGACATAGCGCTCCGCGTGCTCGAGAAAGTGCGTGATGGCCGCCGGCGCGGCCACGCGGCGCTTGCCACGGCCCAATGCCCGGGCCCGCTGGCGCAGCTCCGCGGCCATGCGCTCCACCATCGGCGCCGAGAACAGCCGCAGGAACAGCGCGATCGAGGCATCGGCCTGCGTGACGGTCAGATCCAGCGCCGCGGCATGCTGGCGCAGGAAGCCGGTGAGGTACGCCGTCGCGGGGTACGGCGTATTCAGCTGGATCATCGGCGGGGTGACGAGCAGGCAGCGCATGGCGCAGCAGCGTAACGCAGAGCTCCGCCCCGGACATCATCGATCGTAGATCACAGGCCCAAGGCAATCCGCCATGCGCTTGTCGAAGCAGAAACCCTCGGCCTAACATGGCGCATGAAAGCCGCACTGATCGTCGTGCTGAGCCTGAGCCTCGTGTCCACGGGATGCACGACATCCCGGTGGGTCAGCCTGCCACAGCCACCTGGCACCAGCGCCCCCCGTTTGGAAATCGGCGAGAAGGTCACCCTCACCATGAAGTCGACTGACAGGCAGCGGTTGAAGGTTGAAGCGGTAGACGCCAGCACCCTGACGGGCACCACGCTGGATTCACCCCGGGGCCGGGTCGTCCAGGTATCGCTGGCCGACGTGGAGTCGATGACCGCAACACGATTCAGTGGTGGCAAGACGCTCGGGCTGGCGGCGGGGGTGGTAGCCGGTGTACTGGCTCTTAGGGTAGCCGCCCTCTACGCCACGGTGAATACATGCGAGGACTGCGCGGGCGACTGAGCGTCATCGCGACCAGATAGAGCGGGAGGCAAATGGGCCGGTACACTGCGCCGCCATGCCGCCCGATCCCCTCGAAACCTGCCTGCGCCGCGACCAGCACCGGCTGCGCCGCGAGCGCGACCGGCTGCGCGGCCAGCAGCTGCGGGGAACCGACGTGGCGGCGGCCGAAAAGGCACTGGCCGAACGGATCGCGGCCTCGGCGGACGCGCGTGCCCGCCGCGCGCAGAGCGTGCCGGCGCTGGTGTATCCGGACGACCTGCCGGTGTCACAGCATCGCGAGGAAATCCGCCGCGCCATCGAGGCACATCCGGTCGTGATCCTGGCCGGCGAGACCGGCTCCGGAAAAACCACGCAGCTGCCGAAGATCTGCCTCGAAGCCGGGCGCGGCGTCGCTGGCGTGATCGGGCACACGCAGCCGCGCCGCATCGCCGCGCGCGCGGTGGCCGCGCGCATCGCCGAGGAGCTGAAGGTCTCGCTGGGTGAGCTGGTGGGCTACAAGCTGCGCTTCCAGGATCGAAGCCGTCCCGAGGGGCTCATCAAGCTGATGACCGACGGCATCCTGCTGGCCGAGACGCAGGGCGACCGGTTCCTGGATCACTACGACACGATCATCGTGGATGAAGCCCACGAGCGCTCGCTGAATATCGACTTCCTGCTCGGGTACCTGAAGTGGCTGATGCCGCGCCGGCCCGACCTGAAGGTGATCATCACCTCGGCCACCATCGATACGGAACGCTTCTCGAAGCACTTCGGCGAGGCGCCGATCATCAACGTGTCGGGTCGCAGCTATCCGGTGGAGGTGCGCTACCGCGAGGTGGAGCGCGACGAGGAAGATGACGAAACGGATTCGCTGGAGCAGGACGCCATCCTGGCCGCGGTCGATGAACTGTGGCGCGACCAGAATGGCGACATCCTGGTGTTCCTTTCCGGCGAGCGCGAGATCCGCGAAACCACCGAATCGCTGCGCAAGCACCATCCGCACGGCTGCGAGATCCTGCCGCTGTACTCCCGCCTGGCGCAGGAGGAACAGCAGCGCGTGTTCCGGCTGTCGGGCAAGCGGCGCATCGTGCTGGCCACCAACGTGGCCGAGACTTCGCTGACCGTGCCGGGCATCCGCGCGGTGATCGACACCGGCGTTGCCCGCATCAGCCGCTATTCACATCGCAGCCGGCTGCAGCGCCTGCCCATCGAGAAGATCTCGCAGGCCAGCGCCAACCAGCGCGCGGGCCGCTGCGGACGCGTCGGCCCCGGCATCGCGATCCGGCTGTATTCGGAAGAGGACTACCAGGCGCGCCCGGCCTTCACCGAGCCCGAGATCCAGCGCACGAACCTGGCGGCTGTCATCCTGCAGATGCATTCGCTGAAGCTGGGCGACATCGAGGCCTTTCCATTCGTGGAACCACCCGATGCGCGCTACATCCGCGATGGCGCGCGCACGCTGCGCGAACTGGGCGCACTGACGGAAGAGGGCGTCCTTACCGAGATGGGTCGACGTCTGTCGCGGCTGCCGCTCGATCCACGGCTGGGTCGCATCCTGCTGGCCGGCGCCGACGAGAACTGCCTGGAGGAGATTGCGCTCATTGCCTCGGCGCTGTCGGTGCCGGATCCGCGCGATCGCCCCGCCGACAAGCAGACCCAGGCCGACCAGAAGCACGCACCGTTCCGCGACGAGAAGTCCGACTTCCTGTCGCTGCTGAACCTGTGGCGGGCCTTCGAGAAAGCGCGCGCGGAGCTGTCGCGCGCGAAGCTGCGCGGCTGGTGCAAGGAGCATTTCCTATCGTACCTGCGACTCACCGAATGGCACGACGTTCATGGCCAGGTGATGGAAGTGGTGAAGGGGGAGCTGGCGCTGCGGCTGAATACCCAACCCGGCCAGTACGAGCCCATCCATCGCGCGCTGCTGGCCGGATTGATCTCGCAGGTGGCCGAGCGCAAGGAGCAGGCCGAGTATCTGGGCGCCAATGGCACCAAGCTCCACATCCATCCGGGCTCGGGGCAGTTCAAGGCCAAGCCTCCGTGGATCGTCAGCGCCGAGCAGGTGCAGACCACCAAGGTCTATGCGCGCAACGTGGCACGGATCGATCCGCGCTGGGTCGAAGAGGTGGGCGAGCATCTGGTCCGCCGCCAGCACTACGAGCCGCACTGGGAACGAAAGGCGGGCCGCGCTGCCGTCTATGAACGCGTGACGCTGTACGGACTCACCTTGTCGGCGGGTCGCAGCGTGCCCTTCGAGCGTGTCGATCCCAAGGCGGCACGCGAGATGTTCATCCGGCACGCGCTGGTGCGCATGGAATACGACTCGCGCGCGCCGTTCTTCGCCCACAACCTGAAGCTGCTGGAGGAAGCCGAGTACCTGCAGCAGAAGGGCAGGCGCGTGGACTTGCTGGGCGACGAGGAGCAACTCTATGCGTTCTTCGAGGCGCGAGTGCCTGCCAACATCTCAACATCGGCCGCTTTCGAACGCTGGCGGCGCGAGGCCGAGGCGAAGGAACCCAGGCTGCTGTGGCTGACAGAGAAGGACATCGCGGCCGGTGATGCGCAGCTCGAGGCCGATCGGTTCCCGGATCACCTGTCCGCCGGTCCGCTGGTGGTGCAGCTTCGCTATCGCTTCGAGCCGGGGCATGAGGATGACGGCGTTTCGGCGCTGATCCCGCTGCATGTGCTGAACCAGGTGCCCGAGGAACCGTTCGCATGGCTCGCGCCCGGGTTCCTTGAAGAGAAGGTGACGGCGCTGGTGCGCTCGCTCCCCAAGCAGCTGCGCGTGAATTTCGTGCCGGTGCCCGATGCGGTGGCGAAGGTGATGCCGCTGCTGGATCCGGGGAGAGGTTCGCTGTACGCCCAGATGGCCGATGCGCTGTCGCGCACTGGCGGCGTGCGCGTGCCCCGCGATTCGTTCCGGGAAGATGTGCTGCCGCCGCATCTGCGCATGAACTTCCTGCTGCTGGATGAACACGACAAGGTGATCGCCCGTTCGCGCAGTCTCTCGCAGCTCCGCGCCCAGCATGCCGGCGCCTCGCAGCAGGAATACGCCAGGCAGTCGCAGATCACCACCGGCGCCCGCGCCTGGGAATTCGGCGATCTGCCGGAACAGCAGCAGATCCGCCAGGGTCCACGAGCGCAGGTGGGCTTTCCGGCGCTGGTCGATGAAGGCGCCACCGTTGGCGTGCGCGCCTTCGCAACACCTGCCGAAGCCGAAGCCAGCCAGGAGCGCGGCGCCGCGCGGCTGGTGCAGCTGGCCATGGCCCGCGACATGAAGTCGCTGCGAAGGGACCTGGCCGTGAACGTGCAGGGCGAAATGGTGTATCGGACGCTGGAGCCGCACCCGCTGCTGCACAAGGACCTGGCGACGGGCCGCGACCTGCGTGATGACCTGCTCGATCGGGTGGTGATGACGGTGTTCCTCGACGGCCGCGAGCCACTGCGCTCCGCCGCATCGGTGGATGCGCGCATCGCGGCGCATCGCGCTGGCATCGGCCTGCCGCTGGGAGAAATCTCGCGCACGGTGCAGCTGGCCCTCGAGCGGCTGGCGCGCATCCGCATCGCACTGCCGAAGGCGCATCCGGCCACCGCGGCCGATCTGCGCGCGCAGCTTTCGTGGCTGGTGCCGGCCGGCTTCCTGCTGGTCACGCCCTGGGAGCGGCTGAAGGAATACCCGCGCTACCTGCAGGCCATCGAGCAGCGGCTGGAGAAGCACGGTCGCGATCCGAAGCGCGACGCGCAGCTCGTTGCGCAGGTCGCGCCACTGGAGGCCCGCTACCGCGAGCGCGTAAAGATGGAGCGCGGCGCGAGGGCGCCCGAAAGAGATGAGTACCGCTGGCTGCTCGAGGAACTGCGCGTGTCGCTGTTTGCCCAGCAGCTCAAGACGCGAGTGCCGGTGTCGGCACGCAGGCTGGACGACGCCTGGGCAGCGCGGGAAACTGCTGTGCCGCGCGCATGAGGGTTACCATGCGCAGCATGCCTGAGGCAGGGGAATGGCGATGAAGATGAACCGGGTCATGATGTCTGTGTTTCTTCTGGCCGCGGTCATGTTGGCGATCGCTCCAACCGGCAACGCGCAATCCACCCCCTCCAGCGCCAGCGCCGCGCGCCTTGCCGCACTCGAAGACCGTGAAGCCATCCGGCTCGTGCTGCGGGACTACGGCCGGCTGCTCGACGAACGGCGGTTCGATGAATTCGGGCGGCTGTTCGCCGAAGACGGCGAGTATGTTGCCGGCGCCACCACGCGCGGGCCGAAGGCCATTGCCGACGGCCTGCGGCGCACCTTCGCCGGCAACTCGCTGGGCCTGGCGGAGCCGAACTTCCATGTGCTGTTCAACGAACGCATCACGCTGGCTGGCGCCAAGGCCGTGGCCTCCAGCCAGTCGTTCTTCGTCGCCCCGGGCGCCGATGGCGCGCCGCGCATCGTGATGATGGCCAGCTATGAAGACGAACTGGTGAAAACCGCCAACGGTTGGCGGTTTGCGAAACGCGTGGTGCGGGGCAACCTGTCGGCACGGCCTGCAGCGCGCTGAACGCCAGCGGCTCGGGACGGCGCAGTTATCACTCGCCAGTGTGTAATCCCGAGCCCGTCTCCGATACTGTACTGACCAGATCCCAGTATTCGGTGAGCAACAGTGAACGGACGAGATTTTGCGCTGCGGCTGATGGTCGTGGCAGTGGCCCTGCTTTCCGTGGGCTGCGAAAAGGGAACCGGCGCCGATGGCGCCAGCGAGGCTGAAAAGACGGCTGCGCTCGCCCCGTTGCAGCTTTCGGCGGAAGACACGCTGCAGCTGGGTGTGAAAACGCTGTCATCGGGCCCGATCATCACCGGCTCCATCCTGCCGGAAAAGCGCGCCGACCTTCGCGCCGAGGTGTCGGCGGTGGTGCTCACTGTGCTCAGGGACAATGGCGACCCCGTGAAAAAGGGGCAGTTGCTCGTGCAACTGGACGACACCGCCATTCGCGATACGCTCTCTTCGGCACAGACGGCCGCCGAAACGGCAGCGCAGGCCTACGACCAGGCCCAGCGCCAGTACGAGCGCATGGTGAAGCTGCGGGAAGGCGGCCTGGTGTCGGCACAGCAGCTCGAAGACGCCGAGGTCCGCCGCAATTCCACGCAGAGCGATCGGGAAGCGGCCAAGAGCCGCCTCGTCGCAGCGCAGCAGCAGCAGGCCCGCACGATGGTTCGCGCGCCCTTCGACGGCATCGTCAGTGATCGCCGCGTCTCGGGTGGCGACACCGCGCAGGTGGGCAAGGAGCTGATGAAGGTCATCGACCCTTCCAGCCTGAGGTTCGAGGGTTTCGTCTCGGCCGACAGCATCGGCTCGGTCAGTCCGGGGCAGGCTGTCTCGTTCCGCGTGCATGGCTTCGAGGGCAAAGAATTCCGCGGTAGCATCGCGCGCGTGAATCCCGCCGCCAACGCCATGACCCGGCAGGTGGAAGTGCTGGTCAACTTCGCCTCTGGCCAGCAGCCGCCCGGCGTGGCCGGGCTCTACGCCGAAGGTCGCGTCGAAGTGGCGCAGCGCGAAGGCCTCTCGTTGCCCGGCAGCACCATCGCGCGCGACGGAGACAACGCCTTCGCGTGGAAGGTGGCCGGCGGCAAGCTGCACAAGACCGCGATCAAGCTGGGCGAACGCGATCCGCGCAGCGGTGAATACATCGTGGAGTCGGGCCTCGCGGTCGGCGACTACATCCTTCGCTATCCCAGCTCCGCCCTGCACGACCAGCAGCCCGTCACCCAGTCAGGAAAGTAGCCCATGTTCCTTTCCAACTTCAGCATCCGCCAGCCGGTGACGACGGTGGCCATCATCGTCGTGCTGATGTGCCTGGGCGGACTTGCCATCAAGAACCTGCGCGTGAATTCCATTCCCGACGTGCAGGAGCCGGTGCTGGTGGTGGTGGTGCCGTATCCGGGCGCGTCGCCGGAATCAGTCGAGCGCGAGATCGTCAACCGCATCGAGAAACCGCTGCAGAGCGTGCCGCAGGTCAGCGAGATCCGCTCCACGGCCTCCGAGGGCCAGGCGCAGATCATCGTCATCTTCGACTTCAAGAAGAACATGATCGAGGCGGCGGACGAGATCCGCAACGCAATCAGCCAGGTGCGGCACAAGCTGCCACTGGAAATGCGCGAGCCGATCCTGTTCCGCGCCGATCCCTCGCAGGAACCGGTGATGCAGCTGGGGCTGTCTTCCAAGACGCAGACGCTGGCCGAAATCTCGCGGCTGGCCGAAGACCAGCTCGCCGACCGGTTCCGTGGCATCAACGGCGTGTCCACCGTCGATGTGAACGGCTCGCTGAAGCGCGAGCTCTCGGTGCTGCTGCGCGCGCAGAAGCTGCGCGAATACAACGTGTCCGTGGCCGAGGTGGTGGGCGCGCTGCGCCGGCAGAACACCACGGCCCCGGTGGGCGAGGTGAAGGGACCGCTCGAGGACCAGAGCATCCGCCTGGTGGGCCGCATCGAGTCCCCGCGCGAATTCGAGAACATCGTGCTGCGCCGGAGCGGCGATGAAGTGGTGCGCCTCGGCCAGGTGGCCGCCGTGCAGGATGGCTTTGCCGAGCAGAACGGCTACTCGCTGCGCAACGGCAACCCCAATGTCGGCATCTCCATCACCCGCTCGCGCGACGCAAGCTCCGTGTCGGTGGCCGAGGCCGTGCGCGCGATGGTCAAGGAGATCGAGCCGGAACTGCCGTCGGGCACCTCCATCACCATCACGCAGGATGGTGGCGAGGAAGCCAGCATCTACCTGAACAATGTAATCGAGGCGCTGATCTTCGGCGCCGGGCTCACCATCTTCGTGGTCTATGCCTTCCTCAATTCGTGGCGTTCCACGCTGATCACCGCGCTGTCGCTGCCCACGTCGGCCATCGCCGCGTTCATCGCCGTATGGCTGGCCGGCTACACGCTGAACTTCATGACGCTGCTGGGCCTGTCGCTGGCGGTGGGCGTGCTCATCGACGACGCCATCGTGGTGCGCGAGAACATCGTCCGGCACCTTGAACGCGGCGAGGACCGCGTGACCGCGGCGCGCAACGGCACGGCCGAGATCGGCCTGGCGGTGGCCGCCACCACCTTCTCCATCATGGCCGTGTTCGTGCCCGTGGCCTTCATGGGCGGCGTGGCCGGGGAGTGGTTCCGTCCCTTCGCGCTGACGGTGGCGGCATCGGTGATGGTGAGCCTGTTCATCTCCTTCACTCTCGATCCGATGCTGTCGGCCTACTGGGGCGATCCGCCGGGCTACGCCAACATCGAGCGTGGCTGGCTGGGCACGAAGCTCAAGGCCTTCAATGAATGGTTCGATCACCAGGCCGACCGCTACAGCCGCGTCATCGCCTGGGCGCTGCATCACCGCGTGTGGATGGCGCTGATCGCGGTGGCCAGCCTGGCGGCGGCGCTGACGCTGCAGGCCACGTCGGGCAAAACGGATTTCCTGCCGAAGACCGATGGCGAGATGATCGTCGTGCAGGTGCGCGGGCCATCAAGCGCGAGCCTGGACTACAACCGCCTGAAGGTGGAGAAGGCCGCGGAGCTTGCCCGGGAACTGCCCGAGACCAAGGCCACGAACACCAATGTGAACGCGCAGGGTGGCCGGGTCTATGTCGACATGGGCCGCAAGTCCACTCGCAATCGCAGCTCGCAGCAGGCGGCGGAGGAGCTTCGCGAGAAACTCAAGAGCCTGGTCGGCGCGGAGTACACCGTGCTCGACGACCTGAACAACGGCGCGCAGAAGCCGGTGCAGATCCAGTTCTATGGGCCCGACGGCCGTCGGCTCAACGAGATCACGGCCGACTACATGAAGGAGATGGCCAAGATAAAGGGTGCCGTCGATGTGGGCCTGTCCGAACAGGAGCCGCGCGACGAGCTGCGAATCGAGCTGGATCGCGGCCTCGCCAATCAGCTCGGCATCTCGGTCGACGATGCGGCGCAGGCGCTGCGCGTGGCTTTTGCCGGCGTGGAAGTGGGTGACTGGGTCGATCCCACCGGCGAGTCGCGCGATGTGGCCGTGCGGCTGCACCCGGATGATCGCGTGGACGCCAGCAACATCGAGCGCCTGCCGGTGGCCGTCGGTGGCAGCAACATGCTGGTGCCACTGGAGCAGATAGCAAAGATCACCATGGACAAGGGCCCTTCGCGCATCCAGCACCTGGACGGCAAGCGCACCGTGACGGTGTCGGCCAACGTCCAGGATCGTGGCTCGGGGGAAGTCACCGCCGACGCGCGCAAGCTGGCCGAGACCATCGATTTCCCGACCGGCTATGGCGTGTCGCTGGGCGGCGCCTCGCAGGACCAGGAAGAGATCTTCTCGGAGATGTTCATCGCGCTGCTGATGGGCATTGCCGTGATGTACCTGGTGCTGGTGGTGCAGTTCGGCTCATTCACCGCGCCGCTGCCGGTGATGATCTCGCTGCCACTGTCGCTGATCGGCGTGGTGCTGGCGCTGCTGATCACCGGCGGGTCACTGAACCTCATGAGCCTGATCGGCGTGATCATGCTGATGGGCCTGGTGGCCAAGAACGCCATCCTGCTGCTCGATGCCACGCGCAAGGAAGAAGAGAACGGCACCGAGCGCGAGGAAGCGCTGATGATCGCCGGCCGCAAGCGCCTGCGTCCCATCCTGATGACCACCTTCGCGCTGGTGGCCGGCATGATGCCGGTGGCCGTGGGCGTGGGTGATGGCGGCGAGTTCTACAGCCCGATGGCGGTGGCCATCATCGGCGGCGTGATCACCTCCACCTTCCTCACGCTGCTGGTGATCCCGAGCTTCTACGACAGCATCGAGCTCGCGCGGGAGCGGGCATTGGCCAAGTTCCACCGCCGCGTCGAGAGCCGCAATGCGGCGTATGGCTTCATCACCACGCTCATCGAGGCCGTGCTGACGCTGGTGTTCGTCCGGCTGGTATACCGGTTGATCTCGCGACTGTTCCGCGGCGGCGTGGCGCGACCGGCAACGAACTAAGCGGCACGGGCCCCCACACGCGCGGCGGGTCGCCGCGCGTAGATGCCGAAGCCGGCGATCAGCAGGTAGCACAGCGCCGGCAGCCATAGCGCGAAGCCGAGGCTGCCGGAAAAATCCGCGAGCATGCCGGTGAGCGGCGGGATCAGCGCGCCGCCCACGATGGCCACGCAGATCACGCCCGATCCATCCGCCGCGCGGGCACCCAGCCCCTCGCAGGCCAGGCTGAAGATGGTCGGGAACATGATGGAGTTCATCAGCCCGATGGCCAGCAGCGACCAGGCCGCAAGGTTGCCCGTGCTGTTGGCCGACACCGCCAGCAACACGATGGCGCCGGTGGCCACGCAGGCCAGAACCTTGCCGGGGCTCACCACCCGCAGGATGGCCGAACCGATGAACCGGCCCGCCAGCGCGCCGCCCCAGTACAGCGGGATCATCTTGCCCGCGGCCTGTTCAGGCAGGCCGAGCACATGGCCCTGCATCAGGTAGTTCACGATCAGCGAGCCGATGGCCACCTCCGCGCCGACATACAGGAAGATCGACGCCGCCCCCCAGCCGAAGCGGGGCCTGCCCAGCAGCGAGAAGCCGCCGAACATGGCGCCCGCGGAATGCACTTCGCCCTTCAGTCGATTGCGGAACATCCATACGGCGGCTGCCACGATGAACAGCGCCACGGCCAGCCCGAGGTAGGCATTCACGATGGCCTGTGTCTCCTGCTGGCGATAGGCCTCGAGTGCCGCGCCGGTGAGCGAGGCTGCATCCACCGTGGCCAGGGAGCCCAGGATCAGTATCGATCCCACATAGGGAAACGCCGTGGTGCCCAGCGAATTGAAGGCCTGCGCGAAGGTGAGGCGGCTGTGCACCGTGCGCCAGGGGCCCAGCATCGAGATCAGCGGATTGGCCACCACCTGCACGATGGTGATGCCGCTGGCCAGCACGAACAGCGCCGCCAGGAACACCCCGAAGCGCGCGCTGTCCGAGGCCACGATGAACAGCAGGCAGCCGCCCATCATCAGCAGCAGGCCCGCGACGGCGCCGCGCATGTAGCCGATCCGCTTGACCAGCGCCGCACCCGGCAGCGACACGATGAAATAGGCGGCGAAGAACGCCGACTGCACCAGCATGGCCTCGAAATAGCTGAGCGTGAACAGCTCCTTGAGCTTCGGGATGATCACGTCGTTGAGGCTGGTGATGCCGCCGAAGATGAAGAACAGTGCGAAGACGAAGTTCGACAAGCCCGGCGCGTCGATGGCGGGGTTGTCCTGTCCGCCGGCTGCGTGCGATCCCTGATCCATGGGTCTCCCCCAAGTTCTCGTTATGGCCCGAGCATAACGGCCCCGGCGCATATGCGCTAAGTTCGCTCCACAGCAAGAGGGGTCCCATGCGCATCGCATCCATCGGCACGACTCTGGTTTCGCTGGTCTTCACGGGGCCGGCAACAGCCCAGAACGCGCGCGAGAAGAAGCTGGCCGAAACCTTCTGATCGACAGCGCGACGGCTACACGCTGAAGAACGCGTAGCCGTCGCGGCCCGCGCCCTTGGCGCGATACAGGGCGGTGTCGGCCTGCCGGTAAAGGCGGTCGAAGTCGCCCTGCGCCGCGGTCACCACGCTGATGCCGATGCTGACGCGAAAGCCCACCGGGCCCGCTGTCTGCCGCACCACCTCGAGCAGCTGGCTTGCGATCTTCTCGGCGCCGCTGCGATCGCAGTCTGGCGCGAACACGAGAAACTCATCGCCGCCCAGCCGCGCGGTGATGTCGTTCGGGCGCAGGCAGCCACGCAGCGCCGCCGCCAGCGTGCGGACCACTTCGTCGCCGGTGGCATGGCCATGCGTGTCGTTGATCGCCTTGAAGTTGTCGATGTCCACCAGCAGCGCCGCATGCGAATGGATGTTCGCATCGGACCATCCCGCCTCGATGGCTGAGAGCGCGCCGCGACGGTTGAGCAGTCCCGTGAGGGAATCCTGCATGGCCGATTCATAGTGCAGCCGCATCTGGTTCTGCTGCGTGAACCGGTAGTGCGCATAGGCGAAGCCCAGCAGCAGCGACAGCAGCAGCGCGAACGCGATGCTGGTGAACTCGATGCGCCGGAAACGGGCCTCTTCGGCGATGTAGTAATCCAGGTCGAAGTCCACGCCGGCAAAGCCCGCAACGCGCCCGCTGTCATCACGGATCGGCGCGTGGCCCGACAGGAAATAGCCGTAGTCATCGTGCTGGAAATATTCGTTCACATAGGCACGGCCCGCGGCCAGCTCATTCAGCCAGTTGCTGGAGTATTCCGGGCGGATGCGGAACTCCTCGCCGTACGGCGAAGGCTTGAGCTTGCGCGAAGCCGCAAAGGCCGGATCCTGCGCCGTATCCAGCACGAAGAAGGGCATGCCGCCGTCCACGCCCATCGTGTACACGTAGATGGCTTCGGGCCAGTTGCGGTGCAATCGCAGCAGCGGCGCGCGTGCCTGGGCCAGCATGGATTCATCGGGCGGGCTGCCCGCCTGGCTTTCGATGAGCTGCCGATGCAGGTCGCCCTCGACGCTGCTGGCCGCCAGCCGCGCCACCTCGCTCACATGCGCGCGCAGCACCTGCAGCCGCGCATCGCGCGACAGCAGCTGCGGCACCAGCACCACCGTCAGCAGCACCGCGGCGATCGCCGCGGTGCCGACCAGCAGCGTGCGGAGGCGGAACTTCAGGCCTTCACCGGTGGCAGCTGGTCGCCGGGCACCCAGAAGCCATGCACCTGCGGCGCCGCGCGATACGGCAGCTTGATGGTCGCGACGGCGCCATCCTCCATGTGCTGTGCGTCGACGATGAGCAGGTCCGAGCGGCCGTTTTCCTTAGCGCGCGAGCAGATGCCCACGAGGTAGCCATCCCCCTCGGGCGCGCCCTTGCGGCGCGGCACGAAGCACATCTCGGACAGCGAGGAATCCGGTCCCGGGTTGAAGGTGTTCACCTTGCCCGTCTGGTGATCGAAGCGCAGCCAGCCGCCGCCGCCCGGCCCGCCACCGATCATGAAGCCGTAGCGGTAAGGCACCGTGTGGTAGCGATCATCCTGGCGCGCGAGGCCGCCGGAGTACTGGCCGTACATCACCTTCATGTCGAACGGACGCACGGTCTTCTTGCTGGCATCCATCGAGAAGCGGCGCACGCGGCCCGTGGCCTTCACCGGATCGAACCGGTCGTTCGGGTTCGGGCTCGGGAAGAACGGGAACTGGTTGGCATCGCCGCCGTCCATGTCGACGTAGACCATGTCGCCATCGGTCCAGCAGCCCATCGTGTGGGTGCACATGGTCTGCGGTCCCTTGAGCCACTGGATGTCCTTGCCGTCGCCGCCCCGGCGCATCACGCCAAGATACGTGTCGCGCGTGGAATCCCAGCCCCAGTGCACGCCGCCCTTCTTCATGAGCTCCTCGCCCAGGTAGGCCAGCGGATACACCAGGAAGATGATGTGCTTCTCGGTGATCGCGTAATCGTGGATCTCGCTGCAGTACGGGGCCTTCACCATCGCCTGCCAGATCGTCTTGCCCTTCTTGTCGATCTCGAACACGCTGATGTCGGTGGTGCCGAGGCCGGTGGCCTCATAGCCGAAGGCCAGCAGGTTGCCGGTCTGCGAATCGTTCTTCGGATGCGCGGTGAAGGTCTGGCTCTTGAGCTTGCCGTCGAACTTGTAGTTGCCGTCCAGCGTTTCGAGCGTGTGCGGGTCGAGCGCGGCGGGCAGCGTGTCTTCCTTCATCGCGAGGATGCGGCCGTTGTGGTACCAGACCTGCGTGTTCTGCGTGCCGCGGAACTTGCCGCGCACCGAAGGATCGTCGGTGTAGGGATTGCGATACACGCCGTACAGCGACTTGCGCGCCTTGTGCTGGCGCTGCCAGCGCTCGTTCTTCACCCAGCGGCTGAGGTAATCCACATGGCTGTTCTGGATGCGGAACATCGAGGCATGGCCCTCGCCGTCGAAGGCGATGTCGTGCTCGAGGCCCTTGGGCTTGGGGTATTGCGGGTCCGGACCCACGCGATAGAACGCGCCGTCGAGGTCATCCGGAATGTCGCCATCCACTTCGCAGTCATAGAGAGTGTGTTCTGACCGGTTCGCCTGGCCGCCAAACACGCTGCCGGGCCGGCCGGTGGAGCCACCCGAACCAAACAGGCCCGGCTCGGTGGGAAAGCGCACTTCCGCGCTGGGGGGGGGCCGGGCCGGGGGGGGGGGGGGGGGGGGGGGGGGGGGGGGGGGGGGGGGGGGGGGGGGGGGGGGGGGGGGGGGGGGGGGGGGGGGGGGGGGGGGGGGGGGGGGGGGGGGGGGGGGGGGGGGGGGGGGGGGGGGGGGGGGGGGGGGGGGGGGGGGGGGGGGGGGGGGGGGGGGGGGGGGGGGGGGGGGGGGGGGGGGGGGGGGGGGGGGGGGGGGGGGGGGGGGGGGGGGGGGGGGGGGGGGGGGGGGGGGGGGGGGGGGGGGGGGGGGGGGGGGGGGGGGGGGGGGGGGGGGGGGGGGGGGGGGGGGGGGGGGCCGGGCCCTTGACCAGGCGCAGGGCGCCCAGGCGCGGAAGGCGGCTCCGCAGCGCGCCGGCAGCCGGTCAGGAAGCGGCGGCGATCCAGGGCGTTCGGGGGGGGGGGGGGGGGGGGGGGTTGCCAACGCCGGTGATGCGCGCCCCGCCTCGTCGCCCGATCGTCCGGTGCAGGATTTCGTCGGTGAGTCAACGTGGCGGATTCCCCGGCCTATCAGTGGGCGCAATACGAGTTCTGGCGTACTTCATGGGCTTGCAGCCCACCCACGCACACCAGGCACCACCGCCTCGGCGGCCGCTGTTCAATGGCGCGATGGCGCCTGGAGGCGGCGCTGGAAGGCACCAACCCGCGGGGGCTCCCTCAGGCCCGTGCCGACCACAGCGGGGGCGCGCCACACCGGGGGGGGCGGGGCGGCGCCGCGCGCGCGCGCCAAGGGGGGGGCCGCGCCGACGCGCCGCCGCCGAGGGCCCCGGGCAACCGGCGGCCCTCGCGGCGGCGCCCTCGCCCCCCCGGCCCGGCGGGCCAAGGGCAGTCGGCTTTCCAGTCCATGAAGCACGAGATCGTGCAGTTCGCGTCGCTGTCGAAGGACGCGCTGCACATCTACGTGGGCATGGGCGTGTTCCTCATCGGCTCCGCGCTGGCGCAGAAGGGCCTGCGTTCGACCTTCCCGATCCTGGTGGTGGCGGTGATGGCCCTGGTCGGCGAGCTGCTCGATGCCCGCGACGACCTGCGCATCCATGGCCACTGGCGAGTGATGGCGAGCCTGCATGACTTCACCAACACCGTGTTCTGGCCGCTGATGCTGTGGCTGCTGGCGCGCTACTCGCGCGTCATGAAATAGACGCCTGCCGGCTAGGCGGCAGATGCCGCTGCAGCAGCTCCACCGTCTTGCGCGCCGCGGGGCCGGCGGTTTCCCCCTTCACCAGCACCACGTACAGCGACATGCGTCGCGTGCCACCCACCGCCAGCGGCAGTGCCTTCAGCCGTCCGCCGGCTATATCTTCCTCGACGCCGTGGGCAGGCAGCCATGCATAGGCAAGGCCCGCGCGCACGGCGGCATGCGAGGCCTCGAGGCTGGCCACGGTCCAGCGATGCGGCGCACCGAGCCAACCCTCATCGCGCGGATGCAGACGCCCCGAATCACGCACCACCACCTGCGTGTGCTGCGCCAGGTCTTCCAGCGTGAGCGTGCGCTGCAGCCCCTGCAGCGGATGCGCGGGCGAGGACACCGCGATCATCTCCACATCCATCAGCCAGTCACCCAGCCAGCCCTGCGGCACACGCGTGGTGACCACCACATCGGCGGCGGCTTCGACGATGGCTTCCTCCGCGCCCGACAGCACGGCGTCTGCCAGCGATACGGTGGTGTGCGGGCAGCTCGCGCGCAGCTCGGCCAAGATGCCGAGCAGCAGCGCCTGTGGAAACGACGCATCGATCACCAGCGCAAGCTCGCTCTCCCAGCCCCGGTCGATCGCGCGGGCCAGCGCCTCAAGGCGAGTGAACTGCTCCACCACGCCGCGGCTTCGGCGCAGCAGCTCGGCGCCGGCGGGGGTGAGCACGGCGCGCCGGCCCTCCATCCGCAGCAGCCGCACGCCCAGGGCCTGCTGCAGCTGGGCCACGGCATAGCTGACGGCGGACTGGCTCTTGTGAAGGGCCTGGGCGGCCTGGGCGAAGCCGCCGGCATCCACGACGGCGGCCAGCACCTCCCACTGGTCGATGGAGCTGCGAGACAGGGGCATCAATCTACTATTTCGATAGGTTGAGCAGAAATTATGCGCTTTTTAATCTCCTGATCCAATTCCATGATCCTCTCCCACACAGGAGGTCGTCATGTTGGAAATCCGCAGGAGTCAGGACCGGGGCCAGGCCGACCATGGATGGCTCAAGAGCCAGCACAGCTTTTCCTTCGCCGGCTATTTCGATCCGGCGCATGTGGAGTTCGGCGTGCTGCGCGTGATCAACGAGGATCGCGTGGCGCCGGGCGGCGGGTTCGGCACGCATCCGCACCGGGACATGGAGATCGTGAGCTATGTGCTTTCGGGCGAGCTCGCGCACAAGGACTCCATGGGCAATGGCTCGGTGATCCGCCCGGGCGACGTGCAGCGCATGAGCGCGGGAACCGGCGTGTTCCACAGCGAGATGAATCCCTCGGGCGCGACGCCGGTGCATTTCCTGCAGATCTGGATCCGCCCGAACCAGATCGGCATCGCACCCGGCTACGAGCAGAAGCGATTCGAGGATGCCGACAAGCGCGGTCGCCTGCGCCTGGTCGCCTCCGGCGATGGCGCCGATGGCTCGGTGCTGATCCACCAGGATGCGCGGCTGTACGCAGGGCTGTTCAATGGCGAGGAGGCGGCAAGCCTCGACATCGCCGCCGGACGCCGGGTGTATGTGCATCTGGTGCGCGGCGTGCTCAGCGTGAACGACACGCCGCTGACGGGCGGAGACGCACTGAAGCTCACCGATACCCGCACGCTGCGGCTGGCGCAGGGCGTCGAGGCCGAAGTGCTGGTGTTCGACCTGCCCGGCGAGGCGAACTAGCTGCGCGGCAGTGCACCGGCCGGGCCATTGCGGCATGCTTGCGCATCCTCGACTCTGGAGAATGAGCGATGCGCAAGCACGGAAACCGGCTGGCCAGCATGGCCCTCGTGATGGCCCTGGGAACGGTTCTGGCCGGCTGCGCCAAGGCGCCGCCAGTCAGCCAGGCGCAGCCTGCCGCCGCGGGCCAATGGACGACGCTGGTCGATGAATGGGTTGAAAGCGACCTGAAGGCCAACCCGAATTCCGCCACCTACCTGGGCCGGCACGACTACGACGGACAGTTCCCCGACTGGAGCGAGGCCGGACTCGGCAACGAGATCCAGCGCCTGAAGGATTTCCGCGCGCGCGCCGCCGCCATCGATGCGAGGCAGCTCGACGCCGCGGCGACATTCGAGCGTGACTACCTCTATGCAGTGATCGACGGTCGGCTGTTCTGGCTCGAGACCGCCGACTGGCCGCACCGCAATCCCACCTGGTACTACTTCGATCCAGGCGTGTACCTGGATCGCCCGTATGGCGATCTGCCACGCCGCATGAAGGACTACACGCGCTGGGCATCGAACCTGCCAGCCGCGGCGGCGCAGGTGAAGGCCAATCTCAAGGGGCCGCTGCCCAAGGCCTACATCGACATCGGCATGCACACCTTCGGACCGCTGTCGGCGTTCCTGAAGACCGATGTGGTGAAGGTGTTCGCGGACGTGGCCGACCCGGCGCTGCGCGCCGAGTTCGACAAACAGAATGCCGCGGCCGCTGCAGCACTGGCCGACCTGCAGAAGCACATGGAATCGCTGCGCGCCACGCAGGTCGAGAATTTCGCGATGGGCCCCGAGCTGTTCGCGAAGATGATCTACGCCAACGAGCGCGTCGATACGCCGCTGGCTGAACTGGAACAGATGGGCCTGGCCGACATGAAGCGCAACCAGGCCGCGCTGCAGGAAGCGTGCGCCACCTATGCTCCGGGAAAAACCCTGCGCCAGTGCGCGGACAAGGCCGCCGCCAACAAGCCCGACCGCAACGACACCGTGGGACTGGCCCGCCAGCAGCTGGTGGACCTGAAGCGTTTCGTCGAGGAAAAGGGCATCGTGACGATTCCCGGCACAGAAGAAGCACGGGTCAAGCAGTCACCGCCCTACAACTCGCAGAACTCCGCGTACATCGATCCGACGCCGCCGTTCGAACCGACGATGCCGGCGTACTACAACGTGGCCGCATTCGATCCCACGTGGTCGAAGGCCAAGCAGCTGGCCTACATCTCGGCCAAGTCCGACCTGCTGTTCACCTCGGTGCATGAAGTGTGGCCGGGCCACTTCCTGCAGTTCCTGCATTCCAATCGCTCGAAGTCGGCGATGGGCCGGCTGTACGTTGGCTACGCCTATGCCGAGGGCTGGGCGCACTATGCCGAAGAGATGATGTGGGAAGCGGGCCTTGGCAACGGCGATCCGGAAGTGCGCATCGGCATGCTGGGCAATGCGCTGAAGCGCAACGCCAGGTTCCTGTCGGCGATCGGCCTGCACACCAAGGGCATGACGCTTGAACAATCGCGCCGGCTGTTCCTGGACGAGGGTTTCCAGAACGAGGGCGAGTCCGAACAGCAGGCCGCGCGCGGCGCCTACGATCCGGCTTACCTGAACTACACGATGGGCAAGCTGATGATCCGCAAGCTGCGCAGCGACTGGTGCGCGACGCGTGGTGGCGCCGACAACCTCCCATGCTGGCGGCAGTTCCACGACGCTTTCCTTTCACATGGGGGTCCGCCCATTCCGCTGGTGCGTGGCGCCATGATGGGCGAGCCAGCCAAGTCCGCTTTCTAGCAGGGGAACCGCAATGAACAAGCAGAACCACAAGAACAAGTCGATCCTCGCGGCCGTCACGGGCTGCGCGCTGTTAACGGCCGCGGCCTTCGCCGCCGACGTGCCGGCCAATCTGAAGCCCGCGCTGGGCAGCACGCCCGACGCTTCGCTGCTGCCGAAGTCCGAATTCGTCTTCGAGGAATACGTGACGCTCGATCCGGTCGTGGTGGTGGGCGAGACGGCGGTGGGTCACCGCCAGTTCATCCCCATTACTGGCGGCAAGGTGGCCGGACCGAAGTTGAATGGCGAAGTGATGCCCGGCGGCTGGGACTACCAGCTGCGCCTGCCCAGTGGCTGTGGCTCGCTGTCGGCCGACTATTTCCTGAAGGCCAGCGACGGCACCATCATCCATGTGCTGAACCAGGGCTTCAGCTGCGGTGCGCCCGGCACCGGCGAGCGCAGCTACGCCATTCCCCGCTTCGAGGCTCCCAAGGGACCGCACGACTGGATGACGCGGGGCAGCTTCGTGTCGAGCATCGAGCCGGTGATGCAGCCCGGCGCCAACGGCGCGCCGCCGAAGCTGCTGGCCGTGCGCATCCGCTTCTACCAGATCAAGTAGCCGCGAACTGCCGCAGCGCGCACAGGGCTGCCGAGGGGGTAGGGGAGAAGACATGGCCAAACCGATCAGCATCGCGCGCTGCCTGCCTTTGGGCATGATGGCTGCGTTGGCAATCACGCCCGTTTTCGCGGCGCCCTCGGTGTATCCAGTGGGCACCACGATCTACACGCCCGCCGAAACCTGGAACGGCTACACGGTGCTCTCACTGCTGCGCGAACCCGGCATGGTCGTCATCGACATGAACGGGCGCGTCGTGAAGCAATGGGAGGGATTCAACAGCTCGGCCGGTGGACCGGTGCGACTGTTGCCGAATGGCGAAGTGATCGGCGCAGCCGGCGCCCGTCCCGGGCATCAGGAATCGCTGAAGCTTGTGCAGAAGGATTTCAGCGGCGCCCAGCGCTGGGAGCTCCCTGGCGATGCGCAGATAGAAGGAGAGGCAGGCGCAAAGCAGCGCTCGCTGCGCCAGCACCACGACTGGCAGCGGGCGGACTTTCCGGCGGGCTACTACTCTCCCGATGCCACGCCGGCCTCGTCGGGCGCCGTGACGCTGGTGCTGGCGCATGCCGCTCGCACGCTGCCCGCAGTCTCTGACCTGCCGCTTGAAGACGACCACCTGCTGGAATACGACGCCAGCGGAAAACTGCTGTGGGAATGGTTCGCCGGTGACCACATCGACGAGCTGGGGCTGTCACCCGCCGCGCGCGCGGCGATCAAATCCGGCGCCGGTGCCGGCGCAGGCCCGCAGCAGCGGCGCGAGTTCGACTGGCTGCATGTGAACTCCGCCACCTACCTGGGCGCGAATCGCTGGTTCGAGGCCGGCGACAGGCGCTTTGATCCGCGGAACATCCTCATCAGCAGTCGCCAGGCCAGCGTGCTTGCCATCATCGCGCGTGATGGCCGCGTGGTGTGGCGCATGGGACCTGACTTCCGCGAATCGCCGCAGCTGATGCGCATCGGGCAGATCATCGGCCAGCACCAGGCGCACCTGATCCCGAAGGGACTGCCGGGCGCCGGTAACCTGCTGGTGTTCGACAATGGCGGCAGCAGTGGCTATGGCTTCGATACCCCCATTGCGCGCAATGGTTATGGCGGACTGGCGCGCGCCAACTCGCGCGTGCTGGAGATCGACCCGGTCAAGCTGGAGCTGGTGTGGTCATATGCGCCGGTCGGGTTCTTCGGCACCACTCTCCCCGGCGCGGAGCACCTGCCAAATGCCAATACCCTGGTCACCGAGGGGCCCACCGGGCGGATATTCGAGGTAACCGCGCAGAAGAAGATCGTTTGGGATTACATCAATCCGGCCTTCGCCAATGGCGCCAATGCCGTCTATCGCGCCTACCGCGTGCCCTATGGCTGGGTCCCCCAGCTGCCTCGGCCCGTGGAGCAGCCGGTGACCCCGCCAGGGCCGCCCGGGTTCCGTTCGCCCTGAGTTGGGGCACACCATATTGTGATCCGCGTTCCATCACGCTTGCGCAGGCGCTGACACACTCGGTCCGATGCGCAAACTGTTCCCATCCGCATGACCGACCGCGTGCTGCCGGAAATGCAGGTGCCGGTCGATCAGTTCGAGATCGCCCGCTACGACCTGGTGCTCTGGGCGCAGCTGCAGTCCTCGTTCGCGCTGTGCCTGTACGACGAAGTGCAGGAAGGCGGCGCGCTGCTGCACATGCAGATCGGGCGGCCGGGGCATGTCGCCGATCCGGAGCTCACCGACAACACGCTGTCCACCAACCTGCTGCTGCTCGATAGCTGCATCGCCGAGCTCAGGCACAGCGATCCGCGCGCGCGGCACTGGCAGGCGAAGTTCGTGGCGCATTCTGATGAACGCCGCGGCGGCCGCGAACTGGCCCTCGGCGTGCAGAGCTTCATCGAGGCTTATCTGGAAGACGTGGGCATCGGCCTGATCTCGGCCGCCGTCCACAGCGATGAATCGCTGCGGCTATCTTTCCGGCCCTCGATGGGCCAGCTGCGCTGCGAACCGGTGACGGCCACGACGCAGCGGCTGCGCCAGATCACCTGAACAGTCGCGGCGCCAGGTCGTCGAGGTAGCGACGCCAGTTGATCCAGGTGTGTCCGCCGCCCGTCTCGTTGTAGAGATGACCGATGCCGGCCCGATCCAGCATGGCGCGAGTGGGCGCCACCGTGGCGTACAGGAAATCATCCTTGCCCATGGCGTAGTACACCAGCTTCATCTCTTTTGCCGCGCGTGCCAGCGCCGCGGCGTTCTGCTGCTCGTAGCGCTTGATGTCGTCCTGGTTGCCGCCCAGCCCCAGGCCCATGCTGAAGACTCCGACGTAGCGGAACACGTCAGGTCGCGGCAGGCCGAACTGCAGCGTGTGCGCGCCACCCATCGAAAGCCCGGCCATCGCGCGTGACGGGGCCTTGGCTTCGGTGCGGAAGGCGGCATCGATGGCGGGGATCAGATCCTTGTGCAGGTCGTTGCCGAAGTCCTGGTTGCCGAGCATGTTGGCGCCGGGGCGATCCGGCGTGTGGCCGGCCGGCATCACGATGATCATCGGCTTCGCCTTGCCCGCCGCGATCAGGTTGTCGAGGATGTAGTGAGCATGGCCCGTGCTGGTCCATTCGTCCTGGCTGTCGCCGGCGCCATGCACCAGGTACAGCACGGGGTAGCGCTTGCTGTTGCGCGCATAGCCGGGCGGCAGATAGACGTAGGCGCTGCGCTTGATCCCGAGCGTGGCCGACCAGTACTCGAATACCGACACCAGTCCGTGCGGCACGTTGCGGTCGTACGACTGGAACGCGCCGGCGGCGCCGGGCATCTCGAAGGTGGAGCGCGTGCCAGCGCGTTCCTTCGAGAACGTGGTGGCCAGGGGATCGGGCACCACGGCGCCATTCACCAGGAAGTTGTAGCGGTAGTTGTCCGGCGCCACGGGCGATGCCGTGGTGACGCTCCAGATGCCCATGGCATCGCGCGTCATCACCAGCCCGGGCGTGTTGGCGCCGAAGGGCACGATGCCCGGCAGGTCGGTGCTGGCCAGGTGCACAACAGTGGCCTCGGGCGCGCACAGGCGGAAAGTGACGCGCCCGTCGGCCAGCGGCTCGACGGAACGCAGCGGCGCAGGCCCCAGGAATGCGCCGCGGCTGGTGGCGCAGTTGGCGGGCGCGGCGGGCGTTGGGGCCTGGGCCGATGCGGCCAGCGACAGGCACAGACCCAGCACGACAGCAGACAGACGCGATGCGGCGAGGCAAGTGTTCATGCGATAACCCCCGATTTATAGGCTCATGCTAGCCTAGCGCCGCCTCTGGCTGGAACAACAAGGAAAAGACATGAACATGAAAGCGGGCGTGCTGGCCCTGGTAGGCCTGGTTTCCGGGTTTGCCGCGGGCGCGACCCTGGCGGCCGAACCGGAATACGCCACCGTCAAGATGGAAATCGACGTGGCGCGTCCGGCGAAGGACGTCTGGGCCAAGGTGGGCGGCTACTGCGACATCTCGGTGTGGATGGGCTTCGAGTGCAAGATCACTTCGGGTGATGGCGGCATCGGCACGGTGCGCGCGCTGGCCGGCGGCCGGGTGCTGGAGATCCTCGTGGCGCAGACCGAGCTTTCCTACGGCTACACGCAGCCGGCGAAAGAGGGCAGCTTCTACAACCTGTACCACGGCTTCATGGAAGCCCGGCCGGTTACGGACAAGACCTCGAAGATCCTCTACACGCTGGTGCTCGATGTGTCGGACAAGGCGGACAAGGCTGCGAAGGATGCCGATCTGGCGGGACGTCGCACGCGCTTCGAGGCGGCCTTGAAGAAGATGAAAGAAATTTCGGAGGCAAAGTGACCATGCGCATTGCAATCATCATCGGCAGCACCCGTCCGGGCCGCAACGGCCTGGCCGTGGCGCAGTGGACCCATGGCCTCGCCAGCCAGCGCACCAGCGCGGAGTACGAGCTGGTGGATATCGCCGACTACAACCTGCCGCTGTTCGATGAGCCGGTGCCACCTGCCATGGGACCGGGAAGCAAGGAGCACACGAAGCGCTGGGCCGCGAAGATCGCCAGCTTCGACGGCTATGTGTTCGTCACCCCGGAATACAACCACGGGCCGAATGCCGCGCTGAAGAACGCGCTGGATTTCCTGTTCAAGGAGTGGAACAACAAATCCGCGGGCTTCGTGGGCTATGGCGGCACCGGCGCGGTGCGCTCGGTGGACATGCTGCGCATGATCTGCAGCAACCTGGAACTGGCGGACGTGCGCGCGCAGGTGAGCCTCACCTTCGCGGCGGACTTCGAGAAGTTCACCACGTTCAAGCCGCTGCCCCACCAGGAAAAGACGCTGGCACAGGTGCTCGACCAGGTGGAGGCCTGGGCCAAGGCGCTGAAGCCATTGCGCCAGGCCTGAGACCGGCGACGCCGTGAAACTGACGGCGAACCGCCTGTGCTTCATCGTGGCCGCGTGGATCGTGGCCACGGCGAACCACACCTTCTGGCAGCACCTGCTCAAGGTGCAGCCGCTCACCGGCAAGGGCTGGCTGTTCGCCGCGTCGCTGGCGCTGGCGATGACCGGCGCCACGATGTTCCTGCTGCGCCTGCTGTCGCCCGGGCGGGCGCTGCGGGTCATGCTGACGCTGCTGCTGGTGGTCACGGCGGCGGCAAGCTGGTTCACCGACACCTATGGCGTGGCCATCGACTCGGACATGCTGCGCAATGTTGTGCAGACCAATCCGGCCGAGGCGCGTGATTTCCTCGGCTGGCCGCTGCTGTGGCGCATCCTGTGGATGGCGGGGATTCCCATCGTCATCGTCTGGCAGGCACGCCTGCCGATGGACACCTGGCTGCGCGCGCTGCGCGACTACGTGGTTGGCGCCGTCGCTGGCCTGGCGCTGATGTTCGCCGCCGGGCTGCCGATGTATTCCTCCTATGCCTCGTACTTCCGCAACCAGGACGTGGCGCGCTACTTCATCACGCCGGCCAACGTGCTGGTGGGATCCACCACGCTGGTGCGCAAGACGCTGCATGGCCGCCAGCCCTACATAAAGGTGGGCGAAGACGCCTCGCGCCCCGCCGCTGCCCATCCGAAGCCGCTGCTGGTGTTGCTGGTGGTGGGCGAAACCGCGCGCGCGGCCAACTTCTCGCTGGGAGGCTATGCGCGCGAAACCAACCCGCGGCTGAAGCAGCGCGGTGTGTACTACTTCACCGACGTGCTGAGCTGCGGCACCGCCACGGCGGTGTCCGTGCCGTGCATGTTCTCGGAGCAGCCGCGCGAGGAGTTCAAGCTGGCACAGGCCGATCACCGTGACTCGGTGCTCGACATGCTGGCCCGCGCGGGGCTGCCCGTGACCTGGGTGGACAACCAGTCCGGCTGCAAGAAGGTGTGCGCGCGCGTGCCCACGGAACAGGCCGAACGCTATCACCCGCAGTCGTGCCGCGACGGCGAGTGCCTGGATGACGCGCTGCTGCATGTGCTCGAGGCGAAGCTGCCGCAGGTGAATCGCGATGCGCTGCTGGTGCTGCACGCGATGGGCAGCCACGGCCCCACCTATTACCGGCGCGTGACGCCCGAACACGAGTTCTTCAAGCCCACCTGCCCGACCGAGCGCATCGAGACCTGCAGCGACGCGCAGATCGCCAACAGCTATGACAACTCCATCGCATACACCGACCATGTGCTGGCCGGACTGATCGACCAGCTTGCCGCGCAGCAGGAGCGTGTGGATTCGGTGCTGCTCTACGTGTCGGATCATGGCGAATCACTTGGCGAGAACGGCCTGTACCTGCATGGCCAGCCGTATCTCATCGCGCCGGACGTGCAGAAGAAGGTGCCGATGCTGATGTGGTTCTCGTCTGGCGCCTCCACGCGACTGCAGCTGGATACGGCCTGCCTGAAGGGGAGGTTGGGCGAGCGCCATTCGCACGACCACCTTTCGCACACGCTGCTGGGCCTGGTGGACGTGTCAACAGCGGTCTATCGCCCGGATCTGGATGCGCTGCGGCCCTGCAGGCGCGGAACCTGAACCTCATCTGAATGAAATGCGCCGGACCGGTCAGTCCGGGTTCAGCATGGCGCCACTAGCATCTCTCCCGCACCCAGCGTGGGTGCTTGGATTTGATGGAGTGACTCATGCGAAAGCATCTTGCCCTTGGCGCCGCACTGGCGCTGGGTCTCGGGACCCAGGCCTTCGCGGCCGATGGCCTCAGCTACAACCTGATCGAGGGTGGATACATCCGCGGTGAAGTCGACGATCTTGGCCTCGAAGGCGATGGCTTCTCGATCGGCGGCTCGGTGGAACTGGGCCAGGGCGTGTTCGGCTTCGCCAGCGTCAATGACATCGAGTACGGCGACAACTCGGGCATCAGCAGCAACCTGTTCAACGCGGGCCTTGGCAGCCACTGGTCGCTGAGCCCAACGCTGGACCTGGTGTCGGGCGTGTCGTGGGAGCGCATCGAGGTGAAGGCCTCGGGCGTGTCGGTGTCGGATGACGGCATCGGCCTGAACGTGGGCCTGCGCGGCGTGTTCGACCGGCTGGAGCTGACAGGCACCGTGAAGTATTCGGACTTCGGCCACAACACCAACGACTTCACGCTGGGCGCCAGCGGTCGTTACTACTTCACCGATGCGTTTGCTGCCGGCCCGGACATCAGCCACAACGACGATGGCACGAACTGGGGCATCAGCTTCCGCTACGACTTCGGCAAGCGCTGAGTCTTGAGCTGCATGTAACGCGAGCGGCTCCCTGGCGGGAGCCGCTCGATTGCATAGCGGAGCATGGTGCGGGGCATCCGCGCGGCATGACGATCGAGGAAGCCGCGCAGTCTTGCTTCATCCATTTTGCCGATCTCCCGCAGCATCCAGCCCACGGCCTTGTGGATCAGATCATGTTCATCGCGCAGCAGGCGCCGCGCGATGCGCAGCGCATCGCCGAACTCGTGCTGCCGGATGTAATGCAGGGTGGCCAGCATCGCAATGCGTCGCTCCCAGAGACTGGAAGAGCGGCTCAGCGTGTCGAGCAGCTGGCGCGATCCCCGCGGCAGGTGCGGTCCCAGGATCAGGTGCGCGGAACTGTCGACGAGGTCCCAGTTGTTCACCCATTGCAGGTTGGCCAGGTACAGCCTGGCGACGCGCGAGCGCTGGCGTACATCGCCTTGCCTGAAATCGTCCACGAGAATCATCAATGCCAGCAGTCGAGACTCATGCCATCGAGACTTCAGCAGCGCGCGCACCTGCGGCAGCGGCAGATCGGCATGCTGGCTGGCCAGCGCACGCACCTGCGGCACCGACAGGCCGAGGAATCGATCTCCCTCTCCGTACTCGCCGGGCGCAGTGCGGAAGAATCGCAGCGACTGGCGAGCGCGCGCGGCGCTGCCGATGCTGCGCAACTGTTGTTCGATCTGCGATACCCTACGCGCCATGACGCTGCATGATATCGCCGCCCGCCGCCTCGATGGCGCAGAGCGTGACCTTTCCGAGTTCAGGGGCAAGGTGCTGCTGGTCGTGAACGTGGCCAGCCGCTGCGGCTTCACGCCACAGTACACCGGGCTCGAGGCCCTGTATCGCAAGTACCGGGATCGCGGTTTCGCCGTGCTGGGGTTTCCGTGCAACCAGTTCGGCTCGCAGGAGCCTGGTGATGCAGCCGAGATCGGCAGTTTCTGCAGCACCACGTATGACGTCACCTTCCCGATGTTCGCGAAGGTGGATGTGAACGGCGCGGCGACCCATCCGCTGTACCAGCACCTGAAGGCCGCGCGACCGGGCGTGCTGGGCACCGAAGCCATCAAGTGGAACTTCACGAAGTTCCTGGTGGATGGCCAGGGCAACGTGGTCAAGCGCTACGCGCCCAATGACAAACCCGAAGATTTTTCGTCCGACATAGAGGCATTGCTGTGAAGAAGACATGGATGATGATGACGCTGGCGCTGGCTGTTGCCGGAACCGTACCGGCCATGGCGCAGTGGACTGGCAAGGGAGAGGCCGGCATCGCGGTGGCCAGTGGCAACACCGACACCAAGAGCGCGAACGCGAAGGTCGCTGTCTCGAACAAGGTCGACAAGTGGGAGCACCTGGCCTCGCTGGGCGGCAACTACGTGCGCACCGATGGCGACACGACGGCCAAGCGCTGGGAGCTGGGACTGCAGACCCGCTACAGCTTCTCCGGCAACACCTTCTGGTATGGCGGGCTGCGCTATGAAGAAGACAAGTTCAGCGGTTTCGATCACCAGGGTGTGGTCAGCACCGGCGTGGGCCGCAAGTTCATCGACAACGACACCACCCATTTCTCGGGCCAGGTGGGCGTGGGTTACAAGTTCTACAAGACGCTGGCCGTTGGCCTTGTGCCCGGATCGAAGGAAAGCGAAGCCGTTGGCGTCGCGGGCCTGGACTTCGACCACAAGCTGACCGACACCACCAAGGTGTATGACAAGTTCAGCGCCGAAGTGACCTCGGGCAACAACTTCCTGCAGAACGAGATTGGCCTCGCGGTGAAGATGTCGGATCGGCTGGCGCTGTCGCTGGCCTACGCGGTGCGTCACAACACCGACCCGCCGGCGGGCTTCAAGAAGACCGATACGCTGTCGACGCTGAATCTCGTCTACGAGATCAAGTAGCAGCGATCAGGGCGCCGCGGCGACACGCTGGCGGCGCCTTCGCTCAAGGCTGCAGGGTGATTTCAACCTTGCGATTGCGATAGTCGTCCGTGCCGTTCGGCACGGGCGACGCATCCACCCAGCGCACCTGGTACTGCGGCGCGGTCAGCCCGGCGCCCTTCAGCAGTTCAACCACCTGTTCGGCGCGGCGCCTGGCCAGGTCAGGCTGTTCCTGCAGCACCTTGCCATTCGACAGCAGCGCGGCCGATCGATAGCCCACTATCTCGACGCGCGTGGCAGGCATGGCCCGGGCCATGTCGAGCACGGGCGCCAACTGGAACGGCGTCTTGAAGTTCACCATGCCATCGAAGTAGTAGTCGAGCGTGTAGCGCTGCGGCTCCTTCTTGATGGCCGCGGGCTGCGTGGGCATGGGCAGCGTGTTGAACGCCAGTCTGCCCGCGCTGGGGCCCGGCGGGCGCGGCGGTTCGAAGGTGAGGTTGTAGCGATCCTCGGCCGGCAGCAGCTGGTTGCAGGAGGCGTCTGGTTCCGCGATTACGGATAGCCGCACCGGCTCCAGCGGTATGCCGCCGCAGATCCGCGGCTTGTCGCTGCGCCGGCCTTCCACCAGCACGCGATGGCCGAGCCAGGGCGGGTTCACCGGCGCGCTGACATCGGTCTGCAGCGTGAGGAAGTACAGCTCGCCGTCGTATTCGGCAAGCCAGCACGGCACCGAAGCCGTGTCGCGCACGATGGGGCAGGCGACGAAATTGCGCAGCGAGGGATCGGGCTGCGCCGCCTGGGCGGTGGCGGCGAACAGCAGCAGCAGCGGGCCGGCCTTCATCACAGCGCTCCCAGGAAGTTCACCAGGTCCTGCTTCTCCTGCTCGGAGTAGCCGATCGCGTAGCGGCGGTCGTAGAAGTCCACGACCTCGCGCAGCGTGTTGGCCGAGCCGTTGGAGAAATAAGGCGCGCGCGCCGAAAGTCCGCGCAGCTGCTGCATGACGATGGTGCCCACGTCGTTGCAGCGGCCGGAGATCAGCGCCCGGCCAGGGTCCTGCGTGTAGATGACGCGTCCCAGGAACGGATGCGGCGGCACGCTGGCCTTGCAGGTGACCTTGAACAGCGGCATCTCGGGCTTGCTGCTGTTCCAGGGATTCAGCGGTTCTTCCTTCGCCCAGGGCAGGTTGGTGGTGCCGATGTCCATCCAGCCATTGGCCGTGTCCATGCCCGTCATGTGCATGCCGTGGCAGGTGGAGCAGGTGCGCTTGGTGGGATTGCCCAGCCCCACGCTGTTCAGGTGCATCGAGTCGCGGATCCAGAACGTGCGGAACATGTAGACATCGTGTCCGCGCTGGATCGACTCGCGCGCGGCGGCGCGCGCATCGGCCGCGACATCGCCAGTGCGCGGCAGCGACTTCCACTTGTTCTCCATCGGCACCACCCAGCGCGTGGTGTTGTTGCCGAGCACGCCGGCTTCGCCCTTGCGCATCGCATCGGGCCCCAGGCCCGAAGGTCCGCCCGCTTCCTCGAGGCTGCCCGCCGTGTGGCTTGCGGCCTGCGCTACATACAGGCTGCCTTCGAAGGCGACGATCTCGCCGAGCTGCGCGGGGGTGAGGGCCGCGGGCATCTGCAGGTGATTGGTGGCCGCATCCTGGGCCTGCAGCTTGAGCGTGGCGGCGCGCGCATCGGCCATCAGGTTCATCGCCGAGGGCTTGCCGTTGTCCGGATCGCGCGTGGCGGGCAGGCCGTTCTTGCCGATGAAGGGCAGCACGCCGAAATTCTGGTGCGTGGTGTACTTGGTGTTGGCCACGGGCCGCGGGCGCCGGTACACGGAAACCGACGGTTGGGCCGACTTCAGGCCATGGACGGCGCCGGTGTTGCAGCCGGTGGGATCGCGCACCACCTCGAGCGTGAACTCCGGATCAAGGGGCTTGCCGTCCTCGCCGCGCGGCGGCCAGGGCAGCGACACGCGGATCAGGCCGCGTCCCAGCAGCAGCGAGTGCGAGGACTCTTTCTCCTGCGGCAGGTTGGGGCAGTTCGAACCGTCGATCGCGGCGAACAACGGGTCGCGACCGCCCGTGACCGACCAGCGCTCGCGCGCCGTGGCCGCGGAGAGGCTCATGCCATCGGCCGGCTGATGGCAGGTGACGCAGGCGCGGCCATTAGGACCCAGCGAAGTGAAAAAGGCGTGGCCGCGCGTCTCGAGCACCGGGCCATCGCGCAGCACGCCGACGAGCCCCTGCGAATTGGCGTAGTCGAGACGCTGCGGCCAGGCCCGGGTTTCCCCAGGCCCCCACCAGCGATCCTGCGTGCCTGCATAGTCCGCCGAGGGGGATGGCGACGGAAACCATGCGATCGATGCGGCCAGCGGGATCGCGATGAGGGCCTGACGAAGTTTCACGATCTGGTCAATCTCCGAAATTCACCTTCGCGCGCAGTCCGTACTGCCGGGGCGCGCCATAGATGATGCCACCGGTCGCGCTGGTGGAGTTCTGCAGTTGCGAGGCGATGTAGGTCTTGTCGGCGACGTTGCTGCTGAAGGCTTCGACCTGCCAGTTGTCACGCTCGTAGGTCAGCCGCACATCCACCAGGCTGCGCGACGGCACGAGGGTGGCCACGGTCGGGAAGGGCGTGGCGAGCTGGCTGCCCACATGCGACCACTGCACGCGCGGGGTCAGGCGCCCACCGCCCACCTCGAAGGCATAGTCGATGCCGGCGTTCAGTGTCAGTTCCGGCGAGAACGGCAGGCTTGCGCCCTTCGGCACCAGGGTCTGCACGTTGGTCACCGTGTTGACGATCGAGGCGGCCTTCGCGAATTCCGCATCCAGGTAGCCCAGGCCCGCGTTCACACCCCAGGCGCCGAAGCGGCCCGTGAGCTCGAGCTCGCCGCCCACGGCCTTGCCCGAGGCCGCGTTCTGCGTCAGCGGCAGCGCGTTGAAGAGGCTGGAGAACTGGATGTCCTTGTAGTCGGAATAGAAGAAGCTGCCGTTCAGGCGCAGCCGCTTGTCGGCCAGCGTGGACTTGAAGCCACCTTCGTACACGGTGTTCTTCTCGGGCGCGAAGTTCGGCGTGCCCAGCGTGAGGTTCACGCCGCCGGCCTTGTAGCCGCGCGAGATCGTGCCGTAGTACATCAGGTCGTCGGTGACATGCCAGTTGGCGCCGGCCTTGCCGGTCCACTCGCTGGAAGAGGCAGGCGGGCCGATGCGGTCGGTGCCCGCGGGCAGCGGCGGACCCGGCAGCGCGATGCGGTTGTAGGACTGCGTGTCCTTCGAGTAGCGCAGGCCGCCGATCAGCTCCACGGTGTCGGAGATGAAGGCGTTGATCTGGCCGAAGCCGGACTTCGACTCGTTCTCGGCATGCGTGATGATGGTGGAGTTCGACTGCACGAAATCGCGCGTGTTGCGGTTGTCACGCAGCAGTGACACCGGGATGCCCTCGTGCATGTAGAACGCGCCCAGCACCCACTGCACGCGACCCTCGCCGGTGGACAGCAGGTTCAGCTCGTGCAGCCAGGTCTTGAAGCCCGTGCGCGCATAGGCCACGCGGCCCACGTTGGCATTGGGCGGCTGCGGCAGCGCGGTGGCCGTGCGGTCTCCATCGGTCTGGTCTTCGGTCTTGCCGCGCTGGCGCGAGGACAGCGCCCGCAGCTGCATGTTGTCGGTCAGGTCGTAGCGCAGCTCCAGGCTCTTGCGATGACCCTGCTGGTCCATGAACGAGCGGCCGTCTTCCTCGATGGTGAACGGATCGCTGGTCACGGCATCATTGCGGTTCTTCACCGCGTTGTTGTCGGTCTGCCAGTCGAAGTACTCGAGGCGCAGGTTGGCCGTGAAGCGGCCATCGAGCGCGCGATACGCGAGGTTGGCGCGGCCGGACTTCAGGCCCACGTTGCCCGGATTGCTGCCGCTGGGACCGATGTTGTCGGTGAAGCTGTCGCGATCGTCATAGACCGCCGCCACGCGCAGCGCGAGGTTGTCGGTGAAGCCCAGGTTGGCGGCGCCGATCGAGCGGATCCAGCTGTAGTTGCCGAAGGTCTGCTCGAAGCTGGCCGAGTACTGGCCGAACTTCGGCGCCGGCGTGCGCACGTAGATGGCGCCACCGGTGGAGTTCTGGCCGGTGAGCGTGCCCTGCGGGCCGCGCAGCACTTCGACCGAGCTGATGTCGTAGAAGGCCTGGCCGATGAACTGCTCGTGCGGAATGAGCTGGCCGTCGATGTAGAACGCCACGCCGGGGTTGGAAGTGGGCGCCGACTGCGCGATGCCCACGCCGCGGATGTTCACGAAGGTGGAGCGGTTCACGACGTTGATGGCCACGGCGGGTGCCACGGTCTGGATGTCGTTCAGGTCGGTGACACCGCGCTTGTCCAGGTCCGCGGCGCTGAGCACGGTGGCCGAGATGGGGATGTCCTGCAGGTTCTGCTCGCGGCGCTCGGCGGTGATGATCACCTCTTCGAGCGTGGTTTCCTCGGCGGCCTGTGCAAGGGGGGCAAGGCCCAGCGCGAGGGCGACGGCGGCGGCGACCCGCGGGGCGGGCAGGCTATGGATGTGCGACATGACTGGTCCTCTGGATAGAGGTCCCCCGTTGGGACTTCTTTGGAATGTAAGCGTTTTCACACAACCGGGCGCGAGCGTCAAGTCGCTATCACTGCACCCGAGTCCGGCTCGTCGGCCAGGCTGAGAATCCGCCCCGCCAGCACGGTCGCCTGCTTCGCCGCCAGGGGCTGTTGTGCCCGCCCCGCGCAGTCCACGAACTTGGCGATCAGGGCGGAGGCATCCAGCGGGCGGCCGGGCGACCCCAGCGGGTCGGGCACCTCATGACGCAGCACCCGGCCGTCCACCAGCGTGATCTGCACCGCGCCGCTGACGGCGTTGTCCGGGTCCCATTCCTCGCGCAGCGCGAACGAGCAGCGTTGGGCGATCGACAGCACATCACCATGACCCAGCGCCGGGACCGCGAAGCTGTCCAGATCGACCCTGCCGGTGACGAACGCGGTGGCCACGGTGAAGGGCAGGCTGAACTTGGCGTCGATGGCGGTCTGCGGCCTGCGCTTGGCCTCGAGTGGCTCGGCCAGCATGCGGTGCACCACACCGCCCTCGATGCGGATCTCGCGGATCTCGCGTGCGCTGACCTGCTCGCGCAACCGCAGCGCGCATTCGATGGCGGCATGCGTGCCACGGCAACTGGGCCAGGGCTTGAAGCTCAGGCGCTCGATGTGCCAGCGCTGCCCGAGGCCCTCGAACAGTCCGTGCGCGTCGTAATGATTCGAGGCGAACAGGCGGAAGAATCCATCGCGCCCTTCCAGTGGCGCATCGAAGCCGCGCACGCCGCGGCGCGCGAGCTGCGCCGCCTGCACGGCGACCTGCGCCGGAAAGGCCTCGCGCACCGCACGGATGACGGTGTCGCGATCGTGCTTGATCTCGCCCGCGCAGGAGTTCTGCAGCAGCAGCATCGACCAGGCATCGAGCAGCTGCCGGGGCGAGAAGCCTGCGATTCGCGCCGCGCCGGCCACAGCGCCGAACGCGCCGAGTATCGGCGGTGGATACCAGCCGCCGACTTCAAGTCGCTGTCGCAGGCTGAGCGCGATGCGGCAGGACACCTCGCAGCCGATGGCGATGGCGGCAAGGAATTCGCGCCCGTGCACCGGCCGATGCGCCTGCGCCAGCGCGAGCGCGGCCGGCACCAGCGAGGCATTGGGATGCAGCGGCGCGCCATCGAACGCATCTTCGTAGTCGAGCGCGTGCGCCATGGCGCCATTGGCAAGGGCAGCCAGCGGCGCGCGCGTGGCATGCGCGGTGCCGAGGATGCTGGCGGCGCCCGCGCCACCATCGCGCGCCAGATCTATGAATGGCAGCACCTCGGGGGCAAGCGCGCTGGCCGCGCGCATCACGCCGGTGGCATCGAGCACCACGCGCGCGGCGGCATCCAGCGCGCTGCCGGGCAGGGCTTCAGTGGGTGTGCGCGTGACGAACTCCGCCAGCCGCAGCGAAAGTCCGGCGCTCTGCGCCTGGTTCATGGGTGCCTGCTATAGTCGTGTAAGCGCTTGCTCCCCGGCATTATCCGACCGGGCACGAAACAAACAAGGCGGGGACGACATGCAGAAGGGCGCAATCGCATCGCAGGTGCACCTGAGACTGGCACTGCCGTGCATCCTGTTCATGCTGATGAGCTCGCTGGACCGCGCGAACATCAGCTTTGCCGCCAGTGCGATGAACGCCGAACTGGGTTTCACGCCCACCCAGTACGGCTTCGGCGCCGGCATCCTGTTCGCCGGATTCCTGGCCGGGCAGTACCCCAGCCTCTATCTGTTCCAGCGCATCGGCTTTCGCGGCTGGATCTGCACCTGCGCGCTGCTGTGGGGGTTCTCGGCCGCCGCGCTGGGCTTCATCCAGACGCATGCGCAGTTCTATGTGCTGCGCGTGCTGATCGGCGTGGCCGAGGGTGGCCTTGCGCCCGGCATCGTGCTGTACCTCAGCCAGTTCGCCACCGAACGCGAGCGGGCCACCACATTCACGCTGCCCGCGCTCGCCATTCCGGCATCGGTGATCATCGGCGCGCCGCTGTCGGGGTGGCTGCTGGAAGTGCAGCATGGCCTGACGATGTCGGGCTGGCGCTTCATGCTGCTGGCCGAGGCCGTGCCCACCATCCTCTTCGGCCTGCTCGCGCTGCTGTATTTCCCGAACACGCCGGCGCAGGCGCGGTTCCTCGATGACGAACAGCGCGCCTGGCTTGCGGCCAACGCCGCGCAGCGCGCCGATCGGCCACGCACCAACGACTGGTCGGTGCTGCGCACGCCCATCGTGGTCATGGCCGGGCTGCTGTGGTTCTGCCTGCTGTGCGGATCGTACGGGGTGATCTTCTGGCTGCCGCAGATCATCCACTCGCTCACGGGATTCTCGCCGCTGATCATCGGGCTGATCGGCGCCCTGCCGTGGATCGGCGTTGCGCTGGGCATGTATTTCAACGCGCGCCATTCCGACCGGACAGGCGAGCGCTACTGGCATGTGGCGGTGCCTGCCGTCGTCGCGGCGGTGGCGCTGCTCAGCGCATGGCAGATGGGACCGGGCCTTGCGGCCATGGTGCTGCTGCTGGTGGCGGGGCTGGGCCTTGGCAGCGCGCAGGGCGGATTCTGGGCAATTCCCACACAGCTGCTGAAGCCCGCCAGCTTCAGCGTGGCAGTGGTGGGCATCAACATCCTGGGCAGCGCGGGCGGATTCGTGATGCCGCAGCTGATGGGCATCGCGCGTGAGCGCAGCGGTGATTTCGCCGCGCCGACGCTGCTCGTGGTGAGCGTGCTGCTGGTGGCCGTGCTGCTGGTGGCGGCGATCCGCGTGCTGTATCGACGCGAGATCGCCGCCCTGCCAGCTGGCCGCGACGGCTAGAACGCCGCCTTCAGCCGCAGCCACAGGTGCCGGCCGCTGTAGTCGTACATGCTCGACAGCGTGTGGTTGCCGTCCGGCACATAGGGCCCGGCCTTGTCCATCACGTTGTTCGCGCCGACGGCGATCTGGCTGGACTTCAGGCCGAAGCGCTCACCCAGCTCGTAGCTGTAGCTCAGGTCCCAGGTGAAATACTTCTCGATGTGCTGCTTGGCCAGCGTGCCCGCGTTCGGGTTCTGATCGTTGTAGTACTCGTCGGTGTAACGCAGCAGAGACTGCACCGAATGGCTGCCCAGCGACCACACGTTGCGCATCGTCGCGCGCCACGGCACCGAGAATGAACCACCGGCAGTGCGGGCGTTGCGGCTCTGCGAGATATCCCGGCCGTTCAACTCATATTTCGACTGGTAGCTGGCCAGGATCGAGCTGCGCAGCGCGCCGAAGTTGCCAAGGTCCTGCGTGTTGTTCAGCGCGAAGTCGAAGCCCGCGGACTTCAGCGAGGCGTTGTTGATGTAATTGACGTTGAAGCCCACGATCGGACCCACGTTCACGCCGTTCCAGAGCACCGTGCCGGCCGCGGGATTGCGGATGACCTTGCTGGGGTCCAGCGTGGTGGTGAGGTTCGAGGCCAGCTCCACGGCGTTCTCCAGCGAGATCTGGCCGTCGAAGGTGAAGTGCCAGTAGTCGACGTCGAGGCTCCAGTTGTTCCACGGCTTCAACGTGAACCCCAGGTTGTAGTTCTCAGAGGTCTGCGGATCGAGGCTGGGGTTGCCGGCCACGGTGGTGGGCACGCGCGAGAGGTTGTCATTGGCGGCGGTGAGGCCGTCGTTGACCGCATTGGTGAATACCACGTTCTGACGGAAGCGCTGGTACAGCGAGGGCGCCAGGAACGAAGTGCTCCACGTGCCGCGCACCTTCACCATGCCGGCCGGCGAGGAATAGAGCAGTCCCAGCTTCGGATCCGTGGTGGAAAGCCCTGGGCCGCCCGTGTTCTCGTAGCGCACGGCGCCGGTGAAATCCAGCAGGCCGTACTGCTCGTTCTTCATCAGCGGCACGCTGAGCTCGGCGAAGATCGCGTTGGAGATCTGCCCCACCTTCTTGTCGAAGAACGCGGCCTGCAGGTCGCTCTGGCCCGAGTTCTGCAGCGCCGGATAGTCGGCCGACCAGTCATCGGCCCGATGCTGGGCACCGATGGCGACGCCGATGCGACCCGCCGGCAGGCTGAACAGCTCGCCCGACAGCACGAAGTCGAGCACCGAGGCCTTGGTCTCGTAGCGCTGCCAGTCCTGCGCGGTGATGTAGGTGACCATGTCGGGTGTGTTGGCAAGCAGCGTGCCGGGCGCCGTGGTGACCGAGCTGCCGAAGATGTTGAAGAAGCGGCAGTTGCCGGCGCCGGGGCGGTTCGTGCCGGCCAGCAGCGGATCATTGGACGGCGTGAGGCAGCCGGATCCGCCATAGCCGGCAAGGCCGGCGCGCAGCGCGGGCATCGAGAAGGCGCTGCCGAAGGTGGTGTCGTCCTCGCCATTCACCGCCAGCAGGTAGCTGGCGTTGTAGTGCCAGGCGCCGCCGAAGAGGTCGCCCTCGAGGCCTGCCACATAGCGCTGCGCGTCGACCGCGTAGCGGGTGCTGTTCAGGTCGTTGCGGCAGTTGTAGGTGGTGGCGGGATTGCCGGGCAGGTTGCAGGTCATGCCGAAGATGCGGCTGCCCGCGACCACGGTGACATCCTCCCAGAACGGCACCACCGGCAGGCCGTTGGCGCCGAGCGCCGCGGGATCGGTGCCGACCACGATGACCTGGCCCGCGGCGCTGCGCGCGGGCAGGAAATCGTTCACGCCATTGCCGTCCTTGTCGAAACCCAGCTGCACGCCGCTGCTCTGCGCGTACAGCGCCACGCCCGCGGAGTTCATCGCGCGAAAGCTGTTCGACGGCGCATAGCCGGGAACGATCACGGCAGGCTGTCCGGGACCCGGATTCGCCGCCGCGCCCGGGGTGTCGACGAGCGCAGTGCGCGTGCGCAGGAAACCGGCCTCGCCGTAGAACTTCAGCGAGTCGTTGATCTCGTGGTGCGCCTCGATGAAGGCCTGGTAGCGGTTTTCATCGGCGTTGGCGCTGGTGCCCAGCGGCGCGTTCTGCTGGCAGTTGGAGGGATAGCTCACGCCCAGCCGCGTGACCGGATTGCCGGTGGTGTTGGCCGACGGGCCGAATGCCGCGCACGCCGGATCGGCGATGGTGGTGGCGGCGCCGGCGAGCGCGCCCGCGGCGTTGCGATTCGGGATGCTGTAACGCGCGGGCCAGCCGGCAAGGCGGAAGGCGCCGTCGATGCCGGGACGCTTGCGGATGATCTCGTAGGTTTCCCACGAGAACGGGTCGCGGTTGAAATGTTCCACGGCAACGACCACGCCCGATTTCTCAGTCTGCGCGCCCCAGATGCCGGACACGCGATAGTCGGTGGTGTTGCCGTAGTCGCGCTGGTCACCCTGCGCCTGCACTTCGAAACCCTGGAAATTGCGGCGCGTGAGAAAGTTGGCCACGCCGCCCACGGCATCCGAGCCATACAGCGACGAGGCGCCG
This sequence comes from Pseudomonadota bacterium, assembly GCA_016720075.1. Classification (GTDB taxonomy): domain Bacteria; phylum Pseudomonadota; class Gammaproteobacteria; order Steroidobacterales; family Steroidobacteraceae; genus ZC4RG30. Next base: position 282,472 of record JADJXW010000021.1, read on the forward strand.
TCCTTCAGCACGTCGATGCGTTCGATGGCGATCTGCGGCACCAGCGAGTTCACGTCGACGTTGCCGACGGTCACCGCATCGCGCGCGACGCGGCGGCCGTTGAGCAGCACCAGCGTGGCGTCGGATCCCAGGTTGCGCAGGTTCAGGCTCCCGGAGCCGTTGGACGAGCCCAGCGCGCGGCCCACCGTGAACGTGGTGTTGAAGCTGTAGGGCAGCTGCGTGAGGAAGTCGGCCACCGTCCGCGGCGCGTTGGCTTCGAAGTCGGCCTTGCTGATCTCCTGCACCGGCGAGGCGGGCGTGAAGCCCTCCGAGCGGCGGATGAAGGTGCCGGTGACGACGATCTCGTCGAAGCTGTCGTCCGAGCCGGTTTCCTGGGCGACGGCGAGCGAGACGGGGCTGGCCAGCAGCACGAGGCCGGCGGCGGTGACGATCGGTGGCAGTTTCATTTCCAATTCCTCTGGTCAGGTTGTTGCGAAGGTTTCGCGGAAGTCCGTTGACTGGGTTTGCACGTCCGGCACAGAATCGAACCTGGCGACGTAAGCGCTTACATTCCGGGGCAACTCAAGATGCGCATCTCGAATCTGGTCCTCCCCCTGCTGCTGATGGTCGCGGCCAGCGCTTCCGCGCATCACTCGACCGCCAACTTCGACAAGAACCGGCAGCAGACGATCACCGGCACGGTGAAATTCTTCGGTTTCGTCAATCCGCACTCGTTCATCGACATGACTGTTACCGACGCCACGGGCAAATCCGAGCTGTACAAGGTGTTCGCGCCCGGCAAGGTGCTGCTGATGCGCTACGGCTGGAAGCCCGGCGACATGAAGCCCGGTGACACCGTCACCGTCCTCGGCAATCCTGATCGCGACGATGCCCACTTCATGTACCTGCTGGATGTGAAGTTCGCGAGCGGCAAGAACTGGACCCGCAGCGAGCAGATCCCCGAATAGCGGACGCTATTTTCGCCATGGCACGGTGCTCGGCGAGCCCTGCAGGTTCTGGTCCCAGATGTCCTGCTGGCACAGGTACTCGCCCACGAAGATGTCCGGCGACCACTTGTAGCGCATCGTGAACTTGACCGGCGCGGTGAGCACCACCGGGTCGACGATGGTCAGTTCGTTGCGCAGCTGCTTGTTGCCGGCTTCATCCTTGCCCATCGAAAAGCGCTCGGTGATGCGCCGCGCGTTGCTGATGGGCGCATCGCCTGTGGGCTTGCCCGCGCCATCGCGACGGATGGTGTGCGTTTCCACCACGAGGGTATCGCCCTCCCAGCGACCGCTCGACGTGCCCATGGCCGAGGGCAGTGAGTCGAAAGTGTTGCGCGGCGTGCCGATGGGAATGCGCCGCAGGCTGCCGAACACCTCGTAGAACACGGTGACCCGATCCGTCGTGAACAGCAGCTCGAAGGGGTACTGCGCGATCAGTCGCGCCGGCCACGGCATGGGCTCGGCGATGCACGAGGCGTTGGTGTCGTCGATCCGCTGGTCGACCGGGCCGTATTCGGCCAGCCATTTCTCGCGCGACTCGGCAGCCTCGGGGCGCAGCGGCACCCGGGGCGCACGATCGCTGCGCTTGCTGTCGGGCAGCCATACGCCTGCCATCTCGCCGGATACGGCCGGATGCGCCGCATGCAGCGCGGGTGCGAACGGCAGCGCCGCGGCGAGGGCCAGCAACAACGCGGGGCGCTTCACTTCGCACCCGCCTTGCGCGCCGCCGCATGCTCGCGCAGCCGATGGCGCCATATCTGGTCGATCCACAGTCGTTCGGAGCACTGGCCCTCGGCCAGACGCGCATCCGGAGCCCAGGCAAAGACTCGCTTCAGGCGCACGGGCGATGAGAACGTGTCGGCGTCTTCCAGCACCAGGTCGTTGACGAGCAGGCGGCCGCGCTCGGGATCGCGGGCCAGATGCCAGCGCTCGCGCACTTTCAGTCCGCCCGAGTGCGTGAGGCCATTGCCGTTCAGGATGGCCTGCGGCTCCATCTCGATGGTTTCGACGGCCAGTGTCTGGCCCTCCCATTTGCCGCTCGACATGCCAAGCCAGGTGGGCAGGCGATCCGGATCGGCCGCCGGAAGCGGCTGGCCCAGATAGACCCGACGCGTTTCGGCATTGAGCAGGTTGGGCTGGAACACGAAGTACACCCGATCGCTGGCCTGCAGCACCTCGAGCGCGCTGGTGCCCGAGGTGGTGTTGCGCGGCGTGCCCAGCGGCATGCAGAACGAGGCGGGTTCGTCGCGATCCGGATCGAACGCGGCGTAGCGCGCCCGCGCCGAATCGGTGAGCGGCAGCGGATCCGGCCAGGGCGTGGAAAGCGATTCAACGGGCAGCCAGGTGCCGGAGATATCCGGTGGCGCGGCCACGGCGGACCACGACAGCAACGCAGCTGCCGATGCCATGGCAACGCAACCGATGCGCCACATGCTTCGCATCATCCCCCCTGATTCATCATCGCGGCCCGTGCCGCCCGTTACCGCTAATTCAGCCGAACTTCAGTGGTACCCGCAAGGCGCCGATCTCCGGGAATCGCGTCGGCACGATGTCGCCGGCCAGCGAAAAACCCCGCGGCGTATGCGCCAGCAGTTCTTCCAGGGCCACGCGCATCTGCAGCCGCGCCATCGGCGCGCCGGGGCACATGTGCGGACCGCGGCCAAAAGCCACGGATTCCTTCATGTTGGGGCGATCGAGCCGGAAGCTCGATGCGTCCTCGAACACATCTTCATCGCGGTTCGCCGATGCGTACACCAGCGCGATGGGTTCGCCCGCCGGAATGGTGCGCCCATTGAGCGTGACATCGGAGACGGCGGTGCGCGCGAACCCGCGATAGGGCGTGTAGAGCCGCAGGAACTCCTCGGTGGCGGCTTCCGCCAGCTCCGGGTGTTCACGCAGGTGCTGCTGCAGCTCCTGGTCGCGCGACAGATGCACGGCGATGGAGCCGATCATCACCGTCGGCGCGATGATGCCCACCACCAGCACCTGCCGGATGGTGCCGACGATCATTTCTTCGGGCAGCGGCTGACCATCGACGCGCGCGGCCAGCAGCGAGCTGGCGGCGTCCTGGTCCACGGGCAGCGGCCGCGCCTTGCGCTCGGCGATCACGGCGCGCGCCATTTCGTAGAGCTTGAGGCTGGTTTCCTTCGTCGCGGCCTCGTCGTTCGACTGCACGGCGACGTTGTAGCGGCGGCCCACCTCGGCCAGCTGCGCGGACTGCTCGGGCAGCAGGTTCATCCACGCGTTGAACACGCGGATGGGCATGCGCGAGGAGAATTCCTCGCAGATGTCGCCGCCGCCCTGCGCCACCATGCGGCCGAGCAGCTCGCGCGAGATGCTGCGGATCTCCGGCTCGAAGCGCGCGACGCGCTGCGGCGCCAGCAACGGCGAAATCGCGCGGCGATAGGGCGTGTGCTCGGGCGGGTCGAGGTGCAGTGGCGGCCGGCGACCGGTGAAGGCCACCTTGGGAACCACGTTCTGCTTCGAGGTGATGTAGGTATCGCTGTCGGTGGCGGCGCGGATGACATCGGCGTGTTTCATCAGCGCCCAGAAGCCACCCCAGGCATTGCTGTGCGCCACCGGACACTCGCGCCGCAGGCGCGCGTAATCGGCATGTGGACTGTCGAAGTCCTCTGGCGCCAGCGGGTCGAAATCCTGGGACATGACGGGCGAGTATAGTTTTCGGTGAAAGCGCTTGCATGGCTTTTTTTCCGACCCGGACAATGTTGCACTGGACACCCCATGAAGCCTGCCAAAGCCATCATTCCGAAGCTCGACGACGTTGCCCAAAGGGCGGGCGTCTCCACGGCCACGGTCTCGCGCTACTACAACAATCCGGCCATCGTGGCGCCGGCCACCGCCGAACGCATCCGCGCGGCCATCGACGAGATGGGCTATGTGCCCAACCTGCTGGCCGGGGGCCTGGCCTCGAACCGCAGCCGCCTGGTGGCGGTGCTGGTGCCCGAGATCGCGCAGTCCATCTTCAACGACACCATCGAGGCGATGGCCTCGGAGCTGTCGCTCGACGGAAATACAGTGATGCTGGGGCTCACCGGCGCCGGCAATGCGCGCATGCCGCAGCTCATCGAGGCGGCGCTGGCGCGCCGGGCCGACGCCATCATCCTCACGGGCATCATCACCGATGACGGCACGCGCGAGCGCCTGCGCGAGCGAGCGATGACGGTGATCGAAACCTGGGGCGTGCCCGAGGATCCCATCGACATCGCCGTGGGCTTTTCACACCAGGCCGTGGGCCGTGATGTTGCGCGCTTCCTGCACGGCCGCGGTTATGTGCGGCCGCTGCTGGCTGTGGCAGAAGGCGCGCGCGCGCGCCAGCGCCGTGATGGATTCCTGGAGGAGTGGCGCACCACCGGCCACGATGCGCCGACGGTGATCGACGTGCCGCTGCCGACGCGCTTCGGCCATTCGCGCATGGTGTGGCGCCACGTGTCCCAGATGTCCACCCCGCCCGATGTGATCGTGTGCGGCTCGGATGTGCTCGCGCAGGGCGTGATCATCGAGGCGCAGTCGGCGGGTTTTCGGGTGCCTGACCAGGTGGCCGTGGTCGGGTTCGGCAACCTGGCCATCGCCGGCGACATGCGGCCGTCCATCACTACAGTGGATGTGGATGGCGCGCGCATTGGCCGCGAGGCCGTGGCGGTGCTGCGCCGGCGCGCCACCGGCGATCGCATCGCGCAGAAGGTCATCGACGTGGGCTTCAGGCTGATCGCTCGCGAGAGCGCCTGAGGCGAGGCCGGTCAGCGCGCGCGCGGGCGCTCGAAGCGCGGCGCCACGGTCAACAGCACGATGGCGCCCAGCAGCAGCGCCGCGCCGATCAGTTCGCTGCCCGTGGGCGCGGGCTGGTTCCAGAACGCGTGCAGCACGTAGGCTGCGGCAAGGCCCGCCAGCAGGCTGGAGGATCTTTCCAGCGGCACGCAGTAGCTGTTCTCGCGCGGGTTCAGCAGGATGATGGCTGCGAACACCGAGATGATCGTGAGCGTGAAGCCGCCACCAGCCAGCAGCATCACCACCGGGTCGCTCCACGCGCGGGTGAAGCCCCATGAGAGCTCATCGGCCTGCGAGCCCAGCCCCATGAAGCCGACGGCGGCCAGTGCCGCCACCGACATCGGCAGCGCGATGAGCTTCTCCTCGGCGAAATAGCCGCGCACGCTGCCGGCATCGCCCGACTTGGAGACCCGCGTCATCACCGCCAGCCGCAGGAAATAGCCCACCGTGTAGAGCACCACGGTGGCGATGGCCAGCGGCGGCAGGTGGAAGCCGCCGCGCTGGTGCACGACGAAGGTGAGCGCAACGGCCACGATGACCAGCGCCGACCAGCTGTACCAGCGCACCTTGCGGCCGAACATGAAATCCACCAGCGGCGCGATGACCAGGATGTCGCCCCGCATCAGCAGCTGGATGAACGGAATGCTGACATCGGTGAACGTGAACGACAGCGGCACCGTGAACAGCACCAGCGCGGTGCCGATGCCGGACAGCACCGTGTAGCGGGTGGGCACCGGCACACGTGTGCCGCCGATGTTCTTCCCGTGCGCGTCGCGGTGCCAGCCCGAGGCCCAGATGAAGGCATAGGTGAGCACCAGGTTCACGATCAGCGAGATGGGCAGCGTCTCGAGGCCCGTGAGCGCGCGGCCACGTTCCGGATGCACGCCGCTGGTGGCCAGGCGCGTGAGAATGATGTTGGGGATGTAGCTGACGAAATACAGCACCACGATGCCTTCGAGCGGCATGCGGGCCAGCGACTTCATGCGGCACCGCCGGCGTTGCTGATGCGCACGACATCGCCATCCGCTTCGAATCGGCCGTTCAGGCCGGCTTCGGCCGTGACGGCGCGCAGATATTCGAGCACTTCGCCGAAGCGCGGATCGCGTGCTTCAACCACGCGGGGCACCGCGTCGCGATCGATGAACACCGGCAGGAATCCCGCCTCGAGGATGCGCCCGCCGCGGATCACCAGCCGCGCGATCATCGACAGGCGCGAGGCGGGCGGGAAGTTGTAGAGGCTTTCGAAGTCGGGCTCCCAGTTCTCGCCCAGCTTCTGGATCTCGCGGAAGCTCGGACGCGTCGCATGCTCGGGCGTCATGCGAAGGTCGGTGGCGAAGTTGCACAGGCTGTGGAACACGGGGCGGCCCTCGATGCACTCGATGCCCTTCAGGATGTGCGCATGGTGACCCAGTATCGCATCGGCGCCGGCCGCGACGGCGGCGCGCGCCACCTCGCGCTGGTAGTCGGCGATCACCGCGCGCACGAAATGGATGCCCCAGTGATGCGACACCAGCACCACGTCGGCCTGCTGCTTCGCCTGGCGGATGTCCGCTTCCATGGCGGCCAGGTCACCCGCATGCGCCCAGGTGTGGATGCGCGCCGGCGTGCCCGGCTGGTCGTGTTCCACCTGTTCGTAGAGCGTGTGAGCGCGCAGCGGCGCGCATCCCGGCCGGCGTTCCTCCGCCCAGTAGGCCTGCGGAAGGATCGAGGAATACGCGAGGAAGGCCACGCGCGTGCCGTCGCCCATGCGGCGGATGACGGGCCTGCGCGCGGCGGCGATGTTCTCGCCGACACCCACCACGTCGAGGCCCGCAGCGCGCAGGTGCTGGATCGTTTCGAAGAAGGCCTCGTTGCCCCAGTCCAGGCAATGATTGCCCGCGAACGAGATGACATCGAATCCCGCGCGCGCCAGCGCGTCCGCGCAGGCTGGCTGTGCCATCACGGCGTGCCGTGCCTGGGGCAGGCGCGTGCCATGGGTGGCGAAGCTGGTCTCCAGCTGGCTGAACACCAGCTCCGCGCCATTGAGCAGACCGCTCGTGGCGGCGAAGCATTCGTCGGGATGCTCGCGATCGGGCGCCAGGTCGCCGGTGGCCAGCACCACGCCCGTCATTGCGGCGCCGCTCCGGAAACACGCGGCTCCCCTGTGCAGCTGCCCGGCCGCGCGCCGCATTGACGCGGCATGGGCGGCGCGGCGTGGCGGATGAAGCGTGACTCGCCACCTGCCGTGGCGCCGCGCGCGGCAACCTCCGCCGGCGCGAGTGACCACCCGCCGGTATCGAGCCGATGCTCCAGCGTCGACAGCGCCGCGGTCAGTTCTGCCGCCGTGAACACGCAATGCCCCGCGCGTTCCAGCCACAACTGACCGAGCATGCGCGTGCGACCCGCCGCGCGCGTGATCTGCTCCAGCCCTCCATGTGTTGCGGGAACAGTGAGTCCATCACCGATGGTCTGCAGCGTCAGCACCGGCACCCGCCAGTCACCCTGCGGCACGAAGTTGGCGCGCATGTATGCGACTGCGCTGGCCGTGGCTTCGATGCGCGGCGCGCGGTCGAGCGTGGCGAGGTCCGCATCCAGGTCGAGCCCGGCCTCGCGATAGAAGTGCCGCACGAGCTGGCGCAGCGGCGAGGCGCGCAGCACGCGGCGGTAGTCGACACCCGTGTTCCAGCCATAGACGCCACCGGCGCGTTGTTCCTGGTCCACCCGCGGCACGAACACGCCCATCGCGAAAGTGCGTCGCAGCTGTTCGGCCTGCGCGTTGAAATCATCGGCGGCGGGGCGTGGCGAGGCCGGATCGGACCATGCGGGCAGCTGCGCCAGCGCGGCGGCCAGCAGCACGCGCGCGCGGCCCTGCGGCGTGTTCCATGCCGCTTGCAGCGCGGTGGCGACGCGCGCGGCATTGGCGCGATCATCATCCACGCCCACGATGCGGATGCCGGAGTCCGGCGCCAGCAGCGTGCGAAACGCAAAGGCGCCGTCGAGCGCGGTGTTGAGCATCCCCAGCGAGCCGGACACCGAACCACACAGCGGCAGCGCCGCGTCGATGCGATCGGGGTGACGTTCGGCCAGCGCCAGCGTGACCATGCCGCCCATGGATGAGCCCCAGGCGATGGTGCGTCGTGGCCTGCCGAATCGCCTCACGAATTCATCAAGCACCCGCATCTGGTCGACCGGTGCTTCAGCCAGCGCCCAGCCGCCAGCGCTGTAGGCCGATGCCGCCAGTGCATATCCGCGGGACAGCAACACGCTGCGCGCTTCGCGCGGCGCGGATTCCGGAGGCGCGTTGGAGATCACCGGGGAATACCCGTGTGCATAGAGCAGCACGGTGCCGTTCCAGTTGGCGGGCTTCTCGATGGTCCACGCGGCCGGGTTCGCGGCAGAGCTGTTCCGGGCGCCCGTGATGCGCTCGATGCCGGCATCGGGCAATGGCGTGGAGGCGGGCGCGGGGCTCTCCGCAGTCCTCAGCAACCCGGGCAGCAGGCCAAGCAGTCCGCAGAGCATGAGTCGCGCAGCGCGCATGATTTCGACCTCCCCATTTTCCCGAACGCACCTTACGCCAGATGCAAGCGCTTGCAAACCGTGCAGTGACTGGCGCATAAACGCCGTTCCGGAAAAGGAAGGGGCGGACAAGGTGATGAACAAGCGCATGTGGTTCGCGGGCTGGATTTTGGCACCGGTGACGGCATTGTCAGCGGTGCTGGGAAATCCCTCGGGCACGGGTGGCCTGCCTGCCGTGGCGCAATCCGTCGACGATCTTCCCGGCCATACGCTGTTCGCACCGGCGAAGCTGCCGCGCGATCCACTGCCGCTGTTCGTGTGGGGCAATGGCGGATGCCGCGACAACGGACTTGCGCATGGCGCGTTCCTGCGGCAGATCGCCTCGAACGGCTACATCGTGATCGCGCTGGGCAAGCCGCGCGAAGAGCGGCCCTTCGAGCCTGCCACCGCGCCGGCCGTCGCGCCGCCGCTGGTGCGACCGGTGGCGCCGGGAACTCCCGATGCGCCGCCACGCACAACGCCGGATGAAACCCAGGTCGCGCAGATGCTCGAGGCCATCGACTGGGCCACGCGCGAGAACGCGCGCCAGGGCAGCGCGCTCGCCGGACACATCGACCTTGCGAAGATCGCGGCCGGTGGCCACAGCTGCGGCGGACTGCAGGCGCTGGCGGTGTCGGATGATCCGCGCGTGAAGACCACGCTGGTGCTGAACAGCGGCATCTATGTGCGGCGCGATGGCGCGCGCAGCGGCGTGAACATCGACAAGTCGCAGCTGGCGAAGCTGCATGGCCCGATGCTGTACCTGGCCGGCGGCCCGTCCGACATCGCGCATCCCAACGCCAGCGACGACGTGGCGCGCATCGGGCATGTGCCGGTGTTCTTCGGTGAACTGCCGGTGGGACATGGCGGCACCTTCTGGAGTGAGCGCGACGGTGGCAGCTGGGCGCGGGTGGCCGCGCGCTGGCTGGACTGGACGCTGAAGGGCGATGCGGATGCGAGCTGGGATTTCTCGGGGCCCGCTTGCCGACTGTGCAGCGAGCCGCGCTGGACGGTGGTGCAGAAGAACCTGCCGGCGCCCACCGGGCCGTTCCGGCAGTCGATGTATGTGCCGGTGCGTGACGGCACGCTGCTGGCGATGAATGTGTATCGACCGGCGCGCGCTGGCGTGCCGGTGGCCACGCGCTCGCCGGTGGTGTTCTCGTTCACGCCGTATCGCGCGCGGTTTCGCGATGCCAATGGCCGGGTCACGGAGCTGGGCAACATGTCGCGCGACGTCTCGCGCGCGCTCTTTGATGCCGGTTATGTGGTTGCCGTAGCCGATGTGCGCGGCAAGGGCGCGTCGTTCGGCACGCGGCGCGGATTCCAGGATCGCACCGAGGCCAACGATGGCCATGACCTCGTGCAGTGGCTTGCCACGCAGCCCTGGGCCGATGGCAAGGTGGGCATGTATGGCTGTTCGTACCTGGGCGGCACGACCGTGCACGTGGCATCGACCGCGCCGCCCGCGCTGCGCGCGATCTTCACCGGCGCCACCGACCTCGACAAATACGCCTTCGTGCGCAATGGCGGAATCACCGCGCAGTTCAACACGCGGCCCGACGAACCGCTGACCGATGACCTGGCCAGCGTGCCGCTGGATGCCGACCGGGATGGCGCGCTGCTGAAGATGGCGGTGGCGCAGCATGGGCTGAACACGCCGATGGGCGCGCTGTGGTACGGCATGCCCTTCCGCGACAGCATTTCCACGCTCACCGGCAATCGCTTCTGGGAAGAGGCCGGTCCCTACCCCTATCTCGACACACTGCGCCGGGCCGGCATCGCCACGTACTACTGGGGCAATTTCGAGGATGAGCCCACCGCGCAGGTGGTGCTGGCCGCCGAGAACCTGGGCAGCCGGCTGCTGCTGGGACCGGGCACGCACTGCGTGCCGCCGCCGGGAATGGATTTCGCAGGCGAGGTGAAGGGCTATTTCGATTCGACGTTGAAGGGCGTGCAGCCCGCGACGCCGCCGGCGCGCGTGAAATGGTGGCTCGACGAGGGCAATGGCCGCGGCAGCTGGCACCAGGATCAGCGCTGGCCCGGCGTGAAGGCAGCCATGCAGCGGATGTACCTGGCGCCGCAGGCGTCGGCCGGCGCGGGCAATCTCACGCTGCAGTCGCAGCCCGCGCGCAGCTCGCGACCGGGTTTCCGCGTGAACTACGACGTGGGCTCGGCCGAGTACTTCGCGTTCTGGATCACCTCGCAGCATGGCAAGGGGCTGAGCTTCGCGACGCCGCCACTGGATGAGGCGCAGCAGCTGGTGGGCTTCCCGGTGGTGCATCTGCGCGTTGCATCGGATCGTCCGGAGCCACTGCTGTTCGCGTACCTGGAGCAGGTGAATGCCGACGGCAGTACGGTGGTGCTGGCTTTCGGGCGCCAGGCGGCCGCACTTCGCAAGACAGGGTCCGCGCCCTACGACACGCTGGGCCTGCCGTGGATGACCGGGCTTGAGGCGGACTTCGCGCCGCTGTCGCCGGGGCGTGCAGTTGAAGTGGACTTCCCGTTGACGGCGGTTTCGCGCGTGATACCCGCGGGGTCGAGGCTGCGCCTGGTCGTGACGGGCGCCGATCCGCGCCAGCGAAACCTGGCGCAGCTGAAGCTGGATCCGCCACCTTCGATCACCGTCGAAACGGGCGGGAAGGGCGGCTCATGGCTGGAGCTTCCGCTGCAACGCAGCACGGCGGTCATGCAAGCGCTTGCGCAGGGCGAGGCAGCCCGTTAGATTATTGTTGACAATTTTGTGAACAAATTAGGCCGGGGGGTTCGTGATGAACGGTAATGCTGTGTCGCTGGGTGTCCGTCGTGCGCTGGCGGGCGCGAGCCTGATGATGGTCTGCGCGGTGCCGGTCTACGCCGCAGAAGCGGAAGACTCCGACCTCGCCGAAGTAGTCGTGACGGGCAGTCGTGTGCGTGGCGCCGAACCGGTGGGTTCCGCCGTCATCGCGCTGGATCGCGATGCGCTCGCGGATGCCGGCCAGGTCACCATCGACCGCATCATCAAGGACCTGCCGCAGAACTTCGACCTGGGCGTCAGCGAGAACTCGCGCGGCCAGAACGGCGGCGCGGGCAACATCGTCTATGGCAACACCGTGAACCTGCGCGGCGTGGGTCCCTACGCCACGCTGATCATGGTCGACGGCCACCGCGTCACCAACAATTCGCGCAGCACCGATCCTTCGATCCTGCCGACGCTGGCGGTGGGCCGCGTGGAAGTGGTGGCCGACGGCGCTTCGGCGATCTACGGCTCGGATGCCGTGGCCGGCGTGGTCAACATCATTCCGCGACGTGACCTGAACGGCGCCGAGGTATTCGGCCGCAAGGGTTTCACGCGCAATGGCGATTTCAAGGAAGCCGTCTACGGCGCGGCCGTCGGCAAGGTGTGGGATTCCGGACAGGCCATGCTGGCCTACGAGCATGTGGACCGCGACAACCTCTCGGGCGATGACCGCGACTTCTTTGTCGGCGACCAGCGCAATTCCGGCGGCCGCGACTACCGCACCACGCGCTGCAGCCCCGGCACGCTGGTGATCGGCACGACCACCTACGCCATTCCCGCCACCGGTCTCACCACGGCCAATGCCGCGAGCCTCGCGGCGGGCACGGCCAACCGCTGCAATGAACTGACCGGGCAGGATCTTTTCCCCGAGCAGAAATACGATTCCTTCGGCATGACGGCCACGCAGGAAGCAACGCCCTGGCTCACGTTCTTCGCGGATGGCTACTACAGCAACCGCAGTTTCTATCGCCGCTCGGCCTATGCCAGCACGCGGCTCACGGTGCCGCAGACCAATGCCTTCTTCGTGCGGCCCACGGGCTTCACGGGCACCTCGTATTCCATCGACTACAACTTCGCCGGCGACCTGCCGAGCAACGACTCGTATGGCTCGGCGAAGAACTGGCAGTTCACGCCCGGCGCGCGCATCAAGCTGCCGCATGACTGGCAGCTCGAGGCGCTGTTCGGCTACGGCAAGACGCGCGACAACTCGGCAAGCTACAACGGCACCAACAACGCGGCGCTCAACGCCGCGCTTGCCAGCGCTGATCCGGCCACGGCCCTCGACCCCTATGGCTTGCATCGCACGGCACCGCTGGTGCTCGCCGGCATCGCCAACCAGATCTTCTTCGCGCCCACCAACAGCGACTTCAAGGGCTACGAACTGCGGCTGAACGGTTCGCTGTTCACGCTGCCGGGCGGAGACCTGGCGCTGGCGGCCGGCTACGAGCGGCAGGAGAACGACGTGGCGCTGGGCTCGGCCCGCGGCGCGCCCACCACCGCGCTGGCCTGGCGCTACTTCGGCCGCAACGTGAACTCCGGCTATGCCGAGCTGCAGATTCCCATCGTTGGCGCATCGAACGCGCGCGCCGGCGTGCGCCGGTTGACGCTGAACGCCGCCGTGCGTCATGACAAGTACAGCGACGTGGGCAGCACCACCAACGAGAAGTTCGGCGCGACCTGGCGTCCGGTCGACAACCTGGCGATCCGCGCCAGCTACGGCACGTCGTTCCGCGCGCCGCTGATCTCGCAGATCTACGGCAACAGCAACAACCTGTTCGTGCAGAGCTACCAGAACCCGGCCGGCGGCGCTGCCATCACCGGCGTGGCGCTGTCAGGGCAAAACCTGAACCTGGGGCCGGAAACGGCCACGACCTGGTCGACCGGTTTCGACTGGGACATCAACGATGACCTGCGCACCAGCCTCACGTACTTCGATATCGAGTACAAGGGTCAGGTGGACAGCTACCTGTCGAACCTCGCTATCCTCGCGCGCGAGGCGGATTTTGCCGGTACCGGCATCATCCTGCGCGGCGCAGCGGCGGGCGCGCGCGTGCAGGAGCTGATCAACCAGGGCGTCGTGGTCGTGGGCGCGCTGCCCGGCGGCAGCGCGGCCAACGTCACGGTGTTCGTCGACGGCCGCAGCCAGAACCTGTCGGTATCGCGCATGAAGGGACTGGACCTCGCGTCCAGCTACCGGCTGCGCACCGAGGGCTTCGGCAGCTTCACGTTCTCGCTGAGCGGCACGTACCTGACGGACTTCAATATCGCCATCACCTCGACGGCTGCACCCGCGGACCGGCTGAACACCATTTTCAATCCGCTGCAGCTCAAGCTGCGCGGCGCGGTGAACTGGAACCTGGGTCCGTGGCGCGCCTCGATGGTGGTCAACCGCGTGCATGGCTACCAGAACAATGCCGTGACGCCGGTGGAGAGCGTGGGTCCGTACACGCCAGTGGATTTCACGCTGAACCGCGACCTCACCGACCTGGGCGGCGCGCTGGCCGAGGGCATGGATGTGGGCATCGAGTTCCGCAATGCCTTCGACGAGTCGCCGCCCTACGTAAACCTCGCCCCGAGCGTGAACGGCAGTGGTGGCTACGACGCCAGCACGACGAACCCGGTCGGCCGCATGTTCGCGATCAGCCTGCGCAAGAAGTGGTGAGTCGGGGTGGGGCCGCCTCGCGGCCCCACTTCAGGTGTCGAAATGCGTGTTGAGCTCGATCAGCGCATCGAGTCCGTTGTGGATGTGCGCGCGCATGGCCTTCTCGGCGTCATCCGCGCGACCCTCGACAATCGCGGCGGTGATCACCCGATGATCGGCATTGGCCGAGGCGATGCGCTGTGCCGTGTAGAAGCTGGCGAACAGCAGCCGGTAGATGGGCACCGTGAGGCGCTTCAGGAACTGGGCAATGTATTCATTGCCCGATCCGGCGATGATGAGGCCATGCCAGGTGCCATTGAGGCGGGCGAAACGGTCATGATTGCCCGAGTGCTCCCCTTCGTTGAGTTCGCGCTGCACGTCCAGCAGCTGCGCGCGCAGCCGATCGTCGGCGCGCAGCGCGCATTCGCGCGCGGCCAGGCCCTCGAGCGCCATGCGCGCCTGGTAGATCTGCTGCACCTCGTCGCGCCCCAGGCGCTTGACCGAGGCGCCGCGGAACTCCTCGATGGTGAGCAGGCCCTCGGATTCCAGCCTGCGCAGCGCTTCGCGCACCTTGCCGCGGCTGACGCCGGTGGCCGCGACGATGTCGGCCTCGACCAGCCGCTGGCCGGGCACGAGCCGGCCGTGGCGGATGTGCTCGCGCACCCATTCCACCGCGACGTTGGTTCCGGCTATGCCGCGAACGGCCGTTGATGTGCGTGTCATGTCGCCAGAGATGATCGAGCAAACCCACATCAGGACGCAATCGCCCGATGCGCTGATGGTGCTGCTCACCGGCGACATGGTGCTGGATGTGCCCGGGGCCGATCACTGGCTGTCGGGCATCGCGCCGGCGCTGCGATCGGCCGACCTCACCGTTGCCCACCTGGAAGTGCCCCATACGCGGCGGGGGTCGGAACTGGCCGGCGATGTGCCGGCGCCGGGGGCCGACCCGGACAACCTCGATGCGCTGGCGCGCGCCGGCGTCGGTATGGTCTCGCTGGCCGGCAACCACATAGCCGACTGCGGCGTGCAGGGCATCGCCGATACGGTCGACCGGCTGGAACGACTGGGCATCGCGCACACCGGCGCCGGCGCCACGCTGGCCGAAGCATCCAGAGCCGCGGTAATCGAGCGCCGTGGCCGACGCGTTGCGCTGCTGAGCTACAACTGCGTGGGACCGGAAGCCGGCTGGGCAGCGCCAGATCGCGCGGGCTGCAATTTCCTGCGGATGCAGGCCGCCGATGGCAAGCCAGTGTCTCCCAACTCGCCGCTGGTCGCGCCCACGACCGAAGCGCTCGAGCAGTTGCGTGCCGACATCACCGGCGCTCGCGCCCGTGCGGACCTTGTGATCGTGGCGCTGCACAAGGGCATCGTGCACACGCCGGCGAAGCTTGCGCCATACGAGCGGCCACTGGCCGAGGCCGCGCTCGACGCCGGCGCGGATATCGTCGTCGGCCATCACGCGCACATCGTGCGCGGCGTGGAAATGCGTGCGGGCAAGGCGCTGTTCCATGGATTGGGCAATGGCTGCGTGGTGACGCATGCGCTCAGCCCCTCGCAGGATCATCCCGCGCGCGCGGCGTGGGCGAAGAAGCGCAGGGAGCTGTTCGGCTTCGAGCCGGATCCGCGCTACGAACTGGCGCCGTTTCATCCTGAAGCCGTGAATGCGGTGATCGGCGTGGTGCGGGTGGAAGCCGATGGGGGCCTGCGCATGGGCGTGATTCCGGTGCATGTGGAACCGCCCGGCCGCCCCGTGTGCGTGAATGACGCGCGCGCGGAAGAGGTGATCGCCTACCTGGATCGCATCGGCGCGATGGCCGGGCTGCCGCCGCGCCAGTGGCGGCGCGAAGGCCCGTGGCTGTGGATGTGCACATGAAGCGCCTTCGCGAACTGCTGGTGTGGGTGGCCGGTGGCGCGCTGCTGGTGGCGATGGCGGTCGACACGCTGGCCATGCTGGGTCGGCAGCTGCACTGGCCGCTGCTGGGCGCGATCGAACTGGTGCAGGCCGCCGTGCTGTTCGGCTCGGCCGGCGCATTGCTGCTGGCGGCGCTGGAGTACTCGCACGCACGCGTCCACCTGCTGCTCGATCGCCTGCCGGCGCGCTGGCAGAGGCTGATGTCGCGACTGCACGCGGCCATGGAAATGCTGCTGTATGCCGGGCTGCTGGCCGGCTCCGCATGGCTCGCGCTTGACCTGTGGCGCGGCCATGAGGAAAGCGAGCTGCTGCGGATTCCCTATCGCCCGCTGCGCGTGGCGCTGGTGCTGACGCTGCTGGTGCTGCTGCTGCTTTCCGTGCGGCGGTTGCTGCTCAGGTCGCGCGCATGAGCGGCCCCATGATCGGCATGCTGGGAGTAGTGATACTGCTGCTGCTGCTGGTGGCGGGCACGCCGATCGGCGTGGCGCTGGGTCTGGTGGGCCTTGGCGGCCTGGTGCTCACGCTCGGGCTGGAGCCCGCGCTGATCAAATCCGCCGTGCTGACGTTCGAGACCATGACGCGCTACGAGCTCGGCACGCTGCCGCTGTTCATGCTGATGGCGCACCTGTGCTTCGCGGCCGAGGCCAGTCGCGACTTCTTCGACGTGGCCGCGCGCTTCCTCGGCCACCGGCGCGGCGGACTCGCGTATGCCTCGGTGGCAGGCTGCGCGGGCTTCGGATCCATCAATGGCTCGAGCCTCGCCACCACCGCCACCATTGGCCTCGTGGCGCTGCCGGAGATGCGCAGCCGCGGCTACTCCGACGCGTTGGCCACAGGTTCGGTGGCAGCGGGCGGCACGCTGGGCCAGATGATCCCGCCGTCGGGCGCGCTGATCGTCTACGGAATCATTGCCGAGCAATCCATCGGTTCGCTGTTCACTGCGGCCATCGTGCCGGGCATCACGCAGATGCTCAGCTACATGCTGGTGATCGCGCTGCTGGTGTGGTGGCGACCGCGCATCGCGCCGGCGCTGCCGCGTGCGAGCTGGGCCGAACGCTTCTCGGCGCTGAAGCGCATGATCGACATCGGCCTGCTGGTGCTGCTGGTGACCGGCGGCATCGTCATGGGCTGGGTCACGCCCTCGGAAGCCGCGGCCGTGGGCGCGACGGGCGCCTTCATCATCTGCCTGCTGCGCCGCAAGCTCACGCTGGCCACGCTGCACAAGGCGCTGTTCGAAACGCTGAAGACCAGCGGACTCATCTACCTCGTGATCATCGGCGCGCTGGTGTTCGCCGCCTTCGTCAGCGTGACGGGTCTTACCGATACCATCGCCCAGGGCATCGCCGGGCTGGGGCTGGGCCCGGTGGGCACGATGCTGCTGGTGGCGGTGTTCCTGCTGCTGGTGGGCTCGGTGCTCGATGGGCTGGCGCTGATGCTGCTCACCACGCCCATCCTGCTGCCGCTGGTGGCCGACCTGGGGCTGTCGCCGATCTGGTTCGGCATCTTCCTGGTGCGCGCGATGGAGATCGGCTTCGTGCATCCGCCGATCGGCATGAACCTCTATGTGATCCAGGGCGTGGCGCGCGATGTGCCGCTGATGCGCGTGTTCAAGGGCGTGGTGCCGTTCCTGCTGGCGGATCTGGTGCACCTGGTGCTGCTGATCGTGTTCCCCGTCATCGCGATGGGATTGCTGGACTGGGTGGGAAGATGAGTGTTGCGAATGATCCGGTCGATACCGTCCTGCGCGCCCCGCTGGCGGGACTGCGCGCGGGGGGCATCGGCTTCGTGGGAGCCGATGTGCCCATCGAACTGCTGCTGGCCAGCGGCCGCGCGTTCGGGCATCTGCCCTGGGACGCGGCGCGCGCCACGCCATTTGCCGATCAGTGGCTGGAGTCGAGTTTCCCGGGCTGGGCGCGATCGATCCTGCAGCAGTGGCATGAGGGCGCCTTCGATGGCCTGCATGCGGTGGTGTTCTCGCGCACCGATGATGCGAGCCAGCGACTCTATTACTACGTGCGGGAGTTGCAGCGTCGCGGCATCACGAAGGGCCCGCAGGCACTGGTGCTGGACCTGGCGCTGGTGCCGAGGGCGTCGAGCTTCGAACACTCCGCTGCCGCCGTGACCGGGCTGTCACAGCAACTGGGTGTGGATGATGCCGCGCTACGCGATGGCGTGGAGCGCGCGGATGCGCTGCGCCTTACGCTGAAGCAGCTGCAGCAGCAGCGCGGCGCTGATGGCGTGTTCTTCGAGCGACTGGCCCGCGCCATGCTGTGGAGCGATCCGGCGCGGTGGATCGATTCGCTGGCGTTGCCGAAGCCGGCTGGTTCAGGGGTCGAGCGCCGGGTGCTGCTGGCCGGCAGCGCGCCACCGGATGAAAGACTGCATCGGACCGTGCAGGACGCCGGTGGCAGCGTCGTTGCCGAAACGCATGTGCATGCGCTTGGGCGGCTGGGGTTGCCGATGGCACAGGCCGAATCCACGGCAGCGCGTCATGTGGCGCGCCAGCTCACCGCGCAGGCGGTCGGTCCGCGCGCCTTCATGGATCGAGCCGAGTGGATCGTCACCCGCGCGCGGGACGCCCAGGCCGCGGCCGTGATCCTGTGGCTGACGCGCGAGGACGAGGCGCTGGCCTGGCATGTGCCGGCCATGCGGCGCGCGCTGCAGGCCGCGAACCTGCCGGCACTGGTGCTGCCCGCGGCAAGCTGGCGCGCCGATGACGGCGCGCTCGAACGTATCGGTGAATTCTGTCGTGAGGTGGCGCCATGAGCCTGCTTTCGGGAAAGCGTGTCGTAGAGCTGGGTGACATGGCCGAACGGCCGCTCGGCCAGTTCTTCGCGTCGCTGGGCGCTGCGGTGCAGTCGATGGCAGCGGACGCGGCGGAGCTTGATGCGGCCGTCGCGGCAGCGGATTTCCTGCTGGATCCGTGGGGTCTGGAGATTCTTTCGGACCGTGGCGTGTCGCGCTCATGGATCGAAGCGCGCAATCCAGCGCTGGTGCATGTTTCCGTCAGTCCATTCGGCAGCGGCAATGCGCGATCGCGCTGGCTTGGCGCGGAACTGGTGGCCGCGGCCATGGGCGGCGCGCTGCGACTGACGGGCGAGCCTGATCGCGCGCCGGTCAAGGAAGCGCTGGAAGCCTGCACCTTCCACGCCGAAATGGCCGCAGCCGCCGGAGCGATGGCCGCTCACTACGCGCGCGGTGCGCACGGACAGGGCCAGCACGTGGACGTGTCCATCCAGGAAGTGGCCTTCAGCCGCAACGTGAATGGCGCGCTGGTCTGGAACTTCGATCGCCGCAAGCTGCATCGCGTCGGCGGCGCGCTGAACTATGGCCGCGCCACCGTGCGCTGCATCTGGCCGCTGGCCGACGGCTGGTGCTTCCATACGCTGATGACCGGACGCTTCGGCGCGCCGGCGAACCAGGGGCTGTCGGACTGGATGGACGAGGCCGGACTCGACAACCCGCTGCGCGGCGTGGACTGGCTGCGCTACAACCGCTCGACGCTGGAACCCGCGACGCGCGCCATCTGGGAGAAAGCCATCGCGGCGTTCTTCAAGACACGCACGCGCGCCGACATCCGCGGTGAGGGTCGCCGACGCGGCATCAATGCCTGCGTGATCGAGTCCCCGGTGGATGTGCTGGGCGATCCGCACCTGGTCGCGCGCGAGTTCTGGGCGGAGCGGGGTGGCATCCGCGAGCCTTCGCGCTTTGCGCGCCTGGTGCGCGGTGCACCGTCGGCCGCGCCGGCGGCCGATGCAGCAGGCTCTGCGCAGAAGCCGGCATCAACCCCCTCGCGCGGCGGCCCGCTGGCTGGCGTGCGCATTCTGGATTTCTCCTGGGCGCTGGTGGGTTCGATCACCACGAAGATCCTGGGCGATCTGGGCGCGGATGTGATCAAAGTGGAAACCCGCACGCGACCCTGCCTGTCCCGGCTCGATGTGCAGGTGTCGGTTTCGCGCGCGGATGATTTCGACGACAAACCCTGGTTCGCGCACCTGAACACCTCCAAGCGCAGCCTGGCCATCGACCTGAAGCGGCCGGAATCGCGCGAGGTGATCAATCCGCTGCTGGGCTGGGCAGATGCCGTGATGGAGAATTTCTCCCCCGGCACGATGGACAAGCTGGGCCTGGGCTACGCGCAGCTCTCCGCGCGGCATCCGGCCATCGTGATGGCCAGCGGCAGCGTGTATGGGCAGACCGGCCCGCTGGCCGCGGAGTGGGGAGTCGATGGCACCGGCGGTGCGCTGTCGGGCCGCACCTGGATGACCGGCTGGGCGGACCGGGATCCGCTGGTTCCGGGCGCCGTGCCCTATGGCGATGTGATCGTGCCCTATGTGCTGGCGGCCTGCATCGCGGCGGCGCTGGCGCAGCGGCGCGAGCGCGGCGAGGGGTGCCATATCGATGCCTCGATGTACGAGATCTGCGTACAGCAGATGCGACGGGCCATCGTCAGCGCGCAGCAGGGCACGCCGCCGCAGCGCCTCGGCAATGCCGATCCGGATGTGCTGCACCAGGACGTGTATCCCGCACGCGGTGAAGACCGCTGGGTTGCGATCAGCGTGTTCGATGCCGCGCAGCGCGCGCGCCTGGCAGAAATGGCTGGCGGACGGTCGCTGGCGGACTGGACGCGCGACCAGGAAGAATGCGCGTTGGTGGATCGCCTGCAGGCGGCCGGCATCGCCGCCGGCGTGCTGCAGGACATCGAGGACCTGATGGAACACGATGCGCCGCTGCGCGCGCGCGGGGCGCTGGTGGAGCTGCCGCATCCGAAGCTCGGACCGTTCGGTCATGTGCGCACTCCAATTACGTTCTCGCGCGATCGGCAAACGCCGTACCGCGCGCCGGCGCTGGGCGAGCACAACGCCGAGATCCTCTGCGGTGCTGCGGGACTCGATGAACGGCGCTACACGGAGCTGGACGCCGCGGGAGTGCTGAAATGAGCGCGGCTGACGTACGCGGTCGAAAGGACCTGGCCTGCACGGCCGATGCCAGCGCGTTCCAGAAGGCCTTTGGCGCCGAACTGCGCGAACAGGTGGTGGAGCGCGGCGAGCCCTTCGCCGTGGCACAGGCCGACACGCCGCACGAGATCTTCCACGCCATGGACATTCCCGTGGTGTCGAACCAGTGGTGGTCGGCCTATATCTCGGCCAAGCGCCTGTCGGGGAAGTACTTCGGCGTGCTGGATGAACTGGGGTATCCGCCCAATCGCTGCAGCTACTGCTCGCTCGGCCTTGCATGCTCGCTGGCCAACGATCCGGCCAGCGCGCCCTGGGGTGGTTTGCCGAAGCCCACGGTGCTGGTGGCGCGGCTGACCTGCGACTGCATCCAGCAGGTGTTCTCGCAGTGGGCCGACGTGCTGGGAACAGAGTTCTTCCCGATGGAGGCGCCGGCCTGGCCCGAGTCGCTGCCCGAGTGGTTCCGGCATTCGCGCAGCCGCTGGGATGAAGTCTACGGGCGTGGCCGCATCGACCTGCATGCACGCGAGATCCGCGAACTGATCGCGCTGCTGGAACGCAAGACCTCGCGCCGGTTCGATCCGGTGAAGTTCGAAGCGCTGATGGAGCGCATCAACGAGCAGGAACAGTATCTCGACGAGGCCGCCGAGATCATCGCCACCGCGCGACCCTGCCCGGTGTCCATCGTCGACCAGATGCCGAACACGATGATCCCGCAATGGCATCGCGGCTCCGAATGGGCGGTGGCGCACGCGCGCCGGTTCCGCGACGAGGCGCGCGCGCGGGCGCAGGCGGGCATCGGTATCGCGAGCCAGGAAAAGATCCGGCTGATGTGGATCGGCGCCGGCATCTGGCACGACACCTCCTTCTATCAGGCGCTGGAAGAGCGGCTGGGGGCGGTCTTCGTGTGGTCCATGTACCTGCCTTTCGCAGGTGCCCAGTACATCCGTGAACTGAAGGGGCGGCCGCTCGAGGCGCTGGCGAGCCGCATCTGCTCGATGAACGAAGTGCTGCACCTGCCGCCGTGGATGAACGAGTGGATGGTGAGCGAGGCGCGCCGCTCCGGCATCGATGCGGCGGTGCTGCTGAGCCCCAAGGACAACCGGCTGTCGCAGTCCGGCACGCAGCTGACGGCCGCGGCGCTGCGCGCATCTGGCGTGCCGGTGCTGATGCTGGATGCGGACATGGTCAATGCCACGCAGTGGAACCGCGAGGCCGCCGTGGATCAGGTGGCGGGCTTCCTGGCCGCCGAGGTGAAGCGGTGAATCAGTCATCCCCTTCGCTGCTGCTGCGCGCGATGGCGGTGCTGGCCGGCCTGCTGGGGCTGGCCGCCTGCTCGCCGGCGCCAGATGACGGCGTGGTGGAACTGGTCTACGCCACGCCCTACAGCCCCGCGCATCCCTTCAGTCGTGCCGACCAGCGCTGGATCGAGTTCGTCGAGCGGGAGTCCGGCGGCACGCTGCGCATCCGGCCCAGCTGGTCCGGCGCGCTGCTGTCGTCGGAACACTCGATGGAAGAGCTGCGCCACGGCGTGGTGGACATCGGCCTGATCACGCCCATCTACGTGAAAGGCGGCGTGCACCTGATCCGCATCCAGTCGGGGTTCTACAGCGGCGCGGCCACCATCGAATCGCAGGTGGCGCTGTATCGCTGCATGGCCGCGGGCAATCCGCAGTTCGAGCACGAGCTCGAGGGGCTGAAGATTCTGGCCGTGCAGGGCGGCAGCCTGCCGGGCATCGTCACGCGTGACAAACCCGTGCGCTCGCTGGATGACCTCAAGGGCATGCGCATCCGCGTGCCCACCGAACTGCTGAACGTGATGCGCGACCTGGGCGCGGATCCGGTGAACATGCCGATGGGCGATGTGTACTCGGCGCTGGCCAAGGGCGTGATCGATGGCCTGGTGGCGCCCACCGATACCTTCCGCGCGCTGCACCTGTCGGAAGTCTCGAAGTACTACACGCGCATGCGCGTGTGGCGCGGCGCGTATCCGGCCCGCGCGATGGGCGCGAAGCGCTGGAACTCGCTGAGCGAAGCGCAGCGCGCCGTGCTGGATGCGGGCATCCCCGTGTGGGAGCAGGCGCTGGCCGAGGAGAACAGGCGCGCGCTGGAGGAGGGCTGGAAACTTGCGGAGCAGACCGGCGTGGTAGCGCACGACCTGTCTGCGGCCGACCAGCTTCGTTTCGACGAACTGTATCTGCGCGAAGCCGAAGCCAACGCGCAGTCGCTGGAACGGTATGGAATCGATGGCATGAAGGTGTTCCGGATGTCGCGCGCCAGCGTGGGCGCGGATGGCTCGGTCACCTGTCGGGAGAAGATGGAATGAGGCAGGTGCTCGAAGGCATCCGCATTGCGGATTTCAGTCATGTGATGGCGGGGCCCTATGCCACGCACCTGCTGCGGCTGCTGGGTGCCGAGGTCATCAAGATCGAGGCGCCGGGGCGCGGCGACGCCATGCGCTATTACGGCGCCGACCGGCGCTACGACGGCATGGCGCCGGCCTTCATCGCGGTGAATGCCGGCAAGAAGTCGATCGTGCTGGATCTGAAAAACCCCGATGACCTCGCGCAGGCGCGCTCGCTAGTGGGGCGCTGCGATGTGCTGGTGGAGAATTTCCGCCCCGGCGTGATGCAGCGACTGGGGCTCGACTACCCGGCCGTGAAGGCGCTGAACCCGAGCGTGGTGTACTGCTCGGTGTCGGGGTATGGGCAGTCCGGCCCGCGGCGAGACTGGCCGGCCATCGACAACATCGTGCAGGCCACCAGCGGCATGATGAGCCTGGGCGGCGATCCGGATGGCCCGCCGATGCGCGTGGGATTCCCGGTGGTGGATACGCTCACCGGCCAGACGGCGGCATTCGCCATCATGTCGGCACTGCTGCGCCGGGAACGCAGCGGCGAGGGCGATTTCATCGACGTGGCCATGTTCGATGCCACCATCGCGTTCATGGCGTCGGCCGTCGTGCCCTTCCTGGTCACGGGCCAGGCGCTGGCGCGCACCGGCAACACCGGCTACAGCGGCCAACCCACCTCGGCGCTGTTCAAGGCGAAAGACGGGCACAGCATCTCGCTGGGCGTGGTGCAGCAGCATCAGTTCGAGCTGCTGGCGCGTCTGCTGCAGCAGCCGCAGTGGCTGGCCGACCCGCTGTTCCGCGATCCGGACACGCGACGCCAGAATTTGGCGGCGGTGCAGAATGCACTTTCCGGGGTGCTTGCCACGCGTGACGCCGCGGAGTGGGAGCAGCTGCTGAGCGCAGCCGGCATTCCCTGCGGCATGGTGCGCGACATCAGCCAGGCGATGTCGCTGCCGGCGCTGGACGAGCGTGCGCTGCGCATTGCGCTGAAGGTTCCAGGCCTGCCGGGTCGCGAGGACGTGGCGGTGCTCGGGCCCGGATTCGTGTCATCGCAGGCGGGCCGGACCGAACTGGCCGCGCCGCCCACGCTGGGGCAGCACTCGGAAGAAATCAGGGCCTGGCTAAGGCGGCCCTGAATTGGCTTCGATGAAGCGCTGGGCTTCCTCGTTGATCTCGCGCGGATCGCGGCCCCTGGTCACGATGGGCTTGCCGATGACCACGCGGATGGTGCCGGGCTTCTTCATCAGCCCACGACGGGGCCAGAAATATCCGGCGTTGTGCGCCACGGGCACCACCAGCGCGCCCGTTTCGGTGGCGACCGCCGCGCCGCCCACGCCATAGCGACGCGTCTCGCCGGGCGCCATGCGCGTGCCTTCGGGGAACACGACAATCCAGATTCCGGCGGCGAGGCGGTCGCGACCCTGCTCGATCATCTGCCGCACCGCCGCGCCGCCGGCGCCCCGATCGATGGCGATGCCGCGCAGCAGCCGGATGCCCCAGCCCACGAACGGAATCCATGTGAGTTCGCGCTTCAGCACCCAGGCCTGCGGTGGCAGCAACCAGGCCTGCGCGAAGGTTTCCCAGCTGGAGGAATGCTTGACCAGCGCGATGCTGGCCTCGGCCGGCAGGTTCTCGGCACCCTCGACGCGGTAGTCGAGGCGGCAGATGACCTTCAGCGCGAGCAGCAGCGTGCCGGCCCAGATGCGGGCCAGCATGAAGCGGGCGCGAAACGGCAGCACCGGCGCCACGATGCAGAACAGCACGCCGTACCCGAAGGTGAAAAACAGGAAGAATGTCGTATAGATCAGCGAGGCGACGAATTGCATGGAGCGGGTCAGTTCCTCAGGGTAGCTCGGCGCGCGGCACCGGCTGCTGCATCAATGCGTCGGCC
The DNA here is from genome assembly GCA_016720075.1 of Pseudomonadota bacterium. Lineage (GTDB taxonomy): Bacteria > Pseudomonadota > Gammaproteobacteria > Steroidobacterales > Steroidobacteraceae > ZC4RG30. Next base: position 307,306 of record JADJXW010000021.1, read on the forward strand.
AGTTCGCGCCAGGAAAACGCATGCGAAGCGTCATACGCGATTCCCGCTGCCTGCATGTCATCGACAAGTGCATCCTGCCGGGCCGCCGTGGCCAATGCCATGTGAGGTGAAAGGCCGGCGCCCTGCACGGTGGCGGCCACCTCGCGCATCTCGGCCGCGCGACGCCGGCCGTGTTCGGCGACACGCGAGATGAGGTAGTCGGGCTGCGCCTCGGCCCAGCCCATCGAGGGAAAGGTGGAGGCCAGTGACTGCAGCACCGCCTGCTCCGCGCCATAGTGGCGCGCGGCCAGCAGGCATTCCACGGTGAGCGCCTCTATGCCCTTGATCATCACGCTGCGGCACATCTTGATCGCCGAGGCCACGCCCACCTGCGTGGAGACGGCGCGCGTGGCGAAGCCCAGCGCGTTCAGTGTCGGTGATAGTTCCGCGGCCCGCGCGCCGCCCAGCAGCATCGGCGCGGCCAGCCGCTGCGGCGGCACGGGCGCCATCACCGCGGCATCGATGTAATGCGCGCCGGTGGCCTCGATGAGTGCGGCATTGGCCTGCTTGGTTCCGGGTGAAACGGAATTGATATCGAAGTAGATCTGGCCGGCGACCAGCAGCGCGGCGCTCTCGCGCGCCACTTCGGCAGCGGCGGTGGCCGTGACCGCGCTGATCACGAGCTTGGCGCCGCGCAGCACATCGGCCAGCGAGCTGGCGGCATCGGCCCGGGCCAGTTCGATCCGGTGCCGCATGCGGGATTGCATCTGCGGGTCGGCGAGCAGGATGTCCCAGGCGCGCACGGTGCAGCCCCGGCGCGCCAGCTCCTCGCCCAGTATGGCGCCGGCTTCCCCGAAGCCGATGAAGGCGATGCGGGCCGAGGGCGTGATCATCAGCCGTGCAGCGTGGCCATCCCGCGCCGATCCTTGAAGCGCCAGCCATCGGCCGTGCGCACGAAGGTGTCGGTCCAGGTGCCGATGATGGGCGCGCCGGTCTTGCGACCCTTGCCAGTCACCAGTTCGTCGTTGGCGTCGGCCAGGAACAGCATCACCACCGAATGGCCCTCGGCCGTATCCGCGCCCGTGAGGCGGATGCGGATATTGAGGTTCAGGTGCTGCGATATCAGGTGCTTCGGTCGCGCCGAGAAGGCGGCGAGGATGGCATCACGACCCTCGATCACCACGTCGGGCACGGTGGGGCGCGCGAAGCTGGCATCCATCGTCATCAGGTCGCCCAGCGTGTGCGCGCGGCCGTCATCGATGCGGGTGGCGAATTCCACGATCAACGAGCGGCATGCCTCGATGTCGGCCAGTTCCTGTGCGTTCATGATTTCCCCCAATTGCTGTTTTCCGGGATCAGGCCAGCCACTGCAGCAGCGCTCGGCCCACGGCTTCGGGTCTTTCCATCGTGCACATGTGGCCGCAGTCGGGCACATCCACCAGACGGCTGCCATGGATGCGCCGGGCCATGTCTGCATGGCGCGCGAGCGGGCTCCAGGCGTCTTCGTGCCCGCAGAGTACCAACGTCGGGATGCCGATGTCCCCGAGCAGCGCAGTGCGGTCGGGCCGGTTCAGCAAGGCGTTGATCTGGCATTCGAAGATCTGCGCCGAGGAACGGGCGATCATCGCGTGGATGGATTCCATCAGTGGTGCATCGGCAAGCCGGGCCGGGTGCACCATGCCGCGCGCCCAGTCCTCGGCCATCCTGCGCATCCCCTCGGCGCGCGCCATCGCCAGCAGCCGCAGCCGCCCGGCGCGTTCGCGTTCCCCGGCTTCGCCCGGCGCCAGTGCCTCGAAGCCCGTGTCGAGCAGCGCCAGCCGGCGGACGCGTTGTGGAGCGCGCGCGATGACCTCCAGCGCCACGCGCCCGCCCATGGAGTGTCCGGCCAGCGCGAAGCTGGACGGCGCATTGGCAAGGATGCGCTCGGCCATTCCCCCGAGGGAGTCGCTGTCGGCATGGTCGGCAATGATCACATCGCCGATCGCGGCAAGGGCTGCGGCCTGTTCGCGCCAGACGGCCGCGTCGCACATCAGGCCCGGCACCAGCACGATGTTCATCGCGGCATCCGCGAAAAGAACGTGTTCAGCGAGAGCATGTCGCGCCGGAAGGATTCACGCAGCCTGGGCAGCAGTACCGCGCACTCGTTCATTCGACCGGCGCGGGCATGGCGCTCCATTTCCAGGACCAGGTCCGCGAACTGCCTCATTCCGAGCATCGATACCCCGCCCTTGATGAAATGCGCCAGCGTCACGCAGCGCTCGATGTTGCGCGCATGGATGGCGTCGCTCAATTCGGCCAGCTTCTCATTGGTTGTCTTTTCGAGCAACGCGAGCGTGCGCGCCACTGCCTCATCCCCGCCAGCGCGGCGCAGCGCCTGCAGCTGCAGCAGGTCGATGCCGGCTGCTGCCTGCGCGTACTGCGCGGCCGCCTGGTCCATGGTCGGCACCAGCGGCAGGTGGCGGCTCAGGATGCCGCGCAGGCCTGCCAGCGTGAAGGGCTTGGCCAGGTAGTCGTCCATGCCGGCGGCCAGGCATTTCTCGCGGTCCCCTGGCATCGCGCTGGCGGTTACGGCGACGATCGGGACGGGCTGGGATTTGGACACGCCGTCTCCTGAATGCAGAGTCTCCCAGTGGCGGATCTCGCGCGTGGCCGTGAAGCCATCCATCTCCGGCATCTGGCAGTCCATCAGCACCAGATCGAACTGCTCGTGCATGAAGGCCTCGACGCCAGCGCGTCCGCTGGCCCGCACCACGGCCTGGCATCCCAGCCGGGTGAGCATGGCGCGGGTGACATCCTGGTTCACCGGATTGTCTTCCACCAGCAGCACGCGACAGCTGCGATGCTCCAGCGGTGGCAGCGTCACCAGGCTTGCCCCTGCCGTCGCCCGCAGCGAAAGCGCGGCAACGTAGGCCGCGAAGAGCTCCTCGCGCCGGGCGGGGAAGGTGAGCACCTGTGCCGGCATCTCGTCTGCCGCGGGACCCAGTCCTGCGCCGCGCAGCACGACGCCGCTGTTGCCCGCCACATCCAGCTCGAAATCATGTGGGCGCCCGGACTGCGCAGCTGCCGCGCGGGCGCGCGGCTTGTCCTGCGCCGACGACGCCCGATCAGCAGTCATGCCGAAGACGCTGGCGACCTCGGCCAACGCCGCCTCGACGCCGGGGTCATCGACCTGGAGCAACACGGTGCGTCCGTGCAGCGGACCCTCGGGACGTTCCCATTCATGCGGCTCGTGCGCCACCGCGAGTCCCAGCGGGATCTCGACGATGAAGGTGCTGCCGATGCCAGGCCTGCTCTGCGCGGAGACCTGGCCACCCATCAGGTTCACGATCCGGCGCACGATGGCAAGGCCCAGGCCCGTGCCGCCAAAGCGTCGCGCGGTGCTCACGTCCGCCTGCGTGAAGGGCTCGAAAATGCTTTCGAGCCGGTCGGCCGCGATGCCAATGCCGGTGTCGTGCACCTCGATCCGCAGTCGCAGGCCATCGGCATCGGTCACGCGCCGAACGCGGACGCCAACCCGCCCGCGCTCGGTGAACTTGATCGCATTGCTGAGCAGGTTTGCCAGGATCTGTCGCAGGCGCACGGGGTCACCGCATACGCCACAGGGCACGGCAGGTTCCATCTGCAGCGCGATATTCAGCCCTTTCGAGCGCGCACGCTCGGCGAACAGCGCCACGACGTCCTCCACGACGTCATGCAGGTGGAAATCGAGCGCCTCGAGTTTGAGCTGGTCCGCCTCGACCTTCGAGAAGTCCAGGATCTCGTCGATGATCTCCAGCAGCGCATGGCCGGATCTCTCGATGGTCTGCACGCAGTGACGCTGGGGATCGGTGAGGTTCGACTGCAGCAGCAGATCGGCCATGCCCAGCACCCCATTCATCGGCGTGCGGATCTCGTGGCTCATGTTGGCGAGGAACATGCTCTTGGCCTGGCTGGCCTGCAGGGCCTGCTGTCGCGCCTGCTCGGCGACTCGAACCGCGGCTCCCAGCTCGGCGTTGAGTCGGGCCAGCTCATCGCCGCGTTCGGCCAGGCGCGACTCGCGCTCGCGCAGCTGCACGAGCATTTCATTGAAGCCCTTGATGAGATCGCCGATCTCGCCGCGCTCCTGGGATTCCATCCGCTCGGCGATGCCGCCGCTGTCGGAAACACTGCGCATGCGGGCCGCCAGCCACTGCAGCGGCGCCACGATGCGCCGTTGCAGGCGGTCGGACAGGTGCGTGGCGGCCCAGCCGGCCAGTACCGCCGCGAGCAGCAGCAGCAGGAACGTAAAGGCCATGTCGCGGTACACGGCCGCAAGGCCGGCACGCACATAGACGCTGCCAAGGATGTCCCCGTGCAGTTCCACCGGGATCATCACCTCGATGTCGGTGAAGCCCACCGTGCGTACTGGCTGGGATCCGCGTCGCAACGCGACGATGGCGGACAGGCGCGCCGCATCCGGGGCGCTGCTGGCCAGCGACACCAGCCTGGAACCGTCCGGCCGCAGGATCAGCGCCTCATTGACCGACGGATCCGCGCGCAGCGCGTCGAGCAGCAGTGATGCCTGGCGTTCGTCCTCGAACTCGACGGCCGCCGTGGCATTGCGCGCCACCATCTGCGCGGCCACCGTGACGCGTTCGGCCGCGGCCTGCAGGCCCGAGCGCAGCTGCAGCAGCAGGAAAACCGCGCCCACGACCAGCAGCGCCGTGGACAGCACCAGCAGCACGATGCGTCGCAGGCGCCTGCGCAGCGAATGAACCGCAGCAGGCGCTTCGCTCACTGACGAACCTCCACCATCTGCAACAGCGTCGCATCGATCCGCAGCTGGGCGGCGCGCACCAGCGCGAGATCCACCGCCAGCGTCACCCGGTTGTCCTGCGGCACGAGCTGCACCATGGCGGTATTGTCCCCGAGGCGAGGCCCGTCGGCCACGACCAGGGTCGACGCGGCCACTGCCGCAGCCATTGCGTCGGCGGCGAGCGCGTTTGTGCCCGTCAGGTACACCAGGTTGCAGCCGGCGACCGCCTTCGAGTCGGCGCCGTCAAGCCGGCGCATGCGGATGCGGTGATCCTGTATCGCGCGGCCCTCGATGCCGGCAAGCACCTGCGAGGTCACATCGTCACTGACATGGCAGAACGTGAAGGGACCCGTGGCAGGCAGCACCGTCCCCGGCCAGGTGACGAAGCGCGTGATCTTGTAAACCAGCGCTGCGCGGATCTGGCGCTCGCGGGTTCCCGGCGCCTGAGCAACGGCCATCGGCAGCAGCGCGAACATGGCGAGCAGGGCGGCCAGCGGCGCGGCGAGCCTTGCCGGGTAATTCATCCGCGCGGTGTGGGTGGGGTTGCGCACGGATCCTAGAACTTCAGCGTGACCTTGCCGAACACCGATCGTTCGACGGACGTGAGCGCGACGTCCAACAGTTCAGAGGCGTATTCCTGGTGCTGGGAATGCAGCAGATTGCGCCCGTGAAGGGCCAGCTCCAGGTTGGCACGGGGTCGCCACGCCAGGCGTGCGTCCAGCTCCGTGTAGCCATCGACGTCGATGCCGATTGCCGGCGATGTACTGTCGACATGACGCAGTCCCAGCATGAGGTCGGTCTTGCGACCCGCGTTCCAGTAAGCCGACAGGCTCCACTGCGCGCGTGGCGTGCCGGAATCGCGGTCCGTCTCGAACTCCCCGGCGGCGTAGTTGGCCTCGGTCAGCGACTTGAAGAGCGATACCGCGCCCTGCAGGCGCAGCGGGCCGACGGGCGTCCAGTCGATGGCCATCTCCACGCCGTGCCCGTAGCCGTCCGTGCGATTTCCCACGGGGGAGTTCTCGATCAGGTACTGCACCGAGCCGGGCGGCGAGTTGAGAAGGCAGGCGGGCGCGATGCCGCCGCCCGGCGCGCAGGCTGGCGGGACAAGCTGCGCGGTGCGCAGCCGATCGTATTCATTGCGGAAGGCCGCCACGTCCACGCTCAGCGTGTCGGAGAACCGGTGCTTCACGCCCGCTTCGAACGCCACCACGCGCTCGGCATCGACGTGGCCGGATCCCTGCTGCAGCACGATGGGAACCGGCGAACTGATCTGGTTGAAGCCCCTCAACACCTCGGGCTGCGTCAGCACAAAGCCGGCCGGCAGCTCCACGGCCGCCACCACCTGGCCGCGGCGATCAACGCGACTGGGCGTGCGCACCGCACGCGAGACCGCGCCCCAGAACGACCAGCTCGCAGAAGGCGTCCACAGCATCCGGACGTTGGGTGAAACTTCGGTGCCGGTTTCCGGCAGGTGCTCGATCTTCGCGCCCAGCGTCAGCGTCAGGTGATCCGGCAGCAGCGTGATGTCGTCCTGTGCGAAGAAGCTGACCATGTTCTGCACGCCGCTGCCAGTCTGACCCTGCACGAATTGCAGTGCATCGGAGGGAATGCCGCGTGTTGCCGCGGCGAATGCATCGTCGCTCTGGCGCAGGCCCACGCCGATGATCAGGTCGTTGCGGGGCACGGAGCGCAGGTGGTACTGGAAATCCACGTCCCAGGTCAGGCGCCTTTCCCGCGTATGCGCCGCCCAGTCACGGTGCGTGTAATCGAGGAAGACCTGCAGCGTTAACGAATCGGATTCACTCACCTGCCGCTGCCAACGCCCAACGACATTGGCCCCTTCGTAGCGCGTCTGCGTCGGCACGTACTGCCGGTACGGCGGGCGCAGCAGGTTGACGATGGTGGGTTCACCGGCTTCGCCGTAGTGATAGTCACCCTGGATCGTGAAGGCGTTGGAATCCCCGGAGCCGAAGTCCAGCCGCGCGCCGGCGCTGGCGGCACGCCAGTCATCGCGCGCCGATGCTCCCGTGCTGGTCAGTCGCGAGGCATCGCGATCGAAGCCCTTCACGTAGAAACGGTAGTTCGCGTCCTCGCCGGCCTTCCCGCCATGTTTCAGGCTGGCCGCGAATTTCTGCTCGTTGCCCGCGGACAGTGACAGCTGCGTGCCCTGCGAGCTCGCAGCCGAACGGGTGATGATGTTGATGACCCCGTGGAACGCGTTTGCGCCCCACAGCGTGCCGCCTGGTCCGCGCACCACCTCGATGCGTTCGATGTCCTCGAGTGCGGTGTCCTGGGCATCCCAGTTCACGCCGCTGAACAGCGGCGAATACACGCTGCGTCCATCGATGAGCACCAGCAGCTTGTTGGCCGAGCGGCCATTCAAGCCCCGCGCGCTGATGGCCCAGGTGCTGGAGGTGATGCTGGCAACCTGCAGGCCGGGCACGGTGCGCAGCAGGTCCGGCAGCGTGCGGGCCGGCGAGCGACGGATGTCCTCGGCCGTGATCACGTGCACCGCTGCCGCGGCCTGCGATACGGACTGCGGCTTGCGCGACGCGGTGGTGATCTCCAGGTCGAGGACCTCGCGCAGGTCCATGTCGAGGAAGTCCTGGGCGGCCTGGCCGGCTGGCGCGGCCGCCGCCAGAGCCATAAGAAGGAGTGCGCGTGCGGAGCGCCGCGGATTGCGTGGGTGCTTCATGGAGTGTTCCGGCATCGTGGTTTTTTCGGCCTAGCCGCTGGGCGGGCCAAGACAAACTCTTCTTTTCAAAACAATAAGTTATATCGCAAATTATATCACTGCTGCAGCGCCGGCAGCCGTCCTGCCGATTTGTGCTTCAATACCGACCCTTTTTTCGCAACTTCCCCAGCGGGGGCCCAAGAAATGGTCGAGCCGGGTCAACTTCTCTGGACGCCTTCGGCGCAGCGCATCGCGCGCGCCCGCATCACCGAATTCACTGGCTGGCTGTCCGAAAAAAGAGGCCTGGAATTCAAGGACTACGAGGCCCTGTGGCACTGGTCCACCACGGACATCGACGCCTTCTGGCAGGCCTGCTGGGATTTCTTCGGCATCGAGGCCACCAGGCCCGCGACCGCCGTGCTGGGCAAGCGCACCATGCCTGGTACCGAATGGTTTCCCGGCGCCGAGCTGAACTACGCGCGCCACATGCTGCGGCACGAACGGCCCGGCGCCACCGCGGTGCTGCACCTGAACGAGCGGCAGGGCCTGCAGGGCATCTCGTGGGAGGAACTGGCGGGCAAGGTGCGCATCGCCGCCACGCAGCTGCGCCGGCTGGGCGTGAAGAAGGGTGATCGGGTCTGCGCCTACGTGGTGAACGTGCCCGATTCGCTGATCGCGATGCTGGCCACCACCAGCATCGGCGCCATCTGGTCGTCGGTGGGGCCGGATTTCGGCACGCCCGGCGTGCTTGATCGATTCTCGCAGCTGGAGCCCACGGTGTTCATCCATGTGGATGGCTACCAGTATGGCGGCAAGCCCTTCGACCGCCGCGGCGAGGTGGAAAAGATCCTTGCCAGGCTCACCACCGTGAAGCATGTGATCCAGATGGTGTACCTGGACACGGCGAATCCGCGCCGCCTGACGCCAGGCACCATCTACTGGCACGAGCTGCTCGATCATCCGGCGGTCGCGCGCGAGTCGTTCCAGTACGAAGAAGTGGGCTTCAATCACCCGCTGTGGATCCTGTTCTCTTCCGGCACCACCGGGCTGCCCAAGCCCATCATGCACAGCCACGGCGGCATCATCATCGAGCAGCTGAAGCATGTGGCCTTCAACTTCGACATGCGTGCCGGCGAGCGCCTGTTCTTCTTCACCACCACCGGCTGGATGATGTGGAATTTCCTCGTCAGCGCGCTGCTGTCGGACGTGATTCCGGTCCTGTATGACGGCAATCCCGCGTGGCCGGACGGCGACCTGCTGTGGAAGATGGTGCAGGACGCGAAGGCCAACCTGTTCGGCGCCAGCCCCACCTACCAGTCGATCCTGGAAAAGAACGGCGTGGTGCCGAAGGACAAGTTCGATCTCACGAGCCTGGAGTCCGTCACGCTGGCGGGATCCCCGGTGTCTCCTGAATGCCAGGCGTGGTTCTACGAGAACGTGAAGAAGGACTGCTGGATCGCCCCGGGCTGCGGCGGAACGGACATCTGCTCCGGCTTCGTCGCCGGCGTGGTGACGCTGCCTTCGTATGCCGGCGAGATCCAGGCGCGCTGCCTCGGCGTGGCCGTGCATGTGATCGGCGAGAACGGGGAGCGGGTCGTCGACGAGGTGGGCGAGATGGTCGTGACCGAGCCGATGCCGTCGATGCCGGTGGGTTTCTGGAACGACCGCAACGATGAGCGCTACACCGAAACCTACTTCAGCGATTTTCCCGGCCTGTGGCGCCAGGGAGATTTCTATCGCGTGAACCCGCGCGGCGGCGTGTTTGTGCTCGGTCGCTCGGATGCCACGCTCAACCGTCATGGCATCCGCATCGGCACTTCTGAAATCTACCGCACCATCGTGCTGGTTCCAGGCGTCGAGGACGGACTCATCGTCAATCTCGACCTGCCGGGCGGCCGGTTCTTCATGCCGCTGTTCGTGAAGCTGAAGGAAGGCGTGGTGCTGGACGAGGCGCTGACCAAGGCCATCAACGACCGGCTGCGCTCCGAATACACGCCGCGCCATGTGCCCGACAAGATCTACGCGGTGCCCGCCATTCCCTACACCATCTCCGGAAAGCGCATGGAAGTGCCGGTGCGGCGCATCCTCGCGGGATTCCCGCTGGCCAAGGCGGCCAACCGCGACGCGATGGCAAATCCGGCTGCGCTCGACTTCTTCATCGAGTACGCTCGGACACAGAACGACTACAAGATGTAGATCAGGACCGGGGGGTCCCATGTCCGCTGCGCAGACGGTATATGTCGACGACCTGATTGACCGGCAGCAACTGACCGGTCGCACGTACCTGCAGCTGGGACTGCTGCTGGTCGCGCTGCTGTGCGACGGCTTCGACCTGCAACTGGTGGGCGTTGCGGCACCCTGGCTGGCCGATGCGTGGAACCTGAAGCCCTCGCAGCTGGTGGGCCCCGTACAGTCGGCCAACCTGTTTGGCATGATGCTGGGCGCCATTTTCCTCGGCGGGCTGGGTGATCGGCTGGGCCGCAAGCGCATCATCGTCGCCGGCGCGATGCTGTTCGGGTTGTCGACGCTGGCGTGCCTGCTAACCTCCAATGTCACCGAACTGTCCGCGGTGCGCTTCCTCACCGGCGTAGGCCTGGGCGGCGTTCTGCCCAATGTCATCGCGCTGGCCGCCGAGAGCGCGCCGCGCGCCAAGCGCGCGATGGTCACCAGCATCGTCATCATCGGCATGTCGCTGGGCAGCGGCATGCCCGGCGTCGTGGCCGCCAAGCTCATCCCGGCCTATGGCTGGGAATCGCTGTTCATCGTGGGTGGCGTGCTGCCGCTGGTCATCGCGCTGCTGCTGGCGCTGCTGCTGCCTGAATCACTGCTGTTCCTCACCAACCGCGCCAAGGATCGCGCGCAGATCGAGCGGCGCGTACGCGCGCTGGATCCGCAGCTTGCGATCGATGGCGCCACGCGCTTCGCGCTGCAGGGCTCGGGATCAATGGGCAAGGGCAATTTCGCCGACCTGTTCGCGCCCGGCCTGCGGCTGACCACGCCCATGCTTTGGCTGATGTTCGCGGGCGTGCTGCTGTCGATGCATTTCCTGAACAGCTGGATCTCGACGCTGCTGAAGCTCGCGCACCTGTCGCCAGAGCAGTTCTCGCTGACCAACAGCGTGTTCCACTGGAGCGGCACGATCGCGGCCATCTTCACCGCGCTGCTGCTGGGCCGCCTGGGCCTGCGCTGGGTGCTGGTGCTGCTGTCGATCGGCGTGGCCAGCCTCGTCACCATCGCGTCATTCGGATTCAGCTCGACGCTGGTGCTGACGCTGGCGGTGTGCTTCGCCGGCTTCGGCACCATCGGCTGCCAGGGCGCGCTCAATGCGTCGGCCGGACTCATCTATCCGCCCTCCTGCCGCACCACCGGCGTCGGCGCGGCACTGGGACTGGGACGCATCGGTTCGCTGGCAGGTCCCCTGGTCGGTGGAATGGTGCTCGATTCCGGCGTGCCAGTGCAGCAGATGTTCTATGTGCCCGTGCTGCCGCTGGGCGTCGCGATGATCGCCACGCTGGTGCTGGTGCTGCGCAAGGTGGATGTGCGCGGCGAGGCTGGCGCCGCGCACTAGGGCAGCTACAGGAAGAACTTCACCGACAACTGCGCGCTGTGTTCCACCGCGCGCGGTGATTCTCCCAGGGCTGACCGCCGCGTGTTCGTGCCGTTGATGCGCAGCCACTCCGCGGCCAGCTCGACATGCTCGTGCAGTGCAAAGTTCCAGCCGATCGTCAGGGCATGTCCCGTATCCCGTGACCAGGGTGGCGGTGAGTGCGCCGTGGTCTGGAGCACCGAGAAATCATCGTAGCGCACCGCGAACCGGTGTTTCCCGAACCCCTTCCCCACCATCGCGAACCAGGTGCGGAAGTCCCAGCAGTTGGCCAGGTCTGGACTGGCGTACGTGGTTCCACGGAGCCACTGGGAAATGAACACGGTTCCGCCTGGTGCATCGTAGCGAAACCCGATCGAGTCGAAAGTAGTGTTCCAGGCATAGTCGTCGATCGATGCCTTGAACTGCGCGCGATCGCCCCTGTTGTCGTAGCGCAGCGCTCGCAGTTCCGCGCCACCATCCGTTTTCGCATAGGCGCCAAAATGGACGCCGGCACGACCATCGACCTCGGAAAAAATCACCCGCTGCTGCCGGCCGCTCGCGGCAAATGTACCGATGCGGCCAAACAATGGCGTCTGTCGGTCATTGAGGGAAAACCCGCGGAGTGCCAGCTCAACGCCCGTCGGGTCGTTCCAGCCGAATATCGCAACGTGCGCACCGAAATCGAAGCGTCCTCCCGAGGCGATTCCCAGGTGCTCCAGTTCATAAGCCAAGCCGATGGTGCGCAGTTCCTCGCCCACCCAGGTGTTCAGGGCCGAACTGCTGATCGTGTAGGGATTGCTCCAGCCCGGCGCGCGGTGCTCCAGCGACACGGGTGGATAGAACGCGCCGATCTTGACGTTGGATCTCCACGCCGAGTCCGGCACCGGGCGCCACTCGAGCCAGGCTTCGGTCACGTCGACAGGATGCCTGTCATCAAAACCCCAGGCGGACACATCGACGCCTGCATGCCAATCGCCACCGATGCCGCCACGCCATGCCAGGCGTGCGCGTCCCAACTGCAGTCCCTGGTCTGCTGAATCGAATCGCAGTTTGCCCAGGCCACCATCCACGAAGCTCGCGCGACCATCGGAACTCACCAGGCGAAGGTCGAGGCTGGCTTCCACCTCGGCCAGCGCAGCGCCGGCCGGAAGCAGCAGCGCAAGCACGCAGGCGAGCAGGCCTTGCCATTGAACGGGGGCGCGGGATACAGGTCGGCATCAGTAGACGTCCCAGTTCGCCGGTAGCTGTGATTCACGGCGGAGCTTGAGTGGCAGGGCCGCGCGCAGCGTCAGCTTCGCCCCGCCCGCCGGGACAGTCAGCAGCTGTTCAAGCACCGGGCGCTGCACCCGGGAAAGCGGGTGCCAGATTTCCACCCGGTACTCTCCGGGTTCAACGTCACTGGCCGACCAGGTGCCGCTGGTGTCCGTCCTGCCGAAGTACTGGGCCTCGACGACATACACGTAGGCGCGCATCTGGTCGTGGATGTTGCAGCCCAGGGTGACAAGGCCCTCCCGGTCGAAAAGAACCGGAGGGTAGGGCTTGCCGCGGTACAGCGGCAGCTGGAACTTCTTTGCAGGAGAGAACGAATAGACCTGATGGCTGACGGAATCGCTGTTCGGAAACACGATCTGGGAACCCACTGGAACAGCAAGCACCGTGGGCACGAAACGCAGGTCCACCTGATCCAGCACTGCCGCCGTGGGCCTGGCAACGGGGCGCGAGGCGTCGGTGCTGCGCAGCGTCACCACCGTGCCGCCTATGCCGCGGCCATCCACGCCCACAAATGAAATCTGCAACGGCGCCGCCATGGCCGGCGCCACGAGAAATGCCAGCAGGGTTGTGAACACAAGTCGCATTTCGTGGTTTCACCAATCGCAGGAAAAGCCCGCTGGAACTAGGATTTGGCCCATTCCGATTGAAGCGCAGGTCATGCTGAGCTTTCGCAACCGACTTCTCATACTGCTGATAGGTCTCGTCGTGGGGGCCGAGACCGTGACGTTGTTCACGGCATTGGCGCGGACATCGGCGACCGTCCGGGATCGTGCCGAAGAGCAGCTGGTGGCTGGTGTGCACATCGCGCAGCGGCTGCTGGAATATCGCGAACGGCAGCTGGCTACGGCCGTTACCGTGCTGACCGCGGATTTCGGCCTGCGCGAGGCCGTGGCCTCCGGTGATCGCCCAACCGTCGCTTCCGCGCTCGCCAACCACGCGACTCGCATCGGTGCGGACCTTACCGTCGCGATGGATCTGGACGGGCAGGTCATCGCACGAGGCGAGGCGCCGGGCGCAGTTGATCCGACGCTCCTTGCAGCGCTGAACGCCAGCGCCGGGGATGAATCCGGCGAGGCCCGTTTCGTCGTCACGCCTTCCGGCGCCTGGCAGGTGTTCGTTTCCCCCGTGCTCGCGCCGGACGAGATCGGGCGAATCGCGCTGGGATTCGCGATCGACGAGGCCCTTGCCCGGGAACTGCGTGACCTGGTTGGCGTGGATGTGGCGTTCCTGAAGGGACCCACGGGTGGACAGGCCGTGAGCGCATCCACGGTGACGCCCCTGCGCAAACCCGGCTTCAGGGTTCAGGCCGCACTGCGCAGTTCTCCTGCCAGCATCAGCATCGATGGCGAGGAGTACCTTGCCACCGCCACGCACCTGGAGTCCGACCAGACGCCGCTGGATGTGGCGCTGTTCAAGCCCATGCGGGAAGTGATGGCTCCGTATCGCGAGCTGGCATTGAATCTCGGACTCATCATCGGCGTGACGCTGGCTGCGGCCGTCGCAGCCGGCATCTACCTTGGAAGGAGCGCCGCACGCCCGGTTCAGCAACTGGCGGCGGGTGCGGCGCGTATCGCAGCCGGAGACTACTCGCAGGGCGTGGCGGGATCCGGTGGGCAGGAACTCGAAAACCTGGCCGACGCCTTCAACAGCATGCAGAGGGGTATCGCAGACCGCGAATCGCGCCTGATGCACATGGTGCGGCATGACCCGGCAACGGGGCTGGCCAATCGCCTGCATGCCGAGGAGTGGCTGGAGCGGCACATGCCGGAGCTTTCGGGTGACCAGCGGCTCTGCGTCGTGCTGGTGGCTGTTGGCAACCTCCAGCAGGTTTCCGCGACGCTGGGTTTCGACATCGCCAGCGAGCTGGTCGATCATCTCGTGCGGGGTCTTTCAGGCTGGCAGGGTGAGAACGGACTGGTGGCGCGCCTCGACAGCGTGCATTTCCTCGTCGCGGCAACGAACCTGGCGGCGGGCGACGTCGACGCGCTGGTGGAGCAGATAGGCGAGCGCTGCCGCAATCCGCTGTTCACCGCGGGTATCGCCCTGCGCACAAGCGCCGTGCTCGGCGCCGCGGTAGCGCCGCTTCACGGCAACACGGCCGTCGAACTGCTGCGATGCGCCGAGGCCGCGGTGGAAACCGCAACCCAGAGAAAGCTGGCGCATGCGTTCTTCGAGCGATCAAGCGACGAGGAGCAGCGCCGCCGCCTGCGGCTGGGCGCCGAACTGCCACTGGCTGTTTCGTCCGGGCAGCTCTACCTGCAGTACCAGCCCAAGGTCCGCCTGGGCGACCGCCTTGTTTCGGGACTTGAGGCGCTGGTGCGCTGGAGGCACCCGGAACTGGGCATCATCTCGCCTGCGGAATTCATCCCCATAGCGGAGCGGACGGGGGCATCAGGCGTGCTGACGCGCTGGGTGCTGCGCACGTCGCTGGAGCAACTTGCGCAATGGAACGCGCGGGGAATACACGTGGAGATGGCGGTGAACTTTTCCGCCGCGGATATCCTCGACCCGGGCATGCTGCAGCATGTGCTGGAGGTGCTGCGTGACACGCAGGTGCCCGCCGGATCGCTGACCGTGGAGATCACGGAAAGCGTGCTGTTGCACGAGCCCGAGGCCGCGCGCCGCAACATGGAATTGCTGCGCGTGGCCGGCGTTCGCTTCTCCATCGACGACTTCGGCACGGGATACTCATCGCTCTCGCAGCTGCGCGACCTTGCTGCGGATGAACTGAAGATCGATCAGTCCTTCGTGCGGCAACTCTCCGCAGCGCCGGAAAATCAGGCCGTAATCCGCGCGGTCGTTGACCTCGCCCACGGCCTTGGACTTCGAACCGTTGCCGAAGGCGTGGAAACCGAGGCGCAGTGGCAGCAGCTTGTGCAGCTCGGGTGTGACTACGTGCAGGGATACCTGACAGGCAGGCCGCAGTCCGCCGCAGATCTGGATCCGCTGCTGCGGGCCTCGTGCAGGACAGAATCGGGGCAGGTCACCGGCTCCGCACCGCCGCGCGTGCTGGAGTTGCGTCGGAGCGGCGATTCCGGATCGTAGCGACGCGTTGTCAGGTCACTGCCGCAGCGACGTGGGGCGCGAGATCTGCGCCAGCGCCGCGTCGCGGGCCAGCTTCAACTGCTCCTGCTGATGCGCATCACCCGAAGCCAGCGCCTTGTTCAACTGGCGCTTGTACGCCGCCTCGACGTCGGCACGACTGGCGGTTCGCGGCAAATCCAGCAGCAGGTGCCAGTCTGCCTGGCGCGGATTCGACAGCGATTTCGCCGCCGGGGGCGCTTCGGCGGACGGCGGCTTCGGCCGCGTGATGTCCACGCCTGGTCCCATCACGCTGCTGACGATCCAGTAGCCGCCGGCGAGGCAGGCCAGGATGATCAGGATGTCGGAGAGATTCATGGGCTGGCAGTTTCCTCCGCGGCGCGCGATTCCGCCAGCCGGGAACGAATCAACCCGTCGAGCGCCGCGCGCGTGGGGGCATCGAAATGCCGTGAGGCGAACTCCAGCGGATTGCCCGCGATCCCGTGGCGCAGCGAGAGCCTGCGCACGATATTGATGGCGAACGGCGCGCAGGCCAGCACATCGAACGCCAGGGCCCAGAACGCCCGCGTGCCCAGCGCCAGCGCGCGGCGACGCCGAAACACCAGCACCAGCGCGACGATCACCAGCAGGTAGTACGCCGCGAACAGCGCCAGCACCGTTAGCCCGGCGCCCAGGATCCAGCACAGCGGCCACAGCGCCAGCAGCATCACCAACTGCAGCTGGCAGATAACGCCCAGCGGGCGCAGCGCGCGGAACAGCGGCTCGAGGTCCGCATCGCCAGCGGGTCGCGCATCGCTCGTGCTCCAGGCCATCCGGAACAGCGGGCGATGCGGCGTGAAAGGATTCGGCAGCACCATCCGCCGGCCCCAGCGTCGCACCGGTGAATCGGCCGCGATGCGCCAGCGCGCGCCCGCGCGCTCGAACAGCACTTCGTTGTGCCACAGCGCCTGCGTGGCGTCGTAGAGGTGGAACGCGATTGCCCCGAGGGGCAACCACAGTTCAGTGGGCGTCATCAGCGGTTGTCGTCCGCCTTCCTGCCGAAGAACTTGCGAAAGCCCGCGGCGAGGGCGACGGCGCCAGCAGCCATGAACTTCCAGCCCGCCGCGAGGAATCCGCCCAGCACGGCCCAGAATCCCTTCTTGGTGGCGATGGCGGCGGCGCCGCCCAGCACCAGCGCGGCAAGGCCGTACTCGGCTACCTTGTCGCCCGGCACCCAGTCGGCATAGCGCTCGCCCTCGTTGAAGCTGTAGCCCGCCAGTACCTGTTCGAGTTCGGGACGCGCGCCGGCCAGGTCTTCCTCGCCCGCGGCGAGGATCACCGACGTATGACCACGCCGGCCCAGCACCTTGGTGGAAAAATTGACGCTGCGCCCGCCCTCGCCCTGCAGCAGCGTGGCCCACTCCAGGCGCTGGTTGGTGTCGTTGTAGGCTGGTGGCACCGCCCAGTCGAGCACATGCAGTTCGCGCCAGCCGCGCCGCCGGCGCTCCTTGTTGGCCTCTTCGGTGCCCTGCTGCATCGACTTCAGCAGTTCGGCCGCGTCGATCTTCTCGTCGTCCTTTACATAGCCGTCATCGGCGAACGAGAAGTAGGCGGACCAGTGAAGATCCTCCGGCGCGATCATCACCTCGTTGCCGCCGGGCAGGTTCTGGTTCAACTCCAGGAACTTGTCGGTGTTGGCGGCATCGAGGAACACATAGCCTTCCGGCACCGCGAGCTTCGCATTGCCAGGCAGCGGCACCGAGGCGGGTCCCTTGACCCACTCCAGCGCCGCGAGCGCATCCATGAACGCCTGCTGCGCGGGCGAGCTTTCCGGCTCCTGCGCCGGCAACGGCGCGGCGATCAATGAAAGGAGCAGGGCAGCGGCAACGGACAGCAGGTGCTTCATGGTTTCAGGCCTTCTTCGGAATAGCGGCGCCCGGCACCCACCAGCCATGGATCTGGCCAGCAATGCGGGTGGGCAGCTTGACGGTGGCGATCGGACCTTCGTCGACGCGCTCGGCATCGAGGATGATCAGGTCGCAGCGGCCGTTCTGCGCGGCATACGACGCCACGCCCATCAGGTAGCCCACGCCCTCGGGCGCGTTCGCGCTCTTCGGCGCAAAGCAGGCCTCGGCCAGCTGCGCGCCTTCCGGCGCACGGAACAGCTTCGAGCTGCGGTTCTGAAGGTCGAAGCGCGCGTAGCACGAGGCCGGGCGCTTGGCCGGATCCTTAGGATCCGGATCGGGGCAGGGCAGGAACCCGTAGCGGTAGGGCACCGTGTTGTAGCGATCGTCCTGCCGCGGCAGCGCGCCGATGTGGTTCGGATACAGCGTCTCGATCTGGTAGTCCTTGGGATTCTTCTGCGACACATCGGCCGACAGCCGCGTGATGTGGCTGGCGCCGCGCACCGGATCCCACCGCGAGCCATCGCGCATCGGCATGAACGGGAAGGGATTCGACAGCGACATCTCCACGTCAACGTACAGGCGCTTGCCGTCGTCGAAGCCGCCCATCATGTGCGTGGCGCTGCGCTCAGGTCCCTTGATCCACTTGATGTCCTTGCCATCGCCGCCGCGGCGGAAATAGCCGAAGTAGGTGGGCTGGCCCGAGTACCAGGACCAGTGGATGCCGCCGCGCGCGATCTGCGCCTCGTCGATCGCCAACGGGATGACGTACAGCATCACGAAGTTCTCGGTGACCTGGTAGTCGTGCAGCATGCCCACGTAGGGCACGCTCACCCAGGCGTCCCACACCTTGCGGCCGTCCGGCGTGTACTCGAACACGTTCACGTCGGTGGTGTTGTGGCCCTTGGCCTCGTAGCCGAAACCCAGCAGGTTGCCGGTGCGCGAATCGGTCTTCGGGTGCGCGGTGAAGGTCTTGCTCTGCAGTTGGCCCTTGAAGGTGTAGACCGGGTCCACGGTGGCGAGCGTGTTGAGATCCATCGCGGCCGGCGGGCTGTCTTCCTTCAGCGCCAGCAGCAGGCCGTTGTGATGGATGATGTGCGTGTTGTGCGTGCCGCGCGAAAGGCCCTTCACCGAAGGGTCGTCCATGTAGGGATTGCGGTACATGGGGAACAGGATCTTCCCGGCCTTCTCCTGCGCCAGGTAGCGCTCGTTGCGCACGAAGCGGGTCTTGAGGTTCACGTGGCCGTTCTGGAAGCGGAACATGCTCACATGGCCTTCGCCGTCGAAGGGAATGTTGCCGGCGCGCAGCGGGTACTGCGCATCCGGGCCCACGCGATAGAACGCGCCGTCGAGGTCGGCGGGAATCCGGCCCTCCACCTCGCAGTCGGTGATGTCCAGCTCCGCGCGGAACAGCTGTGGGCCGCGCGATGGCGGCGCCGAATAGCGGCTTTCGATGTCGCTGCCGCGCGGTGCGCCGGCTGGCGGAGCCCCGGCAGGGGGCTGCTGCGCTTCTGCCGCGGCCATCAGCGTGGCCCCGGCCGCGCCGATGGCGCCGCCCATGAACTGCCGCCGGTCAACACCGGCCTTCCGATTCTTCCTGGTCATGACAATGCCTCCAACAAGTTACGGCCACGCACCGATGATGGAACCCATGATGCTGAAATTGACCACCTGGTATCCCGCGTTGATGAGCCACAGCCGCAGCGGCCGCTGCTCGAAGAGATAGATGACGCCGATCGACGTGGCGACGAAGAAGAACGCGCTGAACAGGCCGGTGTGCAGCCCCGCGTGCAAGCCCGCGTGCGGACCCGTGAGCAGCGCGATCGCAATGGCGATGAGCAGGTTCAGCGCGAAGGTGCCGCCGAAGGTCACGGCCATGCTGGCCTCGGCGCCCTTTTCCTTCGTCATGCCGGTGAGCTTCATCCAGGCCTTGCTGAACAGCGGCCCGTACCAGATTCCACCCAGCGCGAACGACGAGACGGTGGCGACCACCACGGCCAGCCAGTTGATGTCGGCGAAGTGATGCATGTCTGACTCCCATTTCTTCTTGTAGAGACCAGCAGCCGGTATCTTGCTCCGGCAACCCCCGGGCCTGCTACCCCAGCATGGCGCGGTCCGACTCCAGCGCGCCGGCAAAACACGGGCGGGCCATCATGCGGCCCAGAAAGGCGGCGAGCTTCGGGTAGGTGGCCGCATCCGGTGCCGCACCGCAGTACGTCATGTTGACCAGCATGCTGGCCACGGCGATATCCGCGATCGACAGCGCGTTGCCGACCAGGAACTCCCCGTCAGGCACCGCGGACTCGAGGTAGCCGTACACCGGCGGCAGCAGCGAATCCTGCGCGTCCTGGGCAGCGGCCAGGTCGCCCGCGCGCTTCAGGAATTTCGGGGCCACCACGCGGTTGAAGAAAACCCTCTGGCCAGCGGGGAACAGGATGGTGTCGGCCACCTCCTCGAACCAGATCGCGCGCGCGCGTTCACGCGGCGCCGTCGGCAGTACCGCGGGCAGCGGCTGCAGCGCCTCGAAGTAGGTGATGATGGCGGTGGAGTCGGCGACCTTGAAGTCGCCATCCACCAGCGCGGGGATCTTGCGAAAGGGGCTGATCGAGAGGAACAGCGGATCGGTGCTGGTGGAGGGGTTGATGGGGCGGTTGTCGAGCTTCATGCCCTTTTCCGCCGCCACCACCAGCACCTTGCGCACGAACGGAGAAACACTGGCGCCGAGCAGGATCATCCTTGAAGCTCCCGATTGATTCGCGGTTGTTGTGTCGGTCAGCCGGGCAGCCGTGACAGATCGGCGATGCCGCCGAAGAGCTTCTGCAGCGACGAAAGCAGTGCCAGCCGGTTGGCGCGCAGCGCCGGATCCGGATCCATGACCATCACCTGGTCGAAGAAGGCGTCCACGCCGGGTTTCAGGCGCGCCAGTTCCGTGAAGGCCGCGGCGTAGTCGCCCGCGGCAATGTGGCCGGGCACCACGTGCACGATGCCCTGCAGCGCCGCGTACAGGTCGCGTTCGGCGCCATCCACCAGCAGCGCGCTGTTGATCGATTCACTGCTGATCTGGCCGCCCGCGCTCTTCTTCAGCAGGTTCTGGATGCGCTTGTTCGCCGCCGTGAGGCTGGCGGCCTCCGGCAGGCGCAGGAAATCCAGCAGCGCGCGCAGGCGCGCGTCGAAGTCCAGCGGCGAGCGGGGACGCACCGCGATGACCGCATCGCAGGCCTCGGGCGTGATGCCGGGAATCGGCGGACCGCCATCCGGCGGCTCGAGCCACGCGTTGCGCTGGCGCTCCAGCACGTAGTCATATACCGCGTCTGCAACCTGCTCACGCGAAGGCATTGGCTTGGCGCTGGGCGATGCGGGCGGCGCCTCGAACACGCCGTGCGAGCGCAGCGATTCGTCGATCAGGTCGACCACGTCGAGCGGCAGGCGATGCTCGTAGATCATGCGGCCGATGCCGATGGCCGCGCGCCGCAGCGCGAAGGGATCCTTCGTGCCGCTGGGCTTCTGGCCAATGGCGAAGATGCCGGTGAGCGTGTCGATGCGATCGGCCAGCGCCACAGCCAGGCCCGTCTTCGAGGCCGGCGTGCCGTCGCTGGCGCCGCGCGGCTGGTAATGCTCGGCGATGGCGGTTGCCACTTCGGCCGGTTCGCCATCGGCCGTCGCGTAGTAGCGGCCCATGATGCCCTGCAGCTCCGGGAACTCGCCCACGAGGTTCGTCACCAGGTCGCACTTGGCCAGGCGCGCGGCGCGCTCGGCCAGCGCGCCGTCCCCGTCGATGCGCGCGGCAATGGTGCGGGAAAGCGGCGCGATGCGGCGCACTTTGTCGCCGATGGAGCCCAGCTGGGCCTGGAAGGTCACCGCGTCCAGCGCCGCGACGCGCGAGGCCAGAGGCGACTTGCGGTCCTGTTCCCAGAAGAACGCGGCGTCGGACAGCCGCGGGCGCACCACGCGCTCGTTGCCGGCACGCACCACGTTCATGTCGCGGCTGTCGACATTGCTCACCGTGATGAACCAGGGCAGCAGCTTTCCATCGGCGCCTTCCACCGGGAAGTAGCGCTGGTGATCCTGCAGCACGGAAACCAGCAGTTCCCGCGGCAGCGCGAGGAAACGCTCCTCGAACCGGCCGGCCAGCGGCACCGGCCACTCGTTGAGCGAGGTCACTTCATCCAGCAGCGCGTCGCTGATGAGCGCGCGGCCGCCCTGCTGTTCAGCAAGCAGGGTGACTCCCGTGCGGATGCGTTCGCGGCGCGTGGCGAAATCGGCGATGACGAAGCCGCGCGTGGCAAGCACGCGCTCGTAGGCGCCCGGCGTGCCGATGCGCAGCGCCTTCGTCGAATGAAAGCGGTGGCCACGCGTTTCATTGCCCGCTGACACACCGAGCAGCGTGGCGGGGATCACATCGCGGCCCAGCAGCAGGATCAGCGTATGCACCGGGCGCACGAACTGCGCCTCGCCCGCGCCCCAGCGCATGCGCTTGGGGATGGGAAGCTGTTCGAGCGCCTCGGCGACAAAGCCCGGCAGCAGCTGGCTTGCCGCAGCGCCGGGCTTCACGCCGGTGTACGACAGGCATTCGTTTCCCTTCGGATCGGTTTCGCGGCCCAGCGCTTCAAGCTGCACGCCACAGCTCTGCGCAAAGGCCGTGGCGGCGCGCGTGGGCGCGCCGGCCTTGTCGAAGGCGGCAGCCACCGGCGGGCCGCGGCGCTGGATCTTCTGTTCCGGCGCGGTGAGCGCAAGACGCTTCACC
The DNA here is from genome assembly GCA_016720075.1 of Pseudomonadota bacterium. GTDB lineage: Bacteria > Pseudomonadota > Gammaproteobacteria > Steroidobacterales > Steroidobacteraceae > ZC4RG30. Next base: position 329,260 of record JADJXW010000021.1, read on the forward strand.
CGCACGGCCAGTCGGCGCGGCGTGGCGAAGGCCTCGACCTTGCCATGCGCGAGGCCCGCGGCATCGATGCGCGCGATGAGACCATCGCGGAAGGATTCCGACAGCGACAGCAGCGCCTTTGGCGGCAGTTCTTCGGTGCCCAGTTCAACCAGGAAGTCGGCGCGCTCGCTCATGCCCGCGCTCCCGTGGTGGGGGCTTCCGCGCCGGCCACCAGCGTGCGCGGACCTGCCGCCAGCATCGGGAAGCCCAGCGCCTCGCGGCTGGCGTGGTAGCTCTGTGCCACGCCACGCGCCAGCGCGCGCACGCGCAGGATGTAGCGCTGCCGCTCGGTCACTGAAATGGCGCGCCGTGCATCCAGCAGGTTGAAGGTGTGCGAGGCCTTCAGCACCTGCTCGTACGCCGGCAATGCCAGCTTTGCGGCCAGCAGGTCGGTGCAGGCCTTCTCGTGCTCATCGAAATGGCGCAGCAGCACCGCCACATCGGCGTGCTCGAAGTTGTACGTGGACTGTTCCACCTCGTTCTGGTGGAACACATCTCGATAGGTCACGCGCCCCAGCGGGCCATCGGCCCAGACCAGGTCATACACGCTCTCGACGCCCTGCAGGTACATGGCCAGGCGCTCCAGGCCATAGGTGATCTCGCCGGTCACGGGCCGGCAGTCGAGACCGCCCACCTGCTGGAAGTAGGTGAACTGCGTGACTTCCATGCCGTTGAGCCAGACCTCCCAGCCCAGGCCCCAGGCGCCCAGCGTGGGTGACTCCCAGTTGTCCTCGACGAAGCGCAGGTCATGCACCAGCGGATCGAAGCCGATGTGCATCAGCGACCCTATATAGAGGTCGAGGATGTCCACCGGCGAGGGTTTGATCACCACCTGGAACTGGTAGTAATGCTGCAGCCGGTTCGGGTTATCGCCATAGCGTCCATCCTTGGGGCGGCGCGAAGGCTGCACATACGCCGCGCTCCACGGTTCCGGACCGATCGAGCGCAGGAAGGTGGCCGTGTGGAAGGTGCCGGCACCCACTTCCATGTCGTGGGGCTGCAGCAGCACGCAGCCGCGGGCGGCCCAGTACTGCTGCAATGCGAGGATCAGGTCCTGGAAGGTGGCGGGCCGAGCGCCGATTTTTCGAGTCGCCATGGGGTGTTAGCGGTGCCGGAAGCGCAAATGAGCGCGGCAGTATATCGGCTCGTCGACGATGCGAGCCGATGGCCGAAATGCACCCCGATGCACCGTTTCAGGGCGCTCCGTGAAACGATGCATCATAATGGTGCGTGCAACGGGTCAAAATAGACAGGTTTTCCGCTAACCAATTGATTATAAAGGCCGTGCCTGTTGGCACAAGGCCTGCAAAGAGTTGGGGCCACGTACCTATTAGAAAGATATCCATCAAATCGGAGGAGCCATGACTACGCCCAGCGACGTCCTGAAGATCATCAAAGAGAAGGAGATCAAGTACGTCGATTTCCGTTTCTGTGACACCCGTGGCAAGGAACAGCACGTCACCGTGCCCTCGCACCAGGTGAAGGAAGTCCTTTTCACCGAAGGCAAGATGTTCGATGGCTCCTCGATTGCCGGTTGGAAGGGCATCAACGAGTCCGACATGATCCTCATGCCGGATGCCGCCACGGCCATCATCGACCCGTTCTTCGAGCAGCCCACGCTGAACCTGCGCTGCAACGTGATCGAGCCCGCCACGATGCAGGGCTACGAGCGCGATCCGCGTTCGCTCGGCCGTCGCGCCGAGGCGTACCTGAAGTCCACCGGCATCGCCGATGGCGCGCTGTTCGGACCCGAGAACGAATTCTTCATCTTCGACAGCGTGAAGTCGCACAGCCAGATCAACAGCACCGGCTACACGATCGATTCGTACACCGGCGCGTGGAACTCGAACACCGAGTTCGTCGATCGCCCCAACCTGGGCCATCGCCCGGGCGTGAAGGGCGGCTATTTCCCGGTGCCGCCGGTCGATGCGTACCAGGACATCCGCAGCGCGATGTGCGATGCGCTGGAAGAGATGGGCCTGGAAGTCGAAGTGCACCACCATGAAGTGGCCACCGGCGGCCAGTGCGAGATCGGCGTTGGCGCCGGCGGCCTGGTCAAGAAGGCCGACGAGGTGCAGATCCTGAAGTACGTGGTACACAACGTCGCGCACGCCTACGGCAAGACGGCGACCTTCATGCCGAAGCCGCTCGTGGGTGACAACGGCTCGGGCATGCACGTGCACCAGTCGCTGCAGAAGGCCGGCGTGGCGCTGTTCGCCGGCGACAAGTACGGCGGACTTTCCGAAACCGCGCTGTTCTACATCGGCGGCATCATCAAGCACGCCAAGGCCATCAACGCGTTCACGAACCCGGGCACCAACAGCTACAAGCGACTGGTCCCCGGCTTCGAAGCGCCCGTGATGCTGGCCTACTCGGCCCGCAACCGTTCGGCGTCGATCCGCATTCCCTGGGTGGCGAACCCGAAGGCGCGTCGCATCGAAGTGCGCTTCCCGGACTCGCTGTCGAATCCGTACCTGGCGTTCTCGGCCATGATGATGGCCGGCCTCGATGGCATCCAGAACAAGATCCACCCCGGCGACCCCGCGGACAAGGATCTGTACGACCTGGAGCCCGAGGAAGAGAAGCACATTCCGCAGGTGTGCCATTCGCTCGACATGGCGCTGGAGCACCTGGACAAGGATCGCGGCTTCCTGAAGGCCGGCGGCGTGTTCACGGACGACGTGATCGATTCCTACATCGCACTGAAGATGCAGGAAGTCACGCGTTACCGCATGAGCACGCATCCGTGCGAAATCGACATGTACTACAGCCTCTGATGACCTGATGAATCCGCATCCCCGGCGCGACATAAGTGCGCCGGGGCTGCGGTTCTTGAATCGACGGGAAATGGGACTATGCTGACGCCCTATGCGCCAAATCGCCGCACTCCTGTCGATGCTGATCGCGTTGTCCGCGAGCGCCGCAGAACTGTGGCGCTGGAAGGATGCGGATGGCGTCGTCCATTACTCCGACCGCCCGGTTCCGGGCGCCGAGCGCATCGATGTGCGTTCAAACCAGAAATCCACGGGCGAATTCAATCCGGAGGCCCCGCCTCCTCCTGCCGCAAGGCCGGTGACCCCGGCAAACCGCTACACGCGCTGCGCAGTGGCCTCGCCCGTCAACGACCAGGTATTCAATGCCGTCCGGGCCGTGCGGGTGACGCTCGCCATCGAGCCCGGACTTTCCAGCGATCACGACCTGCAGGTCATCCTCAACGGAAGCCCCTACGCGGGCTGGCCCGCGGACTCGATGTCGTACACGCTGCAGAACCTGGATCGCGGCAGCTACACGCTGGCCGCGCGCGTGCTCGACGAGAACGGACGCACGCTGTGCGCCGGTTCGATCATCAATTTCCACGTGCGTCAGCCCTCGATCCTGGCGCCCGGACGCCGCCCGCCCGCCAGATAACCGCGGCGCCCGGCTGCGCGGCTTCGTGTGGAGGGCGCCTCCCGTGAACGCCCTGCGCGACTATCACTCGCCGCTCTCGCATTTCGAGCCCACCGAACTCTTCGATACGCTTTCGACGGGCATCGTGGTGCTGGACGCCCAGTACTGCCCCATCTATGCCAACGTGAGCGCGCAGGATTTCATGGCCGTGAGCCTGCGCCAGGCGCGCGGGCGGCCGTTCGCAGACCTCTTCTATGACCCGCGCCAGCTGGTCGAGGTGCTGCGCCGCTCGATGACCCACCTGGAGACCTGCTCGCAGCACGAACTGGTGCTGAAGGCGCTGGGCTCCGCGGCGAACCGCGATCCATCGGTGATCGACCTGATCGTCACGCCGCTGGAAGGGCAGGTGACCGGCACCTACCTGCTGCTGGAACTCACCGATGCCACGCAGCGCCAGCGCATCTCGCGCGACAACGACATCCTCGTTGGCATGGACGGCAGCCGACTGATGATCCGGCAGCTCGCCCACGAGATAAAGAATCCGCTGGGTGGGCTGCGCGGCGCCGCGCAGCTGCTGGCCAAGGAGCTGCCCGACCCGGCGCTGCGCGAGTACACCGCCGTCATCATCAACGAGGCCGACCGCCTGCGCGCGCTGGTGGATTCGATGGCCATCTCCAGCGGTCCGCCGCGCAAGGACCTGCTGAACGTGCACGAGGTCTGCGAGCATGTGTTCAAGCTGGTCCGCGCCGAAGCGCCAGCCGGCGTGCAGGTGGATCGCGACTACGATCCCAGCCTGCCGGATGCGCTGTTCGACCGGCACCAGATCATCCAGTCGCTGCTGAATGTGGCGCGCAACGCGATGCAGGCGGTGGATGCCCACGGCCGCATCACGCTGCGCACGCGCGTTCGCGGCGGAATGAACATCGGCAAGATCCGGCACCGGCTGGTCGCCGCCATCGAAGTGGAGGACAACGGACCGGGTGTTCCCGCCGACCTCATCAAGACCCTGTTCCTGCCGCTGGTCACGGGTCGCTCCAACGGCACCGGCCTCGGGCTTGCCGTGGCGCAGGATCTGGTTACGCGTCACGGCGGCATCATCGAGTTCACCAGCCAGCCCGGCCGCACGGTGTTCTCGCTGCTGCTGCCCATCGAGGGAGGCAAGGAATGACCAGTTCGCTGCGCGTCTGGCTGGTGGATGACGATGCTTCGATCCGCTGGGTCCTGGAGCGCGCCCTGAAGAATGCGGGCATGACCCCGCGCGTGTTCGAGGCCGCCGAGTCGGCGCTGGCCACGCTGGTCAACGAAACACCCGATGTGCTGATGACCGACATCCGCATGGCGGGCAAGTCGGGCCTTGAGCTGCTGCGCAGCGTGCACGAGCGGCACCCGGGGCTGCCCGTCATCGTAATGACGGCGCACTCTGACCTGGGCAGCGCCGTGTCGGCCTACGAGGGCGGCGCGTTCGAATACCTGCCCAAGCCGTTCGACGTGGACCAGGCGGTGGACCTGGTGCGCCGCGCCGCCCAGGTGAACGAGCGCCCCGCCGAGGCGGCGCCGACGATGCAGATGTCGGAACTGCTGGGCAAGGCGCCCTCGATGCAGCAGGTGTTCCGCGCCATCGGCCGTCTGTCGCGCTCCAGCGTGAACGTGCTGGTGACCGGTGAATCCGGCACCGGCAAGGAACTGGCCGCCCGCGCGCTGCATGGCCACAGCCCGCGCGTCAACAAGGCCTTCATCGCGCTGAATACCTCGGCCATTCCGAGCGAGCTGCTCGAATCCGAGCTGTTCGGCCACGAGAAGGGCTCGTTCACCGGCGCCGACTCGCTGCGCCGCGGCCGCTTCGAACAGGCCGACGGCGGCACGCTGTTCCTCGACGAGATCGGCGACATGAACCTGCCGCTGCAGACGCGCCTGCTGCGCGTGCTGGCCGAGGGCGAGTTCTATCGCGTGGGCGGACAGACGCCCATCAAGGTGGATGTGCGCGTGATCGCCGCCACGCACCAGAACCTCGAGGATCGCGTGGCCAAGGGCCAGTTCCGCGAAGACCTGTTCCATCGCCTGAACGTGATCCGCATCGAGCTGCCGCCGCTGCGCTCGCGCCGCGAGGACGTGCCGATGCTGCTGTCGCACTACCTCGCGCTGGCCGCCAACGAGCTGGGCGTGGAAACCAAGTCATTGGCCACGGATGCCGGGGAAGTGCTGTCGCGCTACAGCTGGCCCGGCAACGTGCGCGAACTGGTGAACCTGTGCCGCCGGCTCACGGTGCTGGCGCCGGGCAGCGAAGTGCATGTGGATGACCTGCCGGTGGAGATCACCACGGCGGGCCCCTCCTCCACGCCGGCCGACGACTGGGTGTCGAGCCTGGCGGGCTGGGCCAACAAGGCGGCCAGCAGTGGCGGGCGCCCGCTGCTGGATGAGGCCATGCCGCAGTTCGAGAAGACGCTGATCCACGTGGCGCTGAAGCATACGCAGGGCCATCGCCAGGCCGCCGCCAAGCTGCTGGGCTGGGGCCGCAACACGCTCACCCGCAAGCTCAAGGAGCTGGGGATGGACGACATCCCCGAGTAGCGGCGGAGTCGCACGGCATGGCGGCGCGGTAGAATCCGCCGCCATGCTGAACCAGACCTTCCTCGACAATCCGCTGCGCGACTGGCTGCTCGCGGCCGGCGTGTTCATCGTGACCTTCCTGGTCACGCCCGCGCTCAAGAGCCGCATCCAGGCCCAGCGGCGCCGCTGGCAGTCGATGGAATCACCCACCCCGACGCTGGAGCTGATGGCCCAGCTGCTGGCGCGCACCAGTCAGCTGGTGGTGCTGGTGTTCGCGCTGTACTTCGCCGAGAAGATCCTCTCCTGGCCCGACAAGGTCGACCGGATCTTCGACGTCATCATCGTCTTCGGCATCTGGCTGCAGATGGGGCTGTGGGCCACCACGGCGCTGCGCTTCTTCCTGGAGCGGCGCCAGCAGCGCGCCGGGCTGCACGATGCGGCGGCCGCCAGCACGGTGAACGTGCTGATGTTCGTCGGGCAGCTCGTGATCTGGGCGGTGTTCGTGCTGCTGGCGCTCGACAACCTCGGCATCAACATCACCGCGCTGGTCGCGGGCCTCGGCGTCGGCGGCATCGCGATCGCGCTGGCGGTGCAGACCATCCTCGGCGACGTGCTCGCCTCGCTGTCGATCGCGCTCGACAAGCCCTTCGTGGTGGGCGACGCGCTGCGCATCGACGACATCGAAGGCACGGTGGAGCACATCGGCATCAAGAGCACGCGGCTGCGCAGCCTCACCGGCGAGCAGGTGATCCTCGCCAATGCCGATGTGCTCAAGGCGCGGGTGCGAAATTTCGGCCGCATGCCGGAGCGACGCATCAGCGCGCGGCTGCGCGTGGCCTATGAAACCCCGCCGGCGCTGGTGGCGCAGGTGCCGGTGCTGGCCGAGGAAGCAGTGCGCGCCGGCGAGGGCGCGCGCTTCGTCAGCTGCCTGCTGGCCGAGATCGGCGAGTATGCGCTGGAGTTCGAGCTGGTGTACTTCATCGCCAACGCGGGCGACCGGCAGATTCCCCGCACCACGGATGCGGTGAACCGCGGCATCGTCGCCCGTTTCGGCGCGGCGGGCATCGGCTTTGCCTATCCGACGCGCCGGCAGATGACCTGAGGCCTCAGGGTCCGGTCGGGAAGCGCTCGAACTCCGGCAACCCGTGCGCTGTCGCCATCCAGCCGATCCGTTCCGCCACCTGGATATGCGCCTGCGCGGGCAGCACATCCGGATCATCGAACGTCGAGCTCTGCACGTCGATGATTCCAGGCAGTGCCTGCGAATTGGCATAGAACAGCGACGTGCCACAGTTCGCGCAGAAATGCCGTCGACCGTGTTCCGACGAGGCATAGACCTTCAGCGCGCCCTTGATCGTGCGGACCGCGTTCTCCGGGAACATCGCCCAGGACACCATCGGCGCCCCGGCGTGGCGGCGACAATCCGTGCAGTGGCACAGCGCATGCGTCATCGGCTCGCCCTCGATCCGGTAACGCACGGCGCCACAATGACAGCCTCCTTCGACAATCATGCTTCGCTCTCCGGCAGTTGCTGACTGTCGCCAGTCTAGTGCAAGCCGCTAGCGGCGGCGCGGCTTCGCGGGTGGCTGGTTGCGCCCCAGGTAACGGGAGATCTGTTCCAGGCCCGCGTCGCTGATCTCGCTGGGCCGGTAGGCCGGCATGGCGTTCTGTCCGTTGCGCACCACGTAGCGGATCAGCGCGGCCGTGAGATCCGGTCGCGACTCCAGCTCCGCCAGCTTCGCGCCGCGAAGGCGCTCGAGCTGCTGCGTGCCGGGGTGGCCATGTCCCGGAGCGTGGCACTCGGCGCACCAGCGATCGAACAGCGATTTGCCGGCGGCAATGTCGGCTGCGGCGACCGGCGGCGCGGGCGGCGCCGCGGCCTGAAGGGTTGTAGGCATCCACGCAGCCGCCAGCACCAGGGCCAAAGCATGAATCGTGCGGCGCATGTTCAGCCTCCCTGCCGGTAGCGCGCCGGCCAGATGCCCTGCTTGCCGGGCGAAAGAATTCCCTTCGGATCCAGTGCGTCCTTCAGCGTCTGCTGGAACTTGAGTTGCGCATGGTCGTTCCAGCTGTAGGTCTTCGCCACCTGGTCCATGAACGAGATATGCGTGCGGTATTCGCCATAGCCGGCCTCGGCCGCTTCGCGCACCATGATGCCGAACACCTCGTAGGCCTTGCGCTTCTCTTCCGGATCGCGCCGATCGAAGATCAGCTCGATCACATGGTGCAGTTCACGCCAGCCGATGGCGAACACCGAGAGGTAGTCGAAGCCGTACTGCGCGAGGCGATCGCGCACCATGATGTACTGCTGCATCGCCTCCTTGCCGTTGATGGGCGACACCGGCGAGAAGCCGATGTGACCGCCGCCGCCGACCCAGTTCACGAAGCTGTACTCCGTGAGACGGGGCACGCCACGCATCGTCAACGCCCGGTGCTTCAATACATCGTTGTCATGCCGACGCTCCTCGGGGGTGAAGAAGCGCGCACCGGGAATCGAGGCGAACGCATCGCGCGTGATGCCCCACAGCACATCCATCAGCGGCGGCGGCCCATAGAGCGCGCCATAGAAATTCCACATGCCGATGTCCTGGTCGGCCATGATCTTCTTCGCCGCGCTGTCGGGAATGGGACCCGGACCGCTGTGGTACTGGCTGCGCGTGGCGTTGATGCCGGCCACCAGCAGCAGGCTGCGCAGCGTCGCGGCGTTCTGGATGATGTTGTTCACCTTCAGCGGGCGCAGCACGTCGATCACCTGCTCCAGGTCTTCCTCGCGCTGGAAGCTGATCATGTAGGGGCGATAGCGCGGCGGCTCCGGCATCAGCCAGATGCCCATCTTGGTGACGATGCCGTAGTTCGACTGCGTGAAGATGCCATCGGCATAGGGGCCGTAGCCATACTTGAACAGCTGCCACGCATTGCTCTTCGGCATGGCGCCCATGCCGGTGCGCATCACCTCGCCGTTGGCCAGCACCACCTCCATGCCACACTGCATCATGAAGTGATCGCCATAGGGCGTGTAGCCGATGCCGCGTTCCAGCGCATTGCCAACCACGCTGCCCCAACCCGGATCGGGCACGTCGAGCCAGAGCTTGAGCCCCTTCTCCTGGATGTAGCGGTACAAGTCGAAGTAGGTGACGCCGGGCTCGAGCAGCGCGTAGCCGGAATCCACGTTGATCTCGAGGATGCGGTTCATGCGCGCAAGATCCAGCACAACGGTTCCCGCCATCCGGGGCGCCGCGCCGCCATACCCGTGGTTCTTGCCGGCGGAGATGGTCCACAGTGGCACGCCGTACTGGTTGGCCACCTTCACCACGGCCTGCACCTGCTCGGCGGTGTCGGGCGCGACGGCGGCGGGCGTGGAGAACTTGGAATCATCCTCGATGGAGTAGGGGTCGCGATACGCCGAGAGCGCATCGCCGGTGAAGACGTATTGATCACCGACGATGCGGCGGAACTCCGCCAGCGCGTCGTTGAAGTCCTTTTCGGTGAGGCCGGGGGGAAGCGTCAGGGGTGTCATGACGTGTGCACCAGATGCCAGGCGAAGAGATCCTGGTCGAGTCGACGCAGCGTGAGGCGCGGGCGCTTGTCGCGCGGCGCGAGTTCCGAAAGGCAAAATGGCACGGATTCGGCCGTGACGCCGATGAGACGGCGCGGACCGCGGCCGGCAGCGAAGGCCTGCATCAGATCCGTGGCATCGCCGGCCATCGCCTGCAGCGACTGCTCGGTGCCTGCGAGCTTCTCGGCATGGGCCCGCGCGGCCGGAAAGCGATCATCGAACAGCACCGGCACGCCGGTGGCGGTGGGCAGTGCAACCAGCGGCGGCAGCACGGCCGCGGCGGCGCCGCCGGTAGTGACCTGCAGAAAGGCGCGGCGGTTCATTCCGTCCATGGTGGCGTCTCTCCCATCGCGACCTGCGCCGAGTTGTTGAGGATGAAGCCATCGATGTAGTCGCGGGCCTGCGGGAAGCGCTTCTTGAGGCGCGCGATGAGGTCGGCGGAGTTCTTCGAGGCCTTCACCTCGGCCTCGAAAGCCACGAGGTAATCGCGGGTGAATTTCAGCGAACGTGCGTCATCGGGCACCCCGGGCGGACGATGGCCGGCCACGACGATCGCGGGCTTCAACGCGTCGAATTGATCCAGCACGCCCAGCCAGGCCGTGCGCTGCGCGGGTGAGTGCTCGCCCAGCCACAGATGCACATCCGCGAACAACAGGTCGCCGGCGATCAGCGCATTGATGGAGGGCACCCACAGCGCCGTGGCGTGCACATGATCGCCCTGCATCGGGCCCAGGACGCGGATCTCGTTGCCTTCGAGCGTGAAGGAATTGCCGGCCAGCGCCTCAGGCACCACCGGGTGACGAGGCCCATTGGCGCCCAGCATCGGCCCCCAGCGCTTGATCTTCAGCGGCAGCGACCGCCAGATGTCATCCACCACCGGCGCGGCAGTAATGATGCGGGCATTGGGGAAGGCTTCGGCCAGCACCTCGAGGCTGAGGAAATGGTCCGGGTGATCGTGCGAAATGTAGATGGTGCGCAGCGTGCGGCCAGTCTCCAGCACCTCGGCCACCAGCCGGTGTCCGTCCGAGCGCGTGAAGGGCACATCCACCAGCACGGCATCCTTCTCGCCCAGCAGCAGCGTGCTGGTGGCGTTCAGGCTGGGTTCGCTGGCCAACACGACTTTCACGGTCAGCGGCGCGGCGGTGGCATTGGCTGCCACGGCACAGAGCATCAGTAAGGCTATGCGGATCATGAAGGGCTCCTTGCCCGTTGCCGGGGCGGTCATACCCGACAGACTAGGCTTCCGCCATGGCGCCCACTCCACTGGCGCGGTAGGCTCTTTCCACTCCCGCGGCCATGACGGGAGAGTTCAGGGAAGGGGAGTCCTCATGCAGGCCTGGTCCACGCGCGGACTGCCGGCGTCGCACAAGCTGGCGTACTGGAACGCGCTGTCGTCCGAATCCATCGCCGCGATGGAGGTAACGCCGCGCGACGCGCGCGCTTTCGAAGGCGAAATGCTGCGCGAGGCCGTGGGGCCCCTTACCGTCATCGACGTGCGTTCAACGGCCGTTCGGCTGGCCCACACCCGCGCCCATGTGCGCCGCCTCGATATGCCCTCCTACATCCTGCTCGCGCCGCTGCAGGGTCGCATGCAGCTTTCGGTGGATCATGGCCGGCCGGTGGATGTGGAATGCGGCGAGCTGTGCCTGCTCGACCATGCCCGCACCTACCAGCTGGAACACGGCGACGGCATGCGCACGCTGTGCGTGGATATTCCCCGCGCCACGCTCGACGCGCTGCTGCCGGCGCCGCAGCGCGCAGTGGGCGTGCGGCTGTCGCCACGCCGCGGCGCGGTGCGCCTGCTCACGGGATTGCTGCGCGAACTCGGCGCCGAGCTGCAGCCGGGCGCGCAGGCGAGTTTCACGCCCGCATTCGCGCAGGGATTGCTGGGGTTCATCGCCGAGGCCTATGCCGGCGAATCTTCCTGCCTGCCGGAAAGCGCGCTCGCGGCGCAGGCCGCCGCGCTGCGCGCGCGCATCGATGCGCGGCGGGCCGAGCCGGATCTTTCGCCGGGGGATATCGCGGCCGAAGCGGGTATTTCCGAGCGCCGGCTGCGCGCCATCCTGGCGGTGGAAGGCGAGGGCTTCGCCGCGTATCTGCTGCGCCGCCGGCTGGAGCGCTGCGCGGAATGGCTGCGCCAGCCATCCTGGCGTGACATTTCAATCACGCAGATCGCTTTCCGTGCGGGGTTCAACAACGCCACGCACTTCGGGCATGTGTTCCGCGAGCGCTATGGCGTGGCGCCGCGCGAGTGGCGACGGGAATAGGCAAACACGAGGCCTCATTCATGCTTGAACGCTATTCCACCGAGCAACTGGCTCCCAACCAGAAGATCCGCCGCTGGTGCGATTTCGGCAGCAGCACGTTGTCTCGTCTGGCAGTGCGCCCGTACCGACCGGCCGAGTTTCGCGCGCAGATGATCAGGGCCACGATGGGCAGCATCGGCATCACGCTCATGACGTCCAGTCCTGCGGTGGCGGAAAGCGCTGAAGGTTGCGTGGGCGAATGGGCGAGCGGCGAAGAAGGCGCGCTGGCCATCACGTACTACAAGACGGGCCACCCGAGACTCACCCAGGGTGGCCAGACGCTGCAGTTTTCGCCCGGTGATGTCGTGATTCGCGACCTGCGGCGACACTGGCAGCAGGATTCGGGCGAGGATTTCGCACTGATGACGGTGAAGATCCCCACGCGCTGCTTCGGCGGGGCCTTCGATGAGCTGCAATCGTGCGTGATGCGACCGCTTCGCGCCGGCGATCCGCGGGCAAGCCTGTTGTCTTCCCTCATCGAGAATCTGGGGCGCATGGCGTTCGATTCCAGCGTCCCGCCGAGTACCGACTCCGTCGAGCGATTGCTCCGTTCGGCCGTGGAAGTGGCCTTCTCGCCGGGCACCGCCAAACGCGCCGCCGGACATCGAGGGCTGCCGCTGGCCGTCGTGCGCTATCTCGAGGAGCACCTCCACGATCCAGAGCTCAGCGTGGCGGGTCTTGCCCACGACCTGGGGCTCAACATCCGCAGTGTGCAGCGCCTGTTTCACCAGGCCGGCACTTCGCCGAAAGCATACATCCTCGCGCGTCGCCTCGAGGAGTCCGCCGAGCAGCTTCGTGGCGCCGCAGGTGCCGGTCGCGTGAACATCACGCAACTGGCGTTCTCGCTGGGCTTCAACGATCCGGGCTATTTCAGCCGCGTGTTCCATGAGGAATACGGGGTGACCCCCACCGAGTTCCTGCGGCGCTACCGCTATTGCGACTGACCTGTCGCGTTTCTCCCAGACGCGCCGCATCCCTCCAAGCTCCCAGGCCCGACGCCCTCTAGCCTTGCTCCTTTCCGGATCTGGCTTGTCTTGAAGGAGAGTGGGCATGAGTCATTTGTCGCTGCAGCAGAAGATCGACGGGGCCGGCGGGCCATTGCCCATGCTGCGTTCATCGCAGACCGGTCCATACGCCTTCCCGATTCCACCCGAGTTCTCCAATTGGCGCGATGAGCAGCGCGCCTGGCGCGAGGGTGTCGCGCTGATGGACCAGAGCTACCACATGACGGATCTGTACGTGGAAGGTCCGGATGCCGTGAAGCTGGCTTCGGAACTCGCGGTCAACAGCTTCTCGGGTTTTGGCGACAATAAAGCCAAGCAGTTCATCGCCTGCGCGCCTTCCGGCTACCTGATCGGCGACATGATCATCTTCGGTCTGGCAGACCACCGGGTGAACATCGTCGGGCGGCCCACGGTTGCCAACTGGGTCGAATACAAGGCAAGAGCCGGTGGCTACGATGTGCAGGTCGATCGAGACGAGCGAACGCTGAACAATCCGAAGCCGCGCAAGACGTTCCGCTTCGAAATCCAGGGGCCGAATGCCTGGAAACTGCTGGAGAAGTTGAACGGCGGTCCCATCGAGCAACCTCGCTTCTTCCAGATGGGTGCACTGCGCGTGGCGGGACGCGCGCTGCGATCCCTGCGCCACGGCATGGGTGGTGGACCCGGCCTCGAGTTCTGGGGTCCGGTGGAGCAGGGGCCGGAAGTAAAGGCCGCGATCCTCGCGGCTGGCGAGGAATTCGGCCTGCGCCAGGTGGGCTCCCGCGCGTATGCCAGTGCCGCCGTGGATTCGGGCTGGTTGCCCTGCCCGATGCCGGCCATCTACTCCGGGCAGGATATGCAGGGTTACCGCCAGTGGCTCGGCGCCGACAGCTTTGATGCGGTGGCCTCACTCGGCGGCAGCTTCCTATCCGATCGCATCGAGGACTACTACTACACGCCCTGGGAGATCGACTACGGGCGCCTGATCCGCTTCGATCACGACTTCGTGGGTCGCGACGCGCTGGAACGGCGTGCCCGGGACAGCCACCGTCGCAAGGTCTCGCTGGTGTGGAATCCCGAGGACGCACAGCGTGTCTACGGCAGCCTGGCCACGCCTGGCGCCAACGGGAAGTACATGGAAATGCCGGCGTTCCACTATTCCAGCTACCAGTACGACGCCGTGCTCTCGGGCAAGGGCGATCGCGTGGGCATTTCCACATACTCATCGTTCCTGGCGCCGGATGGCGCCTGGGTATCGCTGGCCGTGGTGGATGAATCCCACGCCGCCGTGGGCAGTGAGCTCACGATTCTCTGGGGCGAGCCGGGCGGCGGATCGAATCGACCCAATGTCGAGCGACACGTGCAGATGCCCGTGCGGGCGACAGTCTCGGGCTGGCCCTTCTCCTCGCTCGCGCAGCGGGGATATCGCCCCGCCTGATGCCTGCCGCGGCAGCACGGCGGCGCGGCAGAAAGCGTCGCGTCCGTCTTACTGCTGTCGCGTCCATCCAAGTCTTCGACGGGATGAAGGCTGTAGCCTCATCGCAGAATCCATATAAGGGGCGATGACCATGAACAGTCGATACAACACCCATGTGCGCCTGGCGGTAGCGGCAACCCTGGCGCTGCCGATGATCACGCTGGCTGGCGAAGCCGCGGACGGCGCAGTGCTCGACGAAGTCGTGGTGACGGCGCAGAAGCGCTCGCAGAACATCCAGGACGTTCCCATCGCGGTGACGGCGGTAGACTCCGAGGCCGTGCTCAACGCCGGCATCGTGAACATCCAGGATCTTGGGCAGATCGTGCCCACACTCACCGTGTCCAACGCGGTGGGCATCGGCTTCAGCTATCTGCGCGGCATCGGCACCACTGCCATCGGCCCCGGCATCGAATACCCGGTGTCGATGTACATGGATGGCGTGTACCTGGCATCCACCACCGCCACGCTGCTGGATTTCGGCAACATCGATCGCGTCGAAGTGCTGAAGGGCCCGCAGGGCACGCTCTTCGGTCGCAATGCCACCGGCGGCCTGATCGGCATCTTCACGCGCGATCCCACGCAGGAGTTCCGCAGCAGCGGTGATGTCTCGTTCGACAACTACCAGACGGCCAAGGCCAAGCTCTATGTCGGTGGCGGGGTCACCGAGAACCTGGCGGCCGACATCTCGGTCAACGCCGGAACGCAGGGCGAGGGCTGGGGCGAGAACCTGGTCACCGGCAATGATGTGTTCCGCAACCGCCACAACATCACGGCGCGCAGCAAGTGGGTCTATACACCGGGGGATGCGACCAAGCTCACGCTGATCGGCGACTTCACCGATTTCAAGCACAGCAGCAATGGCCAGCGGCTGTATCCCGGCACCCTGCCGGCGCCAGGATATGGCGCAGCCCCGCAGCCGGCGCACGGTGCGTGGGACATCATCGCGGACGTGGATCCGGTGTTCACGAACACCAGTGGTGGCGTCAGCCTGAAGCTGGAACAGGAAGTCGGCAGCCTGAATATGATGAGCCTCACGGCCTATCGTGACTCGGAGTCCACGCTGTTCTGGGACGTGGACTTCACCGAAGTGCCCTGGCTCATCGGCGACCTGGTGGATGCGGAATCCCAGTTCAGCCAGGAGCTGCAGCTCAGTTCCGCCTCCGACGGTCCGTTCAACTGGACCGCCGGCGTCTATTACTTCCGGGCCATCGGCGAGTACAAGCCGACGGCCATCGAAGGCAACCTGGTGCGCGCGATCTTCGGGCCCACCGCGCAGCGGCTGGAGCCGTTCAACAAGCAGGTGAGCGATGCCATCGCGGGATTCGCGCAGGGCACGTTCACCCTTTCGCCCAGCACCAATCTCACGACGGGCATCCGCTACTCGTCCGAGAAGCGCACGTTGAGCGGCAGCACGTTCCTGTATGACTCGGCCGTATCCGGCCCCATCTCGCTGGGCACGACGCCGAAGAAGTCGCTGAAGTTCAAGAAACCCACCTATCGCATCGCGCTGGATCACCAGTTCAACGACGACGTGATGGGGTATGTCTCGTGGAACACCGGCTTCAAGAGCGGTGGCTGGAACACGCAGCAGGCCGCCGATCCCTCGTTCAAGCCCGAGTTCGTCAAGTCCTACGAGGCCGGCTTCAAGAGCGATCTGCTGGGGCGACGGCTGCGCTTCAATGGCGCCGCGTTCTACTACGATTACTCGAACATCCAGGTGCAGAAGGTCGGCACGGCCAATACCGGCATCATCAACGGCGCGGCGGCGACGATCAAAGGCGTCGAGGCGGAACTGCAGCTCGCCGCCACCGACAACCTGCTGCTTTCAGGCGGCATGGCCTGGCTGCATTCCCGGTTCGACACCTTCACCAACGCCCCGTTCCGCCAGACCAACCCGGTCCGCGTGGAGCCGGGCGATGCCAGCGGCAATGTGATTCCGTTCTCGCCCGAGTTCCAGGTCATGGCGAACGCGGACTACACCCGGCCGCTCGTCAGCGGAGCGGAGCTGCATTTCCTGGCGTCGCTGCAGTACAACGACGGGATGTACTACGAGGCGGACAATCAGCTCAGGCAGAAGGGCTATGCGAAGGTCAATCTCGGCGTGCGCTGGGACGCGGCTGATGGTCGCTACAACGTCAAGCTGTGGGCCAACAACCTGACCAACGAAGAGGTCGTCTCCTACAGCTCGACCATAGGCGACGGCACGCGCAACGTGACCTACCAGCCGCCCCGGACGTACGGCATCACCGTCGGCTACGACTTCAAGTAGCGGCAAGCCGGCCAGCCTCGCCCTCAAGGAGGGGCTGGCCGCGTCCCTGCGCCAATGAGCGAAGCACCCCGCGGAATACTCGCCAACCTGCCGTTGTCCACGCGGCAGGTCCTGATCATCGTCGTGTGCGTGCTGCTCATCGCGATCGATGGTTTCGATGTGCTGTCGATCAGCTTCGCGGCGCCCGGTATCGCCGCACAATGGGGAATCGAACGCGCGGCGCTGGGCCTGGTGCTGTCGCTCGAGCTCATGGCGATGGCGGTGGGCTCGTTCGTACTGGGTCCCATCGCCGATCGGATCGGGCGCAGACCCATCGTGCTCATCAGCCTGTCGCTGGTGGCCATCGGCATGCTGGCGACGACGGCCGTCGACAGCGTGCTGGCCCTTGGCATCTGCAGGCTGCTGACCGGCGTCGGAATCGGCGGCATGTTGCCCAGCGTCAACGTGATCGCCGCCGAATTCACGCCGCAGACGCATCGCAGCCTGACCGTGACGCTGGTGACCACCGGGTATCCGCTGGGAGCGGTCGTGGCGGGCAGCATCGCCTCGGCCCTGCTGGCCCATTATGACTGGCGGTCGGTGTTCTGGCTGGGTGGCGTGCTGTCGCTGCTGTGCCTGCCGCTGGTGTGGTTCCTGATCCCGGAATCCCTCGAATTCCTGGCGAAGAAGCAGCCTGTCGACGCGCTGCAGAAGATCAACCGCGCCCTTGCCCGTTTCGGGCACCCGCTGCTGGCGGAACTGCCACGCGATACCTCCGATCGCGCGGTCAGCAAGCGGCTGCTGCTGGAGCCGCGATGGATCCGTACCACAGTGCTTCTGTCGGTGGCCTATTTCGGCCACGTCATGACGTCGTACTTCATCCTGAAGTGGGGCGCCAAGGTCGTCGCGGACCTGGGCTATCCGGTCAGCCTGGCGGGCAGCGTGCTGGTGTGGAGCAACACGGGAGGGCTGATCGGCTGCCTGCTGTTCAGTGTGCTCACGCGCAAGCTGCGGCTGCACTGGATGCTGATCAGCGTGATGCTGGGGTCCTGCGTTGCCGTGGCGGCGTTCGGACAGGGGCTGACCACCATGACTCAGCTGTCGATCTCGGCGGCGCTGGCCGGATTCTTCACGCAGGCCGGCATCGTCGGGCTCTACGCTCTCGTGGTGCAGGCCTATCCCACCGAAGTGCGTACCGGAGGTTTCGGGCTCGTGATGGCCATAGGCCGCGGTGGCGCGGCGCTCAGCCCGATCGTGGCCGGACTGATGTTCCAGGGCGGCATCGGGCTTTCAATGGTAGCAGTGGCCATGTCGACCGGATCCCTGATCGCCATTGCGGCTCTGTTTCTGCTTGCCAGGAGGTAGGCCATGTACCCACTCGCCGAAGGACTCTTCGCGCCACGCAACCAGTGGTACATCGCGGCGTGGTCCCATGAAGTGACCCGCCAGCCGATGGAACGCTGGATCGTGAACCAGCCGGTGGCCTTCTACCGCACGGAGGATGGCGAGGCCGTCGCCGTGGGTGGTCGCTGCCCTCATCGACACTTTCCGCTGGGCAAGAGCCGCGTCGAGGGCGATCACATCGAGTGCCTCTATCACGGCATCACCTTCGACCGCACCGGCCGCTGCGTGAAGATTCCCTCTCAGGTTCATGTGCCCAATGTCTGCCGGATTCCCGCCTATCCGCTGGTGGAGAAGTGGCAGTGGCTGTGGATCTGGCCGGGTGACCCGGACAAGGCGGATCCTTCGCTGATCCCGGATCACCATGTGCTGGGCCTGACCGATCCGGACTACGCGGCGGTGGGTGGGCCTTATTATTCCGTGCCCGGCCGCTACACGCTGATGCACGACAACCTGCTCGATCTGAGCCACCTGGGGTTCCTGCACCGCTCCACGATCGCCTCGGATGGCATTGCCGAAGCCCAGGAAGTGCGCGACGAGGGACCAGGCTGGCTGCGCAGCGCGCGCAACATGGCCAATGTGAGCTGCCCGCCGCTGATCGCCAAGCTGCTGCAGCACCAGGGGCGCGTGGACCGCGCCTTCGGCATGAAGTGGCACCTGCCGGCGCTGCACGCGGGGTTCGATCATTTCCACGAGGTGGCACCGGAGTTCGGCACCGGCCGGCTCATCGGCGGTTTTCGGGTGTACCACGCCATCACGCCCGGCAAGACGAACGACGCGCACTACTTCTTCGCGCTGGCGCGCACCTTCGCACGCGACGATGTGGCGCTGGGCGAGGCCTTCATCAATGGCCTGCGCGCCACGCTGGACGAAGACATGTTCGCCACGCGCGAGATCGAGGCAATGCTGGGCGCGCATGCGCAGATGCCGCAGGAAATACTGCTGAAGGGCGATACGCACTGCGTCCGCGGCCGGCGGATGCTGGAGCAGATGATTCGCGCGGAACAGGCGCCTGGCGCTGGCTAGGCGCCTGGTTTGAATATCCGGATCAGCGCTGCGGCGGCTTGATCGTCAGCAGCTCGCCTTCGTCATCCACTTCCACGCGGTCGTTCTCGAACGCCTCGTGGATCAGCCGGTCGAGCGCCGGCTGCCGGACGTACGCCAGCTTGAACGACCATGGTCCGGTCAGCGTCTCGGCATCCTCGATCGTGAACTCGGACTCCATGCGATCGGCGGACACGCGGCGGATGCGCTCCGTGTAGCGCGCGTTCTCGGATACCAGCGGGAACGGCACGAACAATATGCCGGGCCGCTGCACGGCCGTGGTCTCGATGATCAGCGTGTCACCTTCCCAGCGGCCGATCGAATCTCCCCATGGCGTGGGCCACAGGTCATCTGGCTTGGGGTGGGCGCGACCATCCGTGTAGACATGCCGCACGTCGCGGTAGAAGTTCATGATCAGCGTTTCTTCAGGCGTGATCAGGAACTGCAGCGGCGCGAACGACTGCATCATCATCGGGTAGCCCCAGCCGGTGGCCTTGCCCTTGTTGGCTGCGGCGATCATCGCGGGCGCCATGGCCAGGATCTTCGCGCGCTGCTCGGGCTTCCACGGCGCGTCGGCGCCCTGGAACTCCATGCGCATCGGCGCCGTCGGGCCATCGGCGGTGTAGCCGGAGATGTCGGCCAGCATGCCTTCGGCGATCCAGTAGCCGCGCCAGTCCGGCAGCTTCGAGAAGGTGTCGACGCGCGGATCGGTGGGCGCCGGCGGCGTGCGCTGCGTGCAGGCCGGCAGCAGGGCCAGCACGCCTGCCAGCATTGCCAGGCGCGTGATTGCACCCGCGCGCGAAGCCACGCGGCTCATCGCTTGCCGCCAAAGTGCCGGCCGTCCGCCTTGGTGAGCTCCAGCAGCAGTCCGCCGGCTTTGCCCTTGCGCAGCGGCGCGATCTTCACGGTGACCTGCTCGCCGGCCTTCAGCGTGGAGGGGCGCCAGCCGAGGTTGTAGAGGTAGTTGGGCGCGCCCATTTCAAGGCTCCACTCCTGCGCGGGCCCCTTGGCGGGCTGGACCACGAGCTGCACATAGCAGTGCGGGTTGCTCCACTGGAACTCGCGCACCGTGCCGGTGAGCGTCACGCGCTGGCTGTCGTCGAACATGGCGGCCGAGTGATGGCCCTGTGCCAGCGCCGCGGTGACGAGCAGCAGCAATGTGCCGATCGCGCGAACCGGTGTCCTCGCCCCCATGTTCTTCTCCTGTTGCTACTTGCCGCGCACGTCGCGCACGCATTCGGCCAGTCGGCGGATGCCCTCGTCGATCTGTGCCGGCGTAAGCGCGCAGAACGGCAGGCGCAGGAAGCGCTCGCCACCGCCCTGCGGGAAGAACGCCAGGCCATCGGCGAGGTTCAGGTTGCGCTTGGCGGCGGCGGCGCGCAGATCGGTGGTGGAAACACCCTGCGGCAGCGTCAGCGACAGGAAGAATCCACCGTCCGGGCGCGTGGCCACCGCATCGGGGATGTATTTGTCGAGCGCGGCCAGGCACGCATCGAGGCGCGGGGCATACAGCGCCTTCAACTTCTCGATCTGCGGCGCGAGCTTGCCGGCCTTCAGCCATTCAAGCGTGACGCCATGCGCGAAATACCCTGGCGAGATGTAGGTGTCTTCGGCCACCTTGCCGATCTTCGCGAGCACGGCCGCATCGCCCATCATGAACCCCAGCCGCACGCCGGGGGCGATCAGCTTCGTGAAGCTGGTCATGTGCAGCGTGCGCTCGGGCACCAGCGAGAACAGCGTGGGTTCCTGCGCGCCGCGATAGCGCAGCATGCGGTAGGGCGCATCCTCGAGCAGCAGCAGCTCATGCTTCTTCGCGATCTCGGCGATGGCGCGACGCTTGGCGCCCGAGCAGGTGGCGCCAGACGGATTCTGGAAATCCGGAATCACGTAGAACAGTTTTGGCTTGTGCTGCGTCAGCAGCTTCTCGAGCGCATCGATGTTCGGACCGTCTGCCTCGAGCGGCACGCCGATGACGGTAAGGCCATGGCGGCGGAACAGCGTGATGGCGCGGTCGTAGCTGGGGTTCTCGGTGAACACCACGTCGCCGGGCTTCAGCAGCGCGGTGCAGAGGAACTCCACCAGCTCCAGCGAGCCATTGCCGGTGAGCACCTGCTCGGGCTTCACGCCCTGCCAGTCGGCAAGCCATGCGCGCAGCGGCGCCAGGCCCGCGGAGGGTCCGTACTGCAGCATCGCATCGCCATTGGCGGCGAGCGCGGCGGCGCTGCACTGGATCAGGTCGGTGGTGGGAAAGGATTCGAGTGCGGGCACGCCGCGGGTGAAGTTGATGGTTTCGACGGCAGACATGATTTAGGGGAAGGTCCTGATAACGAGTGAATTCATTGGGCCGCGAGCGCGGCGAGACTGGCGTGGCCGCGCGCGGCGAGATACTCCGCGATGCCGCGATTGATCTTCGGGCATACCAGCGGGTCGTAGAACAGCGCGGTGCCCACGCCCACGGCCGTGGCGCCGGCCAGCAGGAACTCGATGGCGTCGTTCGCGCACACGATGCCGCCCTGGCCGATGATGGGCACGCCATGCGGGCGCGCCACTTCCGCCACCTGCGCCGTCTTGAGCAGTGCGATCGGCTTGATGGCGGGGCCCGACAGGCCTCCCTGCCGGTTGCCGATCACCGGTTTGCCGGTGCGCGTGTCGATGGCCATGCCGGTCATCGTGTTGATGACCGCAAGGCCGTTGGTGCCGGCCTCGATGCACAGCCGGGCGTTCAACTGGATGTCGGTCTGGTTGGGCGACAGCTTGGTGATCAGTGGCTTCTTCGTGACCTTGCGGCAGGCTTCCACCACGCGCGCGGACATCTCGGGCGAATTGCCGAACTGCACGCCGCCTTCCTTCACGTTGGGGCAGGAGATGTTGATCTCGATGGCGTCGATGGGCGAGTCGTCGAACTTCGACACCACCTCGATGTATTCCTCGATGGTGGAACCGGAGGCATTGGCGATGAAGCGCGTCTCGGAGAAATCGAGCGTGGGCAGGATCTCGCGCACTACCACATCGACCCCGGGGTTCTGCAGACCGATGGCGTTCAGCATGCCCATGGGGGTTTCAAAAACCCGGTGCGGCTTGTTGCCCAGCCGCGCCTTGCCGGTGGTGCCCTTCAGGCAGATGGCGCCCACATCGCGATTCGAAAATCCCGCCACGCGGGTGTATTCCTCGCCAAAGCCCACGCAGCCGGACAGCAGCACGATGGGCGAGGCGAATTTCATGCCCAGGAAATCGAGCTGGAGCGAGGCCGGCGGCGGCGCCCATGCCGGGGGCGCGGCGCGCGCGGCGGGCGGCTTTTCCAGGGCTGCATTCATGCGCGAATTATCGCTGAAAATAGGGCACATTGCCGCTCCGGAGCCCTGACGAGTACGC
Organism: Pseudomonadota bacterium; assembly: GCA_016720075.1. GTDB lineage: Bacteria > Pseudomonadota > Gammaproteobacteria > Steroidobacterales > Steroidobacteraceae > ZC4RG30. The sequence goes on from JADJXW010000021.1 coordinate 351,620, forward strand.
CCGTGTTCAACGTATTGCTCTACGAGCCGGAAATTCCCCCCAACACCGGCAATTCCATCCGGCTGTGCGCCAACACCGGCGCGCACCTGCACCTGGTGGGCCGGCTGGGATTTGATCTTTCCGCACCGCAACTCAAGCGCGCCGGGCTGGACTACCACGACCTGGCGCGGGTGTCGCAGCATGCGGACCTGGCAGCCTGCCTCGCCGCCATCGGGCCCACGCGGCTCCACGTCATCGAAACCGATGGCGCGCGGGGTTTCCACGAGGCGACGTTCCAGCCGGGGGACAGCTTCCTGTTCGGACGCGAGACCTCAGGACTGCCGGAAGCAGTGGTCGCGGGGTTGCCGCCGCACGAGCGCCTGCGCATTCCGATGCGCCCCGGCAACCGCAGCCTCAACCTGTCCAACGCCGTGGCGGTGGTGGTCTACGAGGCCTGGCGCCAGAACGGCTTTGCGGCACGGGACTGACGCGCGCGCCGCCCTGCGCTAGTCTTCTTCCTCAACTAGGGAGGGTCGACCATGCAGCCATGCCGCATTCCGCGCCTTATGCGCGTCCTGAGCATCCTGGCCCTGGGATTCGCCGGCCTGCCGGCCGCGCAGGCCCAGTACCTGGACCGGGGCTGGACCATGGAGGTGGCCGCGGGAAAGACCACGTTCAAGGATGTGAGCCTCGCGGACCTGGACTCCTTCACGCGCGACTTCTTCGATTCCTTCGCGCTGCCGGTGCAGACGCTGAACTCCACGCTGGATACGAAGGACCGCTCGCTCGCGCTGACGGCCGGTTATCGCTTCAACCGCTGGTTCGCCGCCGAGGCGGGCATGTACACGCTGGGTTCGTTCCGGTACGCCTCCACCGGCACGGTGGATGATGCGGGCACCATCCTCCCTTCCACCTTCGACTTCGGCTATCGCGCGCGCGGCATCATGATCGGTGGCACCGCCACGCTGCCGGTGGGGCGCAATTTCGAGCTGCGCGCCCGGGCCGGCATTTCCAACTCCAGCGTCACGCTGAAGCTGTCGTCCACCGTGGGCACCGACTCGCTCGCCGACAAGTTCTCCGATGCCTCGCAGGACTTCTACTACGGAGTGGGCGCGGGATTCGTGGTGTGGGACTACTACCGGCTGGGCCTGGATTACCTGCACCACGCCAAGGTGGGCAAGTCCAGCACCGGCACCACGAACGTCGACAACGTGATGCTGACGCTGGGCTTTCGCTACTGAGGCGTCGAGGGACGCGCGAGCGCTATTCGAATTCGGCCTGCGGCGGACGGGCCATGAGTTCCCGCACGACCTCGCCGGCGTTGGCGCCATCGAAGAGGATGCGGCAGATGCCCTCGCAGATCGGCAGGTCGAGCCCGAGCCTGGCCGCCACGCCACGCAGCACGCGCGCCGCGTGATAGCCCTCGACCACCTGGCCGATCTCGCGCATGGCGTCTTCCACCGACAGGCCGCGCGAGAGCGCAAGTCCGCAACGCCGGTTGCGTGACTGGTCGTCGGTGCAGGTGAGCACCAGGTCGCCAAGGCCGGCAAGGCCCATGAACGTGCGTTCGCGCGCGCCCAGCGCCACGCCCAGTCGCGTCATTTCGTTGAGCCCGCGCGTGATCAGCGCCACGCGCATGTTGGCGCCGAAGCCCAGGCCATCGGACAGGCCCGCGCCCACGGCAATCACGTTCTTCACCGCGCCACCGATCTCGACGCCGGTGATGTCGGTGGAAACATAGGTGCGAAAGCCCGGCGAGGCGAGGTCTTCGGCCACGCGCATCGCGAAGGCTTCGTCGGTGGAGGCCACCACCATCGCGGTGGGCAGGCCGGCGCCGACTTCGCGCGCGAAGGTGGGGCCCGACAGCACCGCCATGGTGTAGCCGCTGCCCAGCACTTCATGCGCCACCTGGTGCGGCAGCAGGCCGGTGTTGCGCTCGAAGCCCTTCGTGGCCCAAGCGATGCACACATCGCGCGTCAGACGAGTGGCAAGGTCGGTCAGCAGCGCGCGAAAGCCGCTGCTGGGCACGGCCACCAGCACGTCCGACACACCATCGAGCGCGGCTTCGAGCGATGGCGCCACATCGAGCAGCGCCGGAAAGGGAGCATCCGGCAGGTAGCGGCGATTGCAGCGCGCCTGCCGCATGTCGGTGAGCTGCGCAGGGTCGCGACCCCACAGCCGAGTGGGCTTGCCGGCGCGCGCGAACTGGATTGCGAGCGCGGTGCCCCATGATCCACTGCCGAGCACGGCGATGGGCGCGTTCAAGGCAGTGGCTCGTGCGACCCGCTGCCGATCAGTTCGTGGTCTGCGGAACCGACTGCGACTGCGCGCTCAGGTACAGCGCGTCGAAGTTCACCGGCGGCAGCAGCAGCTGCGGGAAGCCGCCCTGCGACACCAGCTGCGACACCATCGCGCGCGCATACGGGAACAGCACGCCCGGGCAGACGCTGGCGATGGCGCGCTTGGCGTCTTCCTGCTCCAGGTTCTCCATCAGGAACGCGCCGGCCTGCTTCACTTCGACCAGGAACAGCGTCTTGTCGCCCTGCTTGGCCGAGACGGTGACCGTGAGCACCACTTCGTGGACGTTGTCCTGGATCGGTGAGCTGGTGGTGGCCAGGTCCAGGTTGATCTGCGGCTGGAAGTTGCCATCCGCACGCGGGCCCATCGGCGACTCGTACGAGCAGTCCTTCAGGTAAACGCCCTGCAGGGCCAGGTTGGGCTGCGCGGCGCCGTTGCTCTGCGCGGGGGTTTCATCGGCCATCGTCATCCACCTCGTTCTTGGAAATCGTTTGTGTGTTCAGGCGCCGCGCGCGGCGGCCAGCAGCGGATCGAGCTCGCCGCGGCGCTCGAGCGCGCTGGTGTCGTCGTAGCCGCCCAGGTGGCGGTCGCCGACGAAGATCTGCGGCACCGAGGTGCGGCCCGAGCGCTGCTGCATCTCGGCGCGCGCGCCGTCCACCGCTTCGACATCGATCTCGGTGTACTTCACGCCCTTGTCGTCGAACAGCCGGCGGGCGCGCGTGCAGTACGGGCACCACGAGGTGGTGTACATCACGACGCTGTTGCCCTCGGCCATGGGATCAGCGAACCAGCGGCAGGCCGTCGGCGCGCCAGGTGGCCAGGCCCCCGCGCAGGTTGAACGTCTTGGTGAAGCCCGCGGCGTGCAGTCGGCGCGCCAGCGAGGCCGAGGCGTTGCCGTCCTCGCAGTAGATCACCAGGAATTTTTCGCGGTACTTCTTCAGCACGTCGGCGGCCTTGTCGAGCTGGTCGGCCGCCAGGTGCTTCGCGTTGCTGATGTGTCCGGCGGCGAAGGCCTCGGCCGCGCGCAGGTCGTAAACGGCCGCGCCCTGGTTCATCAGGCGGATGGCGTCCTGCGGAGGCAGCGCCGCGAATCCCATCCGCCGCGCGCGCAGTTCGAACGCGATGATCGCCAGCAGCAGCGCGACGGCGAGGCTGACCAGGAAGGGATGACGGTTGACGTACTCGAGCAGGCGATCCATGGGACATCACACGTAAAACGGGCGCGCATTATAGCCACCGGGCGGGGTCACCTCCCTTAGACTTGTGGGCCTGATGAAACGCGGAATCCGGGTACTCGCACTGGGATTGTGGCTTGCGGCGCTGGCCCTGCCGGCCGCGCAGCCCGACCGCGCGCGCACCGAGGCCAACCTGCGGACGCTGAAGGAGCGCATCGAGCGCATCCAGCGCCAGGTGCAGAACGACGCGGCCGAGAAGGACCGGCTCACCCGCGACCTGCGTGCTGCGGAGCAGTCGGTGTCCAAGGCCCAGGGCGAGCTGGGCAAGGTGCGCTCGCAGCGCTCCGAGACCAGCGCCGAGCGGGAGCGCCTGCAGAAGGAGCGCGAACAGCGGGTGGCCGAGCGCGACCGTACGCAGGACGACCTGGCCGCGCAGTTGCGCTCGGCCTACATGATGGGTCGCAACGAACCGCTCAAGATGCTGCTCAATCAGCGCAGTCCGGCGCAATTTCAGCGGAATTTGACGTATTACGGCTACTTTGGCCGGGACCGGGCCGGCAAGATCAATCTCATCACGCAGAATATTGCTGAAATCGACGAATTAGCCCGCCAGATCGAAGAACAAGACAACGAACTCGAGCAATTGGAGATCCAGCGCCAGCGCCGCGTGCAGGAGCTGGACAAGGCCCGCAAGCAGCGTGGCCGGGTGCTGGCCAGCCTGACGGCGGAGTCGCGCAACCGGGGGGCGCAATTGAAGCGCCTGCAGCAGCAGCAGCTGCAGCTCGAGAAGTTGCTGGCCGAGCTGCGGCGCGCCACCGAAGCCACGCCGTTTGATCCCAATGACCCGTTCGCCAAGCTGCGGGGTCGACTGTCCTGGCCGGTGGCCGGCAAGGTGGAGCTGGGCTATGGGGATACCATTGCCGGCGGGTTACGCTCAAATGGCATCGAGATCGCAGCAGATCGTGGCGCGAATGTGCGCGCCGTGCACGAGGGCCGCGTGATCTTCGCCGACTGGCTGTCGGGCCGGGGGCTGCTGATCATCCTGGATCACGGCAACGGGTACCTGAGCCTGTACGGCCACAACGAGCAGTTGTTCAAACAGGCGGGTGCCACCGTGCGGGCGGGCGAGACCATTGCCGCGGCAGGCGACTCCGGGGGCCGCGCGAGGCCGGGCCTGTACTTCGAGATTCGCCGCGCCGGCAAGCCGGTGAACCCCAGTGGGTGGTTCAAATCATCGGCGCCGCCATCCGACTGAGGCTTCGGCGGTTTTCCATTTTGCCGACTGGTTCAATCAACCCGGCAGGGCATTAAGTCATCCTGCACCCCATGCCGAAGCAGGGTGAACTGTGGAAGAACTACGCCGCCTACGCGCAGCTGGTGAGCGCGCTGCTGCCGCGTGCCGTAGGCATCACCCTTTTTGAAACCAACGGCGAAGTCCGCTGGACCAGCCTGACTTCCGTCGAGCCCGCGCTGCCGCCGATGGTGCGCGATGCGCTGGCCCAGGACAGTTCCGGCGATGGCGTGCGCATCCAGGTGGGCAGCAACGAGCCTGCGTATTTGTTCTGGCTTCAGGATGCCACCGACAAGATTTCCGCGGTGCTCGCGGTGATGTGGAAGCAGGGCGAGAACGAACAGCGCACATTCAGCTACGTGCATTCGATGCTGCGTCCGGTGCTCGAGTGCCTGCAGCGCGAGCTCAAGCTGCAGAAGATGCTGGACGAGCATTCGCCCGGCGACGATAGCGAGGCGGATGAGCGCGACGGCGACCTGGACGTTCTGCTGGCAACCAGTGGTGGCTCGGGCGCCGACGCCTCCGACAATGACGTGCAGTTGCTGCTGCAGAGCGTGACCAACCACATGAACTGCGAGTTCGCGGCGCTGGTCGTGCCCGAGCGCAATCTCGTGATGGTGGCCAAGGCCGAGGGCCGGCCCGTCGACACGGGCATCCTCGCCCGCCTGCACCGGCCGTTGCTGTCCTTGACCATGGTGCGCAATGCTGCCGTAGCGCTGAACGCGCCCGATGCGCTGCCCGGCATGAACCTGCCGCTGCGCGCGCTGTGCACCCCGATTCGCAATGCCACGGGCCGCGCCGCCGGACTGCTGGCGCTGTTCCGCAGCCACAAGGCGCCCGAGTTCCGCCAGCGTGAACAGCAGCTCGCCGAGCTGCTCGCGCGGCGCGCCGCCAGCATCGTCGAGTCGAGCTATGACGCGCTCACGGGCCTGCTGACCCGCGATGCCTTCGACCGCCGCGCCAGGGCGCTGCTGGTGCCGCGCACCGATGGCCGCAAGACGCTGTGGACCAATCTCTACATCGATGCCGACCGCATGCATGTCATCAACGACAACTTCGGCATGCACACGGGCGACAAGCTGCTGGCGAAGCTGGGTGAGCTGATCCGCGCGCGCCTGGTGCCCGGCTCGCTCGCGGCGCGCATCTCGGGCGACCGCTTCTCGATCCTGCTGCCCACCGGCGCGGATGACGCGATGACCTTCGGCGAGGCGCTGCGCGCCGGCGTCGAGTCCTTTGGCGCCACGCAGCTCAGTGGCGGACAGCCGGGCAACTATTCCGCCTCGGTCAGCATTGGCGTCGCGCCGCTCAGCGACGCGGGGCTGGACCTGGCGCATGCGCATGCGGTGGCCGAGACAGCCTGCAAGGCCGCCAAGGACCGCGGCCGCAATCGCGTGGAGCTCTACCAGGCCAGCGATGTGTCGATCATCCGCCGAAACGAGGACGTGGAGCTGGCGCCCAGCCTGCGCACGGCCATCGCCGAGAACCGCCTGCGCCTGCATGCGCAGCTGATCGCGCCGCTGCGCGATCCTTCGGCGCCGACCCATTTCGAACTGCTGCTGCGCATGATCGACGAGACGGGTGAGGAGGTCGGTCCGGGCCGCTTCCTGTCCGCCGCCGTGCGCTACCAGCTGATGCCGGCCGTGGACCGCTGGGTGGTGCAGGAGGCCGTGCGGGTGCTGAAGCCGCATGCCGGGCTGCTGGCCAATCGCCCCGTGGCTTTCACCGTGAACGTGTCTGGCCAATCGCTGTGCGACGAGAGTTTCGAAGAATTCGTCGTGGACCAGATCAGCAAGAGCGGCATCAACCCGCGCGTGTTCTGCTTCGAACTGACCGAGAGCGCGGCCATCGCCAACCTGGCGCGGGCCGAGAAGGTGATGAAGCACCTGCGCGACCTGGGCTGCAGCATCGCGATGGATGACTTCGGCACGGGACTTTCATCGCTGGCCTACCTGCGCGCGCTGCCCATCGACATGCTGAAGATCGACGGCAGTTTCGTCAGGGACGTCCTTAAGGATCCGCGCGCCGAATCGATGGTGCAGGCCATCGCGCAGCTGGCGCGTTCGATGAAACTGACCACCGTGGCCGAGTTCGTCGAGACCGACGAGATCCGGCTGCATGTGGCCTCGCTGGGCGTGGACTACGGCCAGGGCTTCGCGATCTCGCGGCCCGCGCCGCTGCAGAACACGATCAACGAGCTGCCGCAGTACGAGGACGCCACGCGTCGGCAGCAGCTTGATACCGCGGCGCTGGGACCGAACGACGATACCCTGCTGCGCATCGAGAAGATCCTGGAAAACTACGACCACTCCGAGTCGACGCTCTACCAGCCGGCAGCCGCCAGGGCGCGCTGACCCGGGCTGCGGCCCGGCCGCATACCCCTTAGACTGCGCCGATGGAACTGATCCACTTCTTCATTGATTTCATCCTGCACCTGGACCGTCACCTGGTCGAGCTGCTGGCGCGTTACGACACCTGGATCTACGCGCTGATGTTCCTGGTGATTTTCGCCGAGACGGGCCTGGTGGTTACACCATTCCTGCCCGGGGATTCGCTGCTGTTTGGCCTGGGCGCGCTCGCGGCCATCGACACCAGCGGCGCGCTGTCGGCCCCGTGGCTGGCGCTGCTGCTGTGCGTCGCCGCGGTGCTGGGCAACACCACCAACTACTGGATCGGACACGCCATCGGGCAGAAGGCCTTCAGCGGCAAGTATCGTTTCATCAAGGTGGAATACCTCCGGCAGACCGAGGCCTGGTTCGCCAGGCACGGCGCGCTCGCGATGGTGCTGGCGCGCTTCGCGCCCATCGTGCGCACCTTCGCGCCCTTCGTGGCCGGCATCGGGCGCATGCACCATGGCCGGTTCCAGGTCTACAACTTCATCGGCGGCATCGCCTGGGTGAACATCTTCATCTGGGCGGGTTATTTCTTCGGCAACATCCCGCTGATCAAGAACAACTTCGGCCTGGTGACCATCGCCATCATCCTGGTGTCGATGCTGCCGATGCTGGTGATGATCTTCCGCCGCGAGCGCTGAAAAAAGGGCCCCGTTTCGCAACGGGGCCCGGGTAGAAGCGCGGCAGGCTTGCGCCCGCCGCGACAGGATCAGAACGACAGCGTCAGGTTCAGCGAGTAGCGGCGACCCACGAGGTCACCGTACGGGTCGAACGTGCCGAAGCCCTGGGTCAGGTCCGCATACGCGTAGCCGGCGCGGCCCGGCTTCGTGTTGAGCAGGTTGCTGACGTTCACCGATACGTCCAGGTTCTCCATCTTGCGGCCGGCGCTCAGGTTGAACTGGTTGCCGGTGGGATAGCCCGCGAACAGCGTCGTCGGACGGTTGTCGCCGCCGAGGCCCTTGGTGCCCAGGCGATACAGCCAGGTCAGGCTGAAGCGGTTTTCGTTGACGTTGTAGCCCAGCACGGTGTTGGCGCGGATCTTCGAAGCGCCCACGTAACCGGCGTAGTCCTGCAGCGCGCCGCCCACCGTCACCGGCTGGTTCTGCTCCAGCAGGAAGTTGGTGCCGAGGTTCAGCGACAGCGTGCCGGGGATGGATTCCATTCCCATGTCCGCCATCGCCGCGCTCCACCGCAGCGCCACGTCGATGCCCTTCACGCTGTTCTCGCCGATGTTCGCGTACTGCGTGCGCGTGGCCGTGACGCCACCCGAGATCGGGTCACGCACGATCAGCGAGCAGTAGCCACCCGGATCGTTCAGCGAGTAGGTGGGGTTCGAGCCGTCCTGGTTGAAGCAGGCGTTCAGGATGAACTGCGCCGACTGCACCGTGATCGCGTCCTTGATCTTGATGCTGTACCAGTCGATGGTCATCGTCGTCCGCTGCAGCAGCACGTGATCGAACGGCGACTGCAGCACCAGGCCGGCCGTCCACGTGTCGCCCTTCTCGCTCTTGAGGTTGGGGTCGCCGCGGAAGGTGACCACCGCGGGCGGCGGCAGCACGATGCCGTTCGGGTTCAGATGGAAGTTCGACGCGCCATTGCCGCCGTACTGGTCGATCTGCGCGGCGCACATGGCCTGCAGCACCGCGCGGTTCGGGTTCGCCGCCACGTTCGAATTCGGCAGCGTCGCACCATTGGTGGTGGTGCACGGGTCCGCGCCCGTGGTGAGCTGCGAGCTCGTGGTGGGCAGCGTGAACAGCTCGGCGATGTTGGGCGTGCGCTCCGCGCGGTTGTAGCCGCCGCGGAAGCGGACCCAGTCGATGGGCTGCCAGCTCAGCTGCGCCTTGTAGGTGGGAACGCTCTGGCCGGTGGAGTACTTCGAGTGGCGGAAGCCCAGTTCCAGCTCGAGGTTCTTGACGCCCGGCAGGTCCTTCAGCAGCGGCACCAGCATTTCGCCGTAGACCTCCTTCACCGACACGGTGCCGTCGATGTTGGCCACGCCGAACTGACCCATCGGGCCGTCGTACACCGACTCGGTCTCGCGCAGCGAGTCCGGGTGGTAGTAGTAGCTGTTCTTGCGCCAGGACACACCCGCCGCGCCGCGCACTTCGCCGGCGGGCAGGTCGAACAGGCCTCCCTGCAGGTTCAGCTGCGACTCGTACTGCTGCATGGTCTGCTTGTCGGCCTGGTTGGTCAGCAGCGCGTTGATGCAGTCCTGCGAGATCTGCAGCGTGCCCGCGGCCTGCTTGAACGGATCGAGGCCACTGGTGCAGGTGAAGGTCTTGTTCGACACGTTGCTGGTGGCCGTGAAGCCCTGGCCATAGTTCGGCGCCGACATGATGTTGTAGTAGTTCTGCGAGGACACGTAGCCCACGTATTCGGTGAGCGTGCGCGACTCGCCCTGCGAGATGTAGGCATCCCAGGTCCAGTCCTTCAGGCCCAGGTCACCTTTCAGGCCCGCGAACAGCTGGTAGTTGGTGATGGTGTTGAAGGTGCCGCGCGGCGGCAGGAAGCCCATCTGCGTGGCCACGCGCCAGGGCGAGTTCGGACCGCAGATCTTGAACGTGTCGCCGGTGTTCGGATCCATCTGCACGGTGTAGGCCGTGCCACCGGTGGTGGTGCGCTGCGCTGCCTGGCGGCCGGCCGTGGCGTTCACGTCCAGCTCGCGCAGCTCGCAGACGCTCATGCCGTTGAAGGGCGAGTTGGCGTTGATGAGCAGCGGATCGGGACGCGAGTTGAGCAGCGTGCGCATCTCGGCGGGCACCGGGAAGGCCTGCGCCATGGTGCAACCGCCAGTCGGTGCGCAGTTGGTGCCGCGCTTTCCGCCCGCTGCGTACTCGGGCAGCGTCTGCCCGGCCGTGAGGCCGTTGGCGGCGGCCTGCACAATCGAGGGCAGGTAGATCTCGGCCGAGTTGGAGTGATAGGGAATCGCGATGCCCCAGTTGCCGCTCGCCGGCGAAGGTTCGCGCCGCGTCTCGGTGGTGGAGTGCGCGAACGTGACGGTGGAGTACGCCGTCACGCGGTCGTTGATCGCGAAGTCGGCATCGCCCATCAGCGTGTAGGCCTCGCGCGGGCTGGTGAGGCGGCGACCGTAGTCGACGCGACCCATCGTGGGATTGCACTGCTGCTGGTAGCCCGCAACCATGTTCCGGAAGCCCGAGGCAAAGCCGCAGGTGAACTCGTCGGGGTTGGCCTCGGTGCCGGCCAGCGTGCCCGTGAAGCTCTGCGGGCCGTAGCGCTGCACCACACCGCCAACGGTGGCGTTGCTCGAGGTGGTGAACAGCGTCTGGTCCCTGTTGAAGTAGAACGTGCCCTGGCCCGCGGAGGTGACGCAGGCCAGTGTGCCGCAGGTGCGATCGGCGAATACCGAGTTGAGGGCCGCCTGCGAGGGAGCATTGCCGGCCCAGGTGCGGTTGAACACGTTGTTGCTGCCACCGCCCGCGGCCGCCGCAAGGCTGCTGGTGCAGACCGAGCCCGTGGGGCAGCCCGCCGTCACAGGGGAAGCCGTGCCGGCGCCCGCCGCATAGCCCGGCGCCCAGGCGAAGAGATAGTTGCCGGCGTTCGACAGCGGCGATTCCATGACCTCGCGGAAGAACGGCCGGTTCTTCCACAGCGAGATCTGGCGCTTGCTGTAGTCCATGGCGACCATGGCGTGACCCCGGCCGTCGGCGATGCTGCCGCCCAGCAGGGTGGAGAACTGCCATTCCTTGCCGTCGCCGGAGTATTCGTTGATGCCGCCGCGCGCGCGGACCTCGGCGCCCTCGAAGTTGGTGCGCAGCTTGATGTTGGTGACGCCGGCCAGCGCGTCTGCGCCGTACACCGATGAGGCGCCGCCGGAAATCACCTCGATGTTGCCGATGGCGATCTGCGGCACGGTGTTCAGGTCGATGGCGCCCGAGGCGTCATTCGGGATGGCGCGACGGCCATTGATCAGTGTCAGCGAGCGGTTGGGACCCAGGCCGCGCAGGTTGACGGTGGCGGAGCCGGGCGTGAACTGGCCGGCGCGCGCGTTGTCGACGCCGCGGGCCGTGTCGAACATGTTGCCGGTGCCGGAACCGCCGGCCACGTCGCCGGCCGCGGTGAGGCCCGTGACCGCGCCCGCGCCGAACAGCGCGCCGCCGGCCATGAACTCGGGCAGCTCGTTCAGCGCCTGCTCGAGCGAGATGTAGGAGCTCTTCTCGAGCGTTTCCTTTTCAACTGTGATCAGCGGGCTGGTGGTTTCCGTGTCGCGGCGCGTGATGCGCGAGCCGGTGACGGTGATTTCCTCGAGCTGGCTGTCTTTTGCTTCTTCGGCCGCCGTGGCGGTCTGGAAACCTGTGCCGGCCAGGGCTGCCGCGACGGCGGCCTGGACCAGGAAATGAGCAGAGATACGCGAACGGCTGCCGTTCGCGGCATTTGAGACCTGCATAGTGAGACTCCCCGATTTGATGTAGCGGACCGCCCACATTTGGCGGAATCGCAACAAGAATACAATCAATCAGCGGTAGTCACGGGTTGACTCAGGCGGAACCGGATTCCTTCGAGTCACGCAGCACTGAAGGTATAGCCCTTGTCGGAGCAGGTATTAGCGTTGGCGTTATTGCTTCAGGGCCGAAGAGCGATGTCGCGGATGAACTGCGTGACGATCCATTTCTCGCCCCGCGTCGGTGGTGACCCCGTGTGCAGCATCTGGCGATCGGCGGAGCGGTCGGCGCGCGAGTTGATGAAGTACAGCCCTTCGCCGCGACGCCCGCGGTTCACGATGCCCAGTTCGGGAAAGGTGGTTTCACCGCCGTCGTAACCCTCGTTCAGGTACAGCAGGAAGGTGATCATCCGCTGGCCCTGCTCACGGATCTGCTGCTCGTAGTCCGGTGCGGCGGTGTCGATGAAGTCGAAATGCGGCCGGATCTGCTGTCCCACCCGATAGTGCAGCACCATGGGCGCCTCGAGCTGTTGCTGTCGCTGGCCGCAGGTCCGGGCCATCCGCGCCTGCACCAGGAACTGCACCACATCGAGGCAGGCGTAGTCGAAGTTCGCCGCGCTGTTGGTGCGCATGTCGTGGGCAAGGTCGCGTCGTTCCACCGCGTCGTAGACCAGCGCGCGACCAAGCCGGGGCCGCGCGCGCGCAATGAGCCAGTCGCAGACGGCTGCAGGGGCGAGCTGCAGCACCCGACCCACGCGGGGCTCCAGCGCGATGACCGGCGCCGCGGTGAGCCAGTCGCCCCACGCGACCCGCGCCGCCATGGCCGACCAGCTGGCGGGCGCAGCATGAGGGGCCTGCAGGCAGGTGAGCTGGCCCTGCGCACCGGCGTCGCCCGCGTCCGCCGCGGCGGCCAGCAGGTTCAGCGCGCCGGGAAGGTCCTGCGTCATGTAGGCGCCCGCGGCATTGAGCGCGGCCAGTCGCGCCAGCGCGCGGCCTTCGCCGCCCCGCGCGGCATTCGACAGCAGCGACAGCGCGTGATCGACCATCTTCGGTGCGCGATCGCCGGTGAGCAGCCGGTGGCCCAGTTCCGTCATCGACGGAAGGTCGCCGGCGGCGCTGGCGCGCTTCAGGACGTTGAACGCCTCGCCGGGGTTGCCCGCGGCGTCGAGTTCCAGGGCCGCCGACAATCCTGCCGAGACGCCCTGCATGGCCTTCAGCCCAGCGAGAGCATGCGCAGCGCCTCGACCAGCACCCCGACCAGCATCACCAGCGAGGGCACGGACGAGAGCGCGAAGCCCAGGCCGCGGGATTTCGGGTCTTTCACATAGCTCAGGAAATACAGCGTGCGACCGGCCAGGTACACGCCACCCAGGCCCGCGGCCCACAGCGGCGAGACGAACTGCGCGAACAGCCAGATGGCCGGGATGAACACCACCAGCTGCTCGAGGGTATTCACGTGCACGCGGAAATAGCGCTCGAACTGTTCGTTGCCGCTGACCGCTGGCGCATGCACACCGTACTTGCCGCGCGCGCGGCCGACGGCGATTCCGAACAGAACGAACTGCAACAATGCGAGCACGATCACAAGCAGGACATAAGCCATGGAAGCACCCGTGAGCCAGAGGTAGGGAAGTGGCAGAATAGCCTCAAGTCCAGCCAGAAGGATCAGGCGGCCGATGAAAACGCGCGGGTTTGCGCACCGGATAGACATCGACGCAGCACCGCCCAAGGTCTGGACGGCAATGTGCGGCCCGATGCTGGCGCCCCTGTGGCTGGGGCGCGACGCGCGCATCCGCCCGCAGAAGGGCGGAACCTGGTCCGCCACCGTGGCGCCGGGGCTCGTGCGCGAAGCCATCATCGATGTCTTCGATCCGCCGCGCCGCCTGCGCCTGATCTACCTCACGCCCCCTGACCTGCCCACCTTCGATGGCGCGATGGTGGACGACGTGATGCTCGAGGCCGTCGACGGCCAGACGCTGGTGCGCCTGCTGTGCTCCGGCGTGCCCGAGTCGCCCGAGTGGACGCCGCACTTCCTGAAGGTGCGCACGGCTGCCGAGCGCGCGCTGGCGCGGCTCAAGGTTCTGGTGGAGCAGCGCGAACGGATGGCCGCGGCGAAGTCGCCGGCCAGTTGATCATCAGCACGCCGGCCAGGATCACGGCCGCGCCCCATACCTGCATCAGGCTCATGCGTTCGCCCAGTCCGACGTAGCCCACGACAGTAGCGAGCGCGGGGTTCACATAGCTGTAGGTGCCGGTCTGCGCGGGCGTGGCATGGCGCGCGAGCCATGCATAGGCCATGTAGGCCAGGCAGGCGCTGAACACCACCAGGTACGCCAGCGCGAGGATGCCGGGGCGCGACCAGTGCCAGGCCGCGGGCTCGCCGCGCAGCACGCCGGCCAGTGCCATCCACACGCCGCCCAGCAGCATCTGCAGTCCCATCAGCGCGAACAGGTCGATGGCCAGCGCATGGTTGCGCATGTAGATGGTGCCCAGCGACCACACCACGCAGGCCAGCACGATGGCCAGCTGCGGGACCAGCGGCGTTGACGCAGCGGGATTGGTTGCGCCCGGCGCGGGCAGCACCAGCAGCACCGTGCCGATGAAGCCGATGGCCAGCCCCAGCATCTCGCGCCGACCGGGGCGATGCGCGCGCGCTCCGAACAGGCCAAAGAGCACGATCCACAGCGCGCACGAGGCGTTCAGCAGCGCGCTGGTGCCCGATGGCACCCACTGCATGGCCCATACCTGCAGGCCGTTGCAGATCGCGATGCCCATGAACGACATCGCCACCAGGTGGTGCCATTGACCCGAAAGCTGTTCGGGGCGGAAGCCGCGCCAGAACGCGATGCCGGTGAGCACCACGCCAGCGATGAGGAAGCGCGCCGCGCCGAACAGCAGTGGCGGCAGGTGCAGCACGCCCACGCGCGTGGCGAGATAACTGGTGCCCCAGATCAGGTACACCGCGGCAAGACACAGCACCAGCATGCGTCGCTGGCGCGCGGCGGGCGTCATGCGCTGTCTTTGCCCGCCTGGTTCAGGTTGGCCCAGCGGCGCAGCAGCGGGAACAGCATCAGCAGCACGGCCGCGCCGCCGGCGCCGTACTGGAACATCAGCATGAAATAGCTGGCGAGGCCGTCGGCCGTGGCGCCATCGAGGCTACCCGCCAGGCGGCTGGCCAGCAGGTTGCCCATCGCGAGGCTGGTGAACCACAGGCCCATCGCCTGGCCGGCGAAGCGCTGCGGCGCGAGCTGCGTGGTGGCGCTCATGCCCACCGGCGACAGGCACAGTTCACCCAGTGTGTGCAGCAGGTAGGTGGTGACTAGCCACATCGGGCCGGCATTGCCGGTGGCGCCCAGCAGGCTGTGGCTCACTACTTTGGCGGCGCCGACCATCACCAGGAAGCCCAGTCCCATGCCTGCAAGTCCCAGCGCGAACTTCAGGATCACCGACAGGTCGCGGCCCTTCTGCGCCAGCCACAGCCACAGGCTTGCCAGCAGCGGCGCGCACAGCAGCACCCAGATGGCCGGCACCGACTGGAACCACGCGGCGGGGAATTCGTAGCCGCCCAGCATGCGGTTGGTGTTGCGCTCGGCGAACAGCGTCAGCGAAGAGCCGGCCTGCTCGTATCCCGCCCAGAACAGCGTGCTGGCCATCACCAGCACCAGCAGCACGACGATGCGGCGGCGCTCGGCCGCCGAAAGTCCGGCGAAGAGCAGCAGGTAGGCGAAGTACGCGCCGGTCGCGGCCAGCATCACCTTCATCGCATGCGCGGAGAGCGTGGTGGCGGCGATCTTCAGCAGGCCCGTGAACAGCAGCAGCGCCACCAGCGCCAGCACCGCCACGACGATCCACAGGATGCGCCAGTCGCGCGCGACGGCGGCCGGCTCGCGCGCGGGAGGCAGTCCCACGGTGCCGAACAGCGCGCGCGTGCGCAGGAACCACCACAGGCCCGCGCCCATGCCGATGGCCGCCGACAGGAAGCCGATGTGCCAGCCGAAATGCTGCTGCAGCCAGCCGGTGATGATCGGCCCGGCCATCGCGCCGATGTTGATGGCCATGTAGAACCATGTGAATGCCGCGTCGCGCGCACCGCCGCTGCTGCGCACATGCAGTTGCCCGACCAGCGCGCTGATGTTGGGCTTGAGCAGGCCCGTGCCCAGCACGATGAAGCCAAGGCCCAGCAGGAACAGCGCGCGGTGGTCCATGAACCCCGCGGCGGCGAGGATCAGATGGCCCGTGGCGATCAGCGTGCCGCCCCACAGCACCGCGCCCTGCGCGCCGAGCAGCCGGTCGGCCACCCAGCCACCAGGCATCGACATGATGTAGACGCCCGCGGTGTACAGGCCGTAGATGGCCGTGGCGGTGGCGTCGTCGAGGCCCATGCCGCCGGTGGTGACTTCGCCCACCAGGAACAGCAGCAGGATGGCCCGCATGCCGTAGTAGCTGAAGCGTTCCCACAGCTCGGTGAAGAACAGCGTGGAGAAGCCCGCGGGCTGGCCCAGGAAACCGCGTGGTGCGTCAGCGCTCATGTCGAACTCCCCGGGTTCACGCCGGCTTGTCGGCGGTGTCTTCTTCCTCTTCCTTCGGCCGTCCGCGCGTCATCAGCCGCGCCACGATCACGCCGCCTTCGTAGAGGATCCACATGGGACCGGCCATCGCCAGCTGCGAGACCGCATCGGTGGTGGGCGTGATGATGGCCGACACGAAGAAGATGGCGATGATCACGTAGCCACGGCTGGCGGTGAGCTTCTGGATGCTGATCATCTTCGTGAGCACCAGCAGGATGACCACGATGGGCACCTCGAAGGCGATGCCGAAGGAGATGAACATCGTCATTGCGAAGCTCACGTACTTGCCGATGTCGGTCATCATCTCAACGCCCTTGGGCGTGATCGACACCAGGAACTGGAACACGCCCGGGAACACCAGGAAGTACGCGAAGGCCATGCCCGAGTAGAACAGCGCGATCGACGAGAACACCAGCGGACCGGCGAAGCGCTTTTCGTGCTTGTAGAGCCCGGGCGCCACGAAGCCCCAGATCTCGTACAGCAGGTAGGGCATCACGACCGACACCGCCACGTAGAACGAGAGCATGAACGGCGTGGTGAACACGCCCATCACCTCGGTGGACACCAGCTTGCTGCCCGGGGGCAGCGCGGCCTTCAGCGGCTCGGACAGGAACACCAGGATGTCGTTGCCGAAATAGGCGCAGGGGATGAACACGACCACCAGCGCGATGCACATGCGCAGCATGCGATCGCGCAGCTCGAGCAGGTGCGAGATCAGCGTGCCTTCCTTGAGGTTCTCCTTCGAATCGCTCAAGGCGTCGGATCCTTCGATGCGGGCGCGGGCGGCGCGGGCTCCGGTGCGAAATCAGCGCCGTGGTCGGCATTCATCGGCGAATCCAGCGGCACCGGGGGCGGCGCCGCATCGAAGCCCTCGGCCTCGGGCGGCAGGTAGGGCATGGGCTCGCTGCCCGTGCCATGCGCGTGGGAATACGTGTCGTCACCTGGTTGCGGCGCCGCGGATGAACCGCTCGCCGCGGTGTCGGTGGGCGGGGTTTCGGTCGGCGCGCCGTACGGGTATGTGCCGCCGTAGGGATAGTTGCTGTTCTCCGGCGTGGCTTCCGGCGTGGGCGTGGGCGCCGGCGAGCCATCCAGGCCAGCGAGTGGCGCCGGCGTGAATGGCGCTGCGGACTTCGTGGTCTTCTCGAGATCGTCGAGATTGACCTCGCTCTCGAGCTGCTCGCGGAACTGGCGCGCCATGCCGCGGGCCTTGCCCACCCAGCGGCCCACCGTGGTGGCGAGCTGCTGCATCCGCTTGGGTCCGAGCACCACAAGCGCAACGACAAAAATGACGATCAGCTCCTGGAAGCCGAAATCGAACATCGCGGCGGTACTCGCGCGCGGCCTGGCTAGGGAGCGCCGGCCGTCAGGCCGAGCGGTCGGAGGACGACGTGCTGGTGGTCTTGGTTTCCGGGAATTCCGCGTCGGTACCAGACTTCAGCTGCTTGGCCACTTCCTGGCCTTCGGTGTCGCCTTCCTTCATGGCCTTCTTGAAGCCGCTGACCGCCCCGCCCAGGTCGGAGCCGATGGAGCGCAGCTTCTTCGTGCCGAAGATGACCAGCACCACCAGCAGGATGATGATCAGTTCGCGCATGCCAAAACTACCCATGTCATTGCTCCGTAATGCGTTTCAAGAGAGTCCCACATCATAAGACAAGGTCTGCGGGAAAGGTTCGGAATACAGGAATATCGGCGCGTTACGTCACGTTCAGGCTGAAGGTGACAGGGCCGTCATTCACCAGGTGGACCTGCATGTCGGCGCCGAAGACGCCGGCCGCCACGGGGGCATGGGCCGCCCGCGAGGCCGTCAGCAGCCCCTCAAACAGCAACCGGGCCCGGTCCGGGGGCGCGGCGGTGCTGAATCCGGGGCGGGTGCCCTTGCGGGTGTCGGCCGCCAGCGTGAACTGGGGCACCAGCAGCAATCCGCCGCCAATCTGCTGCAGATTGAGGTTCATTTTGCCGGCATCGTCCGGAAAAATACGATAAGCGAGCACTTTTTCGAGCAACCTGGCGCCTATCTCCGGGCTATCGGCTGCCTCCACCCCGATCAGCGCCAGGATGCCCCGGTCGATGGCGCCCACGGTCTGGCCCTGAACCTCGACATGGGCCCGCGCCACGCGCTGGATAAGAGCGATCATCGTGGCATTCTCGCCGGTCGAACCTTAATATTCACGGCTGTTTGTGGCTCGCCCCGAGGCTTGAATGGTCCGCTCCCTGCACAAGTTCCTGGTGTCGTCGCTGGCCCTCGTGGCCGCGGGTTTTCTCTTCACGGCGCCTGCCTCGGCAGCCGGCGATCCGGTGCGCGGCAAGACGCTGGGCTACACCTGCCTGGGCTGCCACGGCATCGAAACCTACAAGAACGTGTACCCCACCTATTCGGTGCCGAAGCTGCGCGGCCAGCACGCCGAGTACATCGTGGCGGCGCTCAAGGAATACCGCGACAGCCAGCGTGGCCACGCCACCATGCATGCGCATGCCTCGACGCTGTCCGACCAGGACATGCAGGACATCGCCGCTTACATGGCCGGCGGTGAAGTGAAGACCGCCGGTGGCGCGCCAGTGGGCAAGCCGCCCGCCGCGGTGGCCACCTGCCAGGCCTGCCACGGCCAGGATGGCGTGGGCATCATGGGCATGTACCCGACGCTGTCGGGCCAGCACGCCGACTACCTGATGCAGGCGCTGAACGATTACCGCAAGGGCGTGCGCAAGAACGCCATCATGGCGCCGTTTGCGGCACAGCTGAAGCCGGAAGAGATCAAGGAAGTGGCGGAGTACTTCGCGCGGCAGAAGCCTTCCTTGCTGACGGTTCCTACGAAAGAGAAAGTGCTGACGGCTGCGAAGTAAGAGGCGAGCCGAAGAGGCGCGCTGTAGCCCGCGGCGCGGCCGCGTTGCGCGGGTCATGCGCGCTTCGGACAGCCGGACTGCTTGATTACTCACTGAGTTCCATAGGGACGCCTGCACACGCAGTCCGGAACTTGCGCGCATGACCCGCGCAACACGACCACGCCGCTGACGATAGTGCCGATCGGTTCGTCCAAGATCCGCGGTCGGTTCTTTTTCTAAGGTCGCGGCTGCCAGAAATTTGCTGTGCGCGGAGTGGTCGTGTGGAGTGCGGGCCGAGAGCGAGTTCCGGCCGCGTGCTCCGGCGCTGTTCCTGCCGCCTGCGCTGACCAAGCGGCCGGCTGTCTGAGCGGCGCGGCCCGCACTCCACACGGCCGCTCCGCGCAACGCCAGCTATTTGCTGGTATTCAGCCTTCTCAAAAACTGACTGACCGTCAGCAAATACGCATCGACATTGGGCTTCTTGCGAAACCCATGCCCCTCGTCGCGCGCTGCGAGATACCAGACTTCCCCACCACTGCCGCGCAACCGCGCCACCATCTGTTCCGCTTCGGTGTAGGGCACGCGCGGGTCGTTGAGGCCTTGCACCACGAGCAGCGGCTTCTTGATCGCGGCGGCGTTGTTCAGCGGGGATATGCCCTGCAGGAACAGGCGCATGTCGGGGTCGCGTTCGTCGCCGTATTCCACGCGGCGCAGGTCGCGGCGGTAGCTGGCGGTGTTGGTGAGGAAGGTGACGAAGTTGCTGATGCCGACCACGTCGATGCCGCCGGCAAGGCGGTCGCCGTAGTTCACCAGCGATGCCAGAGTCATGTAGCCACCATAGGAGCCACCCATCGCCACCACGCGGCTGCGGTCAAGGTCGGGCTGCAGGCCGATCCATACCAGCAGCGAGCCGATATCTCGCACGGCGTCCTCGCGCAGGCGGCCGTCATCCAGCCGCAGGAAGGTGCGGCCATAGCCGGATGAGCCGCGCACGTTGGGGGCAACCACTGCAAAGCCCAGCTCGTTCACCAGGTACTGCGTGAAGGCGTCCCAGCGGGGCCGATACTGCGATTCCGGGCCGCCGTGGATGTTGATCAGCACCGGATGCGGTCCGGGTGTTGCGGGTTTGTACACGAAGCCGCTGATCAAGCGCTGCGCGCTGCCCACCGTGTCCCAGGTGGGGAACTGGATAGGCACGGCGGCCACGGCCTTTGTGCGATCGATGGGGCCGAGCTCGCTCTGTGTCCAGCGCGCAAGCGTGACCTGCGGCAGCGGTGCTTCCGTGCCGAGCGTGTACACATATACATCGCGCGGCGACTGCGCATTCTCGAGCGTCACCGCCAGCTGGCGGCTGGTGCGATCGAAGCCCATGCCCTGGATCACGCTGCCGGCGGGCAGCGGCGGCAGCAGCACATTGGCCTTCGTGGCCGTGGCGTAGAGCACCAGGCGATCCACGCCGGCTTCGTTCTGCGTGTAGGCCACGTACCTGCCATCCGGGCTCTGGTCGAAGCGCTCGACATCCCAGCGCGCGCCGGGCGTCAGCGACTGCTCGACGCCGGTGTAGATGTCGCGATAGCGCAGCTCGAGGAATTCGCCGCCGCGATCGGATATGAAATAAATGCCGCGTCCATCCTTCGAGAAGCGCGCCTGCGCAACCGATACCGGGCCGGGCACGGCCGCGGGCGCTCGCGTCGCGGACCTGGATTTACGCCCCTTGCTGGCCGGTGCCGGCGGGGGTGGCAGCGGCTCCAGCCGGGTCTGCGTGCCGGTGGCTACCTCTGCGACGACCAGCTCGCTATCGGCGGCTGATCGGTAGCGGATGAAGGCGATGCGCTTGTCGTCGAACGACCAGTCCTCGACCGACAGCGCCTCGCTGCCGCCGGTCACGACCAGCCGCGGCACGCCGCCAACCTGCACGTCGGTGGTGTAGATGTCGGAGCTGGCGCCGTCGCGGGCGTTGCTGGAAAACGCGATGCGCCGGCCGTCATGCGCGAACACCGGCGCGCCATGCCGCGACTTGCCATCGGTGAGCAGCCGCTCTTCACCCGTAGCCAGGTTGTGCAGCCAGAGCTGGCGGTTCTCGTCGCCACCCTTGTCTCGACCGAACAGCAGCAGGCTGGCATCCTGCGGATGCGACCAGACCGTGGTGAGCGGCTCGCTGCTCCAGGTGAGCTGCTCGCGCATGCCCATCGCGCTGCGCACGCGGTGCAGCTGCGACACATTGGCAAAGCGCGTGGTGATGATGAGGCTGCCGTCGGCCTTCCAGTCCAGGAAGCTGGCGCTGCGCGATTCGAGCCAGCGGCCCAGTTTCAGAGCGTCGTCGCCAGTGGCTGCCGGGATGCCGTCGAAGATGAGGCTGCCCGCTTCGACCCGGGTGGGCGCGGGCGCCTGCGCCGCGGAGGCGCACCATGCAAGGCCGCCCAACAGGGCCGGCAATATCCAACGCTGCTTCATGGGCAGGCAGTGTAGCGCAGCGGTAAGATCGTTCCGTGTCGACCTATCGCGCATTTCGAATCCATGAGCAGGGCGGCGGCGTCGAATCGCTGCCGCTCGAGCCGCCCGCCGCGGGCGAGGTGCTGATCCGCGTGCACTGGTCGGGCATCAACTACAAGGATGCGCTGGCGGTGACCGGCAAGGGTCGCATCGTGCGTCGCTTTCCGCTCACAGGTGGCGTCGATCTTTCCGGTGTGGTTGAAGCATCGGCCGCGCCGGAGTTCGCGCCCGGTGATGCCGTGCTGGTCACCGGCTGCGGGCTGTCGGAAGTGCGCGATGGCGGCTATGCCGAATACGCGCGCGTGCCCGCCGAGGCGGTGATCCGGCTGTCCCAGAATTTCTCGCTGCGCGATGTGATGGTGCTGGGCACGGCGGGGTTTGCCGCGGCGCTTGCCATCCACCAGCTCGAGCACAACGGACTTGCGCCGGGCCAGGGGCCGGTGGCCGTCACCGGCGCCAGTGGTGGCGTGGGCTGCATCGCCATCGACATGCTGGCGCGGCGCGGCCATGAAGTGGTGGCGTTCACGCGCAAACCGGAAGCCGCGCCGCTGCTGCGCGAACTGGGCGCGAGCGAAGTGCACGCGTTCGAGACCAGCAGCCGGCCGCTGGAGGTCGAGCGCTGGGCCGGCGCGGTGGACAACGTGGGCGGCGAGGTGCTGAGCACGCTGCTGCGCGCGACGAAGGGCTGGGGCGGTGTGGCGGCGGTGGGCCTGGCCGGTGGCGCTGAACTCACCGTGAGCCTGATGCCCTTCCTGCTGCGCGGCGTGAACCTGCTGGGCGTGAACTCCGCCGCCACGCGGCGCGACAAACGCGTGCTGCTGTGGCAGCGCATCGCCACCGACCTTGCGCCGCGCCATCTCGACCGCATCGCCACGGCCACGGTGGGCCTCGATGATCTGCCCGCGACCTGCGCGAAGATCCTCTCCGGCGCGCACATCGGGCGCACGCTCGTGAAGGTGGGCGCATGAACGTGGAGACCGATGCCATCGCGCGGCAGCGGTTGCTGGTGGTGCTGGCTGCGCTGCTGGAAGGCCTGTATGACGACGCGGCGGTGAGCGTGCTCGAGAAGTTGAGGCCCGCCGACATGCGATCCGGCGGCGCCCGCATCCCGGGCACTTCATATGAGTTGCCTCCGCTCACGGCCGCGCGCGCGATGCAGCAGCTGCTGGCGCTGCGCGGCGTCACAACGGCCGGCGCGCTGCTGCAGGCGCTGGCCGATGCGGATGTGGCCGCGCGCCTTGCGGCGCTCACCGGCAAGCAGCCGCCCCTGGTGGGCGCGTTGTATCCGCTGTGCACGGGTGATCTGTCGCTGCCGGGCAGCGAATCCCTGCGCAGCGCGCTCTTGAGGCTCTATGTTGTGTGCGAGAAGGTGTTCACGCTCACGCACATGCGCCGCATCGACGCGCTGCTTTACGACTGGGGCCAGTCGCCGCAGCAGATGGACGGCATGCCCGTGCAGAAATTCATCGCGCAGTTCGTGCGCAACGCGCCGCCGCCCCATGGCTGATGCCCGCCGCGCTGGCGCGCGGCGCCGCGCAACTGGGCGTCGCGCTGGATGAATCGCAGCGTTCGCAGCTGCTGAAGCTCGCCACCGAGCTGCTGCGCTGGAACAAGGCCTACAACCTCACCGCGATCACCGACCCCGATGCCGTGCTCACGCATCATCTGCTCGACTCGCTGGCCGTGGCGGCGGACCTTCACGGCACCGCCGTGGCCGATGTGGGCACCGGCGCGGGTTTCCCCGGCCTGCCGCTGGCCATCGTCCACCCCGCGCGGCAGTTCACGCTGATCGACACCGTGGACAAGAAGCTGCGCTTCATCGACCACGCGGTGCGCGAGCTGGGCCTTGCCAACGTGAAGACGCTGCATGCGCGCGTGGAAACGCTGCAGCCCGGGCGGGGCGCCACGCGGACCTTCGATACCGTGATCAGTCGCGCCTTCGCGCCGCTGCCGCGGATGCTGCAGCTGGTGGATCCGCTGTGCGATGAGCGCACCCGGGTGCTGGCCATGGTGGGGCGCTGGCCCCCGGCCGATGCGGCCGAGGCGGTGATCCCGGATGGGTGGCGCCTGGAGAGCGAGCGGCCGCTCTCAGTGCCGGGCCTGGCGGCCGAGCGGCATATACTCTGCCTGATGCGAAGCCCAAACCCTGCCGCCGGCCACTGACGATGCAACGCGTCATCGCCATTGCCAACCAGAAGGGCGGGGTGGGCAAGACCACCACGGCCGTGAACCTGGCCGCGTCGCTCGCGGCCACGCAGCGCCGCGTGCTGCTCATCGACCTGGATCCCCAGGGCAATGCCACCATGGGCTGCGGCGTCGAGAAATCCGGCGTCGAAAAGGGCAGCTGCGAGATGCTGCTGGGCGAGTGCACGGCGCAGGAGGCCATCGTGCCCGTCGAGGGCGCGAGCTTCTGGGTGATTCCCACCAACCAGGACCTGACCAGCGCCGAGGTCCGCCTGCTCACCGGCGCCGAGGGGCGCGAGCAGCGGCTGCGCGAGGCGCTGGCGCCGGTGCGCGGCAATTACGACGTGATCATCATCGATTGCCCGCCGTCGCTGAACATGCTGACGCTCAATGCGCTGGTGGCGGCCGACAGCGTGATCGTGCCGATGCAGTGCGAGTACTACGCGCTCGAGGGCCTCTCGGCGCTCACCGCCACCATCGAGCAGGTGCGCGAGGCGGTGAATCCCGACCTGCACATCGAAGGCATACTGCGCACCATGTATGACCCCCGCAACAACCTTTCCACCGAAGTGTCGGCGCAGCTGCTGACGCATTTCGGCGATGCCGTGTTCCGCACGGTGATCCCGCGCAATGTGCGGCTGGCCGAGGCGCCGTCGTTCGGCAAGCCGGCGCTGCTGCACGACAAGGATTCGCGCGGCGCGCTGGCGTACCTCGCCCTCGCGGGGGAAATGATCCGGCGCGAGGAAGAAGCGCAGGCCGCCACGCCTGCCGGGGCTGAATCGTGAGCGAGAAGAAGCCGGCTTTGGGACGCGGACTTGCCGATCTGCTCGGCGCCTCGCGCGCACGCGCGGCAACGCCCGCGGCGCCAGTGCCCGTGGCGCCGCCCGCCACTTCGGGCGCGCCCACGAGTGCCGCGGCCAGCGCCGCCGCAGCGCCGCGCGGCAACGGCGATGAACTGGCGCATCTGCCACTCGATGTGCTGCAGCGGGGCAAGTACCAGCCGCGCGTGGACATGCGGCAGGAAGCGCTGGAAGAGCTGGCCATTTCCATCCGCAACCAGGGACTTATCCAGCCCATCGTCGTACGGCCTTTGCAGGAGGCCGGCACCACAAGTCGGAGTTCCACCCTCCGCTACGAAATCATCGCCGGCGAACGCCGCTGGCGCGCCGCGCAGATCGCGGGCCTCAAGACAATCCCCGCGCTGATCCGCCGCGTGGCCGACGATGCGGCCATCGCGATGGCGCTGATCGAGAACATCCAGCGCGAAGACCTGAACCCGCTCGAGGAAGCGCGCGCGCTCGAGCGCCTCATCGCCGAGTTCAACGTGACGCATCAACAGGCCGCCGATGCGGTGGGTCGATCACGCGCCGCGGTCAGCAATCTGCTGCGCCTGCTCGAGCTCGCGCCTGCCGTTGCGATGATGGTCGAGAAGCGCCAGCTCGAGATGGGTCACGCGCGTGCATTGCTGGGCGTCGCCAATCGTCAGCAGCAGGTGCATCTGGCGGAACAGGTTGCCCGCGAAGGGCTGTCGGTGCGCGCCACCGAGGCGCTGGTGCGCAAGCTCGCTGCTCCCGCCGATGCGCCGTCAACGGCACCGGTTGCTGCGACGCACAAAACTGACCCCAACGTCGCCGCACTGCAGCAAGACCTGACCGAGCGCCTTGGTGCCAAGGTATTGATTCAGCAGGGATCTGGCGGCAAGGGAAAGCTGATCGTCAGCTACAACAGCCTGGACGAGCTGGACGGCATCCTCGGCCATATCCGTTGACAATAGCTGCCTAAGCATTGACCTTGCTCCTGCCCTAGGCAGTCCGTATACTGCGCGCGCTTTCAAGGCCACCGGACCCCCAAGGATGCTCGCGCGCGACCCGGCAACACGTCGACTCGCTGCGCGGATTCTCGGAGCCCAGGCGGCCACGACGATCGTGATCGCTGCGCTGTGTCTGGTCTTTGCGGGCCGGACACAGGCTCTGTCGGCACTGGCCGGCGGAGGAATCGGGCTGGTCGCAAACGCCTACATGAGTTTCTCCGCACTGCGCCCCATCTCGGGCGCGGCGGGTGCGCTCGGCAGGTTGATGTTTGCCCAGCTGGTGAAGGTGGCGCTGACGGTGGGCGGCATGCTCATCGTCGCGCAGGGCAAGTGGGCCAGCTGGCCCGTGCTCATCCTCGCCTACGCCGCGACGCTGTTTGTGTTCTGGCTCGTGCCGGTGCTGCAGATGCGCACGCGCCGGGCCGGATGAGAGACGGGACAATGGTTTTCAGGAAGACGAAGAACGATGGCTGCTGAACACGGCGCGGAACACGCGGCTCCCTCCGCCACGGACTACATCAACCACCACATGACTCACCTCACGGTGGGCGAGGGGTTCTGGTCCTGGCACGTGGACACGCTGATCATGTCGGCGGCGCTCGCGCTGCTGGTGATGTTCGTGCTCGGCCGCGCCGCGCGCCAGGCCACCTCCGGCGTTCCCAGCCGCTTCGTGTGCTTCATCGAGATCGTGTTCGAGTTCATCGACAACCTCGTCGGCGAGATCTACCACGGCAACCGCAAGTTCCTGGTGGCGCTGGCGCTGTCGCTGTTCACGTGGATCGTCGCGATGAACACGATGGACCTGCTGCCGCTCGACCTGCCGGCCAACATCGCGGGCGCGATGGGCTACGAGCATGCGTTCTGGCGCGTGCTGCCCACCGCCGACCTGAACGGCACGCTGGCCATGGCGCTGGTGGTGCTGGTGCTCGTCATCGGCGCGTCGATCCGCGCGAAGGGCCTGGGTGGCTACGGGCACGAGTGGGTCTCGGCGCCATTCGGCTCGCACCCGGTGCTGTGGATCCCCAACATCTTCCTGAACGCGGTGGAACTGCTGGCCAAGCCCGTGTCGCTGGCCATGCGACTGTTCGGCAACATGTTCGCCGGCGAGCTGCTGTTCATGCTGATTGCACTGCTGGGCCTTGCCGCCGCGCAGGCCAGCGGCATCGCATTCGGCGCTTTCTTCATCGGTCAGGTGGCGCTCGCCACGGGATGGGCGATCTTCCACATCCTGATCGTGCTGCTGCAGGCCTACATCTTCACCGTGCTGCCCATCGTGTACATCTCGATGGCCGAGCAACATCACTAGTCTGTTCTTGTTTATCGCTTTGACTTTCGACCAGGAGTATTGAAATGGAAGCTACCGCAATCGTTCAGGGTTACATGGCTCTCGGCATCGGCCTGATCATCGGCCTGGGCGCCATCGGCGCCTGCATCGGCATCGGCATCATGGGCGCCAAGTTCCTCGAGTCTTCGGCCCGCCAGCCCGAGCTGACCCCGAAGCTGCAGCAGAGCATGTTCCTGCTGGCCGGCCTCATCGACGCCGCGTTCCTCATCGGCGTGGGTCTGGCGATGATGTTCGCGTTCGGCAACCCGCTGCTCAGCAAGCTGGCTTAAGGCTGATCGAACCGTACTGACGCTGCGCTCCCGGAGCCGCCATGGACATCAACGCTACATTCATCGGGCAGATCATCGCTTTCCTGATCCTGCTCTGGTTCATCTTCAAGTTCATCGTGCCGCCGTTCTCGGTGGCCATCGATGCGCGGCAGAAGAAGATCGCGGAGGGGCTTTCGGCCGCCGATCGTGGCCAGAAGAGCCTGGATGAAGCCAAGGCGCGCGCCGAAGACGTGATCCGCGAGGCGCGTGACCGCGCCAACCAGATCGTCGACGCGGCATCGAAGCGCTCGAACGAGCTCGTCGAGGCCGCGAAGCAGAGCGCGCTGACCGAGGGCGACCGCCTGGTCGCCGCCGCCAAGCAGCAGATCGAGCTCGAAACGGCGAAGGCGCGTGAAGCGCTGCGCCGCGAAGTGGCGGATCTGGCCGTGAAGTCGGCGGCCAAGGTGCTGGGCCGGGAGATCGATCCGGCCAAGCACGCCGACATCCTCGGCAAGCTCGCCACGGAGATCTAAGTGGCAGACCGTCTCACCGTCGCGCGTCCGTACGCCAAGGCCGCTTTCGCGCAGGCAAAGGCCTCCGGAAACTTGAGCTCCTGGTCGGAGGCCCTGGCCCGCGCCGCGGCGACGGTCAGCGACGAGCGCGTGCGCGGCCTGTTCGGCAGCCCGAAGGTGACGGCGGCGAAGCTGGCGGAACTGGTCAGCGACGTGGCCGGCAACCAACTCAGCCCCGACGGACGCAATTTCATTGCGCTGCTGGCCGAGAACAAGCGCCTGCCCTTCCTGCCCGAGATCTCGCACATCTTCGATGCGCTCAAGGCGGATGCCGAGCGCGTGGTGGATGTGTCGATCACCTCTGCCGCGCCGATGGGCGCGGACGAGCAGGGCAAGCTGGTTGCGGCGCTGGAGAAGCGCTTCGACCGCAAGGTTCGGGTTGAAGCGGCGGTTGATTCGTCGCTGATCGGTGGCGCCGTGGTGCGCGCCGGCGACCTGACCATCGATGGTTCCGTGAAGGCGCGCCTGGCGCGCCTCGCGCAGGACCTCACGGCTTAAACGGATTCTTTTCAAAGGACTAACAAGTCATGTCCATCAAGGCATCGGAAATCAGCGACCTGATCGGTCAGCGAATCCAGAACTTCGCGGGTGGCACCGAAGCCCGCAACGTCGGCAGCGTCATGTCTGTCGCCGACGGCGTGGTGCGCATCCACGGCCTGGCCGATGTGCGCTACGGTGAAATGATCGAGTTCCCCGGCAACGTGTTCGGCCTCGCGCTGAACCTGGAGCAGGATTCGGTCGGCGCCGTGGTGCTGGGCGAATACAAGTCGATCCGCGAAGGCGACACGGTGAAGACCACCGGCCGCATCCTGGAAGTGCCGGTGGGCCCCGAGCTGCTGGGCCGCGTGGTCGACGCGCTGGGCAATCCGGTGGACGGCAAGGGCCCCATCAACGCCAAGGCCACCGCGCCGATCGAGCGCGTGGCGCCGGGCGTTATCTATCGCAAGAGCGTGTCGCAGCCGGTGCAGACCGGCTACAAGTCGGTGGACTCGATGGTCCCCGTGGGCCGCGGCCAGCGCGAGCTGATCATCGGCGACCGCCAGACCGGCAAGACCGCGATGGCGATCGACACGATCATCAACCAGAAAGACTCCGGCATTAAGTGCGTGTACGTCGCGATCGGCCAGAAGGCCTCGACCATCGCGAACGTGGTGCGCAAGCTCGAAGAGCACGGCGCACTGGCCCACACCATCGTCGTGATCGCGCCCGCTTCCACGCCCGCCGCGCTGCAGTACCTCAGCGCCTACTCGGGCGTGACGATGGGCGAATACTTCATGGACAACGGCGAAGACGCGCTGATCGTCTATGACGACCTGTCGAAGCAGGCCGTGGCCTATCGCCAGATCTCGCTGCTGCTGAAGCGTCCCCCGGGCCGCGAGGCGTATCCCGGCGACGTGTTCTATCTCCACAGCCGCCTGCTGGAACGCAGCGCGCGCGTGAACGAACAGTACGTCGAGATGGTCACCAAGGGCCGCGTGAAGGGCAAGACCGGATCGCTGACGGGCCTGCCCATCATCGAGACCCAGGCCGGCGACGTGACCGCCTTCGTGCCGACCAACGTGATCTCGATCACCGACGGCCAGATTTTCGTCGAGTCGAACCTGTTCAACGCCGGCATCCGTCCGGCCATGAACGCCGGCATCTCGGTGTCGCGCGTCGGTGGCGCGGCGCAGACCGACATCATCAAGCGCCTGGGCGGCGGCATTCGCCTGGCCCTGGCGCAGTACCGCGAACTCGCGGCGTTCTCGCAGTTCGCGTCGGATCTTGACGAGGCCACGCGCAAGCAGCTCGAGCGCGGCCAGCGCACCACCGAAGTGATGAAGCAGAAGCAGTACGCGCCGATGTCGGTGGCGCAGATGGCCCTGTCGATCTACGCGGTGAACAACGGCTACATGGACTCGGTGCCCGTGAACAAGATCACGACCTTCGAGGCCGCGATGCAGGGCTTCGCGAAGTCGAGCCACAAGGCCGACCTCGACGCGATCAATGCCGAGCCGGTGCTGAAGAAGCACGAGGCCACGCTGAAGAAGATCGTCGAGAACTTCGTCGCGACGGGTTCTTACTAAAAAGAGAACGCGATGGCCGGCACCAAGGAAATCCGCAACCAGATCGCGAGTGTCAAAAGCACTCAGAAGATCACCAAGGCCATGCAGATGGTCGCGACGAGCAAGATGCGTCGCGCCCAGGACCGCATGAAGCTGGCCCGTCCGTACGCCGACAAGATCCGCAGCGTGATCGGCAACCTGCACCATGCGAATCCGGACTACCGGCATCCGTTCATGGCCACGCGCGAAGCCAAGAACGTCGGCATCATCGTGATCAGCACCGATCGCGGACTTGCCGGTGGCCTCAACGCCAACCTGTTCCGCCAGACGCTGATCCAGATCAAGGACTGGCAGGCCAAGGGCGCCGGCGTGAACCTGTGCCTCATCGGCGCGAAGGGCGTGGCGTTCTTCCGCCGCCTGAACCTGCCCGTCATGGCCAGCGTCACGGGCATGGGCGACAAGCCGCATGTGAACGACCTGATCGGCACCGTGAAGGTGATGCTCGACGCGTACCGCGAGGGCAAGATCGACCGGCTGTTCCTGGTGAACGCCGAGTTCGTGAACACGATGACGCAGAAGTCCACGGTGACGCAGCTGCTGCCGGTGGAGCCCACCGACAAGGGCCAGCTGCAGGACATGTGGGACTACATCTACGAGCCGTCGGCCGCGGACATCCTCGATGGCCTGCTGATGCGCTACGTGGAATCGCAGGTCTATCGCGGCGCCGTCGAGAACGTGGCCAGTGAAATGGCCGCGCGCATGGTCGCGATGAAGGCCGCGACCGACAACGCAGGCAAGCTCATCCACGAGCTGCAGCTGATCTACAACAAGGCCCGCCAGGCGGCGATCACCACCGAGCTCGCGGAAATCGTGGGCGGCGCGGCAGCGGTCTGAAGGCCGCACGAAAAGAATTCCAGAGGAAGACACCATGGCAACCGGCAAAATCATCCAGATCATCGGACCCGTCATCGACGTGGCGTTCCCCCGCGAGTCCATCCCGCAGGTGTACGAGGCGCTGAAGCTCGCCGACGTGGACCTGACGCTCGAAGTGCAGCAGCAGCTGGGCGACGGCGTGGTGCGCACCATCGCGATGGGCGCCTCCGAAGGCCTGAAGCGCGGACTTGCGGTGAACGCCACCGGCAAGCCGATCAACGTGCCGGTGGGCAAGGCCACGCTGGGCCGCATCATGGACGTGCTCGGCACGCCGCAGGACAACCGCGGTCCGGTTGCTTCCGAGAGCACGCTGCCCATCCACCGTCCGGCGCCTGCGTTCGACGAACAGGCCGGCGGCCAGGACCTGCTGGTGACGGGCATCAAGGTGATCGACCTGCTGGTGCCCTTCCCCAAGGGCGGCAAGGTGGGCCTGTTCGGCGGCGCCGGCGTGGGCAAGACCGTGAACATGCTCGAGCTGATCAACAACATCGCCAAGCAGTACTCGGGTCTGTCGGTGTTCGCAGGCGTGGGTGAGCGTACCCGCGAAGGCAACGACTTCTACCACGAGATGGCCGAGTCGGGCGTCATCGACCTGGAGAAGCTCGAGAACTCGAAGGTGGCGATGGTGTACGGCCAGATGAACGAGCCGCCGGGCAACCGCCTGCGCGTCGCGCTCACGGGCCTCACGATGGCCGAATACTTCCGCGACGAGAAGCAGGCGAACGGCCGCGGCCGCGACGTGCTGTTCTTCGTCGACAACATCTACCGCTACACGCTGGCCGGCACCGAAGTGTCGGCGCTGCTGGGCCGCATGCCGTCGGCCGTGGGTTACCAGCCCACGCTGGCTGAGGAAATGGGCGTGCTGCAGGAGCGCATCACGTCGACCAAGACCGGCTCGATCACGTCCATCCAGGCCGTGTACGTTCCCGCGGACGACCTGACCGATCCTTCACCCGCCACCACCTTCGCTCACCTTGATGCGACCGTGGTGCTGAGCCGCAACATCGCGGCGCTGGGTATTTATCCTGCCGTGGATCCGCTGGATTCCACCAGCCGCCAGCTCGACCCGCTCGTGATCGGCGAAGAGCACTACAACGTCGCGCGCGGCGTGCAGGGCGTGCTGCAGAAGTACAAGGAACTGCAGGACATCATCGCCATCCTGGGCATGGATGAGCTGAGCCAGGAAGACCGCCAGACGGTGTTCCGCGCGCGCAAGATCCAGCGCTTCCTGTCGCAGCCGTTCAACGTGGCCAAGGTGTTCACCGGCCAGGACGGCAAGATCGTCTCGCTGGCCGAGACCATCCGCGGCTTCAAGGGCATCCTGAACGGCGACTACGATCACCTGCCCGAGCAGGCCTTCTACATGGTGGGCTCGATCGATGAGGCCGTGGAAAAGGCCAAGACCCTGAACTAAGGGTTATCGAAGCGCGAGTCAGGCAAGAAGCGAGCACGAACATGTCAGCCAAGACCATTCATGTCGACATCGTCAGCGCCGAAGGCGAGATCTTCGCCGGCGCTGCCGAGATGGTGTTCGTGCCCGCGAAAGAGGGCGAGCTGGGCATCACGCCGCGGCACGCGCCGTTGCTGACGCTGCTGAAGGCTGGCGAGGTTCGCGTGAAGACGGCCGAGGGGGAGACCTCGGTGTTCGTTGGTGGCGGGGCGCTGGAGATCCAGCCGAACCGCGTGACCATTCTTGCTGACACTGCCATCCGGGCGCATGACATCGACGAGGCTGCGGCGCTTGCCGCCAAACAGCGCGCCGAAGAGGCGCTGGCGAGCAAGGAAGACAAGATCGACCAGGCGCAGGCTCTGGCTGAGCTGGCGCAGGCGGCTGCTCAGCTGAAGCTGCTCGAGAAGATTCGGAAGACTCGCGGGTAGGGGCGAAGCTCGCTACATCAGCGTACTGCGCTTCTACTTCGGGCGGCTTGCGAAGCCTGTCGAGAGCATTGGGATGCGGTAGATGCTCATGCCTACGTTGCGCACGCCCTGCGGGGTTGTCCACGGTTTTCCGTCAGGGCCGACCACGCCCATCATCGGTACGTAGAGGATGTTCTTTGCGGGGCCGGCGAACGTCAGCGTGATTGGTGAGCGTGGCGTGGGGATGAGGCCGAGGTATTTCCCATCTTTCGCCAGCACGTGCACGCCTTTCGAGGCGGTGACGTAGAGCCTTCCTTCTGAATCGATAGACATGCCGTCGCCGCCCAGGTCGCCATCCAGCAGGCCGAAGTCGCGGCGATTTTTCGTGGAGCCGTCGGGCTGCACGTCGAAGGCGATGACGCGGTCGCTGTTCGTCACCCACAGGGTCTTGCCATCGGCGGAGAGCAGGATGCCGTTGGAGGTGAGGTTCTGGTTTTCGACCACGGTGACGACGCCTGCGGCGCTCACGTGATACGCGCCGCCCACCGAGAAATACGCGCCACCCTTGCCGTCGGCCATCAGATCGTTCAGGCGGCCGAAGGGCTTGCCGTCGGGGAAGCTGTTGGCGAGCACGCGGTGCTCGGGCAGCAGCTGCGCGATGTAGGTGAGTTCCTGGCAGCTCTGGTAGAAGGGGCGCGCGGAGTCGGTGCAGGTGCGCTGCACGCCGAAGAGGCGGCCCGGCGGCATCGAGCGAAATCGAGCCCGTGGCGTGCGTGTCGCGCAGCACCACGTACTCGCGGCCATCGGCGCCCAGCTTGCGGATCGTGTCGGTCTGTTCCTGCGCGAACATCACGCCGCCATCGGCAGTGGGAATGATGCCGTCGGCGGTTTCGAAATCGGCCCAGACCAGTTCCCACTGGGCATTCGCCGCTACAACACCCGGAATGCCGCGAACTTCCGCAATGCGTTCACCGGCCCGAAGGCCTGGGATGGGAACATAGGGCTGCACCGCAGGCGCGCCGGGTGCTGCGGCGGGCGGTGGCGCCGTGGGCGTTGCGGCCGGCGCAACCGGAGCCGTGTTCTGTGCCTGCGCCGCGAGCGCCAGCAGCAGTGCGAACGGGGCGGCGCGGCGCATCAGATCACTCCGCCACGGCAGCAGGAGCGGGCGCGGCGGCCGGTGGCGGTACACCCAGCGGCGCGCCATTGACCGTGCCGCGCACGTAGCTGCCACCGGGGCTGCCATCCTTCATCGGATGGATGGTGAGCACGATGCGATCGCCGGGCTTCATCGATTCGCGCGACCAGCCCTGCCGGCGCAGCCCGTTGGGGCTGCTGCCCTCGACGCTGTACTCGGTGACCTTGCCATCGGCCGAGGCCACGTTGACCTGGATCCAGATGTGCGGATTGGTCCACTGGAATTCCTTGACCACGCCTTCGATGACCTGGTCCTTCTCGAAATCGAACATCGCGAAGGAGTGGTGCGCGTGGACAGCCATGGCGCCCAGCGCGAGCAGCGCGCCGACAGAAATTCGACTGATCATGTATCCCCCGTCAGAAGTGCCGTGAGTGCTAGAGCTTCACCACGCCGTCATCGAAGGCTTTCAGGAAGGCGAGGCTTTTTTCGATGGCGGCGAAGCGATCCATGGAGAAGGGTGGTTCCTGCTCCACGTAGAATTTGCGCACGCCGGCATTGAAGGCCGCCGGCAGCAGCGTGGGCCAGGGCAGCTTGCCAGAACCCACCTCTGTGGGATCCTGCTGCAGCGCGAAGTTGGATTTCGTGCTGGGCTTGATGTCCTTGACGTGCATGAGCTGGAAGCGCCGGCCATGGCGCTTGAGCAGCGCGACGGGATCGACTCCCGCGGCGGCCACCCAGCCGACGTCGATCTCGAAACTCACCGCATCGGCAGAGGTGCCGGAGAGAAGCAGATCAAAGCCGGTGGTGTTGCCGAGCGGCGCGAATTCCTGGTTGTGGTTGTGGTAGCCCAGCCGCAGGCCTTCGGCGCGCAGCTTGCCGCCGCGGTCATTGAGCAGGTCGGCCGTGCGTTGCCAGTCGTCGCGGGTGAGGCCGGCGGTGACGCGCTGCATATAGGGCACGAAACCCTCGCCCTCTTTCGGGCCGCCGAAGCGATCCGGCGTAGGGAACATCGGCATGACCACATCGGTGACGCCCAGCGCGTGCAGGTCGGCAGCGAGCTTCGGCAGATCCTGGTCGAGCCCCGGCTCGCCGGGCCGGCCCGTGGCGCCCACATGGATGCTGGTGAACTTCAAGCCGTGGCGGTTGCCCGCGGCGCGCAGCGCCTGCACCGACTGGCCGTGGTAGCCCGCCAGTTCCACCGTGCGGTAGCCGATCTTCGCCACGCGCGCGAGCGTGGCGTCGATGTTCTTGCGGGCCTCATCGCCCACGGTATAGAGCTGCAGGCCGATGGGCAGGTGGCGCTTGGCGAACCAGCCGCTGGCCGAGGGATCGATGGCCGAGGAGGCTGCCGCGGCAATGCGCCCGGCACTCGATGCCAGGCCCAGGATGCCCGTTGCGGCGCCGATCAGTGCTCTTCTGTTCATCATGACGGTGTTTCCCCCTTGGCCTAGACTGCCCCCACAGCCCGTCGGCCGCAAGTCAAAGGAGAGGCAGATGCCCGACATGCCGCGCACCAAGCCCGTGATCAACCTGGACGAAGTGACCCTCGATGAGCGACCCGCGTTCTTCCAGCCGCCGCCCAGCGTGGCCGGTCGGTTCGGATCGCGCAGCGGCATGGTGGGCGCCCGCATCGGCGCGCGGCTGCTGG
The DNA here is from genome assembly GCA_016720075.1 of Pseudomonadota bacterium. Lineage (GTDB taxonomy): Bacteria > Pseudomonadota > Gammaproteobacteria > Steroidobacterales > Steroidobacteraceae > ZC4RG30. The sequence continues at coordinate 386,810 of JADJXW010000021.1, forward strand.
GTTACAACATCACCGCGGTGGCGCCGGGCAAGCGTGCCTTTCCGCTGCACAACCACCATGCCAACGAGGAGATGTTCTACATCCTGCAGGGCACTGGCGAACTGCGCATCGGCGATGAGCGCTATTCACTGCGCGCCGGGGATTTCATCGCGAACCCCCCGGGCGGACCCGAGACGGCGCACCAGATCATCAACACCGGCAGCGAGGAGCTGCGCTACCTGGCCGTGAGCACGATGATCACGCCCGAGGCCGTGGAGTATCCGGACTCGAAGAAGGTGGCGGCCTACTCGCGGCAGACGCAGGCCGATGGATCGCTGCGCGTGTTCCGGCAGATCAGCCGCGACGGGCAGAGCGTGGACTACTGGGACGGGGAGTAGTCGCTTCAGCCCGCCGAGCGTTCGCGCAGCCGCGTGACGCCTGCCTTTTGTCCTGCCTGCGCCGCGACGAGAGCCATCATCGCCAGGATGCGGCGCACCGTGGTCGACGGCGTCATCACATGAGCCGGGGCGGCCGCGCCCATCAGCATCGGACCCATGGTGGTCGCACCGCTGGTCACGGCCTTCAGGATGTTGAAGAGGATGTTGGCCGCATCGATGTTGGGGCAGACCAGGATGTTGGCCTCGCCGTGCAGCGGGCTTTCCATGAGATTGTCGCGGCGGATGGCCTCGAGCATGGCCGCATCGCCGTGCATCTCGCCATCGCATTCCACATCGGGCGCCATGCTGCGGAAGATCTCGAACGCCTCGCGCACCCGGCGCGCCGAGTCGCGGCGCGAGGAGCCGTAGTTGGAGTGCGAGAGGAATGCCACCTTCGGCGGCAGGCCGAACGCGCGCACCTGCTCGGCGGACTTCAGTGCGATGCGCGCCAGCTGCTCGGAGGAGGGCGTTTCGTTCACGTAGGTGTCGGCGATGAACAGCGCGCGCTTGTCCATCGACAGCGCCGAGAGCGTGGCCAGCGTGGTGGCGCCTGGCTGCAGCCCGATGATGTTCTCGATATTCTCGAGGTGCGCATCGAAGCGGCCGTGCGTGCCGCAGAGCATGCCGTCGGCATCGCCCAGGCGGACCATCAGCGCCGCGATGATGGTGTTGGAGCGGTGCACCGAGGCCTTGGCCGCCTCGGGGCCCACGCCGCGCCGACCCATGATCTGGTGGTAGGCCTGCCAGTACTGGCGGAAGCGCGGATCGTCATCCGGATTCACGCAGGTGATGTCTTTTCCCAGCTTCATGCGCAGCTTGGCCTTGGCAATGCGCGCCTCGATCACCGACGGACGGCCGATGAGGATGGGAATGGCCAGGCCCTCGTCGAGGGCGGTCTGCGCCGCGCGCAGCACGCGCGGATCCTCGCCCTCGGCCATCGCCACGCGCTTGTGCGCCGAGCGCTGCGCCGCGCTGAAGATGGGGCGCGTGAGCATGCCCGCCGAAGAGAACATGCGCGAGAGCTGCGCGCGGTAGGCATCCATGTCGGCGATGGGCCGCGTGGCCACGCCCGAGGCCGCCGCCGCCGCCGCCACGGCGGGCGCGATGCGGATGATGAGGCGGGTGTCGAAGGGCTTGGGGATGATGTAGTCGGTGCCGAAGGCCAGTTCCTGGCCGGGATAGGCCGAGGCCACTTCGTCGCTGATCTCGGCCTTGGCGAGATCCGCGATTTCCTTCACGCAGGCCAGCTTCATCTCAGCCGTGATCTTCGTGGCGCCGCAGTCCAGCGCGCCGCGGAAGATGTAGGGGAAGCACAGCACGTTGTTCACCTGGTTCGGATAATCCGAACGACCGGTGGCGATGATGCAGTCAGGGCGAGCGCCGAGCGCCAGTTCCGGACGGATCTCGGGCTCGGGGTTGGCCAGCGCCAGGATGATGGGGCGCGTGCCCATGGTCTTGACCATCTCGGGCGTGAGCACGCCGCCGGTGGAGCAGCCCAGGAACACATCGGCGCCCGGTATCACATCGGCCAGCGTGCGCAGCGCGGACTTCTGCGCGTAGCGCGCCTTCTCGGGATTGAAGGTGTCGCCGCGGCCTTCGTAGATGAGGCCCTTGGAGTCGCAGGCAAAGACGTTCTCGCGCTTCAGGCCCAGGCCCACCATCAGGTCGAGGCAGGCAATGGCCGCGGCGCCGGCGCCGGAAACAACGACCTTGACCTTGCCGATGTCCTTGCCCACCAGTTCCAGGCCATTCCTGATGGCCGCGGCGGAGATGATGGCCGTGCCGTGCTGATCATCGTGGAAGACCGGGATGCCCATGCGCTCGGTGAGCTTGCGCTCGATGTAGAAGCACTCGGGCGCCTTGATGTCTTCGAGGTTGATGCCGCCCAGCGTGGGTTCCAGCGAGGCGACGATGTCGACCAGGCGATCCGGGTCACGCTCGGCCAGCTCGATGTCGAACACATCGATGCCCGCGAACTTCTTGAAGAGGCAGCCCTTGCCTTCCATCACCGGCTTGGCGGCCAGGGGCCCGATGTCGCCCAGGCCCAGCACGGCCGTGCCGTTGGTGACCACGCCCACGAGGTTGCCGCGCGAGGTGTAGGCGGCGGCCAGCGTGGGGTCGGCGGCGATGTCGAGGCAGGGATAGGCCACGCCCGGCGAATAGGCCAGCGACAGATCGCGCTGGTTCGCCAACGGCTTGGTGGGCGTGAGCGAGATCTTTCCCGGCGTGGGAAGGCGGTGGTAGTCCAGCGCGGCTTCACGCAGGGCGGCTTCGGCAGGGGTCAGAGGCTCGGACATATAGGTGTACTTATCGGTCCAAAGAGGCCGGATTATCCCGATTGACCCCTGCCCGCGCCAGTAACCGGCAATACCACCCAAGGGCATTCCCGGGGTCGTGACGCAATGCGAAATGATCTCAGAACAGGCCATCCAGAGGGCTTTTCACGGCCCGACCGCCCCGGTTCAGCACATGTGTGTAGATCATCGTGGTCTTCACGTCGGAATGGCCCAGCAGCTCCTGGACCGAGCGGATGTCGTAGCCGGACTCCAGCAGATGGGTGGCGAAACAGTGCCGGAAGGTGTGGCAGCCGGCGGGCTTCAGGATGCCGGCACGCTGGATGGCCGCCTGCACGGTGCGCTGAAGCGTTCGCGGGTTCACGTGGAATCGAACCAGCTGGCCGTCGTAGGGGTCGCGGCAGATCGAGTGCGATGGAAAGACCCACAACCACGGGAACGATGTGGATGCGCCCGGGTACTTGGTCTTGAGCGCATTGGGAACCGGCACGCCCGGCGCCCCCGCACTGCGTTCGCGCCGATACCATCCCTCGAGCGCGGCGAAGTGCGCGCGGAGCGGGGTGACGAGCTCCGCGGGAATGACCGAGACGCGATCCTTGCCGCCCTTGCCATGACGGACGACCAGTTCGCGGCGCTCCAGATCCAGGTCCTTGACGCGAAGCGCCAGCGCCTCGGCCAGCCGAAGGCCACTGCCGTAGAGGAGGCCCACCACCAGGCGCGAGCGGCCGCGCAGCTCCGCAAACACACGCCGCACCTCGTCGTGGGTCAGAACCACCGGCAGGCGACGAGGCTTGTTCGCCCGCACCACCTGATCGAGCATGGGAAGATCCATGCGAAGCACATCTCGATAGAGGAAGAGCAATGCCTGCAGCGCCTGGTTCTGTGTGCCGGCTGCAACCTTCAGATCGACGGCCAGGTGGGTGAGGAAGGTTGTCAGGGCGTCGACTCCGAGTTCCCGCGGATGCCTGCCGCCACAGAAGCGGATGTAGCGACGAATCCAGCCGACGTAGGTCTTCTCGGTGCGAATGCTGTAGTGCCGAACCCGGGTCTGCTCGCGCACCGCTTCGATCAGCGTGAGAGGTCGGACAGGATCCATGTCGGGCTATCACCGTATTGCGACATGTCGCCTATGTCGTAAGGTGTGTAGCGTATTCAGGGACTTGTGCTGAAACCCAGCTGCATATCCGACGTAAAAGAAGCAGAATGCTTAGCGTGACAAATAGAATTAATTGTTATGCGACCTGACCAACTCTGCCAACACTGAAGAGGGCCAATACTTGGCGTGGTTGCAGACGTCAAAGTACTATCCCGCTGAGCATTCGCGCCCAGACAACTAGTCAGAGGTAGTGCATGAACAATCGACCCGTTCTCGCCTCAGTAGTCTCCATCGCAATGGGCGTCGCTCTCATGGCGCCAGATGCCATTGCCGCATCTTCTCGGGAAACACTCCATTCCGTGCATCTCATGAAGGTTAGGTGGAGCAACTTGCCGAGGAGGTGGCGCGTGCCACTGGCAAGACCATGATCATTGCCCCAACAGTCAAGGTGACCGTTTCGCTTGACACGAAACAACCTCTCTCTGCTGAGGATCTCTTCGACGCCTTTGTCCGGGTGCTAAACGAGCAGGGACTGCGCGTTACTCAAGACTCAAATGGTGTCATCAGAGTCACGACTACTTACGAGAGTTTCGGTCTTACCTGGACGTGACCGAAGAGAAGAGGCGCCCAGACCGGTCGCATAACAAACACATGCAGCGCGCCGGGACCCATAAAGTGCTCGGCCGCGGGCGATCCGGCGTGCTGTTGTTTCAAGTCCCGCGCGCCCGCGTGCTGATGCGTTGGCGCGCGGGCGCTGATGTGGGCCGTTAGGCGACAGGACGCCTCACCTACATGGATGTGTCGGATAAGAAGCACCTTGCCGTCAGCGGAACCATAAGGCTAATTCTGACCAGGCTACTCGTAGCTCCGGTAGTGATCGCGCATATGCCGCTCATTCCGTTCATTAAAGAGCGAATTGGTGATCAGTTTGCCTTTGGGCTGCTCGTCATCGGGATACTTGTTCTATTCCCTCTACTTGGTGCGCTTGAAGTGATCGGTAGGAATCAGCCAACAGCCAATGCGCCGCTGAGGCTGCTACTAGGGCGGATATCAGCTTCGACACTTCTACTCTTGATTCCTCTCTCGGTGTGGGCATGCTCCCAATCAAAAGACTACCCACTGACGCCGCTGCAAGTCACTTCGTCTGTAGCGGCAGTCGGTATCCTTGTGTACTTCTTTCGCCTCGCCGCAACTTATGAAAAGCACTATCTATCTGTCGCCTAACAAACACATGCAGCGCGCCGGGATGCATAAAGTGCTTGGCCGCGGGCGAGTAGGCCTCGTGCTTGGGCAGGTCAACCGCGCCCGCGTGCTGACAGGTCAGCGTGCGGGCGCTGATGTGAACCGTTGGGCGACGCACACGTCACCGTTCTTGAAGAGCGGAGAAGAAGGCTTGGCGTTTCCCGCGCTCTGAGATAGCTAGGCTCGCGGCGCCCGGGTGTTCAGCAGCTTCGTTGCACCGCTCCGCAGCCCAACGCCGACCCGTTTGCCCAAGTCGCCGGCGCGGAAAGGGCAGTGGGCCTAGGTTCGAATCCGGCTACCCATAAACTGCCAGCAGAGTCCCCGAGGGTGGCCACGTTCTGTCCATCCGCGCCGCGCACAGCGCCGGCCGAGCTCATCTACGGCTCGTTGGTTATCGCCTTGCCGTGTACACGAGATCAGGTTGCCCCAGCGCCGCCAACTGCCAAGCCGACGCGGCATCCTCCCCTCATACAGGTGCTTCTCCCAGCCTTGGCGCCCCAAGTTTCAAGCCAGCGTCTCTGCGCTATGATCGGCAAAGAATCAGAAGGCGAGGGCGTCAGAAGCGTAGCCCCTCGTCGCCCAACAACTGCAACCAGCGAACCGGGACACATAAAGTGCACGCGCCCTACCGCTCAGCCAGGTTCACCATTAGTGCTTTGCGCTTGGGCTTCGGTGCGCGGTCGCTGATGCGCGGCCGTTAGGCGACTTCGGCGTCTCGGCGTGCTCAACGCAAGACTGGCATCTGACGTATTCGCGTATCCATGGCCTTACCATTCGAGTCACACAATGAAGACACTTCTCGGTTTCGCTCTGGTTTCAATCACTATTGCTCAGGCGGCGGAAGCAAGTCCGATCACCTACAAATGCGAAGCATCAAATGGGGAAGTGGTTGCAGACTTCATCGTGGATATAGACAAGCGCCAGATCAGGTGGGGGTCCTACACGCGATACAACATTCAGTCCGCCTCAGATCGATTCATCTCTGCCTATGAAGACAATGGAAGGGCTATCGGTGGAGAGGTTCTGGTGCTAGACAGACTTACAGGAGACTACACACGGGTGGCATTGCATATGACGTCCACAGAAGAGGAAATGAAACGAGGGGAGCCAGGCCAGCTAACTGCGCGCAAGATGACGGGTCGCTGCGAAAAGCAGATGTAGTCTCACAACGAGCTGTGGTGATGCGCCTGGATCAGTCGCCTAACAAACACATGCAGCGCGCCGGGAATCATAAAGTGCTCGGCCGCGGGCGATCTGGCCTGGTGCCTTGTTCAGCGTCCCGCGCCCGCGTGCTGACCGGTCAGCGTGCGGGCGCTGATGTGAACCGTTAGGCGACACAGAGACGTCATGCTGGTCCTCAAGAAGTCCCAGGTCCTGGCCATGTGCTTGGCCACCGCATCAGCTTCAGCGGGTGGACCGGCTGCTCTTAATGAAGTTGTACGTGCCCTGGCGGATGGTGAACCTGTCGAGTACGGCTATTCACTCACCGACCTCAATGACGACGGCGAGCTAGATGCAGTGGTTCTCTTGCGAGGCTCATACTGGTGTGGAAGCGGCGGGTGCACGCTGGCTGTATTCCAGGGAACCTCAAAGAGTTACAAGGTCGTATCGCGCAGTACAGTTTCGCGAGCGCCAATTAGTGTGCTTACCGAGACCAAGAATGGGTGGCACACCTTGGCGGTTTCAGTTGGCGGTGGTGGCGCAAAGCCAGGACAGACGCTTCTCAGATTCGATGGCAAAAGGTATCAGCTCAACCCGACTATGCAGCCCTATGTCACATCCAAGGACATGCTGGGGGCGAGCGTTCTCGCACTACAGGAATAGAGGTGCACGTTGTGTCGCCTAACAAACACATGCAGCGCGCCGGGAGGCATAAAGTGCTCGGCCGCGGGCGAGTGAGCCTTGTGGCCTGTTCAGCGCCTCGCGCCCGCGTGCTGATACGCCAGCGTGCGGGCGCTGATGTGAACCGTTAGGCGACAGAGAAACCTCGTGCCACGATCCAGCCGCCTAAGGTTCAGCCTCGGAGAATGACAGTGATGCGCCTCCTACTTTCGATCCTTACGCTGAGCGCGCTGCTCCTCCCGTCGACCGCTGCAGCCCAGGAATCCCCTTTTGACACGGTCGTTGCATTCTTCACGGCGCTGTCAGAAGCAAACCATCAAGGCATCCGGGACTCCACTACTGAGAACTTCCTAGTCCTTGAACACGGCGAGGTTTGGAACTTGGACAAGCTGCTCTCTGTAGTACGTCCCAAGACCACTTTGAGGAGGAACTTCTTCAGCGTCGTGTCCGAGGACGTACGTGGCGATACCGCGCTGGTGAACTACTGGAACAAAGCGCTGGAACGGTCTGAGAATGGGGAGGAACGAACCAGGGCTTGGCTGGAGAGTGTTGTCATTATCAAGAGGCGTGGTGCGTGGAGACTCCTTCAGATGCATTCCACGAGGCTCACCACTGAGCAGATTCCAGAGAATGTTGCATTTACCGAGCGGCGATAAGATGTGCTTCGATCTGTCGCCTAACAAACACATGCAGCGCGCCGGGAGGCATAAAGTGCTCGGCCGCGGGCGAGTAGGGCTCGTGCCCAGGTCAACGCTGCGCGCCCGCGTGCTGACAGGTCAGCGCGCGGGCGCTGATGTGAACCGTTATGCGACCTGACCAACTCTGCCAACATTGAAGAGGGCCGGTGCTTGGCGTGAGTGCAAAGGCCAAAGTACCATCCTTCAGAGCATTCGCGCCCGGACAACTAGTTAGAGGTAGCGCATGAACAATCGACCTGTTCTCGCCTCAGTCTTCTCCATCGCTCTGGCCGCCGCTCTCATGGCGCCGAATGCCATTGCCGCATCGCCCCGGGAAACGCTCCACTCCGTGCATCTCGTGAAGGTTAGGGTGGAGCAACTTGCTGAGGAGGTTGGGCTCGCCACCGGCAAGACCATGATCATTGCCCCGACAGTCAAGGTGATCGTTTCGCTCGATACGAAACAGCCTCTCTGCTGAAGATCTCTTCGATGCGTTTGTCCGAGTGCTGAACGAGCAGGGACTCCGCGTTACTCAAGACCCCAATGGGGTCATCAGAATCACGACTACTTACGAGAGTCTCGGCCTTACCTGGACGTGACCGAAGAGAAGAGGCGCCCACTCCGGTCGCATAACAAACACATGCAGCGCGCCGGGAGGCATAAAGTGCTCGGCCGCGGGCGGGCGAGCCTGGTGCCCTGGTCAGCGCCGCGCGCCCGCGTGCTGACAGGTCAGCGTGCGGGCGCTGATGTGAACCGTTAGGCGGCGTCACGACAATGCTACCGTCAAGGCGCTCAATACCCACCGTTGCAGTCATTCTGTTCGCTACGGCAGGGTGTGCTCCGGGCACTGGCGTTGTTGATGTAACCGTAACTACCGAGGACGGCACGCCATTTCAAGGGGTGCAGGTCTCATATGCGCGGGGCGAAAGCAGCGAGCGCCTCCTGACGAACTGGACCGGCACACTACAGATTCGAGATGCATCAACCGGCGCGTCGGCTTTTGAGATCTACTGCCCGACCACATATGGCGACAAACTTCCAATCGAGCGTAGATCAATTCACGTAAGCAGATTCTCTACCACCGCCGTTAGGTTTTCCGTTCCGAAGGGCTTTTGCGAAAATCCGCTTAATGACCCGCGAAACAAGAAGGTCCCGGTGACTCTGAGGGGTCGCTTAAGGTTTGGCTTTGAGTACAGCGCTTTTGATCCTTGCAATATTGCATCCCTAAATCTCACTCCTAGGGACTCTGGTAGACCCAACGACCTATGGGTAGACACGCAGAGCCCTATGCTCAAAGGCTTTCTGCCTGATACAACTTACTATGTGGAGCTCAAAGGTACGCTTCTAGGTCCGGGGAACTTTGGTCACATGGGAGGCGCAGACTACGAGCTCGTGATTTCCGGCATCAGCAAACTTCAAGATGCAGAACCGTCTCTCTGTCCTGGTGGCACGGATGACGCCGCCTAACAAACACATGCAGCGCGCCGGGACGCATAAAGTGCTCGGCCGCGGGCGATCCAACCTCCTGCTGTCCCAAGTCCCTCTCGCCCGCGTGCTGATGCCCCGGCGTGCGGGCGCTGATGTGAACCGTTAGGCGACAGAGAAACCTCGTGCCACGATCCAGCCGCCTAAGAGCCAGCCTCGGAGAATGACAGTGATGCGCCTCCTACTTTCGACCCTTACGCTGAGCGCGCTGCTCCTCCCGTCCACCGCTGCAGCCCAAGGATCCCCTTTTGACACGGTCGTTGCATTCTTCACGGCGCTGTCAGAAGCAAACCATCAAGGCATCCGGGACTCCACAACTGAGAACTTCCTAGTCCTTGAACACGGCGAGGTTTGGAACTTGGACAAGCTGCTCTCTGTAGTACGTCCCAAGACCACTTTGAGGAGGAACTTCTTCAGCGTCGTGTCTGAGGACGTACGTGGCGATACCGCGCTGGTGAACTACTGGAACAAAGCGCTGGAACGGTCTGAGAATGGGGAGGAACGAACCAGGGCCTGGCTGGAGAGTGTTGTCATAATCAAGAGGCGTGGTGCGTGGAGACTCCTTCAGATGCATTCCACGAGGCTCACCACTGAGCAGATTCCAGAGAATGTTGCGTTTACCGAGCGGCGATAAGATGTGCCTCGATCTGTCGCCTAACAAACACATGCAGCGCGCCGGGACACATAAAGTGCTCGGCCGCGGGCGATCAGTCGTTCTGCAATCCAAAGTTTATCTCGCCCGCGTGCTGACAGGCCGGCGCGCGGGCGCTGATGTGGGCCGTTAGGCGGCAGGAGACGTTCTGCTAGGCGGCCTCCGGAGCCCCCGGACAAAACACCTCTTGTTGCGTGTCGCGCAACACGCTATACTCCATCCGTGATCCAATCCTTCCGGCACAAGGGTCTGCGCCGCTTCTACGAGACGGGGTCTCAGGCTGGTATACAGCCCAAGCACGCCCAGCGGCTGCGTATGCTGCTGGCCGCCCTGGATTCTTCTCAAAAAGTAGAGGATATGGACGTTCCAGGGTTCAGGCTGCATCCCTTGAAGGGGCAAGAGAAGGGTCGCTGGTCGGTCTGGGTCAATGGCAACTGGCGCCTGACTTTCGAGTTTCGGGACGGTCAGGCGTACGTACTCGACTACGAGGACTATCACTAATGGCTATGCATAATCCCCCGCATCCGGGCGAGTTCATCACTTCGGTCTATCTTGAGCCCAATGACATTAGCGGTCGGGAGCTCTCCGCCAAACTCGGGGTGTCTGCCTCGACGCTGAATCGCATTCTGACTGGGAAGAGCGGCGTTACCCCGGAGATGGCGCTGCGCCTTTCCAAGTGCCTAGGCCGCTCGCCCGAGAGCTGGCTGGCGCTTCAGTATGCGCACGACCTGTGGAATGCCAAGAAGAACGTAGACCTGAAAGCCGTTGGAACTCTGCGCCTTACTGCCGCCTAACAAACACATGCAGCGTGCCGGGAGGCATAAAGTGCTCGGCCGCGGGCGATCTAACGTACTGCTGTTAGAAGTCCCGCGCGCCCGCGTGCTGATAGGTCAGCCTGCGGGCGCTGATGTGGGCTGTTATGCGGCCTGCTGGGCCACGTCGCTCTCGTCACCGCACGTCGACTCATGCACCCCCTCATAGAGAAGGGTCGCAAGTCCCTGCACCTGCTCGTCGGGGTGGCAAGTCTGGTGGCTGGGCTTATGTTCCTAGTCGCAAGCCTTGCCGCATACCCGGACAATCTAGTTCTGAGCCTCGTCATGGTGGCTATGGGTGCGTTTCAAGTTATCGCCTGGGTAACTCGAGAGAGGGACTCATCCAGCAACTCCAATCGATGGATCCCCTTTGCTGCATCAAGGTTCGGTGGTGGATACGCAGGCATCGGAATCGCTTTGCTTATCTTTGATCGCACCAATGTGTGGCGCATTGCCATGGGCGCGGTCTTCCTGGCCATGGGTGCCGCTATCATTCTTCTGTCGTTCGTTGCCGATCGGCGCTGAATTCAAATATGGTCCAATCAATGAGAACCCCTCTGCTCGATCGGCCGCATAACAACTACATGCTGCGCGCCGGGACAAATAGAGAGCTCGGCCGCGGGCGAAGGAGCCATGTGCCCTGGTCAGCGCCCCGCGCCCGCGTGCTGACAAGTCAGCGTGCGGGCGCTGATTTGAACCGTTAGGCGGTGCTACTCATCGCCACACCGCGCCATACAGGTATATGGCTCCGTAGCCATACCTGTGCTAGAATTCCCGTATGCTGTCGTTCTCCTTTGAGTGGGACTCCCGCAAGGACCACCTCAACCAGGAAAAGCACGGGGTCAGCTTTGGCGAGGCCCAAGGCGCCTTCCTGGATGATCGGCGCATCATTGCCAAGGACCTCAAGCACAGCACCGCCAAGGAGCAGCGCTACTTTTGCTTCGGCAGCCATGGCGGAGGCATCCTGACGGTGCGCTTCACCCATCGTGATGGACACATTCGTATCTTCGGGGCAGGTTACTGGACTAAGGGCAAAACCATATATGAGCAAACGCATCAAATACACGAAGGGCCCCATCGGCGAGGTAAGAATCGTTGAGGACTTCTTGCCTCCGCCCAGCGAGCTGGTACTGAAAGAGGAAGTGGAGAAGGTCACCATCTCCCTTTCAAAGCGCAGCGTCGACTTCTTTAAGGGTGAGGCGAAGCGCAATGGTACTCAGTACCAGCGAATGATCCGGGCGCTCCTAGACCGCTACGCCCAGCTCAACGCGCCGCCTAACAAACGCATGCAGCGCGGCGGTCAGGCATAAAGTGCTGGGCCGCGGGCGAATGGGTCTTGTGCGCGCACAAGTCCTGCGTGCCCGCGTGCCTGTAGCGCTGTGCCCGCGCGCTGATGCGAGCCGTCGGGCGACGCTACCGGCTAACTGGCTGTAGCGTCAGGACCTTTCTCGGAGCCTCTGATTCTGTGGTTTTCTCGATCCCGAACTTGCAGGCGCTCTATGTCCATTCCAGTAGAGGTTCTTGAGGCCGAGGTTTTGAGCCTGCCGCAGGCTGATCGCGCGCGCCTCATTGATCGCCTGCTGAAAAGTCTGGAGAAAGACCCCGAGTGGGAAGCCTCGTGGGCAACTGAAGCGGATCGTCGTGAGCGACGCATTGCCGACGGCGAAGCTGCCTGGGTGCCCGGCTCGGAGGCGCTGGCGCGCATTCGTAAAACTTTTGCGTGAGCTATTTCCTAACGCCGGAGGCTGAGGTAGAGCTGGCCGAAGCCGTTGATTTCTACCTACTCAATGCGGGCCCGGCGGATGCGCGCAACTTCATATACATGTTCGAAGAGAAGGCTCGCTTGGTGGTGCAGTTCCCTGGTCTGGGTGCACCCACAACCAACGGCCGACACCTGTTTCCGTTCGGTCGCTACTCGTACTCGATTCCTTCTCGCTCCGAAAATTGGGTCATTCGCATTAGCGCGATTGCGACCTGACACCCGCGTTTAGTACCGCCTGGAGGTAGAGTTTGCTTCAACTGGGAGCAGACATGAAGGCGAAGAGGTTTACGGAAGAGCAGATCATCGGGGTGCTGAAAGGAGGCTGAGGCGGGAGCCAAGACCAAGGAGCTGTGCCGCAAGCACGGGATCTCTGAGGCGACCTTCTACAACTGGAAAGCCAAGTACGCGGGCATGACGGTCTCGGAAGCCAGACGGCTGAAGGAGCTGGAAGCCGAGAACAGCAAGCTCAAGCGCCTGCTGGCAGATGCCGAACTGGACAAGGCAGCCCTGAAGGATCTGCTAGGCCGAAAATGGTAAGCCCACAGGCTAAGCGCGAGGCGGTCACGAAGCTGATGACCGAGCGTGACTTCGGGGTGACCCGTGCTTGTGGGCTACTGCAGATATCACGCGCGCTGTATCGGTATCGCAGTCGCCGGACTGGCTATGCGGGGCTGGGTGAGCGGATCGCGGAGATCGCCGCGACCAAGCGCCGCTATGGCTATCGGCGGATCTACATCCGCCTGAGGCGCGAAGGCTGGGCAGTGAACCGCAAGCATGTGTACCGGCTGTATCGAGCGGCAGGGCTTGCGGTGCGCAGAAGGAAGCGCAAGCGCATCGGCCTGGTCGAGCGCAAGCCTTTGCCCAAGCCGCTGATGGCCAACCAAAGCTGGTCGATGGACTTTGTCTCCGATGGCCTGGCTGATGGCAGGAGGATCCGTTGCCTGAACATCGTGGACGACTGCACGCGGGAGTGTCTGGCGATCGAGGTCGATACATCGCTGACTGGCTCACGGGTAAAAGCCGTGATGCGGCGTCTGGCCGATACACGCGGACTGCCTCGATCCATCACGGTCGATCATGGTCCGGAGTTCGAGGGGCAGGTACTGGACAGCTGGGCATATGAAGCTGGTGTGCAGTTGTCGTTCATCAGGCCTGGCAAGCCGAACGAGAACGCCTACATCGAGAGCTTCAATGGCAAGTTCCGAGACGAGTGTCTGAACGAGCACTGGTTCGTCACGATGGCACAGGCCAGAAGAATCATCGAAGCCTGGCGGATCGAATACAACACGGAGCGCACGCACAGCTCGCTGGGGAACATCACCCCCGGAAGAGTACGCAGCAGGACTGTTGAACAGAGCAGAAGAAAGGGTATCTTTAACCGCAGACTCTAAGACCGGACGGGACTAAAACGGGTGTCAGGTCGGAGTGGCAATCGTTGCGCAGCGAGTATCTAACCTCTAGACGTCGCGGCAAAACACCCCGGCAGCTGAACCGAGCATCTACATAGGACCACAGGGATAGGCGCTGATCTGAAGCGTCAGGCTGCATTACGTAGTGGTGGGCTGCAAGCTGAGGAATCCATGAACAAGCGCCTTTCGGTTCTTGGGCTACTTTGCGGCACCGCCTTGGCGGGTGCTGGGCCAACAGTTCCAACGGAGCTTGTTGGACGGTGGGCGTCAACGCCAGGCGCCTGTGGTGGAAAGGAGGCAGGTGTCATTGTCATTAGCGACACAGGCGTTGAACTCGGTGACATTCACGGGCACGTCGTCGCCGGGTCCACGCCAGGCAGCCCTGCGATAGAGGTGCATTTCAGATCCCCTGTTGGCGGCGCTACCGCACGAAACGTTCGCACATATAGACTCGCAGCAGATAATGGGACGCTACTGGAACTGAGCGGTAATCGACTCGTCGCCACTCGCGTACGCTGCGGATCCGAGATCCGATGAAAGCCTCACAGTCGACCGCGCCGCCCAACAAACACATGCAGTGCGCCGGAACACATAAAGTGCTCGGCCGCGGGCGATCCGACCTCGTGCTGACAGGTCGGCGTACGAGCGCAGATGTGGGTCGTTCGTCGACGCTTGTGCGTGTAACCATGAATCTCAAGAGCGCAGCGTTCACCACCATTGCTCTAGTCTGCTCTTCCCCAATCTCATTCGCCGAAAATGCAGCGCCGCCGACAATGTCCGCCAGCGACCTCTCCACATTTGTGAGCACCCAGAGATACAGAATCTACACTGACTACTGTTCGGCTAAGGTTCCTGAGTTGAAGTCAGAGTTCGATAGACTTCTCGAATCCCTGGTGGATCGGAATCAGGAAATCTCGCGACGTCTGCTCGCCTCTGGCCCATTTGATGGCCTAATGGGAAAGGTGGTTCCAGCCGAAGTCGTCGAAGCGTTTAGGGATACGCTTCATGACACGCAGCACAACTTTGAAAGACGTGACGCGTCCGATATCTGCCCGAAGACACTTCAAAGCCTTAAAGAAGTGAACGACCGGACATTGACCTCCAACCTCAGTGACATCCTGACAGCCGTCCAGAAGATGCTTTGGAATCTCGAGAATGGCAGTGCGCGGACGCTGAACAACTAGCCGACTCGATCACAGGCCCTCCTGATCCGGCTTTGCCGAAGAAGGAGCCCGGAACCACACTCACAATCTGAATTGCCGCAGATGCTGCGGCAACGTGCATCTTGATCGCCCGCAATCTCTGGGCGGGTGATATCGAAGCGGCGATGGCATATCCTCCAGCTCCATCCGGTCTGGAAGCTCCCTCTACCCAGGTGCCCGAAGAGCGCCGCCAGGCGACACTACGACCATGCAGTACCTCCACCTCGCATACGCCCATCTGGCAACCATTGTGCCGGCGTTTCTCATTGGAACCTGGCTGCTCTTCATGACGAAGGGCACTCCCAGGCACAGGCTCATGGGCAAGATCTACATGGTGCTGATGCTGGTTACGGCAACAATTACCTTGTTCATGCCTGCGCTGGTCGGGCCCCGGTTCGCCGGGCATTTCGGGTTCATTCACCTGTTCAGCCTGCTCGTCTTCTATTCCGTGCCCATGGCATTCATCGACGCGAGGCGTGGAAACGTGAAGGGACACAGAGGTTCAATGATTGGCCTGTATGTGGGAGGAATTCTCGTCGCTGGCTTCTTTGCGTTCATGCCTGGCCGGCTTCTGCACAGTTGGTTGTTCTGATCAAGAGTCGCGAATTGTGAACAAGGTTCCAGAAGGCACTGAGCGAGTCCGCGCATTCCTCCCGTGCAGGGACTTCGACCTGTCCAAGCGCTTTTACGAAGCGCTTGGATTTCAGAAAGTCCTCGATTCCGAGGTGGCTATCTTCAATGCCGGCTCGGGTGGGTTCATTCTGCAGCGCTACTTCCAGAAGGAGTGGGCCGAGAACACCATGCTGCAGTTCATGGTCGACGACCTGGATGCATGGTGGGAGCACATCTCTGGCCTGGATCTGCCCGGCCAATTTGGGGTTCAACCACCAAAGGCCCCCGCGATGCAGCCCTGGGGCCTGAGGGTGGCATTCGTGTTCGATCCATCCGGCGTTCTCTGGCATGTGTGCCAGCGTCGCAGCGGTGCAGCGCAGGACTGACGCGTATCGACCTGCTGGTAGCCGCGGTACGATTCACTTCCTATGGTCAATCATTCCCAAGATATCCCTCGGGGAGGGCCTGGAGTCGGGTTTCTGTCGATCCGCCTCGCTTTGCTTTTTGGTGTCGGCGCCCTGTCAGGGTGCGCATTCCATGGCTTCTCCCTTCCAAAGGGCGTGTACCTGCCCAATTGCAGCTACGGGGTCCTGGCCGAATCGCAGCCGGCGCGATGCATGACGAGGGCGGAGTACAAGGCAGCGAAAGAGAAGACGCGTCAGTCACGGGAAGACGCCAAGCAAAGCAGCGGCAAAGAGGTTGACCCCCGATACAAGGACTGGATTCCCTGAGCGCGCGGGCGCTCATGGGGATTGTCGGCCATCATCATGTATACGCACGTAGTCCTGCTTCGGGGCGTGAACGTGGGGAAGGGGAACCGCATTCCCATGGCAACGTTCAAGTCGTTGTTGCAGAGACTGGGGTGCGAGGATGTCAGAACGCTGCTTAACAGCGGAAATGCAGTTGTGTCCAGGCCAAAGGTGTCCGCAGGTACACTGGCTGGCGAAGTCAGCTCGGCAATTCATGACACGGTCGGACTCGACGTCCAGGTGGTAGTGAAATCCAGTCGGGACTTTGGCGCCATAGTCGCGAGCAACCAACTGCTCTCGAGCAGCACGGATCCATCACGACTCCTTGTCTCATTCGCGCAAAGCGGGCCTGCCCTGAAGGCTCTGGCATCCATTTCCAGTGTCGTCCGCGCTCCGGACAGGTTTCATCTGGGTGCGAAGGCCGCCTACCTGTATTGCCCGCGTGGAATCCTCGTGAGTGAAGCTGCGAAGGCGTTACTGGGCAAGGCGGGTCGTGGTGTCACCACCAGGAACTGGGCCACCGTGCTGAAGATTCATGGGCTCTTGTCGGCCCAGATGCATGAATGAGCCTGCGCCGGGCTAAGATTGTAGGAATGTCCCCCGCAGGAGTCGCATTGATGCTTACGGCAATACCGCGGCACTGGTTCTCCTGGAATTTCACGCTGCTGGATGGTGGGCTGCCCTTCGGGGAGCTGGGCATGGCCATGTGGCGCGAGAAGGGCGGGTTCACGATCTCGAATACGGTCTACCGCATATCCCGGGAAAGGTTGTTCTCGGGGGGCTTCGTCCTGGAATCCAACGGTGTTGTGATCGCAACAGCAAGGAAGCCAAGTGCATTCACCCGCCGCTTTCTGATCGAGCAGGGCGGTGTGCAATACGAGCTCAGGCCCCGATCAATGTTCTTGCGTGGGTTTCAGCTGCGCGCGGGCGACCAGGTAGTTGGCACCCTGCTCCCCGACGGATTCCTCAGTCGGCGCATGAATATCGATCTACCAGGGAGTATTCCAATGCCCATGAGGGCCTTTTTGATCTGGCTGACGGTGCTGATGTGGAAGCGAGAAGCTGACTCGGCAGGCGCGTCGTGAGGAGCGGGACAGTGCGCAAGGTGAAAGCGGGCTGCGTGAATGCTCGTCTGGTCATGGGCCTTCTCGGGATGCTGCTGGTTGCTGGGTGCAGCTTCGAAAGCATCCGCCTGCACGAGCGGCAACGTTGCGCTGCCATGCCGCAGTCCCAGGCGTCCCAATGCTACAGCCGCACGCGTGATACCCGCTTCGAGTATGAAGCCAAGCGCAGGCAGCTCGAGCAATCCCTGAAGAACCCGCCAGAGAAGGCCGTGGATCCCCGCTTCGAGGATTGGATACCGTAGGAATACGTTCCGCGATAACAACCAAAACGAAAGGAATGGAGCATGGAGCAGTCGGCAATCTTTGAACCCTTCCTCGCAACCCTGCTGCTGACCCTGCTGGTGTGGGTTTACATGTACGGTCGGCGACTGCCGTTCATCTTCTCGAGCGGGCTTGATCCCAGGCAGATGACGCCACTCGAGCTGGCGCGGTTGTCTCCACCGCAGGTGTCAAATCCTTCCGACAACCTGAAGAACCTGTTCGAGCTGCCCACGGTCTTCTATGCCGTAGTGCTCTACCTCCATGCAGGGGGCCAGGTCGACGCAATACATGTGGGCGCCGCGTGGGTATTCTTTGCGTTCCGGGCAATGCACAGCGTCGTGCATTGCACCTTCAATTTCATTCCGCTCAGGTTCGTGCTGTATGTGACATCGGCGGCGGCGGTGTGGTCAATGGTGCTCAGGGCTGCCTGGGCTGCCGTATGATTGCGGCCGCCTGAAGGTTGCGTATGGGAGAGATGCAGATGTCCGAGAAAGGAAAGGGTCGCAAGGTGGGTGTCTTCCTCGCGCTGGGCGTGGCGATAGGCACCGGGTTTGGCGTTGCGACCGGAAATATCCCCATGGGCGTTTCCCTGGGCGCGGCCCTGGGCGTTGCGCTGGGCTACCACATGGCCAAGCGTGCGGCGATGAAGCCCCCGAAGCCCTAGAATCCGCACCATGAACCATTTCCTGCTCTTCTACGAATTCGTTCCCGACTACATGGAACGCCGCGCGCCCCTGCGCAACGAACACCTGAAGCTGGCGTGGGAGGCCCAGGCCCGCGGCGAGCTGGTGCTGGCTGGTGCCTATGCCGATCCCGCCGATGGATCCGCCGCGCTGTTCAGGGCCGAATCCGCTGAAACCGTCGAGCGCTTCGCTGCGGGTGATCCGTATGTGCGCGCCGGCCTGGTGAAGCGCTGGCACGTGCGCAAGTGGACGACCGTGGTGGGTGATGCGGCCAGCAATCCGGTGCGGCCCGCCGTCTAGATGAGGGGCGGCACCGTGATTGACGAGGCGCGGCATCTCGCCCAGCTCAATATCGCGCTGATGCGCGAGCCGGCGGACTCGCCCGTCATGGCGGACTTCTTCGCGAACATCGATCGCATCAATGCGCTGGCGGAGTCCGCGCCCGGCTTCGTGTGGCGACTGAAAGGGGATCCACCCGTGAATCCCTTCGGGGCGAACGCGCTCGTGAATCTTTCCGTGTGGCGCGGCGTCGAGGCTCTGTCGGACTTCGTGCACAAGTCCGGGCACATGGACATCATGCGCCGGCGACGCGAGTGGTTCGCGCGGCAGCCCGAGGCAACCCTGGTGCTGTGGTGGGTGCCTGCGGGGCACGAGCCCAGCGTCGAGGAAGCCGCCGACCGACTCGAGCAGTTGCGGCGAGAGGGCCCCACGGCCAGCGCATTTACCTTCGCAACCCACCACCTTAAGGTCACCCCATGAGCAGTAATGGAATGTTCCGCTACGGCGGCTATCGCACGTTTGGAGTGGCGAAGATGGGCGTGGGCTTCGGCACCGCGCTGGCCATCACCATCTCGTGGAGCGCAAACAAGTCGATTCTCTGGGCCATCTTCCACGGGATTTTGTCCTGGCTCTACGTCGTCTATTACGCCATAAGGTACTGAAGGCGGCACCGGGTCATGGCAACGCGCGAAGACACCGTCCAGTTCATCGCCGACCAGGCCGGTCTTGGAAAGCGGCTCGAGTTCCGCAAGATGTTCGGCGAGTACGCGCTCTATGTGGATGGCAAGGTCACGGCACTGGTGTGCGATGACCAGCTGTTCCTCAAGCCCACGCCGGAAGGTCGCGGGTTCCTGGGTGCGGTAACCGAAGGGGCGCCGTATCCCGGCGCCAAGCCGCATCTGCTGATCGCGGAAGACCTGGAGGACCCCGAGCGGCTGAAGCAGGTGCTGGAGATCACCGCTGCAGCATTGCCGGCGCCGAAGCCGAAGACCGCGAAAAAGCCGCTATCATCGCGAAAGAAATAAACCCCGGGGATCAACCGTGACATGTCCAACCTTCGTGAATGCCTGCCTGGCGCTGTGCGCCGCCCTTCTCATGCCAGCAATGAGCCTGGCCCAGGCCGCCCAGGCCCCGCCCCCGGCTCCGGCGCAGTTGGCGCTGTCGTGCACGCGCGGCGGCCTGCAACGCGCAGTGAATCTGTACGTCGAGGCGCAGAAGAAGGGCGACCTGTCGGGGCTGCCGCTCGCCCGCGGCGTGGGCTACTGGGAGAACATCGCCCCCGCGGACATCACCAAGGGCATCGTCAACAAGGCGATGAAGATCGATCATCACCGCAGCTTCCTCGACACCGACAGCTGCCAGACCTTCACCGAAGTGATCGTCACCGACAAGGCGGCGCCCTATGTGCTCGGCACCCGCCTGCGCGTGAACCACGACAAGATCGCCGAGGTGGAGATTATCTGGACCACCACCGGCTACTGGCTGTTCAACGCCGACAACTACCTGAAATACTCCTCGGCCGAGAAGTGGGATCCAATTCCGGCCGATCGCCGCGACACGCGCGGCACGCTGGTGTCGGCCGCCAATGCCTACCTCGACGCCTTCCTCGAGCAGAAGCTCGACCTGGTGCCGTGGGGTTTTCCCTGCGAGCGGGTCGAGGGCGGCATGTACACGGGCAAGGGCCTGCCCACCGACAGCTGCGAGGTCGGCGTGCCGGGCAATGTGAACATCGCCAACCGCAGGTTCGTGGTGGATGAGGTGATGGGCACCGTGCTCGTGCTGTGCACCTTTGGCGCCGGTGGACCGAATGGCGGCAGCGGCGCGCCGGATTCGCATCTGTTCCGCGTCGAGAATGGCAAGCTTCGCTACGTGCATACGCTCACGCATCTGCTGCAGTCGGCGTTCCGGGGCAATACCACGCCGGGCAGCAGCGGCACGCGATAAGCGGAAAGCAAGCATGCGCAGCGCCAGAAACCTTGCCGGCATTTTCTTCATCGCCGCGGCAGTGTTGTCGGGGGTGGCTCTAGCGGCCGCGCCGGACGGCAAGATCACGCTGTCAGCGCAGGAGAAGAAGGTGATGGCCGCCCGCTGCGCCACAGGCCTCGATACCGCCACGGCGCGAGAGGTCGGAGCGTCGCGGCTCGTGGCCAGCGTACGGTGCGTGGCGCATGGCAAGGAAGGCGAGATTCCGGTGGCCGGTGCCGCGCAGTGCGAGAAGAAGGCCGGCGCATGGAAGTGCGCCGCGGCCCGCGACGCGCTGGTGATGACGCTGTACGACGACTCCGTGCTGGCGCTGGTGGTGGAGGGCGTGCGCGCGGTCGAGGCCATCCAGGTAGTGAACACAATTGCCGACATGTCGATTGCGCCCTTCCAGAACGGCGCGATCGAAGTGCTGCAGGATCAGTGCATATTGCGGCAACTACCCAAGGCCCTGTTCAAGGGCGCCACACATTTCACACTGGATTGCATGCCGGCCACCGTGGCGGTGACGCGCGACTGCTGGGACAAGCGCTGCCGGTTCTTCATCACCGACGTCAAGAAGCGTGACTGACAAAAAAAGGGGGCCTCATGCGCATCTCCGGGTTCTTCATTTCGATTGCCGCGATTGCCATGGTCGGGCCTGCCGTGTCGGCCGAATCCCGGCCCAGCCCGGCCTGTGATCGCGCCTGCCTTTATGGCGTGCTCGACCAGTACCTGGTCGCGCTGCGCGCGCAGGATTCCCGGCGCGTGCCCTGGGCGGCGCAGGTGATCAATACCGAGAACAACGTGGAGCTCATCCCCGGTGACGGGCTCTGGGGCACGCTGACCTCGCTCGACAGCACATACGAGATGCGCTTCGCCGATGTGGCCGTGGGCCAGGTGGCCATCTTCGGCGTGGTCGACGAGAGCGGCACGCGCGCGCCGTATGCGCTGCGACTGAAGGTGGTGGATCGCACGGTGAGCGAAGCCGAGACGATCATCGCCCGCCCGCAGGAGGCCGGCGTGCCATTCGTGAATGCCACTCTGAGCGCCATTCCCATCTGGAACGAGATGCTGACGCCGGCGCAGCGCATGTCACGCCAGCAGATGATCAACGTGGCCAATGGCTACTTCGACACGCTGCAACTCAACGACGGCAAGCTCTACACCTCGCTTACCGCGGACTGCAATCGCCGCGAGAACGGCACGCAGACCACCAACAACACGGGACCGGGCGCCAATCCGATCTGGAAATACGGCTGCGAGCAGCAGTTCCGGCTGGGCGCCTATCGTTACGACGACCGACTGCGCGCCCGGCGATTCGAGGTGGTGGACGAGGAACGCGGCATCGTGCTGGCCGGCGGATTCATCGATCACTCGGGTCGCATCAAGGAATTTCCGCTGACCGACGGCACCACGCGCAAGTCGAACTACCTGCGACCGCACACCTTCTCGCTGTTCGAGGCCTTCAAGATCGTGGACGGGAAGATCCGGCAGGTGGAAGCCGTGTTCTTCACGCTGCCCTACAACAGCCCCTCGCCGTGGGATCGCGCCTTGCAGGAATTCCAGCGGCCCCAGGCCGTAGGCGCCGCGGAAACGGCGCGCGAAGTGGCTGGGCTCGGCGAAGCCGCAGCGTGAGGCCACTTCGAGCACGGTGAGCGCGTTGCAGCGCCGGTCCGACAGCAGCCGGTGCGCGGCTTCGAGCCGCAGCCGCATCAGCTCGGCGCCGAAGGTGGTGCCGGCGCGCGCGAACAGCAGATAAAGATAGCGGCGCGAGATGCCCTGGCTGGCCGCGAAATCCGCGGGATTCAGATCGGTTTCAAGGCAGCGCTCGCGCAGCGCGTTCAGCAGCTGGCGATGGAGTTTGTCCTGCGGGCGCGCGGCCTGCGCTTCGGGGCCGGCGGCCAGCGCCACCAGGCCCGCAAGCTGGTCGGCCACGGTTCCGGGTGGCAGCTGCAGATCCGTTTCCACGCAGTTTTCAAGGCCCGCCATGGCGGCGGACAGCGCACCGCCCCAGCCGGGGCCCGCGCCAAACACGCGCGCGGCGGCGGCTTCGGGCGAGGGCAGCCAGGTGGCCAGCCATTCGCGCGGGAAACGCAGCACCACGCTGCGCGTGGCGCCCTGGCAGTCGAGGTCATAGGGTTCGGCGCAGTCGACGATCGTGCAGTCGCCGGGGCCCAGCTCGCAGTCGCGGCCATGCTGGCGGAAGCGCTGCCGGCCCTCGCGGATCTGCATCAGGATGGTCCAGTCCCCGGTGCCGCTGGCGATGTTCCGCGACGTGCGGCGCACGTGCTGGGTGCCGGCCTGTACCAGGTAGAGGTTGCCCGAGCCCAGCGGCACGGCGTCGAGGCGGGCGCGGAAGGCATCGCGCTCGGGACTGTCGACGTCGAGTTCCAGGAAAGAGCGGCAGACGGTGTCGACCCAGTAGGCCAGTGCGTGGCGGGGCTCGACGTCTTCGGTCGTCCAGCGATGGCGCTGGGCGGGGACGGTCGTGGCCGGGTTGGTGGCGTGGGGCATGCGGTGATGTTGCGCCAGCCATTGCTTGCTCGGCAATAGAGGCTGCCGCGGCAGGGGTATCGCGGGCGCCGCCCGGGCCGCCGTGGTGCTGCACTGTGGGCCGCAGACCCATGCACGGCTGGCCGCGCCGCGATGCGCCCGCGACAGCTACCATCCCTGCGTACCCCGGAAAAACAGTACCGGGGCGGGGGATGACATGACGAACACGACTCGCGGCTTTCCGCTGCCCAGTTCGCTGAAGGTGGTTCCGGGAACGGAGCGCGCCCAGGCGGCGTATCCCTACTACATGCAGTTCGCGCCGGAAGACGACCAGCGCTTCTGGTTCTACAACTCGATGCATTTTCCCGAGCCGATGCATGCGTTCGATTCGGTGACGGGCGAGGCCGCGTACTGCGCGCTGGGCGCCGCGAACACGCGCGTGCAGGTGCTGCCGACCACCAAGGGCATCGACGAGCGCTACATCAACGGCCGCGTGTACATCGGCGGCATCGGCGTCACTGACCCCGCCGAGATCAAGGAGCGCACCGAAGAGTTCATGCAGCGCGCCTTCTACTACTACGAGCACTGGGAAGATCTCTACGCGTCGTGGAAGACGAAGATGCGCGCGCTGATCGAGGATGCGCAGAAGCTGCCGCCGCTGTCGCTGCCGAAGTACGAGCCGCTGGAGAACGTGCACGCGGGCCTCGGCATCGCCTCGAACCACTACCTGCTCGACATCTACCAGAAGACCCTCGAAGGGTACTTCCGGATGTGGCACCACCACTTCGAGTTCCTGCTGCTCGGCTACGGCGCCTACCTGACGTTCTTCAACTTCTGCAAGCAGGCCTTCCCCGAGATCACCGACCAGACCATCGCGCGCATGGTGGCCGGCATGGAGGCCGAGATCTTCCGGCCCGATGACGAACTGCGCAAGCTGGCGCGCTCGGCGGTGCACCTGGGGCTTGAAAAGCACTTCCAGGATGGCAGCACGGCGAAGACCATCCTGGAAAGCCTCAAGGATGGCGGCCCGTCGGGAAGAAATGGCTGGAGGAACTGGAATCCGCCCGCCATCCCTGGTTCAACGTGAACGTGGGTGATGGCTTCTATCACTACCATCGCTCGTGGAACGATGACCTGACGATGCCGTTCGCGGCGCTGCCGAGCTACATCCGCCAGGTGCAGGGTGGCGACAAGCTCGAGCGGCCGGTGCAGCAGCTGCTGGCAGAGCGCCAACAGTTGATTTCGGATTACCGCGAACTGCTGGCAACGGATGAAGACCGCGCCGCATTCGATCAGATGATTTCGTTGGCGCATCGCGTGTTCCCGTATGTGGAAGGGCACAAGTTCTACTGCGAGCACTGGTACACGAACCTGTTCTTCAACAAGATCCGCGAATTCGGCGCGCTGCTGTGCGACCACGGTTTCTTCGCCAAAGAGGAAGACGTGTTCCACCTGACGCACTACGAGCTGAAGTCCGCCATCGTGGACCTGATGCAGTCGTGGTCGGCGGGTTCGCCGCCGCGCGGTCCCGCGCATTGGCCGCCCATCGTGGCCGAGCGCGCCGCGGCCATCGCGGCCTGGGCCAAGAACGACACGCCGCCGGCGTTGGGTCCGGTGCCCGACATCATCGACGATCCGGCCATCGTGATGCTCTGGGGCATCACGCGCGAGAGCCTGGATGCGTGGCTGAAGTCCGAGGACGATGGCGATTCGAAGGAGCTGAAGGGATTCGCGGCCTCGCGCGGCGTGGTGGAAGGCATCGCGCGCGTGGTGAAGTCGGCCGACGAGATCGGGCGTCTGAAGGACGGCGATATCCTCGTGTGCCAGGTGACGAACCCCACGTGGTCGCCCGTGTTCCGGAAGATCGCTGCCGCCGTGTCGGACATCGGCGGTTCGATGAGCCATGCGGCCATCGTGGCGCGCGAATACGGCCTGCCCGCGGTGGTGGGCACCGGCAGCGCCACGCGGCGCATCAAGGATGGCCAGCGCCTGCGCGTGGATGGCGATCGCGGCATCGTGACGCTGCTGGATTGATGCATCGATGGCATTGATCAGCTGGTTCGCGGATCTGCAGCTCACCGACCGACCGGCAGTGGGCGGCAAGGGCGGTTCGCTGGGGGAACTCACGCGGGCGGGCATTGCCGTGCCGCCGGGATTCGTGGTGCGCGTGGAGGCCTTCGACGCGTTCCTGGCCACCGTGGAGCAGCAACATGCCGTGCGCGCGAAGGTGTCGGCGCTGGACGCCGATGACCTGGACGCCGTGCAGCGTGTAGCGGCGGACGCGCAGCGCGCGATGCTGTCGCATCCGTTGCCTGCGCCGCTGCGCCAGGCGCTGCGGGAAGCCTATTCGAAGCTGTTCGATGGCGGCGCACCGGCGCCGGTGGCCGTGCGCTCCTCGGCCACCGCGGAGGATTCCGCCGACGCCAGCTTCGCGGGCCTGCAGGACACGCTGCTGTGGATACTGGACTTCGATTCACTGGAGCGCGCGCTGCTGCAGTGCTGGGCCAGCCTGTATTCGGTGCCGTCGATCAGTTACCGCCGCAAGCGCAACATGCCCGAGAACGAAGTATCGATGGCCGTGGTGGTGCAGCGCATGGTGGATTCGCGCACCGCAGGCGTGCTCTTTACCCGCAGCCCGTCGAGCGGTGATCGCTCGGTGATCGTCATCGAAGGGGCCTGGGGACTGGGCTCGGCGGTGGTCAGCGGCGAGGTGACGCCCGATCACTGGGTGGTGGGCAAGATCACCGGCGAAGTCACCGTGCGCGAGATCCGCGAGAAGCACATCCTGCATGCGCCCGATCCGAAGGGCGGCACGCGCGAGGTGGAATTGGAGGATGCGCGGCGCAATGAACCCTGCCTGAGCGATGCCGAACTGCAGCAGCTTCGCGACCTGGGCCGGCGCATCGAGCGGCACTATGGCTGCCCGCAGGACATCGAATGGGCCTTCGACCGCGACGGCGTGCTGCGCGTGCTGCAGAGCCGGCCCGAAACAGTGTGGGCGACGCGCGAGGCCACGCCGGTCACGCGCGTCCACGACAATCCCCTCAATCACGTGATGAGTATCTTTGGAGGCAAACGGTGAGCCTGACCGCCCGCGACGTTGCGGAAATCCTGCGCGTGCTGGAAGAGTCCAGTTTTGACACGCTCGACCTGGACATGGACGGCGTGCAGCTGCGGCTGCGGCGCAGTGGCGCGCCGCCGGCGCGGGAATCCGTGCCCACGCCCGCCCTCGCGCCGCGCGCCGGTGAAAGCCCGGCGAAGTCCGCGCGATCAGCGGCCCCGGCTCACACGGCAGCCCACGCAGGGGTAGCGCCGGAACCCGGCGCCGTGGCGGTGCCTGCGCCATTGCTGGGCATCTACTACCGCGCGCCGAAACCCGGCGAGCCGCCCTTCGTGGAGGCGGGCGACAAGGTGCAGGCCGACACCATCATCGGCATCATCGAAGTGATGAAGCTGATGAACACGGTGCGCGCGGGCGTGGCCGGCCAGATCGTGTCGATCAGCGCGCCCAATGGCGAACTGGTCGAATACGGCCAGGCCATCCTGTGGGTGCGCCCGGACTGAAATGCCCGCCATTCGCCGAGTGCTGATAGCCAACCGCGGCGAGATCGCGCTGCGGATCATCCGGACCTGCCACAAGCTGGGCCTGGAAACGGTGCTGGTCGTGTCCGAAGCGGACCGCGATGCGCTGCCGGCGCGGCGTGCCGATCGCGTGGTGTGCATCGGGCCTGCGCCCGCCAGCCATTCCTACCTGCGCGCGGAAACCATCATGCAGGCGGCGCTGTCCACGGGCGCCGATGCCATTCATCCGGGATATGGGTTCCTTTCCGAACGCACGCAACTGGCGATGCTGTGCGAGGAGAACCAGGTCAGTTTCATCGGGCCCACTGCAGCGCAGATCCTCGCCGTGGGCGACAAGCTGCGCGCCCGCCAGCAGGCCGTGGGCACCGAAGTGCCGGTGGTGCCCGGCGGCGCGGTGGTCACGCTCGAGGATGCCGAGGCGCTGTTCGAGCACCTGGGCGCGCCGGTGCTGATCAAGGCCGTGGGCGGTGGCGGCGGGCGCGGCATGAAGCTGGTGGAAAGCCTGGATGCGCTGCCGGGCGCGCTGAAGATGGCATCGGCGGAAGCCGGTGCGGCCTTCGGCGACGCGCGCGTGTACATGGAGCGCTATGTGGCCCGTGGCCGGCATGTGGAAGTACAGGTGCTGGGCGATGGCGAAGGGCGCGTGGTGCACCTGGGCGAGCGCGACTGCTCGGTGCAGCGCCGCTACCAGAAGCTGGTGGAAGAAACCCCCGCGCCGGGCATCGACGCGGGGCTGCGCGCGCGCATCTGCGCCGCGGGCCAACGCTTTGCCGAGGGGCTGAACTATCGCGGCGCGGGCACGGTGGAGTTCCTGCTCGACGTGGAGCGCAATGCCTTCTACTTCCTCGAGATGAACGCGCGCATCCAGGTGGAGCATCCGGTCACCGAGATGGTGACGGGCGTTGACCTGGTGGCCGAGCAGATCGCCATCGCGGCCGGCGAAGGGCTGCGGATCGGCGCTTCCCAGGCGCAGCCCTCGGGTCATGCCATTGAATGCCGCATCAATGCGGAAGATCCGGCCAATGACTTCATGCCGAGCCCGGGGCTCATCGCGCATGCCGAATGGCCGCAGTTGCAGGGTGTGCGTGTGGATACCTGGGTGGAGAGCGGTTCGCGGGTCTCGCCGTACTACGACTCGCTGATCGGCAAGATCATCGTGCACTCGCCCACCCGTGCCGCTGCGGTGACGCGCATGCGCGAGGCGCTGGCCGCGACAAAGATTGAAGGCGTGCGCACGAACATCGACTTCCAGGCCGCCGTGATGGGGTCGCCGGACTTCCAGGCGGGCGGCGTGGACACGCACTGGCTGGGCGGTCTGATCGCGCAGCGCCTGCAGGAGAACACCCATGGCTGACGTGAAACTGGTCGAGACCTCGCTGCGCGACGGCAACCAGAGCCTGTGGGGCGCCACCGGCATCGACACCGCCACCACGATGGCCATTGCGCCGGTGATGGACCGCGTGGGGTTCGCGGCCATCGACTTCACCACCTCCACGCACATGGGCGTGGCCGTGCGCTACAAGCGCGAGGATCCGTGGGAACGCATCCGGCTGATGGCCGCCGCCACGCCGAACACGCCGCTGCAGTTCATGTCGACGGGATTCCGGTTCATCTCGTGGGATACGGCCACGCCGGAGTTCATGGAGCTGGCCTTCGCCACGCTGGCGCGCAATGGAATAAGCCGCTTCTGCC
Source organism: Pseudomonadota bacterium (assembly GCA_016720075.1). Taxonomy (GTDB): domain Bacteria; phylum Pseudomonadota; class Gammaproteobacteria; order Steroidobacterales; family Steroidobacteraceae; genus ZC4RG30. The sequence continues at coordinate 415,136 of JADJXW010000021.1, forward strand.
TGGCCGACCCGATGAACGATGTGGATGCGCAGATCGCCTGCGCGCGCAGCGTGAAGCGCGTAGGCGGCGAGCATGTGATCGCGGCGCTGGTGTTCAGCATCAGCCCCATCCACGACGATGAGCACTATGTGCGCAATGCCGCGCGGCTTGCGGCTTGTGCCGATGTGGACTCGCTCTACATCAAGGATCCCGGTGGCCTGCTGCAGCCGCAGCGGGCGCGCACGCTGATCCCGGCCATCAAGGCGGTGATCGGCGCCAAACCGCTGGAGCTGCATTCCCACTGCACCATCGGGCTGGCGGAGCTGGGCTACATGGACGCGCCGGGCTATGGCGTGAGCGCGCTGCAGTGCGCCTCGGGCGCCGCTGCCGATGGCACGTCGAATCCGCACTCGGCGCGCGTGACCGCGAACCTCAGGGCGCTGGGCCACCGCGTGGACGTGGATGACGAGGCGCTGGCGCAGGTGAACGCCTATTTCACGACGCTGGCCGATTCGGATGGGTTGCCGGCCGGCGTGCCGCAGGCCTTCGACGCGGCGTATCTGCGCCACCAGCTGCCGGGGGGCGTGGTGAGCACCATGCGCCGGCATCTGCGCGAAGTGCGGCAGTCGCATATCGAGTCCGAGGTGATCGCCGAGCTCGGCCGCGTACGCGAGGAGCTGGGCTGGCCCATCGTGATGACGCCATTCGCGCAGATGATCCTGACGCTCGCTGTGATGAACGTCACCGGCAAGGAACGCTACGCGACCATTCCCGACGAGGTGATCCGCTATGCGGTGGGCCGCTTCGGTCGGCCAAACATTCCCATCGATGCCAATGTGCTGGATCGCATCATGTCGCTGCCGCGCACGAAGGAGCTGATGGCCGAGACGGGCATGGCGTCGCTGCCGGAATTGCGAAAGCGCATCGGCACGCACCTCTCGGACGAGGAGTTCCTGCTGCGCGCCACGATGCCTTCGGGCCTGGTGGACGCGATGCAGGCCGCGGGGCCCGCCAACCGCGAATACAAGCCCTATACCCGCCCGGTGCTGGAACTGATCCGCGGGCTGTGCAAACAGCGTGACCTGGGCGATGTGTTGGTACAGAAGCCCGGGTTCCGGCTGGAACTGCGGCGCGCATAGACTGGAGTGATATTGATGGCATCCCGTGCAAAGAAGAGCCCGCGCTCGCGCGTCCGTGGCTACATGTTCGACCTCGACGGCACGCTGGTGCTGGGGGATCGTTCCGGAAAGTCCTACGACGTGCTGCCCGGCGCCATCCAGACGCTGAACCGGCTGAAGGAGCAGGGCATTCCCTATGTGGTGCTGACCAACGGCAGCGCGCAGCCGCCGCCCTCGCAGGCCGCGAAGCTGCGCGGCGTGGGGCTGCCCATCGAGGATTCGCAGATGCTCACGCCCTCGAGCGTCACCACCGGCGTGCTCCAGCGGCGCGGCGTGCGCCGCGTGCTGGTGCTGGGGTCCACCGGCGTGGGCTGGTGCCTGCAGCAGGCGGGCATCGAGGTGCGCTTCGTGCCCGACGAGGATCATGGCGCCTATGATGCCGTCTATGTGGGCTGGCATCCGGACTGCGGCATGAAAGACATCGAGATGGCCTGCAATGCCATCTGGGGCGGCGCGAAACTGTATGTGGCTTCGGATGTGCCGTTCTTCGCCTCGAAGCAGGGGCGCACGATCGGCTATTCCTATGCGATCACCGCGGCGATCCGCCGCATGACCAAGGTGCCGGCCATCATCACCGGCAAGCCTTCGCAGTACGCGCTGTCGTTCCTGGCCCGCCACCTGGGCGTGCGCAAGAGCGAGGTGGGCGTGGTGGGTGATGATCCGCTGGTGGAGATGATCATGGCGCGCCGCGGCGGCGCGACGGGCATCGGTGTGTGCACGGGCACCACCAGCCGCGCGCAGTGGCTGAAGCAGCCCACCTCGCGCCGGCCGCATCGCATCATCGAGAACGTGGGCGAACTGCTGGGAGAATGAGCATGTCGATCCGAAGCGCGGGAATCATCCTGATGACGGTGCTGCTGGCGGGCTGCGCGAGTGGCCCGAAGGCTGACGTGACCGGGCAGCGCATTCGCGTGCTGGAGCAGCAGCAGGCGCTGGCGGCCATCGCCCGCGACCGCGCTGCGCTCGAGAAGATCTTTGCGCCGGATTTCCAGATTGTGAACCCTTCCGGCGCCGTGGCCACCAAGGAAGAGCTGCTGGCGTTGCTGCTGGGCGGCACGTCGCCTTATCGCTCAGCCGTGTACCAGACCGATACCGTGCGCGTTTACCGCGATGTGGTGGTGACCACGGGGCTCGAGACCGTGGTGCCCAACACCGGCGCGCAGGCCGGACAGAACGTGCGCCGGCGCATCACGCAGGTGTGGCGGCGCGAAGGCAGCGACTGGCGCCTCGCGCTGCGCCACGCGACGATCGTGGCGCCCTGATCAGAACATCGAGTTGGCGTTGTCGGCCGTGTCGGGGATGGGCTGGATGATGTCCCAGTGCTCGACCACCTTGCCGTTCTCCACGCGAAAGATGTCGACCACGGATTCACCGTGGGGGTTCGGGCCGCCCATGCCATGCAGGTGCAGCATCACGTAGTCGCCTTCGGCGAGCACGCGCTTGACCTCGTAGCGGTGCTTCGGGAAAGCCGCCTTGAAACCCGCCAGCCAGGCCCGGAGCCCGGCGTGGCCGTCGGCCGCGTAGGGGGCATGCTGCTTGTAGGTGGCGCCCATGTATTTCAGCGCGCCGTCGAAATCCTTGCGGCCGATGATCTGCTCGTAAAACGCCAGCACCAGCTTCTTGTTGGCGGCGAGCTTCGCCGCAGGAGACTGGCGGCGCTTGGGTGACTTGCTCTTCTTGCGTGCGGCCATGGTTCCCCCGGGGAATGAAAGCATAAGGATCGACCGTGCGATTATAGTTCTCCCATGGATTTCCGGATCATTCCCTGCCAGCCCGACGCCCACGCCGCAGCGGTGCGCGAGATCTTCAACGACGCCATCGCCAACACGACGGCGCTGTATGACTACCGCCCCCGGTCGCCTGAAACGGTGCTGCAGTGGTTTGGCAACAAGGCCCGGGATGGCTACCCGGTGCTGGCGGCGGTGGACGGCGCCGGTGAGCTGCTGGGGTTTGCCAGCTATGGGTCGTTTCGCGCCTGGCCCGCCTACAAGTACTCGGTGGAGCATTCGCTGTATGTGCGCGGCGACCGAAGAAGGTCGGGCGTGGGTCGGGCGCTGCTGGCCGCAGTGGTGGACCACGCAACCGGGCAGGGATACCGGACCGTGATCGGTGGCATCGATGCCGACAACGCGGCCAGCATCGCGCTGCATCTGGCGCAGGGGTTCGAGCACGCAGGTACCATCCGCGATGCGGGCTACAAGTTCGGCCGCTGGCTGAACCTGGCCTTCTACCAGAAGCTGCTGCGCGGTCCCGAACGCCCTGTTGAAGGGTAGGAGAGAGGCATGTACGAGCTGTTCATCGGCAACAAGAACTACTCCTCGTGGTCGATGCGGCCCTGGGTGCTGATGCGCCAACTGGGTATCGGCTTCACGGAACAGCTGCGGCCCTTCCACCTGAACCAGGGGGAGGGTGACTTCCGGAAGTTCTCGCCCTCGGGCAAGGTGCCGCTGCTGGTGCATGGCGAGCTCAGGATCTGGGATTCACTCGCGATCGCCGAATTCCTGGCGGAGCGACACCCGGGCGTATGGCCCGCGCTGGCCGATGCGCGGGCCTTCGCGCGCTGCGCAGCGGCCGAGATGCACTCGGGCTATGGAACGCTGCGCAACGAATGCTCGATGAGCGTCGGCGTGCGCATCCGCATTCACAAGGTCTCGGACGGCCTGCGCGCGGAGCTGGCGCGGCTGGATGAGCTGTGGGCCCAGGGCATCGCGCAGTTCGGCGGGCCTTTCCTGGCAGGCCCGCGTTTCACCGCGGCGGATGCCTTCTTCGCGCCGGTGGCCACGCGCATCCAGACCTATGGATTGCCGGTCACCGAACGCGCCGCCCGCTACGCCGCGCTGCTGCTGCAGCAGAGCGCGGTGGTCGAGTGGATTTCCGGCGGCGTCGCCGAGACCTTCCGCGACATGCCGCACGAGAAGGAAATCCTCGCCGCGGGCGAGCTGCTGCAGGACCTGCGCGCATCATGATGTCGTTGCGCAGGTCGCATCGCGCGGCCGCGCTGACCACGCTTGTTGTGGCCGGAGGCTTGCTGCCAGCACCTTCCCTGGCTGCCGATTCGCCATGCGACGCACTGCGGCTGCCAGCCGGCATGCAAGGCGAGATCCTGCAGCGGCAGGTCGTCTCCGCTGGCGCATTCCAGCCCGAGGGTGGTGCCGCGCTGCAGGGGTTGCCGGCGTTCTGCCGCGTGGTTGCGGCGCTGCATCCCGTGCCGCAGTCCGACATCCGCATCGAAGTGTGGCTGCCGCTGGCGGGCTGGAACAGCAGGTTCCTCGGTGTGGGCAACGGGGGCTTCTCGGGCAGCATCTCGTACGCGGCGCTGGCCGATGGTCTGAAGCGTGGCTATGCCACGGCATCCACGAACACGGGCCATGAAGGCGGCAGCGGGCGCTTCGCGCTGGGGCAGCCGCAGAAGGTGATCGACTTCGGCTATCGCGCCGTGCACGAGATGACGGGCGCGGCGAAGCACCTGGTGCGGCAGTTCTACCAGCGCGCCGCGCGCCATGCCTACTGGAACGGCTGTTCCGCCGGCGGGCGGCAGGGCCTGCAGAGCGCACAGCGCTATCCGCAGGACTATGACGGCATCGTGGCCGGCGCACCGGCGCTGGATTGGACAGGTCGGGCCAGCTCCGCGCTGCGTGTAGCCGCGGCCGCGCGCGCGACGAACGATGCCGCGCTGGATGCCGCCGCACTGAACACGCTGCGGGCCGGGGCACTTGCCGCCTGTGATGCGGCCGATGGCGTTGCCGATGGTGTGATCGCCGATCCACCGCACTGCCGGTTCGATCCAGGCGTGCTGCAGTGTGGGGCCGGTGGCGCCGCTGCCTGCCTGTCGCCCGCGCAGGTTGCCACCGCGCGCGCCATCTATTCATCGCCGGTGAATCCGGCCACGGGCCGGTCGATCACCGGCCTGTTTCCCGGCAGCGAGGCAGGCTGGTCCACGTGGGCGGGAGTCGCGCCCTTCGGCACCGCCGTCGATCACTTCCGCTACATCGTGAAGGGCGATGCGAACTGGTCCCCTGTGGCGTTTGATTTCGACCGCGACGCACCACTGGCCGAATCGCAGGATGCCAACACGATCAACGCGATGAATCCAGACCTGCGTGCCTTCTTCCGGCGCGGCGGCAAGCTCATCCAGTACCACGGCTGGAGTGATCCGCAGATTTCCCCGGGCGCGAGCCCGCAGTACTACGAATCAGTGGTCCAGCGCATCGGCAGTCTCGAGGCAGTGAAGCGATCGCATCGACTCTTCATGGTGCCCGGCATGGCGCATTGCGCCGGTGGCGACGGCGCCGACCGCTTCGACATGCTCCCGGCGCTGGAGAACTGGGTGGAGCGCGGCATCGCGCCAGAGCAGGTTCCGGCGCGCCGCGAACGCGAGGGGCGGGTGGATCGGACGCGGCCACTATGCGCTTATCCGGCCGTGCCGCAGTACATGCAGGGCAATGCAGATGATGCAGGGAGTTTCCGATGCGTAATGCCGTGAGGGTCGCGATGCTGGCGCTGGCCCTGCTCGCCGCCTGCACGACGGTCCCCGAGAAGCCGGCGCCTGCCATGCCAACCGAGACCCGCTTCGAAGCCACGGCGTGGCCCGATCTGCCGGGCTGGCAGCAGGACGCGCTGGCCGATGCCTGGCCCGCGCTGCAGGCGAGCTGCCGTACCACGCGCCTGGCCGCGGCCTGGAATGCGTTCTGCATGGAGGCGGCGCGCGTCACGGTCACCGATACGGGCGCGCAACGCCAGCTGATGGAGTCGCGGCTGCGCCCCTGGCGCGTGGCGTCGATCAGCGGCGATGCGCGGCATCGCGTGCGCGCCGACACGGGAATGATCACCGGCTACTACGAGCCGCTGCTCAATGGTTCGCGTCGCCGTGCCGGCGTGTTCCAGACGCCGCTGTATGCCGTGCCGCAGGACATGCTCACGCTGGATCTGGCCGAGGCGTATCCGTCGCTCGCCGGCACTCGCGTGCGCGGCAAGCTGCAGGGCAGGCGTGTGGTGCCGTATCCGGATCGCGCGCAGCTGGCCGACGGCCGGCTGCTTGCCGGCCAGGAACTGCTTTGGGTGGACAGCGCCGTTGATGCGTTCTTCCTGCAGATACAGGGATCGGGTCGCGTGAGGCTCGATGATGGCAGCACCGTGCGCCTGGCCTATGCCGATGTGAACGGCAGGCCGTATCGGGCCATCGGGCGATATCTTGTGGACAAGGGCGAGATGACGGTGGAGCAGGCCACAGCGCCCGCGCTGCGCGAATGGCTGGCCTCGCATCCGGAACGCCAGCAGGAAGTGTTCAACCACAATCCCAGCGTGGTGTTCTTTCGTGAAGAGGCACTGCCCGATGCGAGCGTGGGTCCCAGGGGCGCACTGGGTGTACCGCTGACGCCCGGGCGATCGATTGCCGTTGATCCTGGCCTGCTGCCGCTGGGCGCGCCGATGTTCCTGTCGACGACGCATCCGGTCAGCAATGCGCCGCTGCAACGGTTGGTGGTGGCGCAGGACACCGGTGGCGCCATTCGAGGCGCGCCACGCGCGGACCTGTTCTGGGGCTGGGGCGCCGATGCCGCGGAAGGCGCGGGACGCATGCGCGCCCAGGGATCGATGTGGGTGCTGTGGCCGAGTGGCGAGGCGCCTTCCGCATCGCGCCCGCCGCCCAATTGACGGAACCGTCGCCGCTGCCTATGGTCTTTCATTCACCGCCTGTCGCGGTGCAAAGGGGTGAAAACAATGAACGATCCGCAGGATTTCAGCTTCTCGCGTCGTCGCGTTCTGCAGGCCGGCATGGCCGCAGGTGTCGCCGCCACGCTGGGTAGCTCCCTTGCCACGGCAGCCAGTGCGCCGGCCAAGCCGGGCGTGCTGATGCGCGCCATCCCGTCGACAGGCGAAAAAATTCCCGCGGTGGGCGTGGGCACGAATGCCTATGGCGTCACCAGCGCCGAGGAACTCGCGGAGCTGCGCAAGGTGCTGCAGGCGATGCCGGGGCTGGGCGGCAGTCTCATCGACACGGCGCAGGCCTATGGCAGTTCCGAGGAAGTGATCGGCAAGCTGCTCGCGGACCTGGGCAATCGCGACAAGTTCTTCCTGGCCACCAAGACGCCGCTGGCCGGTGACATCTCGGGCGGGGCCGCGGTGCTCGATCGCTCGTTCCGCCGTCTGCAGGTGAGCCGGATCGACCTGCTGCAGATCCACAATGTTTACGGTCTCGACGAGCTGATGCCGCATTTCCTCGACTACAAGGCGGCCGGAAAGATCCGCTACATCGGCATCAGCACCTCGGTGGACCGCCAGTACGAGCAGATGCAGGCCGCGCTGGCCAAGCACAAGTTCGACTTCATGCAGATCGACTATTCCATCGGTGATCGCAGCGCCGCCGACACGCTGCTGCCGATGGCGCAGGACAAGGGCATCGCCGTCATCAACAACGTGCCGTTCGGCGGCCGCGGCCGCAGCTACTTCCCGCGCGTGGCGGGCAAGGCGTTGCCGGATTTCGCGAAGGACTTCGACGCCACGACCTGGGCGCAGTTCTTCCTGAAGTACAACCTCTCGCATCCGGCCATCACGGCGGCCATTCCGGGCACCACCACGCTGGCCTACCTGGAAGACAACCAGGCCGCCGGTCGTGGTCGCATGCCTGACGCGGGCCAGCGCAGGAAGATGGAAGAGTTCTGGGATTCACTGCCCGCTTGAAGTAGCGAGCCACGGCTGGCAATTCGCAGCCTGCTCGGGAAAGAGCAGGCTGCGCCGCCCCTCATCCTCAGTCCTCGAGGATGAAGGTCACCTTCAGCAACACGCGGTATTCGGTGATCTTGCCGCCCTTGCCGCATTCGACGTTCATTTCCTTCACCCAGGCGCCGCGGACGTTCTTCAACGTCTTGTTGGCGCGGGCGACGCCCACTTGAACTGCATCCTCGAAGCTCTTCTTGCTGCTCGACTTGATCTCGGTAATGCGCGCTACTGACATTGCAGACTCCTTGTGATGGAAAGTGGGCTTGCGGTCATTCCAGGCCGAAAGCCAGAAGCACGTTGCCGGGACGGCCCACCAGTCCGCCATACCCGGCATTCACGAACAGCATGCCACCGGCCACCACTGCGCCGGGGCCATCCATGCTGGCGCCGTTGGCCTTCACGCCGTTGACGGTGTCGAACTCGCGGTTGGCATCGAACATCCACAGGATGCGGCCATCGGTCGAGGAGTACGCGCGCAGCCCGCCATCGTGCGCGCCGCTGAACACGGCACCGGGAATCGCGGTGACCGCGGCACCCTGGCCGGCGCTGCAGCCCTGGCGCTTCTGGCCGCACAACAGTGGTTGCGGGGGCATCTTCCACAGCAGCTGGCCGTTGGCGAGAGAGATGGCGACCATGCCGCCGGGCGTGGGCGTGAGGAAATCGTTCACGCCGGTGTAGAAGTTCACGCCATCGACCGCGCCGCCCCACTGGCCACCGAGGCCGCTGCCGTTGCCGAAGCCGCGGATCCAGACGATTTCACCGTTGTGGTCCGGATCCAGCGCGAATGCGGTGGCGGATTTCTGCGGCAGCACGATCAGGTCGCGCTTGCCCGCGCGCACCACCATGGGCGTGGCCGAGAAATCGAAGTCGGGGCCCAGTACTTCAGGGCAGGAGGGATTGCCGGGGTTGCGCGCCTGGCAGCCCATGACCCAGTTGTCGGCCGGGGTGAGCTGCTTGTGCCAGCGCACCGCGCCGGTTTTCTGGTCGAAGGCGATGACGGCGTTGGTCATCTTCTGCACGGGATCCGCGTAGGCATTGCCGGTGGAGGCATAGACGACACCGCGCTTCACATCGACGGCAGGCGCCGACCAGATGCCGCCACCTGCCGGGCCATACATCTGCACGCCGTCCTTGTTCTTGCCGCGCGGGGCGGTCTCATCGATGGTGTAGGTCTTCCAGAGCTGCTGGCCCGTGGAAACGTCGAGCGCCACGAGGCTGCCGCGGAACGTGCAGCAGGGATAACCCCCCGTGCTGCCTCGACCCTCCTCGCTCAGGCCCTGCACACCGACGAACAGACGGCCATCGTGCGCGACGGGGCTGCCGGTGACGCCGGCTGAAGCGTGATCGTCGACGTGGGTCGTCCACAGCAGCGCGCCCGACTGGGCATCGACGCCGTACACATTGGCGCGACCATCGCCGAAGAACACGGCCTGGCCGCGCCGTCCCGACGATGCCCGATAAGGCGCCACATAGGGCGAGGTGCGCACGCCGGCCTTGGCCTTGAACGTCCAGTACGCGCAGCCCGTGGCCGGGTCGAGCGCATGCACTTCACCATTCTCGCTGGCCACGAACAGGCGTCCGCCCGCCACCGTGGGCTGCGCGCGCGCGGCGCCGACATTGGCGTAGCCGAAGGCCCACTTGAGCTTCAGGCGCGGGAGATCCGCGGCCGTGATGCCTCCGGTCTTCGCCGGGGCGAAGCGGTTCGCGGCCGGCCCGTTGCCATGACCATTCCAGCCCGGCACCGCGGCGGCATCGCGCATGGGCTTCGGGGCACGGCAGGCATTCACGAGCTGGTCGTTCACGGGCGGCGCACCCAGGCGCTTGCCGGTGACGTACTGCGAGACGACCTGCCGCTGCTCGGTGGTGAGCAGGCCGCCCTGCTGCTGCATCTTGCCGGTGGTCAGCGCGGTGACCACGGCCTCGGCGGAGAACTGCCGCAGCTGCGCGCGCGTGGGCGCGCGTTCGTTGGGCGTGCCTGGCGCCGCAGCGCTTTCCTGGTGGCAGGCCGAGCACTGGATCAGGAACAGCTGCTCATCTTCGGGAAGTTGTGCGGCAGTCGTGGAAAGTGAAATCGCCAGGCCTGCCATGGCCAGGATGAAGTGGTACGCAGCTCTCATTTTCAGGAATCCCCCGGGTGAACCGTGACGAAGTATAGGCGCTGCACGGTTCTGGGGCAGCGGGTCCTCCTAGGATTTCCCGCAAGGAAGCGAGAAGAACCGTGAAAGGAAGCCAGCAGGAAGGGTGGGCGCCCGCCGAGATCGCGCAACTGCGCGTGGGGCAATACATCAGGATCGACCATCGCTGGTTCGATCACCCGTTTGTCCGGCGCATGTTCCAGATCTCGACCGAGAAGGAGCTGGAGATCCTGCGCCAGGCGGCGCCGTCGCGCGTATTCGTGCTGCAGGAGCAGCCCGCGGCGCCCGACGCCACCGATCTGCGTGGCGAGCGCGAAGGGCTTTCCGCAGCCCAGGCCCGCATGCGCGAAGCGCTGACGCGCGCGCAGCAGGCATACGCGGCGCTGGGCTATGGCGATCCGAACGCCGCCACGATCTTCGATGAGTTCGTGGATTTCATGGTCGCCCTTCTGAACAACAGCACCTCGCCGCTGGCGCTGCTGGCCAACTCGTTGCCGGGAGTTTCCTCGCAGCGCATCGCGCTGCTGGGCAGTGACGCCGTGAGCCTGGCGGCGGTGATCGGCAAGCGCATGGGCCTGCCAAAGCAGAGCCTGCGCGAACTGACGCTCGCCGCTGCCGCGCATGTGGCTGGCCTGACACGCCTGCCGGCGAGCCTGGTGGACGAGGACGCCGACGGCGTCCTGCCGCGCAATTCGATGTTCCTGGGTTATCCGCTGCTGGGCGCGAAGATCCTGGAACAATGCGGTGGTTTTCCCGCCAGCGTGGTGCGCATCGTTCGCGAACATCGCGAGCGACCGGACGGCAGTGGTTTCCCGCAGGCCATCGCTGGCAAGAGCATTCATCCGTTCGCGCTCATCCTGGGCGCCATCCGCGAATTCCAGATCCGCTGCAGTGGCGGACGTTCACAGGTGGCGTCACTGGCCTATCTGAACAAGAACCTCAGACAGGTGTATGGCGCGGAGCTCATCGGCCACCTCACGCTGTCGGTGCTGATCTACCCGGTCGGCACGCATGTGCAGCTCTCCGATGGACGCATGGCGCGCGTGCTGCGCAGTGAAGAAGCGCAGCGGGTATCACCTGTGGTCGAGGCCTTCCGCGATGTCAACAATCCGCGCGACAGCGAAACGATAGACCTCGCGCAGCGACGCGAACTGGCCATCGTGCGGGTGCTCGACACTTCATGGCTGCCGCCGAAGATGTTCGCGCATGGCAAGCGATCCGCGCCGGAGGCGAAGCCACAGGCTGGGCAGAACCCGCAGGCCGCGCAGGATCCGCCGGCCAGCGCGCCGAAAGCCGTGATTTCACTGGACGACGATACCGGCTGCGCCGCCTGACCTGCATCACAGTCCTGGCGCTTGCCCCGAAATGGGGCTGCTGCAGCGCAACCAGCGGCCGATACAGATCCTGCCAACAGATACAAGGATCGTTGCTTGGCCACTTTCGACGACAACTGGGTTCCGATCCGGGCAGACCAGCTGCGCGTGGGGCATTACGTAAAGATCAACCATAGCTGGTTTGATCATCCCTTCGTGCGGCGCATCTTCCCGATCACCTCGGAAGAAGAAGTGGCCATCATCCGGAACGGCCGGCTGACGAAACTGTATGTGGATCACGGACGATCCACGCCGGCTTCGCCGTCGGACTCTCCGCAGCGGCCGCCCGGCGAGGAGCAGCGGGTCGCCGAGCTCGTGGCCGAGCTCAAGGCCGAAAAGAACGCGCAGCTCGACCGCATCCAGGAGCATCGCGCCGCGCTGGAAGCCACCCGCGAGATCTATTCCGAGACCGTCAACAACACCGCGGAACTGCTGGGCATGCTCGAAGCCGGCGATTCCGGCAGCGTGAAGCAGCTCGGCCTGTGGGTAGGGCAGGTCGTGGAAACCGTGATCAATGGCCAGTCACCGCTGGCGCTGGTGGCGCTGGATACCCCCGTCGATGGCCAGCAGCGCATCGCACTGCTGGCCACGGACGCCGTGGGCATCTGCGGCGTGCTGGGCCGTCGCATGGGACTTGATCCGCAGGAAATGATGGCGCTGACCACCGCCGCGGCCGTTCATGGCTGCGGGCTGCAGCGGCTGCCGGCGTTGCTGATGGATGAATCGCCGGAGGGCATGCAGCGCGCATCGAGCGTATTCCAGCTCTATCCCACTCGAAGCGTGGAGATACTGAAAGCCTGCGGCGGGTTCACGCAGACCGTGCAGCGCATCGTGCAGGAGCATCGCGAGCGGCCTGATGGCAGTGGTTTTCCGCATGGCCTGGCAGGCGACGCCATCCATCCGCTGGCCCTGCTGCTGGGCGCGGTACGGGAATTCCAGGTGCAGTGCCGGGCGCCGGACGCGGAGCCCACGGCCGCGCTGGCCTGGCTGTACCGCGAACTGAGGCCGGTCTACGGCGCGCAGATCATCGACCAGCTGGTGTCCTCGACCACGGTCTATCCACCGGGAACCTTCGTCGAACTGTCGGATGGCAGCATGGCGCGCGTGCTGCGGGTGAACGAGGCCGACCGCATGCGCCCGGTGGTGGGCATCCTCGATGAGGAAGGCGGGGAGCGCGAGATGCAGATCCTCGACCTGTTGCAGGAGCCGCAGCTGGCCATCCGGAGCCTGGCGCAGCGACCGCGCGTGCCCCCGGCGTGGCTCGATGCCAGAAAGAGATCCTGGTACGGCATGGGCCTGGCGCCGCCACAATCGATTCGTGTCGGCGCGCAGGCCATGTGAAAATAGCCCTGATCCAGAACAAGGTCGGGGGAGTCATGAAGAATATCCGTGCGGGCCTGGTCGGGCTCGCGTTGCTGCTCTGCGCGGCTGCTGCAACCGCCGCCGAGCCGGCATCCGCGGGCGCAGGCGCCGTTCATCCCGGCAAGGCGCTGTACGAGAAGCACTGCTCGGCCTGCCATGACAAGCCCGACCTCACGCGCGCGGTGCCATTCGCGCAGTTGAAGAACATGCGGCTCGGCAACCTGTTCTTCGCAATGACCGATGGCAAGATGAAGGAGCAGGCGAAGGCGCTGAACGAACGCCAGCGCGGGCAGCTGGTGGATTTCATCGTCGGCCGCCAGCAGGTGGATGAGCGCTGGATCGATGCGATGCGCTGCGGCAAGGATGTGCCCGCCACGCGCCTGCCTGCGGAAAGCGGCGCGAACGTGCTGGGCTTTGGTTTCACGCGCGACAACCGCCGTCAGCTCACGCGCGAGCAGGCCGGCATCGCCACCGCCGACGTGAAGGACCTGGAGCTGGCCTGGGTGCTGGCTTTCCCTCGTGCCAGCACCATGCGCGCGCAGGCTGCGATCGCCGGCAACATGATGTTCCTGCCCGTCACCGACGAGGCGCGCGTCTTTGGCACCGACATCTCTGGCGACAAGCCCTGCTTCAGGTGGGTGTACACCAGCAACGTGCCGCTGCGCACGAATGTGGCCTATGGCGTGCTGCCCTCGGGCCGGGCGGTCATTGCCTTCGCCGACGCGGCGGTGAACGTGCACCTGGTGGATGCCACCAGCGGCAAGCTGATCTGGAAGACGCCGGTGGGGCGCTGGGATCTTTCCAATGCCACCGGCACGCCGCAGATCGTAGGTAATCGCGTCTTCATGCCCATCTCGGCCTCCGAGATCAATTTCGGTGGCGATGACGCGCACGAGTGCTGCAAGACGCATGGCATGTTCGCGGCGCTGGATGCGCGCAATGGCAAGATGGTGTGGCGCTACGAGACCATGCCCGACGCGAAGCCCGTTCGGGATCGCGGTGACGGCAAGATGCTGTGGGGCCCTTCGGGCGCACCGATCTGGTCTTCGCCTGTGGTGGATGAACGTCGCGGGCTGATCTACGTGGGCACCGGCGAGGCCACGTCGGCGCCGGCCGCGGACACCACCGATGCCATCCTGGCCCTCGAGATGAAGACGGGCAAGCTGCGCTGGAAATTCCAGGCAACGCCGGATGACGTCTTCCTGACCACCTGCATGCGCCGGCCCCAGGGCCTGAATTGCCCGAAGGAAGGCCGCATGCTGGACGTGGATTTCGGCGCCGCGCCCATCCTGGCGCGAAAGGCTGATGGCAGCGATGTGCTGCTGGCCGGGCAGAAGTCCGGCATGTTGTGGGCGCTTGATCCCGACACGGGCAGGCTGCTGTGGAACCGCGAGTTCGGCAAGGGCTCGCCGCTGGGTGGCATCCACTGGGGCATGGCAGTCGATGCGCGCAATGTGTACGTGCCCATCCACAAGATGCCGGATGCCCAGGGCAATGACCCGAACCAGGTGCCGGGAATGCACGCGGTGGACTACGCCACCGGCGAGGTGCGCTGGAGCTTCATCTCCGAAGGCGACTGCAGCGGTGATCGCCGTGCGCGCGTGCCCACATGCCATGCCAACACGGGGCTCTCCAGTCCGCCCACGGTCATCGATGGCGCCGTGTTCGCCGGCAGCGTGGATGGCTTCCTGCGCGCATTCGACACCGAAACGGGCAAGCTGCTGTGGCAGTACGACGTGGCGCGACCGCTGACCGGCGTGAATGGCGTGGCCGGACATGGCGGGGCGATCGACAATGCGTCGATCGTCGCGGCCAACGGCTATGTGTTCGTGAATTCCGGCTACGCCATCATGGGTGGCGAGCGGCCGGGCAACCTGTTCCTGGCCTTCCGCAAGAAGCGCGCTGCGCCGTAGCCGCGCCTGCCTTTAGGCATCGGGGCGTAGTGCCCCCACAGGCTCTTGAACGACGCCAGCACGAAGGCGCGCGATGCGCCGAACTGCGCCTCGTATTCCTTCGCGGGCTGCGTGTCGGCGCATTCGTCGGGGCCCATGCCCTTGACCAGCTGCTTCACGCAGCGGTCGAAGATCTGGAAATACATGTCACGCCAGGCCTGCAGTTCCCTGCGCGTGACGGGCGCACCGTTGGCCGGGACGACCACGGTCTTGTCGTCGGCCACTTTCAGCAGGCGATCGTAGGCGGCCACCAGGCCACCGATCCAGCCGCCGGTCTGCCAGTCCATCAGTGGCCAGCCGCTGCTTGAAACCACGCCACCGGCCACCAGCACGTTGGCCTTCGTGAAGTGCACGTACAGGTCGCCATCGGTGTGCGCCTGGCCCAGGTGCCCGAACTTCAGCGTGTCGCCGCCGAAGTCGACCGAGTCCGTGGTGTAGAAGCTCTTGTTGGGCAGCGCGGGTTTCGGCAGCGGGCCGTAGCCCGTCGGCAGCCATTCGGTGACGATCCTGCGGCCGAGCCACAGCTTCGTGTTCTCCTGCGCGATGATGCGGCCACCGTTCTTCGCCACGCGCTCGTTGGAGCCGGTCTGGTCCGGGTGCCAGTGCGTGTTGAACAGCGTGTGCACCTGCTTCGCGCCCGAGGTCTTCAGCGCGAGCTTCAGCAGCGCGGCGGAACTTGCGGCGTTGCCGCCATCCACCAGCAGCGCGCCCTCGGGGCTGCCCATCACGACGACATTGCCACCCGCGCCGGTGATCAGCGACAGGCCGCCGGCCAGTGGCGCCACCTGCAGTGCGGCCCTGGCTTCGCGCGCCCAGGCGGTGTTGAACGAGGTGGCCGCCAGCGCGGCGCCGGCGGAAGAGGCAGCGGCAACCTGCAGGAAGCCGCGACGGGTGAAATTGCTCATCGGGGTACGATCGCTCTCAGTCCAGGGGTTCCGACGCCGGGCCACGGCGGCAGATTGGGGTTTTCTTCTCTGGCGCCCAGTTCGCGCAGCAATGCCGCGGTCTCCGTGCGCACGGGTGGCTTGGTCTGCAGGAAGCCGACGCGGCTGCGGCCCAGCGCGTAGTCGAGCGGCGTGAGCTTGTCGGACTCGCGCGCATCGAGGTTGGCGCCGCTGGCGGCCAGTTCCTTCAGCATTGAATTCCAGCCGCGGAATGCCGCGCTGTGCGCGGCGGTCATGCCGCGCACGTCGCGAGTGTTCACATTGGCGCCA
This sequence comes from Pseudomonadota bacterium, assembly GCA_016720075.1. Classification (GTDB taxonomy): domain Bacteria; phylum Pseudomonadota; class Gammaproteobacteria; order Steroidobacterales; family Steroidobacteraceae; genus ZC4RG30. Next base: position 431,046 of record JADJXW010000021.1, read on the forward strand.
GCCGCGCGCAGCAGCTTCACGGCTTCCAGCGCCTGTTCTTCGGTCTTGTTCCGGCCGCGGGTGCCCGCGGCGGAAACGGCTGCCATCAGCGGCGTGGCGCCATCTTCATTGGGCAGGTCCGCTTTCGCGCCGGCGGCCAGCAGCAGTTTCAGCGCCGGAACGTCGCCACCGGCCGCGGCGCGCATCAGTGGCGTGGCGCCGGCGATCAGCGCGCCATCGGCGCCGCGATCCTGCACGGCGTTGCGATACGGCGGACGCAGCTTCAGCTGCGCGTTGGGGTTCGCGCCCTTCGCCAGCAACAGCCGGATGATGTCGAGGCCGGTGGCTTCATCCATGCGCGGCAGTTCCACGCGAAAGCCCGCCGGCAGGATGTTCATGTCCACCGCCATGTACAGCGGCGACTGGCCCCAGAAATCCCAGTCGTTCACGTTGGCGCCAGACTCGATCAGCGACCGGGCCATGTCCCACTGACCGTTGGTCAGCGCCAGCACCAGCGGCGTCGTGCCATCCGGGTCGGGAAGATTGATGTCGGCGCCGCCCTTCAGCAGTGCCTGGGCCGCAGCCACGAATCCCTCGCGCGCGGCGAACAGCAGCGGCGTGAAGCCGCCGTGGTTCATGTCCTTGGGTCGTCCCTCGGCGGTGACCCGGCGCTGCCAGTCGCGCACGGTGGCGTGGGCATTGGCATCGGCGCCCTTTGAGATCAGGAAGCTGATCATCGCCGGCTGGTTCTGCGAGGCCGCCCACATCAGCGGCGTCTGGCCGCCCCAGCCCTCGCGGGCGTTGAGGTCGGCGCCGGCCTTCACCAGCAGCTTCGCCGCCTCGACATTGCCGGTGCGGGCCACCAGGTGCAGCGCGGTCTGGCCTTCGGTGCCGGTGGCGCGGGGATTGGCGCCGGCCTTCAGCAACAGCGCAAGAATGCCGGCGTGGCCGGTGCGCGCCGCCTCGCTGAAAGGCGTGGCGCCGAAGGCATTGCCCGGGCGCCAGTCGGCGCCGGTCTTGAGCAGGCGCGACACTTCGGTTTCATCGCCTCGGTACACGGCCCACAGCAGCGGCGTGGCGCCGTCATTGTGTTCGGCATCGCGCGCATCCGCTTCGGGCGTGGCGGGCGCCGCAAGAGCCGGCATCGACGCCGTGATGGCGAGGCAGGCCAGGCCCGCGGCCAGCGTCGGGCCGCGGTGCCGGCGCGAGGCGGGCTTCATCACACCTCCGCGAAGGTGCCGCTGCTGTTGCCCAGCGCCGGCATCGACACGCCCGCGCGGTCGAGAAGCGTGAGCAGCAGGTTCGCGTGCGGGGTGTCCTGCGGGTACTTCAGGTGCTGGCCGCCCTTGATGCGTCCATAGCCCTTGCCGAGGATGGCATTGGGCAGCGGATCGTTGTTGTGCAGGTCGCTGTTCGACATGTTGCTGCCGTACAGGATGATCGAATGGTCGAGCATCGTGCCGTCGCCATCGGGCATCGTCGACAGCTTCTTGATGAACTTGGCGAACACCTGCGTATGGTAGTTCTGGATGTTGATCAGCCGCTCGATCTTCGAGGGATCGTTCGCGTGGTGCGAAAGCGGATGGAAGGCCTCGGTGATCGACAGGTTCGGGTAGGTGCGCATCGACACCTCCTTGGCGATCATCATCGAGGCGACCTGCGTCTGGTTGGCCTGCCAGGCCAGCGCGATGAGGTCGAACAGCGCGTCGAGGTGATCACCGAACTGGTCGGGCACGCCCTGCGGCGCGTTCGGCAGGTCCATCTGCGAGCTCTTGCTGGTTGCCAGGCGCTGCACGCGCTGCTCCACCTCGCGCACCGAATCCAGGTAGTCGCTGACGCGCGCGCGGTCGGCGGCGCCGATGCGCTTCTTCAGTGCGGCGCCTTCCTCCATCACGTAGTCGAGCAGGCTGTCGGTTTCCGAGAGGATCGCCTTGCGTTCCTTCGAGGTGTCGCCCTGGCCGAACAGCTGGTAGAACACCTTGCGCGGGTTGTCTTCCATCGGCAGCGGCTGGAACGGCGTGCGGAACGCGACCGTGCTGCCGAAGCCGCAGCCCGTGGCGCCCTGGCCGCAGGTGGCGTTGCCGCCTTCACCGGTGAGCTCCAGCGAAGGGATGGGCGTGTTGCCGGCGAAGTGGCGCGCGGCGAGCTGGTCGGCCGTGGTGCCCATGTCGCCTTCGCGGTTCTTGATGCCGTAGCAGGACAGCCAGGTGCCGGCCATGATGCCGTGCGGGTCGGAGCTCTCGCCGCCCTTGTTGCGCAGGCCGCTGACGATGGTGAGGTGCGAGCGGAAGGGTTCCAGCGGCTTCAGGATGGGGGACATCGCGAAGCTGGTGCCGGTCTCGACGGGAGACCAGGCCTTGATGATGGCGCCGTGCGGGAAGTAGATGAAACCCATGCGCGGCGCGGGCTTCGCGGCCGTCTGCGCCAGCGCAGTGCTGGCCGGGATCATCGCATCAAGCAGCGGCAGCGTGATGGCGGCGCCGGCGCCACGCAGCATCGTCCGGCGGGAAAGATGTTTCCTGGTGATGAACATTCGTCGTCCCCTTACTTGATGAGCGCGGCCTGCTTGATGACGGGGGCGTCCTTCGCCTCCGGCACCACGGCCTTGGTGAAATCGTCGCTGAGCACGATGTTGGTGATGAGCGTCGAGAACTTGTAGTTGTCGGCGCCGGACCGGCGCACGATGTCGCGCACGAAGGGCATGTCGTGCGCTTCGATCACCCGGCCCAGCGCGTACATGAGCAGCCGCTCGGTGACGTTCTGCACGAAGGGCGCCGGATCGGCGAGCAGCGCGGCGCGCAGCTCGTCGGGGTTGCGCACCTTGGTGCCATCGGGCAGTTCACCCATGGTGTCGATGGCCGTGCGCGCGAAGCGGTCGATGCGGCGCGACTTGCCCGTGGCATCGAAGCCCTCGAGCACGAAGCCGATCGGGTCGATGGCCGCATGGCACGAGAAGCACTGCGGCTTCTGGCGGTGCACTTCCAGCAGCTCGCGCACGGTGGCGGGCTTCTTGTCGGCATTGGTTGCCGGCAATGCCTCGACCGCCGGCGGCGGAATGGGCGGCGGCATGCCCATGATGCGCTCGAGCACATAGGCGCCGCGCAGCACCGGCGAGGTGCGGTTGGGGTACGCGCTGGTCATCAGCACGCCGCCCTTGCCCAGCAGGCCAAAGCGCGAGGAGTCCGCGAGCTTGATCTTGCGGAACTGGTCGCCGCGCACGGTGTTGATGTCGTAGTGCAGCGCCAGGCGCTCGTTGACGAACGTGTAGGGCGAGGTGAGCAGGTCGAGCACGCTCTGGTCGGCGCGGATGATGTCATCCATGAACAGCGTGATCTCCTGCACGAAGTCCTCGCGCAGGTCGCCGGCGCCGCTTGCATACGGGAAGATGGCCGGGTCCGGGGTGATCTCGGGCAGCTTGGTGAGGTTCAGCCACTGCGAGCCGAAGTTCTTCGCCAGCGTGGCGGAGCGCGGGTCGGCGATCATGCGCTTGACCTGACGCTTGAGTTCCTCGGGTTCGTGCAGCTTGCCGGTGGCGGCCACTTCCAGCAGCTGGTCGTCGGGCAGGCTGCTCCACAGGAAGAACGACAGGCGCGAGGCCAGCGCCAGGTCATCGATGCGGTACAGCGTGCCCGGGGGGTGGAGCGGACACATCGCCTGAAGGCTGGTCAGAGCGGAACAGGAAGTCCGGGTGCGCCAGCACCGCGGTCAGCGAGCGGCGGATGCCGGCATCGAAATCACTCTCGGCGCGACCGGCCTCGAAGAAGCGCATGAGGCCTGCGACATCGTGCTCGGTGACCGGCCGACGGAAGGCGCGGCGGGCCACGGAACCGATGACCTGCTTCGCGCAGGGGGCCTCTTCGGCCGCCGACTTCGGGTAGCAGGAGAACACATGCCTGCGGGCGTCGGTCATGCTGACGCCGGTGGCATTGAAGGGGCCGCGGATCTCGAACGAGTTCACGCGCAGCACGCGGTCGTTGCCGCCGCCCGGCGTGTACATCTGCAGGCGGTCTTCGGATTCGGCGAAGCTGCGATGGCGGAAAGCCACCACGAAGCGATGCACGCCGGCTTTCGCATTGAAGCGGATGTTCTTCAGGCGCTTGTTGATGGCCTCGACCGCAGGATCCTGCTTCTGGTCGATGGCCTTCATGTCTTCTTCGCCGCCGATGGAGGTTTCGTAGACCAGCTTGCCGTCGAGCGTGACGACGAGGTCGTTGCGGAACTCCATGTTGTAGACCCACAGCGCCTGGGCCATGTTGGCGATGTTCAGCACGTACTCGCCATCGGCCGGGAAGTTGTGGTCCACCGCGATGCCGCCGCGCGTGCCCAGCGGCAGGCCGTCCTGGTGGAAGAGCTGCGTGGAGGGCTTCTGCGCGCGATAGGTGGTGCCGGCGGGCAGCGCGTCCTTGTTGCCCAGCGCCTGCACGACCACGGTGCGCGCCGCGGCGATGTACTGGTCGAGGAACGAGGGCGTGACCTGCAGCGCGGCGGCGATGTTGTCGAATCCCTCGCGGGGTTCATCGCGCGGCAGGATGTCGGCCGGGTCGATCTCGATGCCGAGCAGGTCGCGCACGGCGTTGGCGTATTCCTTGCGGTTCAGGCGATGCAGGCCCACGTGGCCCGGATCCTTGTGTTCCTCGCCCACCTTGTCGAGCCGGCCCTCGAGCCAGCCGATGAACTGCGCGCGGGTGGTCTTGTCGGGCATCTTGTGTCCGCCCGGCGGCATCTGCTGCGAACGCAGCTTGCGCACGGTCTTCTCGAGCACATCGATGTTGTCGGCAATCTGCGCTTCGTCCATCGTGTCGAACGCGACGCCGCCGGCCCAGTCCTCGGCGTTGTGGCATTCGGTGCAGTACTTGCCCAGCAGCGCCCAGCCCGCGACGTCACCATGATCGGCCGGCGCCGGATCCGCCGCGTTCGCCGCGCTGACGCCGCCGATGGACAGAACCAGCGCGCCGAGCACCGATTTAATGCGAGAATCTTTCACTGTTGGCCCCGTTGGAAGAACTTGTGCGCGATCCGACGCGCAGGATTCCGCGGCAGGATATGCGATACGACACACCCAGACCATCGCCTGCGCCCATGAGAAGTAGACTCTCGCGGCGGCGCTCGGTTCCTCCTGCGTTTGCGTATAAAACCCGTTTACATTCGCGGAGTAACCCGGCTTGAAGCGCGCAGGGATTGGCGCGTGGATCGCGCTGCTCGTGGTGGGCCTGGTCGTGGCCCTGCAGGGCGGATTTCCGAGTTCGGTGGCCGCGCCGGATGGTGGTCCTGCTGCATCGCAACAAAAATCGCGTCACCGCGACGGAACCCAGCTCACCACCAACGGCGTAGTTGTGCGCGTTCTCGCCGATGATCGCGACGGATCGCGGCATCAACGCTTCATTATCCGGGTAGATGGCGGCGAAACGCTGCTGATTGCCCACAACATCGACCTCGCGCCCCGGCTGAATGGCCTGGTGGCAGGGGAGCGGGTGCGGGTGTCGGGCGAGTTCGCCTGGAACCCGCAGGGCGGCACGTTGCACTGGACGCACCACGATCCGCGCGGGCGCCATGTGCCGGGTTACATCGAGTGGCGGGGGCGAAGGTACCAGTGAAACTGCATCATTCGGAATTCCATCGGATCGCGCGCGTGGGCTGGCTGCGGGCCGCCGTGCTGGGCGCCAATGACGGCCTGATCTCCACCGCCAGCCTGCTGATGGGCGTGTCGGCGGCGCAGATGAGCTCCTCGATCATCCTCATGACGGGCATCGCCGGACTCGTCGGCGGCGCACTGTCGATGGGCGCCGGAGAGTACGTGTCGGTGAGTTCGCAGGCCGACAGCGAAGGGGCGGACCTGGCGCGCGAGCGCAGGGAGCTGGCCGAAACGCCCGAGGCCGAGCATCGGGAGCTGGTGGGCATCTACGTGGCGCGTGGCATGTCGCGCGCGCTGGCCGAGCAGGTGGCCACCGAGATGGCCAAGCAGGACCTGCTCGCCATCCATGCGCGCGAGGAACTCGGCATCACCGATCTGTCGCGCGCGCGGCCGGGACTGGCCGCCTGGGCCTCGATGCTGTCTTTCGCGCTGGGCGCAGCACCGCCAGTGCTGATCGCGGTGCTGACGCCGACCGCGCATCGTTCGCTCGTGCTGTTCGCAAGCTCGTTGCTGCTGCTGGTGCTGCTCGGCATGACCGGCGCGCGACTCGGCGGCGCGCCGAAGGCGCGGGCCGCGCTGCGCGTGGGATTCTGGGGCGTGGTGGCCATGGGCGTGACGGCGCTGGCGGGCCACCTCTTCGGCGTGAATCTCGCCGGCTGATGGGCGTCGCCGGAGATAAAGGCGAGATCACTGTTCGCCTCGCGCGCGCCGGCGACGAGGCGGCGCTGTCGCTGCTGGGCGGCGCCACGTTCCTCGAAAGCTATGCGCATCTGCTGCCGGTGACCGACATCATCGGCCACGTGGCGCGCCAGCATGCCGCATCCGTCTACGAGCGCTGGCTTGCCGATGCGGCCTGCCGCTGCTGGCTGGCGGAGCATCTGCCGGGACGCGCACCGGTGGGTTATGCGGTGGTCACGCCGCCGGACCTGCCGCTGCCGGACATCGGCGACGGGGACCTGGAAATCCGCCGCATCTACCTGCTGCACCGGTTCCAGCGCAACGGCCTGGGTCGCAGCCTGATGGATGCCGTGCTGGCGCATGGCCGCGCCGTTGCCGCGCGGCGGGTGCTGCTGGGCGTGTATTCGCGCAACGAGGCGGCGCTGGCCTTCTACCAGCGCCTGGGATTCGCGCGCGTCGGCACGCGTCAGTTCCGCGTCGGCGCAAACGACTACTTCGACTACATCCTGTCGCTTGATTTGTGAAGTCGGTCCGCGGCCGGCGTGATAGTTTGCGGCCATGAAGAAAACAGCGAAGAAAACAGCGAAGAAACCTGCCGTCCGGCGCACAGGTGCGCCCGCAGCCGCGCGCGCCGCGGCGCCCGTCTCGGTGGTGATTCTCGCGGCCGGGCAGGGCAAGCGCATGCGCTCGGACCTGCCCAAGGTGCTGCAGCCACTGGCCGGCAAGCCGCTGCTGCAGCATGTGCTCGATACGGCCGCGCAGATCGAGCCCGCGGCGCTGCATGTGGTTTATGGGCATGGCGGCGACATGGTTCGCGCCACCTGCACGGATCCTGCCCTGCACTGGGCGCTGCAGGCCGAGCAGCGTGGCACCGGCCACGCGCTGCTGCAGGCCATGCCCGATATTCCCGACGATCACCAGGTGCTGGTGCTCTATGGCGATGTGCCGCTGCTGCGCGCCGAGACGCTGCGCGAGCTGCTGTTGCTTGCCGCGGGGCAGATCTCGCTGCTGACGGTGAACCTGGCCGACCCCACCGGCTATGGCCGCGTGCTGCGCGATGCGCGGGGACGCGTGCGCAGCATCGTCGAGCAGAAGGATGCCACCGCCGCCCAGCGGCGCGTGCGCGAGGCCAACACCGGCGTGATGGTGCTGCCGGCGAAGCCGCTGAAGAAGTGGCTGGCGGCGCTGCGCAGCGACAACGCGCAGGGGGAGTACTACCTCACCGATGTCATCGCGATGGCCGTGAAGGCAAAGACCCGCGTGACGCCGCTTGTGGCGGGCAGCGAGTCCGAAGTGCAGGGCGTGAACGACAAGCTGCAGCTGGCGCAGCTCGAGGCTGCCTTTCGCGCGCGGCTGGCCGAAGAGGCGATGCGCAGCGGCGCGACGCTGGCCGATCCGGCGCGTTTCGACCAGCGCGGCACGCTGAAGCTTGGCCGCGATGTGTTCATCGACGCCAACGTGCTGTTCGAGGGCGTCGTCGAGCTGGGAGATCGTGTGCGCGTGGGGCCGAACTGCGTTCTGCGCGACATGACCGTGGGCGCCGATACCGTGATCCACTCGAACTGCGTGCTGGAGAAATCCTCCGTCGGCAGCCACTGCAGCGTGGGTCCGTTCGCGCGGCTGCGTCCGAACGCGCAGCTGCGGGACCACGTGCACATCGGCAATTACGTGGAAGTGAAGAACAGCGTGGTGGGCAACGGCTCGAAGGCGAACCACCTCACGTACCTGGGCGACGCGGATGTCGGCGAGAAGGTCAACGTGGGCGCGGGCACCATCTGCTGCAACTACGACGGCGTGAACAAGTCGCGCACGGTGATCGAGGATGGTGCGTTCATCGGTTCCGGCGCCATGCTCGTGGCGCCAGTGGCCGTGCGCGCCGGGGCCACGATCGGCGCCGGCTCCACGATCACGAAGGAAGCTCCGGCCGGCAAGCTGACCCTGGCGCGCAGCCGGCAGGTCACCCTCGAGGGCTGGCAGCGGCCGGTGAAGCGTCCGAGGTGAGATTCGCTTCACGTTAGGCCGTCCCGGCAGGGGCCCAAGGCCCCCGGTTGGGGCACAATAGGCGATCCGAAAATCAAGGCGGCGGACATACCGCCGGAAGCGATAATTCATGTGCGGAATCGTGGGAGCGGTGGCCGGTCGCGACATCGTGCCGGTGCTCATCGAGGGTCTGCGTAGGCTGGAGTATCGCGGCTACGATTCGGCGGGCGTCGCCGTGGTCAACGGCACGGGCAAGGTGGCGCGCCTGCGCACCGTCGGCAAGGTGAAGATGCTGCAGGAAGCGCTGCAGGCCACACCGACCAACGGCCACACCGGCATTGCGCACACCCGCTGGGCCACGCATGGCGTGCCGAGCGAGCGCAACGCCCACCCCCATATTTCCCGCGATGGCCTCGCCATCGTGCACAACGGCATCATCGAGAACCACGACGAGCTGCGCGCCGAACTGCGCGCCAAGGGCTATGAGTTCACCTCCGAGACCGACACCGAGGTCATCGCCCACCGCATTCACTTCCACATGCAGACGCTGGGTGATCTGTTCAAGTCCGTGCGGGCCACCGTGGCGGAGCTGGAAGGGGCCTACGCGCTGGTGGTGCTCAGCGAGTCGCAGCCGGACCGGCTGATCCTCGCGCGCATGGGCTGCCCGGTGGTGGTTGGCCTGGGCGAACAGGAGAACTTCGTCGCCTCGGACGTGGCCGCGCTGCTGCCGGTGACGCGCCGCTTCATCTTCCTGGAGGAAGGCGATGTCGCCGAGGTGGGCCGTCAGGGCGTGCGGGTGCTCGATGCCGAAGGCAAGGGCGTCACGCGCGAGGAGAAAATCAGCGAGCTTTCCGCGGATGCCGCCGAGAAGGGGCAGTACGCGCACTACATGCTGAAGGAGATCCACGAGCAGCCGCTGGCGGTGGCCAACACACTGCTCGAGCGCGTGGCCAACGGCCGCCTGCTCGAGGCGGCCTTCGGTCCGAAGGCCGCGCAGATATTCCCGCATGTGGAATACGTGCGCATCGTGGCCTGCGGCACCAGCTACCACGCCGGCGTCGTGGCGCAGTATTTCATCGAGCAGATCTGTCGCATTCCCTGCCGCGTCGAGATCGCCAGCGAGTACCGCTACCGCAACGCGGTGGTGCCGAAGAACTCGCTGTTCGTCACCATCTCGCAGTCCGGTGAAACCGCCGACACGCTGGCGGCGCTGAGGCTTGCCAAGCAGAGCGGCTACCTTGCCGCGCTCGCGGTGTGCAATTCGCCCGAGAGTTCGCTGGTGCGCGAGTCGGACCTGGTGATGCTGACCCGCGCCGGCCCCGAGATCGGCGTGGCCTCGACCAAGGCCTTCACCACGCAGATCGCCGCGTTGTCGCTGCTGGTGATCGCGCTGGCCAAGACCCATGGCTGCGACGCGGAGCGCGAGCGCGGACTGGTGACGCGGCTGATCGAGCTGCCCGGCCTCATCGAAAAAACGCTGGCGCTGGATCCGGTGATCCGGCAGATGGCCGAGCGCTTCGTGGCCAAGCACCACGCGCTGTTCCTGGGTCGCGGCGCATTGCATCCGGTGGCGATGGAAGGCGCGCTGAAGCTCAAGGAAATCTCCTACATCCACGCCGAGGCCTATGCGGCGGGCGAGCTCAAGCACGGACCTCTGGCGCTGGTCGATGCCGACATGCCCATCGTCACCGTGGCGCCCAACAACGACCTGCTGGAAAAGCTGAAGTCGAACCTGATGGAAGTGCGCGCGCGCGGCGGCGAGCTGTATGTGTTCGCCGATCCGGAATCGGGTATCGAACCCAGCGAGGGCGTGCATGTGATCCACATGCCGCGCCATGTCAGCTATTTCCAGTCGCCGATCATCTACACGCTGCCGCTGCAACTGCTTGCCTACCACGTGGCCATCCTGCGCGGCACCGACGTGGACCAGCCGCGCAATCTCGCCAAGAGCGTCACGGTCGAGTAGCGCGGAGCGGGCCGGACTGATGCACGATCTGTCCGGCTACCTGCGTCACATTGGCTGCGACGGCATATGCAGTGCCGACCTCGCGACGCTGCGCGCGATCGTGCTGCGCCATGTGCTGGCGATTCCCTTCGAGAACCTGGATGCATTCATCGGCCGGCGCCCCAGCCTCGAGCCGGTCGACGTCGAACGCAAACTGCTGCGCGAAGGGCGGGGTGGATGGTGCTTCGAGCAGAACCTGCTGCTCGGCAATGCGCTGCGCGCGCTGGGATTCAGCGTGGTGGACCTGGCGGCGCGGGTGGTCTGGGGCCGCGACCCGGACGCGGTCGTGCCACGCACCCACCGCGTGTTGAAGGTGCAGGTTGATGGCCGCGATTTCGTGGTTGATGCGGGGTTCGGCGGCCAGACGCTGACCGGTGTGCTCGATCTTGCCGTCGAAGGCGCCCAGTCCACGCCGCATGAACTTTTCCGGCTGAGGCCGGTGGGGCATGAGTGCCTGATGGAGTCCGAGGTGGCGGGCGCTTGGCTGCCGATGTTCCGCTTCGACCTGCATCCGCAGCAGCCCGTCGACTTCGAGGCGGCGAACTTCCAGCTGGCGCACGATCCGGCTTCACACTTCACGCAGGGGCTGCGGGTTTCCCGCGTGACGTCGGCGGGGCGGCATGTGCTGCGGGATTTCGACCTGGCCTTCCATCCACTGGGTGGCGAAACATCGCGGCAGACCCTGCCCGATGCGCAGGCCGTGCTGCGTTCGCTGCACGAAGTGTTCGGTATCGAGGTCTCCGGGCTGCCGGAACTTGAGGCGAGGCTGGATTCACTGCGGTAGTGACGTTCGCGCCGGCGGTTCTTTGCCGCGCAATATTCCCGCAATGCAGCAGTCATCGCGCAGTCATCCACGTCCGCGAGTCTTGTCGACCTGTTCAGGTCGCAAGGCTCCGGGAAGAAAAGCATGGATCGATGGAATGTGGGTGCTGCCGCTCTGGCTGTCGCAATGGCAACCTCCGCCGCAACGGGGAGCGAAGCAGATGACGAGCTGGAGCAGATCGTCGTCACGGGTTCGCGCATCCAGAGGGCGGACCTGGAAAAATCCATTCCCATCACCGTGCTCGACGCGCAGCAGATGGAAACCCGCAATGCGGTGCTGCCCGCGGAGCTGCTGACTTCGCTGCCATCCGTGGTGAACCTGCCGCAGAACGAGACCCGCCTGGGGTCATCGGGTGCCCGCGGCGACAACGCCAACCTGAACATGCGCAATCTCGGCGCCACCGCCACGCTGATCCTGCAGGACGGTCGCCGCATGGCGATCAATCCGATGACGGCCGGCCTGTCGCAGGCGGTCAACGTGAACCAGCTGCCCACGCGCGGTATCGACCACATCGAAGTGCTGCGCGATGGCGCCTCTTCCATCTATGGCTCGGATGCCGTGGGTGGCGTGATCAACTACGTGCTGAAGCGGCGCATGGATGGCGTGGAGGCCAGCGTGCGCTATGACCAGCCCGCACAGGGCGCGGGCGAGATGCTGCAGGCGGGCCTGGCGTTCGGAAGCACGTTCGCGGAGGGTCGCGGCCGGCTCTTCGGCACCCTTGCAGGGCTCACGCGGAACGAGGTCCGGCTCACCGATCGGAACTTCAGCAACTCGTCGCTGAACGTGGACCGCGCGCCCGCGGGCTTCAACGCCCTGGCAGGTCCCTTCGACCAGCGCTTCACGCGCGGCTACTACCCGACCTTCCGGCTGGGCTCGACCGGTACTTCGGGGGCAACCTGGTATCTGTTGCCGGCGAACGGCACGCCGACCCTGTCGACGACGAATCCCACCACGGCCGCGAATCGCGCGCTGTACCCGGACTTCATGCTCGATATCAACCAGTTCGGCTTCGCCTCGCCCAAGGTGCGGCGCGGTGATGTGTTCCTGTCGGCCGAATTCGACATCACGGACAGCCTGACGATTTTCGGTGACGCGAGCTACTACGCCGCGGAATCGACGATGCAGCGCCAGCCGCTGGCCGTGAATGGTCCGACCACGGACCAGGCCATGGTGATGCCCGTGGACAGTCCCTTCAATCCCTTCGGGTCGCGCTACTTCAGCCCCACTGGCGCGCCGAATGCCGATGGCTCGCTGCGTCGCACCGGCACACCGCAGGCCATAGCCCTGACCCAGTTCATGATCGCAGGACTTGCGCCGGAATCGGTCAAGACCAATTCGGATGCCCTGCGCCTGGTGGCGGGCCTGCGTGGCGCCATCGCCGACACCAGCTGGAGGTGGGAGAGCTCGCTCTTCTACAACGAGGTCAACGGCGAGGACAATGCTTCCCCCGATGTGCGCGAGAGCCTTCTGGCCGCGGCCATCGCGGGTTCCGGCGGGACATACTTCAATCCCTTCGGTTACACCTTCCGCGTCGCGAACAACGCCGTGGTCGTGGACCAGCCGTACACGAATCCCCAGGCCCTGGTCGATTCCTTCTCCGATACCTACCGGCGCACCGCTCGTTCCTACCTGGCCAGTGCGGATGCGCGCGCCAGCGGCCGGCTCATCACACTGGGTTCGATGGACATCCAGGCCGCGGTCGGCGTCGAGCACCGCCGCGAGGACCTGCGCGACCTGCGCCCGCCGTTCCATGGCGAGAATCCCGCCAGTTCCGGCCTGTCCACCACCAACAACGACTTCATCCTGCATCCGGCCCGGCCAGATGTGCGGGGCGAGCGCGATGTGACCAGCGCCTATGCCGAGGTGGTGGTGCCGGTGGTGACCGAAGGGCGATCGCTGCCTTTCGTGAACAGCTTCGAGATCTCCGCCTCCGGCCGCTTCGAGCACTACAGCGACTTCGGCAACACCACGAAGCCCAAGATTGGCGCCAACTGGCGGCCGGTTTCGTGGCTGATGCTGCGCGGCTCGTACAACGAAGGCTTCATGGCGCCTTCGCTGGCCGCGCTCTACACCAGCACGCGCTGGTCGATCAGCACCAACGGCACCGCCGATCCGTACCTGAATGCCGCCATCGGCCAGGGCAACTACACGATGCGCAACTACTTCGGCGGTAACCCCGACCTGAAGCCGCAGGAGTCAAAGGGGACCACCTTCGGCTTCGTGCTGGATGTGCCGGGCGTGCAGGGCCTTTCCATCACCGCCGACTACTGGAAGATCGAACGCACCAACCTGCTCGGCCAGCGCGGTGTTGCGGACATCCTCGCCAACGACGCGGCGCTGCTGCGCGCCTACACCGCCGCGCAGGTCGCCGCTGGCGTCGCACCCAACAACATCGACGTGGGCGCGGGAACGTCCGGCTACCGGGGTGATCCGGCTGTCGTCCGCCTGGCGCCAACGCCCGAGCAGCTCGCGGCACTCGCAACATGGAATGCGGCGAATCCGGGTAGTCCGGCTGCGCCGACTGGACTCGTGTGGTCCACGGACACGCCGTTCCTCAATCTCAGTTCAGCCACGAACAAGGGCGTCGACGTTGGCGTACGCTATCTGCTGCCACGCTTCTCGTGGGGGCGCATCGGATTGAACACGGACGCCAGCTGGCTGTGGCGCGCGAAGACCGTGGTCCCCACCACGGCCGGATCGGTAGTGAGCAACGATCTGTATGGCGGTGGGGCCGCAAGATGGCGCACGACCAGCAACATTACCTGGGAGAACGGCCCCTGGAACGCCGGCCTGGGCATCTACCACGTGGGCAAGACGCTGGATACGCCGACCGTGAGCAGGGCGGTCTATCAGAACCTCGGTTCGCCTTCGTACATCAAGCCCTTCTTCACGAACGGCAATACGGTGTATCGACTGGTGATCGACCCGGTGGTGAGCTTCAACTTCTCGCTGGGCTACCAGCTCGATGCGAAGTCGGGACTCGGGGATACGCGCCTTCGGCTGGGCATCGCGAATCTCTCCGACCGCAAGCCGCCGCTGTCCGCGAGTGGCGACGGGTTCGGCTACGACCCCTCGACCAGCCAGAACCTGCTGAACGGCCGGACCTTCAGCTTCGAAGTCACGAGCCGGTTCTGATGCCGTGCACCCTGACCCGGCGGGCGGCGCTGATCGGCATGGCCAGCGCCGCGCAGGTGGTGGCGTTGCGACCGGCGCTGGGCCAGGAGCCGCTCGTGGCGGTGGAAATCGGCCGCTGGCCGATTCCCGAGGCCAACCAGGCCGCAGCCGTCGATGACACGCATTTCTACGGCATCGGCAATCGCGCGCTGGTCAAGCATCGCAAGGACACTGGCGAGCGCGTGGCGGAATGGTCCAGTCCCAAGGACGGACCCATCGTGCATTTCAATTTCGGCTTCGTGGACGGGCATCGGCTGGTACTTTCCCACTCGAACTTTCCGCAGCTGCCGCCGGCCAGCTCACTGGAGATCCACGACACGCGCACGCTGCAGCTGATCGAGAGCCACAGCCTGGGCGTGCGGCCGGGATCACTCACCTGGGCGGTGCGGCACCAGCGCTCGTGGTGGGCCTGCTTCGCGTACTACAACGACCAGGGGACGCTGCCCGGATTCGACCAGCATTCGACCTATTTCGCGCAGTTCGACGACCGATGGCAGATGCTGCGCTCCTGGCTGTTCCCCCCGCAGTTCGTTTCCACCTGGGGCGACAGTTCTTCATCGGGCGGAGACTGGGGCGCTGACGGCCTGCTCTACGCCACGGGCCATGATGCGCCGGAGCTGCATGTGATGCGACTGCCGCGCCAGGGCGTGGCGCTGGAGCACGTGACCACGATACGCGTGCCCTTCGAGGGCCAGGGATGGGCCTGGGATCGCAGCGCGCGAGGCCAGCGCGTGATCTACGGCATCAGCCGAGCCCGCAAGGAAGTGATTGCGGCGCGGATACCGGCGCTGACGGCGGATCTGCTGGATCGCTGAATCAGACGGGTTCGGCCATCAGATCGTAGGTGCCGGCGCCGGTGATGCGCACGCGCGCGAATTCCCCGGCGCGCAGGGCCTTGGCTTTCTTCACGTTGACCACGCCGTCGATCTCCGGCGCATCGCCTGCGCTGCGCGCCACGGCCTTCGCGCCATCGACGTGATCAACCAGCACGGTGAGCTCGCGGCCCACTTTCGCGGCCATGCGCTGCTCGGAGATGGCGGCGGCCTTTTCCATGAAGCGCGCGTGCCGCTCTTCCATGACTTCCGGCGCGACCGCGCCCGCGATCGCGTTGGAGGTGGCGCCTTCGACCGGGGAATACTTGAAGCAGCCCACGCGGTCGAGCTGCGCGGCATCGAGCCACTGCAGCAGCTCTTCGAATTCGGCGTCGGTTTCACCGGGGAAACCCACGATGAAGGTGCTGCGCAGCGTGAGCTCGGGCACCGCGCGGCGCCAGGCGTGGATGCGATCGAGCGTGTTCTCGGCATGCGCGGGGCGCTTCATGCGCTTGAGCACCGACGGGCTGCCATGCTGGAAGGGGATGTCGAGATAGGGCAGCACGCGGCCTTCGGCCATCAGCGGCAGCACTTCGTCGACATGCGGGTAGGGATACACGTAGTGCATGCGCACCCAGACGCCGAACTCGCCCAGGCCGCGCGCCAGGTCGATGAAGCGCGTGTCGTACTGGCGGCCACCGAAGGTGGCGGGCGCATAGCGCAGGTCGACGCCGTAGGCGCTGGTATCCTGCGAGATCACCAGCAGTTCCTTGACGCCGGCAGCCACCAGCCGCTCGGCCTCGGCCAGCACCTGGTCGATGGGGCGCGAGGCGAGCTTGCCGCGCAGCGCCGGGATGATGCAGAAGCTGCACTTGTTGTTGCAGCCCTCGGAAATCTTCAGATAGGCATAATGGCGCGGCGTGAGCCGGATGCCCTGCGCTGGCACCAGATCCGTATAGGGATCATGGGGCCGGGGCAGGTATTTGTTCACCGCCTCCAGCACCTGTTCGGTGGCATGGGGACCGGTGACCGCCAGGACCTTGGGGTGTTTTTCGAGGATGCGCGCGGGGTTGGCGCCGAGGCAGCCGGTGACCACCACCTTGCCATTGGCATCCAGCGCCTCGCCGATGGCTTCCAGCGACTCGTCGATGGCGCTGTCGATGAAGCCGCAGGTGTTGACGACCACGAGGTCGGCGTCGTCATAGCTCGGCGAGATCTCGTAGCCACGGATGCGCAGTTGCGTCAGGATGCGCTCCGAATCGACCAGGGCCTTGGGGCAGCCGAGGCTGACGAAACCGACGCGAGGAGAATTGACGGGCATCCGTCCATTTTATCGAATGAGCGAACAGTTCGACCGGGCTTATTACCAGCGTTTCTACGTCAACCCGCGCACGGCGGTGACCAACCGGGCTGAAATGAACGCCCGCGGGCGCCTGATCGCCGCCATGGCCGATCACATCGGCCTGCCGGTGCGCAGCATCCTGGATGCCGGCTGCGGCGTGGGCCTGCTGCGCGCCCCGCTGAAGAAGGCGCTGCCGAAGGCCTCCTACACGGGCCTGGAGGTCAGCCAGTACCTCTGCCAGAAGCATGGCTGGATCCACAGCGGCATCCAGGATTTCAGCCGCAAGGCCGTTTTCGACCTGGTGATCTGCTACGACGTGCTGCAGTACCTCAAGGCCGCTGAAACGCAGCGCGCGCTGGCGAACCTGGCGCGCGTGTGCCGCGGCCTGCTGTATTTCGGGGTGCTGACGCGCGAGGACTGGGAAGAGAACTGCGACCAGACGCGCACGGACCCGGCCGTGAGCCTGCGCGGCGGGGCCTGGTACCGGCGTGAACTGAAGAAGAACTTCCGGCACCTGGGCGCCGGCTTCTGGCTGCGCCACGACTGCCCGCTGACCGTGTGGGAAATGGACACGGCCGGCTGATGGAAGCCCCGCGCCACACCTCGCTGGAGGCGCAGTTTCGCGCCGCGGTGCCGCCGCAGCGCATGCCGCCGCCGCAGCGCCTGGCGTGGCGCGTGGCGCTGCGCCTGCTGGCGCTGCCCCTGGTGCAACGCATTTTCGTGAAGAAGAACCGCACATGAGCAAACCCGCACGCATACCCGTCACGGTGCTGACCGGCTTCCTTGGCGCCGGCAAGACCACGCTGCTGAACCGCATCCTCTCGGAGAACCACGGCAAGCGCATCGCCGTGATCGAGAACGAGTTCGGCGAGGTGGGCGTGGACCACCAGCTGGTGATCGGCGCCGAAGAGGAGATCTTCGAGACCAGCAACGGCTGCATCTGCTGCACGGTGCGCGGCGACCTGATCCGCGTGCTGGGCCAGCTGCTCAAGCGCCGCGAGCGCTTCGATCACATCCTGATCGAGACCACGGGGATGGCCGATCCCGGCCCGGTGGCGCAGACCTTCTTCCTCGACGATGACCTCAAGGACCAGTTCGTGGTCGACGCCATCGTCACGCTGGTGGACGCGCGGCATTTCGAGCAGCACCTGCGCGAGCTGAAGGAGCCCGCCGTGCAGGTGGGCTTCGCCGATGTGGTCATCCTCAACAAGACCGACCTGGTGGACGCCACCGCGCTCGCCCGCATCGAGCAGCAGATCCGCGGCATCAATGGCACTGCGAAGGTGCACCGTGCCGTGAACGCGGTCGTGCCCATCGACGTGGTGCTGGGCCTCGGCGCCTTTGACCTGGACCGCGCGCTTGCCTTCGACAGCAGTTTCCTCGAGCCGCAGTATCCGTTCGAGTGGGCGGGCGCCTACGAGCTTGCGGCGGGCCGGCACATCCTGAAGGCCGGTGGTCCGCATGGCGGACACGACCACGGCCATGAGCACGACCATGGGCATGAGCATGGCGCGCACGATCACCACGGACACGACCATTCCGCGCTGAAGGTGGCGCTGCTGCCGATGCCGGCCGCCACCGCAGAGGCGCTCGCGGCGCAGATCGAACCGGCGGTGCGCGTGTTCGCGGAAGCTGCGCGCGACGTGGAGAGTGGCGGGAATTTCTCGGCCGGCACAGTGCCGCTGGCGCTCGAGATGAGCTGCATGGGCGGCCAGTACCGCATCGACATCGACCAGCCCGGCGCCTATGCGCTGTTCACCGAACATGCGCCCGGCGAGTTTGGCCTCGCGATGCCGGGAAAACCGGCTGCAGAGCGCGCGTTCGCCTCGCATCACCATGACGACGAGATCAGCTCCATCGGCATCCAGGAAACGCGCGCGCTCGACGCGCGCAAGGTCAACGACTGGCTGTCGTACCTGTTGCAGACGCACGGCGAGAGCATCCTGCGCATGAAGGGCGTGCTGAACCTGAAGGGCGATGATCGCCGCTACGTCTTCCACGGCGTGCACATGATGTTCGACGGCCGGCCTGAACGGCCGTGGGGCAGCGCAGCGCGCGCGAGCCAGCTGGTGTTCATCGGCCGCAGGCTCGATCGCGAGGAACTGGTCGCCGGCTTCACGGCCTGCCTGGCATGAGCGCCGCGGCGGCGATGCTGCGCGGCGGCGTTGCCGCGCGCATCGATGATTTCCCGGTGGCACTGGCGTTTTCTCCCGACGGCCGCACGCTGATGGTGGGCGGTGGCGAGGGACGCATCTATCGCGTGTCCGCTGAGACCGGCAGCGCGCAGTTGCTGGATGACAGCTCGCCGGGCGTACTGGACCTGGCGTGGCAACCCAAGGGCGCGCTGCTGGCCGCTTCGGGCCAGGACGGCGCAGTCCGGCTCTTCGACATGGAGCAGGCGACGCCCGCAGCACGCGTGCTGCACCGCTCGCCCCGCTGGCCCGCGGGCCTTGCATGGCGCAGCGATGGCCAGCAGCTGGCGTTCGGCAGCGGCAAGGAAGTGCTGGTGTTCGGCGCCGATGGCCAGCAGCAGCACACCATCGCCGGTCATTCGGTGCCGCTGTCGCATCTGTGCTGGCGCGGGCGAGACGAGCTGATTGCGGCCGGCAATGGCGCGCTGTTCCTGGATCGTGTGGACAGCGGCGCCGTGGAGCAGTTCGTGCTCGAAGGCATACCGCAGACACTGTCGCTGGGCGCCGATGGCCGTATTGCTGCCAGCGGGCTTGCCGACGGCACCATCAATTTCCGCTATCTCAACAATCGCAAGCGTTCGCGCATGAGTGGCTACGACGGCAAGGTGGCGCTCACCGCCTGGAGTGCGAACAGCCGCTACCTGGCCAGCGCGTCCACCGGCGCGACCAGCGTCGTGGTCTGGGATTTCGGCGGCAAGGGTCCCGAGGGCAGCGAGCCGCTGCAGCTCGGGCGCACGAGGAGCGCGTCGAGGCGCTGGCCTGGCAGTCCAGCGGCGCGCTGCTGGCCACGGCCGGCAAGGACTGGCGAGTGGTGCTGTGGCGCCCGGGGCCGGGCAGCCGCAAGCCGCTGGATATTCAGCTGCTGGACGGGCCGGCGGGGATGATCGGCTGGTCGCCCGATGGCAAGCGTCTTGCGGTGGCCCAGCCATCCGGAGCCGTTCGCTTCTTCTCGCTCAGCGCCGCATAGAAGGCCAGCTGCTGCTGCAGCGAGCGATCCCAGCTGTAGCGTGCCTCGACGCGCGCGCGCGCCGCGCGGCCCAGCGCATCGATGTCGCGGTCGTACAGCTCGCGCACGGCCTGGGCGAACAGCGCGCCGTCGGCCCGCGCCGCCGTGACGCCCACCGTTTCATCGACCAGTTCCGCCACCGCGGCGGCGCGCACACCGACCACCGGCCTGCCGCAGGCCATGGCTTCCAGCACCACCAGGCCGAAGGTTTCGGCGGTGCCGGCGTGCACCAGCGCATCGGCCGAGGCCAGCACGGTGGCCAGCGCGGCGCTGTCGCGCTGGTAGGGAATGATGCTGATGTTGGTGGCGGCCTGGCGCGTTTCGCCGCCTCCCACCATCAGCAGGTGATAGCCACGCCCCAGGCGCGCGAAGGCATCGTGCAGCACGTCGATGTTCTTTTCGCCTGAGAAGCGCCCCGCATACACCAGCAGCCGCACGTCATCCGGGAGTCCGAGTCCCTGTCGCAGGTCATGACGCCGTCGCTGTGGGTGGAACACGTCGGTGTCGACGCCCAGAGGTTGCAGCTGTACCTGCGCAAGGCCGAGCGAGCGCAGGTAGTCGCACATCACGCGACTGGGAGCGAGCACGGCGTCGAAGCGCCCATAAAGCCAGTGTAGATAGCGGCCGGCGGCGCGACCCAGCCTGTCGCCGCAGCGACTGCCGATGATGCGCGGCAGGTGTGAATGAAAAAACGCGACCGCCGGAACGCGCCGGCGCGCCGCCACTTCCAGCGCGCACCACGCCGGGTGAAAGGCATCGCCGGCCTCGATCAGGTCCGGCTCGAGGGATTCAAGCTGCGCCGTCCAGCGCCGTGGCGCCAGCGGCAGCCGATAGTTGAAGGTACCGGGGACCTTAGGACCCGCGATGGTGCTGACTTCGCCCGGGCGCAGCCAGGTGTGCGCGCCAGGCACCAGCAGGGTGTGACGCCATGCGCCGCGCTGCAGGTACCAGTGATGCTTGGCATTGAGGTACCGGCGGACGCCACCGCTGGTCGGCGAGTAGAACAGGGTCGTGTCGACGAGATGCATGCGCGTCACCCCCGGATGCCATGCATTGCACCCGGGCCGCGCAGTGGCTGTCAAGGCATGGCTTGCGGGAGGCTCAGGCCGTCATCGGCGGCTTCTGATTCAGGCAGTTCGACCGTGAAAAGCGTATAGCGGGCGGGTTTGGTCGCCACGCTGATCTGGCCGCCCAGGCGCGTTACCTTGCGCCGCAGGTAGGCCATGCCGCGACCCTGGCGCGCGCCATCCTCGAGTCCTTCGGTGGTGAAGGTGGGCTTGAAGATGAGTCCCACCAGGTCGCCGGCGTCGCGTCGCGCGAGGGATTCCTCGCTGAGCAGGCCGCTCTGTACTGCAGCCTTGCCGATCCGCGAAATATCGAAGCCGCGGCCGTCGTCGTGCACGGTCATCTTCAGCGTGCCGTTCTCGCCCAGCGAGAAACCCACCGAAATGCGTCCCGCAGCGGACTTGCCCGCTGCCAGCCGGTCTTCCGGCGTCTCGATGCCATGATCGAGCGCGTTCTTCAGCATGTGCTGCAGGATCTCGTCCACGTGCCGGCGGTGCTGCGGCGGCACCTGCTGCGCGCCGGTCATTCCCAGCCGCGCCAGGACTCCGATCTGCTCGCCATGCCGGCGCAGGAACTCGCTCCAGCGGCGCTCGCTGACGTCATGCCACGCGCTGCTGCGACGGGGGCGCTGCTGCTGCGGCTGCTGTTCGGCAGCCGCGGGCGGGGCTTCGTGGCGCTGCTCCTCGATGCGGGCGCTGTTGCCGATGGCCGACGCGATCAGGTCCACGCGCGGCGCCAGCGGCAACAGCTCGTCGCCGCTCACGTTGTCGCGCGCATGCAGCGCGGCGATCAGTTCCACCAGTGACTGGCAGCTTTCCACGACCGGCGTGAGGCCGATTGCCGCCGCCTCGTTGGCGAGCCCCGCGGCCTCGGTGTGCAGCCGGCCCAGCTTGTCGCGCAGCGCTTCCTGGGTTCGCGCGGGCATGCGCAGCGTGGCCCGTATGGCGTGGACAGAGGCGGAGGCGGATCCCAGGAACAGCCGCAGGCCGTCCGGTGGCGCGCGCAGCACCGCCAGGGCGGTCTCGCAGCGCGCGCGTGTGTCCTGCAGCTCCTGCAGCAGCAGCTGCAGCTTCGATTCATCCTGCAGCACCAGCAGCGTTGCCGAAGCCAGCTTCTGCAGGGTGACCCGGAACTGTCGCTCAGGGGCGCCCGCACGGGCCAGACGGCCGGGCAGGATGCCCAGCTCAAGGCGCGCGGAGACTCCCAGCCGCTCGAGGCCGTCGAGCACGACACGGATGCTGCGTGGGCCGAACAGCTGCTCGAACAGCGCCTCGCGGTTCGCGGGAAGCGTGGCAACCGGCTCTTCGCCCAGCCAGGCGGCAAGCAGCGATGGGTTGTGCATGCCGAGCAGCGCGCCGCCGGCATCCAGTTCGATGCCCACGACCTGCGCCTGGGTCAGCAGGATATCGAGCGAATTGTCGGGTGATGGGCTCATGCGGCCTGTTGCTGCTGCAGGTGGGTCAGCAGCGCATCGGCCGTGGCGAAGCGGTCATCGCGCGATTTGGCCATCAGGCCGTCGAGCAGGGTCTGGTACTGGCCGAGTTCCGCCGGCAGCTGCGGCAGTGGTGCGCTCGTGCTGCTGCAGCACTTCCACCGCGGTCGCGCCCAGGTAGGGCTTCGCGCCCGTGAGCATCTCGTGGAAGATGACGCCGAGGCTGTACAGGTCGCTGCGTCCGTCCAGTTCCTCGCCCTGCGCCTGTTCCGGGCTCATGTAGTACGGCGAGCCGCGCAGCACGCCGGCGGCGGTGCTGCGGGTGGCGTTCTCGATCGACTTGGCCAGGCCGAAATCGATCAGCACGACCTGGCCGTCCTCGCGCAGCATGATGTTGGGAGGTTTGAGGTCCCGGTGCAGCACTCCCTGCGAATGCACGACGGACAGGGCCGCAGCGATCCGGTGCAGGTAGTCCAGCGCCTCACGGGCACTGACGGGATTCTGCAGCCGCGCCTTCAGGTCGCCGCAGGGGAAATACTCCATCGCGATGAATTCGCGACCCTCGTGCATGCCGTAGTCGTAGATGTCCACCACGTTCTGATGGCGGATGGCGCCGACGGTTTCGTATTCGCGCGCGAACTGCGGCTCTTCGTTCTCCACCACACGCGAGACCTTCAGCGCCACATTGCGGTTCAGGGCGGCGCTGTGCGCCAGGTACACCGTGGCACGCTGCGATTCGCCGAGCGTGTCGAGCAGCATGTAGCGGGGGATCAGGTCGCGCGGCGCCTTCAGCGCGCCGAGCAGCGCGGCATCGCCACGGGTCCTGGCGGTGCCAGGGGCGGCCTCGGGCGCAGCGGGCCGGCGCCGCATTTCCACGCAGCCGGCCAGCGACGCATCTAGCAGTTCATTGCTGATGAGCTTGCGGGGCAGGTAGTCGACGGCGCCGCGGCGCATGCTCTGGACGGCGGACAGTTCGTCGCCGTCCTCGGCCACCACGACCAGCTGTGTTGAACCGGGCACGCCCTTGATGCGCTCGAGCCAGGCGAAGCTGGCGGCGGTTTCCTCGGCCTCGAAGCCGAGCACGGCGAACAGCGCATCGAATTCGTCGGTGCCGCTGGTGGCCAGGCGGCGCTCGAATGCCTCGTAGGATTCGAGCGTCAGCGCGCAGTCTTCGCGCAGCGCCTCGATGCGGTGCTGCAGCCAGCGACCGACCTGGGCGTCATCGGAAAGGACCAGGATGCGCAACGTGCGGTGCACGACGGCCAATCAGCGACCGTCCACGGGCGCGAAGCGCATGCGGATGCGCGCGCGCTGCTCGACCGTCTCGCCATCGCGCACCACGGGCTGGTAGCGGTAACGCCGCAACGCCGTCAGCGCGGCATTGTCGAAGGTGCGGCGTGGCTCGGCATTCACGACCGTGATGTCCTTGACGGCGCCATCGCGGCCCACGGTGAACTCCAGTTCCACCCAGCCGGAAACAAGGTCTTCGAGCGCGCGCTGCGGGTATACCGTAGGCGAGGAGCGCACGAGCTTCAGCGTGTTGGCGGCGACCACGGCGGGCGTGGCGGCAACAGGCGCGGCGACAATCGGCGTCGTCACCCGGTTTTCGGTTTCCTGGGCGCGCTGTGCCTCTGCGGCGCGAGCGACCTCCGCGGCGGAGGCCGCGGCGCTGGCGGCGATCTGCTGCTCGCCGAATTCGTCGATGCGACGGCGCATCACGTCAAGTCCGGGCGCGGAGCTGTTCAGCGTGGCCGCGGCATCGACCAGCCGTCGGGATGCCGTGGCGCGCTTCGCGCTGAGTTCGTTGTCGGCCGCGGTGAGCAGCGCACCGAGAAGGCTTTCACGCGCGGCACGCACGGCCGGATCGCCGGGACCCACCTGTTCTGCTGCGCGGAAGTGCGACACCGCGCTGTTGGCCGCGGGATCGAGCAGCGCGCCGCGACGCAGCCGTTCATTCATCTGGTCGAGCGAGGCGCGGATCTGCGTCTGGCGGGCCTCGTTTGCGGCGCGCTGCGAGGCATCGGCGTTCTGCCGCGTCTGTTCCTTCTCGATCTGCGTGTTCAGGAACGCCAGCCGCGAGTTGTTCGGGGCCAGCGGACGCAGCGACTCGGACACCATCGCGGCCTCGTTGAGCCGACCGGCCACCAGCGCCTCCTCGGCGCGGCGGATGCTGTATTCAATACTGCGGTCGAAGCCGCTGCGCGCCGCCGCGTTGGCGGGCTCCAGCTTCAGCGCTTCGCGGTAGGACTCGGCGGCGCTGGTGCCGTCGAGCGCCACGTAGCGGCCGTCGGCAAAGGCCTTGTCGGCCTGGCGGATGAGGGCCAGGGCCTCGGGAGAGCCCGCCGCCGCGGTGTTGGCGGGCGCGGACTGCGGGGCGGCCGCCTGCGGGGCGGATGGGCTGTCACGCAGCCAGAAGATCCAGGCGGTCGCGGCGATGGCGATGATGGCCACCACGCCCACCAGGGCCAGCGTCAGCGGCGAACGGCCGCGCACGGCCGTATCCAGGCGCGCCAGCGAAGGAGAATCGCCGAAGGTCGTGTCGACCGGGGGGCGGCCGCGAGCCTCGGTCGGTCGGGCGGCGGCGTCGAGGAACAGCTTCAGGCGCTGCGGTGAAGCCGGCTTGTGCACGAAGCGGAACACGGACTGGTCGGCGATGCGCCGCGCCAGCGCCGTCTGCTCGGCGCTCTGCCCGGCGATCATCAGGCGCAGGTCGGGAAACTGGGTCGTGATCGCATCGACAGCACCTTCGATTGGCGCGTCGAGCGCGCTGGCGTCGATCATCGCCACGGCGCCGGCATGCTGCAGCAGTTCGTCGGACAGCGTGCGCATGTCGGAGACGACATGGACGGCGACGCCTTCCGTGGACAATTCCTGCAGCGCGCGGATCAGGGCGCTGTCATTGGTCAGCGTGATGAGTTCTTTCTGAGCCATGGTTCGGGTCCGGCCCCCGCCGGCGGGCAGATCGGCATCTTCGCCGCGACGATTGGGGTAAGCAGTCAAGGCCGTCTCCCGCTGTCGAGATTATGTTGGTTCGCCGAGGCGTCATTGCCTCTATCTCTACAGGACTTTACGAACTTGCGCGGGCGGTACAACCTATCAGTCCGGCTTCTTGCCGGTTCTGTGAATCCGGTCGGCTGAAGAATATGCTGAATGTGCGCTGGTTCAAACGCGGCCCCCTGAACTTTGCCCGGCACCTGCCGGTGCTCGTGCTGGGCTGCATTGCCGCGGTGCCGCAGACCTGGGCGGGAAGCGGCTCGGGCGCCCAGCAGAAGGCCGCGGAAGCGCTGCTGGCGGCCCAGGCGGCAGGCGATGCCGGCTCCATGGCCCAGGCGATCCACGAGAGTGAACTGGCGCTGCTGCGCGAGAACCTGCTCGGCGAGATGAAGCTGCAGGCCGACCGCAACGAAACCCTGCTGCGCGACCGGCTGTTCGGCAGCGGCATGCCACTGGCCGACATCGAGCGGCTGACGCCGCAGAATTTCTTCGTGACACTGGCGCGGCGCCTGCGCTTCGGCGGCCGCGCGTTCCAGAGCGTGGACTGGCTCGAGGCCGTGGAAGACAGCGGCGGCATGGTGCAGATGGTGGGGCGGCTGAAGCCCGCGCGCGAGCTGGGCACCGTGCGCGTGCCGGTGCTGGTGTCGATCGTGCCCTGGGGCAAGGACTGGAAGGCCGCCATACCGCTGGAGCTGCAGGCGCAGATCGACGATCTGCGCACGGGCCGCATGCGCGCGAACGGGCCTGCCGGCGCGGTGGCCGGCGCTGCGCCAGGCAGCGGCAGTCCGCAGGCGGTGCTGGAAATGCTGCAGGCCGCGGAAGACAACCTGCGCGCCGCGCGCTGCGAAGATTATTACAGCAAGCAGATGAGCCCGAATTTCCGCAGGACCACGGCGCCGAAGGCGCTGCGCACGCTGGTGCAGTCCTGTGAATCGCGGGCCGAGGTGCGCGAGCGGTTGCTGACGGCCATTGGCCTGGCGCGCAAGGTCACGCCTCGCTTTGAATATGCCGGAACCCGCGCGACCTATGACCTGCGCGGGCAGGGACTGCCCTTCGATGCGCTGGTGCTCGAACTGCAGGGCAAGCAGTGGTACATCGCCGAGTGATCAACGCCCCGCGTTGAGGAACATCCGCCGGCCGCGCCATTCCACCACCACGCCGGTGGGTGCGATTGCCGCGACCCGCACGCCGTCGGAGGTGGAGTCTCCCTCTCGAAGCCGCGCGCCATTGAGCAGCACGTAGCGGCTGGACGGCACGGCGTCGTAGACATGCCAGCTCAGCTGCAACTGGGGCAGCACCACGCCTGCGGCCAGCATGTCCGACACCTTGGGCAGCGTCGACAACGTCGATGTTCTGCGCGGCGGGCAATGCGGTCACTTCTGATGGGGGTGGGGCTGTTGGCAACGGCTGCGTCGCGGGCTCGGGCGCAGTGGCGCCGGCGGCAAGGGCCGGCGCGGGGCTCGTGGCCAGCGGCGCTGGCGCAGGCACCATCGGGGCTGCTGGCGGGGCCGCCGCTGGCGTGGGCGTGGCTTGCGGTGCCGTGGTCATCGGCACGGCGG
Source organism: Pseudomonadota bacterium (assembly GCA_016720075.1). Lineage (GTDB taxonomy): Bacteria > Pseudomonadota > Gammaproteobacteria > Steroidobacterales > Steroidobacteraceae > ZC4RG30. Next base: position 457,719 of record JADJXW010000021.1, read on the forward strand.
GTGCAGCGCCGGGGCCGGGCGACAGCCACAGTATCCACGCCAGCACTCCCAGGTTCACGACCAGCACCGCGGCGATCACCCAGGCCCAGGGCGGAATGCGCCGGCGCGGCGGCGCGATGCGCACGTCCATCAGCACGGGGCCCGATTGCCGGTGGCGTTCGGACTCGGACTTCTTCAGCGCGTCGAGGATGAATGACATGGCGATCCTCAGGGTGCGGCGGCACTGAGCAGCGGGGATTCCGCGGACGCCAGCGCGGCATCGAGCAGCGCCTGCGTGCGCGTGCCCGCGATGCCATCGGCGACCAGGCCCGTGCGGCGCTGGAACTGGATGATGAGATCACGCAGTGACTCATCGAACACATCGGAGGATTCCACTTCCGCGGGTTGGCCCGCCCACTGGCGAAGGCGCTGTCGCAGCACGCGCACTGGTTCCCCCTGGTTGCCCAGCGTCAGGCTGCGCGTGTCGAGCTGCGGGGGGCGCCACAGAATGAGGAAATCACCGCTCCAGCGCGCTTCCAGCTCCGGCATCGCCACGTCGTGGTTGGCGCCGCCGATCAGCAGCTGCGCGCGCGTGCCCTGCACCTTCACCACGATGGTCTGGTGAACCGCGCCGGTGTCATCTTCCAGCGCCAGCAGCGCCGGGCGGTTGTAGCGGCGCAGCACCTCGATGCCGCCGGTCTCGTTCAGGCATTCGAGTCCCTGCCGCAGCGCCTGCGAGCACGCATCTTCGGAGCCGGCCACATAGCGCGCCGACCACAGCGCGAACAGCCGCCCGTACGCGCCGTCCAGGTCGGTGACGGCGGCGGAGTTGCGCAGCAGCGTCGCGAAATCGGCCAGCGCAGGGGGCGGCGCCGCTGGCGGTGGCGTGGTGGCCGGCGGTGTTGCCGGCGATGCGCCCGTGGCGGTCGGTGCGGGCGCGCTGGCGGCGGGCGCAGTCGCGGCAGCGGGTGCCATGGCGCGCGTCGCCCCGAGCTGCCACACCGCGAAGATGACGCCGGCAACGACCACTGCCGTGGCCCCGCCCAGCACCCAGGGCAGCCACGCCGGTGTGAGGCGCCGGCCGAACACTTCGCTCGCGGCCTTGCGCACCACCGAGGCGGTGATGATGTGGCGATCCTCGGAATAGCCGCCGAGCAGCGCACGATCGCCGATGACATTCAGCAGGCGCGGCACGCCGCCGCTGACGCGGTACATCTCGGTGAGCGCGCCACCGGTGAAGATCTCGGTGGTGGCGCCCGCGATGCGCAGCCGGTGCTTCACGTAGGCGGAGGATTCCTCGCGCGAGAGCGGATCGAGGTGATAGCGGCCGGTGATGCGCTGCGCGAGCTGCCGCAGGTCATTGCGGGCGAGCATGTCGCGCAGTTCGGGCTGGCCGATCAGGATGATCTGCAGCAGCTTCTGCGTTTCGGTTTCGAGGTTGGTGAGCAGGCGCACCTGCTCGAGCACCTCGGGGGCGAGGTTCTGCGCCTCATCGACGATCAGCACCACGCGCTTGCCCTGGGCATGGGACTTCAGCAGGTAGCGGTTCAGGATGTCGACCAGCTCCTTCACGCTGCCCACCGCGTCGTCCGGCAGCAGGATGCCCAGCTCCTCGCACAGCGTGAGCATGAACTCCGGGGCGTTCATGCGCGGGTTCAGAATGAGCGCGATTTCCGCGTTGTCGGGCTGCTTGGCCAGCAGCGAGCGGATGATGGTGGTCTTGCCGGTGCCCACTTCGCCGGTGAGCTGGATGAAGCCGCCCGCCTCGCTGATGCCATACACCAGGTGCGCGAGCGCCTCGGCGTGGCGGCCGCCCAGGAACAGGTATCGGGGATCAGGCGTGATCGAGAAGGGTTTCTCGGCCAGGCCATAGAAGGAAAGGTACATCTTGGGTGAGCTTCAGTCCCGTCCGGCCGGCAGCTCCGCCGGCGCGAAATCATCCACGTGGATGATGTTCATGATGCGCCGATCATAGTCGAGCAGCAGCGCGGCTTCCTCACCGGATACGAGTCCCAGGGCGAGGCCTTCGGCAATCTGGCCCGCGGCGTCCAGCGACCTGATGCGGCCCGTCTTCACCCCTTCCACGCGCAGGCGGCGCTCGAGGGGTTCAACTTTCTGCGACATCAGCAGCGCGGCCTGCAGCTCCGCCAGGGGATTGTCGGCCACCGGCTTGACGAAGACATGACGGCACATCCGCTCGCGCGTGGCGGAGGGCGTCATCGCGATTTCCGCCAGCTGCGCGCCCAGTTTGTCGCCCGGCGCGAAATAGGTGCGGCCGCGCGGGAAGATCATTGCGCGCATCAGCCAGGCCAGCAGCCGGTTGGGGAAATTGCGCAGCAGGTCGTGCAGCTGCTCCTGGGCCCGGTACAGCAGGTGGCGGCAGGACCACTCGACCACGGGCAGGTCTTCGCGCGGCGAGCCATTGTCATGGTGGTGCTTGAGCACCATCGAGGCCAGGTAGAGATAGGAGAGCACATCGCCCAGCCGGGCCGAGAGGTTCTCCTTCTTCTTCAGGTAGCCGCCCAGCGAGAGCATGGCCACGTCGGTGGCGAAGGCGAAGGAGGCCGAGAAGCGCTCGATGTGCTGGAAGTAGCGCTTGACCACGCCTTCGCCCGGCGCGCTCTCGAAGCGCGCGAAGGTGAGCGCCATCACCAGCGAACGCACGGAATTGGAGATGGTGAAGCCGATGTGACCGAACAGCGCGCGGTCGAAGTCATCGATGCTGCGTTCGCCCTCGGGCGAGCGCGCGGCCTGCATCTCCTTCAGCACGAACGGGTGGCAGCGGATGGCGCCCTGGCCGAAGATGATGAGATTGCGCGTGAGGATGTTCGCGCCTTCCACCGTGATGCCGATGGGCGTGGCCTGCCAGCCGCGCCCCAGGTAATTGCGGGGTCCGAGCATCACGCCCTTGCCGCCATGCACGTCCATCGCGTCGGCGGCGACCACGCGGCTCATCTCGGTGAGGTGCGACTTGAGGATGGCCGAGGGCACGGCGGGCTGTTCGCCGGCGTCGATGGCGCCGGTGGTGACGCTGCGCGCCGCGTCCATGATGTAGGTGTTGCCCACGATGCGGGCGATGACCTGCTCCACGCCCTCGAACTTGCCCACCGGCAGGCCGAACTGCCGGCGGATGCGCGCGTAGGCGCCGGTGGTCCAGGTGGCCACCATCGCGCCGCCCGTGGCATTGGCCGGCAGCGAGATGCAGCGGCCGACGGTGAGCTGCTCGATCAGCATGCGCCAGCCCTTGCCCGCCTGCGCCACGCCACCAATGATGAAATCGACCGGGATGAACACATCCTCGCCCTGGATGGGGCCGTTCTGGAACGGGATGTTCAGCGGATAGTGGCGACGGCCGATGCGGATGCCCGCCGTGTCGCGCGGGATCAGCGCGCAGGTGATGCCGATGTCTTCGGTGGTGCCGATCAGGTGCTCGGGATCGAACAGCCGGAAGGCAAGGCCGATGACCGTGGCCACGGGCGCGAGCGTGATGTAGCGCTTGGAGAAGTTCAGGCGGATGCCGACGCACTCGCGCCCCTGCCAGGAGCCGCGGCACACAACGCCCGTGTCGGTGATCGAGGCGGCATCGGAGCCGGCCACCGGGCTGGTGAGCCCGAAGCAGGGGATTTCCTCGCCGCGCGCCAGGCGGGGCAGGTAGTGGTTCTTCTGTTCCTCGGTGCCGTAGTGCACCAGCAGCTCGCCGGGGCCCAGCGAGTTGGGCACCATGACGGTGACCCCGAGCGTGATGCTGCGGCTCGACAGCTTGGTGAGGATGGAGGACTGCGCATAGCGGCCGAAGCCCAGGCCCCCGTACTGCTTCGGGATGATCATCGACCAGAAGCGTTCGCGCTTGATGAACTCCCAGGCCTCGGGAGACAGATCGGCCCGGCGGTGGGTGACGTCGAAGTCGTTCACCAGCGCGCACAGTTCCTCGGTGGGGCCGTCGAGGAAGGCCTGCTCCTCGGGCGTGAGGCGCGGCGCCGGGGTGCCCAGCAGCTTGCTCCAGTCGGGCTTGCCGGTGAACAGCTCGCCGTCCCACCACACGCCGCCGGCCTCGAGCGCATCGCGCTCGGTGTCGGACATGGTGGGCAGCATGCGCAGGTAGGCCTTCAGGAAGGGGCGCGAGATCAGCGCCTTGCGCAGTGGCCGGATGTTGAACAGCCACATCACCACCAGCATCAGCAGCAGCAGGCCCTTCCACAGGCCGCCCGGCGCGCCGAACCAGGTATAGATGACGAACAATATCGAGAAGACGATGGAGAGGCAGCAGCGGCAGGCGCTTGTAGGCCAGCACCAGCACCGCGATCACGAACAGCAGCGTGACCAGCGCGCTGATCTGCTGACAGCGAAGACGGCCGCCGTGATGCAGCAAGGACGAGGGTTGCCAGCAGCATCCCCCTCCAACTATAGCGCCTTACCTGCCGCCCCAGACCTCGTCCGCGAGCTGACCACCAGTTCCAGCTTGCGCCGCTGGTCGTCCCAGCTGATGGCGTTGCCTTCGGCGGAGCTGGCGAAGCCCGCACTGCGGCGACAGGGCGAGGCGGTCGGCGCCGGGCATGCTGCGCGGCCTCGTCGATGCGCCGCTTGATGTCGTCCTTCTTCTCGAGCTGGCCCGTTCTTGGTGGTTATCAGGCTGAGCACGGCGATCCTGCCCTTCTTCTTCAGGAACCGCAGCGGGCGGAAGTCGCCGCTGCGCTCGTGTGCTTTTCGAAATAGGCGTCGATGTCCATCTGCGACAGCAGCGCCTCGGCCACCGGCTCGTAGTCACCGCTGGCGGCGAAGGTGCTCCGAAGTTGCCGCGGCACAGGTGCATGGCCAGCAGCATGCCGGCGGGCTTGTGCGCGGCCACTTTTGTTGACGAAAACCGGCATAGCGGGCCGGCAGCTCGTCCGGATCGTCGCCGCGGGCGCGCGCGGCTTCGCGCATCTTCGGGTCGCACAGGTAGGCCAGGTTGGTGTCGTCGAGCTGCACGTAGCTGCAGCCGGCGGCGGAGAGCGCCTGGAGCTCGTCGCCATAGGCGCGCGCGACATCGTCGTGAAAGCCGGCTCGAGTCCGGGTAGGGCCCGCGCTGATGCCGCCGCGGCCGCCGCGAAAGTGCAGCATGGTCGGCGAGGATGGCGACCTTCGCGGTGCAGCCGGCGCATTAGGCAGCTGTCGAGGTGGCGAAGTTCTCCACCTCGAGCAGTTCATGGCGCACCTTGCCCGGTCACGCGGATCACCGGGGCTGCAGTTCCTCGCCACCGTCGGCGCGCTTGACGACCTGGGGCAGCGTGGTCTCGACGCCGCCCAGCTGGTCCAGGAAGTCGATGTGGAAGTACTCGCGGCGGTACTCGCCGTCGGTGATCGCCTTGAGGCCCACCTCCTGCTGGAAGCGGACGATTTCCACGATGGCGCGGTCCTCGACCCGGCAGCTGGCGGGCGTCGATCTCCGCCGCGCAAAGCGCGCGCGGGCCTCGAGCAGGAAGGTCGGGCGCAGAAGCCGCCGATGGCTATCGGAGGGCTGGCAGGCCGCGGGCGGCAGCGGGGGCTGGGAGGTAATGGCACGCGTTCAGCCTGGCATGTTGCCGCAGGGGTACGCATGAATGGAAATGATAGATTCTCAACAATCAATGAAAGCCATTCATGCAAAGATCCCGACCCGGAACCTCGATCGAATCCACCCGCAGATCATCCGCGAGGTGGATCGCCAGGGCTCGATGACGGCGCTCGCCACCACGCCGCAGAATGACCCAATCCGCGTTGAGCCACGCTGCAAACCGAAGCGGCGCTTTGGCGCGTCGCTGTGGTTGCGCGAGGCGCAGGCTGCGGCCCATGAGGCTTCGCCAGTACCCGCTGGATGTGGCCAAACCACGTGCTGCCGCAGCTGAACATGCCTGAATCCAGCCTCGAGGCAGATGGCGCGCGGCACGCGGCACGCTGCGCATCGGCATGGAATGCCATCCCTGCTACCAGTGGCTGCTGTGAAGGTGGTGGCGCAGTACCGGCCGCAGTGGCCCGATGTGGATGTGGACGGAAGCAGCGCTTTCGCTTCGGTGGCATCAGCGCGCTGGTGCTGGACCACGCAGATCGACCTCCCCCGGACGCCCGATCCGGAACCAAGGCCCTTACGGCTGTTCGAGCCGGTGTTCGACTACGAGCAGGTGCTGGTGGTCCCGCGGGCGCATCCCCTGGCGAAGTTGCGGCATGTGGAATCCGCGCAGCTTGCCGACGAGGTGCTGGATCACTCATCCGGTGGACACCGACCTGGCTCCGACATCCACACGCAGTTCCTGAATCCGGCCGGCGTCACGCCGCGCGCACACCGACACTCGGATCCACTGACCCCATCCTGGAAATGGTGGCCTGCGGGCGGCAGGCGCGCCGTCGCGCTGGCTGGTGGAAGAACGCATGAAGGGCGTGGCCATCGCACCGGCGTGCGGCTGGGGCGAAACGGGGTGCCGAAGAAGATCCACCTGGGCTGAGGGAAGGGGATCGGGATCGGCGTCTGCTATACCATGCAGGTGGCGCGCCGGCGCCGCTGAATACCAGTGCTTCCGGGGCATCCCGTGCCAGTCAGCTCTCGGTGGTGCACAATCCAGTGCAACAAGCGCCGCCGGCCTGGGGAGATGTGCTCGCGCCAGATCGTCGTCGTTTTGTTGATGTGGCGCCGCGGGCGCGTCGTGGGCCGCCGATGCGCCCGTCACGCCGCCGCCGCCGCCCGGGATGTCGGTCATCGGCAAGGCGTTTCGCGCCGCCGCGCCGGTGGCGAAGGATCAGCTGGCCCTGCTGAAGAGCAGCGATCCGGAAGCTGGCGCAACAAGAAACATGTGTTCGACTTCTGGCGCATCGTCTACGAAGGCGGGCACATGGAGCGCGCGCCGGAGTTCATGGCGCCCGAATACATCCAGCAATAATCCCAACGTGAACCCGGGCCGCGATGCCTTCATGCGCACCATCGGTGCCTGGCGCAAGCCGCGCGAGGTGAAGCCCACTCTCCAGCCCCCCCATCATCGACATCATCGCCGAGCGCGACATCGTGGATGGTGATGTGGGCGCGCAGGTGCGCGACCGCGAGCACCCGGAGCAGATCTACGAGAGTGACCTGGCGTCTCGATGTGTTCCGGCGTCGACAGCAAGAGCGGTCTCATCGCCGAACACCCCGATTCATCCGGAGCGCTGGGGCACGGCGGGCCGGCCGCCAGGCGCAGAGTTTTCCTGCGAGGCGCCGCACGGTGCTGGCGGGCATGGCGGCGGCCGGGATGGCTGGAAAGCCGCATCGCGCGCCTTCGCCACCGCAACGTCGGGTTCCCGATCCCGTCGTCGACATCCGCCACGCCGCGCAGTGCGGCCAGCGCGGCGTGGCTGGCGGCTGCTAAGTTCTTCTGCGTGCCCTACGGCGCGTCGACCGAGGGCGAGGGGCGCTTTACGGCGCCGGTGCCGCCCGCCGCCTGGGCGGGAATCCGCGAGGTGCCGAAGCAGGCGCTGATCGCGCCGCAGATCCAACCGAAGCTGGCGGTGCCCTCGGCGCCGGGCGCAGCCGCGCGGCGGTGTCGGGCATCGGCAGCGAGGCGGGCAGCACCGCAGGCCTGAGGACTGCCTGAACGTCAGGAATACGCCCGGCGTGCACAGCGCGCGCCGCCCGGTGATGGTGTGGCTGCACGGCGGGTGGTTACCTCATGGGCTCCGGCTCGAACCCGATGTACGAGGGCTCGTCGCTCGCGGGTGCATGGCGATGTGGTGGTGGTGAACGTGAACCACCGGCTCGTTAACGTGTGGGCTACGCGCATTACGTTCGGACAGCGGCGAGCAGTTCGTGTCGTCGGGCAATGTGGCATCCTCGACCTCGAAACTTGTTTTCGCACTGGGTGAAGCGACAACATCG
>JADJXW010000022.1 GCA_016720075.1 Pseudomonadota bacterium
GGCGAAGTCACGCGTGTAAACAACTTTCGGGTTGCGCAGCTGCTGAACGTGGTGGTGCTGGCGCCGGGAAATCCACCACCGCCACCGAGCCGGTCGATACGCCATCGGGCATCTGGTGCGTCATCAGCTTGCGGAAGGCGTTCTGCCGAGCGCGAAAGGCCTCGACATCGACGATGCGCGTGTTGAGCCCGGCGGCGGCGATCGCAGCGCGGCGCTGGTCCACGTTCTCCGGGATGCGGGGCCACCAGCAGCACGTCCATCGATTCGCTGTCTTTCTCCGAAGCGCCGCGGAGCACTTCGAAGTCGTACGAGACTCATCCATCGGGAACGGATGTACTGGTCGGCCCTGCATCTCGACCGGGCTTCAAAGGTCGGAGTCGTTGGGATTGCGCGGCATCTGGATCACCTCGGTGATCGCAGCGTCGCCGCTGATCGCAACCGCGACTCCCTTGGTCCGCACGCCGGCGCGACGCACGGCGCCGGAGAGATGGCACCACCGACGGCATCCGCGTCGACGATGGCCTTCTCGTTCATGGAGTTCTGGGGAGTGGGTTCCGGACGCATAGGCGTCGACCGTGTATTGGCAACCGGAGAAGGGTCAGTTCGATCAGCTTGATCGACGAGGGCGTAATATCGACACCCGAGGACCGGGCGGTGTTTTCGCGGAAATAGAAACACAGATCTCCTTGTCGTTCAGCTAGTTAGACGCCGAAACGCGTGTCCCGCCTTAGTATCGGTCCAACATAACTTACGAAACGGTTAAGTTAACGTTATCCGGGGCCCGGTTTCGTGAGCCCCGGCTCAAAACCCTTAATCAGTTCCTGCAGTGAAATGTTCAATCGCGCCTTAGGATTCGCCCGGTGAAGCCTCTCCATTCCCGTCTGCTCCGGTTCGTCCTGGTGGCCGTGGCCGCCCGTTCTCAGCCTCTCCTTCGCGCTGGCCTGCGCCTTCGGCTTGGTGGCCTTCGGCCCTGCCGACGGCCGGCGTATGCAGCGTCGAGCTGGCAGTGCCCTCAGGGTCTATTCACGGTCGGGGGCCCCGGTGTCCCAGATCGGTGAGCAGCGGCGCATCCCGGTGACCTTCGAGGAGGTGCCGCCGCTGGTCTGGAAGGCCGCGCTGGCCTCGGAGGATGACCGGTTCTTCGAACACCACGGCATCGACTGGATGGGCGTGCTGCGGGCGGTGGTGATGAACGTGGCCACGGCAGGCAAAGGCCAGGGGCGATCCGCAGCAGGCGGCGCGAAACATGTTCCCTTTCGCTGGATAAAAGGCCTGCCGCAAGCTGCAGGAAGTGTTCGTCACCTACCGGATGGAGCGGATTTCACGAAGGAACAGATCCTCGCCACCTATCTGAACGTGGTGCCTTTCGGGCAGCGCGCCTATGTATCGCCGCGGCCGCGGAAACGATTACGGCAAGCGCCTCGATGAGCTCACCGTGGCGCAGGCCACGACGCTGGCGGGCATGATCCAGCGCCCGTCGCGGCAACCCGGTCACGACCCCAAGGCCGCCGCCGCCCGCCCGGAATATATAGCTGCGGCGCATGCTCGAGTTGGGGGATATCCCCGACGAAGCCACCGCTGCTGCGGCAGCAGCCGAACCTTCTGCCACGCGCCGCTATGGGCCGCTGTCGGACGTGGAGGCCCCATGTGGCCGAGATGGTCCGGCAGGAGATCATCTTGCCATATGGCAGGCTGCGGTGAACGCCGGCTACAAGGTGATCACCACGCTGGATGAGCGGCTGCAGACCGCGGCCAACCGGGGCGCTGGCGCTGGGGCTGATGGAACATCCGGCGGCATGGATATCGCGGCGCCATCGCCAAGGTGAAGGTGCCGCAGGGCGCCTCGCCCGAAAGCCTCCGGTCGATGACTGCTGTCGAAGCAGGAATCGGCCGGGCTGCTGCAGCCGGCCGTGGTCACCAAGGTGGCCGACACCAGCGCCACCGTGCATATCCGGTTCCGGCGGTTCTGCGGTGATCCGCTGGGAAAGGACTGTCGTGGGCGCGACCTGCCACGCGCAGCGGCGCGGGCGCGGCGCCACGCAAGGCCGCCGATGTGCTGTCGGTGGGCGATGTGGTGTTCGTGGTCACCGACCAGCGCGGCGCGGCGCTGCTGGCGCAGCTGCCGCAGGCGCAATCGGCGCTGGTGGCTATGGATCCGGCAGACGGCGCCATCGTGTCGCTGGTGGGCGGCTTTGATTTCTACCGCAACAAATTCAATCGCGCGACGCAGGCGCGGCGCCAGCCGGGCTCGGGCTTCAAGCCCTTCCTGTATTCGGCGGCGCTGGACAACGGCTTCACGCCCGCCACGGTGAGTCCCTGGACATGCCGCCGGTGCTGGATCGCAGCGACGACCAGGAAGAGAACTGGCGGCCGGAGAATTCCAGCAAGGATTTCGGCGAACCGACGCGGGCTGCGAGAAGCGCTGGTGCGATCGCGCAACCTGGTGTCGATCCGCGTGGTGCAGGGCGTGGGCCCCGAGGCCGTGCTGAAGCAGACGGCGAAGTTCCGGGTTCAAGACGGACTCATTCCCGAAGACGCTGTCGCTGGCGCTGGGCACTCAGGTGGTCTCGCCGCTCGAGAGGCCACGGGCTTCACCGTGTTCGCCAATGGCGGGTTCAAGGTGGAGCCTTACTACATCAGCCGCATCGAGGATTCCTCCGGGCGAGTGCTGTTCGAGGCGGAGCCGAAGCTGGCGTGCAGGCGTGCGAGCAGGCGGCGAGTTATCCGGTGCTGAAATTCGGAAGTGGTGGCGACGGAGGCGGTGCCTGCAGAGGGCGTCGCCGGCGCCGATGCCGCGCCCGCCGCGGGCGCCACGCCGGTCCGAACACCGCGCGTGTTCGGCGATGACGCGCCCGAGGCGCTGCCGCCTCGCGAGGCCTGCAGGGCGGGATCGGCTACCTGCCCGCCAGCCGCCGCGCCGCCGTGCTGTCGGCGCAGACGCCTGCTGATGAACAGCATGATGCATGACGTGGCGATGCGGCACCGCTGCGCGGCGCACGACGGCACGGGTCGTGATGACCGGCCGGCGAGACCGGCACCAACGGCGAGCGCGACCTGGCGGTTCAACGGCTTCAACGGCCGGATCGTGGCCCAGCGTGGGTGGGCCACGCGATGAGCGCTCGCTGGGCGAGCGAGGAAGCGGCGGCACCGCCGCCGTGCCGATCTGGATGTACTACATGCGCGAGGCGTTGCGGGGCGTGCTTCGTCCACGATGCCGCGGCCGGGTGGCCTCATCGACAGGAAGGTGAATGCGCTGACTGGAACGCTGGCTTCGCCGGATGATCCGGGAAGGCGTGTACGAAACGTCCTGCTGGAGAACTAGCCGCGCATGCCGGAGCCGGTGAGCCGGGGTATTCGACCGGCAGTTCGGATCCGAACCAGCCGGCGGAGAAGGGAAGCGCGGGGCCAGCTGTTCTGGCTATATTCGCTGGCGATCACGGGCAGGCGCGCTCCGACCGTACCGATCACCTGCGCAGTGCAGTGGCGCGGAAGCCGCCCAGCCCATGGCCGAACACGGCATCCAGCAGGATTTCACCTCGCGCAAGCGCAAGGCCGCGGAGCGCCATGGCGTGGTTGCAGGGGCGTTGCTGCCCAAGAACACGGAGAGTAGAGGCTGCGCTGGCTTCATACCAGCGGCCGTTTGGTGGCGACCAGCATGCCACGAGCCTGCGCGAGCAGCGTCGCGTGGCGGTGGAAGCGATGCGAATTGCGGAGAAGTTCGAACCGCGACTGGTGGGGGGCGGTGTTGAACGGCACTGCGACCGAACACAGTGACATACAGCTGCATGTGTTCTCGGACAGCCCGGAGGCTGTGTACACGCATCTGATGGATCGGCGGTTCGAGTACGAAGTGTTCGAGCGCAAGGTGCGGATGACGGCCGAGCGGGTGACGGCGGTGCCGTCGGTGCGATCCGAGACGGGGCACGACATGGTGGAGGCGTTCGTGTTTCCATAGGCTGGGACTACGGCAGGCGCCTGAGTCCGGTGGATGGGAGCCGATGCGGAGGGCGGTCCTTCCGAGGTGCGCGCCCTGACCGGACCGTGGGCGGCGCGTGACGCAGGCTCCCGGCGCCCACCCGGCCAGTAAAGCCGTCCATCATCCTGCGGCCCTTCCCGGGTAGTGGTCGCCGCGATCATCTGTATGCGTCGCTGTTTCCGTTCCAGCTCAGCCTTGCTCGCCTGGCCGAACGACTGAGGGAGACTGGATCCCGCATACTCGTGGCCCGGTCGTCACCGGTCGACACGGTTGCGAACTTGTTCTTCTACATTCCGCTGGATTCGCCGAGCTGCTGGGCGCCACGCGTCGCCCTGCGACGCCTGCTGACCTGCAGTGGGCTGGTGTGCCGCATTGTGTGCACGCCCGAGTTCATTCAGCACGCCACTATCACGCGGACGCCGAGCGCGCTGGATTTCAGCCCCAACGTTCGTCAGCGGCGCCGCGGGAGGATTTGCTGGCACTGACTTCATCGCGCATCGAGGCGCGGCTTGCCAGCGTCACACCGGCTGAGATCGGGCCGGCTGCCGCCGGTTGAAATCGCTCTGGACGATTTTCTGGACTGCGCCTGCACGCGGCGCCGTTCATTCCACGCATGGGCGTGTATCGAACCCTCGCCTCTCTCGATGAAGTGCGGGCCTGGGTGGACGCTTTGCGGGTGCAGGCTGTGGGGTTGGCGCCATCTGCTCGCTGGCCATATCGCTGCGACTGCTGGTGGTCAGGAAAGTTCTGGCAGATCTATCTACTCGGCATTGCCGGCTCGCTGCTGGCGCAGGTGCTGTTCATCCTACAAGCTGTCGCCCGACGATCATCGGTGCCGCGGCAAGCCCGGCCATCATCGCGCCCTGACCCGAGGAATCCGCACGTCCCGCATCGTGCCAGCCGATCTGCCTGCTGGCGCTGGGAGCCTATTCTCTGTCGGCCCTTGCGCCATTCGATTTTTCCGGTGTACCGCAACTTTCGTTGGCTGCCATTCTCCGGAGTGCTGGAGTCTGGCGTGCAGTTTGGATTCCTCTTCAGCATGACGGGCAAGCTGACCGTGTTCCTGTCGCTGCTGTGGCTGGCGACCCAGGGCGGCAGGACTGGCGTCGGCCGCGACGGTGCTGTTCCTGGTCACGCTGCTTCTGGAAGTGCTCCAGATCTACCTGCCCGGCCGCGCTCCGGAGATGACGGATCCGGTACTGGTGCTTGGCCCCGCGGTGCTGCTGCGGCTCGCCAGTCGCCGGGAACAGGCTTCGCCAACGGCGCATCCACGCGGGCTCTGATCATTCGATCACGATAGCCTCGCGCGCTCTCTGCAGGCCAATTTCCGGCAAGAGATCTGGATGCAGGCGACCTGAATCTTGGATTACTGAGTTGACCCTGTCACAGACTTCGGGCAGGGGAGATCCATTGCGACAATGGACCGGGGCATCTCTGCGGCTCAACCGAATTGTGCTACAACTGGCCGGCGCAGTCACTGCTCGAATGAACCAAGGAAGTGCAGATCGCGGCGAATTGCTGGGTCTGCACTTACAAGAGCGCAAGATCGTCAGGTGGCCCCGCTCGACACCCGCAGCTCAGAATCCGGCGCGAGGCTGAAGCAGTCCCGAATTGAGCGCTACAGTGACGCCCGCGATATCGAAGTACGTGCCGGAGGCACCGTCCCCGCGACCGTTGTAGTAGTCTCCGATGCCCTCTACACCCGGCGATATTCTTGCACCGCGCAGGGGCATCGAAGTTCCATGGGATCCACCAGTCGGCCAACCGGAACCCGGAACGCTCGCAGACGGCCGCCCGGATGTGGCCCGTGGAATGCAAGTTGTCTCGCGAAACATGCAGAGATATCGTGATCCACTCGCCCGGCCCAACATCTCGGTGCGGGCAGGTATCCGCACCAACGAAAACCTCGGTGCCACCGCCCCTGAAGAAGTCCGCAGGAATACCGCCCACTGCACCTGGTTGAACTGTTTGACCGTGCCTTGCGCTGGCGCGGCCTGCAGGCAGCCGCGATCATTGGATTGAATGGTATTCATCGGGCGATTGCCGTTCTGCGTGTGGATGATGACGCGCATGCTTGTTGTCCACGAATCACAGCGCCACTGGCATAGGTCGGGCCCGTGCGCATTTCCCATCGCGGCGACAACGAGCGCAGGGCGGTATTGAACAGGCGACACCTGCATAGGTCTGAGAGGTCGGACGTGAGCGGATATATGCGCGCGACGCGCCCGCGTCCCATGCACCTGTGAGATTCGTGGCGTGCTCCACCGGCAATCCAGACCGGGTAGCGCACTGCCTGCATGTCTATTCAGAAAGGCTGCCCGAAGATGTTCCGCACGCGGCTCCACTGGCCGCGTCTCACCCGCCACAGTTGCCCCACCCGACGGCGGAGGCTGCGTGGCCACGGCGGTCCCATCCTGGCAAACCCGATCGGCGGCGTCGGCGCTGCAGCGAATGCGCAGACTGGCAACAACATGGATAAAACAATTGCTTGTACTTCATGTGGCGTGACTCCTGCAACTTTCGAGAATTTCATCTGAAGAAAAATCCGATCCAAATGCTTCCGCATGTGCGTGGAATCCGCCTCTCAACACTTCAGGGATCTCCTGCTCGCAAAATCGCAGGACCATCCTGTTTGCCGCATGATAAATAAGTAATTCCACCGGCAGAGCTGATCATCTGCAAGCGCCCAACCGGCAGGCTGGTTCACAATGCAAGCAATCCAGCAGCGGTTTGCCAGTGGCTCAACTCGTGTGCCATTCAACGCCCCGCAATCCCTATCGCAACATGTCGGGACTTCACGACATCGGGGGTTGATCAGTTACGTCAATGGCTTACTGGCAACGAACCACTGATTCTGTAAAAAGTGCTGTGCTTCAAAGTACGCGCAGTCTGCAACTCGCAGCGTCTCTCGGCTATTTTGACACCCGCGTGCGCGTTGCGGATCCGGGGTCTGCTCAACTGGAAGCGGACTTGGGAGCGGAGAAATAGACGGAAGTGCAAGTTCAAGTGCGCGATATGCCGCCATCGAAAGAAGCAGGACCTGTTGGGGATTCGCCTGGCAATGATCTTCAATACTCCTGCGGACTTGGCCGGAAGACTCCCTTTCGATGTTTGCATCGTGGGCACAGGTCCGGCCGGCCCTTGACTATCGCTAGGTCGCTCCCCGCTTCGCTGCGTATCGCGCTGATCGGGCAGGCGGGTTCGACTTCATTCCGGAGGACCAGCGGAACTACGAGGGAGACCAGTGGCGGCCTCCGCCCGGGCTATCTATCGTCTTCACGGGCGAGAATGTTCGGTGGAAGCAGTAATTGCTGGGAGGCTGGTGTCATCCCTGGACGAGATATGATCTGCAACGAAAGGACTGGCTCCCCCGCCAGCGTGGCATGGCCCCTTCGCGCGCGAATCGCTGGTTCCGACCGGCAGCCAGACTGCTTGGCACGGGCTCGCCTTCTTCCCCGGCGACCGCATTTGGAAAACACTCACTACCCGATCTTCCAAATCGTCAGATCTGCGTCTGTTGGCGTTTCAGTTCTGCAACCCACCAATGCGTTTCGGAACTCCAGTTCCGCGAGAACTGGAACGGTCAACAATATCTTCGTCTACCTGCATTCGAACGCCGCAGCATTCGAATGCGGTCCTGTCGTCGTGTCCCGCGCAGTTCAATTGGTTGGCAAGGCCGGAAATGCCTTCCTTCGAGCTGGGTTCACTTTGTGTTGGCTGCGGTGGAATCGAAACGCCCAGGATTCTTCTCCAGCTCGGCAAATACGCATGGCACCGGACTGGGAAACCAGCACGATCAGCTAGGGCGATATTTCGCCAGCGCACACTATCTGGGAAGCAGGGGGAAATACTGTTTGCAGACCGCGACTCATACCGCGATGGACAGAATCCGGACCGCCGGAGTGCTGAATTTTCTGTCGTTGAGCGACCAGGCCAAGAGGCGCGAAGGATTGTTGAATCTTGGGCTGTGGCTTCAATACGATCATCCAAACGAGTACCGAGTCAGTCTCTTGTGCGGATGATGAGCGGTAGTTCAGGTCTGGATGCAGGCGTGGATTCTGCGCTGGGAGGAAGTCGCAACCACATCAGACGCACGGCCTCGCCTTCATGCGCAGCATCGACGACAAAGATCCAACACTACGAAGTTCTCGTTCTGGCGGCCGTGCCAGAGACGGCCCGCCGACCGTGACAACGGGGTTTCCCTTTACGCGATACCGACTCCACAGGCGTAAGGAAAGTGCGTGAAGTTCCGCCCACGAAATCGACGAAAGCGGCTTCCAGCGATCTCGGCCTCATAATCGGATCCTTGGCGGGCAAATGCTGGGCCGAATGCATCCGCTACGATGCCGGGATCGCTTCGCGGCAAGCGGATAAGCATCCACATAGGGAACTACCCGCATGCACGGGGATCCCGGGCAAGGGTGGTCGATCACCAGTGCGTTGTGCACGGCACGCAATTTGTACGTCGCTGGAAGCTCGGTATTCGCCTCCAGCAGCTGCCAATCCCACGCTTACTATCCTAGCGCCCGGCTTACCGAATTGCCGATCATCTCGCTGAAGCTGCGAGGTGAGGTCATGTCCAATTCAGTGAACAAGTCCCTCCGCCTGACCCGCAGGAAGACAATCGCTCTGCTGAGCGGGGCCGGTGCCGCCATGAGCTTAGGAATGGCCGCGTGGCAGCTTCGGGCGAGATCACGCCGCAGTAGCCTTCTTCCGCTGCTTTCCAGATGGAACTGGATTCCCTTCCCAAAAGTTGCTGAAGAGTATGCTTCAAGGTCATCCTGATGAACGAAACTTGAAGGTGCTGGAAAGCGAATTATTGAAATCCCTCTCGAAAGGCGGAGCAAGCAAGTATCCAAAGGTAGCCATACAGGAGGCGGTAAGCAGGGATTTCAACCTGGGTGACACTGTTTCCCTGGACGGTTGGGTGCTATCCCGCACAGAAGTGCGGCTGTGGGTGCTTTGCGCTGGCCCGAATTCGGCATGAAGTGACGAAAGGCGCCCGGATGCTATCCTCGTTGCCTATCGTGGGAACTCGACGACGGACGTGAAGACGAAACGACCCTTGAATTTGACGCCGATCTGTCGAAGCACCGAATAGGACTACCACCACGCAGTCGGTATGGCTTGAGATCGGATAGCTCCCGGACTGGGCGGTTAACGGGAAAACCCATGCGGAGAGCGGACTCGGTGGCAGAACGAGCAGGAACGCTTCAGCAAGATACTTTTTCAAAGCTGTATCCAGCAGCTCCCGATTCAGCTTGCCAATGTCGTAGCGTTGCTTCACGAACTCCGCCCGTCTTGCCCCAACGCCGCCATTTCTGCAATAGACAAGTCATCCAGTCGCTGTAACGCATGCGCAATCTGCTCTGGATTCTCTGGGAGAAGCTGAACGGCAACATGCTGGGCGCCGTAGATTCGGAACACCCCCTGTGCGACTAATGGCCACTACAGTCTTGAAAGCAGCGCTTCCTGCACGACACACGCTGATTCTCCTGCCCGTGCCACGCACACTGGGCAACAGAAACACGTCCGCTGGACGTATTCATCGAACAGCTTGTCTCGCGGTGGCTTGCCAACGAACTCGACGCAACCTTCAAGACCAAACTCCGCAACACAATTGCGCAGGCGGCGCTCTTGAGGACCATCCCCAACTACCCGGTACTGGATATTTGCGCCCCTGATCCTTGATTCGGGCAAATGCCTCCAAGGCGTAAATGATGCCCCCTTTTCCTCACTTAGACGACCTACGGTGAGCACGCTGAAGATGACCTTCTGATCTATAGCGCCGATCCTTTGGCTCCGAAAAATTCGCTATATTGAACCCCACCGGGCTCACGAAGATCTTCTGCGGAGCACATCCTCTGCCAATAGCATGCTGCCGCGAACTCTCGGTGTTGGTAAAAACAACATCAGCCCCCGCGAAGGCAATCGCAGCGTCGCTCTCGGAAACCTGCGGCACTCCAGGCAACTCTCCGCCGTGATAGTGAAGGCGATCGGGCTACGCGGATATACGCGCGCGCAGCTGCGTGAGCAAGTTGTGCACAATACACAAGTCGGGCGACTCATCTGGCAACGAGGCAGCGCGCACCGCATGCATTACTCGCTGCTTGACTGAAGCCCGCGAAGTAGCGGCGACTAACGCTCGCCGTGACGTCGCCAGTGGCGAGGACAAGCATCGGGCGACTATTGGACCCACGGCCGCCGGCAAGCTCTTGAGGGTCGCAGGCAGATTCACCACCTTCTTGTCGAACCCGAGCTCGCGCGCGACCGGATTCAACTCCCCCTCATGACGATCGAAGGCAAACAGTCTGAGTGAATGCCCATCCTTGATGAACTGCTCGAACTGCGTATCGTGGTACGGCTTGTAGGGGCTAGGATAGTTTTCAGTGAACGCGTAGATTTTCATACGATGCC
Source organism: Pseudomonadota bacterium (assembly GCA_016720075.1). GTDB lineage: Bacteria > Pseudomonadota > Gammaproteobacteria > Steroidobacterales > Steroidobacteraceae > ZC4RG30. The sequence continues at coordinate 10,394 of JADJXW010000022.1, forward strand.
GCGATGACTAACTCAAAATCCCGTCTGTCCTGATGGAACGCTGCCCGCTCAAAGCAGGCTCGGCCGCGCGATCCGGTGGGAAACCAGCATTGCGGCATCAACCTCTGGTTCGGCACTTCGGGTTTGAATCCCTATTCGGATTCCATGGGAGGTTAATACATCCGATGTACTCCGTGCGCTGTACTTTGCACCAGTAGCGGAAACGCCGCACTTTTATGGAAGAGCGCGAATCTGGAACCAAGCATTTCCTCACGGAATATGTTCTAAGCCTAACTCCTGTTTGTCAGGCCACGCAGAGCGCGAAGTATCCGCTCCCTCATCCCCCAAAGCCCCATCTCGTCCTGCATTGCCGCGACACGTTGAAGTTCAGCTTCGGAAAGGCGCCCCCCCGGCAACCTCCCAAAATTCTCCTCCGCCTGAATCACCGACATCGTTCCCATGATGACGGTCGAAATCTGCGGAAACGACAACGGATAGTGAACGGCCGCGGCGACCATGGAACCGTGCCCGGATTCGAGGAAGCGGAACTTCTCCACCTGGTCGACCACTGCAGCTATTCGCTCTTGGGGCCATTTGCTGCGCTGATCATTCGGATCAGAAAACTTTGTATCGGGCGTGTATTTCCCAACTAGAAAGCCCTCCTTCAGGCTTGAGCGTGCAACTACGGCCAAATCTCTTGCGCCGAACTGTCTGGCTCGCGCCAGGAACGGCAAAGGATCGAGCAAACTGAACGGCAACATCACGGAATCGAGCATCGTGTGGTCCAGCACGTAGTCGACGTCCGCCGGAGTGGAGAGGGAAACGCCGACATAGCGCACCTTGCCGGACTTCTTGAGGCGATACAGCTCCTCGTAAAGCGACTGGCCAGAATCCTTGGGCACCCAATGGATCTGGTAGAGGTCGACGTAATCCACGCCCAGACGGCGGAGCTGATCTTCGAGCGTTGCCGTCATGCCCGGCTTCTGGCCCGAATACTTGGTTGCCACAATCCACTTACTGCGCCGTCCGCGGAGAAACTCGCCAATAGTGAGTTCCGAATTTCCATACACGAGAGCGGTGTCAACGAAGTTGCACCCCAACTCCTCGGCGCGCGCTAGCGAGCGCAAAGATTCCTGCTGATCCGCGGACCCATAGGCTTGGCCCCCGATGCCCCACGCGCCAAAACCGACTTCGGAGACCTCGAGATCCGTGCGGCCGAATTTTCGATACGGCATGTCGCCAACCTTCTTCCCGACGATTGGGGAACCTGGACCGGATGGCGGCCCTGGGCGGCCTTCGCAGCCCGCGAGCGCCATCCCTGCAGTCGCCGCCATACCCAGCAGAGCAGTTCGCCGTCCAGGCATGGACGATCCGTCATTCATTGAATGATCCATCAGCTCCTTCATCTGAAAGATGGGGACTTCCTACTCCGGCCGGGAGCATCCGTGTCAACGCGTCGGTGCCCGCCTTGAACCTGCCCAGCACCCTGCGGGCCTCTTCGTCACCCAGGTGGTAAGGATCTGGAATCTCCACCGGCCCGTCGGTCAATGCGCCGATCCAGACCAGCTTTGAAGATCCGCGCCCAGCCGCGCCAGCCTGACCCAATTATAGCGGTCCATCAGGATGATGATGTCTGCCCATTGCAGGTCGGCGGCACTGACAACGGAAGAGCGGTGGTTCTGCAACGAAACACCGAAATCGGCACACATGCCTGATGGCGCGCGGGGGATTGACGGCCTACCGCGTGGATGGAACCCGCAGATCCTGATCTGCTTCCAGCGCCAAGGCGACCGTCGAAGCAGCTCGGCGACAAAGGGACTACGGTAGATGTTGCCGTGGCAAACAACCAGAACCCGCTCCACCGCGTTGCGCTGACAGATTCCGCACGTCTCTGGACGCGCGCACGGCCCGATCGCCAGCCAGGACCGGACCCTAGAGGACATAGCCTCGGAATGCCCGGACAGACTGCCCATGGCAGGATGGTTGCCGCACTCTAGAACTGGAAGTAGATGAAGATCTGCTGCGTCAGCGGCGGAAACACCATCAGCATCACCAGCAGATACGCGTATCCCAAATATTGCACGAACCGCGACTGCCTGAGAAACAGCAGCATGTCGCCGGCCCGGTACACCAACCATTCGAAAACCAGCAACGGCGCGGCAAAGAACAGCAGTAGCCCTGCCGCATACGCGCTGTACTCCGTCGGACGATAACTCCCCGCCAGTGATGCGATCATGTCCAGGGCCTGCGCAAGGCTATCGGCGCGGAAGAATATCCAGCCGATGCAAACCAGAGCGAACATTAGGCGACCTGGCAGACAGAGCCCGCACGCGATGCGACCTTGCGCATCGCCGATGGTCTCGACGCCGGCCATACGATAGCCGACGAGCAGCAGGCCGTGCCACGCGCCCCAGAATACGAATGTCCAAGACGCACCGTGCCACAGCCCGCCCAGCAGCATGGTCAGCATGAGATTCACATAAGTCCGCATGTTCCCGCGACGATTCCCGCCCAGGGAAATATAGAGATAGTCCCGCAGCCAGGAAGAAAGGCTGATGTGCCAGCGCTGCCAGAACTCGCTGGGAGAGCGAGAGAAATACGGCATGCGGAAGTTGTAGGAAAGGCCAATACCCATCCAGCGCGATACGCCCTGGGCAATGGAGGAATACCCGGAGAAATCGCCGTAGATCTGCAGCGAAAATGCCAGCACCCCAACGACGACCTCCACGGCCGGCAGGCCGGTGCGCGAGGAATCGAAGACATGATTGGCGATCAGCGCCACGTTGTCGGCCAGCACGACCTTCTTGAAAAGCCACCAACACATGATAGAGGCCTTCCTCGAAGTCACCGTGCCTGTAGACCCGCTTGCCTTGGATCTGTGGGAAGCAGGTCTCGCTGGACGCTCGATGGGTCCGGCAACCAGCTGCGGGAAGTAGGACACGAACAGTGCGAAATTGAAGAAGTCTTCGCCGGCCTGGTGAGCCCGCGATACACATCGATCGTGTAGCTCATCGGACTGGAACGTATAGAACGAAATTCCCACCGGCAGGATGATCTTGAGCACCGGAAAATGGGGCTGGAATCCGAGCGACGTGAGCAGTTCGCCCAACTCTCTCACGAAGAATCCGTAGTATTTGAAGAACCCCAGGAACGTGAGGTTGGCCACCACGGACAAGACGATCAGCCTGCGACGCCGACTCTTCGATTGCGTGTCGGCCATTCGCGTCGACACGTAGTAGTCAACGAGCGTGGCTGCGAACAGCAGGCCCAGGAACTTCCAATCCCAGTAGCCATAGAACACATAGCTCGCGACGAGCAACAGCAGGTTCTGCCCCGCTGCGGCAGTCGCCAGTAGACCGCCACCACGCGGCGAAGAATGCCCAGAAAATGAAGCTGTTGAAGATCATCGGCGCAAGGCCGAGCGAGGCGAGATCCTGGCAAGCCGCCGACTCAGGACTTCGCTTCCATCACGGCTCAGATGCATGGAATCCAGGAAGCTGTCCCGCGTTATTCCCTGGAGCGAACGGTAGTCGAACAGCCGCAACTCGCCGCGAGTCGCCATGTCCTCAAGGCAGGATCGATCTCGTAGGGCGTCTGAACGGGCATCGCCACGACGACAAGCCGAACCCCCAGCCCTGCAAATGCTCGGCAAGTCCAGCCAGCACGCTGTACGCGTAGGATGTTACTGCCAGGGAAGTGACCGAACCACCCGCGCGCACCTCATTCCGTCCGAAACGAACTGTCGGTAGTAGGGAATGGTCTGACGAACAGCTGGTTGCGCACCGTATCCCGCAATGCATAGAGGTGCAGCGCGCGAGCCACCACGAACTCACCGATATCGGGCGAACCGGAAAGGCCGATGGAGGCAAGGGCTCCGCAGATCGCCAAACCGACAGAACAACGCACCCAGTCGCGATGGATCCGCATCCGCCTTGTCGCCGAGCAGGTGCCAGGCGAAACCGATGACGACGACGCGCATCGCCGGCACTTCCTTGCCTAGAACCTGATTGCGCAAAATGCATTGCCAATCCCAAAGAGCCGGTTGCATCCGGCGTAACCTTCCCGAAATGCAGGCCAGGCGCCTTAGACTGGAAGCGAAGCGACACTCATGCCATTGTTAGTCAGGAATTGCCCAGCAGCAGCACCGCGGGCTGCGCCGCGTTACCCTGTGCCGGCTACGATCTCTCTGGTATCTGGGCGACATGGGCCAGGTTGCCGGAGAGCCGCCCCCTCCAACGAACGGAGAAAAACTCGCCAAGAAGCACCGTCGCCAGCAAGGCAGCAACGAGCCTGAACACTCCACCGTGTCGACCCCGCTCCTCGCCGATCGCCATGCAGAAACCGCCAGATCGATGTGGAATGCCAGATGGCGGAGATTCTGTCAGCTGAGGACATGCCTCGGCAAAACCCGCATCACGGTCTACCTGCCGTCGGACTTTCAGGCCTTGTAATCTGAGAACTGCCGCACATCAGAAAGCAACCGCAGAAGCCGCAGCGAGCCAAGCTAGAATACCGGCCGAATGGAACCTCAACCCCGCCGACACGCCGCCCGCGCGTACTGATCGCAAACTCGACGTTGCACATCGGGGGCGCAGAGAAGGTCACTGCGAGATACGGCAGCGCGGCGTTCAACTCATTCACACTCATGACACACACAGCTTCATAGAGGGCGCGATCTGCAAGATTCTCAGACCTGCCCTGAAGTATGTGCACACCTTTCACTGGGGAAACTACCCGACCTTGCCTGCTAGCGAGGAAAGGATCGAGCGACTCTTCTGGCGTTTGGCCGACGCCCTGGTATGCGTCGGGCACGAGCAGGCAGTGCGGTGCGCAAGCTGTACGGCATCCCCGAAGAGCGCATTCATGTGATCTGGAATGGCTCCGAACCGCCACAGCCGGATGTGTCGCCTGAGATTCTGGCCCTGCTTCCCGCTGACGGCACCCCGGTCATCTGCAGTATCAGCACACTGATTCCGCAGAAAGGGCTCGAGGATCTCATTAGAGCCATGGCCATTGTCCGCGATGCCGGACGACGATTCCGCCTGCTGCTGATAGGCGAGGGCCGGCTGCGGGGCGCACTGCAGGATCTGACAACCCGACTTGGCCTGCAGGAGTCGATCCAACTCCTGGGATGGGTAAATGACGCCTCGCGCCGCGCCCTGCCCGCCTGCGACATTTTCGTGCAGTCTTCGCACTGGGAGGCCATGTCGGTCGTGATTCTTGAAGCCATGGCTGCAGCGAAGCCCATCGTTGCAACAGCCGTAGGAGAGAATGGGCGGGTCATGGAGAACAACATGAACGGATTGCTAGTGCCGCCCGGTGATCCCCCCGCTTTCGCGGCAGCGATGCTTCGGCTGCTCGACGATCAGGCGCTGCGCACACGACTGGGACTTGCAGCCCAGTCCCGGTTCAGGGAAACGCTGACCATCGAGCAAATGATCAGGCGACACGAAGATCTGTACTCCCGCCTTCTCGACGCCAGGCAGGGTCGCCCTACGTGAGCAGCCAAGCCTCCCTTCCTGCGGATGTCTTCGCCATCACCTGGGAAGACCACCGCCGCATGAGTGAACTGTGTGACTGGCTTGGATTGCCACTGACGGTGCTGAGGTCCAGCAGCCGGGGGGTTCGCCGCTACGCGGAGCTCTCGCTCGCAACCATCCGCTTCCTCCGCACCCACCGGCCCGCCGCGGTCTTGCTGCAGAATCCATCGTTGATCCTCGCCCTGCTTGTGCTGTTCGCTCGGCCTTTTATGGGACGCTACCGCGTGGTAATGGACGCGCACAACGAGGCCATTACTCCCTATACATACGATTTCTGGCCGATTACCTGGCTTAGCTGTCTGGCTCAGCGCCACGCCGACGCGACGATAGTGACAAACGCAGCCCTGGCGAAGGATCGTTCGCGAGAACGGCGGTCGCGCGCTGATCGTTCCAGACCGGCTCCCCACGCCCCCGGTTTCGCCCACGCGGATTTCTCAGCCCGAGCAACTGTCGATAATGGTGGTCGCCACGTTTGCGGCCGACGAACCCATCGGTGCCATCTTCGGTGCCGCGAGGCAGCTCGGACCAGAGTTCTCCTTCGCAGTCACGGGGAACAGCCGCAAGCTGGCTCCGAACTTGCGGGATTCGATGCCGACAGAACGTGCGGTTGACCGGATTTCTTCCCGAGCATGATTACTGGCAACTGATGGCGGACTGTCATGTCGTGCTCGACCTGACTTTGAAGGCGGATTGCCTGGTATGCGGCGCCTATGAGGCGCTGTCACTGAACAAGCCCATGATTCTTTCCGGCAATGGGGCATCGAGAGATCTGTTCGGCAGCTTCGCGGTGTTTCCGGAGAGCTGTGACGAGAACGACATTGCAGCCGCCCTGCGCAAGGCACTTCAGGACTACGACAGGATAAGGGATCTCACCGAGCAGGGACGTCCGGCATTTGCCGAGCGCTGGCTCGTGGCCGCGCAGTCCCTTCGTGCCGCACTGATCCCGCCGGACGCCGCAGCACCTTCGAGCTGATTCAGTCTTCTTTGCGACCTCGGGCGACGAGCGCGCGGAGTGCGAGCTTCGCCCGCTGGAATACCCTGTGAATCGCAACCAGCATCCTGTTCTTTAGACCGGGACGAAGGACCAGGATCTCTGCGTCCTCCGTATGGCGATTCCCGAACACATGCTTGAACTGCGCGTCGGTGATGCCGAAGTTGATGCTCTGCGTTCCTTCCTTGCCGACGAGCTGCTCGATGACCATCAGCAGCAGCACCGCCCCGGGAGAGTGCTTGGCGTAGGACTCATCGTAGGCCAGGTCCGCGTAGTGGTAGACCCCGCGATACTGGTAACCGACTATGAATGCGGCCGGCGCACCATCAGCCAGCAGCACATAGGACCGAAGCAAATCCCGTTCCGCCACGCTTCGCAGCAACGCCTCCCGCTCTATGCTCTTTGGCACCGCATTGGCCAGCTTCCGCGACTTCCATGACTTGCTGACAATGGCCCTGGCATTGGTCACGAAGAACGGTATGTCTTCCGGACTGGCAACTCTCCTGACCTCGAGCTTCTCGCCGAAGGCTTCGGCCATGCGACGGACCTGACGCTTCAGGTTGTAGCGCGCTGCTTCTTCGGGAACTCTTCCATGTACTCATCGAAGCTTCCAGGTAGGCGGACATAGTGAAATGGTCGATTGCCGTGCTGCCTGTAGGCCACAGCACCATTCACTTTCCATCCACTAACGTCCAGTGCGGCCCACAGTGAGGAGTCCTTACGGACCGACTTCAGGTAAATGGCCGACGCCTTCGGGAAGGCGCGCCACATGTCTGCCACGACTTCCCTGAGCTCCGATGCGTCCCGCACAGCAAGAATCTGACTTCCCAGGACCTCCACCGCATTGAGTGCAATGGACTTGCGCACCACGTGCGACAGCTCGAACCGGAGACTCGCGCGACCCGGTCGCAGCAAGGAAACGACGCTCCGCGCCCCATCGGGACCTTCCCGGCACTGGAGCACGCACGACTGAACGTCCTCAGGCTCCGCCGATTCAAGCCAATCGGGCGAAAGATACATGGCGTAGAGATTCTCGACGGGATCAAGCGCATCCTGCCAGCGGGCACGGATCTCGGCAGAACGACTGGCCGATCCAAAGTCGATCGTGGTGATCACAAGCTTCCTTTCCTTGCAGTCACTGCGCCTGCGGTACCAAAATACTTGATGGCTGGGAATATGATCAACAGAATGCCACCCAGCCTTACGGCCGCAATCCGCAAGCCGATGTCCGGTCTGCCGATGGCATTGAACATGTAGCCATTGACCGTAACAATTGCGTGCACGCCACCGTAAATGCAGAGAATCTGGAAAGGGAGCACAGCATCCAGCCAGCCTTTCCCGTACACGACCTCGATCAGCGAGCTTGCGGCAACTGCCATACCGGCCATGACGGGCAACACGAGGCTCGCGACAAACGCCATGACCCGCAGGAATGCGTTGGCCAGCCTCTCCTCGTCATCCTGCATGCGGCTGTAGGCCGAGAACATGATGTTGGAGACCGCATACGCAACATGAACGGGAGGAAAGTTTGCGAGCATGAAAGCGACTGAGTAGAAACCCAGGCTCTTCAGATCGAGCAGCTTTCCGACCATCGCTGTATCGATCTCGCTGGCGATGAACAGCAGGATCGTGGAACCCGTGATATACCTGCCGTAGGTGAGCAGTTCGGCGGCAATCTTTCGATTGAACTCCCAGGAGAGACGGGTCGATTGCACCACATAGGACATCACGGTTTTTGTGGCGGCGGCGACAACAAAGCTGATTACCAACGCCCAGACGCTGCGGTACATGTATCCGATCACCACCGCTGCGATGAAGGACACGAAGGCCGCGGTGTTGTCGATCAGCGCCAGCTTCCGGAAGTCCAGGTCCCGGATTGCAACGGTGTACCCGATGTGCGTGAAGCCGGCCAGGGCAAAACTCAGCCCGCAGGCCGCCACCAGCGGAAACAGAGCAGCCTGGTTATAGAACACCGACATGCCGTAACCGATGGGAATCATCACGAAAGCCAGAATGACACCGCGATGGCCAGCAAGGTAAACGCCGTGTTCTTCGCCTCGTCGAAATCACCCTTTCGCTGGATCAGGCGCGGGCCAAAGCCAGTGTCGGTGATCAGCTGGGTGCCACGAATGGCCATCAGGGACAGATTCATGAGGCCAAACAGTTCCGGCGCGGCAGCCTCGCCATGATGGCGGACTTGATGAAAATCAGTGAGTTGACGCCTACCGTCGTAAGCGCCTGCCAGAACCCGGAACGCAGAACCCGGCTCTTGAGCGAGCCGTCGGTTCTGTTGAGGAACCGCCACCAGCCCGAATCCTTGCTCTTTTCTGGTTGGGACATCTGATAAGCCTACGGAAACTTCGACATGGGCAGGCGGCGCGCCTGCTCGTCAGCGCGGACCCTTGTATTTGCGCAATCCCCACGCGCGCAGCAGTATCAGGGATCGACGCACCAGGCGTGACAGAAACGGCACCTGCTTCATCGACGCCTTTGGTTTGACGGGATGGTACAGCATCCCTCGGCGGAATCCCGCCCTACTCCGGGCCGGCCGGAATCGCAGCGTACCGAGCTCCTCGAGCGTGCCAAGCGGATCGTTTACGCTCGTAGACGCAGCGCCCACCCGCACGTTGCGCAACGTCATTGATGTCGCCATGCGCAGGCCCGCCCTGGAAACCAAGGGGAAATGATGACTTCCTGATGACCGCGCCAACCCGCTCTATGGAATGCAATCAAGGTTTCCAACGCCTTGGCCGAGAAGCGAGCTAGGACCAGAAAAGCCCGCAACGGATGGTCACGGGCAATGAACCCGAAGGATCACGCAAGGTCCCCACCAGACCAGCCGGGCTCCTGCGCAGGCGTACGGACATGGCACGTCAGAAGATCCGCATCGCTTCCGGCCATCAGGCTGAAGAACTTGGACCAGTATCCGGTGAAACGTACATCGTATTCGATCACCCAAAGGCAAGTAATGCGTGGGTTGCGGAGATAAAAATCGAGCACCGGAAAATGGCAATGCCCGGGAAGCATCTTCGACCGAAAGTCGCAAATCCCCAGTCCGGCAAACCGGCGACTGTCGTAGGTCCGAGTTCCGACTGGAACTCTACAGGTGGCGAAATGCCGCTGGAGACATCCAGCAGCCAGCAGACCGCAATGCCTGGACCGCTCGTCGCACGCAGATGCCGGTAGGCCGCACACGTTTCATCCGAAATCTCGTGGCTGAGAAATAGAACAACTGTCCCACGCAATCCAAAGGCATTTGCGCTCAGCACCCTGATGAGAACCTCGCCTCAAGTTTACACGGGTACGCTGGACGTCCGCGGCGGCATACCGCAGAAACACACCCTCCGCTCGGTCGGAGGTTCGGCGCTGGCCTGGTCAGGTTCTCTCGCGTGTTGCGTTTTGTGACGCGCTTACTGGCCTGCCTGCAACCCATGGGGCCTGGACTGATGCCACCGCCCGCGCCCGCATGCGCACCGAGGCATTGGGGCCCTGAGGCCCCAACGGAAGGTATCCGGGTTTAGAGCAGTCAGGCGTCGGCTGCCGCCAGGACGCCCCCTTCCCGGCGCACCGACTTCACGTTTGGGCAATCCGCAGGGCCGTACCCGGTCGATTATTTGTATTATTCGCATCTCCGTAGATTTCTGCAGGCACGATGGTGCAGGCGCTCGAGGTATCGGTGAACGAGACGAATGCAGAACTGGCCCAGCTCAAGAAGGCAGCCATCGAGTTTGCCAGGGGCAACTGGAGCACGGCATGGTCGAACGCGACCGCGACAGTCACTTCGACCGCCAGCTTTGGCGGCAATGTGCCGAGTTCGGCATCCTGGGAATGCCAATTCCGCAGAAATATGGCGGTCTGGGATTGGGCTTGTCGGTCATGATCGATGTCATGGAGGGGCTGGGGTTCGGCGCCAGGGACCACGGCCTGCTGTTTCTCGCTCAATGCCCACCTTTGGACGAACTCGATTCCCATTCTGGAGTACGGAACGGAGGCGCAGCGCCAGAAGTACCTGCCCGGATTGTGCGACGGCACACTCATCGGCGCCAATGGCGCGTCGGAGCCCGGAGCCGGGTCCGATATCTTCTCGATGCGAACCCGCGCCACACGGGATGGCGATGACTATGTTCTGACCGGAAACAAATTGTGGGTTACCAACGGCCCGGTGGCCGATATCTTCGTCACTTATGCCACCGTGAACCCCTCTCTCGGAGTCACTGGCATCACCGCATTCATCGTGGAAAGGGACACGCCCGGGCTCACCATCGGCAAACACGCGGAGAAGATGGGTCTTCGCACCTCACCCATGTCCGGAGGTCAATTTCGAAAATTGTCGTGTACCGGTATCTCAGCGGCTAGGCCGCGAGGGTCGTGGCGCCACGATATTCGAATGCTCGATGGAATGGGAGCGCGGCTGCATTCTCGCGAGCGTACTCGGATCGATGCAGCGCCAGCTCGATGAGTGCATCGACCACGCGCGCACGCGCAAGCAGTTCGGCAAGGCCATTGGCAAGAATCAGTCGATTGCCAACAAGATAGTCGACATGAAGATGCGTCTGGAGACTTGCAGACCGCTTGTTCAGCGCATCGGAAGGCTCAAGGACGCAGGATTGGATGCCACAGTCGAAGCTTCGATGGCCAAGCTCCATGTATCGGAGTGCTACGTGCAGTCAAGTCTCGATGCCATCCAGGTGCATGGAGCCTATGGCTACATGCGCGAGGCGCAGATCGAGCGTGATCTGCGTGATGCGATTGCGAGCCGGATCTTTCCGGCACTTCGGAGATCCAGCGCAACATCATCGCGCGGGGGCTTGGCCTGTGAGCGCTGCCGGAACGACCACTGCCGACCCGGCACAGGGCGGCGTCGTTGGCGGACTTGCCGCGCTTCGCCGGCACTGGCCGGAGTTCCTGCTCGTTCCCGTGGCGGCATGGCCTTCGCGCTCTTTCAGATTGAAGGCGGCGACGCCCTCACCAGGGTCATGTGGTTGTCGGCCGGCGGCTTCGTGGTCAGCGCCTTGCTACCTTTGCCAACCCGACTGCCCTTCTTTGTGCTGCTCTCGACCGCTGGAGTATTCGCCGTGTTTGGCCTGGTCGACGGCGCGTGGCTGATTGGAACTGGCCTGACGCTTGATCGGGCTCTGCCACCTCCCCATCAGGGTGAGCGCACGAGCGGCAATCATGATCGCCGTCGGCGTGGGCATGGCGTTTCTGCGAGCCGGATACGCACCGGCGCCATGGGGCGGCGCTGTCTGGCCGATCCTCGCGTCGATGTTCATGTTTCGCGTGGTGCTGTATCTGAAGTCCCAGAGCCTGGCGGCCGACAAGGCCGCTGCAGGACAGGGCCCGTGGAGCACGCTGGCGTACTTCTTCATGTTGCCAAACGTGGCGTTTCCGCTGTTTCCCGTGGTGGATCATCAGACGTTCGTGCGCAACAGATTCGACCGCTCCGACAGCGAGATCTACCAGACGGGAGTGCAGTGGATCGTGCGAGGCGTTCTGCACCTCGTTCTGTACCGCATCGTATATCTGGCCGTGCTCGGGGATCCTGCCGACGTGCAAACGCTTGGCGATCTCGTTCAGTACATGCTCGGCACGTTCGCGCTATATCTGCGAGTGTCTGGACAATTCCACTTGATCGTCGGCCTGCTCTATCTATTCGGCTTCCGTTTGCCGGAGACCCATAAGATGTACTACCTGTCGCACAGCTTCACTGAGCTGTGGCGGCGCATCAACATCTTCTGGACCGAGTTCATGATGAAGGTGGTCTTCTATCCCACCTATTTCAAGGTCAAGCACCTGAACCCGCGCACGGCAATGGTGATCTCGACGGCCGCGGTATTCGTCGTGACCTGGGCCCTGCACTCCTATCAGTGGTTCTGGTTGCGCGGCGAGACGTTCCTGACGCTTCCGGACGCGCTGTTTTGGACGATTTTGGGCGCGCTCGTCGTGTTTGGAGGCCTGCGGGAACTCAGGGCGCCGAAGAAGAAGGTGCGAGCTGCGGGGTTCAGCTGGTCGCAATCCGCAAGGCAGTTCGCACCTTCCTGATCTTCTGCACGCTCTGGTCGCTGTGGAGCGCGGAGTCGCTCAATCAATGGCTCTGGATGCTTCACGGAGCCGCTAACGTGGACCTGCGCGGCATTGTGCTGCTGCGACTGGTCGTCGCCCTCATCGGATTGCTGGGAGGGCACGACTGGAATGCAAAAAGGCTCACCGGCCGGGCCTCAACCCGTCTTGCGCTGCTGCAGGAGCCGCGCGCACGCGCCATCGCAACACTGCTGGTGCTGGCGCTGCTGGCCCAGCCGGCGATCTCTTCGCTGCTGCCGCAACCTGCGGCATCAGCCATCGCGATGGTGCGGTCCCAGTCCCTGTCAGCGAAGGATGCAGCGCTCAAGCATCGTGGATACTACGAGCAGCTTGATGCCCGCAATCAGCTCGTCGGCACGCGGCGCAACCATGGATGACTTGCAGCGAGCTGGCAGCATCTCAATGATCTCGGCGTCGTGCGCGAGACTCAGGATGAGATGTTGCGCGATCTGCATCCTTCCAGGCAGATCGTCTGGAATGGCAATCGCTTCACTACAAACAGCTTCGGCATGCGCGATCGGGAGTACCTCTGGCGAAGCCACCGGGGGTTCTTCGCATCGCGCTTCTGGGGCCGTCCCACGTGATGGGAAATGGCGTCGCCGATGGCGAAACATTCGAGGCCGTCCTCGAGGAGAAGCTGAGGGCCGCGGGAATCCCGGCGGAGATCCTGAATTCGCAGTGGAGGGGTACTCCGTTCCGCAGGAAGTCGCGATGTACGAGCGCAAGGCGCGCCAGTTCTCGCCCGACATCGTCGTGCTTACGGTGTTCGATCCTGACGTCACCATGACGGAGCAGTTCCTGCTGCGCGTGGCCTATCAATCGATACCTGTGACCGATCCAGAAACCCATGCGATCCTGTCTGGCAGTGGGCTCGTGAACGTCGATCAGGGTCGTGTGCCGATTCCGTATCCGCGTTGCGCTCGCTTGCACGCAAAGTCGGCATTGACGCCAGAATGCCCCAGGGTGAGGCCGACTGGCGCGTGCGCAGCGCAGGCGTTCCAGTTACCATTCGTGCCATTGAACGGTTCGCTGCCCTTGTTCACGCAGATGGAGCCCGTCCCCCTGGCCGCTCCCTGAATGCCGTCGTCGATGGCGGGCCAACTGAGGTGCCTCACGCTGAAGAGTTGGCGCGCGCGGCATCCACGTGCTCGACCTTTCCAAGGTCTATCCCGAAGGACCGGTACGCGCAATTGCGCGTGGCCCCTGGGATGACCATCCGAATGCCGCGGCTCACCGGCTCATCGCTGACGAGATATTCCGGCAACTCACCCCAATGATTGCAGACCCGATCGCCAAATAGGAACCCCAATGGATAGCATCCGCGAATCGATCCGCCAGTTCATTCTCGATAACTGTCTACCCGGCGAGGATCCCGCCAATCTCACCGACGACCTCGAGTTGAAGGAGAGCGGTATCCTGGATTCGATGTCGACCCTCAAGCTCGTAAGCCACCTTGAGCAGACCCATCAGGTCGAGCTGGAGGCCAGCGACCTGGAGCCCGCGAATCTCGCCACGGTCGCGGCCATCGAACGCCTGATCAAGTCCAAGAGAAAGGGCTGACCATGAGCCGCACTCGCTCCCTTGCGCAGCTTCTCGAACAGTCGACTGCAAGTCACCCGGATCGGCCAGCGGTGTCGATGGCGGAGCAGGCCGGGCTCCGCTATGCGCAGTTCGACGCGCTGGCAAATCGGGTGCGAGATCGGCTGGTCAAGCTCGGTGTCAAGCGTGGCGATCGAGTGGGGCTGCGGCTTCACAAGTCCGTGGACGGCGTTGCAGCCATCTTCGGCATTCTCAAGGCCGGCGCGGCCTATGTACCAGTCGATGCCGATTCGCCGGCTCGCGGCGCGTACATTCACAACGACTGCGCTGTTCGCGCGGTCTTCACGTCGCAGTCACTTGCACCAGGTTCTCGGTCGAGTTGTCGAAGCTTGGCGCAATCCTCGCATCTTTGCGCTGGATGGCAGCGCCGGCGGTTTAGCCCGGCTGCTGGACTCGCTCGATGCCGATGATCCGCGCGCCCCAGGTGGAGACCGTTGTGACGGACCTGGGAAGACGTGGCCTATAGGTGTTTCCGCTGCCACAGTACCGCGCAATTCGGGCGGCGTGGCCCCACCCCCGCTTCTTCAATCTCTACGGCCCCACCGAGACCAACGTCTGCACCTGGTACGAGGTGCCCGCCGCCGCCGCGGCAATCGAGGGCATGAGCACGTTTCCCATCGGTGCGCTTTGCGTGCCCAACCGGGGCATGGTTGTGGCCGAAGATGGTGCCGTAGTCAAAACAGGAGATCCTGGGGAGCTGCTCATTTCTGGCCCGAATGTGATGCGCGGATACTGGAATCTGCCACTGCAGAACGAGCGCGCGTTCCATATCGATGCCACCGGCGCCAAGTGGTACCGCACCGGCGACATCGTTACCGAATCGGAGTCGGGCTTCCGGTACGTCAGCCGGCGCGATCGAATGGTCAAGCGTCGCGGGTATCGCGTCGAGCTCGGCGAGATCGAGACCGTGCTGAGCCGTCACAAGGACATCCGCGAGGCTGCTGTGGTAGCGATTCCTGATGCCGAGTCCGGCGTTCGCGTTTGCGCCTTTGTTGCCGCACACGAAGGCAGCACGCTCACTCGAATCGCACTGAAGACTGCATCGTCAAAGAGCCTGCCGCCCTACATGATTCCCGATCAGTTCTTCATCGCAAAAGATGGCGAGGACATCGACCGACAAGATCGATTACCAGACTCTGAAGAACGCGGCAGAAAATCCAGCGTAGCGGCGAAGAAGGCGCTCGCGGCTTGGCGCCACCGATCCCTCAGTCAGCGGACCTCGGAGCAGCACGGGCGCCCGCGGAAGCACCTGCGCGGCCGAGCGGTCGGATTCACCGAGGTAGAAATCGTCCCAGCGCTGCGTGCCCGAAGTTGCCAACTGGTTGACGTAGTTGGACATGATGAGCTTGTTGGGAAGGTAGGAGGTATCTTCCCGCACCGGAACATTCGTATGTTCGGCCTTCAGGACGCCGTTTACCCAGAGCCGCACTATTCCATTGGCTTGCCCGGGTCTGTTTGGCTTGATGTACATCTTGAGCCGATCCCATTCGCCGATGCGTACCGTGGTCTCAGTGCCGATATTCTGGCTGAGGCTCGGAAACGCCCGATTGAAGCTCCGGTCTGCGTTCCATTTCAGGTGCTCGACGAAATACGCGCGGTTCGGAGTCCAGACATTGATGATGAGCTGGTAGCGCCGCAGGCTGTTCTCGTCCTCCAGGTTCACGATTGCGATCTTGTGCACGCACTGACAATTCGGGAAGGTGAATCCAGGATCGAACTTCACATCGAACTCGAGCCAGAGGCCGGTGTCGACATTCAGCGGCTGCCCGCCTACGCGCGGATGATTTCCAAAGACGAAGTCCTTGTAATTGTCGGTAGCAACGCCGGCCGTCACGACCGATTGCGCGGAGTACCTGCCCTGCGAAGCCTGGGCAGAGGTGACGGACATCGTAGCGTCGCCACCACCATCCCACTCGCTGAAGTTGCCAGTCTCAATCCAGCCTGGAATGGCAGCCTGGTGGCCGCCTCTGCGGTTGCGCCACAATAGCGTCGCAGCCAGCGCTGCGCATGATATGGCGATTCTCTGATTGGCATGAATTGGCTCACGTGAACCTGTCGCGGCCGATCATTGCGCGCGCAGAGCAGTTGAGCACTCGGGCGCGGCGCTCCCGAAAATCCGGCAGGCGGCCCGATCCGGCGGGAGTCGACGCGCAACTCATCAATCATGGTAGTTCTCGGGATCCTGCCTCGGAACCACTGCATGTAGCCACCGATGATATCGATCATGCTCCACACACCGCCCGGACCGGTATCGTCCATGTACCGCTCCACGTAGAGGCCGCTGAGTGCCCCATCCGTAGTATCCACGTACAGCCGGATCATGCCTGTGCGACTATTTGCTTCGAGTTCCACGGAAATCCATTCATTCTCGCGCCCGCCCAGGCTTCGGTTGCCGATTCGCAGCCGATCGGTGCCATCCGGGAAGTAGTCGCCACCCTGGTATCGGCACACCGTGCCATCGCACGCAGCCCATGTCTCCCATGAGCTGCCGGATTGCTGCCAGTCGCGAACAATCACCATGGGACGTCCGCCATTTCCGCCGCGGTTCATGATGATGAGCTTTCCTCAGGCCCGTAGTCATGCCAGGTGGCGTAGTAATGAGGAAACGCACATTCAACTGCTCCGGTCGTGTAGACAACCCGGAGAGCAGTATCTGTCCGAGTCCAGCGTAGCCCTGAGCGTGTCCTGCGGTGAATTTCGCAGCCCCTCCGGTCCAGCCGGACGTGGGCATCCACGTCTGCGTGGCGCCCTCGGTGACCCACACCAGATCATTGGCATAGGCATTCGTATCGAAATTCTCGGTGTGAGGCAGTGCGTTGAGGACGCGGGCCGCGTGCGACTCCGAGTTCGCGAACAGCCCCGCAATTGCCACGACACCGACCGTGAAACCGCGCGCGCCGCGTACTAACCGGTTCATCGCCCGGGACGTCGGTGATGACGGAAGTGTGTGCATGCCGAGTACTCGCGTTTTCGCAGGATCTGCAGTGGATTGTATCCGAGGTATCGCGCGGCCAGCATCTGTCTTACGACCGCGACAAATCTCCGCCGGCGGGGTCACCAAGCACTGGCAAAGACAGCCTCGCCGCGCGGATCGTAGGATCACGACGCTGCGCGAATCTGTGACCCAGTTCCGGTATTGATGGCGGCGGCATCTGCCAGAACGCCCTCCAGGGCGCGCACGCTGCTGGCGGCCGTAAAGGCCTCGTGGAGCCGCCTACGGCCCGCTGACCCCACACGTTCCCGCAGCGCGGCATCCGCCAGAAGTTCCACCAGCACGCGGGCAAGCGCACCGTCATCGCCGGGCGGAGTGAGGTAACCGCTGGCGCCGTTCACGATGACGTCCGTGGGCCCGCCATGCGCCGTGGCCACCACGGGCTTGCCCAGCGCCATACCTTCCAGCACGACCAGACCAAAGGGCTCCGGAGCAGTCGATGTATGCACCACAACGCTCATCTGAGCCATGAAGGCCGCGGATGCCGCTGATAGCCGGTGAACACGACCCGCGCCGCGATGCCGGCTTCGACGACGTGCCGCTGCATCAAAGCGCGATAGGGCTCATCCGCCACCGAACCCACGATCAGGCAATACGCGTCGGGAAACCGCCGCAAGACCTGCGGCATTGCGCGGACCAGCGTGTCCTGCCCCTTCCAGGCCTTCACGTTGCCCACTACCCCGACCAGCGGTGCGTCGGACGGAATTCCGAACTGCGCCCGCACCCCGCCCGTCGCCGACGCAGCTGCCACGATGCGCTCGGGATCGATGCCGTCGTGAATCAGGACCACCTTCTCGGCAGTCAGTCGCAGTCGCGCGAGGTCCTCTAGTACTGACGTGGATATGGCCACGATCGCCCTCAGATGCCGGGCGAACCAGCGTTCGCGAGCTCCGACGCCCTGCGGGTAGCCGCGCTGATGCGCAACCACAGGAACGCGACACAACAGCGCCCCCAGCACCACTTCGTGGTCGCCACCGCAGCTATTGTTCAGGTGCAGGACATCGATGCGATTTCGGCGCAGGCACCATGCCCAGCGCAGCGAGTCCACAACAAGCGTTCGGAAAGCATTCGCAACGGACTGCAAGGCCCTGAGCAGGGGGCGCAACACACCGGAACCGGAACCAAGTCGCACAACGCGCGAAGGCGGCATCAGCAGGATCGGGACTCCGGTCGCCCTGAACGCATCAAGCAGGCTGTTGTCCTGGGCGAAAACCACGACCGGATCAATTCGCGAACGATCCACGGCCCTGCAGATTTCGAGCAGGCAGTAGTGTGACCCGCCGACCGTTCCGTCCGTATTGTGCTCGTAGAACAGCACGCGCACCGGCTTGACAGAAGTCACATTGTCCAATTCACGTCAACCTGAAAAAAAGCGCAGGGCTGCGCATTCTAGCAATCTCGCTTGGAATATACTTTGAAGCCATTTCAAGGATTTACCGCAGATTCCCATCGGCGGTCTTTAAAGTCGATTCCATGGAGCACCCCGGGTTCATCGAAGGCTATCGTTCCAGGCTGTTCAGCTTCCTCCACGAACCTGAGCCTGGCCCGCCCAGGCTCGCATTCGTGCTTAGCCACCCTTTCGGCGAGGAGAAGCTGTGGAGCCACCGGACCTTTGTCAGCTTCGCGCGGGGGCTGGCAGCGCGTGGCCATGCAGCACTCCGCTTCGACTACATGGGCTCAGGAGACAGCGATGGCGACCTGCGCGACAGCAGCATGGAGACCCACATGGGCGACCTGCGCGCGGCCATTACTCACCTGCGCACGCGCCTTGGTACCGAGTGCAGGATTGGTGTTGCCGGACTTCGCCTTGGCGCCACGATTGCGGCGCTGCTTGCGGATCGATCCGCGGCAGAATCGCTCGTCGATGGACCATTGATCCTGTGGGATCCCGTTACCAATGGCGATGCATACATGCAGGAGTTGCTGCGTTCGCACCTGAGCACTCAGCTTGCCGTATACGGCCGGGTCGTGGAGGCGTGAATCACTCAGGGAAAGAATTGCGCGCGGCGAGAGTGTGAATCTCGATGGCTACGAACTGGCGGCGCCATTGTTCAACTCCTGCGCAATTCGCGAACTGTTGCCCAATCCACCGCATGCATTTCCAGGGCGCACGCTGGTGATGCAGATATCTGCACCGGGGACAGAAAGAACCCGTGCAGACCTTGCCGAGCTCGCCAGTGGCTATGCCCGGGGCACTCTCGGCAACTGCACCGAAGATGCCTTCTGGAAGGAGATCAGGCCCTTCTACGGTCGCGCCGAGAATCTTCAGCGCGAAACCCTCGCGTGGCTCGAGTCCGGCCATGACTAGCTTCGAGCCGGTCAGCTTCCTGAACTCGGCGGGCCTACGCCTGCATGGCACGCTGCATCGCCCAGCGGTTGCCCGGAGCGGCGCGCCGGCTGTGATCCTCCTTTCGCCCGGGGTGAAGATGCGCGTCGGCCCTGGCCGGCTCTACGTGCCACTCACCAGGCTGTTCAACGATCTCGGATTCTGCGTGCTGCGCTTCGACTTTCACGGGCTAGGCGATTCCGAGGGCGAGCTGGCGGAGAAGATGCTGATCGAGATCTACAACCATGTGGAGGTCGGTCGTTACGTCGACGACACCCTGTGCGCTGTGCGCTGGATGCGTGAAACGCACGGCTTTCACGAGTTCATGGTGGGCGGGCTGTGCGGCGGGGCAACTACTGCGGCCCTAGCTGCGGGACGCGATGCGGAAATCCGTCATCTGCTCTGCCTGGGCCTCGCCATCACGCTATCGAGCGACGCCGCCACACCTGCGCGTTACCTGACTCGCGGAGAACTCGACAGTCGGCTGCAGAAGTACCTCCGTCGGTTGCTCGACCCGAAATCCTGGGTGCGGCTGCTCACCTTTCAGAGCGAATATGGCGTGATCTGGCGGTCTCTGAAACGACTGGTGATTCGCGACAAACCCGTAGCCAACGCCAGTGACGCTGTGCCGACGGGCACACACATGGAGAATGCCAACCCGCTGTTCCCGCCGGCCTTCTTTTCATTCCTGCAGCGCGGCGGACGGGCACTGCTCATGTTCAGCGAGAAGGATCGACTGCCCTCGGAATACGAGGAGAAGTTCGCTCTTCCTTATGCTGGGCGGCTCGCAAACTTCCGGGCGCAGCTCGATGGCAAGATCATTGCGAGCGCGAACCACGTGCTCTCCATGCCTGAGTGGCGCCAGGAAATGCTGTCGAAGGTCCGCGAATGGACTGTGGCTACTGTCAGGGACTGACCCTGCAAAGGACGAAATGGAAATCAGACTGGCACAGCCATCATCCGGATTGGACTGGAACGCGTATGTTGCTGCCACGCCCGGCGGTACCTTCTACCATCTTCACGAATGGGCAGATATCAATCGCCAGAGCTTTGGCCACGAAGCATTCATGCTGGAGGGCGTTCGTGATGGGCGCGTTGCGGGCGTTCTGCCGCTGACCCTGGTCACGAGCCTTCCCTTTGGTAGAATCCTTTGCTCACTGCCCTTCGTGAACTATGCCGGTCCCTGCTCCGAGGATGCAGGTGCATCGAAAGCGCTGGCCACCGAGGCCACCGAACTGGCGCGCCGCCACAACGCCCGATATCTGGAACTGAGGTGCGCAGCGCCCCTCGATACCGATCTTGCGGTATCCACCCGCAAGATAAGCATGACCATCGGCCTGACTGCCGATCCTGATCAGATCTGGAACGCCTACTCGTCGAAGCACCGCACGAACATCCGCCGCAGCTACAAGAACGAGCTTGCGGTTACCTCCGGCTCACTCGATCTGCTGGACGTCTTCTACGCCGTGATGGAGCAGTCCTGGCGGGATCTGGGAACGCCGCTGTATGCACGGTCGTACTTCGAGCGGATCCTGCGGACGTTTCCGGACCAGACGCGCATCTTCGTCTGCCGGCGCCGGGAAGAGCCCGTGGCCGTTGCGTTCAATGGGTACTTCGGCGACACCGTCGAGGGCATGTGGGCGGGGGGCACGGCGGCGGCGCGGGGCCTCCAAGCAAATTACGTGCTGTATTGGGAGATGCTTCAGGACGCCTGCCGTCGGGGGTTCAAGCACTACCACCTGGGTCGCTCGACCGCCGATTCTGGCGCGGAAGACTTCAAGAGGAAGTGGAATGCGGAATCCCGTCAACTTTACTGGTACACGTACCGGCCTGACGGGCAACCACCCGCGGAACTGAACGTCGACAACCCCAAGTTCCGCCTTGCGATTGCTGCGTGGCGCAAACTCCCGATGTGGGCAACGCGATTTCTGGGGCCGATGATCTCGCGCGGCATTCCCTGACGCCCATGGCCTTCATCGCGCCTGCTGGCACTCCGATACCCTTCTTCCGAACGACGGCTGCGCTGCTGCGCGGCGCTCTGGACGGCGGCGCACACAGGGCACTTGGTCACGAGCTGGCTGCGCTGGCTGGACGCCAGGAGGCGTGGCTTTACTGCACGGGCCGGGCCGCAATGGTCGTCGGCCTGCAAGCCATCCGCGACGTAGCGTCATCGCCTGAGCGCCGAGAGGTCATCATCCCGGCGTACACCTGTTACTCCGTTCCGGCTGCCGTGACTCTTGCGGGACTCTTGCCGCGGTTGTGCGACGTGTCGCCATCGACGCTGTCCTATGATCTCGCCGCCTGCGGCGCATGGATACGTCGCGCGCCGTTGCGATCATTTCGGCCAATCTCTACGGCCTTCCCAATGACCTTGCCGCCCTGCAGGCCTTTGCGAACGAGCGCGGGCTTCGGATGTTCGATGATGCCGCGCAGGCGATGGGCGCCACCATCGATGGCCGGCCCGCAGGCGGATTCGGCGATCTGGGTCTGTACAGTTTCGACAAGGGCAAGAACATCACGAGCATGGAGGGTGGCGCGCTTATGGCCAGCGCACCGGAATTGCGCAACGCCATTGCAGCGCGCAATGGAGCCCTGCCTCCAGCCAGTGTTGCACATGCTGTAAAGACGGCGGCAAAGCTGCTGGCCTACTCGCTGCTGCTGCGCCCGGGGCTGTATGGCGCCGCGACGCACTTGCCATTGGGACTGGGACGCACACCCTACGAGGAACACTTCAGGATTTCGGCGTACAGCCCCATGCTTGCAGGAGCGCCTCACCTTCTGTTCTCCCGGCTGGATGAGTTGCGGCATGGGCGCGAAATGAATGCCCAGAGGATCCTGCGGGCGCTGGAGGGATGCCGACAGATATCGGCTCCGCAGCTTCTGCCAGCTGCAGCGCCAGCATGGGCCAGGCTGCCGGTGTTTGCCACGGACCCGAGCAGGCGAAATCAACTGATCGAGGCGCTGGTAGGCGCAGGGATCGGTGCGACCGCCTCATACCCCAGTGCACTGAATCGCGTGCCACAGGTTGCTGCCCTTCTGCCCCCCTCGGATCTGCAGCAACCCGGTGCTGAGCAGGTTTCAGAAACCATAGTCACGCTGCCCACGCATGCCTACGTGCCCGTGGATGCCGGATGCGCATCCGGGCAATAGTCGACAGCCTCAGCCCGAGGTGCCGAATCGGCGCTGAAGCAGGACCAACAGGTTGTCCACCTGATGCGGCACCGTGAATGCGGCCTCTATTCGAGCGCGCGCGGCTGAACTCATCCGGGCCCGGCGGTCCGGATCATCGACCAGGCCGATCAACGCATCGCCCAGCGCTTCGACATTGCCTGTGGCTGTAACCACGCCCGTCTCGCCATCAGCGACCGTTTCGGGAACCCCCTGCCAGTCACTGACCACGACTGGCAGGCCGCATGCCTGCATTTCGAGCGAGGACATCGGAAAGGAATCCCAGCCCGTTGACGGGATACACCCCATGTAGCAGCCCGCCATCAACTCCGGGATGTCGGACTGGTATCCGCCGAAGGTGATATGTGTGGCGGCGGGCTCCCAAAACTTGCGGAAGACGGTCTCCTCACCATTCCGATTGCCCAGGAACACTGCATGCAGGTCCTCGCGCGAGCGCTGATTCACCACGTGGTCCATGGCCTGCATCAGCACCTGGACGCCCTTGCGCTCATGCAAATGCCCCATGTAGACGACCACGCGACGGTTCCGCGGAATGCCAAATCTGGCATGCATCAAGCCCACGGCATCAGGCAGCGGACGGAACTTGCCGGCATCAACGCCTGTATGAACGACAGCGGTGTCGGCCGCCGGGATGCCGCGACCGCATACAGCCATTTGCCGCATGGCCTCGGATTCAAGGATGAACAGGTCAGGTCGGTGGCGGCGTAGGAGTCTCACCTCAAGTCGCTTGAGCAGCAGCTTCAGACCAGAGTTGATGCTGCTCATGGAGCGCCCCAATAGCCGACCACATTGCGGACACCTGCTGCGCGGGCGACCGGCAGGAACGTAGCGGAGGCCGACAAATCAAGGCCAATGACCGGTCTCTATGCCGTGCTCCCGGATGTAGCCGGAGAGACGCAGCAAAGCCGAGGGGTCGGGGTTCTTGTAGTCGAACTCCAGAATATTGGCGAATCCTTCCGGCAGGTTCGGGCAGGAGCGGCCGGCGACCTGGCCGAACGAGAAATGGACCGGTGGGCACCGCCTGCAAGACGCGCGCAAGCCTGAAAGAACACACGAATAAGCCGGCCTATCGCAAAACCCACATCGATCTCATACGAGATCATCACCAGAATCGCACCCTGCGTTGATCCGGCGCCCCGTCGGATTTGCTCACGCTGTCTTCCGCCTGTATTGCCCTTTACGCGTCTACTATACTTGCGCTTCGTGCGCTTCACCGCACCGCCAGGCAAAGCGCTGCACCGGAATGAACACCCTCCCTTGAAGACCCATCTCAAGAAGCTGATCAAGGCGTCGCTCGCGGGCGTGGGCTACTCGACGGGCTTGTTGCAGCGATATGTCGCATCCAGGCTGTCTGGGCGCGCAGCCGTGCTGATGTATCACCGCGTGCTGCCGGCGGAACTCGCAGCGCGCACCTTTTCCACTGACGGAATCGTGGTGACTCCGGAGGCATTCCGCATGCAGATGCGCGTCGTGCGAGAACAATTGAATCCGCTGACTATCACGCAGTTTGCCCGATGCATGCGGGAAGGACTTTTCCCGGACCGCGCCTGCCTGGTCACTTTCGACGACGGCTGGTACGACAATCGCGAGTACGCGCTTCCCATCCTGCGCGAGATGCAGGTTCCCGCAGTGGTGTTTCTTGCTACCGACTACGTGGGCACCGGCGAATGCTTCTGGCAGGAGCGTCTGTCTCAGATGCTTCACTTCGGACTCGAATCTGATCCCGAGGTTCGTCGCAGTCTCTCCGAGTCCCTGCAGGTCGATCTGGAAAGTGCACTAGGCACCCCTGATCGGCGCGCCGCCGCGCGCAAACTCGTCGACCAGGTCAAACGCCTGCCGGCCGCCCGGATTCGTGCTGCCGTCGATCAGGCAGCTGCCATTCTCGCGCGTGTCGGAGGATATTCGGACAATCGCAGCGTTGATCGGTTCATGGACTGGACCGATGCGCAGGCACTGCACAGCGACGCCACCTTTGCCATCGGATCACACTGCTGCACGCACACTCCCTTGACCAAACTCGAGCCGGCCGAAGTGGTCAATGAACTGGATCGCTCGGGGGCACGCATCGCACAAATGACCGGATCTCGTCCCGTCACGATGGCCTATCCCAATGGCGACTGCTCCACGGCCATCGCAGCAGCCACGCGCGATGCGGGGTATGAGCTGGCCTTTACCACCGAGCGTGGCTACGTGGCGCCCGGCGACGCACCCCAGCAACTTCGCCGCATCAATGTTCACGAGCACAGTGCCGCGACGCCGGGTCTCTTCCTGGCGCGCATCGCGTTGCTGCACTGAGCGGACGATTCCTCGAATGAGAATTCTCGTAACGGACGGCGACAACCGGTCGGCACTGGCGGCAGTCCGCTCTCTGGGCAGGGCTGGCCACGAGGTGTTCTCCGCCTGCGACTTCCTGCCGACACTCTGCTCCACGTCCCGGTACTGCAGCGGCGAAGACACCTACCCAAGCCCGGTTGTCGATCCACTCGGGTTTGTCCGCGCAGTTCACGAAATCGTGCACCGGCGCGCAATCGATCTGCTGATGCCGATGACCGAGATCTCGACCCTGCTGCTTACCGAGCATGCCGCGGGACTCCCCAGCAATTGCCGACTACCCTTTCCGGATGTTGCGGCGGTCTCGGCAGCCGCCGACAAGTGTCAGGTGTTGAAGCTGGCCGGGCAGCTCGGCGTGCCCACTCCGCGCAGCATCCCCGTATCCAGTCTGCAGGAGGGACTCGACGCGGCGGCGACGCTCGGCTTCCCGGTGGTGCTGAAGTCCGGTCGCTCCCGCGTCTGGAATGGCCAGCGCTGGATTTCGACGAGCGTGGCCTACGCCAGAACGCGCGGAAGAGCTCGTGGAACACCTTGCCAGGATTCCTGCCGGGGCCTTCCCGGTACTGGCGCAGGAGCGCATTGAAGGGCCGGGGGTAGGCGTGTTCCTGTGGTTGTGACGACCGGGGCGTCATGGCTGCATTCGCGCACCGCAGGATCAGGGAGAAGCCTCCTTCCGGCGGCCAGAGCGTCTTGAGCGAAAGCACCGCCGTGGACCCGGTTGCGTTCGACCAGGCCGCGCGCCTGCTTCGCGCGTTGTCTTGGCGCGGCGTCGCGATGGTCGAGTTCAAACGCGACATGCGCGATGGAAGCCTGCGGCTCATGGAGATCAACGGGAGATTCTGGGGCTCCCTGCAGCTTGCAATAGATGCAGGCGTGGATTTCCCGGGTTTGCTGGTCGACCTGGCCGAGGGCAGGCGTCCTGCGTCACTGCCGACCTATCGGCTGGGTGTTCGCCTGCGCTGGTTGTGGGGCGATGTCGACTCGCTGCTCGCCGTACTCTTCAAGTCCCGCCGCGCGCTCAATCTGCCACCATCCCACCCCGGGAAGCTCAGATCCGTACTCAACTTCCTGGTGCTCTGGAAACCCCGGATGCGGTACGAGCTCGAGCGCCTGGATGATCCAGGACCAGCCTGGCTCGAGCTCAGGCGCCGGCTGCTTTCCCGCTGATTCTGGCGAATCGGCGCCGGGGAGCCTGGGATTGTGCAGGAGCCCCCTTGTCCCCGAGATCGGCTGCAAAGGATCGGGTGCAGATGAAGATCGCCGTCAACATGAAAAGGTGCGGGTAGTACGTTACCGACAGAAACGCACCGGACACCGCCAGCCCCAGGGCACTGGCGTTCACCAGATTCAGCAGACGGATATGCGCCACTGTCGCAGGGGGACCCGTCGGCATCTTCGAGAGCAGGTTTCGCTGTCGCACGTTGGCGATGATGTTCCCAGCAAGCAGCTTGATGATCAGGAGCAGCCCGAGAATGCCGAGTTCACCCAAAGCCAGAAAGTACATGGAGTGCGCCGTCATCCAGCGCACCGGCGCATCGGAAGCCCGATACTTCGGGAAGTTATTGGGGAAGTTGCCGGCACCAACGCCCAGAATGTTGTCTTGCGCCATGCGCGTCCCGGCCCTCCATGCCTTCAGGCGCGCCTCAGCGGAACTCTCCTGTTCAGGATTCTTGAGAGTCTTCATGCGCTGGAAGTACACATCTGGCGCGTACAGCAGCACCCCGAGCAGTGCCACGCATATCGCGACGATTCCGGGCCCCTTGCGCGGACTGCGCCACCACAGGTACGCGAAGACCATGCCCATGCCAAGCGTGGCACCACGTGACTGCGTGCCCACGATCGCGAGGATCAGAACGCCCAGCGCCGCGAAACTCAGGGCACGGCCGACCGTCGACTGAGCGCTTCGCAACAACTCGAATGCAAAGGGAAGGAGGATAACGAGCGACAATGCAAAGTCATTGCCATCGCCCAGAAATGTGGCGCCCGTGACGTAGTGGCGGGTGTAGGGATCAGTAACGACCAGCGGGTTGTAAACGAGAAGGAAGAAGTGTGAAACAATCAGCGTGATGAACAGCCCTCGCAAGCGCCTTGGCGTCGTGACGATACGCGCAATGAGCACAAACAGGATCAGATAGCCCAGAATGAGCATGAACGTGTTGTACGTATAGGTGGTGACGCTTGCCCAGCCCATGGATGCCAGCACAAAGGCGACCATGATGATTGGCCACTTCCACATGTTGTCGCGCGTAATCTCGCTCCACGGCCTTTGACCTCCGGCCAACATCGACACCACAAACAGTGACAGTGGAGATTATGCTGTTGAGCGGTATGGCCAGCAGAAAGTGATACTGATAGCCGGGGCGCGCGTACTCGAAGAACACCGCAAGCAGCAGCCACCAATACAGAAAGCGCCCTGCCTTCTCCTTTTGTTCTACTGCATCGCCCGTAGATACGGCAGCAACGACATTCATTGCCGCAACTCCTCGTAGATACCCGTCTGCCGCGCTGTACGCGCACCAAACGAGAAATTGCGCACAATGACATCGTGCGCAGATACGCCCATGCGAGCAAAGGAGGATGGATCGGTCAGGAACGCTTCTATTCCCTCGGACAGGCTGGCCGCTGTGGGCGAGCAGAGCCAGGCTGTCCGCCGATGCTGCACTACTTCGGCGGTGCCGCCGACGTCTGTAGCTACCATGGGAAGACGAAGATACGCCGCCTCCAACACCACATTGGGCAGGCCTTCGCTGAAGGAACTCTGCACAAGCAGATCGCATTCCGAATAGAGCGCTGGCATGTCACTAACGTACCCGCGAAACTCCACTCGCTCGGATATGCCCAGTGCTACTGCTGTTTCGCGCAACACATGCTCCAGCGGCCCAGTGCCTGCAAAGATGAGCTTCAATCCCGGCCAGCGCCCCGCCAGGCTGGCGATCACCTGCAGGAGGAGTATCTGCCCTTTTTCAGGGGAAAGACGACCAACATTGACAATCGTGGCGGATTGCGCAGGATTCACTACCCGGCGCGGCGCCGCCAGTACAGAACTGCCGTACGAGTCGAGTACCAGCGCGTTGTGCAGCACACGAACGCGACTGTCCGGCAGCCACCACGCCGGCACCAGCCTGCGCGTGGCGTCCGAGACCATGATCACGCGGTCGAACAGTCGAAGTAGCATCTTGTCTGCCAGACGCACGAGGCGCCTCCGCCAGGTATTGGCGATCCAGCCGGGCAGTAGCCGCAAGGCGGACCTTGCGGCGTCGCGATGCAAGCAACGCCGCAACCGAAGTCCGGAAATCACTGGAATGAAGAATATGGACACCGAGCCGGTCGATCTGCGCCACGATCGGGTCGATCAGCGCAGTGGAAATCCGCCCGGATCCTGGATTGGCGCTACCTTCAAGCCGCGTGCGCGCCGCTGTCAGCAGGGCATTGTCTGCTTCGTCACCAGAGCAAAGCGGCGCGATGTGGTAGTCCACACGGCTGGCGTCCACGTGCGCCAGTTTCCAGGATGGTCCTTCCCGGCCCGTCCACCCAGGGAGAATCCCTCAGGTGCAGCACACAGACTGGAGACGAATTGTTGCTCATGGGCGACGGGTTGGCTCCCAGACCTCGATCCGTCGGCCAGACAACCACCAGTAGATCGCCTTCAATGCTGCGACATTCACGATCAGAAAGAAGCCCGCAATGCGCAGTAGCGAAATTCGTCGGGCAAGCGCTGGCCACACCAGACCCGCCAACGCCGCGCAATAGGCGATCAACTGAAGCGCAAAAGCGGCGGCATAAAGTGGCATTGCGCGTAGGTTCCAGCTTGCAAGCAGGCAAAGGCCCATCGCAACTGGTGCCAGCCAGCGCAGCGCCTTGTGCGACCACAGAATGAAGCTCATGCGCGAATGACGAATCGGGTTTAGCAGCCCGGCGTTCCCCATCAATGCGGTAATGCCCCGGAGGAATGTTCGCACCTTGCGATTGAATTCCGCCTTCTGGCTGGAAGTGGAAGTCATCGATCCACGTGCGCGTGGCTCTGCGATGGAACGGTATCCGGCCTTGGCCGTGACGAGAACCGACAGAAAATCGGGCGCCATGCCTGCGACAAAGGGACGGCAGAGCGTACGCCGCTGCGCATAGAAGCAGCCACTGGCACCCGCGATGGAGTGGAGTCTCGCTTCCTCGCGCCGCAGCAGCAGCTCGAGACGCCCGTACAACCCTGCCGAGGCGGAGCCGGCAATGTAGTCTGCGCCCGATACGCAGCCGACATGCTGATCTGCAAAGTGCGCGACCAGATGCCGCAGCGATTCGCGCTCGAGCACTATTCCCGCATCGGTAAAAACGATGACGTCGCCGTGAGCTTGGCAAGCCCGGCGTTGAGTGCAGCGGCTTTCCCGGACCACTGGTCAGAGCTGCACTATCTGGAGTCGGTCGCGCCTGACTCTCGCAGGCGTGCCACGGAATCGTCGCTGCAGCCGTCAGCGATGGCAACAATCTGAATCTTGCCGGGTGGATAGTCCAGGCTGAGGAGATTCTCCACCTTCCTGGCGACACGGCCAGCTTCGTTGTGAACCGGCATGAGGATCGTGAGGGTGGGTTCGTGGCTAACGTTGCCCGTTGGCATGGACTGCTTGAAGATCCTGTTCACAAGCAGCAATAGCGTCGGATAGATCGCATAGGGATATGCGATCGCAAAGAGCGTTAACCAGAAGGGCAAGACCACAGCTGTCACACCCGCACTGTGGTCACGCTGCCCGGCGCACGGGAGTGGCCAAGAGGCCCTGCTCGGCAAGCACGTCGGCCACCGTGCCGAAGTCGAATTCGTCGAGGAGCCGCCGCAGCCGCGCCTCGCACACACGGAGGTTGGTGTAGTGCCTGAACCGCGAAAGCAGGTTCACTCTTACCCGGGGCTGCCCTGGATCCACTTCCCATGGGTGCAGATAGAAAATGAATGGTCGACCCTGGGCATTGACTTGCCGCACGGCCCAGGAAGTGACCCCGTACGGGAAGATTCGGAAATAGCCCCCACCCGCGACCGGCAGACGGTAGCTGCCCAGTTGCGCCGTGGAGAGCGGAAACTCAATCAGTTCGCGACCGAGTGGCGTATTCAACCGGTGCGGCCAGCGCGGGGAGTCTGGAATTCCATACCGGTCATGCCGCACTGGAAAGATGCTCGAATCGTAGGTGAATCCCGCTTCCACCAGAGTGTCGAGCGCCCACAGGGATCTACCGGTAATCGAGTAGCTTGCGGCCCTGTAGCCCAGTACAGGGCGCTGGATGATGTCTTCCAGCAGGAGCTTTGCGCGTAGCGTTTCCTCGCGAAACTCTTCGGGAGACTGGTCATAGACCAGCTTGTGGCTGTAGCCATGACACGCCACCTCATGCCCGGCCAGATCAACCAGCCGGACTAGCTCGGGATGCCGGTCTGCCACCCAGCCGAGAAAAAAGAATGTCGCCCGGACGCCCTTCTCTGCCAGCATATTCGCGATCAACGTGGTGTTGTTCACCACCCGACGGGGCATAGTCTCCCAGTTGGCGCGGTCTACGGCAGAGGCCAGGGCTGACACCTGGAAAGTGGTCCTCGACGTCGAATGTCAGGGCGTTCAACAAGGCCGCTACTCTCAGCGCCGGGTTGGCGACCAGCCGAGCCGGACCCAGGCACGATGATCGGCAGTCTCCACCGGCACCATTGTCCTGTCGATCGGTGAACTCGAAAGACGCTCAGGGCCAGACGCTGCGTAAATGCACAGGCTCCGTGAGCGTCACCGGACCTCGTCCACCTTGATGGTGGTCACTCGCCTCACGCCGACCGCCGCGCACATCCAGACCGAACGACATGCGATTGGAGAGGCTTGCGCGTGAAGCCAGCGAACACTGCAAGGCTGTCTCGACTGGGGGACAGGGCGCTGAAGTAGCGTTCCTCGCGTCCTTCCACGCCGACGTAGCCACTGGAGCGCGGTCCGGTGATTCTCCACGACGCACCCCAGTGGAAAGTCTTCATCGCATCGCCGGTCGCCAAAACTCCGTTGCCTATTGCCTGTACGGCGCCCAGCCCCATCGTCCTCAGACTGCCGGACGCGCCAAACCTCTCCATGGAGGCAGCAAACAGGTCTCCGCCGTCGGAGATCTCCCTGCCAGCGAAAGATCCACTTCCGAACGGGCCGTCAGGTCCCGCGACGCAAGGCCCGGTAGATCCATGTCCTGCCTGAGTTGCTGTACGCCGCGGCCACGGAACTCGCTGCGCCCGCCATCCGCCTGCAGTGTGGTACGGGGTGCGTCGATCCGATAGCGGAGCAACATCTCGCGCCGGCTGAAATCGTCGAGGGGCTGAGTCTGAAAACGACACGTCCTGTGCCTGCACAAGCAGGCCAAGCGACGATCGTCCGGAGAACTGGTAGTGCAGGCCGCCGGTGCCCTGCCATCGTGTGTTGTCGGCGGCGTTGTCTCGTACGTCTCAAGCACGTAGCGAGCGGAACCCAGAAACAGCAGGCTACCCGGAAGATCGAAACGAAGATCCGGCCCTGCGGACAGGAAGTTGGTGTTCTGACGAGTTTCGGGTGTGGATGGAGCAAACGCGCTGGTCTGCGTCTGGCCGAAGGTGTCTTCGACCACCAGAGACAACATTTCCGGCACCAGCTCGTAACGACCCTCCAGATCGGCACTGCCATTGGCCTGGTCGTCAAACTTGTCATTCAAATAGCTCAGTGTATTGCAGATCAAAGCGACCGTTCAATCCGGAACGTTGCCGATTGCCTCCGATGACTCCCTGCACGCCCACACCAACCATGGTCTCGGTCTGCTGGTTGGTGGCCACGCCGGATATATTGTCGCTCCATCCAACGCTGCTGGAGAGTGTCAGATCCGTGAAGAGCGGTGCCGCTGCAGCCGACGATGCACAAAGCACGGCCGCCGCCAAACCCATGCCCCGATGCGCTGCGCACCGTGCGGAACGTCTAATCTCGCATCGCCGGCTCCTGCTTTTCGCCGTAGGCGCCATAGCGACCATATCCGTAGTAGCTGACGTCCGACGAGGACGGATCGACCTGATTGAGCACGACACCCACGTGCTTGCCGTCCGGAATGAGGGCCGCGGCTTCCTCTGACCGACTCCTGCGGCGTGACGCCGGCCCTGACCACAAGCAGCACCTGCCCGGCCACGGAGGCCAGTTCCCGGGACTCATTGGTCAGCAGCAGCGGCGGCGAATCGAGCACCACAAGACGCCGCGGATCGTTGTCCACCAGCGACGCCATCAGCGAAGCCATCCGACTGGCTGGCGAGCAACTCGGATGACTCATGGGTTGTCGTGCCGGCGGCAGGAACGAGAGACCGGGAATATCCGTGTCGACTACGAGCGTTTCCGCATCCAGAGATTCCTGTCCCAGCGCGTCGAACAGGCCGCGCGCTCCACGTCGCGCCAGGAACGTGCTCAGGCGCGGATTGGCGATGTCCGCATCAACCAGCAAAACGGAGGCATCCTTCTCGAGTGACAGGCTGACGGAAAGATTGAGCGAAGTGAATGTCTTGCCTTCGGCAGGGAATGAACTCGTTACCATGATGAGACTGCCGTTCACCTGCAGGTCAGGATTCGCGCCACCCAAGGCAAAGGCCACGAGCGGGCGCTTGATGCGGCGGTACTGCTCGGTCAACTGCCGCTCGCAGTTCAGCGGCGGCAATGCACCGACTTCGCGCAGCGCATCGATATCCAGGCGGATGCGCTCGTGGGCGATCGCGGACCGCTGCGCCAGTCGCCGAGTGGCACACGAACGCCACGCCGCGGAATCGACTGCGTCGTTTGAGTTTTGCATCCGTCGCAAGGCGGCGAGCAGCATTCAGGGCCTTTTCGACGATACTCATGGAAGCTCCGGATCAGATCGCCAACAGGCCGTGAATGAGGCGCGATCCTGGCTGATGCAGCAAGAACACCAGAAGGAAAGCGACGAAGAGCCCGGCAACCGCGAAACCCAGCTTGATCAGGCGGAACCTGGCGTCCTGGTGACTTTGGGCAGTTTCCGCCGCACTCACCACACCGAACACCTGCAGCCCGGTGGCAGCCGTAACGGCGGCAGAATTGGTGAAGACAGGCTCGAGCTGGGTCATTAGCCAGGCTACGCCCACGCCTATTCCCAGGGCCAGCACGAGCGAGACCAGCAGCAGCAACGGCCGCTTTGGCGAAGTCAGGCTGGGTTGCGGCATTCGGTGGCTCGATGATGTCGAAGTTGGCCATGCCGGTTTCGGACGCATTGTCGGAAAGCTTGGCCTTCTCGAGCGCTCGAGCAGAGAAGTGTACTGCGCGCGATTGACGTCATAGTCACGAGTCAGCCGCGCGAACTCCGCCTCGACGGCTGGAGCGGTATTCAGCAGGCGGCGAAGGTCGGCCTCGACGCGCCGGTGATCAGCCAGCTGCCCACGAAGTGCTGCGATTTCGACGTCGGTCTGGTTGAGTTGCACCTGAATGCTCTGATAGACCGGGTTGGAAGCAGGCCAGACATCGCAATGGCTGCGGTATCGCCGCGACGGAACGCATCCAGCTCCTGCTGCTGCCGCGCCTGGAGTTCCAAGAGCGCCTGGCGCGTCGAAACCACATCGGGGTGCTTGTCCGTGAATCGCAGCAGGAGTTCGTCCAGCCTGGCCTGCGTCTCCGCAATGCGCGAGGAAGTGTCGTTCCCTCCTGCCGGGCGCCGTCCGGTGACAACGCCGCCGCCCGCCGCGTACGGCTGCTCGCTACGCAACTGGCGCGAAAGCTCCGCCCGGCGACGTGTGGCGAGCTCCAGCGACGTCTCCGCTCGCTTGGAAGCCGTGATCTCGTTCTGCAGGCGCGAAAAGAAGTCGCTTTGTTCCTGCCCTGGCACCAGCCCTACATTCTGCTTCTTGAAGGCAGCCAGCCTGCCCTCTGACTCGGTGAGCCGCTTCTCGTAGTCCTTGATCTGCACTTCGAGAAAACGCTGCGCGTCATTCGTACCCGCCGTTGTGCCGCCACGAGTATCGTCGACAAGTGCCTTGAGCAACGAATCGACGACCTTGAGGGCTCGCTCGCGATCGGCATTTTCGTAGCTTATGGAAAAATGCGGTCGGCCGTTGGCGCCCTGTCGCGACGCGCGGAAGTAGGCAGCGTCATGTCGATGAGGATTGCGTCCCGCAGAGTGTTCAGGATGGAAGTGCGGCTCTTGTCATCCGTTGCCGCATCGAAGAACCCAGCCGCCTGAGCAACACGTTCGAGTTTGTCGGTCCCCAGCATCTGCTCGCGCACGATATTCATGCGCGCCTCGATGTCCTGGTCGACGGTCAACCCCTGCAGCAACGGCCTGAGCGCTGTGCTGGTGTCTACGTATACGCGCGCGTTGGCCTGATAGGAATCAGGCCAGGCCATGATTGCCAGCCAGAAGAACAAGGCTGTGGCCCAGGCAACCACCACGGCTATCCGCCGATTTCGCCATACGCCATGAACATGTTCCAGGGCGCCTTCAAGTGCAGCTTTCATTCGGTCTTACTCAGGGTGGCAAACGGCGAAGATGCGCTCACAGTCGGGATTCAGGCACGACGAGCAGATCGCCAGGACGAAGCGGCAGGTTCTGCTTCATGTCGCCCTTGTTGACGAGGTTGCCCAGCTTTACCCGCAGTTCCACGCTTTTGCCGCCTTCTGATCGGACAATCTTGGCCCGATTGCCGGCGGCGTAGTCGGTCAGTCCACCGGCGGCCAGCACCAAATCGAGCACGCGCATGCCTTCGCGGTAGGGATACGCCTGCGGGGACCGGATCTGCCCCACGACCTTGACCTGACTCATCAGGCCCGCCGGCGTCGTGACGATGACATTGACCTGCGGAGAACGCACGAACTCCCCGAGCACTGCTTCGATGTCGTGGGACGGGCTGGATGGCGTCTTGCCCACAGCGACCATGTCCTGGACGAGCGGCGATGAAATCTTGCCGTCGGGTCGCACGGGCACACTGACTGTCAGCTCCGGATTGCGCCACACGAAAATCTGCAAGGTATCACCAGGGCCAATCACGTAGTCGGCGGGCACCGGGCTCGGGACCGGCTGCACGGGTGCTGCGCTTGATGAAGCAACTTCAGCCGCAGAAACTGCGGAAAGCGGTGCGATCAGCCACAGCGCGAGTGCGAGCGCCTGTCGATTCCACTTGTTAATCATGTATCTCAATCCTCGCCAAAGTCCGCTGCCGCATTTTTCCTGCAGCAATCAGCAACTCATGCGCGTTCAGACCACATTCGTCAGCACCATACCTGAATCTAGAGGGCATGCCCCCAATTCAACATAGCGCACCATGTCAAGTTAATCTTGCGATCACGACACGGGCCTCACCGGCTTCATCGGCGCGTGTGGTTACTGCTTCGAATTTGCCAGTCTTGATGACGCGATTCTGCACTGCTGGCCCCGCCCCAACCCCACCTCAAAAAGCAACCAGCCGCCCGGCTTGAGGTACCTTGGAGCTTCGGTGATCAAGCGCTGGATGATACGCACGCCGAGCGCGCCGCCATCAAATGCGAGTGCCGGTTCGTGGCTGATGATCTCCGCAGGCATTCCGGCCATGCGCGCGGTGGATATATAGGGCGGGTTGCAGGACAGCAAATCCACTCTACCGTGGAATTCCGGGCTGTCGAACGGAGCCAGCAGATCACCGACGCGCACCTGCACCCTGTCCTGCAGATTTAGATGCTGTACGTTGCGCCGCGCTAACTCGCAGGCCTCCGGCGACAGATCAGCGGCGAATACGCGCGCAGCCGGATGTCGACTGGCCAGGGCCACGGCCAAGTTGCCGGATCCGGTACAGACGTCCACGGCAAGCAGGCTCGGCGTGGAGGCCGCCAGTTCGTCGGACTTGTCCCACAACGCCCTGCCCAGAATCTCGGTCTCGCGCCGCGGAATGAGCGCCCGGCTCCGACAGCAGCTCCAGTCCCATGAAGGTCTGGCGGCCCGTGATGTGCGCCAGGGGGATGCCCGACAGTCGCTGCTCGATGAGCTCTGTGAGACGTGCGCGCCCTGCAGCATCGAGTGAAGGCAACGAGGCACCCTGCGCAGCAGCGGCCGAAAGGTGTGTTCCCGCCGCCAGATGCCAGAGCGCAGCAAGTGTGGCCGCCGGCGTTTCCTCGGGCTTGTCGGGCAGCGCGGTGATCCTCGGCTCGAGCAGCCGCAGCTCCCGCTCGAATTCACTGGCGGGGTGGTGCTCAACGTTTGACTTCCATGACCGGCTCGACGAGCACCGGATTGGCATGCAGGTAGTGCGTGGTGCGGCGCTTGGATTCGATGTCACCATAGATGTACTGGGCCTGGTCTTCGGAGATCTCGAGGCAGGCTGCGAGATCGGTCGCCGGCACCTTGTGGTTGTGGGCCCACAGCGCGATGTCCATCTTGTGATAGGGCAGCGCGAAATAGAATTCATCCTGCCCCTGTTGCATGCTGTATGTGTCGGTCGTGGGAGCCGCGTTGCAGACTTCGTCCGGAAGGCCAAGCGCCCTCGCCAGCACATAGACCTGCGTCTTGTACAGGTGTGCGATGGGTTTGAGATCGGCGGAGCCATCGCCGTTTTTCACGAAGAATCCCTGGTCGTATTCGAGCCGGTTGGGCGTGCCGATCACCGCGTAGTTCAGCCGGTCCGCGTGGAAGTACTCCACCGACTTGCGGATGCGCTGCTTGTAGTTGGTGGCTGCCACGATCTGCAGGTATTCCTTGATGGGAAGCCGCTTCTCGAGGATTTCGCCCGACGGGGACTGCACCACCAGTTTGAAATAGTTGAGTCCGCCGGTTGCGCCGCCGGCGATGACGATCTTCGACTTCCACTGCGCGGTATAGGCCGGGAACACGCGCTGCATGGCCTCGTCGCGCCAGCGGTAACAACCGATGCTGCCCAGCGTCGCGCCGATGTGCTCGGTGATATAGCTGATGCCCTGCTGCTGCGCCACCACATCGCCGCGCTCGGCACTGGTGGAGGACGAGTCATGCTCCGGCATCAGGATGCCGAATACGCGGCCCGCGCCCAGCGCGCGTACGGCCAGCGCACAGCACACGGAACTGTCGACGCCGCCGGACAGGCCCAGCACCACGCCACGGCGGTGCAGCGTGTTCGAAAGCGTGTCGCTCATCCAGCGGGAGATGCGATCGATCTCCGCAGTGACGTCGAAATCGAGCACACGGGGACTCAGTGCATTGGCAGCCATGGCGTTCCTTCAACCTCCGCGCTTGCGGCGGACATACGCCTCGATGTTGTCGAGGCTGTCCAGGTTCTCGGGCGTCATCTCCTCGTCGGCGACGGCAATGCCGAAGCCCTCTTCGAGAAAGCTGACCAATTCGAGGAATCCCGTCGAGTCGATGATGCGGCGGGTGAGGAACGAGTCGGAATCGGCGAACTGCGCGCCCGACGTGCCCATGATGAAATTGTCCTGAATGAACTTGCGGACAGTGCTCT
The DNA here is from genome assembly GCA_016720075.1 of Pseudomonadota bacterium. Classification (GTDB taxonomy): domain Bacteria; phylum Pseudomonadota; class Gammaproteobacteria; order Steroidobacterales; family Steroidobacteraceae; genus ZC4RG30. The sequence goes on from JADJXW010000022.1 coordinate 47,828, forward strand.
TGACGTCATCCATTGAAAGACTCCAACGCTGGTTCTGGCAAAGTGTTGTGCGGGGCATAAATCATGACAATCCGGTCTTCTTGATCTTGCCGGTATTGGTCTTCGGCAGGGAATCAACGAACTGCACGTGCTTGGGCGCCATGAAGCTCTCGAGCTTCGAAAGGCAATACTTGATGACCTCGCGCTCGGTGTAGCTGGCGCCGGACTTCAGCACCAGGAACGCCTTGACGGACTGGCCCAGCAGCGGATCAGGCACGCCGATGACGGCCGCTTCCAGCACGCCTTCCAGGCTGTAGAGCACGTTCTCCACTTCCCGCGGACTGACCTTCTCACCGCGACTCTTGATGATGTCGTCCCTGCGCGCCACGAAATACAGCCAGCCTTCCGCGTCGGTGCGGAACAGGTCGCCCGAGTAGAGCACCATTTCGCCTGCGTTCGGGCCAGGGCGCAGCCGCTCGCGAGTGGCTTCGGGTTTCTCCCAGTAGCCACGCATCACGTTGCTGCCGCGGATGACCAGCTCTCCAGTGCTGCCGTAGGGCAGGCGCTTGCCCTCCTCATCCACGAGCCAGACTTCTTCGTTCGGCATGCCGCGACCCACGCTGGTGGGGCGGACGTCGAGCTGGTCGGGCGGCAGGTAGGTGACGCGCTTGCACTCGGTCAGCCCGTACATCGAGAACAGCTGCGCATGCGGGAAGAGCGCGCGCAACTGGCGGATATGTTCTTCCGAAAGCGCGGCAGCGGTATTGGTGATCGATCGCAGCGACGAGAGGTCGTAACTTGGCAGCGTCTTCAGGTTCATCAGCATCGAGAACACCGTCGGTACACCCGGGAATACCGTGACCTTCTCGCGAACCATCGTCTCGAGAACCTTCACCGGGAACGCGAACGAGGTTTCCATGACCACGGTCGCGCCGACCAGCACGCTCATCAGCACCTGGTACAGGCCATAGTCGAAAGCCAGCGGCAGCACGCAGATGATGATGTCGTCTTGCCGCAGACCCAGATAGGTCGAGATGGACCGGTCGGCAGACAGCATGTTGACGTGCGTCAGCATCACGCCCTTCGGATCCCCTGTGGAGCCTGAGGTGTAGATGATGCTCGCCAGGTCCTGGTCGATGGTCTCTGGGTATACCGGCGCCAGCTTGGAGCCGGCGGGGAACTGTTCCACGGCCAGGTCGTAGTGCAGGCCGCGAGCGCCCAGCCGGGCCACGGATTCGCCGGCATCCGGGCTTGAACCCGCAACGACGCACGTATGCACCGATTTGCTCTGGGCCAGGGCGTCCTCGTATTCGGACACCAGGATGTCGTGAGCCACCAGCACGCTGGCCCGCGAATCGTTGAGCATGTACGCGAGCTTGTCCTTGCGGGTCAGCGGATTGATCGGCATGAACACCGCGCCGCATTTCAGCGCGGCATAGATGGCGACCACCGTCTCGATGCCATTGTCGAGGAATGTGGCCACGCGATCGCCACGCACCACGCCCCGGCTGCGCAGGAAGCAGGCGAAGCGGTTCGCCCAGTCATCGATCTGGCGATACGTGTAGCGTGTCGGGCCGCAGACCAGAGCCACCTTGTCCGGATGGTTGCGCGCGCTGTTCTCGAGTGTCTCGTGAAGAAGCATCGTTCTGGGGATCCTGTTATTGCATCGTCAGGGGGGCAGTGGGCGGGCCCTGCACGAACTGCTTGTGCAGCAGCATCGTCGAGAGCACGCCCACAAACGCCATGTTGTCCGAAAAGCCAATGACCTTGCCCTTGCGGGCCTTGTCGGTCAGGCGCGCGACGGCCTGCGGATCAAAGTAGCCGGCCGAACGCACGGACTCCTCGCTGAGCAGATCGTCCACATATGGCTGCGCAGTGCCGCCCGAAAAGAAGCTCGCCGTGTCTGGCGCGCGGTAGGGCTGTTTGGTGCGCGATCGGACTCCCGCCGGCAGGTAGTCGTGCATCGAGCGCTTAAGAAGGTACTTCTCGTTCAGCCCCATGATCTTGTAGCGCGGCGGCAGCTTGTTGGCGAACTCGATCAGGGTGTGGTCGAGGAACGGGAAACGCCCCTCGATGGAGTTGGCCATGCCCATGCGATCGCCCTGCGAGCACAGCAGATAGCCGGCCATCAGCGTGTGGGCCTCGACATACTGGTCCTGGCCCATGGGATTCCAGCGCGAAATGCCCTTCGGCAGCGTGGCACTGATTGCCGCGCCGGGGTCCCACGCACCGATTGCATCGGCCATGTCCGCGGAAAAGAAGCGGGCCACGCGCCCGGTCGTCGACCAGCGCGGCAGATGGGCGAACCAGGGCTCGCGCAGGTGCTCGATTCCCTCGTTGAAGAACCGTTGCGCAAAGGCGGTATTGGGTGCCGGTGAATGCTGCAGGTACGGATAAAGGCGCTCCAGGATGCGCCCCCTCCACTTCGACTGCGGCGCACGCGCCATGAAGCGCCGGATCCTGGCTTCCTTGAACAGGTCGTAGCCACCGAAGACTTCGTCCGCGCCCTCGCCCGTCAGCACGACCTTGAAGCCGTTCTCCCGCACCAGACCGGACAGCAGCATCATCGGCGTTGGCGCGGTCCGCACCACGGGCGTCTCGGTGTGCCAGATGGCCCGCGGAAACTCCGCGCCGATCTGCTGGCTGGTGCAGCGCACGGATGTGTGGCGGGTGCCCAGATAGTCGACCAGTTCCTGCTGATGCGCGCTCTCGTCGAATTCCGCATCCTCGAATGTGATCGAGAAGGTACGCAGCGGCACATTCGTGAAATTGCGGATGATGGAGGTGATGATCGATGAATCCAGGCCACCGCTGAGGTAGGCGCCGACCGGCACATCGGCTCGAAGCTGCAGCCGCACCGACTCGATCAGCCGGCTGCGCAGTTCCTCGGCATAGTCATCCACCGAGCGCGTGGACTCGATGTGGCCTTCCGGAAACTCCCAGTCCCAGTAGCGGCTGCGGGTAATGCGGCCCTCGTGCAGCACCATCAGACAGCCGGGCGGCAGTGCCTGCACACCCTGAAACGCCGTGCGATCCGCCAGCGGCGCCCAGTACGTGAAGATTTCCGCCAGTGCGCGCGGGTCGAGCCTGCGGGGCACGTCGGGCAGCTGGAAGATGGACTTCATTTCCGACGCGAAGAGCAGCCGGCCATCGTGGACGGTGTAGAACAGCGGCCGGATGCCCGTGCGATCGCGAGCCAGCACCAGCCGTCGCTCTCGCAGGTCCCACAGCGCGATCGCGAACTGGCCGTTCAGCTGTTCGACGAAGCGGTCACCGTACTGCTCGTACAGGTGGACGATGACCTCGGTATCGGATGTCGTGTAGAACCGGTGGCCGAGCTGTTCCAGGTCACGGCGCAGCTCGATGTAGTTGAAGATCTCGCCGTTGAACACGGTCCACACGGACTTGTCTTCGTTGTGGATCGGCTGGTCGCCCGTGGACAGGTCGATGATGCTCAGGCGCGCGTGCGCCAGCGCCACATGATCGTCGTTGTAGTAGCCGAATCCGTCGGGGCCACGATGCCGCAGCGCATGGATCATGGATTCGGTTTCCCGGCGCTCTATGCGCCGGTCGCCGCTGATGCGGGCAATGCCTGCGATTCCGCACATGGGTCAGTTCTTCGAATCCATAAATAAAAGACCGGGCGGGGCCTCGGGAAAGCTGGTTGCCGGAACAGTAATCAGATTCTGAGGAATTCCGCGCCTGCAGGCCCGGACCCAGGACACGAAAAACCGCAGGCGTTCCGGAAATATTGGGCGATTATTGTCAAGTCTACAGGCCATCGAATCCCGGGCAACCGGACTTGCCCCACAACTCGCCGATCTGAGCGGAATAATCTTGTGAAATAAGCACTTGGCACTGACGCTCAAAAGAGACATATTGCGCCGACCGCAGCCTTGGCCTGAGCATTGCGTACTGTCGAAACCCTCTTTTATCGCTGACCAGCAGAATCGTGACCCCACTTCCCTCGCCCACGCCCGGAATCTTGCCTGCAGCGGCATGCTGATGCTGCTTTCGGCTTGCGGTGGCGGCGAACCGACTGCAGCCGCGCCCAGACGGCGCCACCTCCGCAGGCGGCGCTCAATTCCGCACCACAGATCAGTGGCCAGCCTCCCAACACGGCGTCGGCGGGCGCGGCATACTCCTTCACGCCCACCGCGACCGATCCGAATCAGGACGCGCTGAGCTTCAGCATCACCAACCGCCCCGCCTGGTTGACGTTCAGCGTGGCCACGGGTCAATTGAGCGGCACACCCACTGCATCCAACGCGGGCACCTATTCGAACATCTCGATCACGGTGAGCGATGGATTTACCTCCGCTACGCTCGGGCCCTTCACAATCAATGTGCAGGGTCCGCCGCGGGGCACCGCCACATTGACGTGGACTGCCCCTGCAGAAAACACGGATGGCTCGCCGCTTGGCAGTCTTTCGGGGTTCTGGCGGAACTCATTTCTTCGCGGTTTCGGCGATGAGCAGCACGGGGCTCGAAAGCCCCCTGTCGAACGTAGTGAGAAAATCCATACCGTGACGTCCGCGCGCTTCGCGCCACGCACGTTTACATAATCGATCGGGTAGCCATTCGCAGACGTCTGCGCGCAGAGACATTTTGCGATTCCGTTTCGCGACCCTAAATTCAGTCTCAACTTAGGCAAACCCGTTGCAAGGCGGGGACGCAAAGCCTCCGGTCTAACGGTCTTGGTGCCGACAGATAGCGGGGCTGCCGACTAGCAGCAACAGCAGTCGTCAGTGCTTCCGCGACAGTGGCGCAGATCTTTAGACGCAGGCAGCGTCACTCGCGGAGATTCGAATGGCACGATCAAAATGGCGCAGTGCTCTACTGATTGCAGTTTCCGGAGCCGCACTGGCTGCCTGTAATTTCGACAACAAGGCCGCGCCGGATCCCCAGACCGCGCCGCCCCCGAGCACTCCAGTCCAGACTCCTCCGAATTCAACACCGACGATTACCGGTACGCCTTCTGTCGCGGTTACGGTCGGCCAGACTTACCTGTTCCAGGCATCGGCTGCCGACTCGGACGGCGATGCGCTGTCGTTCAGCGCGGCGGGCCTGCCGGCCTGGGCTTCGATCAACACATCCACGGGCATGGTCAGCGGCACGCCTGCCGCCACCGACGTGGGCCAGTCCGCAGACATCATCGTTTCCGTCAGTGACGGCGAGGCCAGCGCGTCGCTGCCGCGTTCCAGATCCGCGTGAACAGCGCGACCCCTCCGCCCCCACCCAATCCCCCGCCTGCGGGCAACACCGCGCCGACGATCTCGGGTACACCGGCCACGACGGTACAGGCCACGCAGGCCTACTCGTTCACACCCGCCGCCAGCGATGCAGAGTCGCAGGCACTGACGTTCTCGATCGCCAATCGGCCGACTTGGGCATCCTTCAGCACGACGACCGGCCGCCTGTCGGGTACGCCCACATCCGCGCAGGTGCGCAGCTACACAAACATCGTCATCACGGTATCCGACGGATCGCTGAGCGCCTCCTTCCGGCCTTCTCGATTACCGTCGCCGCGGCCCCCAATCGCGCACCGACGATCACCGGCGCACCGCCGACTTCGGCCACGGTGGGAACGGCCTATTCGTTCACGCCCACCGCCTCTGATCCGGATGGTCAGACGCTGTCGTACACGATTGCCAATCGTCCTTCGTGGGCTACCTTCAATGCGTCCACCGGCAGGCTCTCGGAACTCCCGGCAGCGCCAATGCCGGCACGTTCTCGAACATCGCCATCACGGTGAGCGATGGCAGCCTGACCGCTTCGCTGGCGGCGTTCAGTATCACCGTGGCTGCCGCGCCCAACTCAGCTCCCACCATTTCGGATCACCCGCCACGACCGTGGTGGCGGGCAGTGCCTATTCCTTCGCGCCTTCGGCGAGCGATGCGGAAGGCAGCACTCTGGCATTCTCCATCTCGAACAAGCCCACATGGTTGGTATTCAGCACGGCCAACGGCTCACTGACCGGGACGCCGACCACGGCGCAGGTCGGCACGTACTCCAACATCGCGATCAGCGTGAGCGACGGCACGGTGTCCACGCCGCTGCCGGCGTTCTCGATCCAGGTGACCGCGCCGGCGGCAACGGGTGCGGCCACGCTGTCCTGGACAGCCCCCACAGCGAACACCGATGGGAGCGCTCTGACCGCCTCGTCGCTGGCTGGATATCGCGTGTACCACGGCACCACGGCGAGCGCGCTGAATGATGTCTACACGGTCGCAGGTGCCGCCACGTCCTCCTACACGGTTTCGCAGCTGGCCAGTGGCACACACTATTTCGCGGTCAGCGCCGTGACGGTGACCGGCCTTGAAAGCGACCTGTCGGCCGTCGGCTCGAAGGTGATCCCGTAGCACACCGGCGCTGACTCGGGCAGCGCCGAGGGCGCTGCCCGGGCGATACTGTCCGGCATGAGACCCGCTTCGGCAGGCATGGGAATGCTCGCGGCGCTGCTGATACTGATCACCGCGCTGCTGCTGTTTCCCTTTCCCTACATATCGGAGGCGCGCAGCGCGCCCGCCCTGGCGAACGCGCTGGAGAACCTGGGCCACCCGCTGACATTCGGCCTGATTGCCTGGATTGCGTACGAGCGATTCGGCACACGGTTCGCTCGATACGGATTGCCGGGCCCAGTTTTCCTGATGCTGGCACTGGCCGGATTCGGCGCACTCACGGAACTGGCTCAGGCTTACACGGGGCGAGATCCGACCCTTGAAGACTGGATCGGGGATGTCCTGGGCAGTGGCGCGGTGATCCTGTGGAGAGCGTCCAGACAGCGATTGATCAGGACTTTGTCGGTGCTCTGTGTGGCGGCAGCAATTGCGCCGCTGGCTTTCACGCTGCTGTCCTACCCGGGCAGCGAGCCGACGGCAGTCACCGTGCGGGTGCACGATCGGCAACACGACGGATCCTTTGATGATCGGTTCAATCGCAATTTCGAACTTCCTCCAAGCTCCGCCTCGACGCTGCGAATCGACCTGGAGGATGTGCACAGCAGTCCGGCAGGCCGCGATATGGACCTGCACCATATTGCGGGCGTGATCGTGTTCGCGCGGACAGCCGGTCCGCTGCAATTCCAGGTCAACGCCATCCGGCTCGAGCATTGACCAACGCCTCGAGTTCCTCGAGCGCAATTTCATCGGAAGAATCAGGGTTCCCCCGAGTCGCGGCACGCAGACGTGCGCGCGCACCGACACTTTGCTGCGCTGCTTGCCATGGGCGTTAATGACCTCAACGGCAAACCCGCCACGAGGCGGGGACGCAAAGCCTCCGGTCTGCCCCTTCATGAAGGACTGCAGATAGCGGGGCCGCCATGCAACCGACATGTTGGGAGATCGGCATGAAACTCAAGCGCACATTCCTGTTCATCGCATTGACGGCGATGCTCACTTCAACGGCACTGCCCGCATCGGCGGGATACCGGAAGAGACCCCGCAACTACACCACCAATACCGCGCCGCTCATCAGCGGCACGCCCTCGACATCGGTCCAGGCCACGGCGACGTACACGTTCACGCCGACAGCAAGTGATGCGCAGAACAATACGCTGACGTTTTCCATCTCAAGCAAACCGGCATGGGCGTCATTCAGCAGCAGCACGGGCAGATTGACCGGCAGTCCGGCGGCCGCTCAGGTGGGCACGTACTCGAACATCACGATCCGCGTCTCCGATGGTTACCTGAGCAGGTCTCTGCCGGCATTCAGCATCACTGTGACGGCGGCACCGAGCTCGACTCCGATCCGTTCGGCGCCGGTGATTTCCGGCGCGCCTTCAACATCGATCACGGCGGGCAGTGCCTATACATTCACGCCTCGCGCCAGCGATGCAGATGGCGATCCGCTGGCATTCAGCATTGCGAACAAACCCGCCTGGGCCGCTTTCAGTACGGCCACGGGCGCGCTGACAGGCACGCCCACTGCGACCCAGGCCGGCACCTACGCGGGCATAGCGATTTCAGTCAGCGATGGCACGACCAGCACATCCCTGCCTGCCTTCGGCATTGCGGTGAACGCGCCGGCGACAATGACGGGCAGTGCCACGCTGACATGGTCGGCCCCCAGCCAGAACACGGACGGCAGTTCACTGACCAACCTGGCGGGCTTCAAGGTGTATCACGGTACCAGCGCGTCGATGCTCAATGACATAGTCCAGCTGGAAGGTGCGGCATCGACCGCCTACACCTACGCACAGCTCAGCCCGGGCACGCATTACTTCGCCATTGCGGCGTACACCAGCAACGGCTTGGAGAGCGACCTTTC
>JADJXW010000023.1 GCA_016720075.1 Pseudomonadota bacterium
GGCAACGTGACCCCGTGCTGGCCCTGGTACTTGCCGCCGCGGTCCTTGTAGCTGGTCTCGCAGGGCTCGTCGCTCTCGAAGAACAGCACCTGGGCGCAGCCTTCGCCGGCGTAGATCTTGGCCGGCAGCGGCGTGGTGTTGGAGAACTCCAGCGTCACGTAGCCTTCCCATTCGGGTTCGAACGGCGTCACGTTGACGATGATGCCGCAGCGCGCGTAGGTGCTCTTGCCCAGGCAGATCGTCAACACGTTGCGCGGGATGCGGAAGTACTCCAGCGTGCGCGCCAGCGCGAAGCTGTTGGGCGGGATGATGCAGACATCATCGTGGAAGTCGACGAAGCTCTTCTCGTCGAAGTTCTTCGGGTCCACCACCGTGCTGTGGATATTGGTGAACACCTTGAATTCCGGTGCGCAGCGGATGTCGTAACCATAACTGCTGGTGCCGTAGCTGACGATCCGCTTGCCCTCGCGCTCGCGCACCTGCCCGGGCTCGAACGGTTCGATCATGCCGGTGGTTTCCGCCATGCGGCGGATCCATTTGTCGCTCTTGATGGTCATGCTGGGGCTTTCCGGAGTTCAGTGCCAGGTCAAAGCACCGATTGTAGGAACACGCCGGGGTCGGCCCGACGGGCTCGGCACCGAGCGTGCCGGCGCGGTCACGGCGCTGCGCGGGCGGCGATCTCGGTGCGCTCCACCAGACGGTCGTCGCCCAGCACGATCATCGCGAACAGCAGTTCATCCAGACTGCCGGCGCTGCCGGTACGCCGCGCGAGCAGCGCCGAACAGCGCGGTTGCAGCACGATGAAATCGGCCTCGCAACCCGGTTGCAGGTTGCCCACCACACCGTCGAGCCCCAACGCCCGCGCCGCGCCCGCCGTGTGCTGCCACCACAGCTGTTGCGGCGACAGGCTCAGGCCGGGCTTGGTCTGGCCCTCGCGGCCCACGTAATAGGCCGCCAGCATGGTGTGAAACGGCGACAGCGACGTACCGCCGCCCACGTCGCTGGCCAGACCCACGGCAAAACCGGCCCGGTCCGCGCCGGCATGGTCAAAGAAGCCGCTGCCCAGGAACAGGTTGCTGGTCGGGCACACGGCGGCGGCCGCTCCGGTATCGCGCATCAGCGCGCGGTCGGCGTCGTCCAGGTGGATGCAGTGCGCGTAGACCGCGCGCCGGCGCATCAGGCCAAACGCCTCGTACACCGCCAGGTAGGAGCGCGCATCGGGGAACAGTTCACGCGCCCAGGCGATCTCGTCGCGGTTCTCGGCCACATGCGACTGGATCCAGACCTCCGGATGCCGCGCCGCCAGTTCACCGGCCCCGCGCAGCTGCGCGTCGCTGCAACTGGGCGCGAAACGCGGCGTGATCGCATAACCGAGCCGGTCCACGCCATGCCAGCGCCGGATCAGCGCCTCGGTATCGAGCAGGCTTTGCTCCGTCTGGTCGCGCACGCCGTCCGGACAATGGCGGTCCTGCAGCACCTTGCCGGTCATCATGCGCATGCCGCGCCGCAGCGCCTCGGTGAAAAATGCGTCCACCGACGCCGGATGCGAGGTGGCGAAGGCCAGTGCCGTCGTGACCCCGTTGCGCAGCAGCTCGGTCATGAAGAACTGCGCCACCTGCGCCGCATTCCCCGGATCGGCGAAGCGGCTCTCCTGCGGAAAGGTGTAGTTCTCGAGCCAGGGCAGCAAGCCGCTGGCCGGCGAGCCGATCACGTCGATCTGCGGGTAGTGCACATGCAGGTCGACAAAGCCCGGCGCGATGATGCGCCCGCGCAGGTCCTCGGCCACCAGGCCCGGGACCAGCGGCGCCACCGCCTCGTACGCGCCCACCGCCAACACCCGCTCGCAGCGCGCGCCGTCGACGTGGCCGACAACCAGCAGGCCGTCCATGTCGAACACAGCCTGGCGCTGCGCGTCGAAACGCAGGATCGAGGCGCGAAAGGCTTTCATGGCCTGGAGCTTACTTCCATCAACGCGTCGGCGGTGGCGCGACGACACCCTGCACCAGCCAGTCCATGGCCAGGATCTGCGCATCGGTCAACGTCTGGCCGGCCGGGATAGCCATCTTGCCGGAATTGTCCAGCACCGCCTGGCGCGCGCGGAACGGGTGCAGCCGGCCGGCGACGATGTCCGCCTGCCGCGCCAGCACTTCCTGCCGCACCGCGGCGCCCACGGCCGGACCGAAGTCGCCGACCCGGATCATGCCCTCGCGGATGCCACCCCAGACCTGGCCCGAAGCCCAGCTGCCATCGAGCACCGCCTGCGCGCGTTGCGTGTAGTAGCCGCCCCACTCGTGGGTCACCGCCGCGACCTGCGCCTGCGGCGCCACGGCACGCATGTCCGAGTGGTAGGCCAGCGCCAGCTTGCCGCGCTGCTGCGCCGCCACCATCACCGCATTCGAAGCGGTGTGAAATGCCAGCACATCCGCGCCCTGGTCCATCAGCGCCATCGCCGCGTCGCGTTCGCGCGCCGGATCGAACCACGCCTGCAGCCAGACCACCTTGACCTGCGCCTGCGGATCGACCGACCGCATGCCCAGCGTGAACGCGTTGACGCCTTGCAGCACCTCGGGTATCGGGAAACCGGCCACATAGCCGGCGACATGGCTTGCCGTCATGCGCCCGGCTGCCACGCCGGCCAGGTAGCGCCCCTCGTAATAGCGCGCATTGGCGGTGGCCACGTTGGGCGCGGTCTTGTAGCCGGTGATGGATTCGAAGCGCACGTCGGGAAAGTCGCGCGCCACCGCCAGCGTCGGCTCCATGTAGCCGAAGCTGGGCGTGAAGATCAGCCGGTGGCCCTGGCGCGCCAGATCGCGGATGACGCGCTCCGCGTCCGGCCCCTCGGCCACGTTCTCGAC